>NZ_CM182068.1:0-120000 GCF_059417845.1 Candidatus Pelagibacter sp. PS_34
ATGACAAGCAACAACACAACACAAAGTACAAAAGATGTTTCATCTGAAGCTTTAGATTGGGCTGTAATTCAAAAGGATATGAAAAATAAGCTAGGTAGCGATATATATGAAAGCTGGCTTAGAAAGATAGACTTTGTTGAAGAGATGAATAGCTATGTCTTACTTTCGGTTTCTACTAGATTTATTCGAGACTGGATTACTTCAAGATATTTAGACCAAATTTTACAAATAGTAAAAACGTATAAGAAAGATTTAACAAGAATAGAGTTTAAGATTATTGAAAAAAATTCTGAAAATGAGATAGAAAATAATTTTACTAAAAATGAAAATAATGAAAACGTATCATTCATTAAAGATACATACTTGCAATATAACAGAATAGATCCAAATAAAAGATTTGATAATTTTATAACAGGAACAAGTAATAAACTTGCCTATGAAGCATCCATGAAAGTTTCAGAAAATATTTCTCATTATAATCCACTTTATATTTATGGAGGAGTTGGAATGGGAAAAACACATTTATTAAATTCAATTGGTCTTTCATTAAAAGAAAAAAACAAAGTTATGTTTATTTCTGCTGAGAGATTTATGTATCAGTTTGTAAAATCAATCAAATCTAATGATATGGTGAAGTTTAAAGAGTATTTTAGAAATACTGACATATTATTGATAGACGATATTCAATTCATGAATGGTAAAGAAGCAATGCAAGAAGAGTTTTTTCATACGTTTAATGCACTATTAGATAAAGGCTCACAAGTTATAATCTCTGCCGATAGAGCTCCAAACAAATTATCAAGAATCCAAGATAGAATTAAATCAAGATTTGCTGGAGGTCTTGTTGTAGATATACAAAAACCTGACTATGAACTTAGAAGTAAAATTGTTAAACAAAAAACAGAGGAACTAAATATTTTTTACTCAAATCAAGTAAATATTTCAGAAGAAATACAAAAATTTATAAGCACAGAAATAACCACAAGTATTAGAGAGTTAGTAGGAGCAATTAATAGAGTTGTTTCTTTTTCAAGAATTTACAACAAAGTTCCAAATTTATCAGAGGTTAAAGTAGTTTTAAAAGATCTATTAAATATTGGAGAAAACAAAGTAACAATAGATTTAATACAATCAACTGTATGTAAGTTCTTCAAAATTAGTAAAAGTGAGATGCTTTCTTCAAGAAGATCTAGATATCTTGTAAGACCAAGACAAACAGCAATATATTTAACAAAAATTTTGACATCTAAGTCATTACCTGAAATTGGAAGAGAATTTTCTAATAGAGATCATACAACAATCATTCATTCAGTTAAAACCATTGAAAAATTGAAGGAAAAAGATCCAGAAATGACAAACAATATTAATAATCTAAAAAATCAGATATTGTATAATAAAGAAAATGAAATTTAACGTTAATCAACAAGATCTGCAACAAGCACTTAATTATTGCCAAGGCGTAATTGAAAAAAGAAGCACACTCCCTATTTTGTCAAATGTTTTATTAAATGCGAGTAATTCTAACCTAACAATTACAGCAACCGATTTAGATTTAATATTTATTCATCAAATTAACAATGTAGAAGTTATAGAAGAAGGAAACACAACTACCACGTCATCTATTATGTATGACATCATAAGAAAATTTTCGTCAGGAAAAAAAATTAATTTATCTTTAACAGACGTTAGCAAACTTCAAGTTGAGTCTGAAAAGTCTGTTTTTAATTTAAATTGTATTAGTGCATCTGAGTTTCCACTAACAGATGAAAACTTTAATCAAAATGAATTTTCTATAAAATCAAAACAATTATTGAAATTATTGAATAAATGTAAATTTTCAGTTTCAAATGATGAAACAAGACACTATTTAAGTGGAATTTTTTTTCATCAAACACAAACTGAAGATAAAAATTTTTTAACAGCAGCAGCTACAGACAGTCATAGAATGTCTATTTCAAAAATAAGATTAGACCAGCAAGTAGATTTTGAACCAATAATACTTCCTAAAAAAACAATTTTTCAACTATGCTCATTGTTAGAAAGTTATGATGGTGATGTTAAAATTTCAAATATTAAATCTAAAATAAAATTTGAATTAAATAATAGTATATTAATATCTAAGTTAATTGATGGAAAATTTCCAAATTATATTCAGGTAATACCTAAGAATAATCAAAAGAAGTTAGAAATAGATTTAAAATTATTTTTAGACTCTGTTGATCGAGTTGCTTCAGTTTCATTAGATAAAAAAGATGGAGTTAAATTTAATTTGTCAAAAGACGTTTTAAACTTATCAGTTAACAACACAAATAGTGGTGATGGAAAAGAAAGTTTAACTGTAAAGTTTGATCATGATCTAGAAATAAGTTTTAATTCTAGATATTTAATTGATGTAGCAGCACAACTTGATGGAGATAAGATTGAAATTTTTTTCAATGATACTGGGTCTCCGGCATTAATTAAAGATCCAGGCGATTTTGACAGTATATTTGTTGTAATGCCTATGAAAGGCTAGCTTAAAGTATCAAGTTCAGTATAAATAGTTTTTTCCAATTCCTTTGTAAAAATTTCCTTGCTTAGTCCAGGTTCAATAGGTTTTAAAATTGAAACAGTTAGAGTGGTATTAATTTTTTTCCAACCATGTTTTGGCCAGGTATTACCAGAATTGATTGCGATTGGTTGGCATGGAATATTCAATTCTTCATAAATTCTACCAGATCCTTTTTTAAAAGGAGTTCTATCTTCTGCAGAAAGTCTTGTTCCTTGTGGAAAAATTATTAAAGGTCTTTCAGATAATTTCACTTGTTTAGAAATATCATCGAAAAAACCTAAGTTTTCTTTAGAAATTTTATTTCTTTTAATTGAAATTGACCCTATTTTTTTTAAATACCAGCCAAATATAGGAATCATTAGCAATTCTTTTTTTAAAATAAAAACAGGAGAATTAAAAATAGTTTGTAAAAAAAAAGTTTCAAACATTGACTGGTGTGAAGCAGCTATAAAAAATTTTTTTCCTCTAATTATGTTTTCCCTACCTTTAATGATTATCTTTGTTGATAAAAATATTTTTAAACATAAAGAAGTCCAAAAGCCCATAATTTTTCCACCAAATAAAACTATTTTTTTTGGTAGTAAAATTGCTGGCAAGAAAATTATGGAAATTAAAACTATTCCTAAGAAAAAAAATAATGAAAATAAAAAATTTCTTATCATATTAATCAAAAACTAAATCAAATCTTTTAGTTTTTGTCTTTTTTTAATAATATTAATCTTTGATCCTTTAATTATTAATTCTGCTGGTTTTGGTCTTACATTGTAATTTGAGCTTAGTGACATTCCATAAGCTCCAACATCACACATTATCACAAGATCTTTTTCTTTTAATTTCTGAAAACCTTTTATAGTTGTAAATTTGTCTGTACTTTCACAAATTGGTCCTACAAATTCATAAGTTTTGTTTGAAATTCTATTATTTTTTACTACAGGTATAGTTTGGTGATTTGCACCATATAATGCAGGTCTCATAAGATCATTCATTGCAGCATCTAATATGACGAAATCTTTTTTAGTATTTTCCTTTATATAAATAACTTGAGAAATTAAAAATCCAATATTACCAACTATAGATCGACCAGGTTCAAATATTATTTTTGTTTTTTGGTCCTTTAAAAATTTTTGTATAGCAATGTTATATTTTTGATAGTTAAGTTTTTTACTATTTTTTTCATAAGATATACCCATGCCCCCACCTAGATCAATAAATTCAAAGACATGACCACTTTTTTTTATTATTTTATTCACTACATTGAGCATTTTTTCATATGGTTTGTGATCTAAAATTTGACTACCAATATGAACACTTAAGCATTTAAGGTTAATATTTTTAGAATGATTTGTAAAATTTACTAATTCAAAAAAAGTTTTTTCATCTACACCAAATTTATTTTCTTTTTTTCCAGTTGAAATTTGTTTTAATGTCTTAGCATCTGTATTGGGATTAAGTCTAATACCTATATTAACTATTTTTTTTTTTGATTTTGCAATTTTTTCAATTTCAATAATTTCACTTTTAGACTCAGCATTTATTAATAAAATTTTTTTATCAATTGCATAACTTATTTCTTTTGAAGTTTTACCCACGCCCGAAAAAACAATTTTTTTTGGGTCTATACCTGCTTTTAGAGCCATCATTAACTCACCCATTGAAACAACATCAGCACCTAGCCCTAATTTTCTAATTTCTCTTATCAGATTTACATTAGTATTGGATTTGACAGCAAAACAAATCAATGGAGAAAAAGAGCTAAAATTTTTTTTAAAATTTTTTATATTTTCTGTTAGCCGTTTGTGTGAATAACAATAAGTTGGTGTACCAAACTTTTTTGCTATTTTTTGAACATTAACTTTTTCAATTGTTAAGTTTTTATTTATATATTTCATCAATCTACTGACTTTGGAAAAACCATTTCATTCCCCTCATATTGAGGATCTCCTTTTTTTCCACATGAAAACAAGAAAGAACAAATTATAAAAATTAAAATTAGTTTTTTTATCATTTTACATCTTTTTATATTTCATTATCATTTTTTTGATATTATCAAAAGACGTTCCACCATAAGATTTTTTAGAGTTAACAGAGTTTTTCACATTAAATATCTTTAAAACTTCAATTGTGAGCCTTGGTTCAATTTTCTTTAGTTCGTCAATATCTAATTCATTCAATTTTTTCTTTTTTTTCTCTGCATAATTCACAATAGAAGCTGTAGTTTGATACGCTTTTCTAAATGGCATTGAATGATTTTTAACAAGATAGTCAGCTAAGTCAGTAGCTGTAATATAGCCTGAGTTAGCAAGGTCTAACATTTGTTGTTTATTAGGCTTTAGATTTTTTAAAACCTCATTAAGAATAGCAATACTATTATTAAGGATTTCATTAGATTTGAAGAGTATTTCTTTGTCATCTTGAAGATCTTTAAAATAAGATATGGGAAGTCCTTTAAGAATTGTCAGCATTGAAAATAAATTTCCATAAACCATTCCAGTTTTCCCTCTTAAGTATTCTAACAAATCGGGATTCTTCTTTTGAGGCATTATCGAAGAACCAGTTACCACTTTATCTGAAAGTGCAATTAAGTTGAATCCATCAGAGTTCCAAATAATAAGCTCTTCAGCAATTCTTGAAATATGCATTGAACAAACAGAAGCGCTATATAAAAAATCTAGAACAAAATCTCTATCTGCAACAGTATCAATTGAATTATTTGTTGGTCTTTTAAAGCCTAGTTTTTTTGAAGTAAAATTTCTGTCAATATTAAAAGAAGTACCTGTTAAAGCGGCAACACCCAAAGGATTTTCTGATAAACTTTCTAAATTATAGGTAAATCTTTTTTTGTCCCTATTAAACATTTCTACATAAGACATTAAATAATGTGCAAAAGATACAGCTTGTGCATTTTTTAAATGAGTAAACCCAGGCATTATGGTTTCAATATTTTTTTCTGAAATTTTGAGAATGGTTTTAATAATATTGTCTAAATTCTTATTAATTTCTTTAGTTGCTGAAGTCGTCCACATTTTAAAATCAGTAATTACCTGATCATTTCTAGATCTAGCCGTGTGAACATATCCAGCCTCTTCTCCTATAATTTGAAATAATCTTTTTTCAATATTCATATGAATATCTTCATATTTTTTATTATATTCAAATTTATTTTTTAAAATTTCTTTCTCAATTTTATTAAGTCCAAAAATTATCTTATTCTTAATTTTAAAAGAAATAATTTTTTGTCTAAATAACATCTCAACATGTGCGATTGATCCTAAAATATCTTCTTGAAAAAGCTTTTTATCAATATCTATTGAATTACCAACTTTTTGGAACAAAGTTGAGGCATCTTTCTTTATTCTTGATCCCCATATTGCCATATTGTTTTTATTTTTTACCATGATAATTAATTATACATATTTAGCATGAAATTATTATTAATATTTATCTACCTAATAACTAGCAACATTAGTTATGCACTAGAAAAACCTAATATAAAAAATTTAGTTTTATCAAAAAATACAAAAATATATGAGGGAGTAGTTTTTAAAGACTCAAATAATTATGATGTAAATTTAGATGATTTTAAAGGAAAATTGTTAATATTGAATTTTTGGGCTACTTGGTGTGCTCCTTGCAGAGAGGAGATGCCATCTCTAGATGACTTACAGTCAAATAGTAATTTTGATAACTTAAAAATTTTTCCTATTAATATTGGCCAGGAAAATTTCTCTAAATCAGATTCTTTTTTTAGAGAACTAAATATTCAAAATCTAGAGATATATTTTGATGCGCCAATTACTTTGGCTAAAAAATTTTCTTTAAGGGGAGTTCCTACAACTATTTTATTTAATAAAAAAGGTGAAGAGTTTGGGCGTATTATGGGATCTATTGATTTTAATAATTTGGATTTTATTAATTGGCTAAAACAATACGATTAATCTTTAAAGAAATAAGCAAAACTAACCAATGCTACTATAGCAATGAATTGCAGCAACACTCTTAGCTGCATCAGTTTATTCGAATATTTTTTGCTAGTTTCGCCACCTTTGAACAAAGTTCCAATTCCTAAGATCAAGACGACTGCTACAACTATTAAAAGCACAATACCTAAAATTTTAACTAATGTTCCTGTTATCATGAAACTATTGTAGAATAATTTTTAATAAAAAAAACATAATAAAAACATCTATGACACTTTGTCTATCAACTACAATTATTAAGCCAGAAAAAGACATGCCAATTAAAAATGCTATTATTTTACTGCACGGTTATGGGGGTGATGGGAAAGACATAAGTATGTTGACCTTAAATTGGAAAAGATTTTTGCCTAATACTATTTTTTTATGTCCAGATGGTCATGAAGAATGTAAAATTAACCCAGCAGGTTTTCAATGGTTTGATTTAACTAAAGATGATCCAAGTTATATTCTAGAAGAATCTAAAAAAGCAGAAAATAAACTCCAAAAATATATTGAAGAAGTTAAAACTGAATATAATCTTAATAATTCTCAAATTTGCTTATCAGGATTTAGTCAAGGATGCATGATGTCTATTAATTTAGGTTTAACTAGCAATCAAAATTATAATTGTATTGTTGGTTTTTCTGGTAAGATAATTAATCAAGATGATCTTAGTATGAGAAAATCTTCTTCTACTAAAATGCTATTGATACATGGTGATCAAGACGCAGTTGTGTCACCAACATTTTTATTAGAGGCAAAAGATTTCCTAATTAGAAATAATATTGAAATTGAAACCAAAATGATAAAGAATTGTGAACATCATATTCCTATTGAGGCATCAAGCGCGGCTTTAAATTATATTAAAAATAACTTTCAAATATAATTAAATTCTATTTATTGATAAATTATTTTTTTTCAGTTAGAGTTTTTTATAATGATTTTTAACGATCAGAATTTGTCTTTAGAAAAATGTCCTGCGCTAGTGTTAAATGCAGATTATAGGCCTTTAAGTTATTATCCATTGTCTTTATGGAGCTGGCAAGATTCTATAAAATCTGTTTTTTTGGATAGAGTTGTTATAGTTAGTAATTATGACAGAGTTATTAGGAGCCCATCGTTTAATATGAGATTACCAAGTGTTATTGCATTAAAAAGTTTTATAAAACCACAGTCTAATCCTAGCTTCACAAGATTTAATGTTTTTTTAAGAGATAAATTTTCATGTCAATACTGTGGAAGTGGTGAAGATCTTACTTTTGATCATTTACTTCCAAGATCCAAAGGTGGACAAACCAACTGGGATAATGTTGTAACTGCTTGTTCTTCATGCAATGTAAAAAAAGGTGGAAGGTTATTAAAAAATTTGGATATGAGCTTAAATCAAAAGCCATATCAGCCATCTACAGAAGACCTACATAAAAATGGTAAAAATTTCCCACCAAATTTCCTACACAAGAGCTGGATGGATTATTTGTATTGGGATGTTGAGTTAGAAGCTTAATTAAATTTTCTCAGAAATATTAATAGCAATTTTTGATCCAGTTTTAATTAATTTATCCAGAATAGAATACATTCCTTTTTTAGTTGCACCTTCTTTATAGGCTATATCTTTATGATGCAGCTCATCTTCTCTAAATTTAATTATTTTTTCTTTTAATTTTTTCTCATCGTTTTCTAACTCATTAATTTGATTTAGATAATGTTCGTCAATTACTTCTTCCACTGAGGCAGTGCATAGCATAGCAGCTTTTTTCCCCAGCATTGTTGAGCCAAAACCAAGTCCTACACCAAGCAAATCCCATAAAGGTAAAAACTTTGTAGGTTTTATATTTCTTTTTTTAATTTCATTTTCAAAATATTCACAGTGTTCTTTTTCGTGAATTTTCATTTCTTCAATTTTCTTTTTAAGGTTTTCATCTTTAACAAATGTATTTAGAGCTAGTAATTGGCCTTCATAAATCTTTATTGCACCTCGTTCACCTGCGTGATCAACTCGAATAAATTCTTTTACTTTTTCTTTATTTGTTTTTTTCATAAGTTAAGAAAAGTTTTATAGTTATAGTTGTGATTATTAAAGAGATAAAAATATTTATTGTAGCAAGAGATAATCCTAAAATTTTAAACGTTGCATCTTTACAGCTAACTGTAACCTCTTTTAGCTGATTTAGAAGAGCTTCTTTAGTCAAATCTGCATTATTAGAATTTAGGTCACAAACTAAAGACTCTTTTATAAAGCCTTGCTCTATTCCAAAATGATAAAACGAAATAGAGAATGCTATAATAAATGTAATACTTAAAATTATTAAAAAAAATCTTTCAAACTTTTGAATAAAAATAAAAAGTAAAATTATAACTATTGAAACAACATAAGGTATTCTTTCAATTAAACAAAGATTGCACGGTTGATGACCCAAAATATGTTCAATAAAATAGGCTGTTAAAAGAGCAAAAATACTGAATAACAATATAAGATGAAGTGTAGTTTTTCGTTTAATCATGTTTGTGTTATTTAATTGCAAAATATATTAGGGTAAAAATTAATACAATTATAATACCTAAAATTGTAAACCATTTTGCAGCATCAGTTTTCATAAACTTGCTAAAAATATCACCAAATTTATATGATAGGTATGAGACGATAAAAAATCTCAACCCTCTAGAAAATAGACAAATAATGAAAAATATAGGCAAATTAAAACCAATCATACCACTTGTTATTGTGAATACTTTAAAGGGCAAAGGCGTAAACCCAGCAAGAAATAATGTAGCAAGCCACACATAAAGACCACTTCCCTCAGATAAGCTATTTTTAAGATTAATTACCTTTTCTTCATAATTATAAAATTCTACTACAATCATTCCAAGATCAAAAAAATAAGATCCAATGAAATATCCAAGGATACCTCCAAGTGAAGAAAACAAAGTAGCTATTAAAAAAATTTTTAAATAATCATTTTTTTTTGCAATAACCATTGGAGCAATCATAACGTCAGGTGGGATTGGAAAAAAAGAACTTTCAGTAAAAGATAAAATTGCAAGATAAGTATTTGACTTCTTGTGGGCAGCAAGTTTTAAAGTTTTTTGATATAATTCATTAAGCATTTTTTTGTTTTTAATATAAATTATGTTCTTATACTATTTAATTTTATAGTTATAATAAAGAAAACAAAGGGCGAGTGGCGGAACTGGTAGACGCGCACGACTCAAAATCGTGTTTCGCAAGAAGTGAGAGTTCGATTCTCTCTTCGCCCACCAATATATTATGGAAATAAACAAAATTAATAATTTATTAGAACTATTTTATAAACAGTATCTTACACAAGATAAAACAAGTGTGTTTTTACAATCCTTAAAAGAAGTTGAAAAAAAATATTCTTGGGAAGATGTATATTCAAATGTCATTAAACTTTCTGAGGAAATATCAAGATATATAAAAAAAGGTGATAGATGCTTGTTAATATCAGAAAATAGACCAGAGTGGATGATATCAGATTTATCTATTATGCTTTCGGAGGGCATAACAGTTCCGGCTTATACAACTTATGTAGAAAGAGACTATGAGTATATAATTGATGATTGCACTCCGACTGTTTTAATCATTTCTAATAAGACACAGTATTTAAAAGTAAAAAATATTATACCTAAAAAAAAATTTATAAAAAAAATTATTTTTTTTGATGTAATTGAAGAATTTGACCAAGAACTTCATGTAAGTATTAATCAAATTTTTGCTAATAAAAACTTTAATTCCTTAAATTTTTCTGAATTAAAAATTCAAAGAAAAGATATTGCTTGTATAATTTATACATCTGGTACCCAGGGAAATCCAAAAGGAGTTGTATTAAGCCATGGTGGAATTTTAAACAATTGTGAGGGAGCCCTTGGTTTATTAAAAGAGTTTGTCTCAAAAAAACCTAAATTTTTGACATGGCTACCCCTTTCTCATTCATATGAACATACAGTCCAATTTGTTCAAATAGTCGTGGGAGCACAGGTATTCTATGCTGAGAGTATAGAAAAACTTATAAAAAATATGGAAAATTGTTCACCTGAGATAATGACAGCAGTTCCTAGATTTTATCAAAATTTACATCAAAAAATAAATACTAATTTTAGTAAAGCTACAGGAATAAAAAAATTCTTAATCAATCAAACCATCAAACTTGGAAATAAGAAATTAAATAGAGTGCAATTTTCATTAATAGAAAGTTTAATAAATTTTGTTTGTGATCTTTTAGTACGAAAGAAAATCAAAGAACAATTTGGTGGAAATCTAAAGGCATTTATTTCAGGAGGAGGAGCGTTAGACAAAGAAGTGGGTTGCTTTTTAAATGCAATTGGTCTCCCAACGTTACAAGGGTACGGATTAACCGAAACATCTCCTGTAGTAAGCTGTAATTCTATTAATGAAATTAGGGTAGAAACTGTGGGCAAACCATTTAGGGGAAATTTAGTTAAAATTGCAAATGATGGTGAGATTCTGGTTAAAGGAGAAAATGTGATGTTGGGTTACTGGAATAATGAAGAAGAAACAAATAAAGTTTTAAAGAATGGATGGTTATCTACAGGTGACATTGGAGAGTTTGATGGCGAGTTTTTAAAAATAACAGATAGAAAAAAAGATATAATTATAACTCCAGGTGGAGATAATATTTCTCCAATCAAAATAGAGAGTGATTTAAATAAATCTAATTACATAGAGCAAAGTTTAGTTTATGGTGACAACAAACCTTATCTAGTTTGTTTAATTGTTTTAAGCTCAGAATATAAAAATATAAAGAATGAAGAAATTAAAATAGAAATAGAAAAAATAAATAAAAATTTAAGTAAAATAGAAAAAATAAAAAAGTTTTTTGTAATTAAAAATCAATTTACAATTGAAAACAATATGATGACCCCTACTTTAAAATTAAAAAGATATAAAATTATAAAAACTTATCAAAATGAGTTAGAAAAACTTTTTAATTAATTTTTATAAAAGACATTATAAGTCGCATAAACGTTAATGTTTTTTACATAACAAAAATTTTAAATAAAAATTTTTTTTAAAAAATAAATTTATAATTTGCCAATTAATTAATGAATTGACATCACTTGTATAAAAAAATAAAAATAAGTTAACAACGAATCACTTTGATTCGTTTAACTTAAACAGGGAGCTAAAGATGGCTACAAAGAAAAAAGCTAAAAAAGCTAAAAAGAAGACTAAGAAAAAAGCTAAAAAAGCTAAAAAAGCGAAGAAAAGAAAAAGATAGTATCTTAGACTTTTCAAAAAACGCTTCTCATAACGTTATGTGTGAGAGGCGTTTTTTTTGCCCTAATTTTTAATCCTCAGTATCGGTAATTGGCTCTGAGTCTGTGTCAGATTCTGTGATAGGTTCTTTAATCTTAGTTGGTGCAGCCACAGCTTTTGCTTGGCCCTCAAAATTTCTCTTTAAAGCCTTATCTAATTTTTTCTGGGTATCTTCTAATGATACACCCATCACTATTTGAAATTCAGATAAAATTCTTTCATAAGCTTTTTCAAACAACTGTCTTTCACTGTATGATTGATCAACCATTAAGTCGTCACCTTTATTTAAATCTCTAACAACTTCTGCAAGCTCATAGATTTTGCCTGAAGAAATTTTTGCTTCATATTCCTGTGCTCTTCTACTCCACATAGATCTTTTAATTTTTGGCTTGCTTTTTAAAATAGATATACATTTATTGACCTGATTTATTGTTGCAAGAGGTCTAAGATGAGATTGCTTATTTACAGGAACCATACCATTGGCTTTGTCTTTTTCAAATTTAAGAACATAAGTTTCAACATCAATTCCACCAATGTTAATTTTTTTAAACTCTGTAATTTGGCCAACGCCATGTTTTGGATAAACAACGTAATCTTTAACTTTATATTCTCTTTTTTCTGTTTCTTGTTTTTTTACCTTTTTAATTTCAGGCTTAACTTCATTACTTTTTGAAATTCTTAAATTATCAGTTTTAATTTCTACTTTTTCTGGAACAGCTTTTTTAGAGACTGTTTTTAAATTTTTTTTAATTTTAGTTGGAGTTGCTTTTATTGTTTTAGTTTTTTTTACTGGAATTTTTTT
Source organism: Candidatus Pelagibacter sp. PS_34 (assembly GCF_059417845.1). NCBI lineage: Bacteria > Pseudomonadati > Pseudomonadota > Alphaproteobacteria > Candidatus Pelagibacterales > Candidatus Pelagibacteraceae > Candidatus Pelagibacter > Candidatus Pelagibacter sp. PS_34. The sequence continues at coordinate 12,606 of NZ_CM182068.1, forward strand.
TTTTACAACTTTAGCTTTAGGAAGCGTAGGCTTTTTTGCTACCTTTGCTTTAGTTTTTTTTTTTACTTTTTTCTCAGGAGTTTTTTTAAAGATTTTCGCTAAAATATTTGTCGTACTTGTTTTCTTCATTTTTATATTTTTCATTATCCTCTGGAGGATCTTTTTTAATAGTTATATTTGGCCAAATTTCAGAATACTTTGTATTTAGTTCAAGCCATTTTTCGCTCCCAGACTCAGTATCTGCTACTATCGCATCTACTGGACATTCTGGCTCGCAAACGCCACAATCTATACACTCCTCCGGTTTAATTACAAGCATATTTTTGCCTTCATAAAAGCAATCAACAGGACAGACTTCAACGCAGTCCATTAGTTTACACTTAATACATTTATCATTTACAACGTATGTCATTTTCCCAATTCACTTTTTACTTTTAACTTCAAGTCTCCCATTGTCTTGGCATCCACATATAGTAAACCTGAGAGTCTTCTCATTAAGTTTGTTTCATAAATGTCAGCACTATCGTTTGAATAGATTATTTTCCATAATGACTCAATTATTTTAATTTTATCAGAATCTGGAACATTTTTTACTTCTCTTGTAAAATCTAATATTTGATTTGAGTTATCTTCAACAATTATTGCTTCAGACATAATTTTATCTATCTCAGAGACCGGTGCGCCTAAATCAATAAGCGTTTCTTTAATAATATCTTCTTCTTTTTTTTCATAAGCCTCATCTATTTTTGCTGCATGAATTAGCAAGGCAGCAATTTTAGAATAAGAGTTATCCTGAGGTTCATTTTTTTCTTTATTTTTAAAAAAGCTAATCATTAATTCAAATTTAAGTTTTTCAATACTTTAAATGGGCTGTTTGAAGTATCTATTTTTTTAAAAGTTTTTTTAATTTGTTTTTTTGGATTATATCTAAAATACATATCATTGTCTTTTTCTAAAGTTTTATAATTCATTTTTTCAATCAATTTCTTAAAGTTATCTTTACTACATCCTAATAAATTAAGCATCTCTGGTACTAGTTTAATTTCTTTATCCTTTTCGGGGCTAGCGTTAATAATTAGCATAAATAATCTCTCTAAGATGTCAATTCTAACAAAATAATTATCAAAATTTTCAAATCCACATAAAAGCATAAATTTTTTATTTCTTTTATTTTTGTCATCTAAAAAATTTAAACCAAACGTAGGTGGCGTCAACTCAAAATACTTTTGGTTAAAATTTTTCCATAATAAAGTTCTTAAAGAAACTGCTTCAGGTTTTAATAGTTTGAATAAAAAAATATGATAACGCCCAAACTTCACCCCTAAGTCTCTTAAAATTTTTCTTTCATCTTGCCCAAGTTTTTTTAAGTATTCGGTAACCATTTCTCTTTTAACTACACCATTGCTTTCATACAATTGATAAGCTAAAGCTTTAATGGATGAGTTACTTTCTTTTAAATTTCTTAGATCAATTAAACTTTTTAGTATTAAATTAATTTTTTCATTAACCCATTTTTCAATAAATTCTGATAATTTTTGTTTGTCATTATTTTCTAAAAGATCATCTACTATTAAAAGTATATCTGGATTTAAATAATCTTTTCCGGTTACTAATTTTGCAATAGGAAAATTTTTCCAATAGATTTTAAAATCATCTTTTAATTCAATTAGACCTGTTTCTATGATTAACTGAACTCTTTTTTGAAGCTCGGGCCCCACAGTCTGTCTTGCTGCCTTTTTCAATGATTTAATGTCAGTTTCTAAAGCCCCAACTTTTAAGTCCATTTCAAATTTTAGACCTTTTAAATCACCAATAAACTGCTCATCAATTATTACTTTGTCGTTTTCCATTATTTCAGTTTTAAAATCCATATCTTGGTTTAAGCCTCTTGCAAGTACGCTGGCTCGTTTATCAATAAATGTTTTTGTAAGTTCTTCATGTAGTCTATCTGATAATCTATCTTCTAATAGTTTTGTTTTCTCTATCCAATAATCTTGGTTTTCAACCCAATTAATTTTATTGGAAACATAAGACCAAGTTCTAACATTTGCAATTCTATTTGACAAAGAATCTACATTTCCTTCTAATTTATCTAATTTCATCAACTGTAATCTCATATAATCATTGGTAATTTTACCATAATTACTATTTAAAAAATTGAATACCTTGCCAACAACTTCAATATGATTTCCATATGTTTTTTTCACAAAGTCTGGAATTTGACAACACTCCCAAAGTAATTCAAGTGTTTCTCTGTTGTTTTCAATTTTGTTACCTTCCATATCTTTTAAAAAATATTTTAATACTTTTTCATCTCCGCACTCGTGTATTTTCCTTAACCAATCTTTATTGGGTTTTTCTTCAAGTGATTTAATTAAACTTAAAGCGTTATTAAAATTTAAATTAGAATTTCTCCAAAATAACATTCTAATTTCTTCAAATTTATGATTTTCAAGTAATTCTACTTCCTCAGCTGAAATATCTTTGCAGTCTCCAGTCACTCCAAAACTACCATCATTTAAATATCTGCCTGCTCTTCCAGCAATTTGCCCAATCTCAGACATATTAAGACGTCTTAATTTTTTACCATCAAATTTTTTAAGGTTTGAAAAATATACATTTTCTAAATCCATATTAATTCCCATACCAATTGCATCTGTAGCAACTAGGAAATCAACATCCCCTGATTGATATAATTCAACCTGCGCATTTCTGGTTTTTGGACTTAGAGAGCCCATAACAATAGCTGCTCCACCTTTTTGTCTACGTACAAGTTCAGCAATTGCATAAACTTCTTCAGTTGAAAAAGCTATTATTGCAGTTTTTCTATTTATTCTTGATATTTTTTTATGCCCTACATAAGTAAGTTTTGAAAGTCTTTCTCTATTTATAAACTCAGTGTCTTCATTCAATTTATTAACTATATTTTTAATAGTGCTAGATCCCATAAACATCGTTAGTTTTTCGCCACGAAGATTTAACAATCTATCAGTAAAAATATGACCTCTCTCATGATCTGCACACATTTGTATTTCATCAATACCCACAAAATCTAAATGCTTATTGATTGGCATCGATTCTACTGTGCAAAGAAAATATTTTGCATTAGGAGGAATTATTTTTTCTTCACCCGTGATTAATGCAACTTTATCAGAGCTTATTTTTTTTATAATTTTGTCATATACCTCTCTTGCAAGTAAACGTAATGGAAATCCAATCATTCCCGAATCAAAAGAAAGCATTGTTTCTATTGCAAGATAGGTTTTGCCGGTATTTGTTGGACCAAGAACAGCTGTAATTTTATTTTTAGACATTTCTATTGATGGTACCTTAAATTTTTACTCCACCATATATTGTTGTCCATAAAGAACAAAAATAGGTTAAAACATGACCGAATCATTAGAGAAAAGTTCTCATTTTAAAGTTTATAAAATTATTAAAAATTAACCACCTGGACCTAAGTTAGAAGATTTTATTTTTAAAATTTTCCATATACCTGAAGCAGAGGTTATAATTTTATTGTTACATTTTAGTTCACAAAACAAAAATACTAGTGAATTTGTTTTTTTTAAAATTCTTGTAAAACCGGTGATTTCATCTCCCACTTTAGATGCACCAATAAATTTTAAGTCTAATGAAATGGTTACACAAGGTGCATTACCTGACGCTCTGTGTGCAGCAGTTCCTGCACCTGCATCAATTAAGGCTGATAAATAACCACCATGAGTTATTCCTGCATTATTCAAATGGTTTTCATTAATTATAGATTTAAACTCATATTCTGTTTCAGACATAGTTCTAAATAAAACACCACCATTGTGTTTCATAAAACCAGATTTAATACTTATTTGTTCAAATTCATTACTCATAATTTTTATAATATGAAGGTTAAAATTAATAAGATTATAAAAACAATTATAAAAAAATATATAACTGATTTTTGTAGAGATGATTTTAGTAGCCAATCTAACATTTTTTTATTTATCCTTTTTGGTGGACCGCCCAGAACTCGAATCTGGAATCTCCCGGTTCGTAGCCGAGCGCCTTATCCAATTTGGCCAGCGGTCCTTAATTAAATAATTTACTCAGTATATCAAAGTTTTTAATGTAATTTAACTTATAAAATATTATGTTGTATTAGCAATGACCAAAAAACTAGATGATGTAGTTATTACAGCTGCATTAAGAACACCTATAGGCACATATAAAGGATCTTTAAAAGATTTGAGTGCTGATAAATTAGGTGCATTAGCTATTAAAGAAGCTGTCTATAAATCAAAATTAAAATCAGACGATATTGATGAAGTGATTATGGGACATGTTTTAACTTCTGGACTAGGACAAAACCCAGCAAGACAAGCTTCTATTCATGCTGGAATTCCAGTTTCAAAACCTGCACATATAATCAATCAAGTATGTGGATCTGGATTAAGATCTGTAATTTCAGGATATCAGTCTATTAAACTAGGTGAAAATAAAATTATAGTTGCTGGTGGACAAGAAAATATGTCTAGAGCACCACATGCTATATTTTATCGAGAAGATAAAAGACTAGATGAAAATAAGTTAGTAGATACGATGATCAATGATGGATTAATAGACTCGTTTAACAATTATCACATGGGAATAACTGCTGAAAATGTTGCAGAAAAATATAAAATTTCTAGAGATGAACAAGATTTATTTGCATTAAATTCTCAAGAAAAAACTCAACAAGCTATAAATGAAAATAGATTCAAAAATGAGCTGATCAAATTAAAGATTGATACAGATAATAAAAATTTTCTTTTTGAAAAAGATGAACATCCAAGAAGCAATTTAAATTTAGAAGATCTAAAAAAACTAAAAACTGTTTTCAAAGAAAATGGAACAGTCACCGCAGGAAATTCATCAGGAATCAATGATGGTGCGGCAGCAACTATATTAATGTCTAGAGATGAAGCAGAACATAGAGACATAGAGCCTTTAGCTAAAGTAGTCTCTTGGGCAACTTGTGGTGTTGAACCCTCGTTGATGGGGTTAGGTCCAATTCAAGCTGTTAATATAGCTTTAGAAAAAGCTGAATGGAGGAGAGAAGATGTCGATTTATTTGAAATAAATGAAGCCTTTGCAGCTCAAAGTATTGCTGTAATTAGAGATCTTAAAATTCCTAAAGAGATTGTAAATGTTAATGGTGGGGCAATTGCATTAGGACATCCAATTGGAGCTTCAGGAACCAGAATTTTAGTAACTCTTATTCATGAGATGATTAGACGAAATAAAAGCAAAGGTTGTGCCACCCTCTGTATTGGTGGTGGAATGGGAATAGCCATGTGCATTGAGAGAAATTAACTTCTTATTTATTTGTTAATTTTAAAGTTTTTTGTTCAATAAAAATACAGGTTTGCACAAAAAGGCTTATTATTGTGCTAAAATAACATGAGATATAGTTTTTTTTAAGTGTATAAATCGATTTAAAATAATGAGTGAAAAATTACTTGTTCCGGACATTGGTGAATTTGAAAAAGTTGAGGTCATTGAACTTTTAGTAAAAGTTGGAGATCAAATAAACTTAAATGATCCTGTTGTTACCATTGAGAGTGACAAATCTAGTGTTGAAATTCCATCAACAGTTTCTGGCAAGATAGAATCTGTAAATATTAAAGTGGGTGATAAAGTTTCTAAAGGAGACATATTATTAAGTATTGAGTCTTCAAAAGAAAGCCCTTCAGAAAAGCCAATTCCTAAAGATACAGAAAGTATTATTAAACAAGCAGAATCTGTTTTAAAGAATGAAAAAAAAGAAGAAGCTAGTCAACAAAGTCCAGCCCCAGAAAAAAAACAAACAATAATTCAAGTTACAAATGAAAATGATATTGATCCATTAGAGACACAAGATTGGTTAGAGTCTTTATCTGCAGTTGTTGAAAAAGATGGAAATCAAAGAGCTCATTTTTTGATAAAAGAATTAATCAACAAAGCATATCAAGAAGGTGCAAATATTCCTTATACACAACACACTCCTTACATAAATACAATCCCACCAGAGGCAGAAGTCAAGTCCAATGGAGATCAGAACATTGAAAGAAGAATTAGATCTTTAATTAGATGGAATGCAGCAGCCATGGTTGTGAGAGCAAATAAAAAATTTCCTGAATTAGGTGGTCATATAGGAACATTCGCATCTGCAGCAACACTTTATGATGTAGGAATGAATCATTTTTGGAGAGCTAAAAATAATAAATTTGGTGGTGATTTAGTTTATTTTCAAGGTCATAGTGCACCAGGCATCTATGCTAGAGCATTTTTAGAAGGCAGATTAAATGAAAAACAATTAGATAGTTTTAGACAAGAAGTAAAACCAGGGGGACTTTCTTCATATCCACACCCTTGGTTGATGCCAAAGTTTTGGCAGTTTCCAACTGTGTCAATGGGATTAGGACCTATGCTTGCAATTTACCAGGCGAGATATATGAAATATTTAATTAATAGAGGATTAATTAAAGATGAAGGTAGAAAAGTTTGGGCATTTCTTGGTGATGGAGAAATGGATGAGCCTGAGTCTTTAGGTGCTATAGGGTTAGCTTCTAGGGAAAAACTGGATAATTTAATATTTGTTATAAACTGTAATCTTCAAAGATTAGATGGACCTGTTAGAGGTAATGGAAAAATTATTCAAGAGCTAGAAGGAAGTTTTAGAGGAGCTGGCTGGAATGTAATTAAAGTAATTTGGGGTTCTTACTGGGACTCACTGATTGCTAATGATAAAACAGGTCATTTAGTTAAAGCTATGAACGAAACTGTTGATGGTGAGTATCAAGCAATGAAGGCTAGAGATGGAGCTTACGTTAGAGAAAAATTTTTTGGAAAATATCCAGAGACACAAGAGCTAGTTTCTAGTTTGTCAGATAAAGATATTTGGAGATTGAATAGAGGTGGTCATGATCCTCATAAAGTTTATGCAGCATATGATCAGGCATCAAAAAATCAAGGCAGCCCAACGGTTATAATCGCTAAAACCATTAAAGGTTATGGCATGGGAAAAACAGGCGAAAGTGTTAACACAACTCATCAAACTAAGAAATTAGACGTAGACGATTTATTATATTATAGAGATCGTTTTGATGTGCCCTTGACTGACGATCAAGTAAAAAATGTAGAGTATTTTAAGCCAGACGAAAAATCTCCTGAAATTAAATACATCAAAGAAAGAAGAATGAACCTTGGGGGTTCTTTGCCAGAGAGAACAACTTACGCAAAGCCAATTAAAGCACCAGCAAAAGATATTTTTGATTTTATGAAAGTATCAACAGGTGAAAAAGAAATGTCTACAACCATGGCATTAGTTAGAATGTTTACAAATTTGCTAAGAGACAAGAATGTTTCACCGAGGTTAGTCCCAATTATTCCTGATGAAGCAAGAACTTTTGGCATGGAAGGATTTTTTCAAAAAATAGGAATATATGCTCATGAAGGTCAAAAATATGAACCTGAAGACTCTGCACAGTTAAGCTCTTATAGAGAAGATAAAAGTGGACAAGTATTAGAGGAAGGAATTAATGAAGCTGGAGCAATGTCATCATGGATTGCAGCTGCAACAGCTTACACGAATCATGATATTGAAATGATTCCAATTTATATTTTTTACTCAATGTTTGGTTTTCAAAGAATAGGAGATCTTGCATGGGCTGCTGGAGATAGTCAGGCCAGAGGTTTTTTAATTGGAGCAACAGCTGGAAGAACTACTTTGGCTGGTGAAGGATTACAACACCAAGATGGACACAGTCACTTGATAGCTTCAACGATACCAAATTGTGTAACATATGACCCAACTTTTCATTATGAGTTAGCTGTTATTTTTAGAGAAGGCTTGAGAAGAATGCATGAAAAAAATGAAAATGTTTTTTATTATATCACAACCATGAATGAAAACTATTCACATCCAGGAATGCCAAAAGATAAAAATTGTGAAGAAGGAATTCTTAAAGGAATGTACAAGATTAAAGAATTTAATAGGTATGGAAAAACAAAAATTCAACTTTTAGGCTCAGGTACAATATTGAGAGAAATGATGTCTGCAGCAGAAATTCTTCAAAATGAATATCAGATAGATAGTGAAATTTGGAGTGTTACTAGCTTTAATGAGTTGAGAAAAGATGGCATGGAAGTTGAAAGATATAATCTCTTAAACCCTGATAAAGAACAAAAAGTTTCATTTGTAGAACAGTGTTTAGGAAAAACTGAAGGACCGATTATGGCAGCCTCAGATTATATGAGAATGAATTCTGACCAAATTAGACCTTATACTAATAAAAGTTTTTATTCTTTAGGGACAGATGGTTATGGAAGAAGTGACACTAGAAAAAACCTTAGAAAATTTTTTGAAGTTGATAAAGAGCATATTGTTGCCTATGGACTGAGTGTGTTAGCAAAAGAGCAACTGATAGCTTCTAAATACGCTAAAGAAGCCATAAAGAAGTATAATATTGATGGCAGCAAACCAATGCCAACAAAACTATAAGATGTCAGATAAAGAGATTAAAGTACCAAATATTGGTGAATTTAAAGACGTTGAGGTAATTGAGGTGCTAGTTTCAAATGGCCAGTCAGTTTCTAAAAATGATCCACTTATTACAATTGAGAGTGACAAATCTAGTGTTGAAATACCAGCTTCTTTTGATGGAAAGGTTAAGTCTGTTAAAATTAAAGTGGGAGATAGGGTTTCAGAAGGTGATTTAATATTAACTATAGAACAGTCTGGAGAAGAAGAAAAAAAAATAGAACAAAAAACTATTAAAGAAGCAGAACAAGTTACAAATCAAAATCAAGTAGAAAAAATTGCAAAAGTCAATCCAGCACAAAATACAATAAAAAAAGATAATTCAGAAATTTCATCTGCAAGCCCAAAAGTACGTAAATTTGCTAGAGAACTTGGGGTTAATATTAATGAAATAGTTGGTAGTGAAAGACAGGGAAGAATTGTGGAAGATGATGTAAAAAATTTTATATCCTCTAGAATTAATAAAGCTCCAGATAAGACCGAAGTTCAACCAAAAAAAATTGTTAGTGAATATTCTCATTCTGATTTTGGTGAAATTGAAGTTAAAGATATGCCTAGAGTTAAAAAATTAGCCTCTACATATTTAGTTAATTCTTGGACTACAATACCTCATGTCACAAATCATGATGAAGCAGATATAACTGAAATGGAAGATTTTAGAACTTCACTTACTGACATGTATACAGGGGAAAGAAAAAAAATTACTCCATTAGCTTTTATTGTTAAAGCTTTAGTTGCATCTTTAAAAAAGTTTCCTAGTTTCAACTCTTCAATAGATGATATTGAAAATGGAAAAATTACAATGAAAAACTATTTTCATGTTGGGATTGCAGTGGATACTCCACATGGTTTAATGGTGCCAAAAATTAGAAATGCTGACAATAAAAGCATCTCATATATTAGCAATGAATTGAAAATAGTAAGTGACCAATGTAGAAATTTAAAAATAGATAAGAAAGAATTTTTTGGAGGATCTATGACTATTACGAGTCTTGGAGGAATTGGAGGTTCATTCTTTACACCAATAATAAATTATCCAGAAGTTGCTATATTAGGAGTAGGCAAGGCACAAAAAAAACAAATTTTTATTAATGGGAAATTTGAAACAAGAACAATGCTACCGCTTTCTTTATCATATGATCACAGAATAATTGATGGAGCTGAAGCAGCTAGATTTAATAATGATCTAAAAGAAAATTTAGGCAAAAATTTTGCTTATAAATTAGCTGTATAGATATTAATGTCAAAAACATCATCATTATTTTGTGCATTATTATGTACATTCATATGGGGAACGACTTTTATAGCTCAAGATACTGGAATGGACGACATTGGCCCTTTCACTTTTAATGCTGTCAGGTTTTTTGTTGGTTTTTTAGTAGTAGCTCCATTAGCTTTTATTTTTGAAAGAAAAAAAATATCAAAATCAGTACAAAAAAATCAAAAAGAATTTATCAACTTGGCTATTTTAATAGGCCTATCTTTATTTTTGGGATCAGCACTTCAACAAGTAGCTTTACTCTATACAGATGTTGCTAATGCTGCATTCTTTACGATTTTTTATGTGCCAATGGTTCCGTTTATAATTTTTTTCATGTATAAAAAGCCAATTCACTGGAGTATTTGGCCTTCTGTTCTTCTTTGTGTGATGGGAGGTTATTTGTTAACTAATTTTTATAGCGCAACAGTTAGAAATGGTGATGCACTTATAATAATAGGCGCATTTTTCTGGAGTACACACATTATTTTTACTGGCAAAATTATAGAAAAATATAATCTTCCATTAACAATTGGTGCGATTCAAACTTTAATTGTTTCCTCGCTATCATTAATTATAGGATTAATTTTTGAAGATTTTATTTGGTCCAATATTCTTAAAGAAAAATTTCAAATCTTATATGCTGGAATTTTGTCTGGAGGTCTTGCATTTGTTTTACAAATATATGCACAAAAAAATATATCCCCTGCTCCCTCAGCAATAATCTTTTCTTTAGAGGGTGTTTTTGCGACAATTGCTGCTTGGATTTTATTAGATCAAATTTTAGATATAAATAATTTATTTGGATGTTTATTTATTTTATTTGGTGTTTTGTTTTCACAATTAGCACCAATATTAAAAAAAAATTAATTATATATTATTATAAACAGAATTATTGAAATAATTATTCTGTAAATAACAAAAACATTCAAAGAAAATTTGTTTATATAATCTAGGAAAAACTTAACTGTAAAATAAGAAAATAAAAAAGAAAGAGTGATTGATATTAGTACAAGATAGTTAAGCTCAAAGCTTTGACCAATGGCATTTTTTAACTGTAGCACACTTGCTCCAGCTATAGCAGGTATAGCTAGTAAAAAAGAAATTTTACTTGAATCAAATCTATTAAATCTAAAAAGTCTTGCAGCCGTTATTGTAATACCTGCCCTACTCACACCAGGTATTAAAGCAAGTATTTGGAACAAACCAATATATAGTATTGTTTTAAAATTTAAATTAGATGATATTTTTTTATCAAATTTACTTTTATCTGCGAGATATAAGATAATTCCAAAAATTAATGTTGTCCAAGCGATTATCTTTAAATTGTTTTCTAATAGGTTAACTAGACCTGTGGAGCTGATTACGTAGCCAGCTATTACAATTGGTATTGAGCCAATAATTAATAAAGATAATAACTTCTGATTATTTCTAAGGTCCAATAACTCTCTTCTAAAATAAAAGACTATTGCAAGTAAAGAGCCAAGATGGAGACTAACATCAATCATTAGTGAGTTAGAATTAAACTCAAATATTATCTCAACAATATTCAAGTGAGCTGATGAACTAATTGGTAAAAATTCTGATATTCCCTGAACTATTGATAAGATTATAATTTCAATAATATTTGAGAACATTTAATGCTTCGTAGCTTAAATATTCAATAATTTAAACAATTCCATTTTAACATATTAGATATGCATAAATTAAAATATTAAGATTTAATTGGATTTATTTCAAATTTAAGGTCATATATGCTGACCTTGTTTGTCTTTTATTACATAAAACCTTGATATATGCTAAATTTATTGAGGGTTAAATATGTCAGAAAATATGCTTAAATTTGTTAAAATAGGTCAACAAACTCCACCTAAAAGAGAAGTTGGAAATAGAAAAGAAGACTTTAATGAAATTTATAAGGAATTTATTAACGATAAAGCAAGCGAACAATCTAGCAGGTGTTCTCAATGTGGAGTTCCTTTTTGCCAGGTCCATTGTCCATTAAGTAATAATATTCCAGATTGGCTAAAATTAACCGCAGAAGGACGATTAAAAGAGGCTTACGAATTATCTCAAAGCACTAACAACATGCCAGAGGTGTGTGGAAGAATATGTCCACAAGATAGATTGTGTGAAGGAAATTGTGTAATTGAACAATCTGGACATGGAACTGTAACTATAGGTTCAGTTGAGAAGTATATTACTGATAATGCTTGGGAACAAGGATGGGTAAATCCAATAAAGGTTAAAAATGAAAAGAGTCAAAGTATTGGAATTATAGGAGCAGGCCCAGCTGGTCTAGCTGCTGCGGAGCAGTTACGTAAGTCAGGTTATCAAATTACAGTATACGATCGATATGATAGAGCTGGTGGTTTAATGATTTATGGCATTCCAAATTTTAAATTAGAAAAATTTGTTGTAGAGAGAAGAACCAAATTATTAGAAGAAGGTGGAATTAAATTTGTTCAAAATTTTGAAGTTGGAAAAGATGCTACATTAGAGCAATTAAGAAAAAAACATGATGCTCTTTTAATTGCAACTGGAGTTTATAAAGCTCGAGAAATAGATCTTCCAGGAAAAGATTTAGGAAATATATTTCCAGCCATGGAATTTTTAACAGCTTCAAATAAAAAAGGATTAGGAGACAAAGTAGAATTATTTGATAATGGAACTTTAAATGCTGAAGGAAAAAATATTGTAGTAATTGGAGGAGGTGACACTGCAATGGACTGTGTTAGAACTTCAATCAGACAAAAAGCAAAATCAGTTAAATGTCTTTACAGGAGAGACAAAGAAAATATGCCTGGATCTGCAAGAGAGGTAGCCAATGCAGAGGAAGAGGGAGTAGAGTTTGTATGGCTATCTAGTCCCAAAGAATTTATTGGAACAAATAAAGTTGAAGGTTTGATAGTGGATAAGATCAAACTTGGGGAACCTGATGACAGTGGAAGACGTAAACCAGAAATTCAGAATAATTCTCACTTTAATATTAAGGCAGACATAGTAATTAAGGCTCTTGGTTTTGATCCAGAAAATTTACCAAAACTATTTGGTTCTGAGGATCTACAAGTTACTAAATGGGGAACATTAAAAACCAATTTTGATACTATGGAGACAAATTTACCAGGTGTGTTTGCAGCTGGAGATATTATTAGGGGTGCATCTTTAGTTGTCTGGGCCATAAAAGACGGAAGAGATGTAGCAGTATCAATAAAAAATTTTTTAGAAACCAAAGAACTCAGTAAAGAGAAGGTTGCTTAATGAAAAATTATAAAAAAAATCTTAAAATTCTTGAGGATGGTCATGTTTATTCTAAAGAAATGGAGCATGACGCTTGTGGAGTAGGGTTAATTGCTTCTACAGAAGGTAAAAAATCAAGGAAAGTAGTAGAATATGGAATTAATGCCCTAAAAGCGGTTTGGCACAGAGGAGCAGTTGATGCTGATGGAAAAACAGGTGATGGAGCTGGAATCCATTTAGAAATTCCCTCAGACTTCTTTGCTGAAAAGATAGAAATCACAGGTCATGACCATGATGGTTCAGAAATTTGTGTGGGTATGATTTTTTTACCCAGAAACAATTATCAAGCACAAGAAAATGCAAGAACTTTAGTTGAAAGTGAATTAACAAAAAGTAATTTTAGTATTTATGGATGGAGACAGGTTCCAGTAAATCCAAAAGTTTTAGGTGAAAAGGCAAATCTTACAAGACCAGAAATTACTCAAGTATTATTTAAACATAATAATAAAGATTTAACAGAAAAAGAGTTAGAAAGAAAAATTTATGAATCAAGAAGAAAAATTGAAAAAGAAGCTATTAAAGATGCGATAGAAGGTTTTTATATTTGTTCAATAAGTTCTAAGTCAGTTATTTATAAGGGCATGTTTTTAGCGGAGTCTATTGCAGATTTTTATTTAGATTTAAAGGATGAGAGGTTTATATCTCGATTTGCAATATTTCATCAAAGATTTTCAACAAACACAGCACCTAGTTGGGATCTGGCACAACCTTTTAGAGCATTAGCTCATAATGGAGAAATAAATACATTCAAAGGAAATACAAACTGGATGAAAATTCATGAGCAAGAAATGAATAGTCCATTATTTGATAATATGGAAAATTTAAAACCAGTTATACAACCAGGATCATCAGACTCTGCTGCGCTAGATAGTGTTTTTGAACTTTTAAATATTTCTGGCCAATCAGCACCCCTTGCAAAATTAATGTTAATTCCAGATGCATGGTCTAAAAAAAGTCAAACATTATCAAAAGATCACCAACAACTATTTAATTTTTTAAATAGTACAATGGAGCCATGGGATGGACCAGCCGCTATTGCAGCTACTGATAATGAATGGGCTATAGTAGCTGCTGATAGAAATGGGTTACGCCCAATGAGATATACTATTTCAAAAGATAAAATATTGTGTGCAGGATCAGAAACGGGAATGGTTGAAATTGATGAGAAGCAAATTCTTAAAAAAGGTAGATTAGGACCTGGAGAAATTCTTGGAGTTAGAATAGCTAAAGGTAAAGTATTCTCTAATGTTGAAATAAAAGACTATCTAGCAAAAGAGTTTAAACATTTTAACAATCAAATAATTGATTTAGAAAAGAAATTCCCAATAAAGAATGAAAAATCTACTTTTTCAGGTGATGAGCTAAAAAAAAGACAACATACATTTGGTTATAGTTTAGAAGATCTGGAGCTTATTCTTCATCCGATGGCAGAAGATGCAAAAGAAGCCATTGGTTCTATGGGTGATGACACTCCACTTGCAGTATTGTCTGACCGTTATAGACCGCTTTACCATTTTTTTAGACAAAATTTTAGTCAAGTTACAAATCCACCAATTGATTCTTTAAGAGAAAACAAGGTTATGAGTTTAAAAACTCGTTTTGGTAATCTTGGAAATATTTTAGATTTCACTAATTTAACAGAAGAAAACATATACGTTTTAGACAGCCCCATATTATCAAATTCTCAATTAGAAAAATTTATTAATTTTTTTGGGGAAAAATCAATAACAATTGATTGTACTTTTGATAAAAGTGAAAATCTTGAAACTTCTATTGAGAGAATTAGAAAAGAGTCTGAAATTGCAGTTCGACAAGGCCTTACGCAATTAGTTTTAAGTGATAAAAATATTTCTGAAAAAAGATTACCCATCCCAATGCTATTATGTGTTGGTGCAATAAATACTTATCTTATTAAAAAAAAATTAAGAGGCTATGCATCAATCAATGCTCAAACTGGAGAAGCATTAGACACGCATTCATTTGCAACACTTATAGGTGTTGGAGCAACTACTGTTAATCCTTATTTAGCAATGGATAGTTTATATCAAAGGTTTGAAAAAAAATTATTTGGAAAGTTTGAGTACGATGAATGCATAGCTAGATATATACAATCGGTAAATTATGGACTTCTGAAAATAATGTCAAAAATGGGAATTTCGGTCATAAGCTCTTATAGAGGTGGATGTAATTTCGAAACAGTTGGTTTGAGTAGAACAGTAGCATCAGAATACTTTCCAGGAATTTTATCAAAGATTTCAGGCATAGGGTTAAATGGAATAGAAAAAAAATTAAGAACTATTCACAAAGAAGCATTTGAAGGAACGGATGCAGTTTTACCAATTGGAGGAATTTATAGATATAGAAAGGATGGTGAAACTCATCAATATCAAGGTAAGCTCATTCATCTTTTGCAAAGTGCAGTTTCATCAAATTCTTTTGAAGCTTATAAAAAATATGCAGAAGGTATTTATAATCTTCCTCCTATACACCTTAGAGACTTGATTGGATTTAGAGATAAAAATTTAAACCCATCCTTAGATATTTCAGAAGTAGAACCAATCGAAAATATTTTAACAAGATTTGGAAGTGGAAGTATGTCTCATGGCGCATTATCGAAAGAAGCACACGAAACATTAGCTATAGGAATGAATAGAATTAAAGGAGCCTCTTGTAGTGGTGAAGGTGGAGAAGATGAAAAAAGATTTATTAAGATGGAAAACGGAGATAGTGCTAATTCTAGAGTTAAGCAAATAGCCTCAGCAAGATTTGGAGTAACACTTAAATATCTAAATAACTGTAACGAAATAGAGATTAAAATTGCACAAGGAGCAAAACCTGGTGAGGGAGGTCAATTACCAGGGTTTAAAGTTACAGAAGAAATTGCCAAATTAAGACATTCAACTCCGGGTGTAACCCTAATATCACCACCACCTCACCATGATATTTATTCTATCGAGGATTTAGCTCAATTAATTTACGATCTTAAACAAGCCAATCCAAAAGCAAGAGTTGGTGTAAAATTAGTAGCATCTTCTGGGATAGGAACAATCGCAGCTGGAGTAGCTAAAGCTAAAGCAGATATAATTTTAATTTCTGGACATAATGGAGGAACAGGAGCTACACCACAAACAAGTGTTAAATATGTGGGGATACCTTGGGAGATGGGATTAACTGAAGCTAATCAAGTTTTAACTTTAAATAATTTAAGGCATAAAGTTACTCTAAGAACAGATGGTGGAATTAAAACAGGAAGAGATGTTATTATTGCAGCCATGATGGGAGCAGAAGAATATGGAGTAGCTACTACAGCTTTAGTAGCCATGGGATGTATAATGGTTAGACAGTGTCACTCAAACACATGTCCAGTTGGAGTTTGTACTCAAGATGAAAAACTAAGAGAAAAATTTTCTGGTACGCCAGAAAAGGTAGTCAACTTATTTAAATTTATAGCCGAGGAAGTAAGAGAAATTTTAGCACAAATAGGATTTAAATCATTAAATGAAATAATTGGTAGGACTGATTTATTAAGACAGGTAAGTAAAGCTTCACCAAACTTAGATGATTTAGATCTTAACCCTTTATTTGTTCAAACAGATGCTGGTGAGAACACAAGATACTGTACAGTTCCAGAAATAAATTCTGTTCCAGATACTTTGGATCAAGAAATTTTACCTGAAATTAAAGAACAAATTGGAAAAGTAAAAATTATTGAAAAGGAATATATTATTAAAAATACTCATAGGACAGTTGGAACAAGAATTTCTAATCATCTTTATGAAAAATATGGATCTGAAAAACTAGATGATGGCTTTTTATCTTTAAAGTTTAAAGGATCAGCTGGACAGTCATTTGGTGCATTTGCAATAAAAGGATTAAAACTTATTTTAAAAGGCGATGCTAATGATTATGTTGGTAAAGGTTTATCAGGCGCAACGGTGGTAGTCAAACTTCCAGACGAAAGTAATCTAGTTTCACATGAGAATACCATAATAGGAAATACAGTTTTGTATGGAGCAACATCTGGAAAACTTTTTGCAGCAGGTCAAGCTGGAGAAAGATATGCTGTAAGAAACTCAGGATCAATTTCAGTTATTGAAGGATGCGATTCTAATGCTTGTGAATATATGACTGGTGGTACAGTTGTAATTCTAGGCGATGTAGGAGACAATTTTGGAGCTGGAATGACTGGCGGAATGGCGTTTATTTACGATATAAATAAGAAATTTTATAAAAAAGTAAACCCAGAGACTGTAGTATGGCAAACGCCAGAAACAGATTATTGGATAACTTATTTAAAAAATTTAGTTCAAGAGCATCATCAGGAGACAAATTCAGATTTTTCTAAAAAGATTATAGAAAATTTTGATAGAGAAATTTCTAATTTTATTCAAGTTTGTCCAAAAGAAATGATTGATAAGCTAAAAAACCCAATAAGTTTAAAATCTATTATAAAAGAAGTTAGTTAAAATGAAGGATATAAATATTTTTTGTTTTGGTTTTGGCCAAGTAGCAAAAAATTTTATAAAGAAGCTTAGTGTTGAGCAGTATAATATTAATTTGTCAGCAACCTCTAGAAGTGAGTCTTCAAAAAAAACATTCAAGGGTATTAATTATAATAGTTATCTATTTAATAGAGACAACTTTGATCAAAATTTAGTTGTAAAATTAAAAGAAGCAGATCATATCTTAGTTTCTATACCACCAGAAAATCAAGAAGATTTAGTTATAAAAAATTTTTCTAAATTTATAGAAAGCTCCAAAGTAAAATGGATAACATATTTATCAGCCACTAGTATTTATGGTGATCATAAGGGAGAGTGGGTTAATGAAAATAGCAAAACAAACCCAATTTCAAATAATGGTATTGCAAGATTGAAAGCTGAAAATGCATGGTTTTCTCTAGAAAAAAGTAAGAAAATACCAATTCAGATATTTAGGTTATCTGGAATTTATTCTAATGAAAAAAATATTTTAATACGTCTAAAATCAGGAGGCGTGAAATTGATCAACAAAAAAAATCATTTTTTTTCTAGAATTCATGTAGATGATATTTCAAATATATTATTTAAATCTTTATCAAAATTTAAGTCAGGAGAAATATACAATCTATCTGATGATAAACCTTCTACATCTGAAGAGGTTACTTTATTTGGAGCAAAGATATTAAATATTGAAAATATCGAAAAAATTGAAGTTGACCAAATTAAAAGTGAGATGTTGAAAAATTTTTATAATGAGTCTAAAAAAGTTAGTAACAAAAAGATGAAAAGTTATTTTGATTATAATTTAAAATTTCCAAGCTATATCGAAGGATTAAACTATATTAGTTGTAATTTTATTTAGCTCTAAGAGTATTTTTTTTAAACCTCGTTTACTTGATAAGCTGTGATCACCATTTTTTATTATCACTAATTTTTTATTAGCTTTAGTAAATAACTTAAGAACTTTTCTAGAATAACTTGTTGGAACAACTTCATCTTTACTTCCATGAATCATAGTTACATTGATTTTAGATTTAATCTTTTTATTCAAGATTTTATTTTTTCTACCATCTTTTATTAACTGATAAGTGATTGGATACTCATAATTACCATGTTTTAAGTTATAAATTCCTTTCTTTATAGTTTCATTTTTCATTTTTTTTGTAAATTTTTTCCACATTAGGTTTTGTAAAAACTCTGGAGCTGAACCAATTCCTAAAAAACCTTTAATTTGATCTTTAAAATATTTAAATTGATTTAAGGAGAGCCACGCTCCCATACTTGAACCAACTAAGATAAATTTGTTTTTTTTAACTATTTTTTTTATTACTATTTTAACTTCTTTTGACCATTGTGTGATATTTCCCTTGGTAAATTTTCCTGAAGATTTTCCATGACCAGAATATTCAAGAGCAAGAAAACCAAGCTTATTTTTTTTTGCAAATTTTAGTATTGCCTGAGGTTTTTCACCTTCAATGCTTGACATAAAACCATGTAAAAAAACAATATAAAGATTATCTCTATAATCCTTACTTAAGTATCTTATTTGCCTGTTATTAAGGACCTTAATATATTTAAATTTATTCATATAAGTTTATTAGAATTAATTCTTAATATATAGTTCTATCAAATGTCTTCAGAATTAAAAGTACTGCAAGTAATTCCTAAACTTGGATATGGGGGTGCGGAAACAGGCTGTTACGATCTTGCACACTATTTACCAGAAAATAATTGTAGCTCTTATATAGTAACTAGTGGAGGAGAGTTATTAAAATTTATTGATAAAAAAAAAGTAAAAGTAATAAAACTTCCCGTCCATAGTAAAAATCCATTTTTAATGCTCTTTAATTCAATAGCTTTGATTTTTATTATTTTACTAAATAATATATCTATTGTTCATGCAAGAAGTCGTGCTCCAGCTTGGTCTTGTTTGTTTGCAACAAAAATTACAAGAAGAAAGTTTGTTACAACTTTTCATGGTACCTATAATTTTAAAAACTCAATTAAAAAATTCTATAATTCAGTAATGGTTAGATCAGATTTAATAATAGCAGGATCAAATTTTATTTTTTCACATATTAATCAAAATTATCCAAAATATTTAGATTTAAAAAAAAAATTCTTGGTAATTTTTAGGGGAATTAATGTCGATTATTTTGAATTATCAACAATTTTAGACAGTGAAGAAAACAGACTTATTTCAGATTGGGATGTTGATAGAAATAAAAAAACGATCCTAATGCCAGGTCGGTTAACTGCTTGGAAAGGTCAGGAGACATTTATTGAGGCATTAAATCTTGTTAATAAAGAACTGGGGTATGAGTCTTTTAATGCTATTATTTTGGGTAGCGATCAAGGAAGAGACATTTATACTAAAAAAATTAAAAGATTGGCTGAGCAATATAGGCTAACTAGTCAGTTAAAATTTATAGAACATTGTAAAAATATGCCGTTAGCCTATAAAATATCAGACATTGTTGTTTCAGCCTCAGTAGAACCTGAAGCTTTTGGAAGGGTAGCAGTTGAAGCTCAATCAATGGAAAAACCAATAATAGCAAGTGATATTGGGGGATCTAACGAAACTATTATTGATAACGTGACAGGTTTTTTATTTCAGTCTGGTAATGCAGAAGCTTTGAGTAAAAAAATAATAGAAGTCTTACAATTAGACGAATCTAGATTGAAATCTATTGGTATAGAAGGTAGAAAAAATATAATTAAAAAATTTAATGTTGAAAAAATGTGTTTTTCTACATATTCAGAATACAAAAAATTATTAAATTAAATGCCATTAATAACATTGCCAGACGGAAACACTATTGAATTTCCAAATAAAGTAACAGGACTTGAGGTTGCTGAAAAGATTAGTAAATCTTTATCAAAGCAGGCAACTATTATTAGTGTTAATGAAGAACTTAAGGATTTAAGTTTTGTTATTGATGAGGATTGCTCAGTTAAAATTTTTACTTCAAAAGATAAAGAAGGTTTAGAAACTATTCGTCATGATACGGCCCATATAACTGCAATGGCAGTTCAAGAACTCTTTCCAGGAACGCAAGTAACCATTGGTCCAATTATAGAAAATGGATTTTATTATGATTTTTCAAGAAAAGAACCCTTTACAGAAGATGATTTAAATAAAATTGAAAATAAAATGAAAGAAATCGTTGATAGAGATATTCCAACTACAAGAGAAGTTTGGAAAAGAGATAAAGCCATATCTCATTTCAAAGATAAAGGAGAAATATACAAGGCTGAAATTATTGAAAGTATTCCACAGGGTGAAGATGTTTCTATATATTTTCATGGAGACTGGCATGATTTATGCAGAGGCCCTCATCTTTCTTCAACGGGAAAAATTGGTAAGTACTTTAAATTAACAAAGGTATCTGGGGCTTATTGGAGAGGTGACTCAAATAATGAAATGTTGCAAAGAATTTATGGAACAAGTTGGGCATCACAAAAAGATTTAGATGAATATTTAAAAAGAATAGAAGAAGCAGAAAAAAGAGACCACAGAAAACTTGGAAAAGAAATGGATTTATTTCACTTTAGGGAAGAAAGTCCAGGATCAGTATTTTGGCATGAAAAAGGTTGGAAGTTATTTCAAAAATTAGTTGCATATATGAGAGCTAGACAAGAAAAAGCTGGCTACAAAGAAGTGAACACTCCTGAAATTTTAGATAGATCTCTTTGGGAAAAATCTGGCCACTGGGAAAAATATGGAGAGCATATGTATACTTCTCAAACACCAGATGAAAAAATATTTGCAATAAAACCAATGAATTGCCCAGGTCACGTACAAGTTTTTAATCAAGGATTAAAAAGTTACCGAGATCTTCCTTTAAGAATTTCAGAATTTGGAAAAGTACACAGATATGAGCCTTCAGGTGCTTTACATGGACTTTTAAGAGTTAGAGCTTTTACTCAAGACGATGCTCATATTTTTTGCACAGAAGATCAAATTACATCAGAATGTTTGATTGTTACTAATTTAATTTTAGATATTTATAAAGATCTTGGATTTGAAGATGTAATATTAAAATACTCAGATAGACCAGACTTAAGAGTTGGTGATGATAATGTTTGGGACAAAGCTGAAAAAGCTTTATTAGATGCAGTTAAAGCTTCAAAGCTTCAATACACAATTAATAAAGGAGAGGGAGCATTCTATGGTCCAAAAATTGAATTTGTTTTACGAGATGCTATTGGTAGGGATTGGCAATGTGGAACTTTACAAGTAGACCTTAATTTACCAGGAAGATTAGATGCTTCTTTTGTTGATAAAGATGGAACTAAAAAAATTCCTGTAATGCTTCACAGGGCGTTATTTGGATCATTAGAAAGATTTATTGGAATTCTTATAGAAAATTATGCAGGCAAATTTCCATTTTGGATAGCTCCTTTACAAGCTGTTGTAATTCCAATTTCAGAGGAATTTGATTCTTATGCAAAAGAAGTAAATGAAAAAATTAACAATGCAGGCATAAGCTCTGAGGTAGATTTAAAAAACCATAACTTAAATTATAAAATTAGAGAACATTCACTATCAAAAATACCACTTTTATTGATTTGTGGAAAAAAAGAAGTTGACAGTAACTCAGTAACGATTAGAAGATTGGATACGAACAAACAAGAAAATATGGAATTAAACTTATTCTTAGAAACTTTCTCAGCTTTAAACAAAGCATCCTCAAACTAAGTGGCAGATTTTAAACAAAATTATTTTCAAAGAAGAACTAAAGATAAAGGTCCAAGATCTAACAATAGAATTTCTTCACCTGAGGTTCAAGTAATTGGAAGCGATGGTGAAAATATAGGAATCATTAATACTAATGAAGCTATATCAATGGCTAAAGAGCAAGGATTGGATTTAATTGAAATAGCTCCAAACGCAAAACCACCTGTATGTAAAATTATTGATATGGGTAAATTTAAATATGATGCTCAAAAAAAAGCAAATGTTGCTAAAAAGAAACAAAAAATAGTTTTATTAAAAGAAATTAAAATGAGACCAGTTACAGAAACTCATGATTATGATTTTAAAGTTAAAAATGCTAAAAAATTTATTGGAAAAGGTGACAAGGTAAAATTTACAATACGATTTAAGGGTAGAGAGCTACAACACTCACACTTAGGTAGAGAATTAATGGATAAAATAAAAGCTGATATGCAAGATATTGGCAAAGTTGAATTGCACCCAAAGTTTGATGGTAAGCAAATGATCATGGTTATTCAGCCTTTATAAGGCTTAATAGAGGTTGTAAATCCATTCCAATATTTGTATAAGTCCGCAGAATTATGCCAAAATTAAAAACTAAAAGTTCAGCAAAAAAAAGATTTAAAATCTCAGCTACAGGGAAAGTTATGATGGCTCAAGCTGGAAAGAGACATGGTATGATAAAAAGAACAAATTCACAAATTAGAAAATTAAGAGGCACGACTGCTATGTCAAAACAAGATGGCAAAATAGTTAAATCATACATGCCTTACAGTTTAAGAGGATAAAATGGCTAGAGTAAAAAGAGGCGTAACAAGTCACGCAAAACATAAAAAAGTTTTAAAAGCTGTCAAAGGTCAATGGGGCAGAAGAAAAAGCACTATAAGAGTTGCAAAGCAAGCTATGGAAAAAGCTATGCAATATGCATACAGAGATCGTAGAACTAAAAAAAGAGAATTTAAATCTTTATGGATACAAAGAATTAATGCAGGTGTTAGATCTGAAGGAATAACTTATTCAAAATTTATTAATGGTTTAACTAAATGTGGAATTAAGTTAGATAGAAAAATACTAGCTGAAATAGCATACGATAGCCCAGAAGCCTTTAAAACGATCGTTCAAAAAGCTCAATCGGCACTAAATTAATCTTCACTATTGTTTTTCTTCGGTGAAGAAATAATCTCTCAATATGTCTGATATTAAAAAAATAAAAGATGAATTTCTTTTAAAGTTAAAAGAAAATTTAGATTTAAATCAAGTTAATCAAATTAAAACAGAACTATTTGGTAAAACTGGGTTAATCAGCTCGCAATTTAAACAGCTTGGAAAATTAGCAGAAGAAGAAAGAAAAAAATTTGCATCAGATTTAAACTTAGTCAAAAGTGAACTTGAAAATTTAATTACTATAAAAATTGATGATATTGAAAAAAAAGAGATTAACAAAAAATTAGAAAAAGAAAAAATAGACATAACTTTACCAGAGAGACCTTTTGTTCAGGGAAAAATTCATCCTGTATCTCAAGTTATAGATGAAATTTCTTCAATTTTTTCAGAAATTGGTTTTAGTGTAGAAGAAGGACCAGATGTTGAAAATGAATATAATAATTTTACTGCGTTAAATACACCTGATAACCATCCTGCAAGAGATATGCATGATACTTTTTATCTAGATGATGCAAAAGAACTATTGTTAAGAACACATACTTCGCCAGTTCAAATTAGAACAATGCTTAATGATAAACCACCTTTTAAAATAATAGCACCTGGTAGAACATATAGATCTGACAGCGATCAAACTCATACTCCAATGTTTCATCAAGTTGAAGGGCTACATATTGATAAAAATATTAATATGGGGCATTTAAAAGGATGCTTAAATTATTTTATTAAAGAGTTTTTTGAGGTTGATAAAATTAAAATGAGATTTAGACCTAGTCATTTCCCATTTACAGAGCCATCTGCAGAAGTTGATATTGGTTATGAAATAAAAGATGGAAAAATAGTAATTGGGGAAGGTGATAAATGGCTAGAAGTTTTAGGTTGTGGAATGGTTCATCCGAATGTTTTAAAAAATGTTAAAGTAAACCCTGATGAATTCCAAGGTTATGCATTTGGAATAGGAATAGATAGACTCGCAATGTTGAAATATGGCATTAATGATTTAAGAGCCTTCTTTGATTGTGACTATAGATGGTTAAATCATTTTGGGTTTGATCCAATAGATGTCCCAACAAACTATAGGGGCTTAAGCCGATGAAGATTACAACAGCATGGCTCAAAGATCATTTAGATACCAAACTTAATGAAAATCAAATCATCGATAAACTTACAGATATTGGTTTAGAAGTAGAGGGTGTTGATAGTCAATCAGGAGAGCTTGATCAATTTGTAATTGCTAAAATTTTGAAGGCTGAAAAGCATCCTGATGCAGATAGGCTTAGAGTATGTGATGTTGATATAGGTTCGGGCAAACCAGTAAAAGTTGTTTGTGGAGCTCCAAATGCTAAAGAGGGTTTATTAACAATTTATGCTCCTCCTGGTGCTATAGTGCCAAAAAGTCAAATGAAATTGGTGGTAAGTAAAATAAGAGGTGTAACCTCATATGGAATGCTTTGTTCAGAATCTGAACTTAACCTATCAAACGAAAGTGATGGCATAACAGAGCTTTTACCAGAAAAATATAACAAAAAAGTAGGAGAAAATTATTTTCCAAAAAAAAATTTAAACGTAATTGATATTTCTATTACACCAAATAGAGCAGATTGCTTAGGGGTTAGAGGAATAGCAAGAGATTTAGCTGCTGCAGGTGCGGGAATATTAATAAATCAAAAAGAAAAAAAACTTGATAAAAAAAATAAACAAACAATTAGTGTAAAAATTGAAGATGAAAAAAATCAAGCATGTACATCCTTTGGTAGTTGTTTAATTAAAGGGGTAAAAAACACTGAAAGTCCAGAGTGGCTAAAAGACAAAATAATTTCTTTGGGCCAAAAACCTATTTCGGCAATAGTTGATATTACAAATTATGTAATGTTTGATTTGAATAGACCACTTCATGCATATGATGTTGATAAAATAGATAAAGGAATAGTTGTAAGAAATTCTAAGAAAGGTGAAACATTCGAAGCATTAGATAATAAGGAGTATAAATTAGAGGATGAGATGTGTGTCATATCAGATGCGTCAGGCGTATTAGGTCTTGGAGGCATAATAGGGGGCACAAGAACTGGAACTGAACTAGATACAAAGAATGTGTTAATTGAGTCTGCTTACTTTAGTCCACGATCAATCAGAAAATCATCTAAAATCTTGAATATAGATACGGATGCAAAATTTAGATTTGAAAGAGGTATTGATCCATTATCAATTGATCAAGGACTTGAAAGAGCAGCTAATTTAATACAAGAAATATGTGGCGGTGAAGTTAGTGAATTTGATATTCAAAAAATTGAAGATGTTAAAAAAAAATCATTAAAATTTGATCCTTCTTTGTTTGAAAAAATTACTGGATTTAATATTGATATAAAAGAAATGATAAAAATCTTAGATAACCTTGGATTTGAAATTAAAGAAAACAAGGGAATGCTAGATGCCGTTATACCATCTTGGAGACCAGATATTTCACAGGAAGTTGATGTGGTAGAAGAACTTGTAAGAATCAAGGGCTATGATCAAATTAAAATTATTGAACCAGAAAAAGTTAGAAAAAAACAAACATTAAATTTAAAACAAAAATTATTTCATTTTTTACAAAGATCTATTGCTTCTAAGGGGTATTTTGAAGCTATCACATGGTCTTTTACCGACAGTAAAATTAATCAACTATTCATTGAAAATAACAAAGAAATTAAAATAATTAATCCTATAAGTTCTGATTTGAACGTTTTGCGAAGTTCAATTTTTTCTAATTTGATAATTCATTTGAATAAGAATTTAGGAAGAGGATTTAAAGATTTGTCATTTTTTGAAATAGGTCCAATTTTTTTAGGATCTGAGCCAGGTGAGCAACAGACAGTCGCTACTGGATTAAGATCAGGAAAATTGGCTAGGCAGAGCTGGCTGGAAAAAGAAAGATTAATAGATGTGTTTGATGTTAAAAGTGATGTTATCAAAAGTTTAGTTGAAGCAGGTTATAATAAAGATAAGCTCTATATTGATGATGAAACACCAAGCTATTATCATCCTGGAAAATCAGGAAGAATATTTCTTAACAAAGGAAAAGAAAAAATAGTTGCTTTTTTTGGTGATATTCACCCAGGTATATTAAAAAAATTAGATATTAAAGTTGAGTCTTTAGTGGGTTTTGAAATATTTTTAGACAATTTAAAACAGCCAAAAAAATCATTAAAAGATCAAAAAACTCAGTATAAATATTCAGATTTTCAAAAATCAGAAAGAGATTTTGCTTTTGTTTTAGATAAAAATTTTAAAGCTCAAGAATTAATTGAAACCATCTCTAATGTAGACAAAGAGTTAATAAAATCTGTCAAAGTATTTGATGTTTATGAAGGAGCGAATATTCCTGAAGGTAAAAAATCAATTGCATTAAATGTAATTATTCAATCTTTAGAAAAAACTTTGGTTGAGGATGATTTAAACAAAATTAATCAACTTATTATTTCTGCTGTTGAATCCAAAACTGGTGCAAAGATTAGATCATAATCATGACAAAAATTGATCACATCAGAAATTTTGCAATCATTGCGCATATTGATCATGGTAAGTCAACAATTGCAGATAGGATAATTCATAGTTGTGGTGGTCTAACCGAAAGAGAAATGAAGGCACAAGTTTTAGACTCAATGGATATTGAGAGAGAAAGAGGCATAACTATTAAAGCTCAAACAGTTAAACTTAATTATAAAGCAAAAGATGGTAAAGAGTACATTCTAAATATAATTGATACTCCAGGACACGTAGATTTTAGCTATGAAGTTAGTAGATCGCTGTATGCATGTGAGGGATCTATTTTAATTGTTGATAGTACCCAAGGAGTAGAGGCTCAAACATTAGCTAATGTTTATCAAGCTTTAGACACCAAGCATGAGATAGTACCTGTACTAAATAAAGTTGATTTACCAGCATCAGACTTAGAAAAAACAAAGAAGCAAATAGAAGAGGTCATAGGTATTGACACTGAAAATGCCATACCTTGCTCTGGAAAAACGGGTGAGGGTATAGAAGATATTCTAGAACAAATTATTGTGTCACTACCAGCTCCAGAAGGAGAAAAAGATGCTGATTTAAAATGCTTATTAGTTGACAGTTGGTATGACACTTACTTAGGGGTGGTTATTCTAGTTAGAGTTATTAATGGAAAAATTTCAAAAAATATGAAAATTAAAATGATGTCTACTGATCAAGAATATATAATTGAAAAAGTAGGTGTATTTACTCCAAAAGCAACTGATGTTAAGGAATTAAACGCAGGAGAAATTGGTTTTATAACAACAGGAATAAAAATTTTATCAGAAACAAAAGTGGGAGATACTATTTGTGATGCAACTAAACCAACACAAGAAGCACTACCTGGATTTAAACCAAGTAAGCCAGTTGTATTTTGTGGTTTGTTTCCTGTTGATAGCTCTGAATACCAAAAATTAAAAGATGGCCTAGGTAAACTTCAATTAAATGATGCTAGTTTTTCATATGAGGCAGAATCTTCATCTGCGTTAGGTCTTGGCTTTAGATGTGGTTTTTTAGGTCTCTTGCATTTAGAAATTATAACTGAAAGATTAGAAAGAGAATTTGATATAAATTTATTAACTACAACACCGGGGGTTGTTTATAAAGTTCATATGAACAAAGGAGAAATAATAGAGTTACAAAACCCTTCAAGTTTACCAGAACCTACTTTAATCAAATTTATTGAAGAGCCCTGGATTAAAGCAACGATTATTACACCAGATCAATATCTAGGTGCAATTATAAAAGTTTGTCAGGATAAAAGAGGAGTACAAACAAACTTAAATTATTCGGGTAATAGAGCGGTTTTAAATTATGAAATCCCTCTAAATGAAGTTGTTTTTGATTTTAATGATAGACTTAAATCAATGACTAGCGGTTATGCAAGTTTTGATTACGAGATTATAGGTCATAGAGAAGGGGATTTGGTAAAATTAGGAATACTTGTTAATGCTGAGCCAGTTGATGCTTTATCAATGATGGTTCATAAAGATTTTGCACAAACTGTTGGAAGAGAGGTATGTGAAAAATTAAAAGATTTAATCCCACGTCATAATTTTATGATCCCAGTTCAGGCAGCAATTGGAGGAAAGATTATAGCAAGAGAAACTATTAAAGGTTTTAAAAAAGATGTCTTAACAAAAATTCATGGTGGCGGTGCTAGAGATAGAAAAAGAAAACTATTAGATAAGCAGAAAAAAGGAAAAGCTAGAGGTAAACAGTTTGGAAAAGTTGAAATACCACAAGAGGCATTTATTGGAGTGCTTAAGATAAAAAAAGAATAATATATGGAAAAACTTAATTGGGGAATTATTGGTCTAGGTGGCATAGCCCAAAAGTTTTCAGAAGGTTTTTTTGATACTCCAAATGCTAAACTGTTGGCTGTGGCAAGTAGAAATTTAGAACATTTAGAAAAATTTAAAGATCAATTTAACATAGAGCAAAAATTTTCATTTAATAATTATGAAGATTTAATTAACTGCAAAGAAATAGATATTGTATATATAGCACTACCAAATTCATTTCATCATCATTGGATTGTCAGAAGCTTAAAAAATAAAAAAAATGTTTTAGTAGAAAAACCTGCAACATTAAATACAGCAGAATCAAAAGATATAAGTGAAAATTTATCAAATGAAAATTTATTTTTTGGAGAGGCTTTCATGTACAGGAATCACCCTCAAATCAAGTTAGTATTAGATATGATTGTAAATAATGAAATAGGAAATTTATTGTCCATGGAGTCCTCATTTGGAGTAAATATATTAACAAAGAAAAAATTTTATTTTTTTGAAAAAAAAAAAATAGATAAAAATAACAGATTATTTAACAAAACGCTTGGTGGGGGGTGTATTTTAGATTTGGGATGCTATCCATCCTCATTTAGCTTGTTGATTGGATCATTAATAAAAAAATTAGATTATAAAAAATTGAAAATTTCTAAAATCAATAAAGAAATAGGTGAAACAGGTGTTGATATTGATTCTTGTGGTGAGCTTTTATTTGAGGAAGGTTTTAAATCGAAAATAAATGCGTCATTTAAAAAGGATATAGGTAAAAAAACAATTATCAATGGTGAGAAAGGTTCTCTAATTCTCAATGATACATGGTTAGGAAATGATAATATAGTAAAAATAAATAATAATTATAAGAAAGTTATAAATATTGAAAAAAATAAAAATATCTATTCATTTCAAATAGCAACTATAAGCAAAAATATATTAAAAGGCATTTACAAACCAGTATACCCCAGTATGAGCATAGAGGAAACAATGCTGAATATGAAAATCTTAGAGAATTGGTTAGATGGATAAAAGTAAAATTATAGACTGCATCACTTTTTTTGATAATAATTTTATGTTTGAAATTCGTTATAATATACTGTCAGAATTTGTTGATTATTTTGTTATTTGTGAGTCAAAATTTGATCATAAAGGAAATTCTAAAAAACAAAATTTTGAGTGGAAAGATTATTATGACCAAAATAAAATTAAATATATATTAATAGATAGACCATTTCCAAAGAATACAGATAGATGGCAAAATCAAGCAATTCAAAGAGAGCATCTTTTAGAAGCTGTTAATTTTGCAAACTCAGAAGATTACATATTTTTTTCTGACCCTGATGAGATTGTAAGGCCTGAGCTTTTAGAAAATTTTGAATTAAAAAAAAAATATGGAATTTTTATGCAAGATTGCTTTAATTATAAATTTAATCTTTATAATCCCCATGAGTCTCCATGGGAAGGAACAAGAGTTGCAAAGAAGAAAAATATTCAATCTATAGATTTTTTAAGACAAAAAGTAAAATCAAAAAATTTGAAATATAATTTTTTCAGGTTTGATAAAGAAAAAAATATTGAAACCTTTAAAAAAGGTGGCTGGCATTTTAATAATATTTTAACAGCCAAAGAAATTTCTTTAAAACTTAAAACATTTGCTCACATAGAATTTTCAAAAATTGAATTTTATGATGAAATTATTGTTCAAAAAAAAATAAATAATAAAATTGATTTATTTAATAGAGGGCATCATTATGAAGTTGTAAATTTTGATTATAAGTTTCCTAAATATTTATTAAATAATAGAGATAAGTTTAAGGAATATTTAATAACCTAAAAAGAAATTTGTATTTTTTTTTCTTCTGGAAATACAATTAAGCACTCTGATATGTTAAAATAAAAAAAATTTTTTTTTGTTAATAAATTTAACAAATTTTGAAAAGTTATGTTATCAATATGAATATATTCAAAAATAATTATTGGTCTTAAATTAGTATCGTTTAATAAATCAGTAACTATATTTCCATCATACCCTTCTGCATCAACAAAAAATAAATCTAAATTTATAATTTTATATTTATTAATTAAGTCTTTAATAGTTATAGAATTAACTTTTTCTTTAACAATATGTGAATTTTTTACACCATGTTTAATAAGATGATTTTTATCAAATGATGGTATTGCTGGAATATGATTCCCATAATTTTTTGCAAATTTAGTATCAACTTTATATAAATGATACATTTTTTGATGAGAAGATATTGCAGAATTTTCAAAAATAATAAAATCACAATTTTTGTAATTATTTTTTAAGTTTAAAAAATTTTCAATAATTGGTTCAACTAGGACACTTTTAACTTTGTTCTTTTTGATAAAATAATTTAATTCATCAAAAGAGATGCCATCATTTGCCCCAATTTGTACTAAATTTTTAATATTATTTTTTTCAAAAATATTACTAAGAATTAATCTTAAATTTAAGACTGCATTTTTTGAAAGAATCCTATTATTTTTAACAAGTTTTTTTTCAATTAGCTTATAACCAAAAAGATTTATGACTTTTTTTAAAAACTTATTTTTCATGTAAGTAAATAATTTATGGTAGTTATTAGTATTATGCTAGATTATTATTCTTTTAAAATTAGCATAAAAAAATAATTTATAATTCAAAAAAACTTATGTCAGAAAATACTCTAAATATTTGTCAAGTATCACTTAACAAAAATATACCATTAATAATCGAAAATTATAAGAATTTTAAAAAAATTTATAAGAAAATAAACATATATATAATTTGCCCAGAAACACAAATTAATGAGTTTCGAAATAGACTAAACCTAGAAGGTGTTGAAATAATAAATGAAAATAAAATTATTTCATTTAAAGATTTTAATAAAATATGTAATGATTTATCAATTAATATTAATTATCAAAATGAATTTAAAGAAAGACTTAATTGGTATTATCAACAAATCTTAAAAATTTG
This sequence comes from Candidatus Pelagibacter sp. PS_34, assembly GCF_059417845.1. Lineage (NCBI taxonomy): Bacteria > Pseudomonadati > Pseudomonadota > Alphaproteobacteria > Candidatus Pelagibacterales > Candidatus Pelagibacteraceae > Candidatus Pelagibacter > Candidatus Pelagibacter sp. PS_34. The sequence continues at coordinate 44,357 of NZ_CM182068.1, forward strand.
TTTTGCAATTAACTTTATTAAAACAAGCAAAGAAAACCTAATAATTTGGGATGCTGATACAATAATCTTAGATAAGATTAATTTTTTTTATAATGATCAGTCTATTAATTATGGAAATTTTTTTGAGTATCACAAAGCTTATTATGTTACTAATGAGGCTATTTTTAAAAAATTGCCACGCCACTTTATTTCCTTCTTAAATCAATTTATTGCACTTTCAAAAAAAGAATGTGATTTTTTAATAAATAGCCATTTAAAATATGATTATTTAAATGAAGACTTAGGTCAAAAAATATCAGAATTTATTATTCAAAGTATTTTCAAAAAACATAAAACTTATAATGGATCATTATTTTCTGAGTATGAGTTTATTGGACAGTCAAATTTAATTTATAACAAGATAATGCAAAAACCCATGTTATTTTTAAGATTTGGTTTAGATGGAAAATTAACAAAATTTCAAAAAAGCATTTCAATATTATTAGGATATAAACACGTAACCTATGAACACGTACATAGAAATATTAAAAGTTTAGGTATGCTTAATAGATCTCAAAGTTACACTGGCTTAATTACAATTTTTTTAAAAAATTTTTTTAAATTTTACTTAAGATATATTAAACATATTTTAATGTATAATTATCATAAATAAATATGAATTTTAAAAATATTAAATTTTATTGTGTAACAAACAAAGAAGTAAATTTTATTAAAAAAAATCAATATAATTTATGTTGGGTTGGTGAACAAGTTGCACCAAATAATTATTTAACATGTAATAGTGGAAATAATATTTATTATAAAGAAAAATATTATTCAGAGCTTACTTTTCATTATTGGTATTGGAAAAATTTACTTCAGTATGAAAATAATAATCAGTGGGTGGGATTTTGTCAAAAAAGAAGATTTTGGATTAAAGAAAAATCAAACAATTTAATTAATCAAGATAATATCAATAATTTTTTGATCACAGAACCTTTAAATGACTGGTCTAATTATCAAGCTATAATATGCAAACAAATTAAAGTCTCTGGAGCTAAAAAAATAAAAATAATTAAAAGAGGATGGAGGAATGTAATTAAAAATCCATCAATCTTATTTAATAAAAAAAAACAAAATATTTTACTACATTTTGATATGCATCATGGAAATGGAAATTTAGATATAGCTATAAATGAATTAGATGATGAAAATAGAGATGATTTTAGAGATTATGTTATGAATAACAATACTTTCAATCCACATATAATGTTTATTACTAAACCAATTATAATTAATAAATGGTTTGAGAGCCTTTTTTCCTGGTTAGAGCGTTGTGAATATAAATTTAAATTTGAAAATCTTAAAGATTACGACACCAGAAGACTATTTGCTTATTTGGCTGAAAGATATTTATCTTATTGGTTTAAAAAGAATACAATTTTTAAAGAAGAGAATTGGATACAATTAGATAATTTTTGAGCAATTGTAATCAAATTAGTGAAAATAGATTTTTGAAAAGTGAACATAATTTCAATTGTAAAGATCTAAAGATCTTTTTTTTCTTTCAAAACTTACTAACTAATAATTTTAAATTATTTTTTATATTAAGCAGTTACCACGGATAATCAAAATATCTTGAATTAAATAAAACCTTATTTTTATTAAAAACTTTAGGGTAATTACCAGTCCTATCTGGTTTTTCATTTTTTTTAATTTTTTTATTACGTTCTGAGAATAAAATTATTTTATCTTTATTTTTTGTTAAAAAACTCCCTTCTTTAAGATTTTGTGACACTATATCTTTTAACCTATAATAAAACTTTATTGTTATAATATCATATTTTTTATGTAAATTAGTGATAACCCAAAAATCTTTAATTAATTTTTTAAATATAGGGTTATTCGGATAGGTAGCTATCATTGCTTGAAAAATTGATTTTTCACTTTGGTTATTTAATCGTCTAAATATTTCTTTAATTTTAAATAATTTTTTTTTTCTTTTACCCAATTTAGTTTCAGTTATTATTGTATAAAAAATTTTTTCTGACTCATGATCAAAAATTTTGTCAAATTTGATTTTAGGTTCAAGGTCAATATCCAGGTATATGCCACCTTCCTTATATAAAATACAATATCTAAAAAAATCAGCTTTATGAGCTCCTAGTTTTATTTGCTTAAATTTATTTGAAAATTTATGATTAAAATTTTTATTTAAGTAATTTATACAATCATAGTCTGAGAAAAAATTTATTTTATATCCTTTTCCGAAATAATATAAATTTTTCCATACTTTCTTAGGAATTTTTTTTTTGTTATAATAGGTGACATAAATCTTTTTTGGAATTTTTTTAGATTTATTATTATTAATAGGTATACCAATATTCAGTTTATAAATAATCAATAGAAAGTAAGCTATCAAAAATGTTAAAATAATTATAACAAAAAACAAAAAACCATTGTCTATGCTTAAAAATATAAATAAGCCAATTACAATAATAATAGATAATATAATTTTTGTTAAGAACCCTGTTGGCATTTATAAATTTAAATTTAGTATACTTTGAGTAAAATTCAAATCATTAAGTTATTCAGCTTAGGACAATCGAAATAAAATTATTATTAATTAAATCAAGTTAGATTTTATTCCAAAATTCCATTAACAACTAAATGACATATTTTTACTTAAAAGTTAGAATTAAAATTATTTTATTCTTTTAATTAATAGAAAATTGGTAATATGATTAGATATAAAGCAGATACTATTAAGGCTTCTAGAGTCTTAAATATTAAACTTTATAGAGATTCAATGTCTCTTTTCTAGAATGTCTTTGTAAATCTGTATTTAAATAGAAAATTTAATTGTTTATAAAAACCACATCACAAGGCCATTCATTTGATTTATCTAAATTTGATGTTGCTTGATAAAACTCATGTCCAATCTTTTAAAAGTCATTTTTTTTAAATTTATTTTTAATTAAATATTTTTGTACCTCATCATTCTCATTATTTTTACTACTTATTTTTAAAAGCTTAATTCTACTTTCATCTCGATACATAAACTTGACAGTATTGAAGTGAATATCTTTACAAATTAATAGAATTTTTTCATTTTTGGTTTAGAATATGTCTTATCAAGCCATTGCATAAAATCATATCTCCCAAACCCAGATGTTTATGTATAATTAAATCCATATAATCTTTATTTTAACTATATTATACGTTTTGTAAATTTTTGGAGAGATGGCTGAGCGGTTTAAAGCGCACGCTTGGAAAGTGTGTGTACTATCAAAGGTACCCAGGGTTCGAATCCCTGTCTCTCCGCCAGAACTAGATAGATAAAAAAAATGCTCATTAACAATAATTAAGTGGATTAACATAATTAATTTTCCTCTTTTTTTATAAAAAATGTTATAGTTACTTAATTTCAAATTAATAAAATATGAAAAATACTTCCACATATCAGGCGGATTCTATCAAAGTTTTAAAAGGTCTTGAAGCAGTTAGAAAAAGACCAGGAATGTATATTGGTGATACCGATGATGGAACTGGTTTACATCATATGGTTTATGAGGTTGTAGACAATTCAATAGATGAGGCTTTAGCAGGACATTGTAAAAATATAGATGTTAAAATAAATTCTGATGGCACCATTACTGTTAGAGATGATGGCAGAGGAATACCTGTGGATATGCATAAGGGTGAAAAAATGTCTGCTGCAGAAGTTATTATGACACAGCTTCATGCTGGAGGAAAATTTGATCATGATTCATACAAAGTATCGGGTGGTTTACATGGTGTTGGAGTTTCAGTTGTAAATGCATTATCAGAAAAATTAAAATTAGAAATCGATAGAGATGGAAATAGATATTTTATAGAATTTAAAGATGGAGCATCAAAAGCACCCCTTAAAGTTATAGGAAAATCAAAAGAAACTGGAACACAAATAACATTTTTACCATCAAAAGAAATATTCTCTTCAATTAAATTTACTCCAAATATAATTATTAAAAGAATGCGTGAACTTGCATTCTTGAATAAGGGAATAAAAATAACCGTTAACGATTTAAATCAAAAAAAAGAAAAAATAATTGTATTTAAGTTTGATGGAGGAGTTTTAGAATTTGTTGATTTTTTAGACGAAAAAAGAGAAAAACTTGTAAATAAAACCGGTAATGATTTATTTAAGAAGCCTATTTATATTGAAGGAAAAAAAGACAATATTGAAATTGAATGTTCTTTAAAGTGGAATGCAAGTTATGGAGAAGACATCTATCCATATACAAATAACATTTACCAAAAAGACGGTGGTACCCACTTATTAGGATTTAGGAGTGCCCTTACAAGAGTCATTAATAAATATGCTACAGAGCATAATTTATTAAAAAAAAATAAATTAACTATTTCAGGAGATGATATTAAAGAAGGTCTTACATGTGTAATTTCAGCAAAAATACCTGATCCTAAATTTTCTTCTCAAACAAAAGATAAGCTTGTTTCATCAGAAGTTAGAATGATTGTAGAAAGCATTGTTAGTGAAAAACTTTCAATATGGTTTGATCAAAACCCAACTTTATCTAAGATTATTTTAGCTAAAGTAATGCAGGCAGCTCTAGCAAGAGACGTTGCTAGAAAAGCTAGAGAAAATGTTAGACGTAAAGGTGCTTTAGAATTAAGTGGATTACCTGGAAAATTAGCAGATTGTCAAATAGGCAAACAAGAAGGAACAGAATTGTTTATTGTTGAGGGAGATTCTGCGGGTGGTTCTGCTAAACAAGGAAGAAATAGGTCAAATCAAGCTGTTTTACCACTTAGAGGTAAAATTCTTAATACTTATGTGGAAGAGATTATTCTTAAAAAAAATAGTAATAGAGATGGTAGCGAACATAGAACAAAATCTTTAGCAAAAATGATGTCATCTAATGAGGTTGTGACTTTAATTAATGCACTTGGCCTTGATCCAAAAGTTGAAGATATTGATTTGAAAGATTTAAGGTATGGAAAAATTATTATCATGACTGATGCTGATGTTGATGGTTCTCATATACGAGCATTATTACTAACATTCTTTAACAACAAGCCATTTAATAAACTAATTGAAAATGGACACGTTTATCTTGCACAGCCACCTTTATTCAAGATTAATAAGGGTACAAAAGGCATTTATATAAAAGACGAAAAAGAGTTAGAAGATTATATTTTAAAGAATAACAAAGAATTACAAAAAATTAAAAAAGGAACAAAAGAATTCACCAAAGCTTATGAAGATGAAAAATCTAGAATGAGCATTCAAAGGTTTAAGGGATTAGGAGAGATGAACCCAGAAGAGCTATGGAATACTACGTTAGACCCTGAAACAAGAAATTTATTACAAGTACAATACTCAAAAGATATAAAAAAAGATCAAGATTTAATACACACATTAATGGGTAATGATGTTGCATTGAGAAAAGATTTTATTGTTTCAAATGCAATTAATGTTCAAAATCTAGATATCTAATAATGAAGTTTTTCGAAACTTCTAAATATTTTTCATTAAAAAAATCAACCTACATCAATCTCAGATGGATTGCTATTATTGGCCAACTTATAACAGTTAATGTTATTTATTTTGTTTTTGATTTTAGATTTAATCTAATTCTAGAAAATTCAATAATTTTGATTGGAGCGCTAAGCAATCTTTATTTAATCTATATTAACAAAAACACACAACTGTCAGATAAAATAGCATTCCTTTTTTTATCTATTGATATTTTACAACTGAGTTGTTTGATTTATTTAACAGGTGGAATTATAAATCCTTTTTCAATTTTTTTGATTATCCCAGCTATATTTTCCTCATCTAATTTAGGTTTTAGGAGTAATTTATTGTTAGTCAGCCTCACAGTTTTAGTGATTATTTTTCTTACTTTTTTTAATCAACCTTTGCCCTATCCAATTAAAGAACATTTTCACGTAGACAGCTATTATTACTATTCAATTCCAATCGCATTAATTATTGCTTTAATTTTTTTAAATTATTTTGCCTTAACCTTTGGATCAGAATCTAGAATAAGGAAAGAGGCATTAAATAAAATGGAAGAAATCATGTCAAAAGAACATGAGCTATTATCATTAGGAGGGCAGGCCGCTGCCGCCGCACATTCATTAGGTACACCGTTTTCAACAATGAAGATTATCTCCACTGATTTATTGGAGCGATTTAAAGATAATGAAGATGTAAAAAAAGATATTGAGTTATTATCCAGTCAATTAGAGAGATGTAGTGAAATTTTAAAAAAATTAACATTAAACCCAATAATCGAAGATAATTTTATTGATCGTGATTTAACAATGGCAGAATACGTGAGTGAAATAGTCAAATCATTCCAAGAAACAAGTAAAAAAGATTTTATTGTAAATTATGATCAAAATTCAAATTCACTAAATATAACTAAATCAATAGAAATTGTTTATGGACTAAGAAATTTTATTGGTAATGCAAATAAGTTTTCTGAAAATAAGATTTTTATTAATATAAAAAGTGATAGCGATTTCACAGAAGTTATGATTGAAGATGATGGTGAGGGGTACCCAAAAGATGTTTTGAGTAAAATTGGAGAGCCTTATATTAAATCTTTTAAGTCTTCAATAAAATCTAAATCTGGATTAGGTCTTGGAATTTTTATAGGCAAAACTTTACTTGAAAAAAATTATGCAAATATTTTATGCAGAAATTCCCAAACAAGAAGTGGGGCAGAAGTAAGTATTAAATGGAAAAATGAAGATCTTTTAAAACTTTAATGTAGTTTTTTTTTATTTTCGAATAAGCCACTCAATTGTGAAACCATAACATCTCCAAGTTCATGCACATCTGTTATTTTAATAGCTTTATTGTAATATCTAGAAACATCATGCCCAATACCGATAGCTAAAATTTCAACGTCACTCTTAGTTTCTATAAATTTAACCATTTTTTTTAAATGTTTTTCTAAAAAATCTCCTGAATTAACTGATAAAGTTGAGTCGTCAACTGGGGCACCATCTGAAATAACCATCAGTATTTTCCGTTCTTCTTTTCTTTTTTTAATTCTATTATAGGCCCACGAAATAGCTTCCCCATCAATATTTTCTTTTAATAATCCTTCTTTAAGCATTAAGCCTATATTGTTTTTCGCCTGCCTCCACTGAGTGTCTGCACCTTTATAAATTATATGTCTTAAATCATTTAATCTTCCAGGATTTTTTGGCTTATCATTTTTAGACCAAGCTTCTCTGCTTTTACCACCTTTCCAATTTTTTGTAGTAAAGCCTAAAACCTCTACTTTTACTGAGCATCTTTCTAAAGTTCTAGATAATATATCTGCACAAAGTGCAGCAATTGTTATTGGCCGACCTCTCATGGAACCAGAATTGTCTATTAACAAGGTTACGATTGTGTCCTTAAAATCAAGATCCTTTTCTTTCATAAAAGATAAAGAATTATAAGGATCCATAATTATTCTAGTTAATTTTGAGCTATCTAATAAACCCTCTTCTAAGTCAAACTCCCATGCTCTATTTTGTTTTGCAAGGAGCTGCCTTTGTAGTTTGTTAGCAAGCTTAGTAATTAAATCTTGAAACCCGACAAGTTGTTGGTCTAAATTTTTTCTTAATTTTTGTGTTTCTTTTATATCTTCTAATATTTCAGCTTTTGCAATTTCATCAAATTCTGTGGTGAATACTTTGTAATCTTGATCAATATTATCAACATTTGTTTTTTGTAAAACACTTTCTGCACTCTCCTTTAAAGAATCCGAATCTTCTAATTGCTCTTCCATCTGCTGGTCGCTTAGGTCAAAGCCAGCATCTAAACTAGTCTGGCTGTCATCTTGTTTATTTTCTTCTTCTTTGTCATCAGACTGGCCGTCATTATTGTTCTCTGATTTATTGTCTTGCTCATTTTCTTGTTCATCATTTTCTTCATTATTTTCTTCATTATTTGAAGCAAAGACATCCATATTTTCTAAAATTTCTGAAAATTTTAAACTATAATTATTTTGATCTTCCAAATTTTTACTTAAAAAATCAAAATGTTTATCAATAGATTCGTCAAATTCTTTCTTCCAAAAATCTAACATTTTTGTAGACACATCATTGAGTTCTAATTTAAAGAATTTGTTTAACATGTATAATTCAAAAGCTTCATTCACAGGAACATCTTCTTTATTTTTTAATTGTTCTTTACGATTAGAAAGTATTTTTTGGTTATAATTTTCACTTAAATTTTTTCCAACTCCTTTAAGCATTTTACCGCCAAGAAGCTCATACCTGATTTTTTCGGCAATATTATATAAAGATTTACAAGAAGGATTATTAGGTAGGTTTTTATTAAATATTTCTTTATTTGAAAATTTTTTCTTTAAGGCACCAGAGTCAGTTTCTGCTCTTAGTTTAACAAAATCATTTTTATTTGATAAATTGGTTATATCAAAAAAATTAGTTTTTTTATTACTTAAATCTTTATCTAATTTTTTAACATCTAATTTATAATCTTCGGAAATTACTTTAGCTGTAGAAATTAATGCTTGTTTAAATTGCTCTTTAAAATTGTTTTCTTTTGAGCTCATTTAGATCTGAATATTAACCATCGACTCTGGTAATTCGTCTCCAAAGCATCTCTGATAATATTCAGCTATTGTATTTTTTTCTATATCGTCACACTTATTCAAAAAAGTGACCCTAAAAGCATAACCTGTGTCTTTGAAAATTTCAGCATTTTCAGCCCAATGAAGTACCGTCCTTGGACTCATTACGGTTGATATATCTCCAGCTATAAAGCCTTTTCTAGTTAAAGATGCAACTTTAATCATGTTAGAGACTTTTTCTTTACCTTTTGGGTTGTTTAAATTTTTATTTTTAGCAAGAACGATTTCCATTTCTCTATCAAGACTAAGATAATTTAAAGATGTTACAATATTCCATCTATCCATCTGCCCTTGGTTAATTTGTTGAGTACCATGGTACAATCCTGTTGTATCCCCTAGACCAACTGTATTTGAAGTCGCAAATAATCTAAAAAATTTATTTTGTTTTATAACTTTATTTTTATCTAAAAGAGTAAAATTACCTTCAGCTTCTAATACTCTTTGAATAACAAACATCACGTCTGGTCTTCCTGCATCATACTCATCAAAAACAAGTGCAACAGGGTTTTGAATGGACCAAGGTAAAATACCTTCTTTAAACTCAGTAATCTGTTTTCCATCTTTTACAACAATTGCATCTTTTCCAATAAGATCAATTCTACTTACATGACTGTCTAAATTCACTCTAATACAAGGCCAGTTTAATCTAGCTGCGATTTGTTCAATGTGAGTAGACTTTCCTGTACCATGATAGCCTTGAACCAAGACACGTTTATTAAAAGCAAAACCTGATAAGATAGCAAGGGTAGTATCTCTATCAAACTTATAATTTTTATCTATTTCGGGAACGTATTCACTTCTTTTAGAGAAAGCGTCAACTTCCATATCTGAATCAATTCCAAAACTTTGCTTTAAAGACATTTTAATGTCTGGTTGTATGTTTAAATTAGGTGTCAATTTTTTCCTTATAAGTATTTTTTAGCTGAGTATAAGCCAAAGTAATTAATTTAAGTTTTTCTTCGTATTCTTTATTTCCCAAATTAATATCAGGGTGAAATTTTTTGACAAGAGTTTTGAACTGATCTTGTATTTGTTCCCATTTTTGGCCAACTGAAACACCCAGAATACTAAAAGCTTTAATATCATTAGCATCAAATTTGAATTGATTCATATGGTTATATTCACCTCTAAGCTTGGTTTTATCAAACTCATCTTTTAAAGTGTTGTTCCATAGAACTTTAAAAAAATTATCTGAAGAGCTAAAGCTTTGAGTGGGTTTATGCCAGGTCATGTCAGACTTTAAAAAATCGAATACTTGTTCATCATCCATTCCTTTAAAATAATTCCAATTTTTATTGAATTCTTTAACATGAGCTAAGCAAAGCAATCTGTAGCGTTTACTATTATCTTTCTCAATTGGTGCCTTATATTCACCAGTATCAAAGCAATTATTCCAATCACAAATATTTTTCATGCTGTATAGTAATAAATTATTATTTATGAATATAAACGAATTAATTAAAATTGTTAAAAATAAACTTGAAGCAAAAATTGTTATACAGGATCTTAAAATCGAAGATAAAAGTTTTTTACATAAAAATCATAAAGGAAATCAAGAAGGAATGTTCCATCTAAAATTAATTATTAAATCTGAAGAGCTTAAAAAATTAAATAAGATAGTATCAACCAAGAAAATCTATAATATTTTAGATCATGAGTTGAAAGAACACATACATTCTGTTCAAATACTACTTAGTTAATTCTTTTTTTAAAAAGAGATTAATAGTTTTTTCATTAAACTGTAATTTGTAAACTGGAGAACCTATTCTTTTAAGCAAAACCAGACTAATTTTCTTTGTATTATTTTTTTTATCTTTTTTCATAAAAGATAAAATTGTATTTAAATTTTTTATTGAAAAGAATTTATTAATATCTCTTGGAAGATTTAGGTCATTTAAGTGACCATCAATTAATTTAAATTCTTTTTTATTTAAAATTTTATTTAATAAACTAAATCTAGCAGCAGTTTTAACACCGAGGATAACTGCTTCACCATGATTTAACTTTGCTGAATAACGCAGTGTTGCTTCAAAGGCATGAGCAAAGGTATGTCCAAAATTTAGTATTTTTCTTATACCTAATTCTTTTTCGTCAGCCTCAACTACTTTTTTTTTAATCAAGCAGCTTTGATGAATAGCTGTTTGTATAAAGGGACTTTTTAATTGGATAATTTTTTTTCCATTTTTATTTAAAAAATAAAAAAATTTTTTTCCATTAATAAGTGAGTGTTTTAAAATTTCACCATAGCCACATACAACTTCTCTTTTTGGTAAAGAGTTTAAAAAGTTAGTATCTGATATAACTAGACTAGGTTGATAAAATGAGCCAATTAAGTTTTTACCATATTTGGTGTTTACACCTGTTTTGCCTCCGATTGATGAGTCGACCTGTGAAAGTAGTGTAGTTGGTATATTTACAAACTTTAAGCCTCGCTTAAAAGTGCTTGCTGCAAAGCCTGATACATCACCAGTAATACCACCACCAATAGAAATTAAACAATCATTTCTATTAAAACTTTTTTTTAAAAGAATTGATGTGATTTCATTGACACTTTTTAGATTTTTATTTTTTTCACTCGCATTAAAATAATGAATTGAAACAGATCCTTTTGGTAAAGATTTTAAAGTATCTTTTACTAAATTTTTTGGAATATTTTTGTCAATTACTAGAAGACATTGATTAAAATCAATAGAATTTTCTTTCAAAAATTTATTTACTTTTTTTAAAATATTATTTCCAATAATAATTGAATATTGTTGGCTGTTGGTGTTAACTTTTAATTTAATTAAGCTCATATGTTTTTATTATTGTTTTAACTATTTCATTTTTTGTTAATTTATTACAGTTTATTTTAAAATTAGCTTTTGAATATACTTTCTTTCTTTTATTAATAATGGCTTTAATTTCAAGATCAGTTGAATTTGAGGCTAAGGGTCTTTTTTTACTACCTTTAATTCTTTTAATTAAAATTAAATCATCCCAATCGAGCCAAAAAGAAAAATGATTTTTTAAAATATCTTTTCTTATCTTGTCATTAATAAAACTGCCCCCACCTAAAGAAACAACAACTTTTTTATGTTTTAAAGACTTAATAGTTATTTTTTCTTCTAAATTTCTAAAGTATGCCTCGCCATTTACTTTAAATATTTCTGAGATGGTCATACCAGCATGTTCTTCAATTAAATTGTCTATATCAATGAATGGAATATTCAATTTTTTGGAAACCATAGCCCCAATAGAAGATTTGCCTGACCCCATCATACCTAAAAAAACGAGGTTTTTATTTGAATTCATAAGCTTTCTTTATTGAAAAAACACAAATATGTCTTAATTTGAAATTACTAAAGAATATATGCAATTTTCAAAAAACACAAGTAATCGGAGTGGTAAAAGTTTATTAATCAAAATAGTATTTGTGTTAATTATTTTTATTGGAGCCATAGTACTACTTGGTAATATTGAATTTCCATCTCCAAATAAAGACATTGAAAAAATTATCCCTAATGAAAAACTTAAAATTGTTAAGTAAGAACTATTTTTTAGTTATATTATTTTCCTTATTTTTTGGTTTTGCAACCAACTCACAAGAACCAGTGGATATCTGGGAAGTAGGAGAAAAAAAATCTAAAGAAAACATAATCTTAACTGAAGATGAAGCGGAAAAAAATATTCCACAGAATAGTATTTATGAAATGCAGTCCCAAAAAGAAGGGGAATTAAGTATAGAAGAAACACAAACTTTAATTTCAAAAGAAAAAAAATTAATTGGAATTTATGATCCTGCAGAAAATGGTTTGGATATTAATATGTGGTCTAATTCTAATGGAGATCAAATTTTAAATATCTTTAAAAGAATAGATAAATTGGAACTTTCAAGAGACGCTGCAGAGATTTTGGATGTTTTATTGTTAACAAATGCACATTATCCAGAAATGAATATTTCAAAAGAACAGTTTTTAGAAATTAAATCAAAGTGGCTTATTAAACGCTCAAACTTTGACTTGATTGAAAAATATTTATTAAATAATGAGATTATTAATGAGCATCCAAAACTTACCAAACATTTAGTAGATCATTATTTGTCTCAATCAGATGTTAAAAAAGCTTGTGAAATTTTTTCTAAAATTAATGCACCGATACAAGATTTATATTTATCTAAATTCAATATTTATTGTTTAATTAATAATAATAAAAGAGATGAAGCTCAATTGCTTATCGATCTTCAATTAGAATTAGGCATTGCAGATAAGTTTTTTAGTAAAAAAATTGATTATTTAATGGGGTATAATACAGAACCAGTAACAGAAGTTTCAGAAAAAACAATTTTAGATTTCCATTTATCTCACAGAACGAACCCAGAATTTAAATTTGAACCAAAAAATACTACATCCAGGCAAATATGGAAATATCTATCAACTTCAAATCTATTAGATGATATTAGTGATATTGAGCTTACAGATATAGAGAAAATTAAGAGTATTGAGAAAGCAACACATGAGGGAAATTATGCAGAAAAAGAATTATTTGAACTTTATAAGAGATTTCAATTTAATATTAATCAATTATTAAATATTAAAGAATCAACAAAAGTACTCTCAAGAATTGAGACAAGAGCGCTAATTTATCAAGGAATTTTAATTACTACTGAAATTGAGAATAAGTTACAGTTAATGAACGCCCTCAAAAATTCTTTCAAGAATGACGGTATTGAAAATGCATTTAATATAGAATTAAAAAATTTTTTAAAAAATATAGAAGAGAACAAGGTACCTTCAAATTTTACAACATTTTATCAAGATAATTTAGGTAATGAAGAGACAAAACAAGCAAATATTAAAATAAATAATAAAATTTTACATCAATCAAAATTAATAAATTATTTAAAATTAGAAAAATCTAAAAATGATCCCACAAAAGATATAAATGATTTCTTAAAAAAGATAAAAAAAGATAAAAAATATTTTTTTTCTAAAAAAGATGTAATTTTAGTTGAGACCTTTAAGTCCGATGGTGTCAAGATTTTAGATAAGTATGATGATTTATACCAAATAAACGATTCAGAAATACCTTCTGATATTCAAATATTTGTTAACAGTGGTGATATGGCTGCTGCATTGCTTAGAATTGTTGAGGTTATAGGGCAGGACAGCTTAAATGTTATTGATGAAGATACGTTATACTTTATTATAAGCACACTTAATCAGCTAAATGCGGATCCACTAAGAAATAAAATACTCTTTAAAGTTCTTCCTTTAAAAGTTTAAAATTTATACTAAAATAATCAATCATAATGTCAGTTAAACCAATTTTAACAGAACCAAATAAACTATTAAGGCAGATTTCTAAACCAGTTGAAAATGTTGGTGATGAAGAAAGAAGACTTATGGATGATATGTTGGATACTATGTACGCAGCACCGGGAATAGGTCTTGCAGCAATTCAAATAGGGGTACCAAAAAGAATTATAGTAATGGATATAAGTAGAGATGAAGACAAAAAGGAGCCAAGATATTTTGTTAATCCAGTAATCAAAAATAAAAATGATATAACGTCAAAATATGAAGAGGGTTGTTTGTCAGTTCCTGATCAGTTTGCTGAAATAGAAAGACCAAATGAATGTGAAGTTGAATATTTAGATTACAATGGAAAAAAACAATTATTAAAAGCAGATGGATTATTGGCTACTTGTATTCAACATGAAATGGATCACTTAGAAGGAGTTTTGTTTATAGATTATTTATCTAAATTAAAAAAATCTATGATAATTAAAAAACTCTCTAAGATTAAGTCGAATAGAATAATCGTTTAAATGACAAAGAAAATTGTCTTCATGGGTACACCATTTTTTGCTGTACCAATTTTAAAATCTTTATATGAAAAAAATTATATAATACCTGCTGTATATACACAGCCACCAAAAAAATCTCAAAGAGGTCAAAAAATAAATAAGTCGCCAATACAAATTGTAGCAGAAGATTATAATATAGATTGTAGAACACCAGACACATTAAAAGCAAATAAAGAGGAATATGAATATTTAAAACAACTAGATTTAGATTTAGTAATTGTTGTGGCCTATGGTCAAATAATACCCAAAGAATATTTAAATCTTGCCAAAAAAGGTTTTATAAATATTCACGCCTCCCTTCTGCCAAAGTGGAGAGGTGCTGCACCCATTCAAAGGTCTATTATGAATTTAGAGAAAGAAACAGGAATTAGTATTATGAAAATAGGAGAAAAACTTGATACTGGTCCAGTTGGCAATAGTTATAGAATAAAAATTAAAGATAGTGATAATGCAGAAACAATATCAACTAAACTTTCAATTTTAGCTTCAGAAAAAATCATAGAAAATGTAGAAAATATATTTGAAGATAAATTAACATTTAAAGAACAAGATGAGACAAACGCAACCTATGCTTCTAAAATTGAAAAATCAGAGGGTGAAATTAAGTGGAATGATAATGCAGAAAGTATTATTGGAAAAATAAACGGATTGTACCCAAGCCCTGGGGCCTTTTTTATTTTTAAAGATGAAAGATACAAAATTTTAAAAGCAGAATTAGGAAATAAAAGTGGTGAGATAGGTGAAGTAATGTCCAGTGATTTAGAAATTAGCTGCGGTAACCAAAAATCTATCAAAATTATTGAAATTCAAAGACAAGGAAAAAAGCCTCAAAATATTAATGAATTTGTTCTTGGTTCTCAAATTACAAAAGGCTCAAGAATAACAAATGTTTAGATATCAAGTCTTAATAGAATATATTGGAACTAATTTTGTTGGTTGGCAAATACAATCTAAAGGAAAATCAATTCAAAAAGAAATACAAGTCAAGTTATCAAAATTTTTAAAAGAAAAAGTGGTTTTGATAGGATCTGGAAGAACAGATGCAGGCGTTCATGCAATAGAGCAGTCAGCTCATTTTGATTGCAAAAAAGAAATTCAAAATTTAGATAAGTTATTAAAATCAATTAATCATTTTATAAATGATAAAGGTATTTCTGTTTTAGCAATTAAAAAAAGAAGTCTAAAATTTCATGCACGACATTCTGCCAAACAAAGAATTTATAAATATATAATTTTTAATAGATTAAGTAAGCCCTCTCTTGAAAAAGAAAGAGGTTGGCACATAATCAAAAAATTAGATATTGAGTTAATGAAAAAAGGGGCAAAAAAACTTTTAGGTACTAAAGATTTTTCTACTTTTAGAGCATCAAGCTGTAATGCAAAAAGTCCAATCAAAACTATGAAATCTGTTAAGATTAAATCAAAAGATGGAAGAATTGAAATACAATTTAAATCACAATCATTTTTACAACAACAAGTACGATCAATGGTAGGTAGTTTAAAATACTTAGCTGAAAATAAATGGGATTTAAAAAAATTTGAATTTGTTATTAAATCAAAAAAAAGAATTCTTTGTGCACCACCAGCACCTGCTGAGGGATTATTCTTAGAAAAAGTTATTTACTAGTTTTTTGTCGGCCAATACTAAATTTTTTATTAATTCTCCATCTAGATTCTGCTCTAACAATATAACCACAACAATTTTTTGACTTACATTTGCATGGAAACTGTTTGTAATCTTCATCATAACCAAAACCATAATCGGCTGTAATCTCTTCACCTTTTTTAATATCTTTTATAGCAACCACCCATAATTTTAAACCCGTCCCGTTATAATCGCAATTATTAGAACAAGAGTGATTTATTAAACGTGCTGTGTTCCAAGAAACATCTCCATCCAAGTCATATTTTTTATTTAAATTAAATAAATATATGGGCTTTGCATTATCAAACTTTTGTGATTCTTCTGTTTGTTTCTTAGTGATAATTTTACCTACATAATCAATAATTCTAGTACCTTTTTTGATATCTTTTGCAGCATACAGGCCACGACCTTTTTTATCGATGTCAGATTTTTTAATTTTGTAAAGTTTCATTGTGAGTTCTTTAATGCGTATTGAGAAATTATCAATTAAATTCTAGTAAAGCTTTTACATGCATCTCAGTGCTTTCTTGAAGTGCTTGTAGATCGTATCCACCTTCTAAAATTGACACTACTTTTCCATCACAATATTGTTTTGATAACTCGAGTGTTCTTTTGGTAATACTATAAAAATCTTTTGACTCTAATTGAAGTTGTGCCAATGGATCATCTTTATGAGCATCAAACCCTGCAGAAAGTAAGATAAATTCAGGTTTAAACTCTTTAATTTTATTAAGTACAAATTCATAAGCATTTAAATACTCTTCAGAAGTTGTTCCTGCTGGTAAAGGAATATTTAATATATTGTTATGTTTTCCTTTTTCATCTTTAGTGCCTGAGCCTGGGTAATAAGGGTATTGATGAGTAGAAATATATAAAACTTTTTCATTATCGTAAAAAATATCTTGAGTGCCGTTTCCATGATGTACATCAAAATCAATAATTGCTATTTTTTTAAGTTTATATTTATTTATAAGATAATTGGCTCCAACAGCGACATTATTATAAATGCAAAAACCCATAGCTTTATTTTTCTCTGCATGATGTCCTGGAGGTCTAACGGCACAAAAAGCATTTTTAAAATCTTTATTTTGAACACCATCAATAGCTGTTATAATTGAACCTACAGCATCTGAGGTCGCATCCTTACTCCCAGGGGAGATTATTGTATCTCCATCTAAAAAAGATAATCCTTTTTCAGGAAAAGATTTTTCTACAAAATTTATATAATCAGAATTGTGCGTTATTTCTAAAAGTGATCGGTCAAATTTTGAAGGTTTTTTCCAAACTAAATCTTTATTATCTAACTTTTTAAAGTTATCGATAACTACTGTAACTCTATCAATTTTCTCTGGATGACCGTCGCCTGTATTATGATTTTGATAAGTGCCAGAGGTTATTAAACCAGTTTTCATTTAAAATAATTTTCTAAAATATTATAATATATTTTAGTCAATTTTTTTAGATCTGAAATAGACACTGCCTCATCTACTTTGTGCATTGTTTTACCTACTAGACCAAATTCTAAACATGGGGCAATTTTTCTAATAAATCTTGCATCAGAAGTTCCACCGGTTGTAGACAGTTGAGGTTTAATTTTTGTAATTTTTTTTATTACATCTTGAATCATATAAGTTGTTTTATTAGGCTTAGTTAAAAAAGCTTCACCTGATACACGATATTCAACTTTAAAATTAGATTTATCCTTTTTAGTAATTTTTTTGAAAATTTTATTCAATCTATTCTTTAAGCTAGAAGACTTATGTTTATTATTAAATCTTATGTTAAAGGTAGCTCTTGCAAGGCCTGGAATAACATTATCAGCTGTATTATTGATATTAATTTTAGTTACCTCTAAATTTGTAGGCTGAAAGTCTTTTGTTCCTTTATCAAATTTTATTTCTTTTATTTCATTTAGTATTTTTATTAATGAAGTCGATGGATTTTTAGCACGATGAGGATATGCAACATGACCTTGAGTTCCAATTATCGTTAATTCAACATTAATACTTCCTCTTCTACCTATTTTAATCATTTCACCAAGTTTATTAGGGTTTGTTGGCTCACCAACTAAGCAAAAATCTATTTTTTCTTTTTTCTTTTTTAAGTAATCAACTACTTTTTTAGTACCATTAATTGCAACACCTTCTTCATCACCAGTAATTAATAAACTAATTGATCCATTAATTTTTTTATTAGTTAATACATAGTTGTTTACAGCAACAACCCAGCTTGCAATTGCACTTTTCATATCATTAGCACCTCTACCAATAAGATGATTTTTTTTAATAGTTGGACTAAAAGGTTTAATCGTCCAATCTTGTATATTTCCGGGAGGCACTACATCCAAATGACCAGCAAACATAAAGTTTGGTTGAGTATTACCCAATCTTGCATATAGGTTTTTAACTGGTTTAGAGTTTTTATCTTTAAACTCTAAAATCTTACATTTAAATCCAATAGTAGTTAATTTTTTAGCTAAGAATTTCATTACCCCAGCATCAATTGGTGTAATGCTTGGAAATCTTATTAGCTCTTTAGCTAATGTGATTTCATTATAAGTTGGCATTTAGTCTCTTAATAAGTCGTTAATAGAAGTTTTAGATCTAGTTTTTTCATCAACTTGTTTAATAATTACCGCACAATATAAAGCAGGACCTTTACCATCTTTACTAGGAATGCTACCTGGAACTATTACTGAGTATGGTGGAATTTTTCCATAGATTACTTCACCAGTTTCTCGATAAACAATTTTTGTAGATTGACCAATAAATACACCCATAGATAATACAGATCCTTCTCCAACAATTACTCCTTCAACTATTTCTGAACGAGCTCCAATAAAGCAATTGTCTTCGATGATAGTAGGGTTAGCTTGCATTGGCTCTAATACACCTCCAATTCCAGCACCACCTGATATGTGACAGTTCTTTCCTATTTGTGCACAAGACCCTACAGAAGCCCAAGTGTCCACCATAGTTCCTTCATCTACATAAGCTCCAATATTTACAAAGCAAGGCATAAGCACTGCATTCTTTCCAATAAAAGATCCTTTTCTAACTGGAGAATTTGGAACCATTCTAAAACCAGCTTTTATATGATCTTCCTTAGTCCAATTTGCTGTTTTACCTTTTAATAAATGAGATTTATCATACCAACTACTATACGGGCCGCTTAATGAATCCATATCATGAGTTCTAAAACTTAACATTATTGCTTTTTTAACCCACTGATTAACTACCCACTCATTGCCATTTTTTTCAGCAACTCTTAGCTCACCTTTATCAACAAGTTCAATTGTTTGGTTGATAGCATCTAATATAGATTTATCTGATTGACCATTTATGGAATCTTTATTTTCCCAAGCTGTATTAATAATGCTTTCAAATTCTTTCATAATTTTATCTTATCTTTAGTAGGTTAGTTTTATTGTGCTTTTAATATATTAATTTCTTGAAGAAAAGAAGGCAAGTTCTTAATCTTATAATCAATATATGGTTTATCGGCATCTTTTTTTGCAAATACTTCATCATTCTCAAGCCAACAAGTTTTCATTCCTAAATTTTTCGCTTGTTCTAAATTATGAGCAATATCTTCGATTAATATTGATTTTGTTGGATCAAGCTCAAATTTTTCTACTATCTTTTTATAAGGTTCAATTTTTGGTTTTGGAATAAAATTAGCATCAACAATATCAAACACTCCATCAAACAAACCATCTATACCTAGTTGTTTAGTTACATTTTCAACATGAGCGTGAGAACCATTAGTAAAAATATATTTCTTATCTTTTATTTTAATTAATTCTTCTCTTAATATCTCATCTTTAGGAAGCCAGCTAATATCAATATCATGAACAAATTCCAAAAATTCATGTGGATCAATTTTATCGTGACTCATTAATCCAGATAATGTCGTTCCATATTCATAGAAGTATTTTTTTTGAATTTCTCTTGCTTTAATTAAATTGACATTAAATTTCTTTGAAATAAAAGAAGACATCTTTTTATCAACTTCAGAAAAAACCTTTGTTTGTCCAGAATACAAAGTATTATCTAAGTCGAATATCCAGTATTTAGTATCAATTAAATTTTTCATTCTCTAATTAAAGTTCCTGAACCTTTATCAGATAATAGTTCAAAAAGGAGTGAGTGATTTTTTCTTCCATCAATTATTACAACTGCCTTAACTCCATTACTTGCAACATCTAGACAATTCTTAATTTTAGGTATCATTCCACCAGAAATTACTTCTTGATCAATTAATTCATTAGCTTTTTTAGAATTAATTTCAGGGATTAGTTTTTTTTCACTGTCTAATACGCCTTCAACATCACTAATAATCATTAATCTTCTAGCTTTTAGTTCAATTGCAATCGATCCTGCAGCAGTATCTGCATTTATATTAAAGGTCTGATTATCCTTATCTAAACCTAAGGGTGCAATGACTGGTACTTCGTTTGCTTTTATTATTTCAGTTAAGAACTCTTTGTTAATCCCAGTAGGCTTTCCCACAAATCCAAGGTCTTTGTTTTCTTGTACGACAGTAATTATATTATTCTCTTTTGTGGTAATTCTTTTTGCTTTGCTGTCTAACTCGTTTAAAGCTTCAACAATCTCTTTATTAAATTCGATTAATACATCCTCAACTATGTTGATCGTATCTTTATCAGTAACTCTTAGTCCGTTAATAAAATTGCTTTTAATATTAACTTCTGAAAGTTTATTATTAATTCTTTTTCCACCTCCATGAACAATTATAGGATTGAAACCAAGCTTATTTAAAACGACTACATCTTCAATAAAAACTTTAAATAATTTTGGATCAACTAAAACACTGCCACCACACTTAATGATAATAAATTCATCATTATATTTTTCTAAATATTTTTTTACTTCTTCAACTGTTGGGCCATCTTTGGGTAGGATATTTATTAATTCTTCTTCTCTTAACGATGACATTTATGTTGTTTTGATAGTCATTTTTCTTTGAACAATATATTGTTGTATCATTGTGAAGATGTTGTTGAAGCTCCAGTAGATAACAAGACCTGCAGGAAATGGTGCAAGAATTACAGTTAAAAATACCGGAAAGAACATAAATATTTTAGCCTGTATAGGATCTGGTGGAGTTGGGTTTAGTTTCTGCTGTATCCACATTGTGATACCCATAATGATTGGCCACGCACCTATTAATAAGAAAGAAGGTGGGTCCCAAGGAAGTAAACCAAAAACATTAAATAAAGATGTAGGATCTCTATCACTTAAGTCATGTATCCATCCATAAAATGGCATGTGTCTCATTTCAATGGTTACAAATAATACTTTATATAGTGCAAAGAAAACTGGAATTTGAACTAGGATAGGCAGACAACCGCTCATAGGATTAACTTTTTCTTTTTTATAAAGAGCCATCATTGCTTGTTGTAATTTCATTTTGTCATCCTTGTGCAATTCTTTCAGACGAGCCATTTCAGGCGCTAATAACTTCATTTTACCCATAGACTTAAAACTAAAGTTGGCAAGAGGGAAGAAAGCCAATCTAATGCAAACTGTGACAGCAATAATTGCTAAACCGTAATTACCAAGTAATTTAAAGAAGTAATCTAATACAAAGAACAAAGGTTTTGTGATGAAGTACATAAAGCCCCAATCAATCGCTAGATCAAATTTATTGATATCTAAATTTTCAGCATAACCATCAATTACATTTACTCTTTTAGCAGCAACTATAATTTGAATTTTTTCTTCAATGGAACTATTTGCTTTAACCTCAATACCTTTGGTAGATATGTAATTTGCTCTGAATTTATTTTTATAATCAAAAGTTGTTTTAAACTCTTTACCCTTTGGTGGTATAACTGATGTAACCCAAAACTTGTCTGAAATAGCAACAAATCCATCTTGTGCAATTTGAGTAAATTTTTTATCCTGGATATCGTCGTAATCTTCCTCAATTAATTCATCATCAAGTACAGATAAAAACCCTTCATGCAAAATATAAAAACCAGATATTTCTGGTAATTCGTTTCTAATTATTTGCCCATAGGAGTAAAAATTATAAGATTTATCTGATGAGTTAATTATTTTTTCTTTTACAGTAAATAAAAATTGATCATCTAGACTTATATGTTTTTCAAATGTAATCCCTTGAGCATTACTCCATGTTAGCTTTACAGGATTATTATTAGTTAATTTGTTATTTCCTGAAACTTCCCAGACGGTAGAAGCATCAGGTATATCTATATTTTTATTAGTGCTTACAAAGCCACTTTCAATTAAATAACCATCTTCAACATTTCTTGGGCTTAATAAGGTTATTTTTTCATTTTTATTAAGTTCGACATTATATTCTTTAAAAGTTAAATCATCTATTGCTGCACCCTTTAAAGAAATTGACCCAACAACACTTCCATTTTCAAATTGAATTCTATCATTTTCTTTTAAAGCATCTGCTCTTGAAAGTTTTGAAAAATTTTCATTTTTATCTAAGCTAGGAGTGTCTTCATTATTTTCAATTTTATTTTGTTCAGCTATATTTTTTTTAATAGTCGCAGGGTCAGGCTGAAAAAAAAGAGAGTATAAAATAATTACTGCTGCTGATAAGGATATTGCTGCGATTACGTTTCTAGTATCCATTATTTCTTAGCCTTGAATTCTTTATTTACTGGATCAAATCCTTCACCACCACCTAACATTTTAATGGGGTGGCATGAAAATATTCTTTTAGTGCTTTTTGATATCCCTTTAATGAGCCCATATGTTCTTAAACATTCAATTGTATACTCTGAGCAAGTTGGAAGATATCTACACGAAGGAGTTAAGTAGGGGCTAATAACCATTTTATAAAATTTAATCAGGCCAATTAAAATGTTTGATATAATATTCATTACTTAATCTTTTCTATGTCTTGGAATAAAGTATCTTTTATTATCGCATATTCATTGTTTAGCATAGTTATTTTCGCAATCACAAGGTAAGAATAATTAAAGTTTATAGACACTTTTTTTATAGCTTCGTTCATTATATTTCTTAATCTTCTTTTAACTTTATTTCTCTTTACAGCACCACGGATTAGTTTTTTTTTAGCGACAAAGCTAATATTTAGTTTTCTATTATCTTTATCTACAAGAGGACCAAAAAAAAGAGTTATATATTTGTTTGAGACTTTCTTCTGTTTAAGTAAATTTTTGAAATCTTCGTTTTTAGAAAGAGCAACAATTTTGCTTTTCATTTATTTTAAACTATTTACCCTGAGGTTTTTTTTGAGTAGATGACACTGTAAGGTTTTTACGTCCCTTATCACGTCTTCTCTTAATAAGTTTCTTCCCACCTTTAGTTGCCATCTTTGATCTGAAGCCATGCTTCTTAAGACGTTTTCCAACTTTAGGCTGATATGTTCTTTTCATAGGATTTATTTAAGTTTTTTTAAATTTCGCCCTTTATAGTAATTATATGTATAAATAGCAAATAGAAGATTTTATAATACGACCAATAAATTATGGAAAAATCAAAAAAAGTTAAGATAACTTTAGGTTTATTTTATCTTCTAGTTGTTTCATCATTTTTATACTTTTTTTTATCAAAATTCACCCTCGAAGAATTAACAAGCTATGAATTTATTAAAAACAATAGAGATTATTTTTTTGGATTAAAACAAACTAATTTATTTTTAATTTCTTTAATATTTTTAATAGCGTCAATTATCTGGGTTGTGATGGCTGGATTTGGTTTGCCAGTTGCACTCTTAGCAGGGTTTATTTTTGGCAAGTGGCTTGGAACGATTATTCTAATAATTGGAATGACTATTGGTGCAACAATTTTATACATCATTGGAAATTATTTTTTTAAAGAAATTATTAAAGAAAAGTTTTTAAATAGATTTAAAAATTTAGAAGTAAAATTTAAAAAATCAGAATTTATTTATCTTTTAGCTTATAGATTTATTGGAGGCATTCCTTTTGCATTATCAAATGTGTTACCTTGTATTTTTAATGTTAGAGTGAGTAATTTTTTTTGGGCAACATTAATAGGATTAACTCCACCACTATTTTTAGTTGTTTCAATTGGAAGTGGACTTGAAAAAATCATAGAACAAAACTTAGAAGCTCCTAGAATCATTGATTTGATATATTCACCAGATATCTACATTCCAATGATTGCTTTTGGAGCTTTATTAGTAGCTGCAATTGTTGCTAGAAAAATATTCTACAAAAAATAATCTGGTGCCCCCACCAAGAATCGAACTTGAAATTTATCCTTACCATGGACATGTTATGCCATTTAACTATAGGGGCTAATTTGTTATTTTATTGAAGTATTTCTATAATAAATCATTTTTTCAAAAAATTGCCTTAATTTTTTTCATATAATGATTTATACCTACGGAGGAAATTTTATGGGCATTCATTACGATTATAAATCTACTAAAGGCAATAAGCTTATGGAGAAGCAGGCAAAGAGAGAAAAAAAGCTTGCTGAAAAAAAAGCAAAACGTGAAGCTAAAGAGGGACCAAAAGTTCAAGAAGAACCAGAGAAAACTTTAGATGCATCAAAGCCTATCACTTTAGATTTTTTAACTAATCCAGACAAATAATGAATGATAAAGAAAAAAATGAGAAGTTAAGTCTGGCTCTTAGAAAAAATTTAAAAAAAAGAAAAATTTTTCAAAAAAAAAATAAGAAGAAAAGTAAATAATGTCAGTACTTTCTGATAAATCTATAAGGAAGTTAGCAGTTGAGCAGTCAATGATTTCTCCTTTTATAGATAAGCAAGTCAGGGATGGTAAAATTTCTTATGGACTTAGTTCATTTGGCTATGATGCAAGAGTAGGAGATGAATTTAAGATATTTCATAATGTTAATTCTTCTATCGTTGACCCTAAGGAGTTTAGTTCAGATAATTTTGTAACCAAAAAAAGCTCTGATTATATTATCATTCCTCCTAATTCTTTCGCTCTTGGAACTACTATTGAAGTCTTTAAAATACCAAGAGATATTATGTGTATTGTTGTTGGTAAGAGCACATATGCAAGAACAGGAATCATAGTTAATGTAACTCCAATTGAATCTGAGTTTTTTGGAACAGTTACTCTTGAGTTTTCTAATACCACACCGCTACCTGCAAAAATTTATGCAAATGAAGGTGTTGCGCAATTTTTATTTCTAAAAGGAGATCAGTCTCCTGAAACTTCATACGCTGACCGTAAAGGAAAATATATGGGTCAAACTGGAGTAACTTTACCAAAAGTATAATCATGAAAAAATTGGAAGTCTTTGGGGCAGCAAAGCTCAAGGGACAAATTAGAATTTCAGGTTCTAAAAATGCATCCCTTCCTATTTTAGCTGCAACATTATTATCAAATAAAAAGATATCTTTAGCAAACCTCCCAAGGGTAAAAGATATTGAAACAATGATACTTTTATTAAAGTCATTAGGTTCAATTATTGAAGATAATAAAAAAGAATTGATTATCAAAAATACCAAGCAAACAAAAACTTTTGCAGCTTATAGTTTGGTTAAAACTATGAGAGCAGGAATATTAGTTTTAGGACCATTACTTGCTAAATTTGGTAAAGCAAAAGTTTCATTACCTGGCGGCTGCGCAATAGGGACAAGACCTGTTGATATTCATTTACATGCTCTATCAAAACTTGGAGTTAAATATAAAATTATCCAAGGTTATGTGCATGCTAATGCACCCAAAGGATTAATAGGAGCAAATATAAAATTTCCTAAAGTTTCAGTTGGTGCTACAGAAAATTTAATTATTGCCGCATGTTTAGCTAAAGGAAAAACAACTTTATCAAATTGTGCGATTGAACCTGAGATTAAAGATTTAATTAATTTTTTAATTAATATGGGGTGTAATATTAAGTGGACTGCAAAGAGAACGGTTAGAATTGAAGGAGTGAACAATCTTAAAGAATTAGATTATTCAGTAATGCCGGATAGAATAGAGGCTGGAACTTATTTAATAGCTGCAGCATTAACTGAAGGAAATTTGAAAATTACTGGAATTGATCATAAGATAATAAGTACAGAAATTAATATCTTAAAAAAAGTAGGATCAAAAATTACTTTAAAAAAAAATGAAATCCTTATTCAAGGAAGTAAAAAGATTAAAAATATAAATATTAAAACATCTCCTTATCCAGGGTTTCCAACAGATTTGCAGGCACAAATGATGGTATTATTATGTAAGGCCAATAAAAGATCTCATATTAAAGAAGAAATATTTGAAAATAGGTTTATGCACGTTGCAGAGCTTAATAGAATGGGAGCTAAAATTTCTATTAATGGAAATCAAGCAAGCATAGAAGGAAATATCAAATTTGAAGCAGCAGAATTAATGGCCACAGATTTAAGAGCCTCGGTATCTTTAATTCTTGCAGCTCTTGCAGCTAAAGGAAAATCAGTAATTAATAGAATATATCACCTTGATAGGGGCTATGAAGATATAGAGAAGAAATTAAAAAAAGTAGGGGCTAAAATTAAGAGAATTAATTAATGGATAAAAAATATTTATCAAAAATTATAGCTACAGATAATGAGGGATTACAAGTAATCTCAGCATGTTGCTCTGGAGCTGAAGTTAAAGTTAATGAAATTAAATATCTTCAGAAAAACAAAGTTTTTCTATTATCATTAAAAAGATCTAAAGTAGAAACGGAGGAACAAGATAAAAAAATTACTAGTATTTGCAAATTTGAATTTGTAGATAGAGTTAAATCTAAAAATATTAAACAAAACGACCCTGAGGAAAAATTAGAGTTAATTGGGATGGATTATTTAAAAAATAATGACAATTATGAGATAAACTTAATGTTTACAAACAATGCATATATTACATTATCGACAGAAATAATTGAAGTAACTTTAGATGACCAAAACAAAGCTGATTAATGATTAAGATATTAGATAGTAAAAATAAAAACTTTGACAAAACTTTAGACGCATTACTGTCTAAACGAAAAAATAAAGTCCAACTTAATTCAGTTTCAGTTATTAAAATTATTAAAGATGTTAAGAAAAATGGAGATAAAGCTATTTTAAAGTATGAAAAGAGATTTAATAAAAATAGTATTATTGCCCCAAGCATAAAACAAATTAATAGAGCTATTCAGTCTTTAGATCCAAAAGTTAAAAAGGCAATCGATCTTGCTTATGATAGAATTTATAAATTCCATTCATTACAAAAATTTAAAAACATTTCTTATACAGACAAACTAAAAAATAAATTAGAGTATAAATACGTACCTATTGAATCAGTTGCAATTTATGTACCTGGTTCAACAGCTTCATATCCTTCCAGTGTTTTAATGAATGCAGTACCTGCAATTGTTGCTGGAGTGAAAAGACTAGTTATGGTTAATCCAGGTCAAAAAGGTAAACAAAATCCTGCGGTATTATATGCTGCTAAAAAATGTAAGATTAAAGAGATTTATTCAATTGGAGGACCATCTGCTATTGCAGCTGTTGCATATGGTACTAAGAAAATCAAAAAAGTTGACAAAATTATTGGCCCTGGAAATTCTTATGTAGCTGCAGCAAAAAAAGAAGTATTTGGAGATGTTGGAATTGAAGGAATGATTGCAGGTCCTTCTGAAGTGACAATTGTTTGTGATAAGTTTTCAAATCCTGAATGGATAGCGAGCGATCTAATAGGTCAAGCAGAACACGATAACCTTGCTCAATGTATTTTAATTTCAAAAGACAAATCAATTATTAAAAAAGTTAATTATGAAATTATCAATCAATTAAAAGAATTGCCTAGAGCAGTGATTGCAAAAAATAGTCTACTTAATAATGGAATTTTAATTCATATGCCGTCTGACCAAAAAATTATTAACACAGTAAATAAAATTGCTCCTGAACACTTAGAGCTTAATACTAAGAACTATAAAAAGGTAGCGAGTAAGATTAAAAATGCAGGATCTATCTGTTTAGGAAAATATGCTGTAATGGCAATGACAGATTATAATGTTGGCTCTAACCATGTATTGCCAACCAATTCCTCAGCAAGATATTCAAGTGGAGTTAGTGTTAATGAATTTTATAAAAGAATTTCATATATAAACCTATCAAAAAAAGGGATTGAAACCCTTGGTCCATCAGTTATAACACTTGCAAACTACGAGGGTTTAGTGGGACACGCTAAGTCGGTAGAAAAAAGAATTAGGAGAAAATAAATTTGTCAAAACAAGAAATGCTGTCGTTCTCAGGAATTGTTGAGGATTTATTACCAAATGCAATGTTTAGAGTAAAATTAGAAAACGGCCATATTGTTACAGCTCATGCTGCAGGCAAATTGCGTAAGAACAGAATTAGAGTACTTCAAGGTGATAAGGTTCAAGTTGAAATGACACCTTACGATTTGACCAAAGGTCGTATCACTTTTAGAGGTTAATAAGGGGCCCTGTAGCTCAGTTGGTAGAGCATCGGATTGAAAATCCGTGTGTCACTGGTTCGAGTCCAGTTGGGGCCACCACCACCTCCCTTTAAGAATCCAAAAAATTATTGAAAAAATAAAAAAAATAAAATAACTTTTTATATAAATAATAAAAGGATAAGTAAAAATGAGCACACTAAAAGGAACAGTAAAGTGGTTTAACGGTAAAAAAGGTTTTGGCTTTATTGAAAGAGAAGATAAAGAAAAAGATGCATTCGTTCACGCATCAGCAGTAAAAACTGCAGGTATGCGTTTTTTAAACGAAGGTGATAAACTAGAATTTGAGATGGAGGATGGCCCGAAAGGCCCTTCAGCTGTAAATTTAAAAAAAATAGACTAGTTCTTAAACTTCAAAAATCTAAAAGGGCGTTTTATCCTTAAAAATAAGGTTAACGTCCTTTTATATTTAGGTGTTGAAAATTATTCTTAATTGTCTAAAAGACTGATCATGATTATAAATATTACATACAGAGAGACTTCAAGAAGTACTCACAGACTTTGTTTCCATAGCCTTTAGGCTATTTATTTATAATATAATTTTAAATCCACACAAAAATAATATAAACACAAGGAATGCCTGGGTGGTGTAACGGTTAGCACGAAAGTTTGTGGAACTTTAAGTTTGAGTTCGATTCTCAGCCCGGGTACCAAAAAGATGAATAAAGAAAATAAACTAATTCCTGGGTTACCCTCAGGATTTGAAGATCGATGGGGCAAAAAATTAATTCTCAAGAAAAAGTTAATTAATATTATTGAAGCTAATTTTGTAAAATTTGGTTTTGGCGCTCTTGAAACGCCTTCATTTGAAATTTCAGAGAACATAGGATCATTTCTTGCAGATGATGATAGTAATCCTATGTCTGACGTATTCTCATTCAAAGATGGGGAAAAAAATATTACACTTAGATATGATTTATCAAGTCCATTAGCTAGATTTGTTGCTCAAAATAATCAAGAATTACCCTTACCTTATAAAAGATATCAAATGGGTGATGTATGGAGAAACGAAAAAGCAGGCAATGCTCGCTATAGAAGCTTTTTACAATGTGATGCAGATATCGTTGGTAACGTTAATCCAGCTCAAGCCAATGCCGAACTTTGTAATTTAATTGCAAGTACACTTCTTGCCTGTGGTTTAAAAAAAGATCAGTTCGTTATTAACATTAGTAATAGAAAAATTGTTCAAGGTTTAATTGAAGACCTTAAAATATCCGATGATAAGAAGATAAAGGTTATGAGAGCAATAGATAAATTAGATAAGCCTGGCTTTGGTTTAAGAGGAGTTGAAGATTTATTAAAAGAAGAAAGAGTAGATGCAAGTGGAGCTGTTACAAAGGGTGCTAACTTAACAGATGATCAAGCTTCACAAATAATTAACTTCCTGAAAGTAAAAGATTTAGAAGAATTAAAAGAAAATTTAAAAAACCCTTTATCCCAAGAAGGAATTAAAGAACTAGAAGAATTATTAGAAATAGTAAGTTATGGAGATTATTTAGATCAAATAAAGACAAACTTTACAATTGTTAGAGGTCTTGCTTATTATGACGGATTTTGTGTTGAAACAAATTTAAATTTTAAGACAACAAATAACAAAGGCAAAGAAGTTGATATAGGAAGTATTTGTTCAGGTGGACAATATAACAAATTAATTTCAAGATTTAAGGGAGTTGATATTCCTGGAACTGGAATGAGTATTGGTGTTGACCGATTATTATTCGCTATGATGCAACTTGATCAAATTGAAGTTGATGAAAAAAAACCAGTCATTATTTGTGTAATGGATGAAAAGTATTTAAAAAATTATTATGAAATTTTAAAAGTTTTAAGAGACAATAATATTAACTCTGAAATATTTTTAGATAGTAAAAAAAATCTAGGCAAACAATTAACATATGCTAATAAAAAACAATGCCCGATAGCTGTTATTTGTGGTGAAAATGAATTTAAAGATAATACGATTACTTTAAAAAACCTTTTAGGAGTTAAAGGTGAAAATAATCAGTTAACGTTCCCAAAAGAAAATTTAATTAATGAAATCACAAAATTTATCTGAAAAAATTCTTAGATCGGTTAAATCTAAAGGGTTTAAATATATTGATTTACCTTCAGTAATTGAGGCCAATCATATCGTTCAACGATCTGGGGAAAATTTTAGAAAGTTTATTTTTTCATTTACTGATCAAAATGGTAGTGAACTTTGTCTAAGACCAGATCTCACAATAGCATCATGTTTAAGATACTTAGAAAACAATCTTAAAGGAAAAGAGAAAATATTTTATAGTGGTCAGGCTTATAGAAAATCAAATAATAAAAAAGATTCTATTATTAGAGATCAAGTTGGCTTTGAGATCATCGGTTCTAAAGATGAAAAAAAAGATGATAAAGAAATTATTAATACAGCCCTAAAATCTTTATCTAATTTACAATATTCATCAGGGACTTTAAAAATTGGTAATGTTGAGATTTTCAATTTATTAATTTCAAAATTAGATATCCCAAAAAGATGGAAGTTAAGGCTTTCAAGACACTTTTGGAGAGAAGTATACTTCAATGATTTATTAAAAAGGTTAGAGACAAACTCTGATGTGGACCCAACAATTGTTGAGGTTGATAAAAAGAGATATCAAAAAATGCTAAAAGATAAACAGCAAACAGTAGTTGCTGGACGATCAATTGAAGAGATTTTAAAGAGATTTGATAACAAGATTAAAGATCCAAGAAGAGCTAGTAGAGGTAAAAACGTTTCAAAAATTATTAAAGAGTTTTTAAAAATTAACTGTCCAATAGGACAAGCTGCTAAAAACCTTAATATTTTTTTTAAAAAAAATAAAATTAATTTAGTTGTGGATCAAAAATATTTCCCAACTTCATTAAATAAAATTCAAAAATTAAATGTAGAGTTCTCAGCGTCTTTTGGGCGTCAATTAGAATATTATACAGGCATGGTCTTTAAAATTGATATTAAATCTAAATCTAAAAATATTAACATCATTAACGGTGGACGTTATGACAAACTAATTTCAGACCTTGGATCAAAAAAACAAGTTCCAGCAGTAGGAGCTGCTTTAAATTTAAATTACTAATGATAAAAAATATTATTAATATCGGAATTCCAAGTAAAGGCAGATTGAGAGCCGATATCTTAAAGATATTTAAAAAAAATAGATTAAATTTAGTCTCAGAAAGAGGTGAGAGAGATTTATTGGGATCTATTAAAAACTTGAAAAATGTTAAGGTATTATATCTTCATGCAAGAGAGATAGTTGAAAGACTTGGAGATGGCTCTTTAGATCTTGGCTTTTCTGGATTTGATTTATTAAAAGAAAGTGAAGTAAATATTCAAAAAAAAATAAGTGTTGTTAAGAATTATGACTTTGGTAAAGCAACATTGGTTGTGGCTATCCCAGATCCTTGGATTGATGTTCAAACAGTAGCTGATTTAGAAGAAATTGCTTTTGAATTTAAAGATAAAAAGAAAAAAAGATTAAGAGTGGCAACTAAATATCCGAATTTAACAAGGGAGTTTTTGTTTTCAAAAGGAGTTACTCAATTTAAATTAGTTAGTAGTTTAGGTGCAACTGAAGCGTATCCTTTTACAGAGTCATCTGAAATTATAACTGATATTACTTCGTCTGGTGAAACTCTAAGAGCAAATAATCTTCGAATTCTTAAAGATGGTGAAATTTTAAAGTCAGAAGCCTGCATGATGGCTTCAAAATCTTCTTTAAAAAATGGTTTGGTTAAAAAACTAGTTAAGTTACTTTCGAAGTAAAGTATCTTTTACGTAAATTAAAATAATCCTAATAATATCAAGGTTTCTAAGTACTGCATAAGCTGCAACAATAGCTCCTATAATAAGTAGTATTTTTAGTATTAAGATTAATTCCATAGAGACAGTTTTAAATAATTACATATATAAATCAAATTTTTACTATAAAATATCTCCTAGAATCATGGACATAATTTTATTAACCGTATTAGTCTTGTTGTTAGGAGTTGCTTTAGCAATCCTTTATCTAAACTTAAGATCTAAGCCAAAAGATGGTAGTGAAAATAAAGAAGCTGAAGAGATGGCTAATTTAAAGACAGAAATTACTTCATTAAAAGATACCCTAAATACTACTATTAATACTTCACTTGGTTCAATGTCGACTTCTTTTAATAACCTATCAACTGGGGTAACTAAAGATATGACAGAGGCCCTAACAAAAGTTGATGAAAAAGTAGGAAATTTTAATAGTCAGGTCGAATTATTAAATAAAAGCCAAGAAGGTATAACAAAAATTTTAGCTGGAGTTAAAAAATATGGAACTCTTGCAGAGTTTTCATTAGATGCTCTAATCAAAGACTTATTACCTGCCTCTCAATTCATGACTAACGTTAAGATGAAAGAGGACACAAGCGAAAATGTTGAATTTGCAATTAAGCTTCAAGGAGATGTTCTAGTTCCAGTAGATAGTCATTTCCCAGTAGAAAAATTTAAAGCAATTACCGATGGTTATGATGCTGATGATAAAAAAGCTGTTGCAGATGCCAGAGCAAAATTAGCCACTGCTTTTAAAGCTAAAGCTAAAAGTGTTAATGAAAAATATATTGTTCCACCAAAGACAACAGATTTTGCAATAGTTTATGCGCCAACTGAAAGTTTATATAAAGAACTAACTGAATACCAAGATCCAACTACTAAAGAATTATTAACTCAAGAATTAATGAAAAAACATAAAGTTGTAATCTGTGGTCCAAATACTCTTTCTGCTTATTTGCAATCATTACACATGGGCTTTCAATCTTTAAAAGTTCAAAAAGGTGCAACAGAAATCTACGATCATCTAAAAACAATTAGCTCAAGATTTGGAAAACATTTTGAAAATATAGTTGCTCTTAGAAAAAAATTAGAAGAAGCAATGATTGTTGTTGATAAGTTTGGAACAGATGCAAGATCGATTAGCAGAAGCCTAGAAAATATTAAAGATCCTGAACGAGTTGATAAAGCCGTTCAAACAGAAAATGTAGAAAAATTTGTTGACCATTCAAAACAAGCAAAAAATTAATTTCTTTTTTTCTTCAATACCGCTTATAACAAACTATATGCAGTGGAATAATAAATTTACTTATCCAAAATCTATGAGATCAATGGTGAGTGGTTCAAGGATGTATGCTGTAAATCAAGAAAAGCTTCCTTCAGTAACTTCCATATTACAAGCAACACAAAGTGAAGAAAAAAAAGCATCTCTTGCAAATTGGAAGGCAAGAGTGGGGACTGCTGAAGCAAATAGAATTAAAAATGATGCTTCAAGTAGAGGCACATCAATGCATTCTCATTTAGAAAAATATTTATTAGGGCAATTAAATTTAGAGCTATTAGAAGAAGAGGCTAGCAAATCTAAAAAAATGGCAGACGAAATTATCGAACAAGGTATTAAAGGAAAATTGTCAGAAATTTATGGTACTGAAGCAACATTGTATTACCCTGGAAAATACGCAGGTACATGTGATGCAGTTGGTGTGTATGAAGGGCAAGAAACTATCATTGATTTTAAACAATCCAATAAACCAAAAAAAGAAGAGTGGATTGAGGACTATTATCTACAATTAGGGGCATATTCATTAGCTCATAACGTTGTCCATAATTCAAAAATAACCCAAGGAATTGTTTTACTTTGCACTGTAGATAATTTATTCCAAGACTTTAGAATTCAAGGTGAAAAACTAGAAGAATACCAAAACAAGTTTTTAGAAAAAGTAGAACAATACTATCATCAAAGGAATATGAACTAATATGAATTTAGCAATATGGGACATTGAATCTAGTAGTGCCAATACTTCATGGGGAAGTATTATTGAAGTAGGTGGTATTTTAGTTGACCCAAATTTTAAAGAATTAGATCGTTTTAATTTTAGATGTAGATTACCAGAAGGAGAAGTTCCTCAAGCAATGGCTTTGATAGTTAACAAGACTAGTGTTGATTTATTAACTAAAGGAAATTTAAGTCATTACCAAATGTTATCTCAGTTAGAAGCAACATTTAAAAAATGGAGCCCAGCAATATTCATGGGTTGGTCAAACATTGGCTTTGATGATGAGATGATAAGAAACGAATTCTTTAGAGGAATTAGATATCCTTATATCACCAATGCAACCCCTAACAAAAGACATGATGGTTTAAACATTGCAAGAGGTGCCCATGCAGTTGATGAGAGTGTTATAAAAACTGAAACAAATGCAAAAGGTAATGCGGTCATGAAACTAGAGTCGTTAGCTAGAATGAATGGCTTTGAATCAAGTGGAGCTCACTCAGCTTTATTTGATGCAGAACTAACCGTTAAGGTTTTAGGATTAATTAAAAAAAATCAACCTCAGACTTGGGATACATTTTTAAGAACAGCAAACAAGAGTGATACTGAGACGATATTTAAAACTGAAAAAATGTTTACATTAGCAGAATATCATTTTGGTAAAAATTATAGATTTGTAGTTGCACCACTTCACCCAAAACATTGTATTCACCCAATCTATCAATGGGGCCAAGCTTTTGATCTTAAAATTGATCCTATTCCATTATTTGATATGTCAATTTCTGAACTTAAAAGTGCTATTAAAAAATTAAAGTTTTTAAGAACTATACGATCAAATAAAGCTCCTATAATTCTAGACGCAAGTTATGGACTACAAGTTGAACCATATAGCAATCTTGATCCTGATCTAATTAAAGAGCGTGCAAAATTAGTAAACAGTAATGAGAGATTTTCTCAAAATGTTTTAACCGCATTACGAGAAACAGCTGAAGAAAAAGCACAATTCGATTCACAAGTTGATTTACTGGCAGAAGAGACAATTTATAAAAAATTTACTCCTCAAAAAGATACAGCTTTATTTCCAAAATGGCATGCAGCTTCTTGGAAAGATAAATTAATATTATTAGATAAATTTGAAGACGAGAGAATGGTAAGCTTTGGAAAAAAAATAATATATCAAGAATCACCTGAGACACTTCCTCCTGATATGTTTAAGACCATTAAACGTGGAATAGCCGAAAGAATATTAAGTGATGAAAAAGAAAAATGGTGGACATGCAAAGAATTTTATTTTGAGTGTGATAATTTAAGAGATAGATATACCAACGAAAAAGATGAGAAAAAGCTCAAGTTTTTAGACGAAATTAATGAGTTCGTTGAAGGTATTCAAAAAAAATACGAACAAGTATAATAAGTCTCTGTTAATTAACTAAAAAAATCCTTTTTTACATATTGAATAAATCTAATAAGAATTTATATATGAAATATGCTTATTGATTTTAAAGACGAGGAATTTGAAACAAAAATTAAGAATGAAGATATCTCTGTAGTTCAATTTTCTGCAGAATGGTGTGCTCCTTGCAAGAGCCTTAAACCCATCATGGATAAGTTTTCAGATAGCTACAAAGATAAAGCAAACTTTTATTATGCCGACATAGAAAATGGTGGAATTAACACAGGTTCAGCTGCTGGTGTAAGAGGTGTACCAACTGTTATTGTTTACAAAAAAGGTGTTGAAGTAGACAGAAAAGTTGGTGGAGTTGCTGAGAGTCAAATGAAAGAATTTCTAGATAAGAATATCTAGTTTAAGTTTAAAACTTCTCCCGCAAGATACAAAGACCCTGTAATTAAAATAATATCATTTTCTTGAAGATCAATTGAGCTAATTGCTTCCTCAATAGAATTTTTATAATTAATATTTTCAAAATTTTTAATTTTCTCTTTAAGTTCACTTCCCTTAATAGCATTGGGTTGATTTGGAATGTCAATTGTTGTTAATGATTTAATATCTTTAAAGTAACTCATATATTCATTGTGATCTTTGTTGGCCATCATTCCTAAAATAATATGTTTGTTACAATTTAGACTTTGAAGATATTCATTTAATACCTTTGCGCCAAGTGGGTTATGAGATCCATCAACAAATAATAAATTATTACTATTTAAATCTTTTAATTTTCCAGATTTTAACTCTTGTAGTCGTGCGATACTTTCTATTTTAGTAATACCACTCTTAATATGTTCATCAGTTATTTTATAGTCTGCTAATTGTCTAACAGTTGCAATTGCTGTAGAGACATTTTCTAATTGAAATTCTCCAGGCAAATTGGGTTTTGGAAGTTTAAGAGAACCAAATTCATCTTCAAAATAAAAAAAATTATTTTCTTTTAAGGTAAAATTATAGTTTTTATTAAAGATTATTTTTTTAGAAGAGTTATCTTTAATTGTATCCTCAATACTTTTGTTAATTTCATTTGAGCTTTGTTTTGCAACTACGATTTTAGAGTTTAACAAAGTGGATGTTTTCTCAAATATTATTTTTTCAACTGTTTGCTCTTCTTTTGGAAGCCAATCTAAGTGATCCAGACCAATAGCTGTTACAATACTAGCTAAGTTTTTTTTTAAAATGTTGGTTGCATCAAATCTATGAAATAGACCTGACTCAATTAAGTTAATGTTTTCAGGGTATTTCTTTGCGTAATGAAAATAAGCAACAGTTAAAATTTCAAAGAAAGTGATTTGTGTTTGATTGTTAGCTTCTTCTATTTCAGAAAAAAGATTGGCTAATTCATCATCTGTTAGAGGCTTATTGTTAAAGACAAATCTCTCATTAATTTTTTGAATGTGAGGACTGGTATAAATATTACATTTATAATCAGCCTCTTTTAAAATTGCATAAAGTGCCTGGATAGTCGAAAATTTTCCGTTCGTGCCAACAATAGAAATGCAACTGATTTGATCTTGAGGATTGCCTAATTTTTCTAAAAGATTTTTAGTTCGATCTAGACTTAGATCAATCTCTTTAGGATGCAGCTTTTGTAAGCGCTCTACTATCTTCTGAAGTTTCATTTTCTGATGAATTTATAGCAGAATTTTTCTTTAACAATATTGATAATAATGATCCAATTTTTTCTCTTAAGTCTTTTCTCTCTACAATTAAATCTACAAAGCCAGTTTTTTCTACATACTCACTTCTTTGAAAGCCTTCTGGTAACTCTTCTCTTACAGTGCCTTGAATTACTCTTGCTCCTGCAAAAGCTATAAGAGCTCCTGGTTCTGCTAAGTGCAGATCACCTAACATTGCATATGACGCTGTAATACCACCAGCAGTTGGATCAGTTAGAACAACAATATAGGGTAAATTATTTTTCTTTAGTTCGTTAATTGCAAGTGTCGTCCTTGTCATTTGACTTAAAGATATAAGACTTTCCATCATTCTCATTCCGCCACCAGAAGTAAACACTACAAAAGGTTGCTCATTTTCTATTGCATGTTGAATTC
Source organism: Candidatus Pelagibacter sp. PS_34 (assembly GCF_059417845.1). Taxonomy (NCBI): domain Bacteria; kingdom Pseudomonadati; phylum Pseudomonadota; class Alphaproteobacteria; order Candidatus Pelagibacterales; family Candidatus Pelagibacteraceae; genus Candidatus Pelagibacter; species Candidatus Pelagibacter sp. PS_34. The sequence goes on from NZ_CM182068.1 coordinate 82,239, forward strand.
CGTATAAAAAAGCTTCACCTTCTGCAGCACCAATTGAGCCACCTACAAAATCAAAATCAGATGCAATTGCTGTGATTTTTAAATTTAGAATATTAGTATTAACAACCATCATTCCACAATCCATGCCAGTTTTTTTTCTAGCAGCTTTTAATCTATCTTTATAAGGTTTTGCATCATTCCAATTTAAAGGGTCATCTTGAGGAATTGGAGTTTTTAAAACTTCATAATTATTTTTGCCAAATATAATGTCAAATCTCTGACGTGGGCTTATTCTGTGGTGTTTATTACAAGATGGGCAAACCCATAAGTTTTCCTCTAAATTTTTTTTTAAGATTGGTCCCTTACAACATGAGGTCCAGTCACTATTAGCTATCTCTGTTTTGGTTGCACGTGCTTTAATGATGGTTTTAATCTTTTCACCAAATCTTAAAGTTTTTTTAATCCAATTCATGCTATTTTTTTTCTTAACTTTAACACAATATTAGTTACATTTGTGACAGGATTTTGGCGTTTTTTAATAGAATTTGATATTTCTTTACATAAAGCACTGCCAACCACTAATCCATCAGCCTTTCTTAGAGATGCTATGGTTTTTTCAGTGATCCCAAAGCCTATTACAATATTCTTATTCTTGTTAAGTTTTTTAATTTTACTGTAACGCTCTAAAATTTTTTTAGGCGAAACCTTTAGCTTGCCACCAGTTGTTGAGAGCATACTGATATAATAGACCATATCATGTGAGTCTCTTATAATCTTTTTCATTCTGTCTAGAGACGTAGTAGGAGACACTAATTGAATAAAACTAATATCTTTTTTCTTACATTTTTTTGCAAATTCTTTATTTTCTGGATAAGGAAGGTCAACAACAATTAATCCATCTACTCCTACTTTTTTACAAATATTTATAAAGTTATTATCTCCATATTGATAAATCATATTATAATAACCCATCAATATTACTGGTTTTGATTGTTTTGATTTTTTAAAATCTTTAACTATTGAAAAAACATCTTTAATTTTGATACCATTTTTCAAAGCTCTATAAGCGCTTGATTGAATCTGTCCACCATCTGCAATTGGAGTGTTATGAGGAAATCCTATTTCGCAAATGTCAGCATATTTTGCAATTGATTTTAATATCTCAAGAGACTTCTTTTTAGTATTATCTCCAGCTACCGTGTAAGTTAGTAATGCAGGTCTCTTTTCAGTTTTTACTTTTTTAAATGCTAAGTTGATTAATGACATCTTAGTTAATTTTTCCCAATCTTTCTTTTAAAATATCACGATCTTTTTTGGCATCACCACAAGAATTAACAATAATGATAGTATCTTTGTTTAATTTTGGAGCAATTTTTATAGCTTCAGCAAAAGCATGACTAGGTTCAAGACTTGGGTTTATTTTTTCAAGTTTTGTAACTAGTTTGTATGCATTTAAAGCAGCCTCATCAGTTGCAGATATATATCTTGCTCTTTTAGTATCTTTTAAGAAGCAGTGAATAGGGGATACCCCAGGATAATCTAATCCAGCAGAAATAGAAGCAGTATCGTTAATTTGTCCTTCACTATTTTGACAAACATAAGCTGCAGCTCCATGTAATATTCCAAGTTTAGCTCTATTAGTTAGAGGTGCTGCATGCAGTTTTGAACTTTTTGGTCCACCAGCTTCAACACCAATTAATTCAATCTGCTTTTTGTCATAATCAATAAACTCACTCCAAAACCCATAAGCTGAACTTCCACCTCCAACACAATTAATGAGTTTAATTTTTTTAGGCATCTTTTTAAATTCTGACTGAATTTGAACTTTTAATTCTCTTGAAATTTGAGCTGTACTCCAGCCACAAATTTTAACAAATATATTAGGGCCTACTGTTGATCCAACACACATATGGGTGTTATCGCAATTTGAAACCCAATAACGCATGCATTCACTGACAGCATCTACTAATGTTTGGCTTCCTGAATAAACGGGCACAACTTCTGCACCATTCTTTTTCATCGCATCTACATTAGGTTTTTGTCTTTTAATATCCTTTGCACCCATGAATATTTTGCATTTAAGGCCAAATTTTTTAGCAGCCATACTCAGCATCTTTCCAGCATAACCTGCACCCGTATCACCAACGACATATTTTTTCCCTGCTTTTTTAGCAATAAGGCAATGAACTGTTGCATTATAAATTTTATGAGCTCCTCCGTTCGCCTCTGACACCATTTTGGCATATATTTGAGCTCCACTTAAGTGATCTGATAGGTTTTGAAGTTTAACAAATGAAGTAGGAGAGCCTATATAATTCTTAAAATAATAGTCTCTCTCTTTAAGAAATTTCTTATCGTATCTAAGTTTTTCAAAAAGTTCAGTTAAATCCTCAATAGGCTTTTTTAAAGTTTCAGGTATAAAATTACCACCAAATTTACCACCCCAAAATCCATTTTTGTTGTGCTGATCGATTAAAGGAATTTTTTTTTTAAGTTTCATTGTTAATTAATTTAATTTTATTTAAAAAAATATTTATTTTTGAAATATCTTTTAATCCAGATGTTTCTAGACCTCCAGAAATATCTATAATGTCTGCTATTTCTTTATAATTTTCAAGGTTATCTTCAATTTGAATATTCCCAGCAAGCATCAATTCTTTATTAATTTTAATATTTTTAATTAATTGATGATCAAAGGACATGCTTTTTTCATAACCTTTACTGTCGAATAATATTATATCTGCAAGCTCATTATATTCTAAATATTTAACTGTGTCATTTTGATCTTTTACAGTTATCGCAACAATAATTTTCTTATTATATTTTTCTTTAACTGATTTAACTTCAGTAGGTGTACAATCATAAAGTTGATAATAATCGAATGGTAAATCCTTTATTTTTTCTAATATATCTTCATTAGGTTTAACTAATACAGCAACATATTCTGATTTTTTTTTATCAACTTTTAATAGCTTTTTAAGCTTGTTGTGTTCAACAAATCTTTTTGATTTAGGCCAATTACAAATAAACCCTATCATCTTAGGTGGAGTAGGATGGGAAGTTAAAAATTCTAAAGTTTTAGAGTCGGAGATCCCACAAATCTTGCAGGGTTGGATCATTGATTTAAGTGATTAATTAATCTTTTAATGTTGTTTTTGATATTACCCTTTATTAATGACCTTCCCATTACAATACCAGAAACTTTATTTTTAAAAGCATCATTAGGAGTCATTACTCTAGATTGATCATTTGCATCATCTCCAGGTAGCCTTATTCCTGGCGTAACAATAAATAAATTTTTGTATTTTTTCCTAACTATTTTTGCTTCTTGTGCAGAACACACAATTCCAGCTGCACCTGATTTTTTTATAAGACCAGCTTGTTTTAATACTAACTGCTCTACGGTCTTGGTGTGACCAATTTCTTCAAGAGATTTTTTGTTAAGGCTTGTTAAAATTGTAACTCCTAATACTTTTAAATTTTTGTTAATTGATTTAGCTTTTTTTGTAATAGCTTTAAGCATTTCAAGGCCACCGCTTACATGAACTGTAATATATTTACATTTCTTTAAATCTTTTAAACTATCCATTGCAGATAAAGCAGTTTGTGGAATATCATTTATTTTTAAATCTAAGAAATAATCTCTCTTAAAATTTTGAAGAAAAGCTCTCCCACTTTTTGAATAAAAGAACTGTAAGCCAAATTTTGGAATTATTTGAAGTTTATTAGTTTTCGTATCGCTAATTATTTTTTTTATTTCTTTTAAGCTTGATGTATCACAAGCAACAAAGATATTTTTATTCATCATTGTTTAATTTTTTAAACATTTCCTTAGACATTTTAAAGTGAATTGTTTTTTTTTCAGGCGTATTCACTTTCTCTCCCGTTTTGGGGTTTCTTGATATTCTTGCTTTTTGAATATTAGTAGAGAACATTCCAAAACCTCTTAATTCAACACGATCTCCTCGTTTAAGGGCCTGCTTTATTTCAGTAAGAATAATATCAGTAAACTTTTCTAGGTCTTTTTTTAAAAAATTTGGGTAGTTATTAGCGAGTTGTTTTAGAAGCTTTGATTTTACAATAGCCAATTTTTATTCGTCTTCTTTTTTCTTTTTCTCTAAATCATCAGATAATGATGAGAAAGGTAAGTTTTTACCACTTGCTTCAGAACCATAAGTATCTAGTGCAACTTTACGCTCAATTTCCTCTAAAAGTTTAATACTTAATGTTGCTTTTCTTTTATCTATATCTAACTCTTGAATAGCACAGTCAATTCTTTCTCCACCTGTAAATCTAGCAGGTCTTGCATCAGCAGCATTAATAGCAATTGCAGATTTTTTAATAATGAAGTCCATTTCACAGCCCTCAGGTCTTACAACAAGACCTTTGTTGTCAGTTGAAATAATCTTAACAGTAATAGTTTGTTTAACCTTTTTATCATTAAACCAATCAAAAGGGTCTGGTTGAGTTTGACGTAAGCCAACTCTAACTTTTTGTTCTGCTGCTTTTACTTCTAACACTTTAACTTTTAATTTATCTCCAATTTTATATTTAGCTAATTCTTCTTCACCATTATTTAGGTAAGTTAAATCATTACAATGCAAGAAAGCATCAATATCTAAGCCATCAACTTTTAAGAAAATAGAATATTCATTTTTACTTGCAACCTCACCCTCAACCTCAGATCCAATTGGGTAAGTTTTTTCAAATGTTTCAAAAGGGTTATCAGTTGTTAAACGGTGAGATATTGCCACTCTTCTTTTTTCTTTATCAATTTCAGTGATTACACAATCAATTTCATCTCCAACTTTAAACATTTTTTTTGCAGAAATATTTTTTTTAGTCCAACTTAATTCACTTGAGTGCAATAAAGTTGATAATCCTTTTTCAAGCTCACAAAAAGCTCCAAAGTCCATAAGCTTAACGACTTTTACTTTATAGATTTTGTTTAGTTCATAATTTGAAATGTTTTCAAAAGGGTCTGGTGTAAGTTGTTTTACTGAACAACCAACCTGAAGCTTTTCAAGATCAACACTGATTACTTTAAGGTCATGTTTCTCACCAATTGTAAAAACTTCATCAGGGTGATTAACTCTTGAATAAGAAATTTCTTGTAAGTGAACTAAAACATCAAGCTCACCATTAACACTAAAAAAACAACCAAATGAACTGTAGCCTTTTACTTCAGCACCTTTAATTATATCCCCAACTTTGAATTTTTCGACAATTTTAATTTTATCTTCTTTTTTAAATGAAGAGATTATTTCTCTTCTAGAAACACATGCGTTTCCTCTAACTTTATCTAATTTTATTAGAGCAAATTTTTGAGGCTCATTCATTAAATGACTAATGTCTTTTAATGGTTTATCTGAAATTTGAGATCCAGGTAAAAACATTAAAGAACCAGTATCGATGTGTTCAACTATGCATCCACCTTTAACACGTCCAGTAATTTTACCCATGATAGGTTCATTTTTTTCATACGCTTCAACAAGTTTGTCCCAACCTTGAATTTTTTGAGCTTTTGAAGCTGATACTAGTACTTCACCTTTTTTATCTTCTAACCTTTCAAGAAGAACAGAAATTTTTTCACCTACTTTTGCTTTATCAAGCATACCCATGCTTTTTAATTCATTAATATCCAAGATAGGCTCTGATTTTAAACCAGGTACTTCAAGAAATACAAAGTTATCAGTAACTTTGTTTACTACACCAGTAATAATTTTTCCTTCTTCAAGATTTGCTGTTTTAGTAAACTGTGAATTTAGTAATTGTTCGAATTCTTTAGATGCGGGGTTTGAAAGGTCTTTATAAATTTCCATTAAGCTTTTAGTTTCCTATCCATAATTTGTTTAATTTTTAAAAAGCATGATCTTTTAGTTAAATTCGTGGTATTAATCAAGACCGAATCTCGAGTTCTCATAAGAGGTGAAACTTTTCTATTATAGTCACTTTTGTCACGGTTTTTGATACTTTTTAGGACTTCATTAAAAGATATTTTCTTATTTAGTCCTTTTAACTCTTTATACCTTCTTAAAGCTCTAGTCTTAGTATTTGCTGTTATAAAAAATTTAAAATCAGCATCAGGAATTATCTTATAAGTTATGTCTCTTCCATCTAAACAAGATCCATTATACTTTTTGGGAGGATGATAAGCGCTTTTAATTTGAAATGCATGAACAAGTTTTCTTATTTTTTTATCTTTTGATATAATTGATGCCATTGTTCCAACTTCATCCGATAATAATTTTTTATTTTGCAAATCTTTCATAGTTAATTTGAGCATCTTTTTTTTTATTAAACTATGACTATACTTATTTTGTTGAGTAAGTTTAATATTTGCAATTAATCTATAAATTTTTCCTGTATCTAAATAAAATAAGTTAAAATGTTTAGAAATTAATTTTGCTTGAGTGCCGGCACCAGCAGCAGCAGGTGAGTCTATTGCGATTTTAATTTTTTTTTTAAGCTTCATAGTGATGAATGGTTTATATTTTTAATTATCTTCAAAAAAGATGGAAAGGAAGTATTTATAGAATCTTTATCGTGAATTTTCCATTTTCCACCAAAGGTTAAGGCAGCAATTGTGCTCATCATAAAAACTCTATGATCCTTTAGATAGTTTTTAACAGTTATTGGTTTTTTTATTTCTAAATCAGGTTGTCCATAAATCTTAATAGAATCGTTTGTTAAATCTGTTTTTATACCCATCATATTTAAAATTTTAGAACCCCAAATTAATCTCGGACTTTCTTTTTGGTTTAGTTCTGAAAGGTCTTTAAAATAAGAAATACCTTTTGCTTTTGCGGCAATTAAAAAAATAACCAAAAATTCATCAATGGCACTACTATTTAATTCTACTGGACAATTAATAGCTTTAAGTTTTTTTGAACTTTTTATTAAAATATCAGAAATTTTTTCTCCTCTATAATTTTTTTGGTTTTCAAGTGTTATTTTGGCTCCCATTTTTTTTAAGATTGTAATAACTCCCACTCTAGAAGGATTGATATTTACATTCTTAATTAAAAGTTTTGAATTATCAGCAAGCGTTGTTAGTACCATAAAAAAAGAACTGGAACTTATGTCTCCTGGAATTTGATAATTGAAGGCACTAATTTTTTTTGGTTTTTTAATATCTATAAAATCAAATTTTTTAGTTTTTCTTACTTTGATAGGAATTTTTAAATATTTAAAAAGTAACTCTGTGTGATTTCTTGATTTCTTTGCTTTAATAGAAGTTGTTCCTGATGCATTTAGTGCTGCAAGCATTACGCTACTTTTGCATTGAGCTGAACCTTTGTTCTCAAAATATTTAATACCTTTTGCTGTTTGTATGCCAAGAATTGTTAAAGGCAGTTTATTTTTTATTTTATAAGAAAATTTAACACCAAATTTGCTTAAAGGTGTGGTCACTCTTGAAAAATCTCTCTTAGATAAACTTTTGTCACCAATTATTTTTATTTTTTTAGGAGATTTAATTAAAAGACCTAAAATTAACCTACCAAGTGTTCCAGAATTTTTAGCATCTATTGTTAAGCTTTTATTGTATTTAAAGCCATTAATTCCATTGCCTACTATTTCACAGTAATTTTTTTGTATCCTCACTTTTACGCCAAGTTTTTTGATACTATCAATTGCAGCTAATACATCTTCTGACATTAAAAGGTTGTAACCTTTTGATTTTCCAATTGCTTGGGAGGCTAAAAGGACCCACCTTATACTTAAGCTTTTATCACCACTAACTTCTATTTTTTTTTTGAATGAATTAATTTTTTTTTTAATTGCAAGTATTTTTGCCATTTTAATTAAATTTAAAGGCGTCGCCAAAATAGGCATTTTTTGCTTCAACATTATTAACTAAATCGTTGGGTGAGCCGTGAGCCACAATTTTACAATTAGACAAAATCAAAGCAATATCTACGCAGGACAGTAAATCTCTTGCTTGATGATCACAGATACAGATTGTTATATTGTTTTCCGTTTGTAAGTTAACTATAATTTCCTGAAGCATTTTAATTGTAAGAACATCTAGTGCTGCAAAACATTCATCAAGCAATAAAATTTCAGGATCACTTAATAAAGCTAATGCAATCACTAGTTTTTTTTTTTGACCACCAGACAAATATTTTGCTTTAGTGTCTCTAATGGCATCAAGCTCAAATTTAGCAATTAATTGATCAATTTTATTTTTAATCAATTCTTTTTCTAATATTACTATTTCAGCAATTGCTTTTAAATTTTCTAATAATGTAAGATCACCAAAATATCCTCCGTACTGAGGAACATAGCCAATCTTAAACTTTGTAGTCCTTAAATATATTGGGTAGTCATTAACAACAGTACCTCTAAAATTAATTTTACCATAGTCTGGCTTTATTAAACCTGTAATTAAATTAAAAATAGTTGATTTTCCAACTCCATTAGGTCCCAACATTCCAAGAATTTGTCCATGATTTATTTTGAAGCTCACGTTATCTAAAATTTTTCTATTTCCAAATGATAAAGATATATTATCCAACGATATTATAGGCTGGGGATTTTTAAATGATTTAATTCTAAATTTTTTTATAAGAGCCATATTAATTTATTCCCTCAATTATAACTTTTTTAGACTGATCAAGCATAAAAATTTTAGTATCATTATTGGTAAGATTCACTTCTATTTTATCAGCAATCATTTTTGTCTTACTACCAACATAAACAATATTAGTTGAGAAAATACCAATATTATTTACAAAAGAAAAATCTAGTAACTCACCTGTTATTTTATGCCCAGGATAAGTTGCTATAACATTTTTTGAAAAAATAGTGTCATAATTTTTTGAATTATATTTCGCAAAATCTGAAGTTACTTTAATTGTGCTAGTGTTTTTAAGGGTTATAAAAGCAGCTACATTTTCTAAAAACATTATATCAGGTTCATTTATTTTAATTTTTGTTCTATCAGCTAAAATTTCATATTTGTTTTCACCAATTTTAGAAATGTAACTAATATTTTCTATATAATTACTGGTTTCGTCTTTAATGTTTTCAGTTTTTAAGGTCTTCATTTTAGTTGCCAAATCTTCTGAGTCTTTAGTAAAATAATTTAAATACACAGCTGATGAGATTAAGATTATTATTAAAACTATTATTAACTGAATTAAACTTTTTTGACCCATCTAATTGATGTTAGTCTCTAATATTTTATGAATATGTAGTATTCCAACAGTTCTTTTTAAGTTTTTTTTGCTGTGAACACATAAAGAGGTGATCTTTTTGCTATTCATGATTGATAACGCTTTTTCTACTAAGGTATCTTTATCAATACTGATGGGGTTTAAAGTCATAACCTCTTTAACAGTTAAACTCTGTAGATTGTCATTTACCTCATTAAACCTTCTAATTTGACCATCTGTAATAACTCCTGTTGTAATCCCTTTGCTATTACTAACTACCAATATTCCAAGTTTTTTATTTGATATTATTTGTAAAGCTTTTTTCATTATTAAATTACCATTTACAAAAGGAATTTTATTTCCAGTTATCATTATCTCCTCTACTGTTCTTAGTTTGGCCCCAAGATTTCCTGAAGGATGAAATTTTTTAAAATCTTTTTTGCTAATTTTTTTTTGATTTAGAGTTGATATTGCTAATGCATCACCAATACTTAATTGATTTATAGTACTTGAAGTTGGAACAATACCAAGTCCTGCCTCAGTTACCTCTGGTATAAGTAACTTAATGTCTGACGCTTTATATAGTATTGAGTCTTTTTTAGACATTATGCCTATTAAAGTAATTTTATTTCTGTTGGCATATTTTATTATATTCTTTAATTCTTCTGTAGATCCTGAATAACTTATTAAAATTAAAATATCTTTTTTTGAAATGCTACCAAGATCACCATGAGAACAGTCATTTGCAGATAGTGAAAATGAAGGTGTTCCAACAGAAGAAAGTGTTGCTGAAATTTTTGCTGCTATTAATCCACTTTTGCCAACACCACATAGTATTACTTTAGATTGACATTTTGATATTGCGTCAACAGCGTCATTAAATGAATTATTAATTGAATTTTTTAATTTTTTTAGAGCTTTGATTTCAAGATCAATTACATTCTTTGCAATTTTTTTATAATTTCTTTTTTTCATTTAATGAGACCATATATCGTCTTTAAATAAAGCCAAATCAAGATCAACTCTAGTTTTTAAAAATGCTAAACAGTTTTTATATAAATCAATTCGTTTTTCTCTTACTAGAATTTTATTTAATTCTTCATGAATTTTATGCAAATAAATAACATCATTAGCGCAATATTTTAATTGTGCTGGAGATAGTTCCCCTCCAAAATCTGAACTTTGAAATTGTTTACTTACATCTACGTTCATAAATTCTTTAATTAACGTTTTTAGGGAGTGACTATCAGAATAGGATCTAGCTAGCTTTGAAGCAATTTTTGTATCAAGAATATTATTAGTTTCTGTTTTTAGGTAGTGCTTTATGTGAGCCATGTCCGCCCTACCATAATGAAATATTTTTATGATTGATGCGTCAGAAAGAACTTTATTTAAGTTTGGAGCATCATATTTTTCCCTATCAAGCTGGATAATATGAGCATCAGAATTACCAGTTGATATTTGAATAAGGCATAAAGGATCACGCTTAACATTGAGGCCCATAAACTCTCCATCAACCGCTATAATATTGCCTAAATCTAAATCTTCTGGTAGATCATTCTTGTGAAGTTTAATATCAATATTCATTTTTAATTATATATATATGAAAGCAAAAAATTGTCTAATTTTTGGCGGTAGTGGTCAAATAGGTCGTCATTTAATAAGAAAGCTTACTAAAAATAATTATAAAGTGACTGTGGTTACTAGAAACCTTCATCAAAAAGGATATGCAATAAAAACTCAAGCTAATGCAGGTTACATAGACATTGTTGAAGCTAATATCTTTGATGAAAAAAAAATTAGAAAGCTTTTTTCCCAAACTGATATTTGTATAAATTTAATTGGTATTTTATATGAAAGTGGCAAGGGCAATACTTTCAAAAATATTCACTCTATTTTTCCATCTATTTTATCTAAACTTTGTAAAGAATATAAAGTTCAGCAATTTATTCATTTGTCAGCATTAGGGATAAATAATGCACCAGACTCAGAGTATGCAAAAAGTAAATTAGATGGTGAACTAAATATTCAAAAAAATTTTCCTTTAGCAACAATATTAAGGCCTTCTGTAGTTTATTCAGTTGATGATAATTTTACTACGTCTTTTATGACCTTACTTAGTAGGCTTCCGTTTTTTCCACTTTATTATAATGGATCAACTAAATTTGCTCCAATACATTGTTCGGATTTAACTGATACCATTTATCATGTTGTCTCTAAAAATATTTACTCTAAAATTATAGAGTGTGTTGGGCCTGACATCTTATCCTTAAAAGAAATTTTAAAAAAATTATTACATTTAATAGATAAAAAAAGATTATTAGTACCATTACCTCTTTTTTTAGCAACTATGTCTGCTAAAGTTTTTCAATTATTTCCAAAACCACTTCTAACAATAGATCAGCTTACACTTTTAAAATATGACAATGTTCCTTCAGGAAAATATCAAACTAATGCTGATATTGGGGTTCCAAGTACAAGAGTATTTGATAATGAAGTAGAAAAATATAGCTATATGTGGAGAGAAGGTGGGCAATTTTCTACAAAAAAATATAATCCTGCTAATTCTTAATAGAATTTCCTATACTAAAATTGTATGATTATTTATGATAATTAATATTATTTATTTTTTAATATTCTCAATTTTCTCTTACCTAATTTATCTAATCATAAAATCTCTGATCAGAGGGTTTAATGGAAAGAATAAGAAATAAAAAATTAAGATTAATTAAATTAAAAAATTATTAAGCAGTATTAATTTTTTTATCAATATACTGAGGTGTCTCTTCATCTTTATCAGCTACAGGCTCTTCTTTTCTTCCTTTTGGCTGATAGGCATATAGTAAATGAAGTTTGCAATATGAAAAATCTTTTAAAGACGATCGTCCACAAAAATAAAATGATTGTTCTTCAGGGTGACCTATAGGCCATTTACAAGAGCTCTCATCTAGTTCCTCTAATTTCTTAGGATTTTCTGGTTCGAAGTCTTTTTCAATAATTAAGGATTGAAACTTACTTTTTCGTCCTCTTTTTTGCTTAGAAGAATTTTCTTCTGAACTATTATCAAAATTTTGGCTTGAAGATGCATTTCTAGTTTTAATTTTTGATGATAAATTTAATCTATGAGCTTTACCAATTACTGCATTTCTACTAATACCACCGATTATTTCAGCTATTTGGCTTGCAGTGCTTCCTTTGCCCCAAAGTTCTTTTAACTTTTCTACTTTTTCTTCGTTCCAGCTCATATTCTATATTTAGTATGTTAATTAATTTTTATAACTATATACAGATCACACAAGATTAAAAAAAAGACAATGGATTTTTCTGTTTTATACACATCTTTTTTTAAAATTTATATATGATTACTTATGGTTGAATTGGATAAAAAATATCATATCGGAGTTAAAAAGTTTGGCTTTGTAAATTGGATTGGCTTTAAAAGCCTATGGCTTAAAGAGTGTAACAGGTTCATGGCAGTTTGGCAGCAAACTTTGTTATCTCCACTTGTTTCAAGTTTATTATTTTTATCAGTTCTATCCCTAGCTTTAGGCAATAATAGAGGAGATGTGCTTGGCTATTCTTTTATAAATTTTTTAGCGCCCGGTTTAATTGCAATGAGCATTTTAACACAATCATTTAGTCACTCTGTTTCTTCACTAATGATAGGAAAAATTCAAGGAAATATTGTTGACATGCTCTATGCACCACTTTCAGCCTTTGAAGTGTCGATGGCAATAATACTGGCTGCCTTAACAAGAAGTTTTTTAATAGCTATAATTTCAATAGCGGTCTTTTCATTAATAGTTGATATCACAATTTATAATATTTTTTATATTTTTGTATTTGGTTTTTTAAGTGCATTTATTCTTGGAAGTCTTGGTTTTATAACTGGCCTTTGGGCTGAAAAATTTGATCATACAGCAACTGTAACAAATTTTATAATAACTCCATTAAGTTTTTTATCAGGTGTATTTTATTCTATAGATAAACTGCCAGAATTATTTCAAAATATTAGTCACATAAATCCATTCTTTTATATGATTGATGGGTTTAGATATGGCTTCTTAGGAAAATCAGATGGATCGATAACAGTAGGATTAATCTATCTAATTATATTAAGTGTTCTCATGTGGTATGTTGCTTTTCTTCTTTACAAAAAAGGTTATAAAATTAAATCTTAGTTAATGAGCGCTTTAGCAAAAAATTATAATAGAAGAAAAATTTCCTTTAAATATGGCAAAGGAAGTTTTTTATATTCTACTAATGGAAAAAAATATTTAGACTTTGTTCAGGGAATAGCAGTAAATTCCTTAGGGCATGCAAACCCATATTTAATAAAAGCAGTTAACAAACAATCTAAAAAACTTTGGCATGTTTCTAATGCGTTTATCATTCCAGAGGGAGAAAAATTAGCTAAAAGATTGGCAAAAAAAACTTTTGCAGACTTTATTATTTTCCAAAATAGTGGAGCAGAAGCCACAGAGGCTGCAATTAAAGTTGCTAGAAGATATTTTTATTCGATAGGACAACCTTCAAAAAATAGAATTCTTTGTGTTAAAAATTCATTTCATGGAAGAACATTAGCTACAATTTATGCTAGTGGATCAAAGAAGATGACAGAGGGCTTTGGACCGAAAGTTGATGGATTTGACCATTTTGAATTTGGAAATCATAAAGATTTTAAAAAAAAAATAACAAAAAAAACGGCTGCTATTATGGTTGAAACTGTGATGGGAGAAGGAGGAATTAAAGTTATACCCAATTGGTGTTTAAAAGAATTAAGAAAAATTTGTGATAAGAAAAAAATTTTATTAATTTTAGATGAAGTCCAGTGTGGAATTGGAAGAAGTGGAAATTTTTTTGCATTTGAAAATTCGAAAATTAAGCCTGATATTGTCCCAATAGCAAAAGGTATTGGAGGTGGGTTTCCGTTAGGTGCAGTTTTAATGAATAAAAAGGTAGCATCAGGAATGACAGCTGGAACTCATGGGTCAACATTTGGTGGCAACCCACTAGCTATGTCTGTTGGAAATGCTGTTTTAGATCAAATATTAAAAAAAGGATTTCTTTCAAATGTTAAAAAATTATCAAAATACTTTCATTCAGAATTAAATATATTGAGAAAAAAGTTTCCTAAAATAATTAAAGAAGTAAGAGGCGTTGGTTTATTAATGGGATTACAACTTCATAACGATCAAACAAAATTTATACAGAAACTAATGGATAATAAATTATTAACAATTAGAGCGGCTGAAAATGTTATTAGAATATTACCTCCTCTTAATGTTAAAAAAGAAGAAATAAAAACAGCAATAAATATTATTAAAAAAGTGTGTTCTACTTATAAATAAATATGAAACATTTCATCAACCTTAAAGATATACCTTCAGCAGATCTTAAAAAAATCATCATTGACGCAAAGAACAGAAAACAAAAAAGAAAAAATTATAACACTCTAGAGGTTGATAAAGATAAACCTTTAAAAGGCAAGTTACTCATTCAAATGTTTGAAAAAGCAAGTTTGAGAACGCGATTAAGTTTTTACCTTGCAATAAAACAACTAGGTGGAGGAACTATAACACTTAGAGCTAACGAATTACACCTAGGAAAAGGTGGGGAAAGTCTAGCAGATACTGCTAAAATCTTATCTACTTATGGGGATGGTTTTATGCTGAGAACTGATAGTGATAAAAAAATAGAAGAATTTAGCAGATACTTAAAGATACCAGTAATAAATGGTTTAAGTCCATCGTCTCATCCAACACAAGTGCTATCAGATATTTTCACAGTTGAAGAGATTAAAAAAAAATCTATTTCCAAATTAAATATTTGCTGGATTGGAGATTCTAATAATGTTCTAAATAGTTTGATTGCTGCTTCAGTTAAATTTTCATTTAACTTAAATATTGGCTGTCCCAAGAATTATGGGCCTAAAAAATTTGTATTAGATTGGGTAAAAAAAAATAAAAGAAAAATTCATATCTTTAATGATGCTAAAAAAGCAGTTAAAAATGCTGATGTAATTTTTTCAGATAAAGTAATTTCATTGAACGATAAAGTTGATAAAAATAAAAAAATTAAAGATTTTAGAAACTTTCAAATCAATTCAAAATTGATGAGTTTTGCTAAAAAAGATACAACTTTTTTACACTGTCTTCCAAGGGGAAAAGAGGTTACAGCAGATGTTTTTTTGGGAAAAAATTCTGAAGTATGGCTGCAGGCTCTAAATAGAGTGCATGTTCAAAAAAGTATTTTATTATATTGTTTTGGTAAATTAAGGTAGCTGTTTAGGGCTATCACTATTTTGATTTAGGTACTTAATAATCGAGGCTCTATCTGCTTCTTTTCTCAAGCCAGCGTAAGACATTTTTGTTCCTTTCAAATATGAGCTAGGTTTAGTTAAAAAACCATTAAGTTCTTCAAAAGTCCAGTCTTTACCATATGAGGCTAAAGTTTTAGAATATTTGTAGTCTTCTACAGCACCTACTTTACTGCCTACTACGTTATAAAGAGCAGGACCAATTTTATTTGGACCACCTTTTTCAATAGAGTGACATGCTGCACATTTTTTAAAAATTTTCTCACCTGAAGTTACATCGCCTAGAGCCATTATAGCGGCAATGTCTACTTTTTGCTCAACTTCAGCAACTTGGGATATTGTGGAAGCTGGTTGTCCTTCAACTTCAACTTGATACCCTGGATTTTCTGGTTTATTTACATGAAAGACACCATCAGCAACTTTTCCTAAACCAATTACAAGAAGCGCAACCATTAAAATAGCAGCAATAATTTTATTAAGCTCGAACGAATCCATATAAATTTTATTATTTTGCAGATATAACATGATAATTAAAAAAATACTTAATTTTTAATTTTTTAATTTTGCGTCTGTTAGACGCACAAATTGGTAAATTTATAATGGCTAAAACATTAATATTAATTCCATCAAGAATGTCAGCAAGTAGATTGCCAGGTAAACCACTTTTAACAATTAATAATTTATCAATAATTTCTCATGTTTTTAAAAAGGCAGAAGAAACAAATATTGGCGAGGTAGTAGTAGCAACCGAAGATCAAGAAATACTCGATGATGTTGAAAAAAATGGTGGTAGAGCTGTTTTGACGAGTAACACTCACAAAACTGGCACAGATAGAATTTTTGAGGCTTACGAAAAGCTTAATATTAAAGACATTGATTTTATATTAAACCTGCAAGGGGATGAACCAAATATCGATAAAAATGATATTATAAATTTAAATAACTTTATGATTAATAGTAATTCTGGAATTGGAACGCTAGCAGCAGAAATTAAAAATGATAAAATGTTAATTGATCAAAATATAGTTAAGGTTATTACAGAAACAAAATTAGAAAAGAATAATTTTCCAATAGCATTAAATTTTACTAGAGATGGTTTTTCAAGAAATGATCAAAATACTTATCATCATATTGGAATCTATTCATATAAAACAAGTACATTAAAAAAATTTGTTAGTCTGGACCAAACATTTAAAGAAAAAAAAAATAGATTAGAACAGTTAAGAGCATTGGATAATAATCTGAAAATCAATGTTGCTTTGGCAAACTTTTCTCCCATTGGTGTAGATACAAAAGAAGATTATCTAGCTATAAAAAAAATTATGGAATATAAATCCTAAAATGACCAAAATTTATTTTCAAGGAACATTCGGTGCTTATTCACATTTAGCAGCACTAGAAATAGATCCTAAAGCAGAAATAATTCCATGTAAGACATTTGATGAATGTTTTTTAAAAACATCACAAGATAAAAATTCGAGAATGGTAATTCCAGAATCAAATCGAATTACAGGAAATATTGGAATCGAATATCTTATTTTTAAGTATAGACTTAATATTTATGCGGAACATTTTCAGAAAATTGAACATAATTTATTAGGACAGCCAGATAGCAATTTAAATGATATCAAAGATGTTTATTCTCACGCTCAAGCTTTGTCACAGTGCTCTAAATTTATTAAAAAAAATAATTTAGTTGAACATATTCGTGCAGATACTGCTGGTTCGGCTGAGACAATTTCAAAGTCTAAAATTAAAACGGAAGCAGCAATTGCTTCTACTTTAAGTGCTGAAATTTATGATCTAAAAATACTTTCAAAAAATATTGAGAATGAAAAAGGGAATGCTACGAGGTTTTTGGTAATGGGTAATGAAGTTTTACAGCCTGATTTTGGTGATAAGAAATACATAACTTCTTTTCTATTTAAGTTAAAAAGCAAGCCTGCAGCTCTCTATCAATCATTAGGTGGTTTTGCGATCAATGGAGTTAACCTTACAAAACTTCAAAGCTATCCAGAGCAAAATTCCTTTGAGTCATATTTTTTCTTATGTGATTTAGAGGGACACATAGACAATCCAAAAGTACAAAAGTCTTTAGAAGAATTAGGACTTCATTGCCAAGATTTTCACGTACTAGGTGTTTTTGAGGCTGATAAGTTTAGAGAAAAATAACTTAGAAACTTTTCTTGTAGAATAGAAAACATTACTGTTATAATAGTTTTGGAGGCTAGAGGTGGATACTGCTTGAACCCGACCAGATCTTAACGGAAGCAGTCGTAGAGACAGTTATTCAGGTTCTAGTCTCCTTTATATAAAATGAATAAAAATACAAAAGTTTTAGCTTTAAAGTACAGACCTCAGACATTTAATGATCTTATAGGGCAAGATGTTGTTGCGGAAACAATTTCTAACTCTATTAAGGCTAATAAAGTGCCTAATGCCTATCTTTTTACTGGAATTAGAGGAATAGGAAAAACGACAACAGCAAGGATTGTTGCAAAATCTCTAAATTGTTCAAATGGAATAGATAATTTGTGTAAAGAGGAACTTTGTGAAAATTGTAATGCCATTTCTAACTCAAATCATATTGATGTATTGGAAATGGATGCAGCAAGTAAAACAGGGGTGGACGATGTAAGAGACCTTATTGAATTTTCTAGATATGGCCCAACTACTGCTAAATATAAAATATTTATAATTGATGAAGTTCACATGCTTAGCAAACAAGCATTCAATGCATTGTTAAAAACCTTAGAGGAGCCACCAGAATATTTAAAATTTATCTTTGCAACAACAGAAATAAAAAAAATTCCAATTACAGTAGTCTCACGTTGTCAAAGATTTGATTTATCTAGAATTAAATCTTTAGAGTTGTTTGATTTTATTAAGAAAATTAAAGAAAAAGAAAATGGTAACGCATCAGATGATGCTCTTAAATTAATTGTTAAAATTTCTGAGGGTTCAGTTAGGGATGCGCTATCGTTACTTGATAGAGCTCTACTTACTTTGGATAAAGATAAAGAATTAGATCTTGCAGCAGCACAAAAAATATTTGGTTATTTTGATAAGTCTCAATTAATTGATTTATTTGAATTGATATTTGAAGGTAAAGAAACTGAAGTTCTCAACACTTACAGAGAAATATATAACCAGGGTGTTGAACCAAAAATTTTTATTAATGATTTTTTAGAGCTCTTATATTATTTTAAAAATATTGATTCACTAAATTTGGATGGTAATAATTTTTTATTGAATGATGAAGAGTTTAATAAAATTAAAGATCTTTCAGAAAAAGTTAACAATGAGACCTTAATATTATTTTGGCAATTTACTATTAAAACACTTGAGGAGCTTGATATTGTTTCTAATCAACATTTATCAATGGAAATGTTCTTAATTAGATTAATTCATTTAAAAAGCATTAAACAGGAAAGTGAAAAATATAAAGAAGATAGCAAACTATTATCTGAAAGTGAAAACCAAACATCTTTTTCCCCAAAAAAAACAAACGAAGATATCTTTGGAATAAAAGATAAATCTGAAACAATAGGGCAAATGAAAAATATTGTTCAGGAAAAAGATATCAAAGAAAAAGAAAATAATAACATTGAAATAAATACCAGTCTTATAAATTCATTTGATGATCTATTAAAAGCATGCTCTTCTAAAAAAGAGATTAAATTAAAATATGAATTAGAAAAAAATGTTAACCTTGTAAGTTTTGAGAACAAAAGAATTGAAATCTCATTTAATGAAGATTTAGATAAAGATTTTATTAAAGATCTTTCAACAAAACTTTTTGAATGGACTAATGAGAGATGGATTATAAGTCTAAGCAAAACCAAAGGGCAGCCATCAAAAAAAGAAGAAGAAATTAATGAAAAAAAAGAACTGATAGAAAGTGTAAAGAACTCCTCAATTTATAAAGATATTATAAAAAATTTCCCTGACGCAGAACTTATTGATGTTAAACCTAGAAAAGAAGATTAAAGAATGACTGATTTTACAAAAATTTTAGATAAAGCAAAAGAATTAGAGGCTAAAATGAAAGAGAGCCAAGAAAAAATAAAGAACATTCAGGTAGAAGGAACGTCTGGTTCAAATTCTGTAAAGGTTACTTTAAATGGTGAAAATGAAATGATCAAAATTGACCTTTCGGACGAAATATTAAAGGAAAATAAAATTATAATCGAAGATTTGATAGTGGCTGCCCATAATAATGCAAAATCAGAATTAAAATCTAAGACATCTGAAGAAATTTCTAAGTCTACAAGTGGATTAGGTATTCCTGGTTTTAAATGGCCGCTTTAAGAATATGCAAAATATTAATGAGATAGAAGAGTTAATTAAATTAATTTCTAAACTTCCTGGCTTAGGTCCTAAATCAGCAAAAAGAATTGTATTAAAACTTATTAATAATAGGGATGAACTTGTAAAGCCAATGGCAAACACTTTGGCGCAAGTTTATAAAAATGTTATTAGGTGTCAATCTTGTGGTACTTTAAAATCTAATTCATTAGGCTGTAACAATTGTGAAAATTCAAAAGAAAAATATAATAAAATATGTGTAGTTGAAGACATTGCAGATCAATGGTCAATTGAAAATTCAAATATCTATAAAGGCTACTTTCATATTCTTGGTGGCACTATTTCTTCTGCCGGCCAGAGAAAAGAGGATCTTTTGATTAATTCATTAGTAGAAAGAGTTTCAAGAGAAAATATTGAAGAAGTTATACTAGCAACAAGTGCAACAGTAGAAGGTCAAACTACTGCTTATTACATAGAGGATAGTTTAAAAAAAACTTCTACTAAGGTTACAAAACTTGCTCAAGGACTTCCTGTTGGTGGTGAAATAGAAAGTCTCGATGATGGTACTTTATATTCAGCTTTTAAAAACAGAACTGGAATTAAAACTAATTCTGACTAGATTTCTTTAATAATCGATTTAGATGTAATAACGGTTCTGTGTAACCCGAAGGTTGCTCTTTACCTTTAAAGATTAAATCACAAGCTGTCTTAAAAGCAATTGATTGCTCAAAATTTTCAGACATCATTTCGTAGCTTCCTCTTCCAGAGCGAGTATAGGCACCATCATTTTTATTTTGATCATCAACAATTTTTGCCATTTTTTTCATTACTTCCATAACTTGTGATTTTGTACAAATATCGTGATGTATCCAATTAGCTATATGTTGAGAAGAAATTCTTAAAGTGGCTCTATCCTCCATCAAACCAACATTATTAATATCGGGTACCTTTGAACAGCCAACTCCATGATCTATCCATCTGACGACATACCCTAAAAGAGTTTGTGCAGAATTGGAAATTTCGGAATTAATTTCTTCCATTGACCAGTTTGGTCTATCTGCTACAGGAATTGTTAACAAGTCATCCAGTTTTGCAGATTCCCTTTTTTGAATTTCTTTTTGTTTCTCAAAAATATTTATCTCATGATAATGAAGAGCATGAAGAGCTGCTGCTGTAGGTGAGGGAACCCAAGCACAATTTGCACCAGCATTTAGATGGCCAGTTTTTTGTTCCATCATCTCTTTCATTTTGTCCGGCATAGCCCACATCCCTTTGCCAATTTGAGCCTTACCAGAAAGACCACATTGAAGACCTATGTCTACATTGTTATTTTCATATGCCCCAATCCATTTAGAAGATTTCATATCTCCTTTTTTAATCATAGGACCAGCTTCCATTGAAGTATGCATTTCATCACCAGTACGATCTAAAAAACCAGTATTAATAAAAAATACTCTATTTTGAAGTGTTCTAATGCACTCTTTTAAATTAGAAGAGGTTCTTCTCTCTTCATCCATAATTCCAATTTTACAGGTGTATTTTTCCAATCCTAAAACTTCTTCAACTTTAGTAAAAATTAAATCAGTAAATGAGGTTTCATCAGGACCATGCATTTTTGGTTTAACAATATAAATGGAACCAGTTCTAGAATTACCTTTTTTTTTAATATCATGAACGCAAGCTGCTGAAGTTATAAAGGCATCCATAATACCTTCTGGTATTTCAGAACCATCTTTTAAAGTGATTGCTGAGTTAGTCATAAGGTGCCCAACATTCCTTACCAATAATAAACTTCTTCCATGTAGCTTTAATCCTTTTCCATCTTTAGAAATATAACTTCTGTCAGGATTTAATTTACGCTCATAAGTCTTTCCATTTTTTTCAAAAGTTGATTTCAAATCACCCTTCATAAGTCCAAGCCAATTACGATAACAAATAACTTTGTCATCAGCATTCACTGCGGCAACACTATCTTCATTATCACAAATAGTTGAAACTGCAGCTTCAACAATAATATCACTAATTTTAGCAGGATCTTGTTGAGCGCTAAAAGCATTTGGGTCTATAATTATTTCTATATGAAGATTATTATTTTTTAAAATTATTGCTGATGGATCATTGGCCTCTCCTCTATGACCAATATATTTATCTTTATTTTTTAAAGATGATTTATTACTATCTTTTAATACTGTTAAAGAGCCATTATCAATTTTAAAGCCTGTAATATTATGCCATTCAAAATTTTCTAGAGGAAAGTATTTTTTTAAAAAGTCTCTTCCATATTTTATGACCATTTCACCTCTCAAAGGATCATATCTCTGAGAAGTACTATCTTCAGATTGCTCAATTATATCTGTGCCATACAAACTATCATATAAACTCATCCATCTAGCATTAGCAGCATTCAGTGCATACCTTTCATTCATGATTGGAACTACTAATTGAGGTCCAGCAATACTAGTTATTTCTTCATCAACATTATTTGTTTTGATCTTAAAATCAGGGCCCACTTCTTTTAAATAATCAATTTCTTTTAAAAATTTTTTATACTCCTCTAAATTGATTTCATTACCTTTATTAGCAATATGCCAATCGTCTATTTTTTTTTGTAAATCTTCTCTTATTTTTAATAGCTCTTTATTTTTTGGGGCTAGCTCATGAACTACTTGGTCGAAGCCTTCCCAGAATTTTTCAGAAGAAATATTTGTATCTTTAAGCAATTCTTCATTAACGAAGTTAAGCAATTTATTAGAAACTGATAGATTGTGTATTTTTGTATATTGTTCTTTCATAGCACCCATTTTACCCCATCTGTATTTTTGCCTGAGAGTTTTGCTCCATCGGCGAGATAAATCTCTTTCCAGAGTGTTATGTTTGTTATCGGTCCATTTGCCTGAGAGTTTCCGGGGTGGTTGCTCCTTCGGCGCTATTATCTAATAGTCTCTCCCGATATCAATTAAGAGTAACCTTTAATAGAATTATGTCAAATATAAATTATTTAAAACATTTTATTGCCTTTTTTCTCAATTAATTAATAATTAAACAATCATATGAAAAATTATTTAAATTTTGAAACAGATATTAAAAATTTAGAGATAGAAATAGACAAACTTAAAGACCCTTATAATCAAGATGGTCTTTCGGAAGTAGATACCAAAAAAATATCTGAGTCTCAAAAAGAGATAGATAATAAGCTACAAGAGATTTACTCTAACTTAGACCCCTGGCAAACTACTCTAGTTGCAAGACATGAAGACAGACCTAAAGCAAAATTTTTTATCGATAATTTATTTGAGGATTTTATCCCATTGTCAGGTGATAGATATTATGGAGAAGACAAATCCGTATTAGCAGGATTTGCAAAATTTGATGAAAAATCTGTCTTAGTTATTGGTCAAGAAAAAGGGGACAGCCTTGAAAGTAGAATTGAAAGAAATTTTGGAATGATGAGACCTGAAGGTTACAGAAAAACAATTAGATTAATGAAATTAGCAAATAAATTTAACATTCCGATAATTTCTTTTATAGACACACCCGGAGCTTACCCTGGTGTAGGAGCGGAAGAAAGAGGTCAAGCAGAGGCAATTGCAAAATCAATTGAGTGCTGCATGTCTTTAAACGTCCCAACTCTTGCAATTGTTATTGGAGAAGGTGGATCAGGAGGGGCAATAGCACTTGCTTCATCTAACAAGGTAATCATGTTAGAAAATGCAATTTACTCAGTAATATCTCCAGAGGGCTGTGCCACCATTTTATGGAGAGACCCTAAAAGAACTTTAGAAGCAGCAAAAGCTATGAAATTGTCTTCAAAAGACCTTTTAGAACTAAAAGTAATTGATGAAATTATTCCAGAGCCAATTGGTGGTGCCCACAGAGATAGAGACCTAATATTAGATAACGTAAGAAAATCGATTGAAAAAAATTTGAATGAATTTTTTAACATGAGTGGAGAAGAAATTTTTAATCATAGAAAAAATAAATTTTTAACTATTGGAAGATCTAAAGGTTTCGTAAATCAAATAGACGATCTAAGTACACTCAGCATGAAAGAAAGTAAGGTTAATTTATTTATTAAAAACTTCTTTAAATCAAAGTTAAATTTAGCAGTTTTATTTGGAGTAATAGTTTTATTGGGCTATTTTATATTTTCTTTATAAGGCCCCACAACAGTTTTTAAACTTTTTACCTGTAGCTTCACATTTCTCATTTCTTGAAATTTTTTCATTTTTTCTTTTTATTAGTAAACATTTTGGATCGTTAGATGTTTCTTTTTTTAATGGTCTTGAAATACTTTCACTAGGTTCTTGAACTATTTTTAAATTTATTAAAATTGTAACAAAATCCATTTTCAATTTATTCAATAAGTTTTCGAAAAGAAAAAAGGCTTCTTTTTTATACTCAACTAATGGATCTCTTTGACCATAAGATCTTAGGCCAATAACTTGTCTTAGTTGTTCAAGATATTGAATATGTGACTTCCAGTTTAAATCTATACACTGAAGAAAAATTCTTTTTTCAACTTCTTTTGCTTTTTCTTCATCCAACATTTTAATTCTTTCATTTCTTGCTTCTAAAAATTTAGAATTAATTTTATTTTTGAACTCTTCATCTTTTAATTCAGTAACATTTTTAAATTCATTATCATCAACACTTTTTCCTAGTAAAGTTTTTAACTGATTATTAAATTCATTATTTTTAGTTGTTGATAGTTTCTGTGTTTTTAAGCTGATTAGATGACTAATAATTTCAGATAAGAATTCATCTGAATAATCAAAAACTTTTTCACTATTCATCACGCCATTCCTTTGAGAGAATATTACATGTCTTTGATCATTTAACACGTCATCAAATTTTAATAAATTTTTTCTTATATCAAAATTTCTAGCCTCAACTTTTTGTTGCGCCCTTTCAAGTGCTTTATTAATCCAGGGGTGATCAATACTTTCTCCATCTTTTAAGCCTAATTTTTGAAGAATATTATTCATAGATTCTGAACCAAAAATTCTCATTAAGTCATCTTCTAAACTAACATAAAAAATTGAACTTCCTTCATCACCCTGTCTACCAGCTCTTCCTCTGGCTTGGTTATCAACTCTTCTAGATTCCATTCTTTCTGTACCAATAACAAATAGTCCACCGAGTGATTTTATTTTATTTTTATTTTCTAAAAGTTCATCATCAGGTTGACTTCCTTTTTTCCCACCTAACTGGATATCAACACCTCTACCCGAGATACTTGTTGTGATTATAACTGAATTCATTTTTCCAGCATTTGCAATGATTTCAGCTTCATTTTCATGATTTTTTGCATTTAAAACTACATGTTTAATTTTTTCATCATTTAGTAATTTTGAATAAATTTCTGATTTATTAATGCTAGAAGTGAAAACTAATATAGGCTGACCTTGCCTGTGACACTCCAGAACTTTTTCAATGATAGCTTTATTTTTTTCTTCTTCAGTTCTAAAAATTTGATCATTCCAATCTTTTCTAATCATTTCTTTATTTGTAGGGATGATAACCACAACTAAATTATATATTTCATAAAACTCCTGAGATTCAGTTGCTGCAGTTCCAGTACATCCTGAAATTTTATTATAGAGCTTGAAGTAATTTTGATAAGTTATTGATGCTAGAGTTTGATTTTCAGCTTGAACATCTATTCTTTCTTTGGCTTCAAGTGCTTGGTGTAAGCCATCTCCAAATCTTCTTCCCTCTAATATTCTACCAGTAAGTTCGTCAATAATTTTTAATGTTCCATCTTTAACAATATAATCCTTTCCTTTTTCAAATAGATGACGAGCTCTTAAAGATTGATTTACATGATGAACTAAACTTAAGTTTTCAGGGTCATAAAAGTTATCATTTTTTAGAATTCCAGCATCAGAGAATATTTTTTCTACATTATTTATTCCCTCATTGGTAAGCAATATATTTTTATCTTTTTCATCAATCTCATAATGTTCTGGTAATAATCTTTTTATAAGTTTGTCAATTGCAAGATATTGTTCTGTTTTGTCTTCAGCAGCTCCCGATATTACAAGTGGCGTTCTAGCCTCATCAATTAAACAAGAATCTATTTCATCCACAATAGTATAAACATGTCCTCTTTGAACCATTTGTTCTTTTGAAAATTTCATATTATCTCTAAGATAATCAAACCCTAATTCACTATTAGTTGCATATGTAATATCAAAATTATAATTTTTTTTTCTTTCAAGATCATCTTGGTCATTATTTATAAAACCAAAAGTTAATCCTAAAAATTTATATATCTCCCCCATTTCTTGCGAGTCTCTTTTTGCAAGATAGTCATTTACAGTAACTATATGCACCCCTTCTTCTGTCAGAGCATTTAAATAAGCAGCTAGACTTATTGTTAAAGTTTTACCTTCACCAGTTCTCATTTCTGCAATTTTGCCCTCGTGAAGCACAACACCTCCAAGTATTTGAACATCATGATGTCTCTCATTTCTTGTTCTCTTAGAAGCCTCTCTCACAAGTGCAAAAGCTTCAGGCAATAGGGTGTCTAAATTTTCACCATTTTTAAGTCTATCTTTCAATTCTGTAGTTTTTTTAGGAAAGTCTTCGTTACTAAGGTTTTTAACAGAAGCTTCTAAGGAGTTAACTTTTACAACTATTTTGTTAATTCTATCGAGCTCTTTTTGATTGCTAGATTTAATAAACTTTGTGATAAAATTTAAGGGATTAAGCATTTAATTTTCTGGTATATAATTAATTATAACTTTTAATATAAGTATTAAATAAATATTTTAAACACATGCCAATAAACGTTAAAAACTTTATAAACTCACTAAATTTAAAGTCAAAAAATAGTGACTTTCAAGATTTAGAACATCTAGATGGAGTTTCAATATCCACAGTTTGTGCAAATTTATACAGCAAACCTAGGGATGATTTGGTTATGTTTTATTTTAGAGACGGGGCAAACTATGCATCTGTTTATACACAATCAAAAATAGTTTCAGAGAACATTAAGTGGAATTTAAATATTAAAAGTAAAAAAATAAGCTCTCTAATTATTAATACTAGAAATGCTAATGCATTTACAGGATCAGATGGTTACAAAGGTTTAAAAGAAATAGCAGAAGAAGCAGCATTACAATTAACAAAAAAACAAACTGAAGACGAAGATTTTCCAAAGAAGATATCATCAAATCAAGTACTTTTTGGATGCACAGGGACAATTGGAGAAAAATATCCAACTGAAAAAATTAAAAAGAACATTCCAGAATTAATCAAAAAAATTAAATACACACAAAATAAATTTACCTGGATGAAAGCTGCATTAGGCATAATGACAACAGACCTACAGCCAAAAATTTCTATGGAGGAATGCAAAATAGGAAATAAAAATGTTAAGATTTATGGGATTGCTAAAGGATCAGGAATGATTTTTCCAAACATGGCGACCACATTAGGTTATGTTTTTACAGATGCAGATCTTTCAAACGATATTTTAAACAAACTATTAAAGAAAAATATTAATACAACTTTTAATGCAATTAGTTGCGATGGTGACACTAGTACTAATGATATGGTTTCTATTTTTTCAACAGGAAAAGTAAAAAACTCAATCATTAATAATATTAATGATAAAAAGATATTTAGTTTTGATAAAGCCCTACATTCAGTATTATTAAATTTGTCAAAAAGAGTGGTTAAGGATGGTGAAGGAGCTACTAAATTTATTACAATCAATATAGTTAAATCAAAAAGTGAGAAAGAAGCAAGAGTAATAGCTTTTTCTATTGCGAATTCAAATCTTGTTAAAACAGCCATCGCAGGAGAAGATCCAAATTGGGGTAGAATAATAATGGCCATAGGAAAATCTGGAGTGAAAATAGATTTAAAAAAATTAGCAATAAACTTTGGTGGTATTAAGATTATAGAAAAAGGACAAATTTTTAAATATTATAAAGAAAATGAAGCGGCTAACTATATGAAAAGTCAATCAATAGATATTTCAGTAAATTTAAATATGGGATCAAAAAGTTTTACTGCTTACACAATGGATTTAACAAAAAAATATATTGAGATTAATGCTGATTATAGAAGCTAATTTGATATTGAATTAACTTTATTAATTATTAACTATAAACCATGATCAAATACAAGCTCATATGTAAAGATTGTGAAACTACTTTTGATAGTTGGTTTTCATCGTCCAAGGAATATGAAAAACTTAAAAAGAAAAAATTCTTAAATTGTCATTTTTGTAATTCTTTAAATGTTGGAAAGGGCTTGATGTCTCCTAATGTGAGTACTTCAAAAAATATTTTAACAGACATTGATTCATCCAGTGAAAAATATAAAGAAATAAAAAAAACAATTTATAAATATCAAGAATTTATAAAAAAAAATTTTGAATATGTGGGAGAAAATTTTGCTTATGAGGCAAGGTCTCTACATTATAAAGACAAAAAAAAAGCCAAAGGTATTTATGGTACCGCAACAAAAAAAGATCTTAACGAATTAAAGGAAGAGGGTATAAAAGCAGAAATACTGCCTTGGATAAAAGATACTACGAACTAATTTTTTATAAATTTTGTAATATAATTAACAGAAGTATCATTTGTTACTTTCCAGCTATTATCTAATATATTAAAATTCATTCCATCTAATTTTTTAAGAGATAGATTGTTTTTTTTACTTATATCTATTAGCTCACTAGGTTTAACAAATTTTTCCCAATCATGTGTTCCAATTGGAAGCCATTTTAAAATATATTCAGCACCCACTATTGCAAATACATAAGATTTTAATGTTTTGTTAAGGGTTGCGATAAACATTATTCCATTTTTTTTCAATAATTTTGAACTTTCTTTAATAAAAAAGTCTATATCATTAACATGTTCAACTATTTCCATGTTCAAAATTACATCAAATTTTTTTTTATCTTTTAACATCTCTGGAGATGCAACTTTATAGTCAATCTTAAGTTTATTTTTTTTTGCATGAAATTTTGCAACTTCAATATTTTTCTTTGATGCATCAATGCCAACAACACTTGCTCCTAGTCTGCACATTGGTTCAGATAATAACCCTCCACCACAACCAATATCAAGTAATTTAATATTTTTTAACGGCTTATCAGATGATTTAATTTTAAAATCTTTGATAATATTTTCTTTTATATATCTAATTCTTATTGGATTAAAATTATGCAATGGTTTGAATTTACCATTAGGATCCCACCATTCTTCAGCAATTTTGGAAAATTTCTCAATTTCTTTTTTATTTATTGAATTCATAATAGATAACTTGTGGACATAACAATTAAGATGTATTTTATCAAATATAAATTACAAAATTATCAATGAAAACTGTTGTATTAAAGTTCGGTGGAACCTCCGTTGGAAGTATAGATAGAATAAAGAGCGTAGCAAAAATTATTTCCTCTTACAAAAAGAAGAAAATGGGTGTCATTGTGGTTTCATCTGCAATGAGTGGCACAACTAATGAATTAATAAAAAAAACAAAAGAATTAAGTAATAACTTTGATGCAGCAGAATATGATGTTTTGTTAGCAACAGGAGAACAAGCAACTTGTGCATTAATTGCTGGTAGATTAAAACACCTTGGTTTTAAAGCTAGATCATGGATGTCTTGGCAGCTACCAATTATTACAGAAGGACCTTACAGCTCTTCAAGAATTAGCAAAATCAATAAAGGAAAAATACTTAGTTTCATGAAATCAGGTGGAATACCTATCATAACTGGTTTTCAAGGCATTAACTTAGAAAATAGAATTACAACACTGGGCAGAGGTGGAACTGATGCATCAGCAATAATGCTTGCAAAATTTTTTAATACTGATGCGTGTGATATCTTCACTGATGTAGATGGTGTTTATACTACAGATCCAAGAAATCATCCTAAAGCCAAAAAAATTCATAAAATTTCCTATGATGAAATGTTAGAGATGGCATCATTAGGCGCAAAGGTTATGCAACCTACATCTGTGCAAGATGCAAAACTAAATAATATTAATTTTTCAGTTAAATCTTCATTTCAAAAAAAGAAAGGCACATTAATAACTGGTGCAAAAAAAACTTTCAGTAATCAAATAATAACTGGAATTACTTCTACAAAAAATGATTCTAAAGTTACGATTGTGGGCGTTAAGGACAGACCAGGAGTAGCAGCTGCTGTTTTTAAACCATTATCACTTAATCAAATTAATGTTGATATGGTAGTTCAAAATATTTCTTTAAATGGAAAAGAAACAGACTTAACTTTTACAATTAAATCTGAGGATGTAAAAAAAACAGAAAAAATAATTAATCAAAATAAAAAAATTTCATTTAGAAAACTTACATATGACAATAATGTTTCAAAAGTATCTATTATTGGTGTGGGTATGATTACAACCCCAGGAATTACCTATAGAATGTTTCAAGCTCTAGCTTCAAAAAAGATTAACATAATGGTTATTTCAACTTCTGAAATTAAAATTTCAGTTTTAATTTCAAATAAACAGATAAAAAAAGCAGTAGCAGTGCTTCACAAAGAATTTAAGTTAGATTAACTTATGAGCTTAAGACCATTTAGAGACATTCATAGAAAAAAAACTAAAGTTATAAATGTTGGTGATGTAAAAATAGGTGGTGATAATCCTATTTCTGTTCAATCAATGACCAACACTTTAACAACTGATATTCAGGCCACAATAAAACAAATTAATGATATTCATGAAGAGGGTGCTGATCTGGTTAGAGTTTCTTGCCCAGATGAAGAATCTTCGTTAGCTCTTAAGGAAATTACAAAACATGTATCGGTTCCAATAATTGCTGATATTCATTTTCATTATAAAAGAGCAATAGAAGCTGCCGAAAATGGAGCAAAATGTTTAAGAATTAATCCAGGCAACATAGGGGATAAATTAAAAATACACGATGTACTTAGTGCTGCTAAAAATAATGATTGCTCTATTCGAATAGGTGTTAACGCTGGCTCTCTTGAAAAAGATATTTTAGAAAAATATAAGGAACCATGCCCGGAAGCTTTAGTTGAAAGTGCACTGAGAAATATTAAAATTTTAGAAGATCAAGATTTTTTTAATTTTAAGATAAGTGTAAAATCTTCAGATATTTTTTTATCTATTGCAGCGTATCGTCAACTATCAAAAGTTACAGATTATCCATTACACCTAGGGATCACAGAAGCTGGAGGTTTTGTATCGGGTAGTGTTAAGTCATCAATAGGACTTGGCTCACTTTTAATGGATGGAATAGGGGATACTATAAGAATTTCTTTGTCTGATGATCCAGTTAAAGAAATTAAAATTGGTAATGAAATATTAAAGTCACTTAATTTAAGAAATAGAGGTGTAAAAATTATATCTTGTCCATCATGTGCAAGACAAGCATTCCAAGTAATTGACACGGTAAAAATATTAGAAGATAAATTAGCTCACATCAAAACCCCTTTAACATTATCGATTATTGGCTGTGTGGTTAATGGACCTGGTGAAGCAGCGATGACAGATATAGGAATTACTGGAGGTGGGAAAGGTAATAATATGCTTTATTTATCTGGCATTCAAAGTGAAAAAGTTTTATCAGAAGACATAATATCAAGAGTTGTAAGTGAAGTTGAAAAAAAAGCTGCCGAACTTGATAAAAAATTATAAATACAATGATACCTCTAAAAACTATTGAAGATTTAATATCTAAGCATTCTATTTTGGAGAAAGAATTATCATCAGGTGAAGTGGATAAAAAACTTTTTGCTGAAAAATCAAAAGAATACTCCGATTTAAACGAAGTAATTGATGATGCTAGAAAATATTTTTCTTATGAGGGAGAAAAAAAAGATCTAGAAAAAATATTAAGCGATTCTAGCAGTGATAATGAGTTTAAAGAAATGGCTGAAGTAGAATTAAAAGATTTAAAATTAGAAAACGAAACTATAGAAAAAAAATTAAAACTATTTTTATTACCAAAAGATGAGGCAGATAAAAAAAATGCAATTATAGAAATTAGAGCAGGTACAGGAGGATTGGAGGCAAGCTTATTTGCTGCAGATCTTTTTAAGATGTATGAAAAAGTTAGTCATCAAAAAAAATGGGAATTAGAATTAATAAGTATGTCTCAGAGTGAGGCAGGGGGACTGAAAGAAGTTATCGCATCAATTAGAGGAAAAAATATTTATTCAACATTGAAGTATGAAAGTGGAGTTCATCGAGTGCAAAGAGTTCCAGATACAGAAACTCAAGGAAGAGTTCACACTTCTGCTGCAACAGTGGCCGTACTACCGGAAGCAGAAGAGGTTGATATAAAAATAAATGATTCAGACTTAAGAATTGATGTATTTAGAGCTGGTGGCCCAGGTGGACAATCTGTTAATACAACTGATAGTGCTGTGAGAATTACTCATATTCCAACAGGTCTATCTGTATCTCAACAAGATCAAAAGTCGCAACACAAAAATAAAGCAAAAGGGATGTTAATTTTAAGATCAAGACTTTATGAATTAGAAAGATCAAGAATAGAAGGTGAAAGATCAGAGGATAGAAAAAGCAAAATAGGAACAGGAGACCGCTCTGAAAGAATTAGAACATATAATTTTCCACAAGGAAGAGTAACAGACCATCGTATTAATCTAACCCTACACAAACTTGAAGCTTTTTTAGAAGGTGAAGCCTTTGACGAAATGGTAGAAAGCTTAACGCTGCAAGCACAAGAAGAAAAATTGAGCAATCTTAATTAAAATGAATATAGAAAATATTTTAAATGAAGGAATAGATATCCTGCAAAAAAATAAGATAGCAAATCCTCAACTTGATAGTGAGATATTATTATCCAACTCGATTAAAAGAGATAAAAAGCATATTATTTTAAATCCTAAAGAAGTTTTGAACTCAGAGCAATTACGAAAATTTAAAAGTTTAATTGAAAGAAGAAAAAAAGGTGAACCAATTGCTTATTTAATAAATAAAAAAGAGTTTTGGAAAGATGAATTTTTTGTTAATAAAGATGTGCTAATTCCAAGACCTGATAGTGAACTAATAATAGAACAGGTTTTAAAGATTTATTCAAAAGATGATCATTTACAACTTCTTGATATAGGAACTGGATCTGGATGCATTCTTTTATCCATACTAAAAGAGAGATCTAATTTTTATGGAACTGGAATAGATATTTCTAAAAAAAGTATAAATGTAAGCAAATTTAACGCAAAACAACTAAACTTAACTAATCGAGTAAAGTTTTTTCACTCAAGTGTTGACAATTTTAATAATGGCAAATATGATATAGTTGTTTCAAACCCTCCATATATTGAACAGTTAAGTTTAAAATATTTGGAAAAAGATGTAGTTAATTTTGAGCCAAAGTTAGCTTTAAGTGGTGGGTTTGATGGTTTTTCAAAAATCAGAAAAGTAATCAATAAGGCAAGTATTCTGATTAAGAAAAATGGTAAATTTATTTTAGAGATAGGTTTTAATCAAAAAAATAAAGTTATAAAAATATTAAAAGAAGAAGGTTTTTACGTTAACAAAGCCATAAAAGATTATGGCAATAATGATCGCTGCGTAATCAGCACTAAAATTTAAATTGAAAAAATATTATGGTAACATTTAGAAGTAATAATAGTAATAACAATAGAAGACCTCCATTTAGAAGTAATAATAATAGAAGACCTCCATTTAGAAGTAATAATGAAGGGTCAAAATTTTCTAACAACGATAATTTTCAAAGAAAAGTTCCAGGTAGAAATAATCATAATGCCGTTAAACTTATTGAAAAATACAATGATTTAGCAAGAGAGGCCTTAGCTAATGAAGATAAAATTTTATCTGAAAATTATTTTCAACATGCGGATCATTTTACAAGAGTTCAAAACGAGCAAGAAAGCCTTAGAATGGCTAGAGTAAATTCACCTGCAACTGCAACTATTAAACCAGTAGATTCAGAAAAAAAAGTTGAAGAAATCATCAAAACTGAAGCTGAAACAGTCAAAAAAGAAGTGACTGAGCCTGAAGTTAAAAAAGTTGTAAAAAGTGTAGATAAAAAAGTGGTTGAAAAGAAAGTCGCTGCTAGTTAATTTTATCCAATAATTAATTCTGATTTTAAAACATCTAATTTAATTTTTTCTACCTCAAATATTTCTCTTTCTTTTCCTTTAAGTGTTTTGCCAGAAGGCAACTTTAATTTTTGAGAGTTAACCTTCTTTCCATTTACAACTACTTCATAATGTAGATGTGGACCTGTAGATTTTCCAGTCGACCCGACATAACCAATTATCTGACCCTGTTTTACTCTTATTCCCTCTTTTATTCCTCTAGCAAAATTTTTCATATGAGCATAAATAGTTTCATAAGTTGAATTATGTTTTATTTTAATACAATTTCCACCACCACCACACCATCTCGCTCTCGTTATCAGTCCACTTCCAGATGCCATAATAGGAGTACCCATTGGGGCTGCAAAGTCAGTTCCTCTATGCATTTTATTAAAACCATCAATAGGATGTTTTCTCATTCCAAAAGCAGAAGAAAGTCTTGCACCATTAATAGGAGTTTTCATCAATGCTTTTTCAACACTCTTACCATTTTCATCATAGTGTCCTTCACTCCCTTTTTTTTCAAAATAATATAATGCATTATTTTTCCCACTTAGTTTTAGATCTGCAAAAATTATATTACCTGTTTCAAATATTTTGCCATCATCATCTTCAAACACTTCATACATAATTTGAAAATTATCATTTTTTCTAATATCTCTTTGAAAATCAACTTGAAATCCATAAATTCTTGCAAACTCAATAATTACGTTTGGCTGAACCTTCAAATCAATAGCTGTTTTATATAAACTTTGTGTAATTTTTCCTTCTTTAAAAATAATTTTTTTATTTAAATTTGTAATAATTGTTTTTTTTTCAAAAAGGTTATTATCTAGATTTCTTGTTAATTGAATTTTTTCTGTTCTAGAAACTGGAAATAAAAAAGAAGTAATTTTTTTATTATTTGATTGATCAATAGTAATTTTTATTTCAAGATTTGGCTGAAGATTATTTATATTGTAATCCGAATTTAATTTTTTTTTGATCTGATTAATTTCTTCATTTGGTATTGAGTAATTATTTAAAATTTTATCAAAAGTTTCACCACTAGAAATTTTATGATCAATATTTTTATATCTTGGAACTAGATTGTCAAAAATTTGATTAATACTTTTTTGGAAATAAATATTATTTATTAAATTTTTGTAATTTTCATCTATTAATACTTTTTTTTCGTTATAGAAACTGGTGCTTGAAATCGTAATTAACACTAGTAAGAAAAGAAAAGTAATTTCAATGTTTTTTTTTATTGTTTTTATTATTTTATTTGAACTAAATATCATCATGAACTTTGAATTATTAATTTAGTAATGACTAAAAATCAAAAAAAACCTAGTATTTATTGATATATTTGAGCATTTATTTAAATGCTAAATGCTTGATTTACTTTTATTTTAGCTTATAAGCAGCACACTTTCTCAGTAAAATTATTGTTTACTCAATAGATTAGTGAGGATTATTGGGCGTTTTAGACCCAATTAGCTATTTAAAAAGTAAAAATTTAAGAAGAGAAGTGTGGACGGTTAAGGTTACCAAAATTTGTCGTACACACTTCAAAATCGTATGGATTGTATTCTTACAATTTATATATGAAGCTAGTGTGCGCCGTTTTTTAACTTGAGAGTTTGATCATGGCTCAGAACGTACGCTGGCGGCACGCCTAACACATGCAAGTCGAACGAAGTAGCAATACTTAGTGGCAGACGGGTGAGTAACATGTGGGTATCTACCCTTTGGCCTGGAATAACACGAGGAAACTTGTGCTAATACCGGATAAGTCTTTACGGAGAAAGCTTTATGCACCATTGGATGAGCCCGCACTTGATTAGTTTGTTGGTAGGGTAATGGCCTACCAAGACTATGATCAATAGCTGATTTGAGAGGATGATCAGCCACATTGGGACTGAGACACGGCCCAAACTCCTACGGGAGGCAGCAGTGGGGAATCTTGCACAATGGAGGAAACTCTGATGCAGCGATGCCGCGTGAGTGAAGAAGGCCTTTGGGTTGTAAAGCTCTTTCGTCGGGGAAGAAAATGACTGTACCCGAATAAGAAGGTCCGGCTAACTTCGTGCCAGCAGCCGCGGTAATACGAAGGGACCTAGCGTAGTTCGGAATTACTGGGCTTAAAGAGTTCGTAGGTGGTTGAAAAAGTTGGTGGTGAAATCCCAGAGCTTAACTCTGGAACTGCCATCAAAACTTTTCAGCTAGAGTATGATAGAGGAAAGCAGAATTTCTAGTGTAGAGGTGAAATTCGTAGATATTAGAAAGAATACCAATTGCGAAGGCAGCTTTCTGGATCATTACTGACACTGAGGAACGAAAGCATGGGTAGCGAAGAGGATTAGATACCCTCGTAGTCCATGCCGTAAACGATGTGTGTTAGACGTTGGAAATTTATTTTCAGTGTCGCAGGGAAACCGATAAACACACCGCCTGGGGAGTACGACCGCAAGGTTAAAACTCAAATGAATTGACGGGGACCCGCACAAGTAGTGGAGCATGTGGTTTAATTCGAAGATACGCGCAGAACCTTACCAACACTTGACATGTTCGTCGCGACTCTAAGAGATTAGAGTTTTCGGTTCGGCCGGACGAAACACAGGTGCTGCATGGCTGTCGTCAGCTCGTGTCGTGAGATGTTGGGTTAAGTCCCGCAACGAGCGCAACCCTCACTTTTAGTTGCCATCATTAAGTTGGGCACTCTGAAAGAACTGCCAGTGATAAGCTGGAGGAAGGTGGGGATGACGTCAAGTCCTCATGGCCCTTACGTGTTGGGCTACACACGTGCTACAATGGCATCTACAACAGGAAGCAAAACGGCAACGTTAAGCAAATCCCGAAAAGATGCCTCAGTTCGGATTGCACTCTGCAACTCGAGTGCATGAAGCTGGAATTACTAGTAATCGTGGATCAGCGTGCCACGGTGAATGCGTTCCCGGGTCTTGTACACACCGCCCGTCACACCATGGGAGTTGGTTCTACCTTAAGGCAAGGTTTTAAACCCTTGACCACGGTATAGTCAGCGACTGGGGTGAAGTCGTAACAAGGTAGCCGTAGGGGAACCTGCGGCTGGATTACCTCCTTTCTAAGGATGAGTGAAAGTAAAATTTCACTCTAAATAATATACATCGGTAATGTTGACCGTCCTCATTTCTCTTCTTAAAGTAATGTTTCCTTCTTGTAGGGCCGGTAGCTCAGTTGGTTAGAGCACACCCTTGATAAGGGTGGGGTCGAAAGTTCGAGTCTTTCTCGGCCCACCAAAAACCTAAATGGGGGATTAGCTCATCTGGGAGAGCGCCTGATTTGCATTCAGGAGGTAGCAGGTTCGATCCCTGTATCCTCCACCAGGAAACATTTAGTTATTAAAACTGTAAATAAAAATAATTTATATCAATATCTATATCCGAACATTAAAAGTTATTATTTAATGTTCAAAATAAAAATTTGATCACAACATAGATAAATTTTCTGTTAAAAGAATTTTTTTCTGTGCATAAATCAAGCGTTTAAGGGCGTGTAGTGGATGCCTTGGCACTGAAAGCCGATGAAGGACGTGATATACTGCGATAAGTTTCGGGGAGCTGTATGTAAGCTTTGATCCGAAAATTTCCGAATGGGGAAACCCACCACTTTATGTGGTACTTTAAACTGAATACATA
Source organism: Candidatus Pelagibacter sp. PS_34 (assembly GCF_059417845.1). Classification (NCBI taxonomy): domain Bacteria; kingdom Pseudomonadati; phylum Pseudomonadota; class Alphaproteobacteria; order Candidatus Pelagibacterales; family Candidatus Pelagibacteraceae; genus Candidatus Pelagibacter; species Candidatus Pelagibacter sp. PS_34. The sequence continues at coordinate 119,753 of NZ_CM182068.1, forward strand.
GGTTTAAAGAGACAACCTGGAGAACTGAAACATCTAAGTAACCAGAGGAAAAGAAATCAATTGAGATTCCGTTAGTAGTGGCGAGCGAACGCGGAGTAGGCCAGTAGTTTTGTTAGAAAAATTTGAATAGTTTGGAAATGCTAACCATAGAGGGTGATAGTCCCGTATGAGTAATGTCTAACAAAATTCTTGAGTAAAGCGGGACACGAGAAATCCTGCTCGAATATAGGGGGACCACCCTCTAAGCC
>NZ_CM182068.1:122500-1291146 GCF_059417845.1 Candidatus Pelagibacter sp. PS_34
TAACCAAGCCACAAAAATTTTTTTATTACGGAATTAAAAGTAAGAAATTTATCAATCTTAAGACAAAAATTTCAAGGTTAGCAAGTAAAGTTTTTGGACCTGATGGACCTCAACGAATACAAATAAAAAAAGTTGGAACCATATATATTCCCTTTTTTTCATATGGCAACATCACATCCACAAATATGTGGGATTTGGAAGATATGATTTTATTTGGCTACTATCTAAAAAAGTCTAATTATTACAATGCTGCATATGATTTAGGAGCAAATATAGGTTTTCATTCAATTTTCTTTTTAAAACTAGGTTACAAAAAAATTACTTGTTTTGAACCAGAAGTAGATCACTTAAAACAAATAAAAAAAAATTTTAGACTTAATAATTCTCAAGCTGTAAAAATATGTCCAAAAGCAGTTTTTAACAAATCAAAAAAAGTTCAATTTAACAAAATACATGGCAATACTACAAGTTCACATATTTTAAATGCAAAAAAAAATCCTTACGGAATAATTACAAAATATTATGTTCAGGCAATTGACTTTAAATATATTTTGCCCAAAAAAGGAAAGTCTATATTTAAAATTGACATAGAAAATGTTGAGGGTGTGGTAATTAAAAGAACAGTAGCTAATGATTGGAAGTTTTTTGATGCATTTGTTGAAATTGGAGGCCAAGAAAATGCAAAAAAAATTTTTGAACATTGTAAAAAAATAAAAATAAATATTTTTGCTCATAAAATTAAATGGAAAAAAGTAAAAAAATTTACTGAAATGCCAAAATCTTATCATGACGGTTTAGTTTTTTTGAGTAAAAGTAATGATTTTAATCTTAATTAGTAAATAAATTTTATTTTACTTAAGCCCAATTGTAAATTTTACTCTGTGAGATTAAAAAGAACTTGTAAAATTTGATTAGGAAAAACCTTAATCTTACTGCACATTTTTTATATTTTTTATATTTTTTTTATTATTATTGCTATATATTTATCTTATGAACCTAGAAATTAATAAAAAAAATGCACTAATTACAGGAGGTGCAAACGGCATAGGAAAATCTATAAGTGAACATTTGGCAAATGAAGGTGTAAACATTTATTTTACTTCCAGGAGCACACAAACCATTATTAAGATGGAAAAAAATCTGAAAAAATACAAGGTTAAATCTAAAGGTATTAAAGTAGATTTTTTAAATAAAAAATCGTTAACAAATTTTTTGAATAAAATAAAAAAATTAAATATCAGCATTCTAGTAAATAATGCAGGACATACTATGGATCTTACAGATCCTTATTGCAAAATAAGTGACTGGCATAAATTAATGAGGGTAAATTTTGACACACCAGTTCAGATAATTAATGCATTAGTTCCTCAAATGAAAAAAAAAATTGGGGAAGAATAGTTAATATCACCTCATGTGCGGGACTTGAGAATAGTGGACCAGTAACATACACTGTTTCTAAGGCAGCACTAACCGCTTACACCAGAACTATGGGAAGAATACTAGCTACAGAGTCAAAAAATATTGTTATGACAGCTGTATTTCCTGGCGTTGTTGCTACTGAGGGAGGACATTGGGAAAAAATTCTAAAGACCAATCCTGGTCATGCTAAAAAATATTTAGAAGAAAGGTGTCCGCTTGGAAGATTTGGTAAGGTTGATGAGATAAGTCCAGTGGTAACATTTTATTGTTCTCAGCTTGCTTCTTTTAGTCATGGAGCCATTGTCCCAGTAGATGCCGGTCAATCTAGACATTTTATGACACATAATTATTTAACATAATTATTTAGTACAATGAAACTAACAGACGTTCTTGCATTAATCTTAAAAAAAAATAATATAAAGAGTGTTTTTGGCTTGCAGGGTGGAGCAGTAGTTCATATTTTTGATTCCTTAGAAAAATATAAATTAAATGTTACATATACACCTCATGAGCAAACAGCATCTTTAGCAGCAGTAGCTAACGCCAAAGCAAATGAAAATATTGGTTGTGTTGTGGTTACCACTGGTCCAGCTTGTACAAATGCAATGACAGGACTATTGTCAGCATGGCAGGATTCAGTCCCTTGTATTTTTATAAGTGGGCAATCTAGAAGCAATCATACATCTTACAATAAAAAAGTAAGACAGACTGGAACACAAGAAGTAAATATATGTGATATTGTTAGACCAATTACAAAATATGCAAGCTTTGTAAAAAATAAAGATAATTTTCAAGAAGAGTTAAGAAAAGCTTTGTCCATAGCTATTAGTGGTAGACCAGGACCAGTATGGCTAGATATTCCATTGGACATTCAATGGTCAGAAATAAAGTATACAAAAAAAACTAAAGTTTCTAAAATTTTACAAAATAATCTTGCTGTTAATTATAAAATTAACAATTTTTTAAAATTGTGCAAAAATTCAAAGAAACCATTAATTCTAATGGGGTATGGATGTAGATTATCAGATCCTAAAATCGGCAATATAAAACATTTTATATCTAAAAATAAAATACCATTTGTTTGTACCTGGAACACAAAAGATTTTTTTCCATCAAATCACAAGTTAAATTTAGGCACTATAGGGATGAGTGGACAACGAGGAGCTAATAAAGCAATGTTTGAAGCTGACCTAATAGTTTGTCTTGGCACTCATCTTTCAATCCCACACACAACAACATTATATGAGAATTATGCTCCAAGATCAAAAAAGATAATAGTTAATATAGATAAAAATCAATTAGAAAATTTGAATGTTAAATTTGATTTAAAAATTTGCGCAGATATTAAACAATTTCTTTTTAAAATTAAAAATAAAAGATTATTTAATAATTTGAGCTGGCAAAACCTGGAGTATTTAAAGAAAATAAATTGGGCTAACCCAAAAAAAAATAAAAAAATTAATTCTGACTTTTTTATTAATAAGTTGAGTAATGTTTTGCCATCAAATTCTTGTATTGTTGTGGATGGTGGAGGAACAGCTTTATATAGCGGATTTCAAAGTACAATTGTAAAAGCAAATCAAAGAATTATTTGCTCTTCAGCTATTTCTTCAATGGGAACTGGTCTTGCTGAGTCTATTGGCTGTTATAAGAGTGGTAAATTTAAAAAGATAGTATGCATAATTGGTGATGGAAGCTTTTTAATGAACATTCAGGACCTTCAGACTATTCAGCAATATAAAATGAATATATCTATAATTTTAGTTAATAATAATGGTTATCTTGCTATAAGACACACACAAAAAGAATTCCTTAAAGGCAGGTACTATGGAACTGATCCTAAGGGTAATTTAATTATGCCAAATTTTCAGTCAGTTTCCAAAGCTTTTGGTTTAAGTTACCTAAAAGTCGAAAAATACAATCAAATTGATCAAACGATAAATCGAATAATGAAATACAAATCCCCAATAGTATGTGAAATTATAACAAGCAAAACCCAACCCTCACTTTTTAAACAAGGGTATAAAAAACTTGATAATGGACAATTTGCACCTCAACCCTTAAATGAAATGCATCCTTTTTTTCCAAAATCAGTATCCAATACAAACAATTAATAAAGATTAAATTATTATTGAAATGAAAAAAAACCTGATGTTATTTTAGAAACGTACAATAAAAAATGAAATCTTTTTTTCTATATTTTTTTGGAGTTGTGACTATTTTAATTTTAGATATATCAAAATATTTTGTAAGGATTAAATTTTGCCATATATATTCAAGTAGGATAGGCCATCTTACGATAAATTTTGATAGTGCAATATTATCAGTTCCAGAAAATACCTTTTTACTGTGCTCTTATGAAAAAAAAGTTTCAAATAAATTTGTGTTAAATATATTTAAAAACCAAAAAAATGTTTTCTTCAGTAAATTTTTCAAATATTTTTATAATTCTATATTAACTGTAAATCCAAATTCAAATTATATCATCAGTTGGAAAGAGTATGGACCATTATTTTCTTATAAGTTGAAATTTAAAAGTAGAATTAAACTTCCTTCTTATTCAGACATTGAATTAGAAAAAATTCTTTCAAAATATAACATTAAAAAAAACTTTGTCTGCCTTCATGCTAGAAATAATTTATACATGCAAAAACATGGATTAGATGACAAAAATTTCCATGATTTTAGAAATTTTGATTTTAATGATTATTCTTTAGTAATTCAATATTTAAAAAATAATAGCAATTCAGTGATTAAACTTGGAGAAACTTTTCGTGAGGAAAATTTCAAAATCTCTGAAAATTCTTTTTTTTCATCAAAAAATTTTAATTCAAATGAAGAAATTGATTATTTGTTAAATGCATATTCGCGTTACAATATAATAGGCAACTCGGGAATAGTTGGTATTTCTTATATTTTAAGAAAAAAAATAATTTATGCGAACCTAATACCGTTAAAATTATCAAATTTGAGCTATTGCAGCCCAGGTTCGATAATTTTACCAAAAAAAATTTTTGACAACCAAAAAGGCAGATTTTTAACATTTGAAGAAAATATAAAAATCAACTTTAGTATACATTCAGAGAGTGATCCATATTTAAAAAATAATTTAAGTGTTATTAATAACTCTCCACAAGAAATATTAGATGCAGTGATTGAGATGGAGGAAAGATTGGAAGGAAATAATAACAATAATGACTCTGCAAAATTAAATGATCAATTCTGGAAAAGTATTACAAACAACAATCAAGAAAAAATTAATTTTTTGAAAAATGAGCTTAAATTATCAGTTTCGAATAAATTTTTAAAAGATAATCAGAATTTATTATGATTATTAATATATGTTTAATTTAATTAAAATAATATTACCAAATGCTGAACATTCCTAAAAAAAAACATTTAGATTTAATATTTTATTCTTTTTTAACTTATTTGGCTCTAGGGGTAATTTATCCAGAACGTTTTATATTTGCTGATATTAGATTTACGTCTTCACATACAATCGGAAATTTTTATCAGGCAGCTTTATTTCATGCAAAATATATCAAAAATTTAGAGTTTACGTTTTGGAATTTTTTTGATCACTCAAATACTGCGTTTTATCATTTAGCCCAAGGTTTTTATAATTTACCTGCTTTGATGGAGGGATTAATTTATAATTTTTTATCTTTCTTTAAATCAGATAACTTTTTTAGAGTTTTTCATTCACACTTTATTCAATTTCTTTTCATTTTAGTTAGAACATTTGGAATAATTTTAATTTTAGATATTTATAAAGTGCAAAAATATTTGTACTTGCCCCTGATATTATTTATTAATATTTTGATTTCATCAATTGTATCTCTCGGATACGAATTGGGATGGATTTTATCACTTACCCCAATTTTAATTTATTATTTAATTAAATTTTTAAGAAGTAATAATATTATTCCTTTAGTTTTTTTTTTAATTTTCTATATTTTTATATTTTCACAAATTCCACTTATTTCTTTAAGTTATTTTTTTTCTCCATTTCATTTTATAATTACAATGTATTTTGTAGTTATGCTGTACAATTATTTCTTCAAAAAAAACTATTTTCAATCACATTATAAGAATTTTCTAACTATTAATTTGAATTTTAGTTATCATTATTTTTTATTATTACTATCTTTATTAGTTATAATAATTTTCAATATATCATTTTTTTTTATTGTGAATGAAACTGCTGCCTTAACAGGATCAATAGGGTATGATGGTAATCGTGTGTCGCGATTTGACAATATACTCAATCCAATAAACTTCTTTAAAACCTTTATTCCCAATACTAGATGTGTTTATGGCTTTAATGAAGGCTTGCTGACATTATTGGAGTGCTCAATTTATAATGTGTTATCCTATTTTTTAAATTTTAAAGATAACATTTGGTATGGAGCACCGGCATTTATAGGAATTACGGTTGTTCTTGTATCTTTATTTGGTTTAATTTTTTCTAAACATAAAGAAAAATGGTATTTTTTTTCAGCAATAATTTTTGTAATTGCGATGCAAGGACCAAGAGATATTTTGTTTTTTGATATAAATTTTTATGCAAATTTATTTACAGCTTTTTTAAATCCTTTTTCATTTTTAATACAAAATACACATATGATGACACTAGTATTACCATTTGTATTAATTCCATTATTTGTAATGGGGGTAATTGCAATTAGTGATAAAATAGAAATTAATAAATTTTTGTTAAGAAAAATTTTATATTTTTTAGCAACCATGATCATGTTGGGGTATTTAATAATCAAAGACATCAATTATGAAGTTGCAATTGTTTATAGTGCTATTTTGTTTTTTTTATTTTTGATTTTTTATCTAAATCAAAATCTAAATTTTCATAATAAAAAAATAAGTCTTATTTTGATTTTGTCTTGCTTCTTATTAGATGGGTATGCTTTAAAATCATATTATAAAGATATGCGCTCAGGAGAAATTCTTTCTGAGGGTCATTACTCGGGAGCTAAATTATTTAAAGTTTATATTTCTAACAAAACATATCCTGAAATACATGACACTGACAACCCAAATCCACATAATTCAAGTTTATCGCTAGAGTTATTTAAAGAAAGACCTGTCTTTAGATTAAATAAAGAAAAAAATGATTATGAAGATTTAATATTTAACAAGTCTTATTTCCCAAAACAACTTTACATAGGTGAATTATATAAAACAAATTTTATATTTCAAAATTTACAAGATGAACCAGATGTCTATGAAATTAGACATAAAGCGTATGCAACTTTAAATGAAGTAAAAGACATGGAGTACTTTAAAGATGATTTATTTTTAGTTAGTTTTTTTAACAACTTTACCACCTCCCAAGATACAAAATTAAAAGATTTTTTTAATGATCAAAATTTATTTAGAAATAATATTTACCTTTCTGATTATAATGAAACTGAAGGTGATGAATATAAAATTTCTAATAAAAAACATTTTGAAAATAAAATAATAAATATAAAAAATAAAGATTTAATTTTAGTTAAAAAAAATAATAAACAAAAATTGTATAAGTTTAAGAAACCAAAAGAATTTCCTAATTATATTAATGGAACTATTTTTTCCAATTTAAATTTAGTTAAATTAGAGGTTAATGAAAAAGAGTTTAACCTCACTCAAAATGATTTGCATATAAATAATACTTTTATTTTAGATAGTATAGAAAATGGATTTATACACTTTATGACAGAGCAAGAATTTGATCCTAAAAAAATAAATTTAATTTTTAAAAAATATACTTTAATGAATAATTTAAATCGTGAGGCAGATAATTTTATTTTTGATTTAAATATAAAAGAAAATGGATGGTTATTAATTAAATTTCCATATGATAAAAACTGGGAAGTTTTTGTAGATGGTAAAAAAACAGAAACTGTTAAAGCCAATGGGTATTGGTTAGGTGTCAAAGTAGCACAAAATAGTAAAATGCTGGAAGTTAGTTATAACTTAGGTAAATATGGAATTAACCAGTATGCTTTATTTATGTATTATTTTTCAATGATATTTTTACTAATATTTCTATACAAATTTAACTTTCTTATAAAAATATGATTAATATGAACGTTAAGGTTTCAAAATTCCAAGTGATCCACTAGTCTCCAAGGCTATTAAAAATACGTTTTCTTCTTCAAAATAAATTAAATCCCTCATTCTTTCACCAATAAAAATATTCTCTATATAGAAAACTTTTTCATAGCTGTTATCAAATTTCATTCTAAATAAATGATTGCCGTTTAATGATGCAACTAAAAAATTATCCTCCCATTTATTTGAAAATTTTTTATTTACTTTAGCTATTTGTGAAATTCCAACAGACGGTATGAAAGAGTATATTGGCTCTTTGTAGCCGTATTCGGAGTGTGAGCTAGGATAATCTTCTCTACCATTATATTTTTGACCATACGAAACTTCGGGCCAACCATAATTTTCATTAATAACTATTTTGTTTACTTCATCGCCACCACGAGGACCATTCTCAGTTGATAGAATGACATTTTCGTCACTATATAACCCTAAAATATTTCTATGCCCCTTTGAAAATATCTTATGTTCCTTTGTTTTTAAGTCTATTTCTAAAATTTTGCCATAAATAGAGTTGTTGTTTTGGGGTTTATCATCCATTTCATTTTTTTTAATCAGAACATCTGCAGCTGTTGCCAAGAGTAGGGAGTTTTTACCACTTAATTTTACAACTCTGCCAGATTGAATCATAGCTACACATTCATTAGAGTCAAAAATGCTTACAAAATCTAAATTATTTAGGTCAGAAATTTTTGCTTGATATAAAGTAAGGTAAGCACACTCATCTTTAACATAAACAGCAGATACGTACATATAGCCATCACTTACCAGCAAGTCTAAAGCAGTAATTATATCTAGATTTGAATTAATAATTTTTAACTCTTTTTTTTGAAGTATCTCAGAGTAATCATTATAAAATAATTTACCAGAACTTGTTAAAAAAATAATATTTTTTAAGTGATTATCAATATAAAAAACTTGTCTAACTTTTAGCTTTAAATGATCTGCATACCCGGAAACTTGTTCATCTGTAAAATAATCTATTAAACCAATTTTTTTAAAATTTAGATCAAGATATTGTGTTTCTGGTAAAAATTTTATGTTATAATCATTATTTAATTTTTTGCTTGATCTATCCATATCTCCAATTACTTGTAGAATTGAAAAATATTTGGGATCTATTTTTCTTTTTAAAAATTCTTTAACATAGAGAAAATTTATCTTACTACTAAAATTGATGGATATAATTACCATTATAAATGCTAAAACTAGCCAAACAATTTTATTTTTATTTTTTTTTATCACGATTATTTTTATCTTATCATTGTTAGTATTAAATTAATAATTTTTTTAGTTAAATGACATAAGTTTTACTTAGAGTAGAGATCTAATTAAGTCAATTTTTTAACAAAAAGTATTTATTTATATTGGTGTTGTTTGGTTTAGAAAAGGTTATATTTGCATATAGGCTTAGGTAAGGTGTAAAAAACGAAGGATAACTAAACTTAATTTCACACTCATGATAAAAGTATTTGATTAAAAAAAGTATTTCATCATAATTATTTACATGTTCATATTTTTGAATTTCTTTAAAATTTAAACCTGTACGAATTTTAAAAGGTATACCGCTTACAATGTCCCAAACTAAGTGCCAAAGAGGATAACCCTCACAAGGAATAGAGTGTGATTGATAGCCATTACTTTTTAGTAAACCACTACTTTGTGCCAAGTATTTAGGTAGATCAGTAATATGCTCTAACACAGCACAAGAGATTATTCGATCAAGACTTTTTTTTTTAACTTGGTTGAGGTTTTTATAAATTTTTACAGAGTTTTTATATTTATTATTTTTTAATAAAAATTTTTGTGGCTCAATAACTGTATAGTTAAGTAAATTATTTGGGCTTTCATATTTTAAATGATTCAAATTGCCTGCACCAATTTCTAGTGTAGAGCATTTTTTTTTAGACTTTCTTCCTTTAATTGAAAAATGCAACCAACTCTCACTAAGCTGAGACAGAAAGTTAGTTCTATTTTTGGTATATTCATTATTAAAAATTTTTTTAATTTTTTTTGAAAGTGGCGCTCTTTTTTTTGGGTATTTTTTTAATAAAGTTTTAATTTTCATATTGATCTAAAATTGATTATTATGTTTTTAAAGTCTATAAAAAAATTTTTTAAATTTTATCTTTACTTATTAAACTTCTTGAATACACATTTATTTAAAATAATATATATATCTAATTAAACTGAAATACACTTATTGTATGTGGATAGTCCCTAAAAAAAAACATTTAGATTTAATATTTTATTCTTTTTTAACTTATTTGGCTCTAGGGGTAATTTATCCAGAACGTTTTATATTTGCAGAAATTAAGTTTACATCAAATCATACACTGGCAAATTTTTATCAGGCAGCTTTATTTCATGCAAAATATATCAAAAACTTAAATTTTACATTTTGGAATTTTTTTGATCACTCAAATACTGCGTTTTATCATTTAGCCCAAGGTTTTTATAATTTACAAGGTTTAATCGAAGGCTTAATTTATATCTTTTTATCATTTTTCAAATCAGATAATTTTTTTAGAGTTTTTCATTCATACTTTGTTCAATTTCTTTTCATTTTAGTTAGAACTTTTGGAATAATCTTAATTTTAGATATTTATAAAGTACAAAAATATTTGTACTTGCCCCTGATATTATTTATTAATATTTTGATTTCATCTTTATTACCTATTGGATATGAGCTAGCGTGGATTTTATCACTTACCCCAATTTTAATTTATTATTTAATTAAATTTTTAAGAAGTAATAATATTATTCCTTTAGTTTTTTTTTTAATTTTCTATATTTTTATATTTTCACAAATTCCACTTATTTCTTTAAGTTATTTTTTTCCTCCCTTTCATTTTATAATTACAATGTATTTTGTAGTTATGCTGTACAATTATTTCTTCAAAAAAAACTATTTTCAATCACATTATAAGAATTTTCTAACTATTAATTTGAATTTTAGTTATCATTATTTTTTATTATTACTATCTTTATTAGTTATAATAATTTTCAATATATCATTTTTTTTTATTGTGAATGAAACGTCAGTCCTGACAGGAACAATAGGGTATGATGGTAATCTTACTGAAACAAGGCTTAACAATTTTTTAAATCCAGTAAAATTTTTTAAAAGTTATATTCCAGATACTAGATGTATTTTTGATGAGTACACAACAGTTACAACTTGTTCGATTTTTAATTTTTTATCTTATTTTTTAAATTTTAAAGATAACATTAATTATCAAGCTCCTGCATTTATAGGAATTACGGTTGTTCTTGTATCTTTATTTGGTTTAATTTTTTCTAAACATAAAGAAAAATGGTATTTTTTTTCAGCAATAATTTTTGTAATTGCGATGCAAGGACCAAGAGATATTTTGTTTTTTGATATAAATTTTTATGCAAATTTATTTACAGCTTTTTTAAATCCTTTTTCATTTTTAATACAAAATACACATATGATGACACTAGTATTACCATTTGTATTAATTCCATTATTTGTAATGGGGGTAATTGCAATTAGTGATAAAATAGAAATTAATAAATTTTTGTTAAGAAAAATTTTATATTTTTTAGCAACCATGATCATGTTGGGGTATTTAATAATCAAAGACATCAATTATGAAGTTGCAATTGTTTATAGTGCTATTTTGTTTTTTTTATTTTTGATTTTTTATCTAAATCAAAATCTAAATTTTCATAATAAAAAAATAAGTCTTATTTTGATTTTGTCTTGCTTCTTATTAGATGGGTATGCTTTAAAATCATATTATAAAGCTATGCGCTACTCAACTTTAGAATATTTACCAGTTTATCAAGCCAATCCTTCTTATCCGGGTAGTCATTTAATCGATAATCCAAATCCACTTAATTCAAGTTTATCGTTAGAGTTATTTAAAGAAAGACCAGTCTTTAGATTAAATAAAGAAAAAAATGAACCTGCAGATAGTAGATTTTATAATTATACATATTTTGCTAAAGCAACATACATAGGTGAGTTTTATAAAACAATTTTTATGTTTAGATTTTTAGAAAAACCCAATATTTATGAACTCAGACATAAAGCGTATGCAACTTTAAATGAAGTAAAAGACATGGAGTACTTTAAAGATGATTTATTTTTAGTTAGTTTTTTTAACAACTTTACCACCTCCCAAGATACAAAATTAAAAGATTTTTTTAATGATCAAAATTTATTTAGAAATAATATTTACCTTTCTGATTATAATGAAACTGAAGGTGATGAATATAAAATTTCTAATAAAAAACATTTTGAAAATAAAATAATAAATATAAAAAATAAAGATTTAATTTTAGTTAAAAAAAATAATAAACAAAAATTGTATAAGTTTAAGAAACCAAAAGAATTTCCTAATTATATTAATGGAACTATTTTTTCCAATTTAAATTTAGTTAAATTAGAGGTTAATGAAAAAGAGTTTAACCTCACTCAAAATGATTTGCATATAAATAATACTTTTATTTTAGATAGTATAGAAAATGGATTTATACACTTTATGACAGAGCAAGAATTTGATCCTAAAAAAATAAATTTAATTTTTAAAAAATATACTTTAATGAATAATTTAAATCGTGAGGCAGATAATTTTATTTTTGATTTAAATATAAAAGAAAATGGATGGTTATTAATTAAATTTCCATATGATAAAAACTGGGAAGTTTTTGTAGATGGTAAAAAAACAGAAACTGTTAAAGCCAATGGGTATTGGTTAGGTGTCAAAGTAGCACAAAATAGTAAAATGCTGGAAGTTAGTTATAACTTAGGTAAATATGGAATTAACCAGTATGCTTTATTTATGTATTATTTTTCAATGATATTTTTACTAATATTTCTATACAAATTTAACTTTCTTATAAAAAAATAATTATTTTAAAGAATATGCTTGATACTAAATTTAAAAAGATTATTTTTTTTGTAGCTTTTTTAGCGTCCATAATTTTATCAACTTATACATATATTAATCATGATAAAGAAAATTTAACCAAGTCAAATAATCAATATAATAATTTAATAAAAGGGGACTCAGCACATTACTTTGTAAAAGCCAGGTATTTTCAAAAAAATTTAGAGAATAATAATTTTTTTTTATTTTCAGGTGAATATCAAGCGTCTTTTTTGTATCCAATTTTGATTGGAGGGTTTTACCATTTATTTAACGAAAATGTTTTTAATACTGATGAAATCAAAGATGTTAATCCACCAAACCCAACACCAGTCAAATTGTACTTTCTAATTTTACAAAGTTTTTTTTATTTTTTTTCAGTTGCTTTTTTAATTAGTAAACTTGATAAATTAGATAAAAGTGTCAAAAATATTTTGATTTTATTTTTATTGTTTGAACCAACAATCTTCCAGTATCATTCATTATTTATGACAGAAAGTATTTATCTTTCTCTTTTAAATTTTTTTATAGGAATTATGTTGAGACCACCTATTTATTTATATAAGAATTTTTTTTTAGGTATTTTTTTAGGCATCATGTATATGCTTAAGACAACTTCTTTTTATCTTTTAATACCAATTTTTATTTATTATTTATTATTTTTTAAATTAAAAGCTTTGTCAAAATTTTTTTTTATTTCCCTAGGTTACTTGATTGTAATTTTTTTTATAGGATATTCGAATTATGAAAGATCTGGAATTTTTTATTTTACTCCAACTCAAGCGAATGATGCTATTCATTGGTATTTAGCTGATCCAATATATTCAAAAAGCAAAGGCATTCTAAGTGATGAAGCTTACGATATTAAAAAAGAAAATGAGGAAAAGTGGATAAATGAAAATAATATAGATTTAAACTTAGAAAAAGACAGAATAGAATTGTCAATATTTAAAAAGGAGTATACACTTAAGATTATTAAAGAAGCTCCAATAGTTACTATAAAATATGTGGTATGGAAAACTTTTCAGTTTCTTATAATTAATCCCTTACACTTATCAAGTTACTTAGATATGAACATGGTTGATAAGGATTATTGGAAAACTGATAATTCTAAAAAAAAATTATATTTAAGTCTATCATATTCATTATTGTTTTATATTATTGTTATAATAGGTTTTATAAAATCTTTAAAAAACTTAGATATTAGAATTAATTTTTTACTGTTGTTATTATCTTTCTATTTTACATTTCTTTTAGGTTGGACTGGAGGCTCAAGATATAACCTTCCTATTATAATTTTATTGTCTCTATATTTCTCTTTTGGCTTGAGGCAAGTAATACAAAAATTTTCATTAAAATAATTTTTTAAAAATTTGTTGTAAGTAATAAATTGAAAAAGGTAGAATTACTGCTATTGGCTTTAAATTACTTTTTTCATCTGCATAAATTGTCTTTGTCTTGACCTGATAAATTTTTGCATTATTTTCAATAAGATTGAATAATAAATCCTGTTCGAAAAAAAAATTTTTTTTTATAGTATTTAGGTTAATTTTTTTTATAATTTTTGAATCAAAACCAATTAATCCATTGGTAACATCTTTTATAAAATATTTATTTGAAATTATTTTAAAGATTAAAGTCATGAAAATATTTCCAATTAAACGAATTAAAGGCATCCCACTTTGATCTAAAATATTAAGACTCCTATATCCTTTACATATATCTATATTTTTCATTGTTTTGAAAATATTATAAAAATCTTTTATTGTTTTAACATCATGTTGATCATCACCATCGAGTTTTACGATGTATCTATATTTTTTTTTTAAAGCTACTTTAATTCCTGCTAAAGTTGCTCCTCCAACACCCAGGTTCTTTTTTAAAAAAATATAGGTGAATTTTCTTTTATCTTTAAATTTTTTTTTTGCTTTAAGGCCGCTCTTATTTGGGCAAGAATCATCAACTATTATTATATGGTTTATAAAATTTAAATTAACTTTTTTTAATACATGTAAAATATGATTTTCAACTTTATAACAGGGAATTACAATGCATAATTTATCATTTTTCATCAAAGTAATTCCGAATTATCTTAAAAATATTATGATTCAATATCTTCGTTTTTTTAATATACTTTTTATTTATATTGATGTTTTCATACAAAAGAAGCCCTAAAGAAACATGTGAACCTGTAGATTTTATAAACTTAAAGTTTATTAGATCATCTACTGTTAGATTAAGCAAAAATTTTCCTATTTGTTTTTTATTTTGATTTTTATCATATACTAATAACTTATTAATATTCCTTGAATTTATATAATCAATTGGTGCTTTAGATATTATTTGGATTCTATAAAAAATTGTTTTATCATCTATTTCATGTGTTTCAAAAAAATAAAGTTTTCCTAATTTAATTCCATTCAAAATACTAAGATTTTTATTTTTTTCCTGTTTATTGTTAAAGAAAATAAGCCCCCCATTAGTCATATTTTGATTTAATTTTTTAAATGTTAAACCAATATTTTTTAAAAATTTTTGGGGACTAAGTGGTCTTATAATGTATCGATCTTTAACTCTTTTTTGTGAAAAACCATTAAATATTAATTTTGCATCATAATAATTTTCTAAAGAAATTAATTCACAAAAAATTATATCCAAGAATTGAAAAAAGTTTTTTTGTTCTTTTGATTCATTCCAGTGATTGTGCTGGAAATGTGCGATAGAATTAAGAAATATAAGAGAAAAATCTGGTATAAATTTTTGAGTTTCTTTTTTTAACCCAATTATTGATATTAAATCTAGCAGTAAAAATAAAATATAATTATTAAATCCTTTTAAATATAAACCTTTAATTAGAAAAGGTAAAAATTTTATTAACCTTAATGCATAACCATTAATAAATAAACCAATAAAAAATAATAAACTGTATTTAGTAAGATAAAACTTACTAGGTTTAAGGTAATTTCTTGCATAGTAATTTGGTAATAAGGATAAGTAACCAAGTCTCCTTGGTTTAGTTTTTTGGTTAGAATTCCAAGGATCAGGAAAAAAAATTTTCAAATTTTTATTTTCTCTTAGTTTTGCATTCATAGGTCCCCATATCAAAACTTTTTTATTTTTTTTTGCAAGTATGTCCCAAATTTGATTTTGTTTTAAAAAAATATCTTCACCTAAATTATAAATCTTGTGATACTTAGACTCAATCCCAACATTAATTGAAACATTTTGGACCCAAGGGTCTAAATTTTTATTTTGAACTTTATCATTTGTATTTGTTAAATATTTTTTTTTCTTTAATATTTTTGATATATGCTTACATTTAAATTTCTTAGCACCCTTTATTAGATAATTATAATTGAATTCATTTAAGTAGATAGATAGTAATCTTTTTTTAGACATCAAAATTTTATTTTAATTATCATTTATAAAATCTACAGCAAATTTTAGTTAATATGTTAGTATCTGAAGATGCAATATATTGCTACAAAAGCGTCCTTTAATCTTATTTTTTTCCCTTCCTCAAATGATCTTCCATTATAATCTATAGGCACCTCAAATATCTTTATATTTTTAATTTTTGATATCTTTTTTGTTATCTCAATCTCAAATCCAAAAGATTTTTCTTTAATGTCGATAGTTCTAATTATATCAGTTTTGAATGCTTTATAGCCAACCTCCACATCTGAAAAGTTGATATTTGTTATTAAAGAAGTCATTAAAGTTATTATCCTGTTTGCAACTTTATTAAAAAAATAATGCAATCTTTGATACCCATTATTTGTAAATCTATTTCCGTAAACAACATCTGCTCCTAGTTCCGCAAATGGAAAAATTATTTTTGCATAATCTTTTGGGTTGTATTCAAGATCTGCGTCTTGGATAATGATAATATCACCTTTAACTTGCAAGATAGATTTTGAAATTGCATTACCTTTTCCAAGATTCCTAGATGAAGTAATTAGATCGTCATATAAATTAGAATTTTCCTTGAGTTTTTCAAGAGTCCCATCGTTTGAACAATCATCCGAAACTATTATCTGCATGTCTATTATTTTTTTTTGCTCATTTACTCTGTTTAATATTTCTAAAATATAGTTATTTTCATTATATACTGGGATTATTACAGAAACTTTTAATTTTTTTTTCATTTTTAAATTAATTTGATTTTATACATAAACTGAATATCAATTGTTTTATTTTAAAAATCAATTAATATTTAGTTTAATTCAGTATTAATCATAAAAAATGTTAAAAAAAATAATTAATTATAATATATGTGTGTAAGAAATATTATTTCAAATTCTAATAAATAGTGAAAAAAATTTTTTTTTTAGTAATTGGTAGCAATTCATTTTCAGGTTCCCATTTTGTAAATTTTATACTATCCAAAGGTCATAAAACAATAGGAGTTAGTAGATCAAAAAAGATTAATAATTTATTTTTACCTTATCAAAATAATAAAAATTTGAAGAAATTTATATTTAAACCTTTAAATTTAAATTTAGAAAAAGATAATGATAAAATCATTTCGTTAATTAAAAAATATAAAATTAAATATGTAATTAATTTTGCAGCTCAAGCAATGGTAGCTGAAAGTTGGCTATATCCAGGTGATTATTATAAAACAAATATTTTATCATTAGTAAATTTAACAAATAAATTGGTTAAAAAAAAATTAATAAAAAAATTTATTCACGTCTCAACTCCTGAAGTTTACGGAAATATATCCGGGACAACAAAAGAAAATACGTCATATAATCCAAGTACACCGTATGCGATTTCACGCTCAGCTTTAGATATGCACTTGATGGCTCTGAATAAAAATTATAATTTTCCTGTTGTGTTTACAAGAGCTGCAAACGTTTATGGGCCTCATCAACAACTTTATAGAATTGTCCCAAAATCAATAATATGCGCTTTAAATAAAAAAAGAATTGAATTACACGGTGGTGGAAAATCAATGAGATCTTTTATTTATATTACTGATGTTGCTGAAGCAACCTACAAAATTGCAATTAAATCTAAGCCAGGTAACATTTACCATATTTCTAGTAAAAATTTAATTAGTATAAAAAACCTAGTTGAAAAGGTGTTTAAGTTAAATGGTTTAAAAGTTAAAAAATTTATAAAAATTGTAGCAGAAAGACCTGGAAAAGATAAGTATTACACTCTAAATAGTAATAAATTAATAAAAGAGCATAAATGGAAACCCAAGGTAAGTCTAACTGAAGGTTTGTTTAAAACACAAGAATGGATTAATACCAATCTAAAAAAAATAAATAAGCTTCCATTATTTTATGAGCATAAAAGATAAAAAAATTTTAGTTACAGGTGGGTGTGGTTATGTTGGTTCAGTTCTTGTTCATAAATTATTGAAAAAAAATGCTCATGTAGTTGTTTATGACACCCAATGGTTTGGAAATTATTTAGAAAAAAATAATAAATTAGAATTTATAAGAGATGACATTAGAAATATTGATAAATATAATTTAGAAAAATTTGATAAGATAGTTCATCTTGCGAATATTGCTAATGATCCAGGTGTTGAATTAAACCCAAGTTTATCATGGGAAGTAAATGTTTTAGCCTCTCATCAAATAATGGATAAAATTAATAATTCATCGGTGGATCAGATTGTTTATGCTAGTTCCGGAAGTGTTTACGGCGTTAAAGAAGAAGAAAATGTGACAGAAGAATTAAGTTTAGTTCCAATTTCAATTTATAATAAAACAAAAATGGTTTCAGAAAAAGTCTTAATGAGCTTTAAAGATAAGTTTAAAGTACACTGTATAAGACCAGCTACTGTTTGTGGAATTTCCCCAAGAATGAGGCTAGATGTGAGTGTAAATATGCTTACTTTTCAAGCTTTAAAAAATAAAGTTATGACTATTCATGGCGGACAACAAGTAAGACCAAATATACATATTTCTGATTTAACAAATGCAATTATTCATTTTCTAGAAAATCAAAATATTGAGAGTGGAGTTTATAATGCTGGATTTGAAAACTTGTCAATTTTAGATATAGCCAAGAGGGTTAACGAAAAAGTGAAGTCCGAAATAAAAATTCTTCCTGTTAATGATATTAGATCTTATAGATTGAATTCAGATAAACTATTAAATACAGGGTTTAAAAAAGAGAAAAGTGTTAATAATGCTATTGATGAAATTGTAAAAAATTTTAATGATGGAAAATTAGTTGAAAAAGATAGTTATTATACTGTTAAATGGATGAAGCATTTGAAAATATAATGGGAAAAGAAATAGATTTATTAATAAACTATCCTAAAACAAAAAGAGACCCACTAAAAAGAGCTCTAGAGAAAACTGACGAAGATAGAAAGATCGCAAGAAAATTTGGTAAAGAATTTTTTGATGGAGAAAGAAAAAATGGTTATGGAGGATTCTTTTATAATCCTAGATTTTGGCAACCTGTAATACCAACATTTAAAAAATATTGGAATTTAAACTCAAGTAGTTCAGTTTTAGATGTGGGTTGTGGAAAAGGTTTTATGCTTTATGATATAAAGCTTTCTATACCAGAAATTAAGATTAAAGGAATAGACATTTCTAATTATGCAATCGAAAATTCAGTTGAAGAAGTTAAAAAAGATTTATTAGTAGCTAATGCGTGCGAATTACCCTTTCCTGACAATTCTTTTGATGTAGTTATTTCAATAAATACTATTCATAATCTAGACTTGGAAAATTGTGGAAAAGCGCTTAGAGAAATACAAAGAGTCTCAAAAAAAAATTCATTCATAACTGTTGACGCATACAGGAACGAGGAAGAAAAAAAATTGATGTATGCGTGGAACTTAACTGCAAAAACAATTATGTCAGTAGAAGATTGGAAGAAGTTTTTTGCTAAAAATTGTTACAATGGTGATTATTTTTGGTTTATTCCATAAAAAGCTTTACTGTTCAAAAATTGAACGGTATAGATGTTTAAATTTTGAACACAAAAAACATATTTTTACCAATGGAAAAAGACCAGGATCACTTTAATATATTAAGAGAAATTCAAAAAAAACCAAATTCATCTCAGAGAGAGTTAGCAAAGGAACTGGGTTTTAGTTTGGGTAAACTCAATTATTGTCTAAAAGCATTACAAAATAAAGGCTTAATAAAAATTCAGAATTTTAAAAGAAATCCTGAAAAAATTAACTATTTATACATCCTGACACCAAAAGGTATTTCTATAAAAACAAAATTGACAATAAATTTTATGAAAAAAAAAATAAAAGAATATGATCAATTGAAGTCAGAAATTTTAAATAAATAATGAACAAGAAGATAATCACTGAACTTTTCAAGGAAGTATTTAGAACGCGAACAGTTGAAGAGGAAATAGCAAAAAGATATAAAGATGGTCATATGAGATGTCCCACACATTTATCGATAGGGCAAGAAGCAGTTCCTGCTGCGCTATCGCTAATAATGCGTAAAAATGATTTTGCTGTAAGTTCACATAGAGCACACGCTCATTACTTGGCTAAAGGTGGTTCTTTAAAAAGAATGATAGCAGAAATATATGGAAAAGAAACGGGTTGCTCAAAAGGAAAAGGTGGCTCAATGCACTTAATAGACCTGAAGTCAAATTTCATGGGCTCGACAGCTATTGTTGGCAATACAATTCCAATAGGAGTTGGATTAGGATTGTCATCAATAATAAAAAAAAAAACCAATTTAGTTTTATTTTTTTTGGAGATGGTGCAGTAGAGGAAGGAGTATTTTATGAATCTGTAAATTTTGCTGTAGTAAAAAAACTACCAGTAGTATTTATATGTGAAAATAACTTCTACTCAGTTTATTCACCACTAAAAGTAAGACAGCCTAAAAATAGAAAAATTTATAAAATGGTTAAAGCTATGGGAATTAAATCATTTTACAATGAATCAGATGATCCGTATGCAATATATGAGTACATTAAAAAAAAGATAAATTTTAAAGATCTTAATTCAGGACCTTATTTTTTTGAATTTAAAAATTATAGATGGAGAGAACATTGTGGACCAAATTTTGATAATGATATTGGTTATCGTCAAAAAAATGAATTTAAAAAATGGATAAAAAAAGATTCACTTCTTAAAATAAGAAAAAAATTAAATTTTTTAAGTTCAAAAAAAGTTAATATGATAGAAAAAAAAATCAAAATTGAAGTTATTAAAGCATTTGAATACGCTGAAAAATCAAAATTTCCAGCTGCTAGTGAAGCATTTAAAGGAGTTTATGCAAAATAAAAAAACTACATACTCTTCGGCAATCAATAGTGCTCTCAAGTTTACAATGAAAAAAGATAAAAATATGATTTGTTATGGGTTAGGAACTACTGACCCAAAAAATATTTTTTCTACTACTAAGGATTTAGAAAAATTATTTGGATCAAGAAGAGTCTTTGATACACCTACATCAGAGAATGCGTTAACGGGTATATCAGTTGGAGCAGCTTTAAACGGTGTGAGATCTGTAGTTTCTCACCAGAGACTTGATTTCTTTCTTTTGGCGATGGATCAACTCGTAAATTCTGCTGCAAAATGGCATTATATGTTTGGATCGGTTATAACAGTTCCAATCACCATTAGACTGATTATAGGAAGAGGATGGGGCCAAGGTCCGACTCATTCTCAAAACCTTCAATCATGGTTTAACCACATTCCAGGCCTAAAAGTCGTAATGCCAACTTTTGCAAATGATGCTAGGGACGCTTTAATATCATCAATATTTGACCCAAATCCAGTATTATTTTTAGAGCACAGATGGTTACATGAGAATGAAGAAAATGAAAAAAAAATAAAAATAAAAAAAAATATTGACTCTAAAATATGTATCAAAGGTAAGGATATCACAATTGTTTCAACTTCATACCTGACGATAGAAGCCATAAAAGCATCAAAATTTCTTAAAGAATTTTATAATATAGAAGCAGAAGTAATTGACTTAATCTCTATAAAGCCCTTAGACATTGATACTATCAATCGATCAGTTAAAAAAACCAAAAATTTAATTGTTGCAGACACAGGGTTTTTTACAGGCTCAATTGCTAATGACATAATATATAGTGTGATGAGCAAAAATACGAAAGTCCTTAAAAGTTTTCCAAAAAAAATGGCAATGCCAGATGTTCCAGAGCCAACAAGTTATGCGTTAACTAAAAATTTTTATATTAGAGCAAGCAAAATCAGCAGAGAAGTACTAAAGTTGCTTAAGATTAAAAGTATAAAAAATATTAATTTAGCAGATCCAATTCCTCATGATGTTCCTGGAGATTGGTTTAAAGGACCATTTTAAAATAAAAAAATTTATGACAAAAGAAATAGAATTTTATCAAACCTTAGAATTATTATTACAAAATCAAATAGCCCATTCTTGTAGAAATATAAAATATAAGAAATTTTCTAAAATTATTAAAGATTATATTGATGATTACTATAAAAATTACACTTCTAATAAGTTTTTAAAGTTAGGAAATATTTGTAAAATTAATTTTCCTTTATTTTCAATGGGTGCTATTAATTCGAAACATTTGTTTGGAATTGATGAAATAGTAATTTTCTGTTTTTACTTTATAAACAAAAATAAATATAAAAAGGTTTATGATTTAGGTTCCAACATTGGGATACACTCTTTAATTCTTTCAAAATTGAATTATAAAGTTTTTTCATATGAGCCAGATCCTACTCATATTAAACAGCAAAAAAAAAATTTAAAAATTAATAAACAAGATCAAAAAGTCAAATTATTTAAAAAAGCTGTAACAAGCTATGAAGGTACAGTAAAATTTTTAAAAGTTTTAGGAAATACAACAGGTAATCATATTTTAGGAGATAAAAAAGATGTTTATGGAAAAACAAAAACTATTTCAGTAAAAACAGATGATTTTAAAAAAATAATTTCAAATGCTGATTTAATAAAAATAGATGTAGAAGGACATGAAGCAGAGTTAATTTTATCCACTTCATCAGTAGATTGGAATAAAACAGATGCAATTATGGAAATAGGTAGTAAAGAAAATGCAAAAAAAATATTTGAACATTGTAAAGAGATAGATTTAAATATTTTTTCACAAGTATCAGGTTGGAAAAAAGTTATAAATTTGCAAAAAATGCCAACCACATATAAAAAAGGTTCAGTATTTTTATCAAAAACAAATAAAATGAATTGGAGATAATTAATGAATAGTCTTTCAGATATATTAATTAAAGATTTAATGAATCAGGGTTTCAAAACATTTTTTGGCTTACAAGGTGGAGCTTCTGCAAGACTTATTGAGTCAGTGGTTAGCTTAGGTGGAAGATTTCACCCTGTTCTGAATGAGCAAACAGCAGGGTATGCTGCTCACGGGTATTACTTGGCTAACAATCAACCAGCAGGAGTTATTTTTACTACTGGTCCAGGACTTACAAATGGTGTTTCAGGAATTGCAGCATGTTATTTTGATAGAATTCCATTAGTTGTAATTGTGGGTCAAGTCGGTAAAGATTTGAATGTTGCAAAAAAAACAAAAACAAGAATGGTTGGTTTTCAAGAAGTTCAACATTTAGAAATAATTAAACCCATTGTAGATTCTTCATTTAAAATAGAGAGTTTGGATTTTTATAAAAAATCTCGTAAAAAAATATTTGCTAATAACTTTAATAAAAAAGTTTTTGCATTTGAGTTTCCTGATGACATACAGCGTAAAAAACTTAATTTTTTACCTAATGTTAAGAAAAAGCTAGTAAAGAGAAAAAAAGACATTCCACAAAAAACAATACATTTAATTAGCAAACTAATTAAAGGCTCTAAAAAACCTTTATTTATTTTGGGCTCTGGTTTTGCTCAGTCTCAAGATATAAAAAGGAGTTTAGAAATATTAAAAAAATATTATTGTAATCTCACACTAACTTGGGGTGCACAAAATATTCAAAGACATAAAAAACTAAATTCAATTGGTTTATTTGGAAATCATAGTCCTGGTACAGCAAATGCATTTCTAAAAGAATCTGATCTTATTATTTCAATGGGTGCATCGTTGTTGCAACATCAAACTTTAAAGATAAAAAATAATTTTGCAAAAAATGCTAAAATTATTTATGTAGATACTTCAATAAATGAGTGCAAAAGAGCAAAAAATCAATTTGGAAAAAGATTAAATTATTTAAATCTAGATTGTCATGATTTTTTAGAAATTCTTGAAAAAAAGAATTGTTTAAAGAATATTATAGTTAATGAAGTAAAAAGTAGTAATTTTATACATTCAAATATAACACCTGTTAATTCTTTAAAAACTTTATTTAGTAAATTAGATGTAAACAAAAGTGTTATTTTTTCAGATGCAGGTGCATCTCTGAGCTGGAGTTATCAAGCAGCCAATTTATTAAAAAATTGTGCACCCATCTTTACCTCTTTCAATCTTCATACAATGGGATATGCAAATTGTGCCGGTATAGGTGCTGCTTTAGGAAATAAAAAAAATGTTTATGTTATCATTGGTGATGGAAGTTTACCGATGAATAGCCAAGAATTAGCGTGGGCTAGTAGATATAAAATTAAATTAATTGTAATTGATAATGAGGGATATGGGATTATACGCCAAACTCAAAGAGAGTTTTATTCATCAAATTTTATAGCTTCAGATTTTAGAAATAACAAAGCAAAAATGCCTCTATTTTCAGTTTCAAAAATTTTAAAATCTTATGACTTAGAACATGAAATCATCGATTCAAAAAAAATAAATCAAACTACTTTTGGCTCATTAATCAAAAGCAAAAAATCTAGTGCAATAATAATCAAAACAGATTACTCGGCCGAAGTAGAGACTGATAATTAAATAAATCTGCTTATAAAATATGGTAATAAGATTATATAAAATTTTATATTACACAATCTTAAAAATTATAAATTTTTTTGTCTTTAACTTATTAAATTTTTTAAAATTTTTTGATCTTTACTTTAGCTCATTAAAAAATTTTTATATACATTTAGCATATGGATATATAGAAAAAAACAAAATTTATAAATCAAAAAAACTAGCGACATATATTGTAGAGAAAAACTTAGCAGAACTTGATACAGCAACTTTTCTTGCACCAATTTTTGAAAATAGTGGTGATCCAGAGTTAGGTAAATTGCTACATAAAATACAATTTTACAAAAAGAAAATTAATATTTCACTTTTTAATTTAAGTGAACATTACGCAATTTATCCAGAGTATTTTTCTAAACTTGGACACTTTGCAGTCATAGAATACTTGGTTAAAGCAATAAGGCTTAATTTAGTAAAAAAAAGAAAAATATTTATATACGGTCCATTTAATAAATATAATAAATCACTATTAGAATTATATTCAAAGCTACCAGAAATAAAAATAATAAATCAAACAATTGATCCAAAAAAATTCAATATAATAAAAAAAAATTTAGGACTATCACTTGATGCCATGGAGTATAAAAATGATATATTAAAACTTCCCAACTTTTGCTATCTTGTTAATAAACAATGGGAAAAGACTTTTAAAAAAAAAAAATTTTAAAGTTTTCAAAAATTGATCGTATTAAGAAAGAAAAGTTATTAAAAAATTTTGGTATAGATAAAAAAAACAACTGGTATGTAGTAATTAATGTTAGAGAAAATTTTTATAGCAAGTTTTCTAGCTTACGAAATGCAAGTTTTGAAAGTTATAATAAAGCAATAAGTTTTATTATAAGCAAGGGTGGCCACGTCATTAGACTGGGTGATAAGCCTTTAAAAAAGATAAAAAATAATAATAAGTTTATAGATTTGAGCACAACAAATTTACAGACTGATTTAATCCCTTTTTTAATTGCAAACTGTAAATTTTCTATCATGACTGGATCTGGTCCATCAATTTATTCTGCAGTATTTAATACACCAAAGCTAATGACAAATTGGGTTCCACTTGCTGGAGTAGATGGATCAAAAATAGATCATATATTACCAAAAATGTTATATAGAAATGGAAAAATTATTAACTTTGCAAATAGATTAAAAAACCCTTACGCAACCAATACTGACCTATCATATTATAAACAATTGAATGTCAAGGTGATTGAGAATTCAGAAGAGGATATTTTGAATGGTGTTAAAGAGATGTATAAAATTCATGTTTTAAAGAAAAAAAATAGATTAAGTAAAAATCAAAAACGAATTCATAAAATATTTGAAGATAATTCTTTGCCCCCTATTAGTATGAGTTCAATAGTTGAAAAAAATTACCCTAATTTTTTAAGCTAGATGATGAATAAAAATTTAGAAAAAAAATCAGATAATTATGCAAAAATGCATAGGTCAAAAAATGCAATACTATATAAAATCAAATCAAAGTTAAAAATTAAAAATATTTTTTTCCCAGAACCTAAATCAGGCCAGGTATTAGTTAAGTTAGATTATTCAGGAGTTTGTGCAAGTCAGGTAATGGAAATAATGGGTGGACGAAACAACAAAAAATATATTCCACATTTATTAGGGCACGAAGGTGTAGGTAGAGTATTTAAAATCGGTAAAAATGTCAAAAAAGTAAAAGTAGGGCAAGATGTAATTTTAACTTGGCTTAAATGCAAGGGTGCAAATGTAAAAAATTCACAATTAATTTTTAAAAAAAAAATAATAAATTTTGGTCCAATAACAACGTTTGGAGAATATTCATTAATCTCAGAAAATAGACTGTTAGTTAAGCCTAAAAATATAAATAAAAAAATTTCCTCTCTTTTTGGTTGTGCTTTAGCCACTGGTGCTGGAATGGCTATAAATGAAACTAAAATAAAAAAAAATGATAAAGTTTTAGTTTATGGATTAGGTGGAATAGGTTTTTCTTGCCTTATCACCTTAATTTCATTGGGTATAAAAAATATTACAGTTTGGGATATTAATAAACAAAGAATCTTAATTGCGAAAAAAATGGGCATTAAAAATGTTCTTAAAAATGAAGGAAATTTTGATATCTGTTTTGAAAGTTGTGGAAAGATAGATACAATTGAACACGCTTTTAAATTATTAAAGACAAATGGAAAATTAATATTTAGCTCACATCCTGATAAAAATTTAAAAATAAAGATTCTTCCACATGACCTAATAAAAGGAAAAAGAATTATTGGAAGTTGGGGTGGTTCAACTAATCTGGAGAAGGATATTAAAAAAATATACAATATTATAAAAAAAAATATTAGATATTTTGATTTTATAATAAAAAAAGTCTATAAGATTGAAGATATAAATTTAGCAATTAATGATCTAATTAAAGGCAAAGTAATAAGACCATTAATAAAATTTTGAATTATTAAATATGAAGGTTTTTGTTTCAGGTAATTTTAATATTGTTCATCCAGGACATATAAGACTTCTTAAATATGCTAAAAAACTAGGATCTAAATTAATTGTTGGAGTAAATTCAGATTCAGTTTTGACTGAAAATATTTTTATTAATGAAGATTTAAGAATAAAAAATATTAAAGACCTAAGTTTTGTTAATGAAGTTTTTTTAGTAAAAAATCTAAAAACAACACTTTTTAAGATCAGACCTGATGTAATAGTAAAAGGTAAAGAATTTAGAAGTGTAAAAAACCATGAAGAAAAATATCTAAAAAAACTTAAAGCTAAGTTAATTTTTGGATCTGGTGCAATTAATTATTCAACTAGTGAGTTGTTTAAAAGAGAGATAAGAATTAAACCATTGGCACTAAATCTACCTAAAGATTTTATCCATAGACATAAGATTAAAAAAGACAAAATTATAAAGTATATAGAAAGCTTTAATAACTTACGTACATGTGTGATTGGAGACATAATCGTTGACGAATATATTAATAGCAATTTACTAGGAAGCTCAAATGAAGAACCATGCCTCGTAATTAATCCGTACGAATCAAAAAAATTCTTAGGTGGAGCTGGAATTGTAGCTTGTCACTCAAGTAAGCTTGGTGCTGAAACAAAATTATTGAGTATAATTGGACCTGACAAAAATGGTAAGCTTGTTGTTAATCAATTAAAAAAAAATGGTGTAAACCATCACTTGAATCAAGATATTTCGAGACCAACTACTTTGAAAAAAAGATTTAAAGTCGACAACAAGTCAATTATTAAAGTAAGCTACCTTAATCAAGATCCTATATCAAAAATTGATCAAAACTTTATTTTTGAAAAATTAAATAAAAATATAAAAAAAATAGATCTAATTATACTCTCTGATTTTAATTATGGCTGTTTACCACAAAATCTTGTTGAAAAGATAATCAAAATTGCAAAAAAAAATAAAATTTTTGTTTCTGCTGACAGTCAATCGTCTTCTCAAATTGGTGATATAGCAAGATTTAAAAATATAGATTTGATTACTCCCACAGAAAAAGAGGCAAGAATAGGTGTTAAGAATAACACTGATGGGTTAGTAGTTTTGATTAATAAACTTCAAAAAATAACTAAGACAAAAAATATTATTCTGACATTAGCTGCTGATGGAATATTGATACAAAAAAAATTTAAGAAAATAAAAAACTTTATCCATACTGATAAAATTCCAGCTATTAATAAAAATCCAAAAGATGTTTCAGGAGCTGGCGATGCATTGTTGGTTATGTCATCATTAATGCTTGCTTCTGGAAGTTCAATCTGGGAAGCATCTTTTGCTGGATCTTTATTTGCCGCTTTACAAGCAAATTCAATAGGCAATACACCAATTAATAAAAAAACATTTTTGGAATTAATTAGGTCAAGCATGGATCACTAATGAAGGCAATTATACTTGCTGCAGGATATGGCAAACGATTAAAAAGTTTGACACTTAAAAAACCAAAATGCTTACTAAAAATTAAAGGTAAACCAATAATTGATTTATGGATAGAAAAATTAATCAGAGTTGGTGTATCAGAGATACTTATAAACACACACTATAAATCAAAAATAGTAAAAGCTCACATAAGTAAATCAATGTATAGGTCAAAAATAAAACTAACATATGAAAAAAATTTACTTGGTTCGGCAGGGACTTTAATGAAAAATATTAATTTTTGTGAAAATCATGATATTTTTTTAATACATGCAGATAATTATACACAAGAAAGCTTAAGAAAATTCTATAATTTTTTTCTTAAAATGAAAAAAAAAAATGTTTAATTTCTCTAATTAGTTTTAAAAGTAATGACTACAAACAAAAAGGAATTCTAAAAATTAAAAATGGAATAGTTCATGAAATTTATGAAAAAGAAAAAGTATCACATGGAACAGATGCAAATGGAGCTGTGTATTTAATTGGCAAAGAAGCATTAAGTGAAATGTTCAAAAAATATAAAGATAAAAAAGATTTTATAAAAGAGATATTAGTTAAATATTTATTAAAAATTAGTGCATTCAAGACAAATAAAATCTTCCAAGATATTGGAAGTATAAGAGACTATATTAGCGTTAGATGATTAAAAAGATTATTTTATTTTTTTTATTAAAAAGTGTTTATTGTTTATTAATATTTATCCAATCCATTAAAATAATTAAAGTTGGAAGAATATATATAATTAGAATAGGAAACTACTTAGACAAAAAGGAATCATTAAGACTGAGAAATTTATATAAGCTAATAAAAAAAAATTTTACAAAAAAATTAAAATTATATTTAATAAGTAAATCTAAAATTATGGTAAGTGGCAATACCAGCTTTTTAAATATAGCATCTGCTTACAGAAGGCTAACATTAAGGATAGACTCAATCTCATTAAATGCTGAAGATTTTATTACTAAAAGGCAAAATTCTATAATTGTCCTAAAAAAAGTTTATAGTATAAAAAAAAATAGAAATTTAAATTTAGTAGAAATGATCAATCTTAAAGTTGGCAACAATAATAAAAAGAATTCATTTTTAATTAAGTAGTAAAATGAATATAATTTTTTTAACTATAAAAATAATTCCTAAATCTTTTAGAACAAGATCATTATTATTATTATTTTTATTTTTTTTAGGATCTCTTTTAGAAATTCTTAGTATAGGAATTTTTCTGCCCCTATTAACTGAATTAACAAATACAAATACTGAAATAATAGAGAAATTTAAAATAATTTTAAATGATAACCTAAAATTTTTAAATATGTACAATTGGACTACAATATTTGTTGTATTAATAATTGTAGTTTTTTTTGTAAAAAATATTTTGTTATCATTAATTATATATTATGAGAATAAGTTTGTAGAAAATTTAACTGTCACATTATCTACAAAACTTTATGGTATTTATTTAAAACAAAATTATTTATTTCATAAGATTAATAATTCATCAAAGTTGTTGAGAAATATTAATATTGAAGTTGCAACATTTATAGTTTTTCTAAAAAATATTTTAAAATTAGTATCTGAATTATTTTTTATTTCAGGTATTTTTTTATTTATGATTTACTTTAACGTCAAGTTAACTGCACTAACTATAATTACATTCTTTATTCTTTTATATTTATATAATTTATTTACAACCAAATATATCGCAAAACTTGGACATACGAGGCATGATTTTTCTAATGTAGCTTTAAAAAATTTACAACAAGGACTAGGAGGAATAAAAGAAATTAAGATTGGAAATCTTGAAGAGTTGATTCTTAAAATTTATAGACATTCATTAAAAAAAATTGCTTCAGCTGTAAGTATATTTACTACATTGCAACAAATACCAAGGTTAATGATTGAGTTTAGTGTAGTTTTTTTTGTATCTATACTGTTACTTATGTCATTTGAGCAAAATGAGAACTCATACTTAATAATGATAATTGGTGTATTTTCAATTACAGCAATAAAGGCGATACCATCTATCTTAAAGATTTATTTAGCAATTCAGCAAGCAAATTTTAATTTAGCTGCAGTAAGTACATTAGCAAGAGAGTTTAGTTTAAAAACAAATAATATCATTTATAAAAAAAATAAAAATTTTTCATTTAAAAAAATTATATTAAAAAATATTAGTTTTGAATATGCAAAAAGAAATTTTTCCTTAAAAAATATCAGTTTAAAGATTTCTAAGGGTGAAAAAATAGCTATAGTTGGAGAAAGTGGAGCTGGTAAATCCACGCTTGTTGATATTTTAATTGGATTAATTAATCCTTCAAAAGGAACAATTTCTGTCGATCGATTAAATTTAAAATATCATAAAAAAGACTTTCAAAATTTAGTTGGTTATGTACCTCAGAATGTGTACCTAACAGATGACACGATTTCAAAAAACATATCATTATTTAGTGAAAATGAATCAGATAAAAAGCAATTAAAAAAGGTAATGGAAATTGCAAATATTCACAAAATAGTCAATAGGCTTCCAAAAAAATTAGAGACTAAAATTGGTGAGAGAGGTCAAAGACTATCATCTGGTCAAATACAAAGGTTAGGAATAGCTAGAGCTTTATATAAAAATCCAAAAATAATAATATTAGATGAACCAACTAGCGCATTAGATAATTATAATGAGAAAAAAATTATTAATGAAATTATAGAAATAAAAGATGTAACTTTAATTATGATTACACATAGTACTAAGTATTTAAAAAATTTTGACAAAATCATTCATATGAAAAATGGAAAAATAAGTAAAATTACTAATAGTGATAAAAAAAATTAAAATTGCATTTTTAGATAGAGATGGTGTTCTAAATAAAAATTTAAATGGAGGTTATGTTGGTAATAAAAGAAATTTTGAATGGGTTAAAGGTGCAATAGATGCGATTAAACTAATAAAAAATTTTGATTATAAGATTGTAGTTGTTACTAATCAGTCAGGTATTGCAAGAGGTTATTTCTTAAAAAAAGATGTGATAATTTTACATAAATATATGAACAACATATTAAAAAAACATAAAACAAAAATAGATCATTTTTTATTTTGCCCATACCATATAAATGGAATAAGAAAAATATTTACTAAAAAAAGCAACTTAAGGAAACCCAACAATGGAATGTTTAAAATTGTTGCAAAAAAATATAACATTGATAAGAAAAATTCTTTTATGATTGGTGATCAAATTACTGATATGCAATTTGCAAAAAAAAGTGGAATTAAAGGTTTTTTTTTTAATGAAACTAATCTTTTTAAATTTATTAATAGAAAAGTTCTAAAATGAAAAAATTTAATTTAAGAAATTTGATTAAACCCAACAAAACGTTACTAGGAGTTGGCCCAATGAGCTTAAATTGTGTTAAAGCAGCAATAGCTTTATCTAATAATTATTTATTTCCAATAATGTTAATTGCAAGTAGAAGACAGGTAGATTCTGCTGAGCATGGTGGTGGCTATGTTAATAATTGGACAACAAATGAGTATGCTGATTTTGTAAAATTAGCAGATAAAAAAAATACTGTAATTTTAGCAAGAGATCATGGAGGTCCATGGCAAAATAATACTGAAATAAAAAATAAGTACACACTTAAAAAAGCAATGGAGTCTGCAAAAAGATCTTATGAAGTTGATATATTAAATAATTTTAAGATTCTACATATTGATACGAGTGTACAGCCAAATAATAAAGCAGTTTCAATAAAAAATTCACTTGAAAGATTTTATGAACTATTTGAACATTGTAATGAATTTGCAAAAAAAAATAATAAAAAAATATATTTTGAGATTGGTACTGAGGAACAGTCTGGTAGTACAAATACTCCTGAAGAACTAAGCTACACTCTAGCTAAAGTTTTTCAATTTTGTAAAATTAAAAATTATGAAAAACCAATTTTTGTAGTAATACAATCGGGAACTAAAGTTTTAGAAACTAGAAATATAGGTTCATTCGAGTCCCCTCTAAGAATTTCTAATGAGCTACCTGTTGAAATTCAATTACCTAAAATGATAGAAATATGTAAAAAAAATAAAATATTTATGAAGGAGCATAATGCTGACTATTTATCAAATCATAGTTTGTCTTTACATCCGAGGCTAGGAATTCACGCTGCAAACATAGCACCAGAGTTTGGTGTCGTAGAAACAAGAGCATTTATAGAAATTTTAAAAAAATTCAATAAAACAAAATTACTAGAAGAATTTTATGAGATTTCTTATAATTCAAACAAATGGAAAAAATGGTTAGTACCAAATAGTAATGCAGACAAAGTTCAAAAAGCAATAATATCAGGACACTATATTTTTTCAAATAAAAAATTTGAAATATTAAAAAAAAAAGTACAATTATTCTTATTAAAAAAAAATATAAATTTAAATAATCATCTTCAAAAATCTATTTATTACTCCATACACAGATACGCAAAAAATTTTAATTTAATCAAATGAAAAAAAGAGTAGCAACAATAATTTTAAATAGAAATTTACCAATAGTTACAAATAAATTGTATGAAAAAATTAAAAAATATAATCATAAATTTACAGATATATTTGTTATAGATTCTGGCTCTGATATAGATAAAAAATCAAAATACACAACCTGGGATGCAAATTGGAGTAGTATTAAAAAAAAGGGGTTAAGATTTAGTAGAGGTATGAATTATGGTTTACTAAACTTATATAAGGAAAAAAAATTTGATATTTACGATTATTTTTTATTACTTACAAATGATAGTGAAGTAGAAGATAAATTATTTATCAAAAAATTGATAGAAATTATGGATAAAAATAACAAGGTAGCTATACTTTCCCCATGCTCAAAAAACTGGGGGGAAAAATTACTTTTGAAATCTAAAAAATTAATGTTTTTTTGGTATATACACAATAATGCATATTTTATTAGAAAGGATTTTATAAAAAAAATACACAAAAAAAAGAAAGCAAGTTATATGAATTTTCTTTTCGATGGAAATAATTTTAGAGGTTTTGGTGCTGATTCAGAATTAATTTTGAAAGCTTATAAAAACAACATGGCAGCTGCAATAACAGCGGAGGTATGGATAGAAGAAAATGAAAAATATCTATTAAATAAAAATTCTCTTATTAAAACTGAACCTTTTAGTAAAAATATCAAACTTTACATTTCAGAGGGATTAAACTGGATGAAAAAAAAATATAAATTTGAAAGTAGATGGGATATGCATTTACAAGTAAAAAAATTATATGATGATTTTTTTAAAAAAAATATAAAGTTACTAAAGTATAAGATTTAAATTATGAAGAAATTATGTGGATTAGAATTTGGTAAAATTAAAAAAAACAGTAAATTGCAACAGAATTTATCAACAGATAATTATAATTATTCAATTGTAAATTTAAATAATAAAAAAACATTTAATAGTAAAGATATAAATATTGGAACAATAGCTATTTTTGTATCAGACAAGAATAATGCTGTAATTAAGATAAATGAAAAGAGTTACCAAATCTCAAAATATAAATATTTTGATTTCAGATTAAAAAACTTAAGCATAAGCTCAAGTCATAAAATAACATTTGGAATAGCTGGGATAAAAAAAAAAATTAGTAAAGACATTATAAAAAATTTTACAGAAAAAAATATATACAAAGTAATTAAACCATGGGGATACGAATTATGGTTAAATGGCGAAAAATCTCCATATTCATTTAAAAAAATACTTATTAAAAAAGGTAATAGAACGAGTCTACAATACCATAAAAAAAAAATTGAAACTAATTATTTATTTAAAGGCAAGGCAGAATTAGTTATGAGTAGAAAAAATGGTAAAAATAAAATAAATTTAATTTTAAATAATATTTTAACAAAGAAAATTAAAAGTGGCGACTATGTTAATGTGAAAAACTATGCAGTACACAGATTAAGAGCAATTACAGATATTATGTTATATGAAGTTTCAACCCCACACTTAGATGACGTTATAAGAATATCCGATGACCAACAAAGAAATAATGGAAGAATTTCTTCTGAACATAGAAATTAGAAGTATTTACAATGACAAAACCTACTGTGTGTATTTTAACCTCTGGTACGGGAAGTAGGCTCGAGAATTACACAAAAAAAAAAATAAAGCACTTTTATCTCTAAACAAAAAATCAATATTAAGTAGAATATTTAAAAATTTTCCCAGTAACTCGAATTTTATTTTGTCTATAGGATATAAAGGAGATCAAGTGCGAGATTTTGTAAAGATTCATCATCCAGATCTAAATGTTAAATTTGTAAAAATAAAAAATTATAATGGAAGCGGCAGTGGCCCTGGCCTTTCATTATTTAAATGTAAAAAATTTTTACAAAAACCTTTTTTTTTTGTTTCTTGTGATACGATTTGGAAAAAAAAAATTTTTAATATAAATAAATATAATTGGATGGGCTCATTTAGTTCATCAAAAATAGATACTAAAAATTATTGTAATTTAATTTCAAAAAAAAATACTATTTTTAAAATAATTGATAAAAAAAAAATTATTAGCAACAAAAGCACAAGCATATTTGTGGGTTTAGCATTTATCAAAGACTACAAATTTTTTTGGGAGGGCTTAAAGCCAAAAACATTGAAGGAACCTCAAGTATCATTAGGATTCAATAATATTTTAAAAAAGAAGAATATAAAAAAAATTGATATAGATTGGGAAGATACGGGTACAAAAAAAAATTATGAAGATTTAATATTAAAATATGAAAAATATAATTTTAATAAAGATAATCAGCAACTTTTTATTTCAAGTGAAAGAGTTACTAAATATTTTTCAGAAAAAAAAACTATTAGCAATTTGTATAAAAAGGCAATTTCTAAAAAAAATATCTTTCCAAAAAATTTAAAAATAAAAAATCACTTTATTTCATATGACTATGTGGACGGTGTCACATTATACAATCATTACAATATTAAAACCTTTAAATTATTATTGAAATTTTTAGAAAATAATCTTTGGAATGATAAAACTAATAAAACAAAGAATTATAGTAAAATTTGTAAAAATTTTTATTTAAATAAAACTAAAAAACGAATAAAAATATTTAAAAGTAAACACCCATTCCTAGATAAAAGTGGTTATATTTATAAAGGAAGTAAAATTCTTAAAATTAAAGATATATTTAAAGAAATTGATTGGAAACATATTTTTAATGGAGTCCCAAATTTTATTCATGGTGATCTTCAATTTGATAATATTTTGCTAAAAAAAAATAATTTTACATTGATTGATTGGCGACCTAATTTTGGGAAAAATTTATTAATAGGAGATAGATATTACGATTTGGCTAAATTACTAGGTGGTTTAGTAATTAACTATGACCTCATTAAAAAAAACGAATTTAAATTTAAAATTAATAAAAATAAGATAAATTTAATAATACCTCATAGAGGCAAGACAAATGAGCTAATTAGTTTTTTTGAAAATTACCTTAGAAATAAAGGTTTTGATATCAATAAAGTAAGAATTATTACTGGTCTAATTTTTTTAAATATGGCCCCTCTACATCACGATCCCTTTGATAAGTTGTTATTTGTATATGGAAAATATTTCTTACAAAAAACCTTGAATTTAAAAAATAATGAAAATTAATAACAAAACTAACGTTTTTATTTCAGTAGCTAGTTTTCCTGGAAATACAGGGGCTTTGTTGCACAATCTTGGATATAAAATTAGCAAATTAAACTGTGTGTACATACCTTTCAAATGTGATGATTTAACTCAATTAAAAAATATTCTTAATGTTAAAAAATTCAGAGGCATATCTGTCTCGATGCCATTTAAAAGTTCAATAATTAAGTATTTAGATAAAATTGATAAAACATCAAAGACAATAAATGCTGTAAATACAATTCTACGTAAGGGTAATAAACTTTATGGATATAATACAGACTACCTTGCGATAAAAAAGATTATAGAAAGAATAAAATTCAATATATTTACTAGTATCATTTTAGGAAATGGTGCGACAAGCAAAACAACATATGAAGTGTTAAAAAATTTAAAAGTTAAAAAAATTATACTTTGTGCAAGAGATATAAGCAAATTCAAAAATTGGAAGTTAAGAAAATCAGATATTATTATTAGCTGGGATAAAAGACATAAAATAAAAGTAGATTTACTAATTAATTGTACACCAATTGGAATGAAATTTAACAATAATTTACCTATAGCAATTTTTAAAAACAAACAACCAAAGCATATAATTGATTTTCCAGTAAACAAAAAAACTAAATTAAAACTATTATCTAAAAGATTAAAAATTCCATATACAGGTGGATTAGAGATTAGTTTAATACAGGGTATTGAGCAGTTTAAAATTTATACAGGAAAAAAACTTAATATTAACAAAATTAAAAAAATTTTAAATTATAATTTTGATGTTTGAAGGTAATAAACTAATTTGTCCAATTTCTAAAAGTTCAAAGTTTTTAAAACTTTTTACTTTTAGAAAATTTCCAATTTACATGGGTGTTGTTGAAAAAAACTATAAAGCAGAATTTAAAAATTTATGCTTTAAGATAAATAAAATATCTGGTAGTGTGCAGATAAACCCAAAGGTTCCTTTGAAAAAGTTGTATTTTAAACCACATGGATCTGGGACAGTTGGAAAAATTTGGAAAAATCATCATTTAAATTTTTTTAGCTTTATTTCTGGTAATATTAAAGGCAAAATCATAGAAATTGGTGGAGGCCACAATTCTGTTTCCGAAAATATAGATCAATTAAAATCACCAAATAGCTATGATTTAATTAGTTATGACCCTAATATTAAAAAAAAATCTGTATCTAAATTCAAACATACTTATCTAAAACGTTTTTTTTCAAAGGGACATGTAAAGAAAAACTTTGGGAAAGTTAATTTAATTATCCACTCACATTTATTTGAGCATATTTATGATCCAAATAAATTTCTTAAAGATATTTTTGAGTCTCTTGAAGACAATGGTTATCACATGTTTAGTGTTCCAAATTTAAAGTCTATGATTAAAAGTGGATTTACAAATGCTATGAATTTTGAACATCCTTATTTTTTAGAAGAAGATATGATTGATTATCTTTTAAAAAAAAACGGCTTTGAAATTATAAAAAAAAAAATATTTAAATCATTCAATATTCTATAAAACAATTAAAAGTGGCATTAAAAACAAAAATAAAATTAAAAAATATAAAAAATTTATTGCAAATAAAAAATTATTTTTAAATTTTAATAAAAAGATTTTAAATGATGTCAAAAAAATTAACAAACTAATTGAGAACAAAAAAGAAGTATTTCTTTTTGGAGCCCATATATTTTCACAAGTATTAATATCACATGGTTTAAATGTCTCTAATATTGAAGCAATTCTTGATAATGATATCAATAAACAAAAAAAATATTTATACGGAACAAACATTAAAGTAAATAGTCCAAATATATTAATTAAAAAAAATCATCCAATAATTATTTTAAGAGCAGCTCAATACAATCATGAAATAAAGAAACAAATAATTACAAAAATAAACAATAATACTAAATTTATTTGATGGAGAATATTTCTGTATTTGCTAATTTTTATATTAATGATCAAGAGAGGCTAAATAAATACTTTCGTGGAGCAATCAAAGAAAAAAAATAATTAAATATAGGAATTAGTCCAATAATTATTAATTGCAGAAAAGCAACAATTTCATTATTTAATTATCATTTATCTTAAAATACATAATTTTTTATCAAAAAATAAAATGTATATCTTTTATTGGAAAATGATAAATCTAAGTAAAAAAAAACTTAATGGAACTCACCTTAAAGTTTATTTACCAAGTATATTAAAGAACCTAGATAAACCTATGGTAATTTTAAAAGCTATAGTCTACAATTGTCAAATCAATAAACAAATTAAGCCAACAAAAAATATAACAAGGTTTTATAATTAATGAAAAAAGAAATACAAAATTATCTAAATAAACTTTCTTCAGTATTGACTGATCCAACTTTTGAAAATGTTAAGTATTTAGCGGATGATATTAGGGAAATAAAAATAAAAAATAAAAAAATTTTTATTTGTGGGAATGGGGGAAGTGCAGCAAATGCCATGCATATTGCAAATGATCTTACTTATGGAGCGGGGATATCCTCAGGCAAAGGATTTAATATTGAAGCACTACCATCTAACTCATCTGTAATTACATGTTTAGCTAATGATATTGGATACGAAAATATATTTTCTGAACAATTGAGAGTTAAAGCAACTAAAGGAGATTTGCTAATCGTTCTTTCTGGAAGTGGAAATTCAAAAAATATTCTCAATGTACTAAAAATGGCAAAAAAAATTAAAATTAAAAGCTATGCAATACTAGGATTTAGTGGTGGCAAGGCCAAATCTTTAGCAAATGTTCCATTGCACTTTAAAATTAATGACATGCAGATTGCAGAAGATACGCAGATAATAATTGGCCATTTACTAATGAAGCTATTAAATAAAAATTATAATTAATTTTTTACAAAATATAATTTATGAAATTTATAATGATAAATTTTATGAAGACAGTAACACAAGACTAGAATCAGCAAGTGAAATATTAAAATTTGTTTTTGATATTACAAAACCAAATTCAATTTTAGATGTTGGTTGTTGAAAAGGTACTTGGTTAAAAGTAGCAAAAGAACTTGGGGCAGAAACTGTTTATGGAATAGATGGTCAACGAAAAGATGGAAAAATATTAATAAGAATGATAAATTTTTTAATGAATAAAATTTCTGTTTTTGGCAATTTTTATATCCCTGATCAAGAAAGACTAGAAAAATTAAAAATTTCATTTGAGTCTTTTTATAAAGTAAATATTGAAAATTGGGTAATTAATATAAGGGGTGCAAAGAAAAATGAAGCACATAATTATCTAAAAAAAAAACTAAATAGAGCTAAAGTTAATTTTTTCTTTATAGAAACTAAAAAAGGTTGGCTTCATGATTCTCTTCAAATAAGCACTTATTTAAAATCTAAATTCATTTTTTTTTGGGTAGAAGATCATATTTGTGTTGGGGGAAATGAATATTTTAACAAAGTCATTCGATCTGCTTATGCAAACAACTTAGATTACATTCCTTACTCTTGGTTTTTTTTTGGAAATAACCTTAAATTTTTCGAAGATTATAACTATTCATACGATAAAAATATTTTGTTTGGTAATTATACAAAAAATGATCATAAAAAAAGAATAGATTATGTGAAAAACAATAAATCAATATGCGATATCTTTATTATTAGTTGCTGCTCTATAATAAAAAAAAAAATATTCGTTCAGCTATTAGCACGTAAAGATAAATTTTTCCCCAAATGGGATAAAATGCTACCTTTTAATTTTGAAAAAACACAAAATGATACCCACTGGCTTCCTTATAGAGTTGGAATTTTAAAACGAGAATTGTTTGCATCAATAGATGATGATTTGGGGGTAAAAAATTATTCATTAGCCTCAAGAGGCTTTTTTAAAAAAATGAGAATTATCACTAAAAATAAAATTATCAAACAAAAAAATGTGAATAAAAATATTTCTTACAGCACACATATAAAAATTTTTTTAAAAAAATTATTAAATTATATTAGTGTCTATATTTTTTTAATTTCTAAATGAAAACACCTATTTTAATAATTTTATTTAACAGACCTGATTTTTTTGTTAAAATTATTAATATTCTTAAGATTATAAAACCTCAAAAAATATATCTGAGCATTGACGGTCCTAGAAAAAATAATAATTCTGATAAAAAAAAGATAAAAAAAAATATTGAGTTGATTAAAAAAATTGATTGGAAAACTAAAGTTAAAGTAAAAATTAACAAATATAATAAAAATTCTAAAAATCATCCAATCTCTGCTATTAATTGGATCTTTAAAACAGAGGATAAGGGCATTATTTTGGAAGATGATTGCATTCCCTCAATAAGTTTTTTTAATTTTTGCGAAATTTTACTAAAAAAGTTTAAAAATAATAAAAAAATTTCAATGATCAGTGGGAGAAATAATCTTGAAAACTCTTTCCATAAAAAAAGTTACTATTTTACTTTTGGTAGTACATGGGGCTGGGCTACGTGGAAAAGAGCATGGAAACACAACGATTCATCTCTTAAAAATTGGCATCGAACTAAATATAAAAATTCTTTTAATAAAAATTTATCTGATTATTCTTTTTTTAGAGAAATGCTTTCTAGACGATGTCAAGATATTGTGAATGGTGAGCTTAAGACTGCATGGGATTTTCAGTGGCTTTATTCTATAATTTCAAGAAATATGATTGCGGTTGTTCCCACCGTGAACTTAATAAAAAATATAGGTTTCGACAGTAGATCATCCCATACAAAAACAAATGATGTTCTTAAAAAAATCAGAAATTATGAATTAGATTTTCCATTAAAACATAACAATCGCATAAAAGTAGATAAAAAGCTCCTTTTAATGGAGTATAATAAAATATATAAACCAAATTTAATAAATGCATCTAAAAAAATTATATACAAGTTTCTTAAAAAATTTTTCTAAAGATAGAAACTATATTATTCATGAGACCTCTAGTATTCGAGAAGGAGCAAAAATTCTTAATTTTAGTAATAAAAAAGAAAACTTAATAATTGGTAAAAATACGATTATAAAAGGCACTCTTATTGTATTTGCGCATTCTGGAAAAATAGTAATTGGGAATGATACTTATGTGGCTCACAATACTGAAATATGGTCAGCTAAAGAAGTTTGCATAGGTAGTAGATGTCAAATTGCTCATAATGTAAATATTATAGATACAGATAGCCATCCAATAGATAGCAAATTAAGATTTCAGCACTTTAGAGATATTGTTACAAAAGGATTCGATAGTAACAAAAACAGCGAAGTCAATATCAACATAAGATCTTCGAAGATTTGTATCGGGGACGATGCTTGGATTGGTATTGGTTCTTTTATAACTCGCGGTGTTACAGTCGAGAAAGAAGGGATAGTAGGGCCAATGAGTTATGTTGTTGAAGATGTGCCATCAAGACATGTCGTTATGGGAAATCCTGCAAGAATTATTAAAACCAATTAATGATATACTCTGAATGCAAAATTTAAAACTATTCTGGAAATCAAAACTAAAGTTAATTTTATGGAAAAAAAAACCAACAATTATTCTAAAAATTAAAAAAAATAACAAGCACCATTGGTTTTTAGACGGAAAATTAAATATTTATGAAAATTGCATTTTAAATAAATTAAATACTAAAAATAAAAAAAAAATTGCAATTAAATATTTTTCAGAAAAAAATAACTACGAAGAATACACTTATGAACAACTTCATAATTTAGTATTAAAATATGAGTTTTTTTTAAGATTTAATATAAATAAAAAATTATCCAATTCCAAATTAATGTTGCAATCTTCAACAAATATCAAAACAATTGCACTGATTTTAGCATGCGTTAAGCTTGGCATTGAATATTGCGCAGTATTCGAAGATCTTGCAGAAGAGGGAGTATTGAAGAGAATTAAGTTGTTTCGGCCAGATATTTTTTTTTGCAACAATATAAAATTGAAATCAATAAAAAAATATCAAAAAAAACATAAATTTATAAGTTTAGCATTTGAAGAAGTTGACCAGTTAAAAAATACAATGTCTTCAGAAAAGAAATTGAATTATTTTCATTCTAATAAAAGTTTATTTACTTTATTTACATCAGGATCAACGGGTATGCCCAAAGGAATAGTTCATTCATCAGGAGGATTTTTATTATACACAATATTTACATTAAAAAACCAATTTGGAATGAATACAAAATCTACAATTTTAACAGCATCAGATATTGGTTGGTTGAACGGTCATAACTACATGTTATTTGGACCTCTCTGCATTGGTACTACTACATTAATACTGGAGAAACCTTTAAATTTACTAAATTCAAAATTTTTGGAAGAAGTTTTGAATAAAAATGTTACGATTTTATATCTTCCAGTAACTTTAATTAGAATAATGCGTGCAATTTTTGGGGAAAAAAAATTTTTAAAAAATTCTTTAGAGACATTGGGATCAATGGGTGAGCATATAGCGCCCCATGTTGCCAAATGGTTCGCAAATACTTTTTTAAAAAAAGATAGACCAATCGTAAATGCATACTACCAAACTGAAAATGGAGGAATAATAGCTTCTCCTAAATTTAAAGATTCAATCTCGGAATGTCCACATGGATCTGCAGGAAAATTGTCAACAAAATTTATTAAAACAAACAAGCTAAGTGAAGTTGAAAAAAAAGAATTAAAAATACTTACGCCTTGGCCAGGGTTAATGAAGGGTGTTCTTTCAGATGACAAAAACGCTTGGTCGAAGTATTGGGATAAAAATAATAATTTTAAAATGTTTGATGAAGCAACAATCGTAAATAAGAATTTATTTATTCACGGAAGATCAGATGACGTCATCAATATAAGGGGAAAAAGAGTTGGATGTGAGGAAATTGAATCTAATTTACTAGAAATAAAATATATAAAAGAGTGTTGCGCTGTTGGGTACAATGATTTATTAGAAGGTAATAAATTAGTTGTATTTTTATCATGTAAAAAGAAAAATATCGACACCATGTTGATTAATAAATTAAAATCTAATTTTGGAAGTCACTTAATACCAAGTAAGATTATTTATCTTTCAAGACTACCAAAAACAAAAAGTGGAAAAATACTTAGAAGATTATTAAGAGATATTTTGAATAAAAAAAATAAATATGGAGATTTGTCAACAATTCAAGATAAAGCTATTATTGATGAGCTTTTAACAAAAACTAAATAGATTAAATAAAAAATATGACTAACGCCATTAATTTAGTTTCAAAAGTTTTGAAAATTGACAAACATAAAATAAAGAAAAACTCAAAAAATAAAGATTTTGATGAGTGGGATAGTTTGGCTTCGATTAGAATTTTTTTAGCAATTGAAAAAATTATAAAAAAAAAAATAGATCACAACTATATTTCAAAATTAAATTCTATAGAAGAAATAGACAAAATAATAAAAGAAAAATAGTGAATTTCATCAAAAAAATTGTCAGAGCAATTAACAAACGATTTCAAAATAGTAAGGTATTTTATACAAATGAAATTAAACAGGAAATAGATCATTTAAAAGTTTTATCTGCAAAATCAAATATTGAAATTAATAGAACAAAAACCACTTTAAACATTGAAGATTATGAGTTTAAAGTATTTTCTCAATTTGGTGAAGATGGAATTATAAATTTTCTTATTGAGAAAACCAAAATTCAACAAGATGAAAAGTATTTTATAGAATTTGGAGTTGGTGACTATACAGAATGCAATTCTAAATTTTTATTAATTAATAATTATTGGAACGGACTAGTTATTGAGGGAGATTATAATAGTTTTATTAAAATCAAAAACTCTCAATATTGCTGGAAATATGGTCTTAAAGTTATAAATAAATGGATAAAAAATAATAATATTAAACAAATCATTGAAGAAAATATTGAACAAAAAAAAATTGGTTTGCTAAGTATTGATATAGATGGAAATGACTATTGGATTTGGAAAGAAATAAATAACATAAACCCAATTATATTAATTATTGAGTGGAATAGTTTATTCGGGAAAAAAGAAAATATTACTATCCCTTACGATGAAAAATTTGTAAGAGAGGAAAAGCATTTTTCAGGACAGTATTGGGGCGCTTCAATTTCAGCACTTGCTGCTCTTGGAAAAAAAAAGGGGTATAGTTTAATTGGGTCAAATTCTGCTGGAAATAATCTTTTTTTTGTTAGAAGTGACAGAAAACAGAATCTTGTTGAACGATTGCCCAGGGAGGCTTACAGGAAACAAATTTTTTCTGATTCAAGAGATAAAAATAAGAAGTTAAATTTTTTAAATAATTCAAGCAAAATAAAACAAATAGAAAATTT
Organism: Candidatus Pelagibacter sp. PS_34; assembly: GCF_059417845.1. Taxonomy (NCBI): domain Bacteria; kingdom Pseudomonadati; phylum Pseudomonadota; class Alphaproteobacteria; order Candidatus Pelagibacterales; family Candidatus Pelagibacteraceae; genus Candidatus Pelagibacter; species Candidatus Pelagibacter sp. PS_34. The sequence goes on from NZ_CM182068.1 coordinate 166,651, forward strand.
AGAAGTATTAGATCTTGAAAAAAACCAATTAATAAAAATTTCTGATTTAAATTTAATTCAAAATGATTGAAAATAAAAATTATTGGGAGGAAGTAATACAGAGTTTAAAAAACCAAGATGACTATAAAGATTTAATTAAATCTTGTTATTACGATGACCCCATTGAAGAGGCCCTAAATAGATTTGAAAATAGTAAGGAATGGATAGAATTAAAAAATGTGCATGCAAAATATGGTGTTAAATTAGGAAAAGTTTTAGATTTTGGAGCTGGAAGAGGTATCGCTTCTTTAGCGTTGGCTAAAATGGGATATGAAGTTTATGCATTTGATGGTAACTCTGGAAATAATGCTGGGCTGAATTCAATTAAGCAGTTAATCAAAAAATTAAACCTTAAAATAAATCTCTGCAAAGGAAATTTTGATAGACTGCCATTTGACGATAACTTTTTTGACTTGGTATACTCAAGACAATCTTTGCACCATGCTCCAAATATTACAATTTCTTGCCTAGAAATTTGCAGAGTATTAAAAAAAAAAAGTTTTTTTATTACTGTAAAAGATCATGTTATTGACAGAATAGAAGACAAGAAGATTTTTTTAAAAAATCACCCACTACATAAATACACAAGAGATGAGAACGCACATTTATTAAGCGATTATTTGAATGCATTCGAAAATAGTGGATTTAAAATATTAAAAACATTCAAGACTTATTCTTCTCCATTAAATTATTGTCCAAATAATATAGAGAGTATTTTGCTACACTATACCAAAAGCAAGTTTTTAATTAGAAAAGATTGGTTTAAGATAATCATAAAAAAAAATAATATTATTAGTAAATTTATAAAATTAATTTTAATTTTTTTAATAAATGCAAGAAATCGCACCCCTGGAAGACCATATTCATTTATGCTAAAAAAAAAATAATGAAAACAATTGCTATAGCTGGATCCTCTGGTTTCTTAGGAAGAAATATTACAGATTTTTATAAAAATAAAAATTATAAATTAATTTGTTTGACATCAAAAAAAATAATTACTAAAAAAAAAAATTTAAGATGGATATATCTAAATCAAAATTATGAATTATTAAAAGAAAAAAAATTAAATTTTGATACAATTATTTTTTCTAATGGAATAGGAAATGTTAAGCAATCATTAAAATTCTCTGAAAATAAAAAAGAAGAAATAATTAATAATAATTTAATTAAATTAGTAAAAAAAAATATAAACCCATGCACAGTTGTTTACTTTTCAAGCTATTCTGTTTATGGAAACACTAAAATAAAATGCTCAGAAAAATCTAAGTGTAATCCTATATCTGTGTATGCAAAAAATAAATTAAAATACGAACAAAAGCTTAAAAAAAATATCAACCTAAAAAAAAATAAACTTGTTATTATTAGATTTAGCTCAATCTATGGACCATTTTTAAAAAAACAAATTATATGGGACGCGTTAACCAAAATAAACAAAAAAGAAAGCGCAACTTTTTTTGGAACAGGGGATGAAGAAAGAGATTTTCTTCATGTCAGTGATGCTATCAATGCAATAGACCTAATATTAAAAAAAAATAAAAAAAATTTTCAAATTTATAATTGTGGATCTGGCAATCCTATCAAAATTAAAAATTTATTGAAGATCATTGTAAAAAAAACTATCTACAATAATAAAAATAAGTTATACTTTAGTGGTATTCTGAATAAAGAAGATCCAAAAAGTTTAAAAATCAATATAAAAAAGTTAAAAAATCTAGGTTGGAAGCCAGTTTATAAAATAAATAATGGAATAAATAATTACAAAAAATGGTTCAAAAAACAATCAATATAGGATTCGTTCTCAGAGATCCTAATTGGCACGGTGGTATTAACTATTTAAGAAGTTTAACTTCAGCCTTAAATTTAGTAAAATCTAAAAACATAAATCAAATTCTATTTGTTCCTTCACAGTCCAATATGGGCAATCTCAGGAATTTTGAAATTAAGATCATTAAATCTAAATTATTTAATGATTCTTTGATAAATAAAATAATTTTAAAATTAACTGACTTTATTTTTAAAAAAAATATTATTCTAGAACTTTATTTTAAATATCACAGAATTAATATTCTATCTCACACAAATTACACGAAACTTTTAGACATAAAGTTAATAGGTTGGATAGGAGATTTTCAGTACCTGCATTTAAAGAATTTTTTTGGGAAAATTTCTATCAAAAGAAATATAGCATTGCATACAGACCTTGCAAAATTTGCAGATCAAGTAATTGTAAGCTGCAATTATAGTTTAGTTGATTTTAATAATTATCATTATGTATATAAAAATAAAGTTAATGTGCTTAAATTTGTACCAACTGTTATTAAGCCTTCAAATTTACTATCTTTAAAAGAATTAAAAAAAAGATTTCATATTAATGAAGATTTTTATTTTATTCCAAATCAATTCTGGAAACATAAAAACCATTTATGCTTGCTCAAAGCTATAAAATATCTAAATTCAAATCACATCTATCCTAATTTTGTTTTTACAGGAAAAATGGATGATCATAGAAATAATGAATACGTACAAAAAATAAAAAAAAAAATTGATAATTTATCTTCTAAAAAAGTTCAATATTTGGGTGAGATTTCTTATTTAGAAGTTTGTTCACTCATGTTTCGTTGCAAAGCTGTTATAAACCCTTCATTTTTTGAAGGATGGAGCACTTCTGTGGAGGAAGCAAAAATTTATAATAAAATATGCATACTATCTAAAATTCCAACACACATTGAGCAAAAACCAAATCGTAGCATTTATTTCAACCCAAGCAATCCAATTGAATTAGCGAAAGCTATTTTAAAAACAGAAAAAATGAATATTAGACTCATTAAATTTAATAATAAAAATTATATAACAAAAAGAAAAAAGTTTGGATTTGAATATTTAAATATTATAAAAAAAATTATATAGATTTATAATAATTTAATATTTATTTTATGTATATTTTCACTCAAGGAAAAGAAAAGATTTATATAATCATATTCATTTTCTAAATTTGGTGTGTATTCGATTCTTTGAATACCTTTTGGTTTTATTATGTACATATCATAACCAAATTGAACTAAATAATCATAATAGTCTTTTATATATCTTTTATCTGCCATAGCGGCATGACCAAATTCTAAATGAATATATTTAATCATTTTGTTTGTTAATGTTTTTTTCATGCCCAATAGAATTCTATACTCAGCACCCTCAGCATCAATTTTGACATAATCTACTTTTTTTATATTATTTTTATAAACATAATTATCTACAGTGGAAGTCATAAGTATAATACTTTTTGATTTTGGTAAGTAGCCAATTTTATTCATATCAAATATGCTGTTTGTTCCAGATGCCATATTATTTTGGTCTATAAAAAAATTTAATTTTTCTTCCTTATCCCAAAATAATTTTTTTGTAAAAATTCCATATTTTTTAACATCATTGTTGCGTATACTGTCTAATGGATCAAAAAGAAACATTTTCCCATCATATTTATTTTTAATTAAAAATTCACCAAATTCACCAATATTACACCCGATATCAAAAAAAATTTTATCATCAATCTTGGATTTTATAAATGTTAGCAGTAAATTAAACTCACCATTAGTTTTGGGATTAAAGTTTCTATTATTATTATATCGATTAATTAACAGTTTGCTAAAATTATATGCACTTTTGTTATTTGGAATTAAGTAAAATAATATAGTGCCAAATAATTTATTGATAGATGTTTTGATATATTTAAAGTAATTAATGTTCATTAAAATATGATCGATGTAATTAAAAAAATTTTAAAAAAATTTGATTTAAGATTGATAAAAATATCTAAAAATCAAAATTCTTATGACCTTATATATAATCAAATTTTACAAAAAAATATAGACTTAGTTTTGGATATAGGAGCAAATTCAGGACAGTTTGTTGAAAAATTGAGAAAAGAAGGTTATCAAAAAAATATTATTAGTTTTGAGCCTCTTAAAAGAGAGCATGAGATTATAAAAAAAAAAGCTACTAAGGATAAATTTTGGACCGTGCATGACCGGTGTGCCATAGGCGATATCGATGGAAAAATTATTTTAAATATTTCGAACTACTCTCCATCATCAAGTATTTTGAGTTTCACTGATATGCATAAAGAAGCCAAACCGTCGGCTGTAATGATTGATAAAGAGATTGTTAATATAATTAAACTGGATACGGTAAGTAAAAATTTTTTACAAAAAAATATAATGATAAAAATTGATACCCAGGGTTACGAGAACAAAATTTTAAGAGGAGCGGTAAATTTGTTAAAACACTGCAAAATAATATTTTGTGAAGTATCTTTTCAACATCTTTATGATGGACAGGAATTATGGCAGGAGACAGTAAGCTTATTAGAGAGCCAAGGATTCGTGATTTATTCTGTAGAAAATGGAGTTTTTAACAAGAGACACAACAAACTCTTACAAGGAGACATGATATTCTTAAAAAATGATTAAAGTTATGTATTGGTGCCCATTTATAAGCAAAGTTGCAACTGTAAAATCTGTTATCAATTCTGCAGTATCATTAATAAAGTTTTCCAAAGAAAAATATAAACCATTGATATTAAATGTAGTTGGAGAATGGAATAAAAAAAAATAAAACAGATGTTTTCAACACACATGGAGACAATACATTGATAAAAAAAGTTACAAAAATCAATAATTTTAAAACATTTAGTGTTGGATTTAAAAAAACCAAGATATGGTATTTCAAAAATCATATTTCTAAGTTTTAAAATGAAAATTTATTATTGGTCCCCATATATAAATGAAGTAGCAACAATTAGGGCAGTTACAAATTCAATTATTTCAATAAAAAAATATTCAAAAAAAAATTTTGACCCTATAATTGTAGACTCGGTGGGAGAGTGGAGTAATAAGAAGGAGTATTTAACAAAAAATAATATTAGTACAATTAAATTATTTAATAGGAATATAATTAAATATTTGCCGAAACTTGGTTTTATAAAAAGCAGATTAACATATTTTGTAATTTTTTTTTTAACAGTATTTAAACTACATAAACTTATAAAACGGGATAAACCAGAGTATCTTATAATTCACTTATTAACATTTATCCCTTTGTCTCTATTATTACTTTTTAATTATAAAACTAAATTTATACTTAGAATATCGGGCTATCCTAAGATGACATTTTTAAGAACGTTGTTTTGGAAGTTTGTTAGTAACAAAATATATTATATTACCACACCAACGGTAACAACGGCGGATATGCTTATTAAAAAAAAAATATTTAAATTTAGTAAAATTAAATATTTACCAGATCCTGTATTAAAAATTGCAGAAATAGAAATAAAAAAAAGGATAAATAATAATGTTGAAAAAGAATTATCAATTAATAATTCTCTAATTTCAATTGGAAGACTTACACATCAAAAAAATTTTTCGCTATTGATAAATGGGTTTTTTGAAATATCTAAGAAATATGAACATTTAAACTTATTTATTTTAGGAAATGGAGAGGAAATGAATAAATTAAAAGAAATGATTAGCAAACTAAACCTTACTAAAAAAGTATTCTTAGTGGGGTACAAGGAAAATATTTACGACTATTTAAAAAATTCTAAACTATTTATTTTACCATCTCTTTGGGAAGATCCCGGGTTTGTTTTAATAGAAGCGGGCTATTTAAATAAAACTGTATTTTCAAGTGACTGTCCTAATGCTTCAGTTGAAATATTAAATAATGGTAATAATGGATTTTTATTTGAGAATAATTCACTGAAAAGTTTTGTAAAAAAACTTGATGAATTATTAGAAAAAAATGATGACGAAATATTTCGAAAAAAAGTGAAATTAAAAAAAAAATGTAAAGAGTTTACACTTTTTAACCATTTTAAAATCCTGCAATCAATTATCAAAGAAAATGAAAATTAATTTATTTTTTTTTATTTCAGATTTCAACTTCGGTGGAGCAAGTAATTCAATTTTTAACTTTTTAAATAAAGTTGATAAAAAAAAATTTAAAATATTTATGATTTTTATTGGAAGCTCAAATTATAAAAAAATTTTACCAAAAACAATCAATGTCATTAATGTAAAAACATATAGTAAAAAATTTTCTACAATAACAAGTTTTTTTAAAATAAGAAAAATTGTAAAAAGTATAATAAAGAAAAACGCCAAAAATGTTTTTATATCAAACATCCATTATTCAAACATAATATCAATTTTTTTTTTAAGAAAAATTGCAAACCTTAAATTAATTATATTTGAAAGAACTTCATTTAAGGAACTAGATTTATTTTTATCTATTCCAAATTTTTTAAAAAATAGATGTATCAAATTTTTATTAAAACCTATGTATAAAAAAGCAGATCAAATTTTAACTAATTCTAAAGTTTTATCAAAAGAGCTTTTAAAGAAAGGTCTAAAATCTAAAGTTGTTTATTCAGCAACAATAAAGAAAATTATACCTAAAAAAAAATTTAAAAAAAAATTGTTTTTCAATTTAATTTCAGTTGGTAGATTAACACATCAAAAGGATTACAAAACTATTATAAAATCTATCAAACTTGTAAAAAGAAAAAATTTTAAATTAAAAATTTATGGCAATGGAAATTTAAAAAAAAGTTTAGAAAATTTTGTAAAAATTAATAATTTAAATAATCAAATAGAAATACTTGGACATGAAAAAAATAAAAAAAAAATATACAATAATGCTGATTTATTAATACATGCCGCAATATTCGAAGGTTTGCCAAACAATATAGTGGAGGCAATAAATTATAGTGTACCTATAATTGCATCAAAAAGTGCTGGTGGCACTGCAGAAATTTTAGGTAATGGAAAATACGGAACTTTATTTGAAACTGAAAATTATAAACAATTGGCTAAGAAAATTGACGATTTTTTAGAAGACCCATCTAAACTTCAAAAAAAAGTGTTAAAGGGTAGAAAGGAATTAATAAAATTTATGTTTTCCAATACAACAAAAAAACTAGAAAGAATTATTAATCAATTATTTTAATTACAATTAATTATTAACTATTGCTTTAAATTTAATTAAAAGCATGTATATAAAATATTGATTATAGTTATATTAAACAATTAATGAAGTTCAAAATAGCACTAATATTTGGAATTACTGGTCAAGACGAATCTTATCTAGCAGATTTATTATTATTTAAAAACTATATCGTTCATGGTGTTAAAAATAAAATCTTCTTCATTTGATTCTGGAAGAATAGATCATATCTATCAAGATCCTCATGAAAAAAAAAAAACAATAATTAAAAAACCTCTTATTACCATTATCACTGTTGTTAAAAATGACCAAAATAAAATATTTAATACATTAAAAAGTGTATTTGAACAAACATATAAAAATTTTCAATATATTGTAATTGATGGAAACTCAGAGGATGGAACATTAAAGATATTAAATAAAAATAAAAACAACATAGATTTACTAATTTCTCAAAGTGATAAAAATTTATGGGAAGCAATGAATAAAGGAATACTTCATAGCAAAGGTGAAATTATAGGTATTATAAATTCAGGAGATGTATTTTATAAAAATACGTTAAAAATAGTAAATAAATATTTTAAACAAAAAGAAAAATTAGATTTTTTGTTTGGACCTGTAAAAAAAGATAGGATTTTATTTAGGTTTGAACCTGAAAAAATTAATTATAGATTTAATATTTACCCCTCACATTCCACAGGTTTTTTTATAAGAAAAAGTGTGCACAAAAAGATAGGGCTTTATAATACCAAGCTAAATTTTGGTGCAGATTATGACCTGATTTTTAAACTTCTTAAAAATAAAAAATTTAAAGGAATGGTTGCAAAAAAAAATGAAATTTTTGGTAAATTTGATTTAAATGGATATTCTTCAAAAATTCCCTTTTATAAAAGTTATTATTATGAATCAAAAATTAGATATGAAAATGGACAAAGCATACTTTTTGTAACTATTTTATATTTTTTACGAATATTAAATAAATTTCGAAATATATTATATAATAGATAAATATATGTTTAATTTTTTAATTAAGACAATTACTCTAATTTTTTCTAATAAAAGATTTAATTTTATATCTGATATTTTTCTACATTTAATACTTAAAGTTAAAGGCTATAAAAATTTTGGAAACCTTAATGAAACTGGAGAAGAATATTTCTTAAATAATTTTCTAACAAAAAAAAAAATTAAAATTTGTTTAGATGTAGGAGCTCATAACGGTGATTATTCAAAAAAATTACTCAATAAAGGTTTCAGAGTAATAGCATTTGAGCCAATGGGAGAAGCATTTAAAAAGTTAGAAAAAGTAAAAAAAAATTTTCCAAATATATTTAGCTGTCACAATGTTGCGCTTTCAAATAAAATTGAAGTAAGAGAAATTTTTTATACAAATAAAAACTCTCAACTATCCTCATTAAATAAAAATTTAAAAAAAATAAATTTTCTTAAGAGTAAAATATTTAAAAAGTTTAAAATTAAAACTAATACATTAGATAATTTTGTTAAAAAAAATAAAAAACTTTTTATAAATGGTGTAGATTTTATTAAAATTGATACAGAAGGTAATGACTTTAATGTCATTCAGGGCGCAAAAAATAGCATTAATAAATTTAAGCCAAAATTTATTCAAATAGAGATGAATTATCATAATTTATTTAATGGAGAGAATTTATATCAATTTCATAAATTTTTAAAAAATTATGAAATTTATAAGATTTTACCATTTAATAATGGACTTATAAGAGTTGATCCGAGTAGACCTGAAAATAATATTTATCATCTATCAAATTTTGTATTTATTAAAAAATAAAAATATGAAGAAAAATATAATCATTTTTTACCCATCATATGAACGAGGTGGTGTTACTAAAACATTGTATAATTTACTCAAAAGTCAAAACCTCAAAGATATAAATATTCATGTAATATGTTCATTAAATTTCATTAGAAAAATAAAAAAAAATAATATTTTTTTTCATTCATATAAAATTAAAAGAAGAATATTCTTTATTCCCTTTAGATTTATTTCAGCTTTTTATGCTATGAATAAACTTAAAGACTTGATAACAAAAAAAGAAATCAATCAAAATGTAATTGTTCATTCGATGCAAAGTAATATAGCAGCAATAATTACGTGTATTTTTACGCGTACTAAAATTATTATTCGCAATTCAGAAAATTCTCTTTATTCAGCAATAAATTCTGAAAATAAATTTTATGGTTTAATTGTATTTGTTTTAAAATTTATGTTTTATAATTTTAGTCATGGAGCAATTACAAATTCTTTAGGATCAGCAAAATCTTTGGGGATTTTTTTTTTAATAAATCAAAAATTAAAACAATTTATAACCCAATAATTAAGTCAATAAATATTAAAAAATATAAAAAAAACAATACAATATTAAATATAGGTAGATTAAGAAAGCAAAAGGACCACTTTACTCTTCTTAGAGCATTTAAAATTTTTTCTAATAAAAATAGAAATTACAGATTAATTATTTTAGGACATGGGAATTTAAAAAATAAATTAAAACAATTAACAAAAAATCTTAATTTAGAAAAAAAAGTAATATTTAAGGGTTGGGTTAAAAATCCTGATAAATATTTAAAAAAATCAAAATTGTTTGTATTAAGTTCAGTTTATGAGGGCTTAGGAAATGTTTTACTTGATGCAATCAACTTTGACACTCCTTGTGTTTCAACAAATTGTCCTAGTGGACCAGATGAAATTTTATTGAATGGTAGAGGAGGTTATCTTGTAAGGCCAAATTCACCACATGAACTAGCTCAAAAAATGTTATATGCAATAGACAATTATGAGACTTCAAATAACAAAAATAAAATTGCAAAATCTAAGTTAAATCGTTTTTTAATCAAACAAAATTCAACTTATTATTTTAATCACCTACTAACTTTTTTTAATGATAAAAAATAAAGTAAGCATAATAATTCCATTTTACAAAAATATTACTTTGTTAAAAAAAACTTTATCTAGTGTCTTTAAGCAAGATTACACTAACTATGAAATAATTATTATAAATGACAATAATACTTTAGAAAACATATCATTTTTAAAAAAACTAAATAAAAATAAAAATAAATATAAGATTAAAATTATTTATAATAAAAAAAATTTAGGCGCTGGTTTTTCAAGAAATAAAGGCATCAAGGCTGCATTAGGTCAATATATTGCCTTTTTGGATAGTGATGACACATGGAAAAAAAATAAACTATCCTATCAGCTAAGATTTATGAAAAGAAAAGGATATCTTGCTTCTCACACCTCTTACAATTTGGTAAATTTAAGTGGGGAAATAATTTCTAAAAGAAAAGCTATAGATCTGAATTATAGAGAACTTTTAAACTCTTGTAATATTGGACTTTCAACTGTTATTTTAAATAAAGATATTTTAAAATTTACAAATAATTTTCCAAAATTAAAAACAAAAGAAGATTATGTATTATGGTTAAAACTTTCCAAAAAGGGTATAATCTTTCATTCAATTGATAAATATCTCACAAATTGGACAAATGCTTCTAACTCACTATCAGAGTCTTCTTTTCAAAAAATTAAAGATGCTTTTTTAGTTTATTATAAATATTTAAACTTTAGTATATTAACTTCAATATTAAAAACCTTAATTTTATCAATTAATTATATCAAAAAAAAATGATGCTTTATTATTTCAAAATTTGTTTAATAATTTTTTTTAGTTTTTTTGTATTAAATTTACTTTCAAATAAACTTTTAATTTTAAAAAGCAAATTTTATTCCCCCCATCAAAAACTCGTAGGTACTGAATCGGTCCCATTAATTGGAGGAATTATTCTTTTTATCAGTCTTTGTTTTACCCCAACTTTTAATGATGAATTAATTATTTATTGTAGTTTCGCCCTATTGGTTTTGGGCATTCTTTCTGACATCGATTATTTAAAATCTCCATTTACAAGGCTAAGCCTACAATTATTAGTTATAATAATTTTTCTCTTCTTTTCAGAACTAAGAATTAATGATTTGAGAATTGATTATTTAAACCTAATTTTTTCAAATTATTATTTAGGACTTTTTTTTTCAACCTTTTGTTTATTGATAATTTTAAATGGATCTAATTTTATTGATGGTTTAAATGGATTGAATCTTGGTTATTTTTTTATAGTTTTAATTGTTTTACTACTAGCTTCAATTTTTAAAAAGTTTAATATAAATTATGAGTCTGTAGTGCCTCTTATAATAGTGATATCTTTTTTATTGATTCTCAATTATTTAAATTACCTATATATAGGTGACTCAGGTGCTTATTTGATTGGTTTTGTGATTGGTATTTATATTTTAAAAATACACACGGCAAATCCATTAATATCGCCATACTTTTTTGCTTTATTACTTTGGTATCCTGCTTTTGAAAATTTTTTTTCTATATTGAGAAAAAAAATTCATAGATATGAATCAACTCTTCCAGATACAAAGCATTTACATCAGTTAATATATAGGTATTTATTTAAAAAGAATTTTAGATATAGTCAGTTTTCTAATCAAATTTCTTCTATCTTAATAAATGTTTATAATTTATGCATTTTTTTATTTTCAATAAATTTTTTAGATAAAACATTATATTTGTGCATATTAATAATTTTTAATATCTTTATTTATTTATCTGTTTATTCTGCATTAAGGGTAAAATATTAGTTCTTTTTTGGTAGCATAAATGAGTAATTGAGCCAAAATAATGCTGCGCTAAATGTTGTAAAAAAACTTCCTGAAGGAATTATTGGTATTAAAGTTGCTATTACGAAAAGTAATCCACTCAATTGAAGCTTCCCCCCTTTTTTTAAAAAATATTTAAATGAAAAATAAATATTAAAAGCTAATATTGAAATGAAAAAAATGTATCCGACCAATCCCAGTTCTGCAATCACTTCAAAGTGTATTTGATGAGGGTGTATAGAGGCATTCTTACCATATTTTTCTTTTTGAACCTCTAAGCGATAGTTTTTAAGACCTACACCAAAAAATTTATGATTTTTGAATACTTCTATGGCAACTAAATAGTGAGACCCATAATCTGTGTTTAGTACAAATTTTACAGGGTTATTAAATGCTGGTTTAATAAAAAAATTCCAATACCTATGCTTATACCATGAGTTGTTAAGTATAATTAATGAAAAAATTCCAAGCGCTATAGAAATTGATATAATTTTTTTTAGTAAATTTTCCTTATTTATTAAAAAAATAAAAATGATTATCATTATAAATACTTTAAAAAAATTAGATCTTTCACCAATCATTAGTGAGATTGATATTGATAAAATTACACATAACCAAAATATATTGTAATTAAAATAAGTGACGTTTTTACTATAAAAATAATTATGTAAGTTACATAAAAATATCAATATAAAAGCTGAATAAAAATGACCTATCTTTAATTCTTGATTTAAAAAACCACCTAATCTTCCAGGCATATAAGAACTAAATCCTAATATATTATAGCCTAAAATATATTCAAAAATTAAATCAAAACTTACAATAAAAAATATTATGGTCCATGAGTTTAATATTAATTTTCTTGCATCATTATCTATTTCATTAAAAAAATATCTTATTGAGAATGTAAAAATAATAAACCTGATAAAACCGAAAGATCTTGAGATGGATCCCTCAAAATTAAGTGAAAAAAATAAATTTATAATTAAGTATATCCAAAATATTAACAATGAGTAAAAAAATTTATTATTAAGGTAATTAAAGTTTTTTGTGACATATAATTTATATAAAAAAAATACATCAATTATAACAATAACAATATTAATAGCACCCGAGCCTAGTAGTAACACCACAGGAAATAGAGAAAATATAGAAACAAAAAAAAAATTTATTCTGTTATTATTAAAAGCACTTAAAAGACTCATTTCTTAAATAAAAATTTTAACATCTGTATTAATATAATAAATCCATCTCTAAAGGCATTAACTTTTTTAGTTCCAGCAAACCTTTTTCTTTCATAACAAGAAAATGATTTAATTGTCATATTATTTTTTTTTGCTTTGATTGGTAGTTCAACACAAAAAGCAAAATCTTTTTTTTTAAGATTTAGTTTCTTTGCATTAACCGTTTTACCCACAACAAAAGTGTATAAAATATCTGTTATTTGCAAATTAAAAAAAATATTTCCAATAAGTGTAAAAATTTTATTTCCTATGAGAGTAATAATTGTATCATCTTCACTTCCTGAGTTATCTTGATATCTAGAGCCAAAAATAAAGTCAGATCCAGTTTTTTCTAAATAATTTATCATATTATATATTTCGGTAGGCATAAAAGAACCATCGGCATTGAATATGCAGAAATATTCAGTTTGAGTTTCATTAATACCATTGATAAGAGCATCTCCGTAGCCTAAATTTTTTTGATAAATAATTTCGACATCATAATTTCTTATCGCATTGATTGTTTCAAAATCATCAGATGATAAAATAATTTTTTTCTCACAATTTAGCTCTTTGATTTCATCCAGAACCATAGGTAATGACTCACTCTCGTTTTTTGCTGGAATTAAAAGTGTTAAATTTTTCATTTAAAGCGTAATATATCAAGTTTTAATAAATTTATATAAATATAAAAAAAAATAGTAAAATAAATATTCTATTGTTTTTTTTCACATAAACGTTAAATGTATTCCCATAGTAGATGCTATAAATATTAGTTTGATTAGAAATACTTCTTTTAATAGAATTTGATATATTTTATACTCTTAAGATATTTAATAGTAAAAAATTATATTATTTAATTATCGTTCAAAATACTTTACATTAATTTTAACTAATACCTTTTCACTGTAAAAATGGCAATTAATATTATAATAATTTATTTCTCTTATATATTCTTATCATTTTCAGTAATTGGGTATGGAAATTTATTTTCTAATTTAATTTTTAAAAAAAAATTAAATTATGGCTTTTTAGGTTTATTAGGAATTTTTATATTAATATTATATTCATACCTGAGTCATTTTTTTTATCCACATAATGCACTCCATAATTTAATATTCATGTTTTTAGGATTTGTTAGTTTTTTTTTTAATACCAAAAAAAACTTTTTTGAAATTTTATTAACACTATTAATATTTTCAATTTTGTTTATTTCGATTATTATTTTTAAAACCCATGATGATTTTCCTTATTATCATTTTGGTTATAGCCACTATCTCACTCAATCAAGTCTAACAATTGGAATTGGAATGTTTAATCATGGTTTTAGAACTCCTTCAGCAATATTCTATTTAAATTCTTTATTTTATTTACCTTTAATTAAATATTATTTTTTTCACTTACCTGCTATTTTAATACTGGGATATGCAAACATTGTATTTATTTGTAATTTAAAGAAAAATTTTAAAAAAGAAAATATTAATTTTGTAAGTTACTTTATTCTCTTAAGTATTTTATTTATAAATATTTTTTTCTACAGAATAGCCGAACATGGAACAGACAGGTCGGCACAAATTTTACTTTTAGTTGTTGTGGCAGAGCTACTAGCATTTATATTAATTGGTGAAATAAAAAATGAAAAACTATCAAAGATATTTTTATTAATTGCATTAATTGTATCTTTTAAAGCTTTTTATGTACTGTATGTAGTTTTGTTAATCCCAATTATATTAATATTAAAAAAAAAATTAGAAATAAAAGAATTTTTTTTATTATTATTGAAAAATAGAGGGTTACAGCTCTCTTTATTAATGTTTGTTTTAATTTTACTCACTAATTTTTTTAATACAGGTTGCTTAATTTACCCAGTGAATCAAATATGCTTTAGTAATCTTGACTGGTCTATACCAAACTCTGAAATTATAAGAATGAAAGAGTGGTATCAACAGTGGTCAAAAGCAGGTGCAGGACCTGATTTTAGAGTGGACAATCCAGAAATTTATATACAGAGTTTCAATTGGGTTGGCCATTGGATTGACGAGTATTTTTTTAATAAAGTTCGTGATTTTTTACTGGGCATTATTACACTAATGTTAATAGTTGGCTTAACATTCCATACTAAAAAAAAAATTACCTCAAGGATAAATAATAACATTTTATTATTATTATTTTTTTTAGTCATGTTATTTTTTGAATGGTTCTACAATCATCCTTCATTAAGGTATGGTGGCTATACCTTAATAGCTTCAATATTTTTTATTATTGCATCCATCAAATTTGAAAGTTTTGTTATTGACAAAAATAAGATTAAAAAAAAATTCATTTATTTAGTGGCATTTTCATTTTTGATTTTTTTTTGCAGAAATGCAGTAAGAATAAATAATGAAATTTTACAATATAACTTTAATCCTCTTAAGAATTTTTCATTTAGAGTAACAAATCATCATTACAGGATAGAAAATGGAATTAATGAATATATTGAAAATTATAAAAATTGTAAGTTAAGAGAAAATAATTGTAAAAAAGATATGTTACCTAAGATTGAAAAAGTTTTTAATATATATAAATTTAATATTAATTAATTATGCAAAAAATAATTTTATTAGTTATCAATTTCTTTGATTATTTTCATAAAATAAAAATTATTAATTTTTTAAAAAAAAATAATAAAAGTTTTGAAATTTTGATAGATGTTGGGGCACACATAGGTGAAACCATTGAATTATTTTCAAAAAATTTTTTTATAAAAAAAATTTATTCATTTGAAGCAAGTCCAATAAATTATGAATTGTTAAAAAAAAAAGAAAAAAAATTTATTAAAATCAATAAATATACAGAGATTGTACTAGAAAATATGGCTTTGGGCGCTAATAATACCACCAAAACATTCAAACAATTTAATGAAAGTTCATCATCAACATTTAAAAAAATAGATAAAAATAGTAAATATTTTAAAAAAAAATTCAAATTATTAAACTATTTTAGTAAGGAGGATGCATACTATGAATTTGATATTAGGGTTCAAAAGCTTGAAGACTATATAGTTCATAAAAATCTAACAAGAATTGATTTTTTAAAGATAGATACTGAAGGATATGAATATGAAATTTTACTTGGATTAGGGAATAAAATAAGCCTGGTTAAAATTTTAATGTTTGAACATCATTATGATAATATGATTATCAAAAATTATACTTTTACAGATATTAATAATTTTTTGAAAATGAATAATTTTAATCAAATATATAAATCTAAAATGCCATTTAGAAAAACATTTGAATATATTTATAAAAGAGAAGAGTTAATAAATTGAAAGACATTAAAGTATCAGTACTAATTGCCAATTATAATAATGAGCAGTATTTAACTGAATGTATCGATTCTATAAAAAAACAAACCTATCAAAACGTTGAAATAATAATTCATGATGACGCATCATCTGACAATTCCATTAAAAGAATAAATAAATATAAAAATATTAAAATTATAAAGAATAAAAAAAGAGGCAAATATGGCTCTTATAACCAAATGAATGCATATAATAGAGCTTTTAAAATAAGCAATGGTGAGATTATATTCTTATTGGATAGCGATGATTTATTTAGCAAAAATAAGATTAAAAATGTAATTAATGCATTTTCAAAAAATAAAAAAATAACCTCATTATTTGATCTTCCAATTTATAAATATAAAGAAAAATTAAAATTTATCAAAAATAAAAAAAAATTCGTTTCTAATTATTGGCCTTATATTCCTCCACAAAGTTGTATCGTCATAAAAAGAGAAGAATTTAAAAAAATATTTAATAAAATAAATTTTAATTTATTTCCAGATATATGGATGGATTTTAGAATAGGTCTATATCTAAAATTTATTAAAAAAAACTTTTGTGTTTTGGATGAAAACCTTACTTATTATAGGCAATCAGAAGAAATGATTTCAGCAAATTTTAAGTTTTTATCATTTGAATGGTGGAAAAGACGTAAACAAGCTCATGATTATGTAAAATATTTTTTTTTTAAAAATAATATACGTCATTTAAAAAATTTAGATTACCTATTAACAAATTGCATTAATTTTTGTATGAAATGAATAAAAAAATATTAATTATTGGTCAAAAAGGGCTTATCGGTAGTAATTTATTTAAATATTTTAAAACTAAGAAAATAGAAGTTTACTCCCTCAGCTTTGAAAGCTTCCTTAAAACCCAAAATAAAAATATTAACAAGTATGATATTATTATTAACTGCACATCTAATCAAAAATTTATTGAAAATCAATATCAAACTAGAAACGATAATGATCTAATAATTGCAAATAAAATTATATATTCAAAAACAAAATTAGTTATGTTGAGTACTAGAAAAATTTATAAAGCTAAATTTAACATTAAAGAATTAGATAAGAAAAAACCAAATTGTAATTATTCAAAAAATAAGTTGATATCAGAAATTTCAGTAGAAAAAATTCTGGCCAATAGAGTTTTAATTTTGAGAATTTCAAATATTATCAGCCCTCCAAATAAGAATAAGAGAAAACTCCACAAAACTTTTTCAGACATTTTTTTTGAAATGGCAAAACGTGGGTTAATTTATAAAAATAAAAAAACATACAAAGACTTCATTTCTATTGATAAATTCAATCAAATAGTTTATGAATTAATAAATAAAAACTCTTTTGGATCATACAATCTCTCTTTAGGAAAAAAAATTTATATAAATCAATTGATTGAGTGGTTGAATTTTTATAATACAAAAAGAATAAAAACTATTAATCCAAAAAGTAGTTTCAATAACGATAGTTTTACTTTAAATAACAAGAAGCTTATGCATAAGATTAAAATTAAAAATGATGTTATAGAACTTAAAAATGAATGTTTGAAAATAAGTAAGAGTTTTTTTTTTAAAAAATGAAAAAAAAAATAGCATTAATATTTGGAATTACAGGACAAGATGGCTCTTATCTTGCTGGTTTTTTACTTAAAAAAAATTATATAGTTCATGGTGTAAAAAGAAGGTCTTCCTCATTTAATACTGGTAGATTAGATCATCTTTATCAAGATCCTCATGAAAAAAATAGAAAGTTTATTTTACATTATGGTGATATTACTGACGCTATATCAGTATCATCTATAATAAAAAATATTAAACCTGATGAAATTTATAATCTAGCAGCACAATCACATGTTGCTGTTTCTTTTGAGGTTCCAGAGTATACTGCCAATGCTGATGGAATTGGCGCTTTAAGAATATTAGAAGCAATTAAATTTCATGCACTTGAAAAAAAAACAAAATTTTATCAAGCAGGAACATCAGAGATGTTTGGTAAAGTTGCTGAAATACCACAAACTGAAAAAACTCCATTTTATCCAAGAAGCCCTTATGCCGTTGCAAAAGTTTATGCGCATTGGATAACAGTGAATTATAGAGAGGCTTACAAAATTTTTGCTTGTAATGGTATTTTATTTAATCATGAAAGTCCTGTTAGAGGTGAAACTTTTGTCACTAAAAAAATAGTTATGGCCCTATGTAAAATAAAATTAGGTAAACAAAAAAAATTGTTTTTAGGTAATTTAGATGCAAGAAGAGATTGGGGACACGCAAAAGACTACGTTGAGGCAATGTGGAAAATGTTGCAAAATAAAAAACCTCAAGATTATGTAATTTCCACTGGCAAACAATATTCAGTTAAAAATTTTGTTAATTTAGTTTTAAAAGAACTTAATATAAAATATCACTGGAAAGGAAAAGGAATTAATACAAAATGCTATGATGATAAAGGCAATTGTATCATTGAGTGTGATAAAGAATATTTTAGACCTCTTGAAGTTGATACTTTGCTAGGAGATTCAAGTAAGGCAAGGAAAGAGTTAAATTGGAAGCCTAAATATGACATTACTAAACTAGTAAAGGAAATGGTAATTGTAGAATTAAAAAATATATCCTTGTGATCGATTATAATTCTAAAATTTATGTAGCAGGACACAATGGTTTAGTTGGAAATGCAATTCTAAGAAAGCTAAAAAAAAAAGGATACAAAAAGATTATAGTGGCTAATAGACAAAAATTAGATCTTACTAATCAATTAAGTGTTCTTAGGTTTTTAAAGAAAAATAAACCGGATTTTATTTTTTTGGCAGCTGCAAAAGTGGGTGGCATATATTCAAATAATAAATATAAAGCAGATTACTTATACGAAAATCTAGCAATTCAATTAAACGTCATAAATGGGGCTTATTTATCAGGAATTAAAAATCTTATATTTTTAGGATCCAGTTGTGTTTACCCAAAAAACTGTAAACAGCCTATAAAGGAAAGTTATTTATTGAGTGGAGAACTTGAACCAACAAATGACTCTTATGCATTAGCAAAAATTGCTGGGATTAAAATGTGTGAAAGTTACAATACACAGTATAAAACTAACTATAAGTGCTTAATGCCGACAAATACATTTGGGCCGAATGATAATTATGATGAGTTAAATTCACATTTTTTTCCCGCACTTATTAAAAAAATTGACAAATTAAAAGATAGTAAAAAAAATACGCTGATTTTATGGGGCAATGGAAAAGCTAAAAGAGAGGTTATCCATGTGGATGATATTGCTAATGCATGTGTTTATTTTATGAATAAAAAAAAAAACCAACACTTATCAATATTGGAACTGGTAAAGACTATTCAATTGAGTATTATGCAAAATTAATTGCAAAAACAATCCTACCAAAAAAAAAAATTATCATTAAATATGATTTATCTAAACCGAATGGAACCAAAAGAAAGGTTATGGACGTGTCATTGGCTAAAAAATTAGGATGGAAACACAGCATTGATCTTAAAAAATCTATATTAGATACTTACCAGTCATATAAAAAAGAAAGTAAGTTAAGGCAATGAAGAATACTATTGTTGTAACAGGAGGAGCTGGATTTGTTGGCTCTAACCTAATTACATTATTGCTAAAAAAAACAAAATATAAAATTATTAGTATAGATAACTATTCTACTGGTAAAACAAAAAATCATTTAAATGATCAAAGAGTTACATATGTAAAGGGAAATACAAAAAATATTAGCAAGATATTAAAAAAAAAAATAAATAAAATAAAAACAGTTTTTCATTTTGGAGAGTTCTCTAGAATATATCAAAGTTTTTTAAAGATGGAAGAATGTATTAATTCTAATAATATTGGCTCGCATGAAGTATTTAACTTTTGTCTATCAAATAAAATAAAGCTTATATACTCAGCAACATCAGCTAGTATTGGAAATAAAGGGAACGATAAAAACTTATCTCCATATGCATTTACTAAAGCAAAAAATTTGGAATTATTAGAAAATTTAAAAAAATGGTTTAATTTTAAATTTGAAATAGTTTATTTTTATAATGTTTATGGACCAGGACAAATAAAAACAGGCCCAATGTCAACTGTAATAGGGATATTTGAAGATCAGTTTAAAAAAAAAATACCATTAACAATAGTAAAGCCTGGTTCGCAATCTAGAAGATTTACACATATCCTTGATACAGTTCAAGTATGCTATTATGCATGGAAAAAAAATGATTGTAAGCACTATAGCATATCTAGTAGAAAAAGTTATACGATTATTGAAGTTGCAAAATTGTTTAATAGTAAAATTAATTTTCTTCCACCCAGAGAAGGTGAAAGATACGCTTCAGCTTTAACGACTATGAACTTGTCAAATAAAGTTTATAAAATGTTTGGAAAAATCAATCTTAAAGATTACGTGGCAAATATTGTTAAAAACTCTTAAAAAAGACTAGAATTCTTTGTTTACAATATATTTATTTTAGGTATAACACTCTCGCCGGTGATTATTGCGAAGGGGTAATACCCGATCCCATTCCGAACTCGGAAGTCAAGCCCTTCAGCGCCAATGGTACTTTGTCTTAAGACACGGAAGAGTAGGACATTGCCGGCTATAAAAAAATATTATGAAAATTAAAAGCTCGTTAAAATCACTTAAAAAAAGAGATCTTAATTCTAAGTTAGTTAGAAGAAGAGGAAGAGTTTACATAATCAATAAAACAAACCCAAAATTTAAAGCAAGACAGAAGTAATTTTTATGGATAATCAAGACCATAAGAATACCTGGAATAATTTCACAAAATTTGTGTTGTGGGGAACTGTCGCTGTTATAGGTGTTTTAGTTTTAATGGCGATATTCTTGCTGTAGAGTTCTCGTATGAGAATTGCTTCAATTTTAGAAAATCAATTAGTAGAGAAAAGAATTGCTATCACTCCTGAGATTGCAAAAAAATATATAGCTCTTGGCTTTCAAATTACATTAGTTGAAAAATATGGTGAGCATCTAGGTTTTAATGATATTGACTACAAAGAGTTAGGTGTTGAAATTTCCACTAATGAAACAGAAATATTAAGTAAAGCTAATATTATTATTCAGTTAGGCTTATTATCTGATGAAAATCTTTTAAATTTAAAAGAAAACCAAACACTTGTCGGAGTATTCAATCCTTATGCTAATAAAGAAAAAATAGAAAATTTATCAAAAAAAAATATTAATGTTTTTTCTTTAGAAATGTTACCAAGAATTACTAGAGCCCAATCAATGGATATACTTTCTTCTCAAGCTAACCTTGCTGGCTACAAAGCAGTAATAGAGTCATTTGCAAATTTTGAAAAAGCAATACCAATGATGATGACAGCAGCAGGTACAATTCCAGCAGCAAAAGTATTAGTGGTTGGTGCAGGCGTTGCTGGTCTTCAAGCTATTGCAACTGCGAAAAGAATGGGCGCAATAGTTTTTGCAACAGATGTTAGAATGGCATCAAAAGAACAGGTCGAAAGTTTAGGGGGAAAATTTTTAACAGTAGAAGGTTCTGAAAATCTTGAAACTGAAGGTGGCTATGCAAAGGAAGCTTCAGAAGAATTCAAAAAAAAACAAGAAGATCTTTTAGCTGAAACTTTAAAGAAAATTGATATTGTAATATGTACTGCTTTAATTCCGGGCAAAAAAGCTCCATTAATTATCAAGGGTTCCATGATTGACAACATGAATTCTGGATCAGTAATTTATGACCTGGCTGCAGTTCAAGGTGGAAATGCAGAATTTACTGAAGTTGATAAAACTGTAGTTAAAAATGGGGTAAAGATTATGGGAGAAACAAATATTCTAAATAAGCTCCCTGTTTCGGCTTCGAACCTATATTCAAAAAATGTATTTAACTTTGTGTCCAATTTATATGATAAAGAAAATAAAAAGATTAATATTAATTTAGAAGATGAGATAATTGAGAAAACTTTAATAAAATAGTTTTATGGAAATAGACCCTTTTATATTTAGATTAAGCATATTCATTTTATCAATTTTCATTGGTTATTACGTTGTGTGGAGTGTAACTCCATCTTTGCACACACCATTAATGTCAGTTACTAATGCTATATCGTCAGTAATTATTGTTGGTGCTATAATTGCAGGTTTAGCAGGAAGCTTAGACAATGTCTTTACCGTTTCTAATATTTTAGGATTTTTAGCAATATCGCTTGCAGCTATTAATATATTTGGAGGATTTTTGGTCACTCAAAGAATGCTTCAAATGTATAAAAAGAAGAAGAAAGACAAATAATTATGTCAGCAAATTTATCAGCAATATTTTATTTAATTTCAGGAGTTTTATTTATATTAGCATTAAGAGGTCTTTCATCACCAGAAACTTCAAGACAGGGTAATTTTTTTGGAATTTTAGGGATGGTTATAGCCATCACGGTTACTTTTTTATCTGTTGGAAGTTTTTCTAGTGGACTGATTTATGTACTAATTTTTTTACTAGTAGGTGGACTTATAGGAGCATTCATAGCTTATAAGATACCAATGACTGCTATGCCAGAGTTGGTAGCAGGTTTTCATAGCTTAGTTGGATTATCAGCGGTTTTTGTTGCAATCTCAGCTTTCTTAAACCCTGAAGCATTTAATCTAGGATCAGTAGGTGCTATTAAACTTGCAAGTTTAATTGAAATGTCAATCGGAGCCGCAGTTGGTGCTATAACATTCTCTGGCTCAATAATTGCTTTTTTAAAACTTCAAGGAATAATGTCAGGGTCACCAATCACATTTAAGGGACAGCATTTTCTTAACGCTTTATTATTAATTTCAATTCTAATTTTAACTTATTTACTTTGTTCATCACAGACATCTAATTTTTTTTGGATATTAATAGCAGTTTCGTTCTTAATTGGATTTTTATTAATTATCCCAATTGGTGGAGCAGATATGCCAGTAGTAATTTCAATGTTAAATTCATACTCTGGTTGGGCTGCTGCAGGAATTGGTTTTACTTTAGAAAATACAGCATTAATTATAACAGGTGCTCTTGTTGGATCTTCAGGTGCAATTTTATCTTACATAATGTGTAAAGGCATGAACCGTTCATTCTTTAATGTAATTTTAGGTGGATTCGGCGCAACAGAACAGTCGGCATCAACTGGAAATAAAGAACAAAGACCAGTTAAGAGTGGTAATGCGGAAGACGCAGCATTCTTAATGAAAAATGCATCATCAGTTATAATTGTTCCAGGTTATGGTATGGCAGTAGCTCAAGCACAACATGCATTAAGAGAAATGGTAGATACATTAAAAAAAAATGATATTAAGGTTACTTATGCAATTCATCCTGTTGCAGGAAGAATGCCAGGTCATATGAATGTATTATTAGCTGAAGCAAACGTACCTTACGATGAGGTTTTTGAACTTGAAGAAATTAATAATGATTTTGCTAATGCAGATGTTGCATTTGTAATTGGAGCAAATGATGTAACAAACCCAGTTGCTAAAACAGATCCTCAAAGCCCAATTTATGGAATGCCTGTTCTTGATGTTGAAAAATGTAAATCAGTATTATTTGTAAAGAGAAGTTTATCTCCTGGATATGCAGGAATTGATAATGACCTATTTTACAAGGAAAACACATTAATGTTATTTGCTGATGCTAAAAAAATGACTGAGGATATAACTAAAAATCTTTAAAAATTAATGATAACAAAAATATTTTGTGACATTGCAGAATTAGATCAAATAAGAAAGTTTAATAAGAAAAAAATTGTAAAAGGTTTTACGACCAATCCTAGCTTAATGAGGAAAGCTGGAGCAAAAGATTATAAATCTTATTCAAAGAAAATATTAAAAATTTGTAATAATAAACCTGTTTCATTAGAAGTATTTGCTGATGATTATATGGGAATGAAAAAACAAGCTCTTGAGATTAATACCTGGGGGAAAAACGTTTATGTAAAAGTACCAGTTGCTAATTCTAAAGGTGTTTTTATGGGTAAAATTATTAAAGAGCTTAACAATTTAGATATTAAGCTTAACATCACAGCAATATATAGCGCAAAACAAACAGAAAAAATTCTAAAATTAATTAATAATAAAACCAAAGTTATAATTTCAATATTTGCTGGTAGAGCAGGTGACGTTGGTAAAGATCCGGTTCCAGAATTTAAGAAAAGTGTAGCAATGTCAAAGAAATTTAAAAATGTAGAGATACTTTGGGCTAGCGTCAGAGAGCCATATAATTACTTACAAGCAAAACAATTGGGTTGTCATATTATAACCATCCCACCAACAACTATTGAAAAAATAGAAAATTTTGGAAAAACATTTGATCAACTTACCAAGGAAACAGTTAAAGCTTTTTTAGTTGATAGCAAGAAATCTAAATTTAAAATTGACAATAGTGAAATTTAAAATTTTAACCTTTAAAAATGTTTCGTTTTTTCTTTTCTTTTATTTAACACTAGTAATTGGTTTTTTTTTTGGTGAAAATTTAAACTATGGATCTTATGGTGATTGGATTGGAAGCAATCGTGAGCCTATAAAGGATTTCTCAAATAACTTTACTTATACATTTTTAAATTTTGATAGCTATGGACACCGACACTCACCAGTATATCTAATATTTTTATCATTGTTTTTAGATTTAGGACTTGATCTCAATCAAATTAGACTTGTTCACTTACACCTTTGTATTTCATTAATAATAGTTTTTTATCAATGTCTAAGATTATTATTTAGTAATATTAATAATGATTACCTTTTTCTATTATCCTTAATTATTTTTTTGTCTCCAACATTTAGATCTCTAGCAATTTGGCCTGATAGTAGGCTCCCAGGTTTAATTTTTTTTGTTTTAACAATATATTTTTTTTTAAAATTTAGAAAAACTGACAACCTTAAGTACACTTGGTACACCTGTATTTCACTTGTGGTATCATCGTATATAAGTCCTAATTTCTCAGTTTTTTTTGTATATTTTTTTTTCTTTTTTCTCAAAAAAGTTAAATTTAGAAAACTAAGCTTTTTGTTGATATTCAATTTTTTGGCATCATTACCGATTTTATATTATATTTTTATTTTAGATGTAAATTTTTTAGCAGCAGGAAAAACCCCAAGTTTAAATAATGAAAGCATCAATTTTAGTTTCAATTTATCAGATAAGTTAATGATTATTAGTTCGATAATTTTTTTTCATTTATCACCAATACTGATTATGGATAATTTTTTTAATCAGTTCAAAAGTTTTTTAGATAAAAGATTTATAATAATAGCTCCTTTGGTGGTATGTTTAATTTATTTTTTTAACTATCAATTAAGCTACACTGGGGGAGGAGTTTTTTTTAGTCTATCAAACCTTTTATTTGATAATAATTATTTTTTTTATATAGGATCATTTTTTTTTATTAGTTTTGTTTTATATATTGCATCTTTAAGCTTAAATAATTTTTTTTTATTAACATTACTAATAGTTTCTAATGTTCAAAACACGATCTATCACAAATATTACGAACCTCTAATATTGATAATGTTTTTTACTTTAATAAAATACCCAGGAATAGAAAACTTTCTTAAGAAAAAAAATAATATTTTTTATCTATATCTTTTAAGTGTAATCTATATTTTGATGAGAGTTTTTAAAATTAATTATTTAGTTTAGTTTATTTACAAAAATTGGTTGCGGGGGACGGATTTGAACCGCCGACCTTCAGGTTATGAGCCTGACGAGCTACCAGACTGCTCCACCCCGCGGTATATTTAAATTCTATTTTTAAGCTTATTAAGCTTTTTAACTCTTTTAATATTCTCTTGTAGGATTCTTTTTTTCTTTTCAGAGGGTTTTTCGTAAACACTCTTTAATTTTACCACTTTAAAAAAACCATCACGTTGTAATTTTCTTTTTAAAACTCTAAGAGCTTGTTCAATATTGTTATCTTTAACTTCTATTTTCATAAATATTTTTTAAGAATGTTTAAGTACCATCATATAATTTTGGTGTCTATTAAAATTATTCAATGTTTGAAACTTCTCTTGTTAGTTTTGCTTTCTCTTTTTCCTTTTTTTCTCTTTTTATTCTTCTTTCAGATTTTTCAATAGCTTCGATTAGATCCTTTTGAGAAAACAGTCCTAATGCTACAGGGTCTTTAGGATTTAAATTGTTATAATTCCAATAACTTTTATTCTTAATCGCAGTAACAGAAGCCTTGGTTATTCCAACTAGTTTTGCTATTTGTGAATCTTTTAGTAATGAATGATGTTTGATTAACCATAATGCTGAATCTGGCTTATCTTGTCTTTTAGATAAAGGAATGTATTTTTTAATTTTTTTATCTTCAGTTGAAATTTCAATATCAGTATTTTTTATTTGCAATTCTTTATTTTCATCTTTAGATGCTAGTTCAATTTCTTCTCTAGTAAGTTGACCTGATATAATTGGATTATAAGCCATTATTCCTTTTGCAACTTCACCATCCGCGATACCTTGCACTTCAACTTCATGTAAATTACAAAACTTTGAAATTTGTTTGAAAGTAAGCGTTGTATTTTCTACTAACCAAACAGCTGTTGCCATTGGCATTAACGGTACGTTTGACATTTAATCTTTCTTTTCTGATCTAAAATTTTGGAATTTTTTATTAAATTTACTAACACGACCCTTGTCCATTAATTTTTGCTTTCCACCTGTCCAAGCAGCATGAGATTTTGGATCGATCTCTAATTTTAAAACCTCTCCTTCTTTTCCCCAAGTTGATCTTGTCTCAAATTGAGTTCCATCAGTCATTTCTACTTTAATTGTGTGGTAGTTTGGATGTATGTCTTTTTTCATATCGAGACTTATAGCAAAAGAATTTTATAAAACAATTAAAAGTTCTTTAATTTTTCAAGCATTTTGTTGTTAATTGCCATGCTAGAAGCTCTTATTTTGATGTTTTTATTTTGTGAGAGGTCAATTTCGTTAATTAAGCCACCAGCTTCTTTTACCAATATTATGCCAGCAGCTATATCCCACAAATTTAGATCATTTTGAAAATAACCATCGTACCTACCAGCCGCAACATAGGCAATATCAAGTGCTGCACTTCCAGATTTTCTTAAAGGCAAATCAACTTCATTTTTAGTTATCCCGCCTGTAGCAAACAAGCAACTATTAAGCTCTCTTTTTTTGGATACTCTAATTCTTTGATTATTAAAAAACGCACCACTTTCTTTTTCAGCATAAAACATTTCATCTTTTATCGGGTCATAAATTAATCCTGAAACTATTTCATCACCAGATTTTAAAGCAATTGATATTGCAAAGTGAGGAACTCCATGTAAAAAATTTGTAGTGCCATCTATAGGATCTATTATCCATGTATGTTCTTTATCTTTATTAGTTTCAGAACCCTCTTCTTCACTAATAATAGAATAGTAGGGTCTTGCTTTTTTTAATTCTTCTATAATTATTTTCTCAGCTTTTAAATCAGCATTTGATACAAAATCAGTAGGGCCTTTGATTGAAACTTGTAGTTTTTCTATTTCTCCAAAATCTCTAATTAAAGCTCTAGACGCTTTTTCTGCAGCCTTTATCATGACATTTAGATTGGCTGATATTGATTGCATATAATTTATATTTTTTTGACATATTCCATAGTTCTCGTATCAACTATGATTTTATCTCCGCTTTCAATAAATGGAGGGACTTGAATATTCACTCCATTATCTAAAGTTGCGGGCTTATAAGAAGAAGAAACTGTTTGCCCCTTTAAAGCAACATCAGTTGTATCAACTGTGCACGTTACCTGATTAGGCAATTCAACTGTTAAAGGTTTTTCATTATAAAAACTTATACTGACTTCTAAATTTTCAGTTAACATTTTACCTTTTTCTCCAATTGTTTCTTTTTTAATATTTATTTGTTCATAAGATTTTGGGTCAATGAAATAATAATCAGTTTCATCGCTATAAAGATAATTAAATTTTGTTTCATCTAATGAAGCTTTTTCAACAGACTCACTTGATCTAAATCTTTCATTTAATTTTGTATTTTTATTCACACTTTTCATTTCAACCTGAGCAAAGGCACCACCTTTTCCAGGTTTTACATGTTGTGTCTTTAAAACTTGCCAAAGGTCATTTTTGTATTCAATTAACATTCCAACTCTAATTTCACTTGCGTATAATTTCATTTTAATTTTCTAATAGCTTCTAATGGTTTGTATTTTTTATTATTCCAAATGTAGCCTGAAATAGCCAAAAAGTTAGCTTTATTCAATAAAAGTTTTTTATAATTACTAAGCTTTATACCTCCAATAGCCACAATTGGTAAGGAGGTTATTTTTTTTATAGATTTTAATACAGTTAAACTGGCTCTATATTTAACTGTTTTAGTTTTAGTTGCATAAAATGCACCAAAAGCTAAATAATCAGCACCATCATTAATAGCTCTCTTTGCTAGATTAATAGAATTATGACAGGTCACACCAATAATTTTGTTCTTCAATATTTTTCTAGCTTTTATCAAGTTCATATCTTTTTGACCTAGATGACAACCGTCTGCATTTAGTTTTTTAGCAAGTAGAGGGTCATCGTTGATTAAAAATTTAACTTTGTACTTATTACAAATTTTTTTAATTTTTTTTCCAATAATTAGTTTATTTAAATTTGTTTCTTTTTTAAGCCTCAGTTGAAAAAAACTTATTTTTTTTGAATTAAATACTAGAGCTAAATCATCGTAAAAATTTATATCAGGTATTTTATTTGGAGAAATTAGATAAACAAATTTCTTATTTATTTTATTTTGCTTCAAGTTCTTTTGACCATTTGCCTTGAGCTGCAAGCGTGCACATATTTGTTCTGTGGTTGAAGACTTTTTGAGTACCACTAGTATTATTAATGTCTTTTGACCAAAATTTAAGTGCACTTTGTTGTAAGGCTCTACCATAGGAATAAGTCATAATAAAATTTGTGTCATTATGCTTATTAATTAAGTTTAAATTCTCTGTTGCTTCTACTTCTGTTTGTCCACCAGATAAAAAAGCAATTCCCGGTACATCAGTTGGTACATTTTCTTTTAAGCATTTTAGGGTAAGCTTTGCAACTTCTTCACTTGATATTTTTTGCTCAGCAGTAGTTCCAGCTAAAATCATATTAGGCTTTAAAATTATACCACTTAAATCTATTTTATTAATCTTTAATTCTTCAAAGCATTTTTTAATAACTTCGGAAGTTTTATTAAAACAAGTTTCGGCAGAATGATCTCCATCCATTAAAACTTCAGGTTCTACAATTGGAACCATTCCACATTCTTGGACTAAAGCTGAATATCTTGCAAGTGCATGAGCATTGGAGTGCATGGATAATTTGCTTGGATATTTATCTGAAATATTAAAAACACCTCTCCACTTTGTAAATCTTGCTCCAAGTTTATAGTAGTCCTTTAGCCTTTCTCTTAAGCCATCCAGGCCTTCTGTAATTTTTTCCTCATGAGAGCCTGCCAGAATTTTTGCACCTGTATCAACTTTAATTCCTGGAACTGCTCCAGACTTAGAAATTAATTCTGGAATAGTCTGCTTCAAGTTCGATGTTTGGTTGATAGTTTCATCATACAAAATAACACCACCAATAAAATCTTTCATGCCACTTGATGAGAAGAGAGTTTCTCTAAATAAAAGTCTATTTTCTGGGGTGGAAGGTACATTGACAGATTCTAATCTTTTAGTCATGGTTCCATTGCTTTCGTCTGCCGCAAGGATTCCTTTACCATTAGATAGTATTTTTAATGCAATTTTGTTAAGTTCTGACATGTTAATTAAGAGCCTTTATACCAGGAAGTTCTTTTCCTTCAAGATATTCTAAAAAAGCACCACCCGCAGTTGAAACAAAATTAAAATTATTAATTGCTCCAATAGCATTTAAAAGAGAAACGGTATCACCACCACCTGCAACTGAGTAAATTGTATTACTCTTATTTTTTTCAATAATCTTTTTTGCTATTTCAAGACTTCCTTTGGCAAAATTAGAGTTTTCAAAATAACCAGCTGGCCCATTCCACAAGATAGTACTACTTTCTTCAATTAATGAATTAATAGCTTTAATTGTCTTGGGACCAATATCTAAAATTAACTCGTCTTTAGAAATATTATTTAGTTCCTTTATTTTAGCTGATCCATCTAAGTTTTTCCCTACAGCAACATCTTCAGGGTAAATTATCTTACAGTTTTCCTTTTTTGATAAAGAAAATATTTCTTCAATAATTTTATCACAATTATCTTCTTGAATAGATTTTCCAATTTCATATCCTTTAAATCTAAGTATATTATTAGCCATCCCACCAACTATTATAATATTATCAAATTTAGCAATTAAGTTCTTAATGATATTAATTTTTGTAGATATTTTAGAACCACCTATGATACATGTTATAGGTCTTTGAATTTCAGATGTAATTTTAGTTAGTGCATCAATTTCTAAATTTAATTGAAGGCCAGCGTATGAAGGAATAAATTTAGTAATTTCAAAAATTGAAGCATGAGCTCTATGCGAACATGAAAAAGCATCATTAACATAAATATCAGCTAGACTTGCTAAATGCTTTGCAAAACCATTATCATTTTTTTCCTCCTCTTCATAAAACCTAAGATTTTCAAGGATTACAATTTTTTCATCATGTTCATTAAATAAATCAGTAGATTTAATTTCTTTTATATTTTTTGTGACTAATTTTATATTTTGGTTTAGTTTATTTTTTAGATCTTCACATATTGGTTTAAGAGAGAGTTCTTCTATAATCTTGCCTTTGGGCCTACCTACATGAGATAGTATTATTATCTTTGCTTCATTTTTTAATAAAAAATTAATAGTAGGTAAAATTTTATCTATTCGAGTGGTGTCAGTAATTTTTCCATTATCTAATGGAACATTTAAATCCAACCTAAGTAATACTTTTTTTTGATTAAAATTAGTTTCGTCTTGAATATTTCTCATTAAGAGACTTGATGAAGATGTTCTGCTATGTCACACATTCTATTTGAAAAGCCCCATTCGTTATCATACCACGCTGAAATTTTTCCCATATTTTTACCAACTACATTAGTTAAAGACAAATCAACAATTGCTGAAGCTGAATTATGATTAAAATCAATTGAAACTAATTTTTCTAAAGTAATTTCTAAAACTTTCTTTGATTGTTCTTTAGAGGCGATAGTAAATGCCTTATTAATTGTCTCTTTGCTCATCTCTTTTTTTGTACAAAAAACTAGTTCTATAAGGGAAACATTAGGAGTTGGCACTCTCATTGCAATGCCTTCAAGTTTTCCTTTTAATGAAGGTATAATTTCACCGATTGCTTTTGAAGCACCCGTAGAAGTTGGCACAATAGATTGACTGGCAGATCTTGCTCTTCTAGGATCTTTATGGGAATTGTCCAAAATTCTTTGATCACTTGTAAAAGCATGAATAGTTGTCATAAACCCTTTTTCAATTTCAAAAGTTTCATTTAAAATATTAGCCACAGGTGCAAGACAGTTAGTTGTACAAGAGGCCGCAGAAATAATTTGATCATCTTTTGTCAAAATATTTTCATTTACACCATAGACAATTGTTTTATCTGCATTTTTGCATGGAGCTGAAACTATAACTTTTTTAGCCCCATTTTTTATATGAGCTAATAATTTTTCTTTTGAATTAAATTTTCCAGTACATTCAAAAACATAATCAACATCAAATTTTTTCCAGTTAATATCTTCAATATTAGATTCTTGTGAAAATGTTATTTTATTATTATTAATAATTAAATGTTTTTCATCATAATCTAAATCTGCATTAAATTTACCATGAATAGAATCGTATTTAATTAAAGAACAGCTGGCTTCAGAATTTGATCGGTTATTGATGTGTTTGATTTTTATGTTTTTGTTTTGGCTTTCAATGATAGCTCTAATTACCATTCTACCAATTCTTCCCATTCCATTGATACCAACTTTTATTGTCATATTTAACTCTTTATTAGTTTTTTTGCTTTTTGTGAAATATTTTGAACTGTTAATCCAAAATATTTATAAATTTCTTTGTAGGGTGCACTTTTACCGAATGTATCAATTCCAAAAGTTAAACCCTCAGTTCCAATATATTTTTTCCAGCAATCAGTTGAAGCTGCTTCAATAGATATTTTAAATTTTGCTTCATTAAGAATTTTTTTCTTATATGCTTTTGACTGCAAATCAAAAATATCCTGGCATGGTACTGATATAACTTTAGAATAAATTTTATCTTTGGCTAATTTATGGCTAGTCTCAATTGCTAAATTAACCTCAGAACCACTAGCAAATATTGTTAAATTAATTTTTTTATTTGTTCTTAAAACCTCATAAGCACCTAAAGAGCATTTGTTCATATTTGAATATTTTTTTCTAATAGGTTCAAGATTTTGTCTAGTTAAAGACAAGACACTTGGTGTCTTTGGGTTTTTTAATGCTAGCTCCCAACACTCGATAGTTTCCATTCTGTCTGCTGGTCTAAAAACATTTAAATTAGGAATAGATCTTAATCCAGAGAGTTGTTCAATAGGTTGGTGTGTTGGTCCATCTTCCCCTAAACCAATTGAATCGTGGGTCATCACATAAATAACACGTTGCTGCATCAAAGCAGATAAACGAACGGAAGGTTTACAATAATCAGAAAATATTAAAAAAGTTCCCCCATATGGAATAAATTTACTATGAAGTGCTAAACCATTCATTATTCCTGCCATGGCGTGCTCCCTAACACCATAGTGAATATAATCACCATTAAAATTTACAGAATTAATAGCGTTATGATATTTGGTTTTAGTGTTATTAGATCCCGCTAAGTCAGCTGAACCACCAATTAATGTATTATTTTCTCTCGTAAGAGCATTAAGAGTTAACTCAGAAGCTTTTCTTGAGGCTAAACTTTTGTTTTCTCTAAGAGAATTTTGTTTTTCATTTTTTAAAGCTTTAGAGAAATTATTTTTAAAGACCCTATCTACTAAATTTTTTTTTCTTTTATAAATTTTATCCCATGCAGAATCAAGTTTTGCACCCTTATTACCAATTTTTCTCCATTCACTTAAAATATTTTTAGGAATTTCAAAAGGTTTGTGTTTCCAATCTAATGCTTTTCTAACTAATTTAATTTCATCTAAACCAATTGGACTACCGTGCGAAGAGGCTTTACCAGATTTATTAGGTGAGCCATAACCAATTTTTGTTTTGCATGAAATAACAGTTGGTCTTTTAGCATTTTGAACTTTTTTTAATGCTGAAAAAATTTCTCTTTCGTTATGACCATTGATTAGTATGTAATCCCAACCATAACTTTCAAATCTCTTTTTGAAATTATCTGAAACCGCCAAGCTAGTTGGTCCATCAATAGATATTGAATTATTATCAAAAAGCATAACTAGATTTTTTAACTTTAAGTGTCCCGCTAAACTCATTGCTTCATGGCTAATGCCTTCCATTAAACATCCATCTCCAGCTAAAACATAAGTTTTATGGTTTATTATTTCTTTACCAAGTTTTTTCTTCAAAATTTCCTCTGCAATAGCGAAACCAACTGAATTAGCAATTCCTTGCCCAAGAGGACCTGTCGTAGTTTCAATACCAGTACCAGGGTGATATTCAGGATGACCCGCACAAATAGATTTTAATTGTCTAAAATTTTTAATATCATTCAAAGAAATACTTTTGTACCCAGTTAAATGTAATAAAGAGTAAAGAAGCATAGATCCATGACCAGCAGATAAAACAAATCTGTCTCTATTTATCCAGTTAGGATTTTTTGGATTAAATCTAAGAAAATTTTTAAACAAAACCGTTGCTACGTCTGCCATACCCATTGGCATTCCAGGATGACCCGAATTTGCCTTTTGTACAGCATCTATAGATAAAAACCTTATTGCGTTTGATAAATCTTTATGTAATTTGTTCAAATATATCCTATCTAGACTTAGAAGACTCAATTTAATAATATAAATATATATATATGAAAACAGACAGTGAAAAAGAAAAAAAGCTCAGTTTTGCACTTAATAAATTGAAGAGTTTGAATTTACAAAACCCAACGCTAAAGTCTAATTTAGAAAACTTAAACATTCAAAAAAATCAATTAGAAATTGAAAAAAAACAAATAGAAGAAAAATATCAAAATTTAGAAAGTGAATACAAAGCTCTTAATCAAAAATTAGAAGATATTAACCAGCAAAAAATAGAAGAACAAAAAAAAGAGACAGAATTTTCAGAAAAAATAGATGAATTAAATCAAGAAACAGATACTTTATTAGAAGAAATAGACAAATGGCAAATGTAAATATTAAATTTAATGGCAAAGAGTTTCTTCTATCTTGTGATGATGGACAGGAAGAGCATTTAGAAGAATTGTTAACTCATATTAATGAAAAATTTAGCAATTTAAAGAATGACCTTGGAAACATAGGGGAAAATAAACTTCTATTGATCACTTCAGTTCAAATAATGGATGAATATTTTGAAACTAAAAAAAAAGTAGAACAAAAAAAAACTGAATTACTGAATTTATCAAATAAATTTAGAGAATTGAAGTCATTAGTTTATGATTTCAGAGATAGAAAAGAAGAAGAGATGAAGAAACTACAACAAGATCATGAAAGTTTTAAAAAAGAAATAGAAAAAAATAAAGAAGATTATGAAAAAATAATCGAAGCTGCAGCAGATGAAATTGAAAATTTTGTTGAAAAAGCAAATTTAGAAAATCCAATTCAATAGATTTGTGTTAAAATCTGAATTAAGAAAAAAAATTCTTAAAGTAAGAAAAAAATTTGATACAAAAAATATTCAGCTCAACTTTAAGCAAATTGTAAAAATTCTTAAAAAAGAAAAGATAACCAATCAGATTACGATAGGTGGATACTATCCAGTAAACTTTGAGATAGATGATTTGACACTGTTAAGGAAATTTAAGAAGAATAAATTTAATATTTCTTTGCCCATAATTAAGAAAAATTTTCAAATGGATTTTTATTCATGGTCATTTTCCGAGCCTTTAAAAATAAATAAATATGGAATACCTGAACCAGAAGCTAAAAATATAGTATACCCTGACGTTTTATTAATTCCCTTGGTAGCATTTGATAAAAAATTAAACAGACTTGGATATGGTGGTGGATACTACGATAGATTAATTGAAAAATTATCAAAAAAAAAAATATCATAAAGATAGGTTTAGCTTTTTCAATTCAAGAAATTGATAAAGTACCAACTAATATGTATGATCAAAAATTAGATTATATTGTAACAAATAAAAATATTATAAAATGAAAATACTCTTTTTAGGTGATGTTGTTGGCATTTCAGGACGGTCGATGGTTTTGAATAATTTACTATCAAAAATTAAAGATGAAAAAATCGATTTTGTAGTTGTTAATGGTGAGAATGCAGCTGACTCAGGTGTTGGTCTTACAGAGGAAATATGTAAAGATTTTTTTAACTGTGGTGTAGATGTTATTACAACGGGAAATCATGTGTGGGATCAAAAAGAAACAATGTCTCATATTGAAAAAGAAAATCGACTTCTTAGACCTAAAAATTTATTTGAACCATCTCCAGGAAAAGGCTTTGGAATATTTACTGCTAAAAATGAAATGAGGGTAGGAGTGCTTAATTTGATGGGAAATGTTTTTATGAAGAAATGTGAAGATGTATTTGAAGCAGCTGAAAAATTTATGAAAAAATATAAGCTTAAAGAAGATTATGATTTTTTATTAGTCGATTTTCACGGTGAAATAACAAGTGAAAAGTCAGCTATGGGACATTTTTTTGATGGTAAAGCAACATTGGTTGTTGGAACTCACACACATATTCCAACAAATGATACTAGAATTTTAAAAGGTGGTACTGCTTATCAAACTGATGCAGGAATGTGTGGTGATTATGACTCAGTTATTGGAATGAATAAAGATAATTCAATTAATAGGTTTTTAAAAAAAAAGTCCACAAAGCACTTTCCAGCAATTGGTGAAGCTAGTTTGTGTGGTGTGATTGTTGAATGTGATGTAGAAACAGGGTTAGCAAAAACTGTAAAAAATTTTATACATGGAGGAGAATTAAAAAATTCTCAATAATTATTATGTCGGGTCATTCAAAATGGGCAAGTATAAAACACTCTAAAGGAAAAGCAGACAAACAAAGATCTAAAGTATTTTCAAAATTATCTAAAGAGATAAGTGTAGCAGCAAAACTAGGTGATAAAGATCCTGCGATGAACCCAAGACTTAGATCTGCAATTCAAGCAGCAAAATCAGCCAACATGCCAAAAGATAATATTGAAAGAGCTATTGCCAAATCTTCGGTTAACTCTGAAACAAATTATGAAAATTTAAGATATGAAGGATTTGGTCCAGATAAAATAGCCGTAATTGTGGAAGCATTAACTGACAATAAAAACAGAACAGCTTCCAATGTTAGATCTATATTTGTAAAAAGTGGTGGCAATTTAGGAACTCAGGGATCTGCTTCACATAACTTTAATCAGTTAGGAATTATAAAAATTGATAAAAAAGAAATCTCAGATGAACAAATTTTTGAACTAGCAATTGAATCTGGTGCAGATGAGTGTATTTCAAATGATGAATTTCATGAAATTCAATGCCCTATGAGTGAAATTTATAATGTAAAAAAAAATTTAGAAAAAACAATTGCAAATTTTATCTCAACTGAGATTGAATGGGTTCCTTTAAATAGTGTAGTTGTTGAAAAAGACAAAGTGGAAGCTGCAATAGAGTTTTTAGAAACATTAGAAGATGATGATGATGTTCAAAGTGTTTATTCAAATATAAATTTTAAGAATAGCTAATGCTTATTATTGGAATAGACCCAGGGATAACAGGTTCTATTTGTTTTTTTCAAGATGGTAAAATAATTGATGTTATTGAAATGCCAAACATGCCTGAAGGGAAAAAAAATAAAAAACAAGTTAATGGTGCTCAAATTTATTATGAAATCTCTTCAAGAATTAAAGACATAAAGAAGGAAGATATCAAAGTTATAATTGAACAAGTATCAGCTATGCCAGGTCAAGGTGTTACTAGTATGTTTAATTTTGGACAATCGTTTGGTATTTTAAAAGGAATTTGTTCTGCAATGCAATTACCGATGTATTTTGTAAGACCGACAAAATGGAAAAAGTATTTTAACCTTATTAATTCAGAAAAAGACGCTAGTAGAACAAAAGCAATAGAGGTATTTCCTTATTTTTCATCAGAGTTATCTAGAAAAAAAGACTCAAATAAAGCTGATGCGATATTGATTGCTAGCTTTTATTACGAAACTTATAAACTAGAAGAATAAATAAAGACATTAAAAGTCAAATTCATGACACATTTAAGTGTGAAACCTTCAATATGGAAGCTGATATTACATCTCAAGCAGTAGGACTTGCCTCAAATACTGATTTTTCCTTGTGGAGTTTATTTTTAAGAGCTGATTTTATTGTAAAGTCAGTAATACTTATGTTGATTGGCTGCTCTATATATTCATGGGCTGTCATTATTGAAAAATTTAGACTGTTTAAAAAAATTAATTTAGAATCTGAGGAATTTGAAGAAAAATTTTGGAAATCAAAATCAGCCGAAACTTTTTACAATAGTTTGCCAGCTGATGTAGAGAACCCTACAGCTTTGTTGTTTAAAGATACAATGCAAAGTTTATTAAAAGCCAAAAGTAAAACTAACCTAAATGAAAGAATGGCAAGCATACTTGAGGTTAATATTGAAAAACAAATTTCAAAAATAGACAAAGGTTTTACTTTTTTAGCAACAGTTGGTTCGACGGCACCTTTTATAGGTTTATTTGGAACTGTATGGGGAATAATGAACTCATTTCAATCTATAGCAATCTCAAGAAATACAAGTTTAGCAATTGTAGCACCAGGAATAGCTGAAGCCTTATTTG
This sequence comes from Candidatus Pelagibacter sp. PS_34, assembly GCF_059417845.1. Taxonomy (NCBI): domain Bacteria; kingdom Pseudomonadati; phylum Pseudomonadota; class Alphaproteobacteria; order Candidatus Pelagibacterales; family Candidatus Pelagibacteraceae; genus Candidatus Pelagibacter; species Candidatus Pelagibacter sp. PS_34. The sequence goes on from NZ_CM182068.1 coordinate 204,853, forward strand.
CAACTGCTCTTGGATTATTAGCTGCAATACCTGCAGTTGTTGCTTATAATAAATTTAATAATGACTCAAAAAAATATTCACAAAGATTAGAAAATTTTTCTAAAAGATTTTTATCAATAATATAAAATGGCCTTTAATCTCAAACGTTCATCAAAAGAGCCTATGAGTGAAATAAATGTTACTCCATTTGTTGATGTAATGTTGGTATTGTTAATTATATTTATGGTAACAGCACCATTATTAACAGTTGGAATACAAGTTGATCTACCCGAAAGCTCTGCTGACTCATTACCTGAAGAATTAGAACCATTAACATTATCTATAAACTCTAAAGGTGAAATATTTATTCAAGAATCTAAAGTTGAGTATGATAAAATTATTGCAAAGATTTTAGCTGTATCTAAAAATAGAACAGACACTAGAATTTATGTTCGAGGAGACAAATCGATAAACTATGGTAGAGTTTTAGAAATAATGGGAATGCTATCTGGCTCTGGCTTTACTAAAGTAGCATTAATTTCTGAGCCATATAAAGAGAGGTAACTAAAGTGAATAGAAATATTGCTATTTCTTTTGGGCTTCATATATTTCTTGTGATAATCACAGCTATGAGCTTACCATTCCTTGCTAAAAAACCGATTGATCTTCCTCCGATTATATCAGTTGAGCTGATTCAAATAACAGACAAAACTAATATTCCTTTTGCACCAAAAGCAAAAAAAATAATAGAGAAAGTCAAAGAAAAAGAAAAAAAATTAGTTTCTGAACAGGCACCACCAAAAAAAATAAAAAAACAAAAACCAGATGCTGTACCATTGCCAGATGAAAAAATAGAAAAAATAAAGAAAATTAAAGATGAAAAACAAAACCCTGAAAAAGAAGAAACAGAAATTAAACAAATTTCAGAGTTTGAAAAAAAAGAACTATTTGACACTAATAGTATTGCTGCATTAATTGATAAATCTAAGATTGAGAGTGCAGAAACAAATAAAAAATCCAATCAAGTTACCCAAGATCAGGATAAAGATATGGATTTTTCTGGATTAACTTTAAGTGAAGAAGATGCACTAAAAGCTCAAATTTTTGGTTGTTGGAGTATTCCTCTAGGGTTGCCGTTTAACGAAGATTTATTAGTTAGAATTAAGTTACAATTAAAGCCAGATGGTTCTATTATAAAAACAGAGATTCTTGATCATGCTAGAATGAATAGGCCTGGACAAGGATTTTATAAAGTGTTAGCTGAAAGTGCATTAAGAGCTATAAAGCTTTGCCAACCTCTTAGAGTACCTAGTACAGGTTATGAAAGATGGAAAGATATGCAGCTAAACTTTGATGCTAGAGAAATGTTAGAAGGATAAAAATGTTATTAAGATATTTATTTATATTATTTATTATTATTCCCATTAAAGCTTTTGCTTTAATTGAAGTTGATATCACTAGAGGAAATTTAAATCCTCTACCAGTCGCTGTATCCCCTTTATCAATAGATAATAAATCAAAAGAAAATTTTAAAAAAATTTTAAAACAAGAAGATCTAGGATCAGAAATTTCAATAGTTGTTGAAAATAATTTAAGACAATCTGGTCTATTTAATCCACTAGACAAAAATGCATTTCTTCAAGAACCAGATGTAGCTAATTTAAAACCAAGGTTCGAGGATTGGAATTTAATTAAAGCACAAGCTTTAGTAACAGGCAAGGTTACATTTGTAGATGAAAAGCTAAGAGTAGAATTTAGATTGTGGGATGTTTTAGCTGGAAAAGAAATGATGGCTTTAGCATTTACTACTGTTCCTAGTAACTGGAGAAGAGTAGGTCACATTATTACAGATAAGGTGTATGAACGCTTAACTGGAGAAAAAGGTTATTTTGATACTAGAATAATATACGTTTCTGAAGAAGGCCCTAAAACTAAAAGAATAAAAAAATTAGCAATAATGGACCAAGATGGTTTTAATAATAAATATTTAACACTTGGAAATGAATTAGTTTTAACACCAAGATTTAGCCCAACAAATCAGATGGTCACATATCTTTCTTATTTTAGAAATTTACCTAGGGTATATTTATTAGATATTGAAACTGGAATGCAAGAAGTAGTTGGAGATTTTCCTGGAATGACATTTGCCCCAAGGTTTTCACCAGATGGAAAAAAAATTATAATGAGTTTTGCTAAAGATGGCAATTCTGATATTTATACTATGGATCTTGAAAACAGAATTGTTGAAAGAATTTCCAATCATCCATCAATTGACACATCGCCCTCTTACTCACCAGATGGAAAACGAATTACTTTTAACTCAGACAGAAGTGGCTACCAACAAATTTATGTAATGGATAGTAATGGAAAAAATGTTAAGAGAATCTCATTTGGGAATGGTTTGTATGGAACTCCAGTGTGGTCTCCAAGAGGTGATTTAATTGCATTTACAAAGCTTCATAAAGGTAAATTTTATATTGGAGTAATGAGAACAGATGGAACAGGTGAAAGACTGTTAACAGAAAACTTTTATCAAGAAGCTCCATCATGGTCACCAAATGGAAGGGTTCTTATCTTTTATAGAGAAACTAAGACTAACTCTAAAGGAGAAGGATTTTCAGCTAAATTATGGTCTATTGATTTAACAGGGTACAATGAAAAGATGGTTGAAACCGAAACTGACGCTTCCGACCCATCTTGGTCGTCTTTATTAAGCAATTAGTCTTAATTTTACTTGATTTTTAACTTGAAAGGTCTAATTAAATATGAAAAAAATAAAGTATTACAAAACAAGGATCAAGGAGCAACAATGAACTTAAGCAAGATTTTAAAAAATGGATTTCTAATTGTTTTAGCAAGTTTAGTATTAACTGCTTGTGCTACAAAAAAAACAACAACAGGACAAATGCAAGGTGATGTTTATACAGGAACAGATTCTGTTGAATATTTAGCTTCTGGTGTTCCAGATAGAGTTTTCTTTGCAACAAATGAAACTGTACTTACAACAGCTTCAAGAGAAACTTTAAGAAAACAAGCTGCATGGTTAAGAAAAAATTCAGATATTAATGTTGTATTAGAAGGTCACGCTGATGAAAGAGGTACAAGAGAGTACAACTTAGCATTAGGTGAAAGAAGAGCTAATTCAGCAAAAGACTATTTAATGACATATGGAATTTCTTCAGACAGAATTTCTGTATTAAGTTATGGTAAAGAAAGACCAGTAGATTCTGGATCTAACCCTTTAGCATGGTCTAAAAATAGAAGATCAGTTACTGTTAAAGCGAACTAATCAATTTAATAAATTATAAAAGACCCTATCACATTTGTGAATAGGGTCTTTTTTTTGCCATCATTATAATTACTACTCAATTTATTATGTTTAATTATAAAAAAATAATTCGATTAAAATTAATATTAGTCTTTATATTTTTTCCAAATATTATTTTTGCTGATAATCATAATATAAATGAAATTTTAGAGTTAATTCAAAAAGATTTAAAAACCCTGGAAAAAGCTGTTTACTCAGGGTCAATTAATTCAAATAGTCAAACAGGCACAAACGAAAACTCTGAGGATGTTTTAACAAGACATCTTCTAAAATTGTCTGATGTTGAAAAACAATTTCAAGAACTGACTAATAAGTTTGAAGAAATTAATTTCAAGTTAGATAAATTATCAAATAGGCTTTCTAAGGTTCAAGCAGATAACCAAATTAGATTTCAAGATCTGGAAAATGCTTTATCATCTGGAGAAATTGGAAAAAAATTAACTTCAATACCAAAGGAACAAGTAGACAAAACTTTACCAGGCTCTTCACAACCTCAAGACTTAGGGTCTATTTCATATAAAGATACAGAAAGTGAAGAAACTAGTCAGCAAATACAATCAGTAGAAACTACTTCATCAATAGTGACAGAAAACTTTGAGTCAGAAAAAAATATACTTCCAAATGCTACTCCAGAAAAACAATATGAATTTGCAACTAGTTTTTTAAAGGTAGGTGATTACAGCACTGCAGAGAGAGCTTTTAGAGAATTTGTGATAAATAATTCAGAGCATAAATTGGCAGGCAATGCTCAATATTGGTATGCTGAAACGTTTAGAATAAGACAGCTTTATACAGATGCAGCTACTGCTTATCTTGAAGGATATCAAAAATATCCAAAAGGTGAGAAGGCTCCTATAAATTTATTAAAACTTGGTGTATCAATGGTTCAAATAGGAGAAAAAGAGCAAGGTTGTAAAATGATTGTGGGGGTTGAAGAGCAATATCCTAAAGCAAATCAATCTGTGCTTCAAAAAGCAAAATATGAATCAAAAAAGTTTGAGTGTTCAAAACAAAACTCATAAACAAATTCTTAGTTTTTTAAAAGATCGAAAAATCTCAAAAGTTTATAGTGAATTCTCTTCCTCTTTAAATTCTGGGGAAAATTTAGCAGTAGCAGTTTCGGGTGGACCCGATAGTTTGGCACTGGCTTACTTGGCTAAATGCTATTCAATAAAAAATAAAATAAAAGTTAAATTTTTTTTAGTTGATCATAAACTTAGAACTGAGTCGACAAAGGAAGCAACGTTAGTAAAAAAAATTTTACAAAAAATTGGTATTACATGCAAAGTATTAATCTGGAAAGGTAAAAAACCTTCTAGAAATATTCAGTCTTTAGCAAGAGAAGCAAGATATTCTTTACTATCAAAAGAATGTAAAAAAAATAATATTAAGCACTTATTATTAGGACATCATTCAAATGATTTAGTTGAAAATTTTTTAATTAGAGTGGTTAGAGGAAGTGGACTAAATGGATTGGTATCTTTTAACAAAAGTGTAAAATATAAAGATGAAGATCTAAATATTTTAAGACCATTACTAAACTTAAAAAAAAATGATTTAATTAATATTTCCAAAATAGTATTTAAATTTTTTATAAAAGATCCATCTAACATTAATGAGATATATAAAAGAACAAGAATTAGAACTTTATTAGAATCTCTTGAAAAAGAGGGATTGGACTTAAAAAAACTAAAACTAACCATTGATAATTTAAGAGACTCAGACAAATCAATTAAGTTTTATGTTAACAAAAATTTGAAGAATAATTCTACACATATTAAAACAAAAGATACTTATATTTTAAGTCACAATTTTTTTGATCAATCACACGAAGTTGTTTTTAGATCTTTGACATTTGTTATTCAAAAAATAGGGAAAAAATACTATCCTGTTAGAGGAAAAAGTATCAACGAACTGATTAACCGAATTATCCTAAAGACATTTTCAAAAATAACTTTAGGAGGTTGTTTTGTTGAAAGAGTTAATGAGACCATATTAATTTCAAGGGAAAACACTAATAAAGTTAAGGTTTTGTAACAATTTGACACTTGTTTAATTAATAATAATTATTATCTTATAAGTATGAATATGAAGAATTTAGCAATGTGGGCAGTAATTGTTTTTCTAACAATAGGCCTTTATAATATGTTTAAGAACCCTCAAGCTAATGTGGGCAAAGGTAATTCTATTATATTTTCAGAATTTTTATCAGAAGTTGATAATGGTGGAGTTATAAAAGTTGATATTCAAGGAAACAATATTAGAGGAGTATTAGCTAATGGAAATACTTTTTCTACTTATTCACCGAATTATCCAAATTTAATTGAGAAGCTATCTGAAAAAGGTGTGAGTATATCAGCTGCTCCTTTAGAAGATAAGATGCCGTCTTTGTTTGGTGTTTTATTGTCGTGGTTTCCGATGTTGTTACTAATCGCTGTTTGGATTTTCTTTATGAGACAGATGCAGGGTGGCAAAGGTGGAGCCATGGGTTTTGGAAAATCTAAGGCAAAGATGATGAATGAATTAAAAGGTAAAGTTACTTTTGATGATGTCGCTGGAGTAGAAGAGGCTAAAGAAGAAGTAGAAGAAGTTGTTCAATTTTTAAAAGATCCTAAAAAGTTTAGTAGACTTGGTGGAAAAATACCAAGAGGATGTTTATTAGTTGGCCAACCTGGAACAGGTAAAACTTTACTTGCTAGAGCTATAGCTGGGGAAGCAGGAGTTCCGTTCTTTACAATATCAGGATCAGATTTTGTTGAAATGTTTGTGGGTGTTGGAGCCTCAAGAGTTAGAGACATGTTTGAACAAGGTAAAAAAAATTCACCCTGTATTATTTTCATAGATGAGATAGATGCTGTTGGAAGAAGTAGAGGTGCTGGTCTTGGAGGAGGTAACGATGAAAGAGAGCAAACTTTAAACCAGTTATTAGTTGAAATGGACGGTTTTGACACGAATGAAGGTGTAATAATTATTGCCGCTACAAATAGACCTGATGTATTAGACCCAGCATTATTACGACCAGGTAGATTTGATAGACAGGTAGTTGTTGGACTTCCAGATATAATAGGAAGAGAAAAAGTATTAAAAGTTCATGTTAAAAAAATTAAAATGGCACCTGATGTAAATTTAAGAACAGTAGCTAGAGGAACCCCAGGTTTTTCAGGTGCAGATTTAGCAAATATAGTTAATGAAGCGGCATTACTTGCTGCAAGAAAAAATAAAAGACTAGTTACTCTAACTGAGTTTGAAGAAGCAAGAGATAAAGTGATGATGGGATCAGAAAGAAGATCCATGGTCATGACAGAAGAAGAAAAAACATTAACAGCTTACCACGAAGCTGGACATGCAATAGTAACTATTAATGAGGATGCAGCTCATCCAATTCATAAGGCAACAATCATTCCGAGAGGTCGTGCTTTAGGAATGGTTATGCAACTACCTGAGAGAGATCAGCTATCTCAAACAAGAGAACAGCTTCATGCTCAATTAGCTATAGCTATGGGTGGAAGAGTAGCAGAAGAAATCATATTTGGAGAAGATAAAGTTACAACTGGTGCATCTAGTGATATTGAACAAGCAACTCAAAGAGCTAGAGCTATGGTAATGCAAGCAGGCCTTAGTAAAGAGTTGGGACCAGTTGCCTATGGTTCGAATGAAGAAGAGGTATTTTTAGGAAGGTCTGTTGCGAGAACTCAAAATATGTCTGAAGAAACCTCGAAGAAGGTAGACTCGGAAATTAGAAAAATTGTAGATAAAGGTTATGAAAGAGCAAGAACAGTTTTAACTGAAAAAATTGATGATCTACATAAATTAGCGAAAGCTCTCTTAACATATGAAACACTTACAGGTGAAGAAATAGAAAACCTGATTAATAAAAATATATATCCAAGCAATAAAGAGGATTTAAAAGTTGAAGATGAAGATAAAGGTTCAGCTTTAAGTTCAATGGGTCTTAAGCCAAAAATAGTTCATTAATACTAAATGAAAAAATATTACACAAGAGCGTGTAATTTTGCTTATGGTAAATTTTCAATTGAATTAGTTAGAAAAAAAAAATCTCCCACTAAATGGTAATAAGAAAATTTCCTTTGGACAAATTGAAATTCTTACACGAACTTCTATCGAAAAAATTGATCTTAAAGATATAAAAAAATTACCCAAACTACTGAAAGAAAAAATTAATAAAGATCTCAAGATAATTGTTAAAAAAAATAAAAATTTTTCAAGTCTAAATTTTAATAAAATACCTAATATAATGGGTATATTAAATTTAACACCAGATAGTTTTTCTGATGGAGGCAAGTTTAATAAAAAGAAAAAAGGAATATCTCATGCAAAGAATTTATTTAAATCAGGAGCAGATATTATTGATGTTGGTGGAGAATCAACAAGACCTGGATCTAAACCAGTAAGTAAAAAGGAAGAATGGAATAGAATAAAAGAAATATTAAAAGATGTTAATAAAAAAATTCCACTATCATTAGATACAAGAAAATCAGAAATTATGATTAAAGGGATTCAGTTAGGAGTTAAACTTATAAACGATGTGTCAGGTCTAAGTTATGACCCTAAAACAGTTGAGGTGTTGATAAAAAGCAAAACTCCATTTGTCATTCAACATTCGCAAGGTACTCCAGAAAAAATGCAAAAAAACCCTAAGTACAAAAATGAATTATTAGATATTTATGATTTTTTTGAACAAAAGATTAAATTTTTAAGATCCATGGGTATAAAGCATAATAATATTGTGATTGATCCAGGGATTGGTTTTGGAAAAAATTTGAAACATAATATGAATTTAATTAGAAGCATTTCTATTTTTCATACTCTTGGTTTTCCTATACTACTTGGACTTTCTAGGAAAAAATTTATTAAGGATTTATCTGGAAAAAATGATAGCAAGGAAAGATTAGGTGGAACAATAGCCTCTTCCATGTATGCAATAATGCAAGGGGTTCAAATTCTAAGAATTCATGATGTGAATGAATTAAGACAAAGTATAAAGGTGTTTAAGGAATTAATTAAAAACTAATGGCAAAAAAATATTTTGGAACAGATGGAATAAGAGGTGCTGTTAATAGTAAAAATATTAATGGAGACATGTTTTTTAAATTTGGTCTTGCAGCAGGAACTTACTTTAAAACTCAAAAAAAAAAGAAACAAATAGCAATAATTGCTAAAGATACGAGACTCTCAGGGTATAGTTTGGAACCTGCGTTAGTATCAGGACTTACATCGGCTGGTATGCACGTTTATACATTAGGCCCACTTCCAACTAATGGCTTAGCAATGCTCACAAAGAGTATGAAAGCTAACATGGGAATTATGATTACAGCATCTCATAATCCATATCATGACAATGGGCTAAAGTTATTTGGACCAGATGGGTTAAAATTGTCAAATAAAATTGAAAAAAAAATTGAAACTTTAATTGATCAAAAAATTGAAAAATCTTTATCAAAACCAAAAAAATTGGGTCGTGTAAAAAGGTTAGAAACTGCAAATAAAGATTATATAAAAATTTTAAAAAATAATTTACCAAAAGATTTTAACCTAAGAGGTTTAAGAATAGTAATTGATTGCGCAAATGGGGCTGGATATAAGGCAGGACCTGAATTATTAAAATCTTTAGGTGCTAAAGTATTTTCAATTGGAATAAATCCTAATGGTCTTAATATTAATAAAAATTGTGGATCTACTTTTCCAAATAAAATCAGATTTGCAGTAAAGAAATATAAAGCTCATATAGGAATTTCACTTGATGGAGATGCCGATAGAATTATTATGTGTGATGAAAAAGGTATTGTAATTGACGGAGATCAAATAATTGCTGCAATAGCAATGAGATGGAAAAGAAAAAAAATGTTAAAAGGAGGTGTAGTTGGCACGTTAATGTCTAACTATGGATTAGAAAAGTTTTTTAAACTACATAATATAAAATTCTTAAGATCAAATGTAGGAGATCGCTTTGTAAAAGAGAAAATGCAAAAAAATAATTTTAATTTAGGTGGTGAGCAATCTGGGCATATTATTCTAGGCAAATTTGCAACCACTGGAGATGGCTTATTGGTTGCTTTAGAAGTTTTATTTTCATTAAGAAAAGGAAAAAAAGCTAGTAGTTTTTTTAATACCTTTAAGAAAACTCCACAAATATTAGAAAATATTGATGTTAAAGACAAAAATATAATCAAAAATATTGATATTAAAAATTCTATAAAATCAGCAGAGAAATTAATTAAAGGTCAAGGTAGAATATTAGTTAGAAGCTCAGGAACGGAGTCTAAAATCAGAGTAATGGGAGAGAGTGATAATATTAAATTGCTTCAAAAATGTCTGAAAATCATTTTAAGAAAAATTAAATAAATTGAAACCAAAATCTAAAATATTAGTTATTGCTGGATCAGATTCATCTGGTGGTGCTGGTATCCAAGCTGATATTAAAACTATCACAGCTTTAGGTTCGTATGCTATGACAGCAATAACAGCTGTCACAATTCAAAATACAACAGGTGTAAAATCAATAGTACCAATTGATCCAAAGGAAATTTCAAATCAAATAGAATTTACCTCAAAAGACATTAAACCTGATGCCATAAAAATTGGAATGTTGCATTCTACAAAAGTAATAAAATCAGTAATTCATTCATTAAATCTTATTAAAGTTAAAAAAATAATTTTAGATCCTGTTATGGTAGCTAAAGGTGGTGCAAAACTTATTGATTATAAGGCAATTCAGTTATTAAAAAATGAACTAATTAAAAAAGTTAGCCTAATTACTCCAAATATTCCAGAAGCTGAAATATTAACTAAAACTAAAATAAGAACAAAAGAAGATATGATTTTTGCTGCCAGCATACTAATAAAATTAGGAGCAAAAAATGTTTTTATAAAAGGTGGTCATTTAGAGTCTAAAATCGTCCAAGATATTTTTGTAAACAAAAATGAAATTTTCATTATAGAAAATAAAAGAATTACAACCAGGAATACACATGGCACAGGTTGCACCCTTTCTTCTGCTATTTCTACATTCTTTTCATGTGGAAAAACCTTAAAGAGATCTTGTGAGCTTGCAACTAAGTATGTACACAATTCAATAAATTCAAACCTTAAATTCGGTAAAGGTCATGGGCCTATCAACCATTTAAGTTCAGTAACAATAGAAAAAAAATTTAGATAATGAAAAATGTTGTAGTTGTTGGATCTCAATGGGGTGATGAAGGAAAAGGTAAAATAGTCGACTGGCTATCAGACCAAGCAGATGTTGTTATTCGTTTTCAAGGAGGACACAATGCTGGACACACATTAGTAATTGATGGAACAACTTATAAATTAAGATTACTACCTTCTGGAATTGTAAGAAAAAATAAAATTTCTATTATAGGAAATGGAGTTGTTGTTGACCCGTGGGCACTATTAGAGGAAATAGAAGAAATTAAATCTAAGGGTGTTGAGGTTAATGTGGATAATTTTATAATTTCAGAATCTGCAAATCTTATTTTACCATTTCATAGAGAGATGGATGAAATAAGAGAAGATGCTGCTGGAAAAGGAAAAATTGGAACAACAAGAAGAGGAATTGGGCCAGCCTATGAAGATAAAGTGGGAAGAAGATCAATCCGTGTTATGGATCTAAGATCTGAGACTAATCTAGACCATAGATTGGAAACAGTGCTTCTTCATCATAATGCAATTAGAAAAGGGTTAGGTAAAAAAATTTTTGAAAAAGATAAACTTAAAGAAGAACTCTTAAAAATTGCTCCAGAGATATTAAAGTTTTCTCAACCTGTTTGGCTTAGAATTGATGAATTTAAGAAACAAAAAAAAAGAATATTATTTGAAGGTGCACAAGGAATACTACTAGATGTGGATCATGGAACGTACCCTTTTGTAACATCATCCAATACTGTTGCATCTGCGGCTGCAACAGGAACTGGTTGTGGTCCTAATTCTATTCATTATGTTCTTGGAATAACAAAAGCTTACACCACCAGAGTTGGTGAAGGACCTTTTCCAACTGAGTTAACAAATGATATCGGAGAATTGCTTGGTTCAAGAGGAAAAGAATTTGGGACTGTCACTAGTAGAAAAAGAAGGTGTGGTTGGTTTGATGGTGTTTTGGTTAGACAAACAATTAAAATTTCAGGCATAGACGGAATAGCATTAACTAAATTAGATGTTTTAGATGAATTAGATGAAATTAAGATGTGTGTCGAGTATGAGCTTGATGGTAAAAAAATGGATTACTTACCAGCTGCAGTTGAGGATCAGTTAAAAATTAAACCAATTTATAAAACTTTTCCTGGATGGAAAAGTTCTACACAAGGAATAAAGAATATTGAAAATTTACCAGAAAATGCAAAAAATTATATTTACGCATTAGAAGATTTTATTGGAACAAAAGTTTCAAGTATTTCAACAAGCCCTGAACGAGAAGATACTATTCTTTTAGAAAACCCTTTTGAGGTTTAGTTTGCTGGAAGTAGATTTTTAGATTTAGCAGATAATAACATGTGTTTTTGAAGCTTCTCAAATGCTTTATTTTCAATTTGTCTAACTCTTTCTCTACTAATTTTGTATTTTTTACTTAAATCTTCAAGTGTTGTAGGTTCATCATTTAATCTTCTAGAGTATAAAATCTCTTTTTCTCTTTCATTAAGAATTTTTATAGAATCTTTAAGTAAGCTTTGTCTTTGACCCATTTCTTCTTGATGTGCAAATTTAAGATCATGATCAAGCTCTTTATCTACCAACCAGTCTTGCCATTCATCACCATCTTCTCCAACTTGCGCATTTAAAGAAAATTCTTTGCCAGATAGTCTTCTGTTCATTGAAATTACTTCATCTTTGTTGACATCTAACTTGTTTGCAATTTCAGTTACATGCTCAGGTCTTAAATCACCTTCAGATTGAGGAGCGATTTGATTTTTAATTTTCTTTAAATTGAAAAATAATTTTTTTTGTGCATTTGTTGTTCCTATTTTTACTAAGCTCCAAGATCTTAGAATATATTCTTGTATAGAAGCTCTAATCCACCACATTGCATAAGTTGCTAATCTAAATCCTTTCTCAGGTTCAAATTTTTTAACAGCTTGCATTAGCCCAACATTTCCTTCTGAAATCATTTCATTTACTGGAAGACCGTATCCCCTGTAACCCATCGCAATTTTTGCAACGAGTCTCAGATGACTAGTAACAAGTTTTTCTGCAGCTTTAACATTTCCTGTTGCCTTCCAATTTTTTGCAAGCATATATTCTTCTTCTGCTGCCAGCATAGGAAATTTTTTAATTTGTTCCAGATAAGCTGATAAACCACCTTCATTAGAAAGTGTGGGAAGATTACTATTCATTGTAGTACTCATAAGTTGTATTTATTTAATTGACTATAGTATTATTTCAAGGTTTTATTTGCCAGTATTTCTAAGCAATACTAAAATATTTTCAAGTTCTTGTGGCAAAATTGAGGTAAAAACCATTTCCTCATTAGTTCTTGGGTGAATAAACCCCAATGTTTGAGCATGCAAAAATTGTCTATCTAATTTATAAATTAAATTTTCTAAATTAGTATCGATATTTTTAAGTTTTTTATATTTTTTTTTATATTTTCCATCACCCATAATACTATTACCCATATGTGTCATGTGAACTCTTATTTGATGCGTTCTTCCAGTTTCCAATCTGCATTCCACTAAGCTTAATGTAGGAGTTTTATCATTTTCAAAAATCTCAATTGTTTTGTAATTAGTGATTGCTCTTTTGCCTTTAGAATTGCTAACTTCCATCATCTGTCTATTTTTTGAGCTTCTAGTTATAAACGTATCAATTTTTCCAGAGGACGGTCTAAGTTTCCCCCAAATTAAAAGCTGATAAACTCTCGTAATTGTGTGCTCACTAAATTGATGTGATAAGTTTTCGTGTGTTTCATTATTTTTAGCAATAACTATTAATCCAGAAGTATCCTTGTCAATCCTATGAACTATGCCAGGTCTTAGTTCATCACCTATTGTTGATAACGAGTCCTTGTTATAATGCATTAAGGCGTTAACAATTGTTTCATCATAATTACCTGCACCTGGATGCATAATTATACCTGCTGGTTTGTTGATTATTAGCAAATCATCATCTTCATAAACAATTTGTAACTTAAAATTATATGGCTTTAATGATGCTTCTTTAGGTTCTGGAATTTGAAGATTTATCTCATCTCCACTCAGTACTTTTTTTGAGGGACTATTAATAATTTGATCATTTATTTTTAATTTTTCTTTAAGAATTAAATTCTTAATTCTGGATCTGCTAATTAAGTTTTCTCTTTTATTAATGAATACATCAAGCCTGAGATTATTTTCATCTTCACCAACTATTAAATTAATGTTTTTTTCCATAAAATGTAATATTAATACTATATGCGCTTGTAGCTCAACTGGATAGAGCGCCTGACTTCGGATCAGGAGGTTCTGGGTTCGACTCCTAGCAGGCGCACCATAACCAAACAAAATGTCTAATACTTTGATGCCCTCCGCAATCTATCATTTATAGCTTTACCAAGTCCTATATTAGGAATCTTTTCCACAGCAATCGATTTATAACCCTCATTTTTTATTTTTCTTAGACACGAATAAAGGTTTTTTGCTGCCTCATCTAAATTACTTTTCGAAGTTAAATAAAAATAATTTTTTTGTTTAGTTTTCTTTTTCTTAATTTTTATGAAAGCTTCGTCATTTTTTGGTTTTGTGACGTTCATTCTTAAAGGAATACCAGGAGAGTAATGTAGCCGTGATTGACCAGGAGCTATTTTTTTCTTAGGATTGGTAGATATATTCATCTTGAAACCTAAAGCTTTTTTAATTTTTGAAATATCTAGTCCTCCTAATCTCAGTATAGTTGGTCTAGCTGTAAGATTAACTATTGTAGACTCTATTCCAATAGCGCAAGTACCTCCGTCTAAAATATATTTAATTTTATTACCGAATTCTTCTTTAACATCTTTTGCATTAACAGCACTTACTTTAGTTGTAATATTAGCACTAGGTGCAGCTAATGGATAATCTAGCTGTTTTAGTAAATTTTTAAATATTGTGTGTTTTGGAAATCTTACAGCTAAACTTTTCTTATTATTAGTTACATATTTTGAAATCTTAGAGTTTTTTTTTAATTGTAATACGTATGTTATTGGGCCAGGTGAAAATTTTTTATAAAGTTTAATAAAATTATCATTTATCAAGCAATCTTTTTTAAGAGAATCGATATCGTGATAATGTACGATTAGAGGGTTGTTTTTTGGTCTCTTTTTTAAATTATAAATCTTATTTACTGCTGAATTCTTGTATGCATTAGCGGCTAGACCATAAACGGTTTCAGTAGGCACGCCAATACAGTAATTTTTATCAAGGTATTTTTTTGCTTTTTTGATATTTGATTGATTAGATTTCATGTATTAATAATTATTATTATATGAAAGATAAAAATTTACCACTTGATAATAACACACTGACTCTTGAGGAGTTAACAAAAGAGGCAAATAATATTATTGAATCTTTAGAGTCGGAGAAAGACTTGCAGAATTCAATTGATTCATATCAGCAATTATTAAAATTAAATAATATTATTGAAAAAAAATTCTATAAAACTTCAAAAATGATCAATGAAGAAACAAAAAAAAAAATTAACAATATAAATTCAAAAAAAAATGCAAAATAAACTTGCTAGAATAGCAAAAGATACAAACTTATTTTTAAAGCGATTTATTAAAGGACAAAAAAGAACAGAATTAATAGCTGCTATGGAATATGGGTTATTTCCAGGTGGAAAAAAAATTAGATCAAAAATTTTAATTGATATAGGAGCTATATTTAAAATTAATTATAAAACATTAATTTCTATTGGCGCTGCAGTTGAATGTATTCATGCTTATTCATTAATACATGATGATTTACCTTGCATGGATGATGATAAAATAAGAAGAGGAAAAATTTCTACACATATTAAATTTGGAGAATCAACAGCAGTACTAGCAGGAAACTCACTTTTAACAATGGCTTTTGAAATCTTGGTTAGTTCGAGCTTAAAGTTCAATGAAAAAATAAAAGTAGATCTAATAAAAAAACTCTCAGAGACTTCTGGACATCTAGGAATAGCTGGTGGTCAATATTTAGATCTTAGTTTTGAAAAAAAAAAAGTTTCTAAAAGTAAAATTATAGACATGGAAATAAAAAAAACAGGCAAGCTCTTTAGCTTTTGTTGCGCTGTCCCAGTTATTATTAAGAGAAAAAGTAATACACAAATAAAGTTTTTTGAAAATGTAGGGTCAAATATTGGACTTTTATTTCAAATTGCTGACGATTTAATAGACTTTAAGGGCTCTACAGTTATTGCTGGTAAGTTAACAGGTAAGGACAAGAAAAAAGGTAAAGCCACTTTAATCAGTTTACTAGGATATCAAAATGCTATTAAATATGCTGATAAAATTAAGTCTAAAATAATTAAAGATTTAAATAAATATAGTTCAAACACTAACAGTTTAAATGAAACCCTAGACTACATTTTAAAAAGAAATAAATAATGCAAAACTATAAATTTCTCAAAGATATTAATTTTCCTTCTGACTTAAGAAAATTATCAGAGAACGATCTTCAAGAAGTTTCTAACGAAGTTAGAAAAGAGATGATTGATGCAGTATCTGAAACAGGAGGACATTTAGGTGCAGGTCTTGGGGTTGTTGAGCTAACCGTAGCTTTACATTACGTATTTGATACTCCAAATGACAGACTAATTTGGGATGTGGGTCATCAAACTTATCCACATAAAATTTTGACTGGAAGAAAATCAAAAATTAAAACATTGAGACAAGGTAATGGATTGTCTGGTTTTACAAAAAGATCTGAAAGTGAGTATGATCCATTTGGTGCAGCACATAGCTCAACATCAATATCATCGGCTCTAGGCATGGCGGAAGCAAATAAGTTATCAAATAAATTAAATAATATAATTGCAGTCATAGGAGATGGTGCAATTAGTGCGGGTATGGCATATGAGGCTATGAATAACGCAGGTGCTTCAAAAACTAAAATGATTGTTATTTTAAATGATAACGATATGTCGATTGCAAAACCAGTAGGTGCTATGAGAACTTATTTAGCTAAACTCTTAACAGGAAAAATTTATTTCAGTTTAAGGGAAACTTTTAAATTAATAGTTTCTGCTTTTTCTAAAAGATTTAGTGCTAAAGCTGGAAAAGCTGAGGATTTTTTAAGATCAGCTGTAACTGGTGGTACTCTTTTTAATTCTTTAGGCTTTTATTATGTTGGTCCAATAGATGGACATGATTTGTCTACACTCATACCAATTTTAAAAAATGCAAGAGATTCAAAGCATCAAGGTCCAATTATGATTCATATAAAAACACAAAAAGGTAAAGGATATTCTTATGCTGAAAAAGCTAGTGATCATTATCATGGTGTTTCAAAATTTAATGTTTTAACTGGTGAACAGGTAAAAAGTGGAACAAATCTTCCAGCTTATACAAAGGTTTTTGCAAACACTTTAGTGAAGCATGCAGAAAGAGACAGCAAGGTTGTAGGAGTTACTGCTGCTATGCCAGGTGGAACAGGTATGGATATTTTTGCCAAAGATTTTCCAAAAAGAATGTTTGATGTTGGAATTGCTGAGCAGCATGCTGTTACTTTTGCAGCAGGGTTAGCCACTGAAGGCTATAAGCCATATGTTGCAATCTATTCGACTTTTCTACAAAGAGCTTATGATCAAGTGGTTCATGATGTGGCTATTCAAAGTTTACCTGTGAGATTTATTATAGATAGAGCAGGTTTAGTAGGCGCTGATGGATCAACTCATGCTGGCTCATTCGATATTACTTATCTTTCTACTCTTCCTAATTTTATAGTAATGGCACCAAGTGATGAAGCAGAATTAGTTAAAATGATAAATACATCGATGACAATCAATAACAAACCTTGTGCTATTAGATACCCAAGAGGAAATGGCATAGGAGTGGAATTACCATCAATAGATGAGAACATAGAGATTGGAAAAGGAAGAGTTATTCAAGAAGGGAAACAAGTTTGTATTTTAAGTATAGGAACTAGATTGGAAGAATGTAAAATTGCAGCAGCAGAGTTAAAAAATAAAGGAATTGAGTCAACGATAGTTGATGCTCGTTTTGCTAAACCCTTGGACCAAGAACTTATTTTAAAGTGTGCGCGAGAACATGAGGCTATGATTACTGTAGAAGAAGGATCTATTGGAGGTTTTGGCTCTCACGTGGAAAATTTATTATCAGAAAAAGGTATATTTGATAAAGGTTTAAAATTTAGAACTATGATATTGCCTGATATTTTCATCGAACAAGATAGTCCAAAAAAAATGTATGATGTTGCTGGTCTTAACGCATCTCAAATATCAAAAAAAATACTAGACATCTTATTTACAAAAGAGTCGATAAAAGTAGTTAAAAATTAAATTTAAAATTAGCTACACTGAGCTTTGTTCATTAAGTAATGGTCTAACAAAACACAATTCATCATTGCTTCCCCTACAGGAACTGCACGAATACCAACACAAGGATCATGCCGACCTTTAACTGAAATAGTAGTATTTTTTCCAAACTTATTTATAGTTTTTCTAGTTGTTAAAATCGATGATGTTGGCTTAACAGCAAATGAAACAACAATTTCTTGTCCTGTTGAAATACCACCAAGAATTCCACCTGCATTATTAGAATCAAATTTTAATTTTTTACCTTTTTGTGAAATTTCATCAGAGTTTTGTTCTCCACTTAATTGTGCAGAATTCATTCCAGATCCAATATTAACACCTTTAACAGCATTAATACTCATCATTGCAGAGGCAATATCCATATCTAATTTAGAATAAATTGGAGCACCTAAACCAACAGGAATTCCTCTGGCTCTTACTTCAATAACTGCTCCACAAGATGATCCAGACTTTCTTATATCTAACAAATATTTTTCCCAAAGTTTCAGCATATTCTTATCAGGACAAAAAAAGGGATTTTTGTTAATTGTTAGGTCGTTCCATTTTCTAGTATCACATCCCAATATTCCTAATTGAGTAACAGCCCCTACAACTTTAAATTTTTTACCTAATTTATTCTCTAAAACTTTTTTAGCAATTGCACCCGCAGCAACTCTTGCAGCTGTTTCTCTTGCAGAGGATCTTCCACCGCCACGGTAATCTCTTATTCCATATTTCTTAAAGTACGTAAAATCAGCGTGTCCAGGTCTGAATTTATCTTTGATATCTCCATAATCTTTTGACCTCATATCTTGATTGTAAATAATTAAAGAAATAGGTGTTCCAGTCGTTTTGCCCTCAAATACACCAGATAAAATTTGCACTTTATCATCTTCTTTTCTCTGTGTTGTAAATTTTGATTGTCCTGGTTTTCTTTTATCTAGCTCAACTTGAATATCTTGCTCTTTTAAGTTTATATTTGGTGGACAACCATCAACGACACAACCTAATGCTGGGCCATGAGATTCTCCCCATGTTGTGAAACGAAATTGCTTTCCAAAAGTATTAAATGACATTATCTATAGTATATAGATTATTTTGTTAAAATTATGAATCAAAAAAACTCATTAGGCCTTAATAAATGCTTTTTAGATAAAATTGATCCAATAGATTTATTTGAAGTTTGGATGAATGAAGCAAAAAAAACAGAGTTAAATGATCCAAATGCACTAGCTTTAGCCACATCAGATCAAAATAATTTTCCATCAATTAGAATGGTCTTATTAAAAGATTTTAACAAAGATGGATTTGTTTTTTATACCAATCTAAATAGTCAGAAGGGAAATGAATTAAAAAATAATCCAAAAGCATCCATGTGTTTTCATTGGAAAAGCCTTCTAAGACAAGTAAGAATTAATGGAATGGTGCAAAAAGTTTCTAATAAAGTGGCAGATGAATATTATAACAGTAGAGGTTATGAAAGCAGAATTGGTGCATGGGCCTCAAAACAAAGCACTGTATTAAATAATAGAGATGAGCTTTTAAACTCAATAGAAGAATATAAAAAAAAATATAGTAATAAAAATGATGTACCAAGACCAGAGTATTGGTCAGGTTGGAATTTAATACCCACAAGTGTAGAATTTTGGTTAGATGGAGAGAGCAGAATTCATGAAAGACTTAAATATACTAAAGATACTGAGGGAAACTGGGTTAAATCTTTATTAAGTCCCTAAAAGGTTCTTTGTAGACTAAATGATGTAAGACTTTCTAAAATCTTTTTTTCATCACTATCCTTAAATACAGTTAAAGAATTTGATGCAAGGTTAATAAAATGTTCAGCTTTTTTGTAGCATTCATTGATTATGTTGTACTTCTTAATAAGCTCTAAGGTAAAATTTAAATCTTCATTTGATCTTGTTTCTTGTTTAAAAATATTTTTTAACTTATCTTTTTCTATTGACGATACATTCTGAAATAACAAAATAACAGGTAAAGTAATTTTACCTTCAAGAAAATCTTTACCAATTTTTTTACCAAAAAATTTTAGATCAGAATTGTAATCTAATGTGTCATCAGCAATTTGAAATGTTAAGCCTAAGTTTTTTCCATAAAACTCTAGTGCCTCTTTTTCTTTTATTTCTTTATTAGATAAAATTGCACCAACTTTAGTTGCAGCAGAAAAAAGTTCAGCTGTTTTTGCTGTAATAATCTTAAAATATGTTTCTTCTAACATGTCTACTTCACCTTTGTGTTGTAGTTGTAATACCTCTCCTTGAGCGATCTTTGACGAAGTTGAGGATAAAAGTTTTAAAACTTCTATATTCCCATCATCGACCATCATTTCAAAACATCTACTTAAAAGATAGTCACCAATTAATACAGAAGAGTGATTTCCCCAAATTGAATTTAATGTTTTTTTACCTCTTCTAATATTTCCAAGATCAATGACATCATCATGCATTAAAGTGGCCCCATGTATCATTTCTACACATGCTGCTAAATTAATATCTCGACCTCCTTTAGTGTAGCCACATAACTTAGCTGACCCGAGCGTTAGTAGGGCTCTTAATCTTTTTCCACCAGTGTCGATATGATATTCAGTCATTTTCTTAACCAGATCAACTTCACTCAAGAGTTTTGATTTAATCTTTTCTTCAACTAAAACTAATTTTTCATCAACAGAATCTTTTAGCTGATAATATGAATTATTTATTTGGTTTTTAAGTTGAACTACAGTTCCCATAAAAAATAAGTTAGTATAATTAAGTTATATTTATTACTTATCAATTGACGCACCTTAATCTTCAACTATAAGTAGGCTTTATATTAAATCAAAAATTCTATAAGGATTAACAATGTTCTCTTTTTTTAAAAAGAAAAAAATAATAGCTCATATCAAGCTAAATGGCGTAATTGGCAATGCTGGAAAGTTTAAACAGGGCATAGATTTTGCAGGACAAGAAGAGATTATAGAAAAGGCTTTTTCACTAAAAAAAGCAAAAGCAGTGGCAATTACTATAAATTCACCAGGTGGATCACCAGTCCAATCACATTTAATCTACAAATTTATTAGAGCTCAAGCTAAGAAAAACAAAATAAAAGTAATAGTGTTCGCAGAAGATGTTGCAGCTTCTGGTGGATACTTAATAGCTTGTGCAGGAGATGAGATATATGCAAATTCAAGTTCAATTATTGGATCAATAGGGGTTATTTATTCATCATTTGGATTTACCGAACTAATTAAAAAAATTGGTGTAGAAAGAAGAGTTCATACAGCTGGAAAAAATAAAAGCTCATTAGATCCCTTTCAAGAAGAGAAGTCAGAAGATATTGAGAGACTTAAGAATATTCAATTAGATTTACATAAAGATTTTATTAAAGTTGTAGAAGAAAGTAGAGGATCTAAACTTAAAAAGGATGGGATTGAATTGTTCTCAGGAGAGTTTTGGGCGGGTAGTAAATCAAAAGAACTTGGTCTTATTGATGGATTAGGTAATGCTAATGAAATTTTAAAAGAAAAATTTGGTGAAGATGTGATTATCAAAAAATTTGAAAAATCTAAGGGTTGGTTAAGTAAGAAATTATCTTCCTCTAGCAATCAAATAGATCAACTAGCAAATATTTTAGAGGAAAGATCTATCTGGCAAAGATATGGCTTCTAAGGAAAAAATTATAAAACCTAAATTTCAATCGTTTCAAGATACTATTTTGAATCTTCAAAAATATTGGAGCAAACAGGGATGTATTCTTCTACAGCCATATGACATAGAAGTTGGTGCAGGAACCTTTCATCCCGCTACAACCTTAAGATCATTAGGATCTAAGCCATGGAAAGCAGCTTATGTTCAGCCATCAAGAAGACCCACTGATGGAAGATATGGAGAAAACCCAAATAGATTACAGCATTATTATCAATTCCAAGTTTTAATAAAACCTTCACCAGATAATATCAAAAAACTTTATTTAAATAGTTTGGCTGTAATCGGTGTTAATCATAAAGAACATGATATTAGATTTGTTGAAGATGATTGGGAAAGTCCAACTTTAGGTGCGGCAGGTTTAGGATGGGAAGTTTGGTGTGATGGAATGGAAATTACTCAATTTACATACTTTCAACAAATGGCTGGATTTCAATGTAAACCTGTTTCAGTTGAAATAACATATGGTCTTGAAAGAATTTGCATGTTTACTCAACAAATGAAAAATGTTTATGATCTAATATGGAATGATGAAGGTGTAAAATATGGGGATGTGTTTCTTCAAGCTGAAAAAGAGTTTTCAGCATATAATTTTGAACATGCCAATACAGAAAATCTATTCAAAATGTTTGATATGTTCGAGCTTGAAGCAAAAGCATTGGTAGATAAAAAAATTTCATTACCTGCATATGATCAATGTCTAAAAGCAAGCCATGCATTTAATATTTTAGATGCAAGAGGAGTTATAAGTGTTGCTCAAAGAGCGGGTTATATAGGGCGTATTAGAGACATTACAAAAGCAGTCGCCGAAAGTTGGTTAAGCAGTCAAACAGATTAATGTCAGATTTTTTTATAGAGTTGTTTAGTGAGGAGATACCAGCTGGTTTACAGAGTAACTCACGTAATGTTTTATTAGAAAATTTTCAAAATTTATTTGAGGAAAAAAAAATTCTGTTCAAAAAAAGTTCTTCATTTTCAACACCAAATCGTCTTATAATTTTATTTGAAGGCCTATCTAAAGAAATAATACAAAAAGCTGAAGAAATAAAAGGACCAAATGTTAAAGCTCCAGAAAAAGCTATTGAGGGGTTTTTAAGGTCAAATCAAATAGAAAAAAAAGATCTTCTTAAAAAAACATTGGAAAAAGGAGAATTTTATTTTTTCAAGAAAGCATCAAGTAAAATTAATACCATAGATTTACTTCAAGAATATACACCTATAATCCTTGATAAATTACAATGGAAAAAATCTATGACATGGGGAAACTATAACCTTAGTTGGGCGAGACCATTAAAATCTATCCTAGCAGTTTTTGATGATAAAAGTTTAAATTTTAAATTTCATCATTTAATAGCCTCTAACTCAACATTTATTGACAAAGAGTTTGAAGATAAAAAAAAAATATTTAAAAATTTTAAAAGTTATAAAGATTTCTTTAGTCAGTCTGGCATAATTATAGATCACGTATTGAGAAAAGAATTTATTGTTAAAGAAATTGAAAAAATATCTAGAAAAAATAATTTCATTGTCGAGCCTAATAATAAACTTTTAGATGAAGTTACAGATATTGTTGAGCAACCAAATATTTTAGTGTGCAAGTTTGATCAGAAATTTTTGAATATTCCAAAAGAAATTTTGATTATTACAATGCAATACCATCAAAAATATTTTCCAACATTTGATAAAAAAGGAAAAATTACTAATGAATTTTTAGTTGTGGCAAATAACAATGATGAAAAAGGTTATATTAAGATGGGTAATGAAAGGGTTGTAGAAGCAAGATTAAGCGATGCTCAATTTTTTTGGGAAAAAAATAAATCTCAAAATTTAGTTAAACAAGTTTCAAAATTAAAAAATATGAATTATTTTAAAGGTCTTGGGTCTTATTTTGACAAGATTCAAAGAATGAGAAAACTTGGAGGAATGATTTCTGATGAATTATTAATTAGCAAAGATCAAGTTGAACTATCAGCATCGATTTGCAAAGTTGATTTAGTTTCTGATATTGTTGGTGAATTTCCTGAGCTTCAGGGAATTATGGGTGGACATTTTGCTGAAGTGCAAGGTTTTGATAAAGAGATAGCGCTAGCAATAAGTGAGCATTATCAACCAGTAGGTCTTGATAGCAAAACTCCAAAGAAACCATTTAGTATTGCTTTAGCTTTAACTGACAAAATTGATACCTTAGTAGGTTTTTTTGGAATTAACCAAAAACCAACTAGCTCAAAAGACCCTTATGCGCTTAGAAGGTCTGCACTTGGTGTAATAAAGCTATTAATTGATAATAATAAAGAGTTTAAAATCAAAGATCTTATTAGTTATTCCACTTCACTACATAAAGACCAAGGGTTTATTTTTTCAAACGACTCATCTCAAAAAGAATTATCCGATTTTTTAATGGACAGATTAAAATACTACATGAAAGAGAAAAAGATTAGACCAGAGGTAATAGAAGCCAGTATAAAAGCACATGGATTAGATCATATGAACAAAATATATAAAAAAGCTTCAACACTTAGTGGGCTAATCAGCAAAGTTATAGGAGAGGACATTATTACAAGCTACAAAAGAGCTTACAGTATACTTGAAAGTGAGTTGAAAAATACAGATCTTGAACTGTCAAATACAACTGACCCTGGTATTTTTAAAAATGACTATGAAAAAAACCTATTTAAAAAAATTAATGAAATAAGAAAATATTTTACAAATATTGGCAAAGATGAAAACTACAGAGAAACACTTGAAATTCTTGCTGGCGCTAAAAAAGCAACTTCAGAGTTTTTTGACAATGTTAAGGTCAATGATGATGATAAAAATATTAAAAAAAACAGATTGGAACTTTTACAAATGTTATGTAGAACATTTGATAATTACATAAATTTTTCAAATATAGAAATCAAACAGTGAATAAGCTAATTTTAAATTTTAAATCAAAAGATTCAAAAAAAATTAAAAATCCTAAAAATTTTTTAGGTGGAAAAGGGGCAAACCTTTCTGAAATGGGCAGAATGGGACTGCCAGTTCCTCCTGGATTTACAATTTCAACAAAAGTTTGTGAATTATTTTATAAAGATAAGAAAAAATTAAATTCAAAAATTGTTAATACTATAAAAAAGGAATTAAAAATTATCGAAAAAGAAGTAGGGAAAAAATTTGGTGATTTAAAAAATCCTTTATTATTATCTGTTAGATCTGGTGCAAGAGTTTCAATGCCTGGTATGATGGACACAATTTTGAATTTAGGATTAAACGATAAGACCGTTATTGCACTATCAAAAAAAACTTCTAATAGCAGATTTGCAAAAGATAGTTACCGAAGATTTATTCAGATGTATGGCAATGTTGTTATGGGTGTTGATGGCTATCACTTTGAAGAATTAATTGAAAATTACAAATTAACTAAAGGTGTTCTTTTAGATACAGATCTTGATGCAGATGATTGGGAGGGATTAATTAATGATTTTAAAAAAGTTATTAAAGATCAAACCAAAAAAGAATTTCCCCAGAACGTATATGATCAATTATTGGGAGCTATCAGTTCAGTATTTCTATCTTGGGAAAGTAACAGAGCAAAAGTTTATAGAAAACTAAACCAAATTCCTGCTGAATGGGGAACTGCAGTTAACGTTCAATCAATGGTATTTGGTAATATGGGTAATGATTGTGCAACTGGTGTTGTCTTTACAAGAAATCCATCAGATGGGGTTAATGAAGTGTATGGTGAATATTTAATTAATGCTCAAGGAGAAGATGTGGTGGCAGGTACAAGAACTCCTCAATATATAACTAAAAAAGCAAGAAAAGATGCAAAAGCAAAAGAAGCTTCGATGGAAGAAGCTATGCCAAAAGTATTTAAACAATTAGATAAGATTTTAAAAATTTTAGAAAAACACTACAAAGATATGCAAGACGTGGAATTTACAGTTGAAAATAATAAATTGTGGATGCTACAAACAAGATCAGGAAAAAGAACTTCAAAGTCAGCTGTTAGAATTGCAGTTGATATGGTTAAAGAAAAATTGATTTCTAAAAAAGAAGCAGTAATGAGAATAGATCCAGCTTCTTTAGATACATTGTTACACCCTACATTAGATGAAAAAAGCACACTAAACGTTATAGCAAACGGTTTGCCAGCATCTCCAGGTGCTGCAAGTGGTAAGGTTGTTTTTACATCAGAGGAAGCAGAAAGATTAAACAATGTTATGCAGGATACTATTTTAGTACGTGTAGAAACTTCACCTGAAGATATTCATGGAATGCACGCTGCAAAAGGAATTTTAACAGCAAGGGGTGGGATGACTAGTCATGCTGCAGTGGTTGCAAGAGGAATGGGAAGACCATGTGTTTCTGGTTCTAGTGAGATTGATATTAACTATGAGGCAAAAACCTTTAAAACTTCTTCTATTGAAATTAAAGAGGGAGACATTATTACAATTGATGGTTCAACAGGAAGAATTATCCTAGGAGAAGTACCAACAGTCAAACCAGAAATTTCAGGAGACTTTTCCAAATTAATGAGTTGGGCAGATAATTTTAGAAAACTAAAAGTAAGAACGAATTCAGAAACACCATTAGATACAAAAACTGCAAGAGACTTTGGAGCAGAAGGCATAGGACTTTGTAGAACCGAACATATGTTTTTTGATGAAGAGAGAATTTTATCTGTTAGAGAAATGATTTTATCAAAAACACTAGAAGATAGAAACAGGGCGCTAGCAAAACTTTTACCACATCAAAAAAAAGATTTTGTCCAAATATTCAAAATTATGAATGGTCTTCCTGTCACAGTGAGACTGTTAGATCCACCATTACACGAGTTTCTTCCAAAAACAGAAAAAGAAATTAATGATGTAGCAAAAGTTGTGGGGTTACCATTAAAAGAAATTGAGTCTCGAATTAACGAGTTACATGAACAAAACCCGATGCTTGGTCATAGAGGGTGCAGATTGGGAATTTCTTTTCCAGAAATTTATGAAATGCAATGTAGAGCAATCTTTGAGGCTTTATCTGAACTTAAGATAAAAAAAATTAAGTCGGCATTTCCAGAAATTATGATCCCTTTAGTATCAACTGAAGCTGAGATTAGAATAATGAAAGATTTAGTAGTCAGAGTTGCAAAAGAAGTTCAAAAGGATAAAAAAATTAAAATAGATTATTTAGTTGGTACAATGATTGAATTACCAAGAGCAGCAATTAAAGCTGATGATATAGCTAAACACGCTGAGTTCTTTAGTTTTGGAACTAATGACTTAACTCAAACAACATTCGGTTTAAGTAGAGATGATAGTGGTAAATTTTTAAATGATTACCTTGAGAATAAGATTTTTTCTATAGATCCATTTATCTCTATAGATGACGGAGTAGGTGATTTAATAGAAATTGCAGTTGAAAAAGGAAGAAAAACTAATAAAAAAATTAAACTTGGAATTTGTGGAGAACATGGTGGAGACCCTAAAAGTATTCACTTTTGTGCTAATGCAGGTTTGGATTATGTTTCTTGCTCACCATATAGAGTTCCAGTAGCAAGATTAGCTGCCGCACAAGCTGAACTTTCTAAAAAAAATTAGATTTCAAATTTAAAATCTATAGCTGGCACACTATGAGTGATACTTCCAATTGAAACTCTATCGACACCCGTTGTTGCAATTTTTTTAATAGATTTCAAATTAACGTTCCCAGAAGCTTCTGTTTCATAATGTTTTTTAGCCATTCTAACACCTGCCTTGAGTGTTTTATTGTTCATATTATCAAACAAAACAGTATTAAATTTTAAACCCATTATTTTTTTGAGCTGATTTAAATTATCAACTTCTACTGTAATTTTTCTTCCTTTTTTATTTTTGATTGCAAGAGATACTAAAGTTTTAATATCAGAGCTTGCAATATGATTGTCTTTAATAAGAAATTCATCACTTAAATTAAACCTATGGTTTGTACCACCACCTAACGAAACGGCATATTTTTGTATTACTCTTAAGGTTGGAATTGTTTTTCTAGTACAGCAAATTTTAGTTTTTTTATTAGCTAATTTAACAAATTGATTAGTCTTAGTAGCAATTCCAGAGATATGACTTAAAAAATTTAAAGCAACCCTCTCACCAATTAAAATATTTTCAGCCCTACCCTCAATTGTTGCCACTACGTCGTTCTTTTTGACTATTGAACCTTCTTTTTTTTTAATAATAAATTCAATTTTGTTATCAATTAATTTGAAGGTTTGTTTAGCAAACTCTAAGCCAGCAATTACAGCTTGTTGATTTGAAATTAATTTGATTTTTATAACTTTACCATTCTTAACTAAACTTGAAGTAATATCTCCATTTGGATAAAGATCCTCATTTAATGCAAGCTTAACTTTATTCTTGATATAATATTTGCTTAATTTAATTTTAGGCACATTTATTATCTGCCAATAGCAGTCATTCTTTCAACGGGTATTCTTGCTTTGTTGATAGTTTCATTATCCATAATTATCTCACCAGTTTCATTTTCTAAACAGGCCAAAATTTTTGGTAGAGTAATTCTTTTCATATGAGGACATAGGTTGCATGGTTTAATAAATTCAACATTAGGATTTTCTACCTGAATATTATCACTCATAGAACATTCCGTAACCATCATTACCTTTTTAGGTTGATTGTCCTCTACATATTTGATCATTCCTGAAGTTGAACCAGCAAAGTCACTTGCCTTAATTACATCGGGTGGACATTCAGGATGTGCAATAATTTTTATTCCTGGATTATTTTTTCTTATATCGTGAATTTCTTTTTCATTAAATTGGTCATGAACAATGCAAATTCCTTTCCAAGCAATAATTTCAACATCTGTCTGAGAAGCCACATATTTAGCTAAATAATCATCGGGTAGAAATATAACTTTTTTAACACCAAGAGAATTAACAATCTTAACGGCATTAGCTGATGTGCAGCAAATGTCAGTTTCAGCTTTAACATCTGCCGAAGTATTTACATAGGAAACAACAGGTACCCCTGGATATTTTTCTTTTAATAATCTTACATCCTTACCTGTAATAGAGGATGACAAGGAGCATCCTGCAAGCATATCGGGTAACAAAACTTTTTTTTGTGGGCTCATTAATTTTGCTGTCTCTGCCATAAAGTGTACACCAGCCATTACAATAATATCTGCTGAAGTTTTTGAAGCTTCTACTGCTAGAGCCAAAGAGTCAGCTGCAAAATCTGCTACACCGTGATAAATTTCTGGTGTTTGATAATTATGCGCAAGAATAACCGCATTTTTTTCTTTTTTTAATTGATTAATTCTATGAATATAGGGAGCATGAACTGACCATTCAATCTCAGGTAAAACCTTTGAGATTTTTTGATAAATTGGATCGGTTGCTTTTTTTACTTCTTCAGTGAACTCCATATTAAAACCTATCAATTTGATACAATCTTGTCATGCATTTATTCTGACGCACTAATTAATCCAGTTAGGAATTTTGATTTTTAACTTGGCGTTTTTGCTTTTAAACTCATTTTCTTGATTAAAATTATTATCCAAATATTTAATTATAGCAAAAGGATATTCATTACTTATTAAAACTTTTCCTATCTCAAAATCACCATTATAGATTAAATCATCTTGATTTATTTCTCCTTCAATTAAATAAATAGGTAATAATCTTTTTGAAAGTTTATTTTTTAATTTAATTCTTGCGGTATTCTCTTGCCCAACATAACAGCCTTTTTTAAAGTCTATTCCATTCAATTCTTCAAAGTTACATTCAATTCCAAATAGCTTATTCTGTAATTCATTCATGTTTTTTTGAGGAATTCCTAATTGATGACTCAATTTATAATATTCAGTAATTGGAGAATCTTTTAGCTCTAATTTTTTTAAAGACAGATAAAGCTTTTCTAAATTGATGATAAGCCTTGCTCCTAAATCTTTATTTCTTGGGTCTAACAAGATGGAATCTTCTCTATATTTAATTGTGTTCCCAGCAATATCTTTTGATCCTTCAAATTCTAAAAATTTTTCTTTATTAAACGCAGCTACAACAAATTCGTTACTAAGATTCATAATTTCAACTTTTGATCTAAGTTTATAGACACTAAGTTGTTTGAAAAGTGCTTCTGTTTGAGATTTTTCACAGTCAATGAAGTAGCCAGACTTGTGTTTTATGATAATAAAAGCAAAAAGAAATTTTCCTTGAGGAGTTAATAGTGATGCAAAACAACTACTGTCTTCACTTACTTTATTAATGTCATTACTAATCATATTCTGTAAAAATTCTTTAGCATCTGCACCGTTTATATACAGAATTCCTCTATCTTCTAAAATGTATACATTTTGATTATTCATAATTGATTGATGTCTTAATATAATATAATTACTTTTTTCATAAATGTTAGATCTAATAATTAAAAACGGCTCTTGCTACATAGATAAAGATCTTAAAGATCAAGATATAGCAATCAAAGATGGTAAAATCATAGAAATTGGCAAAATTGATAGTGAAGCAAAAGAAGTTTTTGATGCCAAGGGATTAACTGTTTTACCAGGATGTATTGATACTCAAACTCATTTTAGGGAACCCGGATCAACTGACACAGAAGATCTTCATTCTGGAAGTAAGGCAGCAATTGTTGGAGGAATAACGAGTGTTTTTGAAATGCCAAATACTAATCCACCAACTTCTAATAAAATTGAATTTCAAAAGAAATTAGATCTTGCAAAAAATAGAATGTATTGCAACTATGCTTTTTATTTTGGCGCAACACCAGACAACGCTGATGAGTTAGCAGACTTAAAAAACTTAGAAGGATGTTGTGGAATTAAGCTTTTTGCTGGTTCTTCGACAGGAAATCTATTGGTTCAATTTGAAGAAGATATTGAGAAAGTATTTAAAAGTAGCTCTAAAGTTGTTTCAGTTCACTCTGAAGATGAAGAAATTTTAAATAGGAATAAAAAATTAATTAAAGATGGAGATGTTCACTCACATCCAATTTGGAGAAGTGAAGAATGTGCAATTTCATCGACTAGAAGAATTGTAAGAATAGCTGAGCGATATAAAAAAAAAGCACACATCCTTCATGTAACAACCAAACAAGAAATTGATTTTTTATCGCAGCACAAAGGTAACATCACATTTGAGATAACACCTCAACATCTAACAATCTATGCCCCAGATTGTTATGATAAACTTGGAACATATGCTCAAATGAACCCACCAATAAGAGATAAGTCTCACTATGACAGGTTATGGTATGGAGTAAAAAATAATCTTAATGACACAATTGGGTCTGATCATGCTCCACATTTAAAAGAAAACAAAGAAAAAAAATATCCCAATTCACCATCTGGAATGCCAGGTGTTCAGACACTTTTACCAGTTATGTTAAACCATGTTAATGATGGAAAATTAAGTTTAGAACAATTAATGAATTCTATATGTGAAAATCCAGTAAAAATTTTTGGCATTCAAGACAAAGGTTTTATTAAAGAAGGATTTGATGCAGACTTCACAATCGTTGATATGAATAAAAAAATTACAATTAAAAATGAAAATATTGAAAGTAAATGTGCTTGGTCACCTTTTGATGGGTATGAATTTAAAGGAACTCCTGTGTCAACAATTATTGCTGGCCAAATCAAAATGAGAGATGGTAAGATTTTGGGTGAACCTGACGGTAAGCCTTTAAAATTTTAAATAGTTTTTATAGTAAAGCTATTTACCAGAACAACACCAGTAACAATAAAGAATAACCCTAAAACAGCCTGCCATGATAGTGATTGTTTGAAGAAAATATATCCTAATATTGCAATTGTAAATATACCAAGGCCACTCCATGTTGCATAAACGATGGCGATAGGAAGTTTATCAACCACAAATGTTAAAAGGTAAAATGAAGATAGATATAAAATTGCAAGTGTTGTGGTTGGAATTATTTTAGTAAAATTTTGTGAAACGGGTAATAACATTGTTCCACCTACTTCACAAAAAATTGCAATAGTTAAAAATAAATATGTCTTTATCATTATTTAAGAATATTATTTTTCATTAAGTCTTCTTTTATCTCAGTTAAAATTACAGGATCATCAATAGTTGCTGGCATTTTATAATCTTCTCCATCAGCAATTTTTCTTATTGTTCCTCTTAATATTTTTCCAGATCTTGTTTTTGGCAATCTTTTAATAACAATTACAATCTTAAATGCAGCAACAGGACCAATTTTATCTCTAACCATCTGAATGCACTCTTTTGAAATTGTTGTGTGATCTTTTTCAACACCAGATTTAAGAACGACCAAACCAATTGGTAATTGTCCTTTTAATTTATCTGCAACGCCTAATACCGCACACTCAGCAACTGATTGGTGTTCTGATAATACTTCTTCAATTGCTCCAGTTGATAATCTGTGACCTGCAACATTAATAATATCATCTGTTCTAGACATAATCCAAATGTAACCATCTTCATCTATATGACCTGCATCATAAGTTTCATAGTAACCGTCATAGTTGGTCATGTAATTATCTTTGTATCTTTGATCTGCATTCCATAGTGTTGGAAAAGTTCCAGGAGGCAAAGGTAATTTTATAACTATATCTCCCATCTCATTAGGTTTTGCTAAAGTTTGATCTGGCTTCATTATTTGAACGTCATAACCAGGAACTGCCTTACAAGCGGAGCCATACTTTGTTTTCATCATTTCAATTCCTGTACAATTAGAACTAATTGCCCAACTAGTTTCAGTTTGCCACCAATGATCAATTACAGGAACTTTTAATAAATTTTCTGCCCACTTAATGGTATCTGGGTCCGCCCTTTCACCAGCTAAAAACAATGACTCAAATTTACTTAAATCATACTTAGAAAAAAACTTTCCCTCAGGGTCTTCTTTTTTAATAGCCCTAAAAGCAGTTGGTGCAGTAAAAAGTGATTTTACTTTATAATCAGAAATTATTTTCCAAAAAGCACCAGCATCAGGAGTGCCAACAGGTTTTCCTTCAAATAGTACTGTGGTGCAACCTTTAAACAAAGGTGCATAGACTATATAAGAATGACCAACAATCCAGCCAATATCACTTGCTGACCACCAGACATCATCAGTATCAATATTGTAAATATTTTTCATAGTCCATTTTAGAGCAACTATATGACCACCAATATCTCTAACTATTCCTTTTGGAACACCCGTAGTTCCTGAGGTATATAAAATATAAGCTAAATCATTTGAATTCATTTCAACACAATCTACTTCTTTTGCATTTGAAAGTGCTTCATCCCAACTGATTTCTTTTGGAGCATTTATATTTGCTTCATTTCCAGATCTTTGAAATAGGATTAATTTTTCTATCTTATGTGATGCCATTTTTATGGCCTCATCCACTAGAGGTTTGTACTCAACAGTTCTTCCAGGTTCAAAACCACACGAAGCCGTAACTAATATTTTTGCTTTACTATCATCGATTCTGCTTGCTAATTCACTAGATGCAAAACCACCAAATACTACTGAGTGAATTGCCCCGATTCTTCCACAAGCCAACATTGCAATAACTGCCTCTGGGATCATGGGCATATAAATTATAACTCTATCTCCCTTATTAACCCCTTGGTTTTTTAAAGCTCCTGCAAATTTTGAAACTTTTTCTTTTAATTCTTTATAGGTAAACTGCTTTTTGTTGCCAGTTATGGGACTGTCATAGATTAAAGCTAATTTTTCACCTCTACCTTCATCGATATGAAGGTCTAAAGCATTATAACAGGTGTTAGTAACCCCATCTTCAAACCATTTATAAAAAGGAGGATTAGATTTGTTTAGAATTTTTGTTGGTTTTTTAAACCAAAAAATATCGTTAGACACTTCTTGCCAAAAATCTTCAGGGTTTTTTATGGAGTTTTGATAAATTTCACTGAATTTTTTATTCATCACTAATGATTCTTTATTTTGATATTTTAAGACTTATTAAATTAAAAATTGTATTAAAATTCAAAAAGTAAGTAAAATCAATACAAATTAGAGGCAATTAAACCTTCTAAAAACTTAATTATTTTGATAGTTAATCCTCAACATGACTTAAGCATTTGTTTAAGTCTAGTTTATATAAACTAAAAAGTTAAAAACTAACGAAAGAGGGAGTTTTTTATGAAAAAACTAAAATTGTTTGCTCTTACAGCTGTAGCCCTAATGGGTGTTTCAGGTGTAGCAAACGCAGAAACTACACTGTTAGCTTCTGATGACTTTGTTGGAATTTCATTCTGGCTTGTGTCAATGGCGTTATTAGCGTCAACGGCATTCTTTTTTATTGAAAGAGCATCGGTTCCAGCTGGCTGGAGAGTTTCAATCACTGTTGCAGGACTAGTTACTGGTATTGCATTTATTCACTACATGTACATGAGAGATGTGTGGGTTATGACTGGTGAGTCACCAACAGTATACAGATATATTGACTGGTTAATTACAGTTCCATTATTGATGTTAGAATTCTATTTTGTTCTTGCAGCAGTAAATAAAGCAAACTCTGGAATTTTCTGGAGATTGATGATTGGTACTTTAGTAATGTTAATCGGTGGATACTTAGGAGAAGCAGGATACATCAACACTACACTTGGTTTTGTAATCGGTATGGCTGGATGGTTCTACATTCTTTATGAAGTATTCTCAGGCGAAGCAGGAAAAAATGCAGCGAAAAGTGGAAACAAGGCTCTTGTTACTGCATTTGGTGCAATGAGAATGATCGTTACAGTTGGTTGGGCTATCTACCCATTAGGTTATGTATTTGGTTACATGACTGGTGGAATGGACGCAAACTCACTAAACGTGATTTACAACGCAGCTGACTTTTTGAACAAGATCGCTTTTGGTCTAATCATTTGGGCAGCAGCAATGTCTCAACCTGGTAGAGCTAAGTAGTTTTACTCGTTAAATAATTAGAAGAAGGGCAGGTATGTTTTTACATACTTGCCCTTTTTTTTTATCTCATTATATTTAGATATATGCCAAAGATTACATACTTAGAAGATAATGGAAAGTCTCATACCATAGAAGTCTCCAATGGATTGAGTGTAATGGAGGGCGCTGTTCAAAACGACATTCCTGGAATTGATGCTGATTGTGGTGGTGGAATGGCTTGTGCTACTTGTCATGTTTATGTCAAAGAAGAATGGTTTGACAAACTTCCAAAAAAAGAAGATGGGGAAGAAGATATGTTAGATATGGCGTTTGAACCAAAACAAAACAGTAGATTGAGTTGTCAAATATTAGTTTCAGATGAATTAGATGGACTAACAGTTAGCATTCCATCAAAACAAGGTTAAATGATTAAAACAGATGCATTAATAATTGGCGCAGGTCCAACAGGATTATTTTGTGCTCATCAACTAGGTTTAATTGGATTGAATTGTGAGATAGTTGATAATTTAGATAAAATTGGAGGCCAATGTATTGAACTTTATCCAGACAAACCAATTTATGATATTCCAGCAGTTCCAGAATGTACTGGAGAAGAATTAACTAATAATTTAATCAAACAAATAAAGCCTTTTAATATTAAATTTCATCTTAATGAAAGAGTAGAAGAAGTTAATAAAGTTAATAATAAGTGGATTGTAAAAACAAATAAAAAAAAAGAGTTTGAAACACCAAATATAATTATTGCTGGTGGTGTGGGATCATTTGAGCCAAGAAAATTTTCGCCAAAAGAATGTGAAAAATATGAAAATCGATCTTTATTTTACTCAATTAAAGATAAAACAATTTTTCAGGATAAAACAATTTCAATATTTGGAGGAGGAGATTCAGCATTAGATTGGGCAATTGAATTATCAAAAAGCTCATATGTAAACTTAATACACAGAAGAGATGAATTTACAGGAGCTCAATTGAGTATAGATAAAATTAAAGAATTAGAAAAATCTGGAAAACTAAAAATTTATACTAAATACCAATTAAACTCAGTTAAGGGAGAGCAAAATATTAAATCAATAGAAATAAAACATGACGACGAAAGTTTAAAAGAGTTAGAAACAAATTATGTTTTGGGCTTTTTTGGACTGATTATGAAGCTTGGTCCTATTGTAGACTGGGGTTTAAACTTAGATAAAAAAACAATTCCCGTTAACACAGAAAATTTTGAAACAAATCTAAACGGTATATTTGCAATTGGAGATATTTGTACCTATCCTGGAAAACTAAAATTAATACTTTCAGGATTTCATGAAGGAGCTTTAGCTGCTAGAGGATGTTTTAAATATGCTAGACCTGATGAAAAGTTAAGATTTGAATTTACTACCACATCAAAGGCAGCCCAAGAAAGACTTGGCGTTAAAAAGTGATAGAATTATTTACAGCAGATACTCCAAACGGAAAAAAAATTACAATAATGTTAGAGGAAATAGGTTGTGATTTTAAAATTACTAAAATTGATCTGTCAAAAGATGAACAATTTAAAACAGATTTTAAAAAGATAAGCCCATTTGGAAAAATACCAGTAATTATAGATCACGAAAATGGACAGTCATTATTCGAGTCTGGAGCAATACTTATATATTTAGCAGAAAAATATAATAAATTTTATGAAGTAAAAGATCGAAATGTTATAAATCAATGGTTGATGGCACAGATGGGAATTATTGGACCAATGATCGGGCAACATCATCAATTTCATCATTATAATCCTGGTAAAAGTGAATTTGGAGAAGAAAGATATTTTAAAATTACAAAAAGAATTTATGGCGAATTGGACGAAAGATTATCTTCATCAAAATACTTAGCTGGAAACGAATATACGATTGCAGATATTGCAACTTGGCCATGGATTGCAAGACATGAATGGCATGATATTGGTCTTAAAAATTATAACAACTTAACTAGATGGTATTTAGATATTGCAAAAAGAGAAGCTGTTATTAGAGGGTACGATTTATTAAAAAACAACTCTAAGATTCCACAACCATAATAATCTTTATGAGTGTTTTGATTTCATCAATATACTTTAGTCCTGTAAAATCTTTATCTTTTACAAATATCAAATCATGTATCATTAAAAAAGATTTGGGAATTGTAAATGATAGAAGTTTTGTATTTTCCAGAATTATTGACTCAAAAAAAGCTCTTATACTTGAGAAAAACCCAAGTGAAAGAAAGCTTAATAATTTCTTAACATTAAAAAATTCACCAGTTTTAAATAAATATAATTTTGAATACAAAAATAATAAATTAATTTTAAAACTTGGTGACAAGCAGCTATTATCAATAATAGCAGATGATCCAGAGCAAAAATCTATACTTGTAAATAAAATACTAGAATTAGAAAATTCATTAACCAAACCAATTTTCTTATTACAAAGTAATATTGCCCCTTTCTTTGATACATCTCATTCAAATAAAATCTTTAATTCCATATCCCTTATAAATTTAAATAGTATTAAAGATTTTGAAAAAAAAATTAATCAAAAAATTGAATTAGAGAGATTTAGAGGAAATTTTTACATTGAAGGACTTGAAGCTTGGGAAGAGCGTAAGTGGATTGGAAAGATTATAAAAATTAATAATATTTCTTTTAAAATAGAAAAAAATATTCCACGTTGTACTGCAGTTAATTTAAAACCCAAAACAGATATTAGTGATAAGAGTTTGCTGAAGTTATTAAAAAAAAACTACGATCATTGTGATATGGGTGTTTACTTGAGATCTTTAGATGAAGGTAAAGTAGAAGCAGGAAATATAGTGGAATGTTAATAATAAAGAGGTTTTAGCTATCAATTTTTAAGTTTAATCATCAGCGTATACCTTTTCATCTTTTTCATGCTTTTCTTGAGCTGCAATACAAAGATGGGCAACTGGTCTTGCCATCAATCTTTTTAATCCAATTGGCTCAGCAGTTTCTGCACAAAATCCAAAAGTTTTATCTTTTATTCTCATTAAAGCTTGGTCAATTTTAGAAATTAATTTGATTTGTCTATTAATTGCTTTCATTTCTACAGTTTTATCTGTGTAAGAACTTGCTTGATCAACAATATCTGCTGAAACACTATTGTCATCCATTGACCCATTGTAAAGAGCTTCATTATTTGCTTTTACCAATTCTTTTTTCCATTCAGTAAGTTTTATCTTAAAAAAAGATAAATGCTTATCACACATATATTTTTCTGTTTCTTTTGGGATGTATGTTTTTGAAATTTTAATTGGTGCCTTTACTTTGATTTTAGGTGTACTATCTTTTTTTATTACTTTAGTAGCTTTTTTGACTACAGCAGCAACTTTTTTTGTTTTAGCTATTGTCTTTTTAGTAGATGGTTTTGAGATTTTAGGCATATGTATAAATTTAGTGGCCGGAGTATATTCAGCAATTAATACGTGTCAAGCAAGCTTAATTCATATAAAATCAATGAAATGTTAATCAATAAAAACAATATAAATAAATTGTTTTATAGTTTTCTTATAATTCATTTAATTTTATGGACATTGATTCCAACATTAACAAATAACAATTTACCACTTGATACAATTGAAGCCTTGGCCTGGGGAAGTAATTTAGATTGGGGATTTAATAAACATCCACCAGCGAGTGCATTTTTTCCAGAAGTTATTTATCAAGCATTTGGTTCGCAGGACTGGTTTTATTACTTGTTAAGTCAATTGTTTGTAGTAACTGCATTTATTATTGTTTTTAAATTTGCTGAAGAACTTTTTAAGAATAAAACTTTAAGCTTAATATCGGTACTTCTTTTAGAGGGTATTTATTTCTATAATTTTACAACACCTGAATTTAATGTGAATGTTTGCCAATTACCTTTTTGGTCGTTGTGTGTTTATTATTCGTGGAAAATATTTGATAAAAAAGTAATAAACTTTAAATATTGTTTTTTACTTGGAGTTTTTGCAGCTATTGGTTTTTTATCAAAATACCTTTTTGTTTATCTTTTAATATCAATTATCTTATTATTTTTTTATATAATTTTTGTAAAAAAATATCAAAAATTTGATTTCAAATATCTAATATCTTTAGAGGTCTTTATTGTTTTATTAATCCCCCATTTAATTTGGTTAACTAATAATGATTACATTACAATTACATATGGATTAGCCAGAACAGGACTTGAGAATTCAAGTTTATTAGATCATATAACTTACCCTTTAATATTTTTAGGCAAACAAATAGGAATACTAATTCCATTTTTTTTAATGTCGTTTTTTTTAATAAAAAAAATTAAGTTAAAAGTAACTTTAAAAGATAAAAAGCTATTGTTCTTAATATTTATTAATCTAATTCCAATTGGATTAATGTTCTTAACTTCCATGTTAACAGGGTCTAAAATAAGAACAATGTGGATGACCCCATTTTATTTATTTTTTGGCGTATTCATTATCTATATTTTTCAAGCACAAATAAATCTTAAAAAGTTAAATGGGTTTATATCAATATTTTTGATCTTGTTTATTTTTTCACCCTTTGCTTATGCTTATATTTCAATTACTGAAACTGACAAAAGAACAGATTATTTAGGTAAAGAAATAGCAATTAAAACTGAATACTTATGGAAGCAAAATTATACATTGCCAATTAATGTTGTTCTTGGCGATGAATGGCATGCTGGAAATTTATCATATCACCTAAATTCTAGACCCGTTTGGGAAGGGGTGATTACAAAAGATAAGCTTAATTCATTGTCGAAATATATTTGCATCGATAATATTTGTGTAGGAAATAGATGAGCAAGATAAAAATTTTAATCCCTATATATAATGATTGGAAGTCAGCTTTTAAACTTTTAGAAGATATAGACTTACAAGTTAGAGATTTAAAGCATGAATTCTCAATTATAATTGTAAACGATTGCTCTACAGAAGAAAAACCTTCCAATGATTTTAATTTTAATAACCTTAAGTCTATAAAAATAATCAACATGAAAACAAATAAGGGACATGCTAGATGTAATGCGTCTGGCCTAAGATATATTGCTGAGCATGAAGATTACGATTATATAATTCCAATGGATGGAGATGGTGAAGATAGACCGGAAGAAATAACTCTTCTTATTAATAAGATAAATAACTATCCTGATAAAGTTATTACAGCTAATAGAGTAAAAAGATCTGAAGGTTCTTTCTTTAAACTTTGTTACCTTTTACATAAATATTTAACTTTTGTTTTCACTGGACAGTCTATTAAGTTTGGTAATTTTATTTGCTTACCTAAATTTGCAGTTAATAAAATGATAAAAGATAAAGCAACATGGAGTAGTTTTTCAGGTGCTGTTGCTAAACTATTTAAAGATAGAAAATCTATCCCATCAATAAGAGGTAAAAGATTTTTTAGTCCATCGAAAATGAGTTTTATTAACTTATTAAAACACTCACTATCAATTATAGCTGTTTTTAAAATGACACTATTGATTAGATCTATATTTTTTTTAATTGCTTACTTATTTTTAGTTGCTGGTAATCTATCATGGATTACATTATTGCCTGTTATAGGAGTTCTTATTATGATGATTTCAGTAATTATACTTTCTCAGAGAGAAAGTATTTTAGAATTTGAAAACTCTTTAGAAAATATTAGTAGTGTAGATCAACTTAAATAGCTTTTATTATTGGTAGCGAATGAAAATTAGCTGTATCTATCTTTGAAGAGTGGTCTCTTCTCATATTCCATTTTTTATTTACTCCAG
The DNA here is from genome assembly GCF_059417845.1 of Candidatus Pelagibacter sp. PS_34. Classification (NCBI taxonomy): domain Bacteria; kingdom Pseudomonadati; phylum Pseudomonadota; class Alphaproteobacteria; order Candidatus Pelagibacterales; family Candidatus Pelagibacteraceae; genus Candidatus Pelagibacter; species Candidatus Pelagibacter sp. PS_34. The sequence goes on from NZ_CM182068.1 coordinate 244,994, forward strand.
CACTAGCTAAACTTAATGTTGATCGTCCATACTTATAATTTGTGCTATCAATAGATCTCATTAAGCCTTTAATTTTCTCATCTTTTTCAGTGGAAAATAGATTTTTACTGCCACTTGAATTAACTAAACCAGTCAGTGTTATGCCTGCTTTTTGATATCTGTATCCATTAATAAAGATTTCATTTAAAGCAATCAAAGCAGTTTTAACTATTTCAATACTATTATTGGTAGCTATTGGAAAATCTATAGTTTTAGCATTTGAATAATATACCCCTCTATTTTGAAAAGGGCTTGTTCTAACAGACACAGTTATTGATTTTGCTATTAAAGATTCTGATCTAATTTTTTCTGAAGCATTTAAGCAATAACTTGTAACTGCCTCTTCTAACTCTTGAAACTTTTCAACCCTTGTACCAAATGACCTTGACACTACACAACTTTTTCTTTTTGAAGTTTTAGTTTCTAGTGGGATACAAGGAATACCTCTAAGCTCTAAGGCAGTTCTAGAACTTAAAACGTTAGAACTTTTTTTAATCCAAGTGTTTGACATGTTCTTTAATTGTTTGGCATTATAAATTCCATTTTGATGATAAAATTTTGTCATCTGTTTACCAACTCCCCACACATCATTGATATCTATTTTTTCTAATAGTGGATCAATATTTTCAATTCCTATTAAGTTCGTAACACCAGATTGTTTTTTTTTTGCTATATGATTTGCAATTTTGCTTAGTGTTTTTGTTTTAGCAATACCAATGCTAGTTGGAATTCCTGTCCATTGTAAAACAATGCTTCTAATTTCTTTTCCCACATCTTCTACTTCATCATCTGGATAATTACTCAAATCTAAAAAAGCTTCATCTACTGAATATATTTCTAACTCAGGATTAAATCTTTTTAAAGTTCTCATCACTCTTCTAGATAAATCTCCATACAAAGAATAATTTGAAGAAAATACATAAACTTTATTTTTAAGTATTATTTCTTTAGCTTTAAAGTAAGGCTCGCCCATTTTAATACCAAGAAACTTTGCTTCATTTGATCTTGCAATAATGCAGCCATCATTATTAGACAATACAACAACTGGCTTATTTCTAATCTTAGGATTGAATAATCTTTCACAGGAAACATAAAATGAATTACAATCTACTAATGCTATTTTCTTAGTACGTTGAATGGATGACATAAGTCACAACTCCCCAAATAAACACTTCAGTTTCATCTCTAATAATTATTTTATCTTCAATATTTTTTGAACCTGATGTTAAAAATTGACCATCTTTTGATTTAACAAAACTTTTAACAACTAACTCATCATGAACATTTGCAACCACTGTTGAAAAATTTTTAGGTTTTAAGCTTCTATCAATAACTAATAAGTCACCATCATAAATACCAACATCAGTCATCGATTTTCCCTGAACTCTAATGATAAAAGTTGCAGGAACATTTTTGATTAAGTGAACATTAAGATCTACATCTTCTTCAATGTAATCTGTTGCAGGAGAGGGAAAGCCAGCTCCAGCTTTATGTAAGTAAAAGGGAATAGTTAATTTCATGTTCTTGTTTTGTTCTAATTTATAGACTAGTTATACAGTACACGCAATAGGTTGTATTTTGAGTCTGTAACTGAATCAAAGGTGAATCAAAACGTGAACATTGAAACTACATTTTGTGCTCTTGTGGATAACTTCAACCAGAGATAGTTTAAGCTTCATATTAAAATGAAAAAATTTCTATCAATTGTGTTTCTTAGCTTAATTATAACTTCTAACAGTATGTCATATGAAGAAGCAAACTATGAAGTAGTGAAAAAAAATGGAGTTTATGAAATCAGAAAATATTCTGATCGTTTAGCAATTGAAACAGATATATCAAATGAAGGCAACAGTTTTAGAAAATTATTTAACTACATATCAGGCAACAATGATAAAAATGAAGAGATTAAGATGACAACACCAGTCACCCAAATAGAAAAAAAAGGAAATATGACCATGCAATTTTATTTACCTTCAAGATTTAATAAAGAAAACATACCGAGCCCGTCTAATCCAGATGTTAAAATATTAAATATTAAAGGTGGTTATTATGCAGTTATTAGATACTCAGGAAGGGCTTCTGATAAAAATTTTATTAAACATAAAAGCATTTTAGAAAATGAATTAAAAAAAGATAATATGATAATTTTGAGCCCACCTATTAAAGCAACTTACGATGGACCTTTCACACTACCTATGAACAGAAGAAATGAAGCAATGTTTGAAATAAATATAAAAAATAAAGGAGAAATATAAATGAAAAAACTAACATGTCACTGTGGAGAAGTAGAAGCAGAAATAAATGTGTCTGATAACTTAGAAAAAGTTTTAAAATGTAATTGTTCTATTTGTAAAAGAAAAGGAGCAATAATGTCTATGGTTAAGAACGAAGATTTTAAAATAATTAAAGGTGGGGATAAATTAAAACTTTATCAATTTCATTCAAAAATTGCGAAACACTATTTTTGTTCGAACTGCGGAATTTATACACATCATAATCCAAGAGCCAACCCAGCTATGACAGGATTTAATCTAGGATGCGTAGATGAAATAAATACGTTTGAATTAGAAAATGTTGCAGTCAATGATGGGCAAAATCATCCTCTAGACAATAAGTAATTTTTTATGCAAGCAGTTAATGATTGTTTTAAAAAAGTAAAAAAAGATTGTTTTAGATTTATCTCTTCTCAAGAAACCAAGAAGGATAAATTTAAAAATAAAGATAAGATGATCAAATCTTTTTTAATACCTGTTAGTTTTTGGATAGCAAAAAAAATTAATAAAAAAAAACCATTAATGATAGGTTTAGCTGGAGGACAAGGGTCAGGCAAAACAACTATCTCATCAATTTTAACTTTAATTTTAAAAAAATATTTTAAGTTAAATGTTTTTAAAGTTTCTATTGATGATTTTTATAAAACAAGAAAAGACAGAATATTATTGTCTAAAAATAAACACACCTTATTAATGACGAGAGGAGTACCAGGAACTCACGATGTAGATTTAATGTTAAATTTTTTTAAACAGATTAAAGATAAAAACTTTAAAAGTTTACAAATTCCAACATTTAATAAAGCAATAGATGATAGGTGCCAAAAAAGTTTATGGTATAAAATCAAAACAAAGCCTGATGTGGTCATTTTTGAAGGTTGGTGTGTTGGAGCAAGAGCTCAATCAAGTAGCCAGCTTAAAAAACCAATTAACTCACTTGAAAAAGTTTATGATCAAGGAACTAAATGGAGAACCCATGTTAACAATCAATTAAAAACTAAATACAAAACCTTATTCAAGCAATTAGATGGATTGCTGTATCTAAAGGCTAAAAACTTTAGCTTATTAAGAGAATGGAGATTAAAGCAGGAGAGAAAACTCTGGGTTCAAACAAAAAACAAGAAAAACTTAAAGATTATGAGCAGTGGAGATGTGATAAACTTTATGCAGACTTATCAAAGAATTACTCAACAAATGTTTAAAGATGCGATAAAAAGCTCATCAGTTATAATGAATTTAAATAGTAATCATCAGATTGAAAAAATAAAATTTAAAAAATAATGAAAAAAATAATATTAATATCTTTAGCTATTATTCTTTTAAATGGAAAAGCTTTTTCAGTACCTTTATCAAAAGCATTGTTTCAAGCGTATAATGAAAACCCAGTATTAAATGCAGAACGTGAAAATATTCAAGTTTCTAGAGAAGATGTAAAAATATCAAGAAGTGAATTTTTACCAAGTGTAACACTGTCAGGTTCTAAGAGCCAAGAAAATACAGAAAAGCTAACTGATGGAACAGGTGCTAATTCATCTTTTACTGATGTCGATCCAAAAACTCAATCAATAGATATTGAGCAAAAATTATTCCAAGGATTTGCAGGTATAGCCAGCATGGAAAAAAGTAAAATTGGATTAACTTTAGCTGAGGCAAAACTTTTAAAAACTGAACAGGAGATTTTGTACCAAGCTATTGAAGCTTATTCAGGTTTAGTTTTTTCTGATGAAAAACTTAAGATTAATCAAGATAACGTTAACCTGTTAAAGAGGCAAGTTGAGACCAATCAAGCAAGATTAGAAAGAGGTCAAATTACTATATCTGATTTAGCACAATCCGAGTCTTCACTTGCAGGTGCGCAAGCACAATTTTTACAAGCAAAAAATGAAACAATTACAGCTAAGCTAACCTATGAAAAAATTATAGGCCCAATTGTAAATACTAATACTTTGAGCAAGAATTCAGATTTAACTTTTGAATTACCAAAAGATTTAAATGAAGCAATTGAAATTTCAAAAACAACTAATCCAAATTTAATTATTTCAAGGTTAGAGTATGAACAATCTGAACAAGATGTAACTATAGCCAGATCTGATCTATCACCGTCTGCATCTTTATCCTTTAATAGTTCAAAATCAGACAATGTAAGCTCAAGTATTGGAGAGCGTGATAAAGAAATATTAAAAGCAACTATTTCATGGCCAATTTTTAATGGTGGAAAAAATACTGCCTCATTAAATAAAAGTAAAAATTTGAAAAATAGAAAAAAATTATTATTAGATAATGCCTTAAAAACAAATGATGCAAATATTGCAAGTGCATGGTCAAGCTTTCAAGTATCAAAAAGTTTATTGAATTCAGTTACTGCGCAAGTTAAAGCTGCAGAAACGGCAAACGAAGGAATAACAGTTGAATATGAAACAGGTCTTGGAAGATCTACACTTGATGTTATTCAGTCAAACTCAATTTTATTAAACTCAAAAATAAGCCTAGCAAATTCTGAAAGAAATTATTTACTTTCACAATTTAAACTTCTTCAAGCCATTGGTTTGTTGAATAGTAATTACTTAAAAATACAGTAATTAAGCCATTTTATTATAAAAAAAATAACTATTGAAAATAAGAACAAAATGTGTACATTTAAGAGACGATTCGAACACTAATTATTTAATAAAAAAGGCATAAAATGACTAAAAACAACCTAAAAGTAGTTAAATCTACAAAAGCGCAACAATCAGAAGGCAACGAAAAAAACAAAGCTTTGGACGCGGCAATGAGCCAAATTATCGATAATTTTGGAAAAGGATCGGTAATGAAACTTGGCCAAAGAAGAGCAATGGACGTCGAGTCTATTTCAACAGGATCATTAAGTTTAGATGTAGCGCTTGGAATAGGAGGCTTACCAAAAGGAAGAGTTATTGAAGTCTATGGACCAGAATCATCTGGTAAAACAACTTTAGCATTGCAAGTATTAGCAGAAGCCCAAAAAGCTGGAGGAATTTGTGCATTTATAGATGCAGAGCATGCTTTAGATCCAATTTATGCAAAAAAACTTGGTGTAGATACTGAAGAATTATTAATTTCACAACCAGATACTGGTGAACAAGCTCTAGAAATAGCTGATACTTTAGTTAAATCAGGATCGATTTCTGTTATCGTAATTGACTCTGTTGCAGCGCTAACACCTAGAGCTGAAATTGAAGGAGAAATGGGAGATCACCATGTAGGACTTCAATCAAGATTAATGAGTCAGGCTTTAAGAAAACTAACAGGCTCAATCTCAAGCACGAACACAATGATGATTTTTATTAACCAAATTAGAATGAAAATTGGAGTTATGTTTGGAAGTCCAGAGACTACATCTGGTGGGAATGCACTTAAGTTTTATTCATCTGTTAGAATGGATATTAGAAGAATTGGTGCCATTAAAAATGGAGATGAAATTATTGGTAACTCAACAAGAGTTAAAGTGGTTAAAAATAAAGTAGCACCACCATTTAAAGTTGTTGAATTTGACCTAATGTACGGCAAAGGTATTAGTAAAGTGGGTGAATTAGTTGACCTTGGTGCAAAAGCTGACATTGTTGAAAAAGCTGGAGCTTGGTATGCTTATAAAGGTGAAAAAATTGGCCAAGGAAGAGAAAATGCTAAAATTTATTTAGAGCAAAATCCTCAAATTGCTGCAGAAATTGAAATGGCAATTAGAGAAAAGGCTGGAGTGATAGCAAAAAAAATTGAAGGTAATCCACTAGATCCAGAAAAAGCAGCAAAAGATCAAATAGAGGAGCCTAAACTGGAAACAAAGGAAGAAGTAACACCTCCATCTAAAAAGAATTAGTTAAAGTCATCTTTAATTATTAAAAGGCGCTTAATTTAAGCGCCTTTTTTCCCCAAGTAAATTTAGGAATACCAACGCTTATTCAAACATACTCACACCAGAAACTTGATTTATCTCTAAATGATCTAGTCTGGTATCTAGTTGTCCTATAAAATCCTATAACCCAGAACCAAAATCCCAAAAAGTTTTTTCATTTAGGCTTATTTAAAAGGTTTTATTAAAAGTTTTTTAACATTGTATTTATATTTTTTATTGCTCCAATGAATTGAGTTCAGCACTACTATTTTTGAGTTCTCCATATCAATAATAACTGTGTTTCCACCATAACCACTCATTCCAAATATTACTTTGTTTTTTAAGCCAGCATAATCCATGTGAAACAAACCACCATAAGATGTTCCTGGACTAAACGGAGGATCTTCGTACTCTTTACCTTTGTTTTTCTTTGCAATCCTTCTTTTGTGAATTTCTTTATAATATTTACCTACACAAGTGTCGTTTTTATAATCATCCATTATTGATTTTGCTATTCTAAGATAATCATATCTAGATGCAAAAAACATGTTGTGAGCATTTCCATGTTCTGCTGATTCTCTAAGCTTATTGAAATAAACGCTATTTTCAATTCCTGCTTTTTGAAAAGATTTATTTATTAAATTTTGAAAATTATCTCCAGATTTATGTCTAACGTAATTAAAAATAATGTTGGGAACTAATTGAGTGTAATTATATTTTGGCTTGGCCTTCTCTGTATTTCTAAAAAATTTATTCATAGTAGCACTTATTGATCTTATATCTACATCATATGAATTATCTTTTACGACACCATCATCATTAATGTATTTATAATCACCAGCATTCATATTTATTAAATCAATTATTTTTTGATTTTCATAAAGTGTATTTTGTAGAATTGGCCAATCATTTATTTTGCTATCTAGACTTTCTATATACCCATCACAAATAGCATGACCCAACACAACGGACACCATAGATTTTCCAACAGAGTTTGATCTTAACTTAGTTTCATTTTTTACAAATTCACCAAATCTATCTTTGGGTGTAAGTTCATCGATTAAAATTTGATCATCTTGAAAATACAAATAACTTAGTATTGCTTTTTTTTGCATTTCTTTTTGAACAAATTCATTTTCTTTTACATTAGTATTAAATTTATAAATTTTGCTGGAAGGTTTGGCTTCATATCTATCGAATTGATATGTATTTCTATCACCATTAAAATGACTAAATAAATTCTTATAATTATAATAAATTAAAGTATCTCTATTTTTTGGATCTTTTTGAGAAGGAATTGCCCATCTACCACTATATGTTTCAATCTCTAAATTGTTCATTAGTCTCATTTTGCCTTCTGGAAAACTTCCACATTTCTCATATAACCAGCTACCATTTTTTCCTGTCTTTTTATAAAAACTACAAATATCAAATTTTCCACCTTCTTTTAAATATTGAGTATGGCCATTTTCTAAAAGCCATTGATTAAATTTACTAAAATTTTGAGCTAGAAGATTATTTTGAAATAAAATTACCGATATAAGAATTATTAAAAGTTTTTTCATTATTAAACGTTATCAAAAGACTCGAGAATTAACCATCTGATTTATCTCTAAATGATCTAGTCTGGTATCTAGTTTGTTGCTTAATTTGACGAGTCTTTATGCAATTTATTTTTTATGAATTTTAAATCATCCGCATAACTAGTGTGAGCTAGTGTGAGGTAGTGTGTCCCTCAAGTGCATAATTTAAGCGCCTTTTTTCCCTACACTTATCTAGACATCAAATAAAAAAGCTGTATTTTAATTATATGGCTGACAAAACGTTAAATCAAATCAGAACAACTTTTTTAGATTATTTTGAAAAAAATGATCACAAGATTGTTGAATCTAGTAATTTAGTTCCAAATAATGATCCGACATTAATGTTTGCAAATTCAGGAATGGTACAATTTAAAAATGTATTCACTGGATTAGAAAAAAGAGACTATGTAAGAGCAACAACTTCGCAAAAATGTGTAAGGGCAGGTGGTAAGCATAACGACCTTGAAAATGTAGGTTATACACCAAGACACCATACATTTTTTGAAATGCTTGGAAATTTTTCATTTGGAGATTATTTTAAAGAAGAGGCCATTAGTTACGCATGGAATTTAATAACTAAAGAGTTCGGAATTGATAAAAATCGCCTCTATGTAACAGTTTATCATAACGATGAAGAAGCATTTAATTTTTGGAAGAAAATAGCTGGTTTTAGTGATGATAGAATAATCAAGATAGCAACGTCAGATAACTTTTGGTCGATGGGTGACACAGGGCCTTGTGGACCATGTTCTGAAATATTTTATGATCACGGTGATCATCTAGAGGGTGGTTTACCTGGCACTAAAAACGAAGATGGTAATAGGTTTATAGAAATATGGAATTTAGTATTCATGCAATATGAACAAATTTCAAAAGATAAGAGAATAAATTTACCAAAACCATCTGTGGATACGGGTATGGGTCTTGAGAGAATAGCTGCACTATTACAAGGAACACACGATAACTACGAAACAGATCATTTTAAAAAACTAATACTATCTGCATCTGACACATTAAACGTTAAAGTAACTGATGATAATCAATCAAGCTTTAGAGTAATAGCAGATCATTTACGAGCAAGTTCATTTTTATTAGCAGAAGGAGTTCTGCCTTCTAATGAAGGTAGAGGTTATGTGCTTAGAAGAATTATGAGACGTGGAATGAGACACTCACATTTACTAGGTTCTAAAAAACCAGTTTTCTATAATATTTTTAAAACGCTTCTAGAAGAAATGTCGAAAAACTATCCAGAACTTGAAAGAGCACAATCTTTAATAAAAGAAACATTAAAAACAGAAGAAGAAAAGTTTTTGGTTTTATTAGATAGAGGGATAAAAATATTAAATGAAGAGCTAGAGAAAGTAGAAAAGATATTGCCTGGTGAAGTGGCATTTAAGCTTTATGATACATTTGGTTTTCCATTAGATTTAACAGAAGATATTTTGAAAAATAAATCAATGACTGTCGATGGGGAGAAGTTTGATTTATTAATGAAAGAAAGTAAAAAATTAGCAAAAAAAAATTGGAAAGGATCAGGGGATAGTTCGGTAGATCAAATTTGGTTTGATATAAAAGATCGTTTAGGGGCAACTGATTTTTTAGGATATTCTACAGATAAAGCAGAAGGTGTAGTCACTTTAATTCTTAAAAATAATAAAGAGGTTCAAGATCTACAAGAAAACGATGAAGGCATTATAATAACAAATCAAACACCATTTTATGGAGAGTCAGGAGGACAAGTTGCAGATACTGGAATAATCTCTAAAGAGGCTTTTGAATTTGAAGTGTCTGATGTTCAAAAAAAATTAGGAGATTTATTTGTTCATTACGGAAAAGTTAAAAGAGGTTCAGTTAAACTAAAAGACAATGTTGAATTAAAAATAGACACACAGAGAAGAAATAATATTAGAGCTTACCATTCTGCCACTCATTTGTTGCACGAAGCATTAAGAAGAGTTTTGGGTGAGCATGTAACCCAAAAAGGATCTTTAGTTCAATCTGATCGATTAAGATTTGATTTTAGTCATATGAAACCTATTTCAGACGAAGAGATTAGAAAAATTGAACATTATGTAAACTCAATAATTGAAAAAAAGTCAGAGGTTAAAACAAGAATAATGACACCTAAAGAAGCTGTTGAAAATGGTGCCTTAGCTTTATTTGGAGAAAAATATGGCGATGAAGTTAGAGTTTTGTCTATGGGAGATGAAGAAGGTAAATTTTTCTCAACTGAATTATGTGGAGGAACTCACGTTGTAAACACAGCTGATATTGGAAAATTTAAGATTATTAGCCAATCATCTATTGCTGCAGGCGTAAGAAGAGTTGAAGCATTAAGAGATGTGCAGTTAACTGATTTTTTAAAAGAAAAAGAAAACCAATCCAATTTGTCGGATCAAAAAAATGAGGCAGTTATAAAAGAATTAGAGACAAAGATTATTAAATTAGGAGGAAAACCTAATCTTCAAAACAAGGATCAAGTAACTTTAATAAAAGACCTTAATAGACAATTTGATCAACTTTCAGTTATCTCAATATTAAAAGATAAAGATAAAAATAAAATCAACGATCAAACCATTAATGGATTTAAAGTTAGATTTCAAAATATTATAGATTTACCATTTAAAGATTTACGTAAGCTAATTGATGAAGGCAAAAAAGAAATTGGTGAAGGGTTAGTTATAATTTATGCAATCAATGATAATAAAGTTGGGTTGGCTGTAGGTGTTACCAAAACATTAGAAAAAAAGTTTGATGCTGTAAAAATTGTTAGAGCTAGTTCAGAAGTTATTGGGGGTAAAGGCGGTGGTGGCAGAGCTGACTTTGCACAAGCTGGAGGAACTTTGCCTGATAAAATTGAAGAGTCTTTTGAAAATATTAAAAAACTAATTAATTAAGCTTTTTCTTAAGCTGACCATCTAATTCATCTAAAAATTGATTAGTCGTTAGATAATTACTTGAGGGCCCAATTAAAATTGCCAAATCTTTTGTCATTGATCCATTTTCAACACAATCAATACAAACTTTTTCTAATGTAGTTGAAAATTTAATCAAATCTTCATTACCATCTAATTTTCCTCTATGTGCCAAACCTCTAGTCCAAGCAAAAATTGAAGCAATTGGATTTGTAGAAGTCTCTTTACCTTCTTGATGCATTCTGTAGTGTCTAGTTACAGTTCCGTGAGCTGCTTCTGCTTCCATAGTTTTTCCATCTGGTGCAAGAAGAACACTTGTCATTAGCCCTAATGATCCATAACCTTGAGCCACAGTATCAGATTGAACATCTCCATCATAATTTTTACAAGCCCAAATATATTTACCACTCCATTTCATAGCACAAGCAACCATGTCATCAATTAGTCTATGCTCATAAGTAATGTTAAGTTTATCAAAATCAGATTTAAACTCTTTATCAAAAATATCTTGGAAGATATCTTTGAACCTACCATCATAAATTTTTAAAATAGTATTTTTAGTAGAAAGATAAACGGGCCATTTTTTAATTATTCCATAGTTAAAGCAAGATCTTGCAAAGTCTTCTATAGATTTATCTAAATTGTACATCGATAAAGCAATTCCTGGTCCAGGAAAGTTAAAGACCTCATATTTAATTTCATCACTGCCATCTTCTGCAGTCCATTTTATTTCCATTTTACCTTTACCGGGTACTTTAAAATCTGTTGCTCTATATTGATCGCCAAAAGCATGTCTTCCAATAATTAAAGGATCTGTCCAAGTTGGAACAAGTTTTGGAATATTTTTACAAATTATAGGCTCTCTAAAAACTGTACCTCCAAGAATATTTCGTATCGTTCCGTTTGGAGATCTCCACATTTTTTTTAATTTAAACTCTTCAACTCGTGCTTCATCCGGAGTAATTGTTGCACATTTTATACCAACACTATGTTCTTTAATTGCGTTAGCAGAATCTATTGTTATTTGATCATCTGTATCGTCACGACTTTTCATGCCAAGATCGTAGTATTTAATATCCAAATCTAAATAAGGCAAAATCAGTTTACTTTTGATGAATTCCCAAATGACTCTAGTCATCTCATCACCGTCTAGTTCAACAACTGGATTTTTAACCTTTATTTTAGCCATAAATGAATAATATATATTAGTAATTGTAATTTAGTGCTTTATATACATATTAATAAAAAATTATCAAATAGAAGCTTATGTTAGAGAAAATTTTCCCAAAAATTCATTCTGAAGGTTACAAATTTTTAGCGATAGCTATCATTGTAACAATATTTTTATATGTCCTGAGCACTTTTCTAGGATTAATTGGTCTAGTGTTATCGATATGGGTTTATTATTTTTTTAGAGATCCAGAGCGAATTTCAATAAATGATGAAAACTATCTAACCAGTCCTGCTGACGGTGAAGTTTTGATGGTCCATGAAGTAGATGGTCCAAAAGAATTAGGTTTAGAAGATAGAAAATTTACTAAGATTAGTATCTTTATGAACGTATTTGACTGTCACGTAAATCGAACTCCTTGTGAAGGTAAAATTTCAGAAATACTTTATAAGCCTGGAAAATTTTTAAATGCATCACTTGATAAAGCAAGTGAAGATAATGAAAGAAACTATTACAAGATAACAAATACTCATGGCGAAGAAATAATAGTTGTTCAAATTGCCGGTTTAATTGCCAGAAGAATTGTTTGCGAATCTTCAAAAGATCAACAATTACAACAAGGTGAAAGAATTGGTATGATTAGATTTGGAAGTAGAGCGGACGTTTATTTTGAGAATTATGAATCGTTAGTTAAAGTTGGACAAAAAACAATTGCTGGTGAAACACTATTAGCTAAAAAGTAGCTTATGGAACAACCAAAAAATAATTTTAAAATAGTATCAGATAAAAAAGCTAGAATGCTTTTGCCTAATGCACTGACATTAATAAATGTGTGTATTGGATTAAGTTCTATTAAATTTGCATTAGATGCAAAGTTTGAATTATCTATTATAGCTATTATTTTTGCCGCAATTTTTGATGCATTAGATGGCAGAGTTGCAAGAATGTTAAAAGGAACTTCTTTAGTTGGAAAAGAATTAGACTCATTGGCGGATTTAATTAGTTTTGGAGTAGCTCCAGCTTTTATAATGTATTTTTGGTCTTTAAATAATTTAGGTAAATTTGGCTGGTTACTCACAATGATTTTTGTAGTTTGTGTTGCCCTTAGACTTGCAAGATTTAATGTAAGTTCAAACTCTGAACCATCATGGAAAGACAATTACTTTGAGGGTGTGCCGTCACCTGCAGGTGGAATTTTGGTATTGATGCCTTTAATATTAAGTCTAAGCGAGATAAATTTAATCAAAATTAATTACGATATAGTAGTACCAATACTGTTTATTTTGATATCATTTTTATTGATCAGTAAAGTACCTACATTTGCATTTAAAAAAATTTCTATTCCTCGTCACTTGACAATTTTTGCATTGTTTGGTGTTGTTTTATTTTTTGGACTTTTATTAATATACACATTTAAAGTTTTGGTCATTTGTGGATTAATCTATATTTGCTTAATTCCAGTTGGATATTTTAGTTATCAAAAAATTTATAAACAGAAAATTTTAAATGGTGAAAGTGACACTAAAGAAGACCTTGAAGACATTCTATAGATGAAAAAAAATGTAATTGTATCTCTGGCAGACTCAAATTACTTTGAATTGCTTAATGAATTGGTCGATTCTATTAAAAGTTTTGAACAAAGCAAAGATACAGCAATTTGCATTCTAGATGCAGGTTTATCCGAGCAACAAAGAAATATATTATCTAAAAAAGTAGATGAAATTAAATCAGCTGAATGGGATATTGATGTTCCAGCATTTAAAGTAAAAGGAAGAGAATGGCTAAAGAGTCAAGTGTCTAGGGCTTTCTTACCAAAATATTTTCCTAGTTATGAAAAATTCTTATGGATAGATTGTGACGCTTGGGTAGGGGATTGGAATTCAATAGAGCTTTATTTTAAGGCCTGTGAAGATGGAAAATTAGGAATTACTCAAACCTTTACACCAGGATATAAAATAATGTCCAAAGTTAAATGGATATTTGGACAATTAGCAATAATTAAATCTCAAAATTTTAAACATGCAATAAAGTCAAAAATTGGAATAGATAAAGCGCGGAAACTTGCTTTCGCCCCACATATTAATATTGGTGTTTTTTCTTTAGAAAAAAATTCAGTTGGCTGGACGACTTGGCAAAAAAATTTAGAACAAGCACTTAAAGCTGGAAATATTTTTGGTTCAGAACAATTGGCTATTAACATGTCAGTTTACATTGACGATTTAGAAACAGAGTTCCTACCTCATAATTGCAATTGGTTAGTTAGTAATCTTTTACCAAAATTTAATGAAAAAGAAAAAAGCTTTGTGGAGCCTTACTTGCCCAATCATAAACTGGGTATAATACATCTTGCATCTGGGATTTGGGATGGAGATAAAGACATGAGATTACATAGAGAAGTAAAGATAGATATAAAAACTTTAGAGGGTAAAATTTTATCAAAAAGCTTAAGGTTTGGTCATTAATTGAAAAAAAATAGAATTTCTAAAAACTGGATTAATAAACAAAAAAGAGATATTTATGTTAGACAATCTCAGGTAGACGGGTATCGAGCCAGATCAGCATATAAATTAATAGAAATAGATGAAAAATTTAAGATATTTAAAAATGGAATATCTGTAATCGATTTAGGGGCATCACCTGGTAGCTGGTCTCAATATATTTCAAGAACAGTAAAAAGTGGAAGGTTGGTTTCAATCGACTTAAAAGGTATGGAAGAAATTGAGAATACAATCCAAATCAAAGGTGATTTTACTGATTTAGAATCTCAAGAAAAAATAAAAGCTTTATTCAAATCAAAAGTGGATGTTGTTGTCTCTGATATGGCTGTAAATACAACGGGTATAAAAGATATAGATGCAATTTATACTGGTGAACTTGCAATGGAGGCTATGAATTTTTCCAAAGAAATGTTGGTTAAAGAAGGACGATTTGTCTCTAAGATTTTTCTAGGCTCATCATTTAACGAAATTGTTGCTTTGGGCAAAAAATTATTTAAAGAAGTGAAGGTGTTTAAACCCAAGTCTAGCAGAAAAGAATCTAAGGAAAGTTTTATTATTTGTAAAATCTTAAGATAGGGACTTTTTTTTTGAGGGGAATCATATATAAATGATTATGGATCCTATAAAAGAAGCTCTCACTTTTGACGATGTTACAATGGCACCAAAATACTCAGAAGTTTTACCTTCTGAAGTTGATACCAGCACTAAATTATCATCTAATTTAACATTAAAAATACCTTTATTATCCTCTGCAATGGATACAGTTACTGAGAGTAAAATGGCTATAGCAATAGCTAAAGCAGGAGGCATTGGTGTAATTCATAGAAATTTGGATATTAAAAAACAAGTTGAAGAAATTAAAAAAGTTAAAAAATTAAACTTATTAGTTGGTGCGGCAGTTGGAGCTGGTCCTTTAGAACTTAAAAGAGCAAAAGCAATTTTAAAAGAAAAAGTTGATTTAATTGTTGTGGATACAGCTCATGGACATAGCAAAAAAGTAGCTGAAATTATTAAAGCTATAAAAAAATTAAAAACAAACAAAACAACTCTATGTGCTGGAAATATTGCAACAGCTGAAGCAGCAAAATTTTTAATAAAATTAGGAGTAGATATTATTAAAGTTGGAATAGGGCCAGGATCAATTTGTACAACTAGGCTAGTCGCTGGCATTGGTGTACCACAATTAAGTGCGATCCTTGCAGTTAAAAAAGGTGTTAAAAACAATAAAGTAAAAATAATTTCAGATGGTGGAATTAAATATTCAGGTGATTTAGCTAAAGCATTGTCAGCAGGTGCCGATGCTATAATGATTGGATCTTTGTTTGCAGGAAGCTTAGAAACACCTGGAAAACTAATTAAAAAAAATGGTAAGTTATTTAAAAGTTTTAGAGGAATGGGATCAGTTGGTGCGATGAATAAAGGATCAGCTGATAGATATTTTCAAACCAAACAAAAAGATATATCTAAATATGTTCCAGAAGGAGTAGAAGGTTTTGTGAAATATAAAGGTGATGTGAAAAGTATAATTTATAAATTAATTGGAGGATTAAAATCATCTATGGGATATCTAGGTGCAAAAAAAGTACCAAACCTTAAAAATAAACCAAATTTTGTAAAAATAACTAAGGCTGGTTTTTATGAAAGTATGGTTCATAATGTTGATCAAGTTAAAAATGAGAGCAAGTATTAATGAGAACAATAAATAAATTAATAATTGTCCTATTTATAATTTTAAATTTTGGAAGTTCTTCTTTTGCAGAAAATAACTTTTTTGAAGAAGGAAAAAATAAATACGATGAACAAAAATATGAAGAATCTAAATTTTTATTTCAAAGAAGTATTGTTTTTAACCCTAAGGACAAAGATTCATATTTGTATTTAGCAAAAATTTATAATTTTGAAGAGAACAAAAGAGAAGAACAAAAAAATATAGATACAGTGTTATTACTTGATCCAAAAAATGAAGAAGCAAACTACATGCTTATGGAAATAGAGTTAAAAAGATCTAATTATTCCAAAGTAAAAGAACTAGCAGATAATTTTTCAAAAATTTGCAATAAATTGTGTGATAAGAAAAATTCTATTTTAGAATCCTTAAAGAATTTGGAACCTAAAAATGAGTCTTAGTAATAATTTAAGTAAAATCTTAATAATCGATTTTGGTTCTCAATTTACACAATTAATTGCAAGAAGAGTAAGGGAATTAGGGGTTTTTTCAGAAATTGTAAGTCATAAAAAAATAAAAATAGCTCAAATTACAAAAGATAATATTGCTGGAATAATACTGTCTGGTGGACCTCTTAATGTTTATGAAAATGATAAATTTAAATTTGATAAGAAGATATTAAAACTTGGAATTCCAATCCTGGGTATATGTTTTGGACATCAGATATTGTCAAAACTATTAGGTGGCAAAGTTAAAAAATCAAAACATAGAGAATTTGGTTTAGCCACTATAAACAAAGTATCCAATAGTACTTTAACTAAGAATTTTTTTAATAAAAATAATAGAAGTGATGTTTGGATGAGCCATGCTGATCAAGTATCAAAGATGCCAAAAAATTTTAAAATTATAGCTTCTACAAAAAACTCTAAATTAACAATTATTGAAAATATTAAAGAAAATTTTTATGGTGTACAATTTCACCCTGAAGTAACACACACTAATAAAGGTAAAATTTTATTAAGAAATTTTGTTTTTCTTATTTGTAAAATTAAAAAAAACTGGTCATCAAAAGATCAAAAATTAAAATTAATTAATGAAATTAAAGAACAAGTAGGTGACAACAAAGTAATTTGTGGATTGTCGGGTGGTGTGGATAGTAGTGTGGTTGCACAATTATTAAGCAAAGCAATTGGAAAAAATTTAACTTGTATTTTTGTTAATAATGGCCTTTTAAGAAAAAATGAAGAAATACAAGTAGTTAATACTTTTAAGAAAAAATTAAAAATTAATTTGATTTATGTTAATGCAGAAAAAGAATTTATTAGAAAATTAACAAATGTATCTGATCCTGAAAAAAAACGAAAAATCATTGGTAATCTATTTATTAAAATATTTGAAAGATATGCTAATAGAATTAAGAATGTTAAATTTCTTGCTCAGGGCACTCTTTATCCAGACTTAATTGAAAGTAAATCTGTGACTGGTAGTCAAACTTCAAAAATAAAATCACATCATAATGTAGGGGGCCTTCCTAAAAGAATGAAATTAAAATTAGTAGAACCTCTTAAATTTTTATTTAAAGATGAAGTTAGAAAATTAGGATTAGAACTTAATTTATCTAATGACATAATCTCTAGACATCCATTTCCCGGTCCTGGTCTAGCTATTAGAATGCCCGGTATTATAACCAATGAAAAAATTAAAATTTTAAAAGAGGCTGATTTCTATTTTATAAAAGCTTTAAGAGAGCATGGGTTATATGATAAAATTTGGCAAGCATATGCTGCACTCCTACCAGTAAAAACTGTGGGTGTTATGGGTGATAATCGAACTTACGAACATATTTGTTTGTTAAGAGCAATTACCTCTGAAGATGGAATGACTGCTGATTTTTTTGATTTTCCTAAAGGTTTTATGCAATCAATCTCTAATCAAATTATTAATAATATTAGAGGTATAAACAGAGTTGTTTATGATGTTACTTCAAAACCACCTAGTACCATTGAATTAGAGTAATACTTTACTATAGAGTACATAATATTATGAAATATTTACACACCATGATCAGAATCTCAGACGTGGAAAAATCATTAGATTTCTACTGTAAGGGATTAGGTTTAATTGAAACTAGAAGAATGGAAAATGAGCAAGGTAGATTTACCTTAATTTTTCTAGCAGCACCTGGCGATGAAAAAGCCGAACTAGAGCTAACTTACAATTGGGATGGTGATGAATTAGGTGATGGATCTCGTAATTTTGGTCACTTAGCATACCGTGTTGAAAATATTTATCAAACTTGTGAGAGGCTTCAAGATATGGGATATACAATTAATAGACCACCTAGAGATGGTCATATGGCATTTGTCAGATCTCCTGACAATATTTCTATAGAAATCTTACAAGAGGGTAATTTAGAAATTAAAGAACCTTGGTCCTCAATGAAAAATGAAGGTGTTTGGTAAAAAATGAACAAAAAAATCTTAAACTTTATTAAAAAAAAAAATAAATCCAAAATTATAAGTCTTACTGCTTACTCTAAAAATATTGCATCAATAGTAGATAGACACTGTGATCTTGTTTTAGTAGGCGACTCCCTTGGATCTGTACTTTATAGTTTTTCTTCCACAAAAAAAGTGACATTAGATATGATGATTGAACATTCTAAAAGTGTAAGAATGGGTGTTAAAAAAAGCTTAATGGTAGTAGATATGCCTCATAATACTTACCGAAACCCAAAAGAAGCCTTAAATAATGCAAAAAAAATAATGTCTAAAACGAAGTGTGATGCAATTAAGCTTGAGGGGGGTAAAAAAGTTGTTCAAATAATTAAAAATTTAATTAAGAATAAAATTCCAGTAATGGGACATCTTGGTGTTCTTCCACAATCTGCAACAAATTTTAAATTTAAAGGAAAAAAGTTAACAGAAAGAAATAAAATTTTAAAGGACTCTAAACTTTTAGAAGAAGCTGGTGTATTTTCAATTGTTTTAGAGTGTGTTGAAAGTTCATTAGCAAAAGAAATTACAAAAACTGTTAAAGTTCCAACAATTGGTATTGGTGCATCAGTACACTGCGACGGACAAGTTCTGGTTACTGACGATCTAATAGGTTTAAACCCAATAAAAGTTAGATTTGTTAAAAAATTTTCTAATATTACAAAACAGATTAATACTGCTATAATTAAATTTAAAAATGAAGTTAAAAATAAAAAATTTCCAAAGAAAACTAATAGTTATTAAGATATGAATTTTAGCAAAGAAGAATACAAAGCAAGATTAAAAAAAGTTCAAAGCGCAATGCAAGAAAAAAACATTGAACTATTAATCTCTAGTGATACAGCCAATATGAACTATTTAACTGGTTATGATGCTTGGTCGTTTTATTATGCTCAAGCTGTAATTGTACATGTGAATGCTGATGAGCCATTATGCTGGGTAAGAAAGCAAGATTCAGGTGGAGCTTATATAAAAACTTATTTAAAAAATGAAAATATTTTAGTCTATGACGAAAAATATATTCATGCATGGCCACTTCATCCATTTGATAATTTAGTAGAAATTATAAAAGAAAGAAAATGGGATAAACTTACAATAGGTTTGGAAATGGATAGTCATTATTTTACAGCTTATTGTTATGAAAAAATGAAACAAGGGTTACCAAATGTTAAGTTAAAAGATTCTGAAAGATTAGTTAATTGGGCTCGTGTTGTTAAATCTGATGCAGAGATAGAACTTATGAAATCTGCAGCAATAATTTCTCAAAAAGGAATGCAAACAGCAATTGACGTTATAAATCCTGGTGTCAGGCAGTGTGATGCGGTGGGTGAAATTCAAAAAGCATTATTTTATGGAACGCCAGAATTTGGTGGTGAATATTCAAGTATTGCAACGCTACTTCCAACGGGGAAAGGTACTTCAGCATCACATTTAACAGCAACTCAAGATAAGTTTGTGGAGGGTGAGGCTACAATAATAGAGCTTTCAGGGGTATATCAAAGGTACCATTGTCCTATGGCCAGAACAGTTTTACTTGGAAAACCAGATCAATTGAAAATTGATACTATGAATAAAACTAATGAGGCACTTCAAGCTGGAATAGATGCTGCAAAACCTGGACAAACTGCAGATGATGTTGCACAAGCTTTTTGGAAAATTTTAGATAAATATGGAATAGAAAAAACCTCTAGAACTGGTTATTCAATAGGAATTGGTTACCCACCTGATTGGGGTGAGCATACTCTTAATATATCTAAAGGTGATATGACTATTCTAGAACCAAATGTTACTTTTCATATGATTGCTGTAATGCAATTCGGGGGGTGGGGAGTTGAAGCATCAGAAGCAATACGAATAACCGACAAAGGATGTGAATTATTTTGTAATTTTTCAAAAGATCTGCACATTAAATAATTGAAATAAAAAAACTTGAAAAACAAGTAAACAAATGTTTTAAATTCATTTAAAAAATATGATTAAAAATAAAGAATTTGTAAAATTTGACAATGTAGACAAAAGCTACGATGGCAAAGTACTTGTCGTTAAAGGACTAAATCTAGACATCGAAGAAGGTGAGTTTGTAACTATGTTGGGACCCTCTGGCTCTGGTAAAACAACTTGTTTAATGATGCTTGCTGGTTTTGAAACTCCAACTCATGGAGAAATTTATTTAGATGGTAAGATTATTTCAAATATTCCACCTCACAAAAGAGGGATTGGAATGGTATTTCAAAACTACGCTTTATTTCCACATATGACAGTTTATGAAAATTTAGCTTTTCCATTAAGAGTGAGAAAAATTCCAAAAGACGAAGCAGATAAAAAAATTGATAAAGCTTTATCAATGGTATCCCTTCAAGGTTTTGAAGCAAGAATGCCTATGCAATTATCTGGTGGACAACAACAGCGTGTTGCTGTGGCGAGATCTTTAGTTTTTGATCCACAAGTAGTACTTATGGATGAACCACTTGGAGCTTTAGATAAAAATTTAAGAGAGAGTATGCAATATGAAATTAAACATATTCACGAAAGTATTGGTGTAACAGTTGTGTATGTTACACACGATCAAACTGAAGCATTAACAATGTCAAACCGTATTGCAGTTTTCAATGATGGTAAAGTTCAGCAACTATCAAGTCCAGATGAATTGTATGAAAAACCGGTTAACTCATTTGTTGCTGAGTTCATTGGAGAAAATAATAAATTTTCAGGTCAAGTTTTAGATATTTCAGGAGACAAATGTAAAGTTAAATTAGAAAATGGCACAGAAATTTTAGCAAATCCAGTTGCTGTTAAAGCAAAAGGGGATAAAACTAAAGTTTCACTAAGACCTGAAAGAGCAATTATAGATCCTACAGATAAAATGGATAATAACCATAAAGGTAAAATTGAAGAAATAATTTATCACGGTGATCACACTAGACTAAGAGTTGATTTGTTGGGAAATAGAGGATTCATTCTTAAAGTACCAAATAGCACTGCAAGATTAGATTTAAAAAAAGGTAATGTGCTTAATATAGGCTGGAACAGTATTGATTGCAGAGCTTTAGATCCAAAATAATCTTAAAAAAAATCCCTAAAAAAACTTAAATAAAATAAAGGCAAAATAGACATAATTGGCTGTTGACTAAACTTGTCTATATTGTTTTACTTTCACTTTATAAAATAACAAACGTTAACGTTAAATAGGAGAGAAAATGAAAAAAATAAGTAAATTATTACTTGCTCTATCTTTTGTACTTTCTATCACAACTTCAGCATTTGCAGTTACTGTAGTGTCTTGGGGTGGTGCTTACACTGAAAGTCAAAAATTAGGGTATGGTGATCCTACAGCAGCAAAATTAGGAATACCTGTTAATTGGGTAGACTACACTGGTGGATTATCAGAAATTAAAGCTCAAAAAGAAGCTGGAAAAATCACTTGGGACATCATTGATGTATACGCAAAAGATACTATCATTGGATGTGATGAAGGAATTTTTGTTGAATTCGATTTCGATAAAGACTTTGCACCTGCTCCAGATGGAACACCTGCAAGTGAAGACTTCTTTACTGGCATGCCTTCAAAATGTGCAGTTGGAAACATCTTGTACTCTTGGAACTTTGCTTACAATAAAGACAATGTAAAAGGTACTCCAAAATCAGCAAAAGACTTTTTTAATACTAAAAAGTTTCCTGGTAAAAGAGCTATCTACAAAGGTGCAATGTCTAACTTAGAATTAGCTATGGCAGCAGGTACAAAAGCTGGTAAAGGTGGTGATAAGATTTACAGCCAACTTGAAGCTGATGGTGGAGTTGATAAAGCAATTGCTAAAATCAAAGCACTATGTGCAGATCCAAAAGGTGGATGTGTATTCTGGAATGCTGGAGCTCAGCCACCAGAACTATTAGCTAATGGTGAAGTTGTTATGGCTACTGGTTGGAATGGTAGATTCTTTAATGCTCAAATGGAAGGAACTCCAATTGTGCAAGTATGGGATTCACAAATTCTTGACTATGAGTATTTCGCTATGGTTAAAGGTGGACCTAACGATGCTAACGGTAAAGCTTTGAAAGTTCTTAGAGAAATGACAAGTACTGAAGGTCTAGCAGGAAGTGCTAAGTATATTGCTTACGCTCCTTGGAGAAAATCTTCAATTGCTATCATGGAAGCAGGAGAGCCTTGGTTTAAAGATGGTAAAACTAACATGGTACCACATATGCCAACAGCACCTGCGAACACTAAATCATACATTCTTATGAACCCTGAATTCTGGGCAGATAACCAGGACGAAATTGGTGAAAAATGGGAAGCTATGAAAGCTGGTCTGTAATTTAATTATAGATTAAACTTTTATTTTATTTAAAGGGCGGTTATTATGTAACCGCCCTTTTTTTATTATGAGCACAGAACAAATTTTATCATCTGATGGTGTACCTCTTGAGGTTAGTTTAAAAAAAGCCGAGAGAAGAAACAAGATAAGAGCATTAATGCTTGTGGGTCCTTTATTTTTATTTCTTTTAATTACTTACGTGTTCCCAATTGGTGATATGTTGTTTAGAAGCGTTGATGATAGAATGATTACAAGTAAGTTGCCAAATACTTTTGCAGCACTTAAGAAATGGGATGGTAAAGAGTTACCAGAAGAGGATGTATATGAAGCTTTTTACAAGGATTTCTATCCATTGGCTATTAATAAAGAAGCTGGAAAATTATATCAGAGATTAAACTATGAAAAATCTGGTTTTAGTAGTGGATTAAAAAAAACAAATAGAAAAATTAAGAAATTTGAAAAGAGTAACTACAAAGAGCAGTTTATGGAAACTCATAAAATCTGGAGAGATGTAGATTACTGGGTTGCTCTAAAGAATACTGCGCCAAAATGGTCATATGCTAAATACTTAAAAGGTGTGGATTTAAAATTTGACCCAGACAGAAACATCGTTCAACAAGATGAAGATAGAAGAGTTCATAAAATACTTTGGCTAAGAACTCTTAAAGTTGCTTTTTGGGTAACTATATTTTGCTTCATGCTTGCTTATCCAATTTCATACTTATTAGCTACATTACCCATGAAATATAGTAATTTACTGATGATATGTGTGCTTCTTCCATTCTGGACATCACTATTGGTCAGAACCTCAAGTTGGATGGTTTTACTTCAACAACAAGGCCCAATTAATGATTTGATTGTATGGCTCGGACTTGCAGCAAACGATGCCAGACCAGAATTGATGTATAATGTAATTGGAACTTTTGTTGCAATGACTCAAATCTTATTACCATTTATGGTTTTACCGCTTTACAGTGTGATGAAAACAATATCTCCAAGCTTAATGAGAGCTGGAAAATCTTTGGGTGGAACACCATTTGTAGCATTTAGAAAAATATATTTTCCATTAACAATTCCTGGAATTGGTGCCGGATCCTTGTTAGTTTTTATTTTAGCAATAGGTTATTATATAACTCCTGCATTAGTTGGAGGGGCAAGTGGGTCTTTGATTAGTAATACAATTGCCTATCATATGAAAAGTTCTCTAGATTGGTCATTTGCTGCTGCATTAGGAACAATGCTGTTGGTTGGTGTCCTAACTATTTACTGGATCTATAATAAATTAGTAGGAATAGATAATATTAAATTAGGATAAATTATGTCATTACCAAATTATACATCATGGAATTATAGAGTTTGGCACTACACTTATTTAACAATTTGTGCATTAGTATTTTTCTTTTTAATTGCGCCGCTGTTTATAATCTTACCACTTTCATTTAATGCAGAGCAATATATTCACTTTTCTAAAGGAATGTTAGCACTTGACCCTGACGCATTTTCATTAAGATGGTATGAGGATATGATTTATGGAACTAAAAATCCATGGGGACTTGCTGCAAAGAATAGTATTTTTATAGCTTTCTTTGCAACCATTGGTTCTACAATTTTAGGAACGGTTGCAGCGCTAGGTTTAAGTAGTAGACATATGCCATATAAAGCAGCGTTCATGGCTTTATTAATATCTCCAATGATTGTGCCGTTAATTATCTCAGGAACAGCAATATTCTTCTTTATGGCAAAAGTAGGTTTAGCTGCAACGCATACAGGAATAATTTTAGCACATATTATTTTAGGTACACCATTTGTAGTTATTACAGTAACAGCAACATTAACAGGGTTTGATCATAGTGTGACACGTGCGGCTGCAAGTTTAGGAAGCAATCCAGTTAATACTTTTATGAAAATAACATTACCATTAATTTTACCAGGTGTTATTTCAGGTGCATTATTTGCCTTTGTAACTTCATTTGATGAAGTTGTCGTTGTGTTATTCTTGGCAGGACTTGAAAATACTACTATTCCAATTCAAATGTGGGTTGGTCTAAGAGAACAATTAAGTCCAACAATCATGGCAGTAGCAACTTGTTTAATTATAATGTCCACATTAATTCTTGTTAGCGCAGAACTTTTAAGAAGAAGGTCTGAAAGACTAAGAGGAATTAACAGGTAATTTATTTACTAAGTTCATTTTTTTTATTATAAATAGTCCTTCAATTTTAAAACCTTATGGAAATTAAAAAAGTAGTAGTTATTGGTTCTGGAACTATGGGTAGTGGAATTGCAGCGCATTTGTGTAATGCAAATATTCCAGTTACTTTACTAGATTTAAAAACTGAAATAAGTGAGCAAGCACGAGATAAAATTTACAAATCTAGACCACCACTTTTATTAGATAAGTCCAAAATAAAAAACATTAAAGTAGGAAACATTTTAGATAATTTTGAAGAAGTAAAAGAAGCTGACTGGATAGTAGAAGCTGTTGTTGAAAGAATAGATATCAAACATGATATCTATAAAAAAATATTTAAAGAAAGAAAAAAGGGAGCAATAGTTTCTTCAAATACATCATCTATACCTATTAAGGTCTTATCTGAGCATTTATCAGAAGAAGAAAAAAAAGATTTTTGTATTACTCATTTTTTTAATCCTGTTAGATACATGGGGTTATTAGAGATAGTTAAAAATGAAAATAATGATTTAGATAAAATAAGTGCTTTAAAAGATTTTTGTGAAACAGAACTTGGGAAAGGTGCAATTATTTGTAATGACACTCCAGGTTTTTTAGGAAATAGAATAGGTGTTTTTGCAATGCAAGTTGCAATGACTGAGGCATTTAAAATGAAACTAACCATAGAAGAAGCTGATGCGATTTTTGGAAGACCAATGGGTATACCAAAAACAGGAGTGTTTGGTCTTTATGATTTAATTGGTATTGATTTAATGGCTGATGTTTTAAAAAGTTTTATTAAAGAATTATCAGAAAATGACCCTTTTCAAGTGGTTGCAAAAGAAATTCCTTTAGTAAAAACATTAATTGAAACAGGGTACACAGGTCGAAAAGGTAAGGGTGGGTTTTACAGGGTTAATAAAACAGGTGAAGTTAAAGTTATGGAAGCTATTAATCTTGGAACTGGAGAATATTCAGCAAGTAAAAAGATTAATATTAAATCAGATAATGTAGATCTTAAAAAATTAATCTCAAGAGACGACAAGTATGGTGAATATGCTTGGTCTGTTATTTCTAAGATTATTAAATATGCTTCCTCTTTAGTTCCATCAATTACAAAAGATTTTAATGATATTGATGAAGCCATGAGACTAGGTTTTAATTGGACTAAAGGTCCATTTGAAATGTTGGAAGAGATCGGTGTTGATACTTTTTTTGATAAGATTGATGACTTTAAAGGAAATGTTTTTTTAGAAAATTTATCTCAAAATAAAGATCAAGATTTTTATGGATCAAGACAAAAATATACTAACATTGAAACATTTGGAAAAGCTAAAAAGAAAGCATTAAGTGTGGATGGAAACAGCTCTGCTCAGATATATAGATTTAATGATTATAATATTGTTGAGTTCACCACTAAAGCAAATGCTCTAGATTACGATTCAATGGATGCTTTAAAAAAAGCTACAGATAAACCGTTGATTATAATAAATGAAAGTATGCAATTTTCGGCAGGAGTAAACTTGAGTTACACGATGGATTTTGCAAATAAAAATGATTTTAAATCTATAGAAAAATTTATTAGATATTTTCAAGAAACCTGCAAACATCTTAAGTATTCTAATCACCCAGTTGTCTCTGCACCATCAGGCTTAACACTCGGTGGAGGATTTGAAGTTATGGTACAAAGTAATTTTGTAGCTTCACATACAAATATTGTAGTTGGATTGGTGGAAACAATAGTTGGATTAATACCAGCTGGTGGAGGATGTAAGGAAATGTTAGCAAGATGGCTTGATACAGATGAAGCTAAAAAAGATCCTCATTACGCACCCCTTAAAGTGTTTGATATTATTGGTTATGGAAAAACTGCAACTTCACCAGTTGAGGCAGAGCCATTAAAATATTTAAAACCTCAAGATAAGAAAATAATGAATAGAAATAGTTTACTAGAAGTTTCAAAAAAAATCTTAGATGACAATAAAGAATTTAAAGCTCCGTTAGAGACAGAATTTAATCTACCAGGAAAAGAAGTCTTAGTAGAAATGAATAAAATTATAGAAAAACTTTATAATGAAAAAATAATTCGTGAGCACGGTGTTACGGTTGCAAAGGAATTAGCCCATGTCTTGAGTGGAGGAGACACAACTATTGATAAAATTTTATCAGAAGATGATTTATTTAAGCTAGAATTAGATGCTTTCATGAGACTAATCGAAACAAAAGAAACACAAGATAGAATTAAACACACACTAGCAACAGGAAAGCCTTTAATTAACTAATATCTTTCGTCTTCTTCTTTCTTTACCTCGTTTTCTAATATTTCTTCTTTATTTTCTTCTATTACTTCTTCTTTTCTAAATTCTATTATCTTTTCACTTTGTTCTTTTTCTTTAATTAATTGGTCATTAAACTTTTTAATCAATTCTTCTTCTTTTGCTATTTGCTCCTTATCAAATTTCCTTTCCCATTCTTTTATTCTCTCTTCTTCATCTTTAATTCTTTTTTCTTCGATAATTCTAGCTTGAATTATTTTTTGTTCCCTTAAATTTTCTAATCTTATTTCTTCTTCTTTTAGTTGTAATTCTTCCTGGATTTTTCTTTGATTAAGTTCATTTAATCTCAATTCCTTAAGTTCTTCTATTTCTAATTGTTCTTTTAGTCTAAGTTCTTTTTCTTTTTCTCTTAACTCGTCAGCTTCTTTTAATATTTTTATTTCTTTTTCTCTTATTCTTTCAACTTCAATTTTTTTGATATTTTTTTCAATTTCTTCAAGTTTTAGTTTTTGATAATTTAATTTATGTTCCTCTTCATTTAACTTTTGCATATCTTTTTTTTGTTTATCAATCTCAATATTTTTTAATCTTTCTTCTTCATCTTTTATTTTCTGTTTAGCTTCACGGGCTTTTTGTTTCTCAAGAGCCATCAATTTATCATTTTCAATTTTAGCTTTTTGTTGCTCTTGCCTTATTCTTTGCTTTTCAAAAAAATCTAATCTTAGTTTTTCTTCTTTTAATTTTAAATCATCTTGTCTTACTTTTTCCTCTTCTTCATCTCTTAGTTTTTGCTCTTCAGCTTTAATTCTTTGAGATTCAAGTTTAATTTTTTTTCTTTCAATCTGCTGCTGTTGTTTTATAATTTTTTCTTTTAGCTTTTCTTGTTTCTCTATTTTTTGTTTTTCTTCTTTTATTAGATTTAATTCATTTTGTTTAATTAACCTTATTTCTTCATTTTTTTGTTTTTCTTGCTCTAACTTTTCTTTTTTTAATTCTTTAATTTTTTCTTCTTTTATTAATTTAATTCTACGCAGTTCTTTTTGTTTAGCTCTTTCTTTGAACTTATTGTATTTTTCTATTAGAGATGATGATGTGAATTTTGTTAATTTTTCTATATTAATCTTTTTTAAAATTTTTAAGGGTTTTTCAATTAATTTTTTTTTGCTTAAACTAATTTTTTTCCTAATTGTATTTTTTAGGACATTTTTCACAAATCTATCTCATCAACTTTTGATTGATAATAATAGTTATAGAGTGACTAAAATGGGTTCAACTTGAGATTTTATCCCTTATTAATTAAGCATTTTAAAGGAATTAATAAAATCTGGTCTTAAAATATATTCTGAGCGTTTTTCATATTTTATTTTTTTTAAGACTTCTAGACCGTAAAGAACTTTACCAACAGGTGTATATTCACCTTCAAATAATGGTTCATCCTGTAAGATAATAAAAAATTGACTGTCTTCAGTATCGTTCTTAAATGTTCGAGCTAATCCTACACTTCCCTTTGTGTAATTAAAGTTATTATCAATTTCTGATTTAATTGTACCTAAACCTGATTTTCCAGTACCAATTTTTCCATAATCTAAGTTTCCCTTCTTACCAAACTCTAAGTCACCAGCTTGAATAAGTTTATTTTCAATTACCCTATGAAAAGCAATATTTTCATAAGCGTTAGATCTAATTAAAGTTGCAAATCTTTGAACGGCATTAGGTGAGATATTTGGATAAAGTTCTATAATTACATTTCCACAAGGTGCATTTAAAATTGCAATATTATTTGGCTCCTTAAAGATAATATCCTTTGGATTAATATTTTTGATGAATAAACATTTATTTTTAACAATAAAATATGTGCAGAAAGTTGCGATACCTAATAAAATTAAAAAAACAAAAATAAATTTTTCTGATGTAGAAGCTTTAATTTTTTTTATCATTAAAAAGTAAATGAATTATCTATTTCTTTTATTTTATTTTCAATATATGAAATTTTATTATTTAAAATAGGATCTGATTTACGAATTTGGTTAATTTCTTTTTCCTTTAAAAATATCATGTGTGAGTAAACTTCCGCCATATCCTCTGAGGCTGTTGATTTAGAGTATTCTGTAAAAAAACCTTTCGTTTCTTTGTATTGTTCTAACCCTATATTTTCTGTACAAGTAGAACATTCAGCATATTTAAAGTTAGAATTATTAAATTTAATCCACTCTTCTTCATTAAAAACCTCTTTATGCTGAAGATGCATTACATGAAAAACTTCATGATGGATTACTCTTTCAAAGTAATTTTCATTAAATTTAATATCTAGTATTAATGTTTTCATTACGTTATCTGGAATGCCTGCTGTATATAATTCTGAGATTGATAAATTTTTACACATAACAATATATTTCAGATTAATTTTTTTTAAATAATCATAAGAATATCTACTTAGATTTTTACGGATAATTTTATATTTTACTTCCAAATCTTTTTTATTTGGATTTGAGCAAACAATATTTTTTTGAGTACCCAGTCTAAAAGGTCTGACAGCATAAAAATACTTAAGTTTATTTTTAGTATTTATTTCATAAATCTCTAAATTAGGTATTTTGATGAGATTATAGATAGTGTTTGCTTTTACTGGTGTAATAAAGATTATTAATAGTAAAATGGCTCTTATTAGGTTCATAATTATAAAGATAGAAGATATTCCATTATTAAAGAATGTGGTACATTTTATTTATAAATGAAAAAAGAAAGAAATAAAAACCCAATTCAACCTGTTAGTGGAACTAAAGTTCCAAGATTTGCTGGCCCATCTACATTTGCAAGATTACCAGAACTAAGAGATGTTGAAAGTTGTGATGTAGCAATTGTTGGAATTCCTTTTGATGCTGGTACAAGTTACAGACCAGGAGCTAGATTTGGTCCAATGAGTATTAGGCAGGCATCAAGACATTTAAGAACTAATTATCATCCAAGTTATGATGTTGAGCCTTTTAAAGTGCAGCAAGTTGCTGATGCTGGTGATATCACTTGTAATCCATTTAGCATTGATGAATCGATAAAACAGATTGAAGCTGGTGCAACAGATTTATTAAATAAAGTTGGTGGTATAATTAGTCTAGGCGGTGATCATACAATTGCAGTACCTTTATTAAGAGCAATCAATAAAAAATGTAATGGACCAGTTGCCTTAGTGCATTTTGATGCACATTTAGATACTTGGGATACATATTTTGGTGCTCCTTATACACATGGAACTCCTTTTAGAAGAGCAAGAGAGGAGGGTTTATTTTTAGATGATGCTTCAATGCATGTTGGAATTAGAGGTCCTCTTTACAGTAGAGATGATATTAAAAATGATGAAGAATTTGGTTTTAAAATTATTCATTGTGATGAATTTCAAACACAAGGTACAGATAAAATTGCAGAAAGAATTAAAAAAAGAGTTGGTAACAATCCACTTTATTTGTCAATTGATATAGATGTTTTAGATCCAGCTTTTGCCCCAGGTACAGGTACACCAGAAATTGCGGGTATGACTACAAGAGAGATGGTCAATGTTTTAAGAGGTCTGTCTGGTTTAAATCTTGTTTCTGCAGATGTGGTTGAAGTTTCTCCAGCATATGATCATGCTGAAGTTACCTCGTTAGCTGCAGCAACCATTGTTTACGAATTAACAAATTTATTTGCAAAATCATAAAGAAAGGATAGTTTCTCAAAATGCTAGATAAGAAAAAATTTTATATCAATGGTGAATGGGTTTCTCCAAAAAAACCAAATGACTTCAAGGTAACAGATCCTTCTACAGAGGAAGAGTGTGCCGTTATATCTTTAGGTGGAGTAGAAGATGTAAATGATGCTGTAAGTGCTGCTACTAAAGCTTTTGAAACATGGGCATTTTCAACCAAAGAAGAGAGATTAAAATATTTAGAAGCTTTGTATATTGTTTATAAAAAAAGATGGGCTGACATGGCTAAGGCTATAACTCTTGAAATGGGAGCACCAATTGACTTTTCAACACAATTGCAGGCTGGAACTGGAGCAAGCCATATAAAATCTTATATAAAAGTTTTAAAAGAATATACATTTGAAGCAAAGTTAGGTGAGCATGCTCTTAATAATAATATTTTACATGAGCCAAAAGGAGTTTGTGCGTTAATTACTCCATGGAACTGGCCAATGAACCAAACTTGTTTAAAGGTTATTCCAGCAATTGCTGCAGGATGTACAATGGTACTTAAGCCATCTGAAATAGCCCCATTATCATCAATGATTTTAGCAGAGATGATAGATGAAATTAAATTACCAAAAGGTGTATTCAATTTAGTTAATGGAGATGGTGCAGTTACTGGAAATGCATTAACAAGTCATCCTGATGTAAATATGGTTTCATTTACAGGATCTACTAGAGCAGGTGCTTTAATTTCTCAAAATGCAGCAAATGATTTTAAGAGAGTTAGTCTTGAACTTGGTGGAAAAGGGGCAAATATTATATTTAAAGATGCTGATGCCGAAGCTGTTGAAAGAGGTGCTCTAAGATGTTTTAGAAATTCAGGGCAATCTTGTAATGCACCAACAAGAATGTTAGTTGAAAAATCTATTTATGATGAAACTGTTGAAAGAGTAAAAAATTTTGCTAATTCAATGAAAGTTGATATTGCAACAAAAGAAGGTGATCATATTGGACCTGTTGTTTCAAAAGCTCAATTTGATAAAATCCAAGCTTTAATTCAAGTAGGCATTGATGAAGGTGCTAAACTAGTTGCTGGTGGAACTGGCAAACCAGATGGACTTGATAAAGGATATTTTGTTAAACCTACTGCTTTTGCAGATGTTAATAATCAAATGCAAATTGCAAGAACAGAAATATTTGGACCTGTTTTATCAATTATACCCTTTGAAACTGAAGAAGAGGCTATCGCTATTGCCAATGACACTCCCTATGGATTGTTAAACTTTATTCAAACTCAAGATCAAGAAAAAGCTAATCGTGTTGCTAGAAAATTAAGATCAGGAATGGTTGATATTAATGGTGCAGGCTTGGCACCAGATGCTCCTTTTGGTGGATACAAACATTCAGGTATTGGTCGTGAAGCAGGTAAATTAGGCTTAGAAGAATACTTAGAAGTTAAAGTAGTAAGTGGTTGGAACGATTAATTAGTTCACACTTAATGTTCATTATAGGTTTTTAAAAATTAAATAATCCTTATTTTAATTGGTTAATTTTACAAACTTAAGGTTGTATGTTTTTATTCTTTGACACAACATTTATAATCCATAATGTCGCACTAATCGTTACCATAACTTTTTAATAGTTAGTAAGAGTAACAAAAATAATAGGGAGAAATAAAATGGGTAGATCGTCAAAACTCTACAATTCAGATTTGGCTCCAACTCCAAGTAGTAAGAAAAATTGGGGATGGTTTGAAATCTTTAACGTGTGGGCCAATGATGTTCAAAGTTTATTTGGTTATACTTTGGCAGCATCATTGTTTTTAGCATCAGGACTGAATGGTTGGGCTGTATTTGCTGCATTAATTCTTGCAGGATTTTTTATCATGTGGCTAGTAAACCTTTCAGGTAAACCAAGTGTAAAACATGGAATACCATATCCAGTTTTTGCCCGTGTTAGTATGGGTGTATTTGGAGCTAACTTTCCAGCAATGGCCAGAGGTCTTGTTGCAATGTTTTGGTATGGAGCACAAACTTATGCGGCATCAACAGCTGTAGCACTTTTAATTACTGGAATTACAGGAATGGAAGGTGAAGTTATGCTTCTTGGTATGACAGGTGTAATGTGGGTTTCATTTATATTTGTTTCAGCATTCCAAGTTTATTTATTTTGGCAAGGTGTTGATCTTATCAAAAAATTCTTAAACTTTGCTGGACCAGCTGTTTATGCGGTAATGATTGTTTTAATGTTGGTTATATGGGCTAAAGCTGGTGGAGGACTTTTTTCAGAAGTAGGAACTATATTTTCTGGAGGAGAACGAACTGGTGGTTTTGAAGGCTTAGGATCATTTGGGGCATTCATAGCTGTATTTGGTATTATGGTTGGATATTTTGCTGCCGTAGTAATCAATTTTGGTGACTTTGCTAGATTTGTTAAAAATGAAGATGAAATGAGAAAAGGAAACCTATGGGGATTAGTAGGTAACGTAATCTTATTCTCTTTTATTACTTTAATGATTACTGGTGGAACAATCGCAATTTTTGGTGAATATGTTGCAAGTCCAACAGAGATGGTAGCTAAAGTAGACAACTTAGGATTAACAATTATTGCTGCATTCGCATTTTTTGCAGCGACAGTTGGTATTAATATGGTTGCGAACTTTATACCTCCGGCATATGACTTGGCTAATTTAATGCCAGATAAAATAAACTTCAAAACAGGTGGATTAATTACTGCTGGTTTTGGTTTTATCATTGGTGGTATGTGGGTTGCTGTTATTACACAAATGGGACTTTTTCCATTTGTTAATACACTAGGAGCAATTCTTGCACCTGTATTTGGTATCATGATGGTTGATTATTATATCATTAAAAATGAAAAATTAGATGTGGATGCATTATTTGATGATAGTCCAAAAGCTAAATATCATTACAGTGGTGGCTTTAATACTAAAGGAATGTTAGCGTGGGTAATTTCAGGTTACATTGCTGTTGGTACTGTTTGGCCAAACATTTTAATTTTAGGTTTAGGTGATTTCTTCGCTAACTTAGGCGGCGGCGGGGGATATGCATGGATAATTGGAGCATCATTAGGTGCTGTAGTTCATCTAGCTATATCTAAAAGATAATTAAAGTTATAACTAAAAGCCCATCAATTCATTGGTGGGCTTTTTTTATATTTTAAATTCTAAAGTGATATTTTCTTTATTTAAATCATGAAGAACTAGATTGTCACCTTCACCTTTTCTATCAACAACCAAAAAATTCATATCCTCAGTTGCAATTAAAGGAAAATGCCAAATACCAGCATTATAATTTACTCCAATTCCGTTTGGAATAATAAAAGCCTCCACTTTATTTAAATCAGGCTTATTACCCTCAGGAGCAACAAAAGCTAAAAATGTTGTTTCTTTCATTGGGATAAAGGCTTGGCTACCAAGTGGATGTTTTTCCATCATATCAATCTTCATAGGAAAAGATCTTTTTAAAGCTGAAAAAATACTAATTATAGACTCTCCACCATCTTTCTTTGCATCCAGGTTAGCTATCCCATCATATCGTTTTGCATAGCCATCATTTATTTCTAAAGGCTTGATATCGTCTGTTGTGATCATATCTCCAAACTTTTTAAAATTTTCTTTATTAATAGGTTTGGGTTTGATTGCTAAGTTGGTCATACATTTTTTCCATATATTCTAAATCGAGATATCCCACCATCTGGAAAAATATTAATTTTTATAAAATTAATTTTATCTTTTTTCATTAGATTATTTTTAAAAATATGTAATTTATTAGAGGATAATTTTGCATCTTTTAATAAATACTTCCATTTGACCGAAGAATTTACAATTTGTTTAGAGCCTTTTATTGTTGGTAAATAAGCAGCTTGTAAAGAGCAATAGCTTGGAAAGTTACCTTTAAAGTGATGAGTAGAAATTTCAATTTTATCAATTTCTTTTCCATCTAAAGAATTTAATATTAGCCAATCAAATCCTGGGCCACGTCTTCTCCTTGTTTCCCATCCATCTCCCATATTTTTAGCTTTACCAGGGGCTAAAATATTTTCAGCTTTACCAAAGTGTTCATTGTTACAAGCAATAACAGAGGCACCATCTAATAGTGATGCAAGATTTGTTTTTTTATTTTTCAATTTATTAGATTTAGCAATTGAGCCAAATAACCTCAGTCGAGCAACCCCACCATCAGGAAAAATATTAAATTTTATATGTGTAAATTTTTTTTTACTATTTGTAGTAAAGAAGTGATGGCTATTAGCTTTAGTTTTTTTCTTAGAAAGTAATGGTTCCCACTTTAATTGACTTATTTTATTTGAACTTGAGTTTGTTCCTTCAATAGAAATCATAGCTGGCTGATTTCCATTAAAATGTGATGTATCAACATCAACTTTTTTAATAGAACCAGGTTTTCCTAATTTTAAAATTATATAATCATGCCCTTTAGTTCTTTTTCTTCTAGATTCCCATCCATCCATCCATTTACCATTTTTATCAAACAATCCATCTTTAAAAATTGCTGGTAAAGGACTAATAATTCTATTTGCTGAAGCAAAAAAATCATCAGTTTTAAATATAACCTTAGTTCCCAATCTAGGTTGAGCTAAATCTATAAGACCATTTGTAAAAATAATTTTTTTTGACATTATTAAGAATAGTTTTTAATCCAATGTTTGGCTATATCAATTCTTTTACATATCCATACATCTTCATGTTTAAGAATATAATCTAGAAATTTCTTTAAAGATTGAACTCTTCCAGGCTTTCCAATTAATCTACAGTGTAATCCTACTGACATCATTTTAGGGTTTGTTTTTCCTTCCTCGTATAAAACATCAAAGCTATCTTTTAGATAAGAAAAAAAATGATCACCTGTATTAAACCCTTGATTGGTAGCAAATCGCATATCGTTGTTATCTAGAGTATAAGGAATGATTAATTGTTTTTTCTTATTTCTAGTTTCCCAGTATGGTAAGTCGTCACTATAAGAGTCACTGTCATATAAAAAACCACCATCTTCCATAACTAAGTCTCTAGTATTGGGGCTACATCTACCAGTATACCAACCATTAGGTCTCTCCCCAAAAATTTTTTTATGAGCTTGAATAGCAAGTTTCATATGTTTTTTTTCTTCTGCTTTTTTAATATTTTGATAATCAATCCATCTCCACCCGTGAGATGCAACCTCATAATCAGCTTTTATTATAGCATTACAAACTTCAGGATTTTTTTCTAAAGCCATACCGACTCCAAAAACCGTAATAGGAATTTTCTTTTCTTGAAATAGTTTATGCAATCTCCAAAATCCTGCTCTTGAACCGTACTCATAAAGAGACTCCATATTTATATGTCTACCTTTGATAGGTTGAGCGCCAATGATTTCTGATAAGAAAATTTCTGAGTTATTGTCACCATTTAAAACACAATTTTCAGCACCTTCTTCATAATTTAAAACTATTTGAACAGCAATACGTGCATTATTAGGCCAAATAATCTTTTGATCCTTGGAACCATACCCAATCATATCTCTTGGATCTTTTTTAGACATAAAAAATTATAATTTACTTTGTATTGTTTAACAATTTATTAATTTGAAATAGACTCTGCTTTGATACCATCAAGTAAGTTTAAACATTTTTTAAGCTCATCCAAAACAATGAACTCATCAATTTTATGAGCTTGATCAATTGATCCTGGACCACACACGACAGTACTAATCCCAATTTCTTGAAATAAACCTGCTTCAGTTCCAAATGAAACAACTTGTCTAGAATTATCACCCGTTAAACTTGAAATTAATTCACAAGCATCTGACTTATCTTCTCTATCAAACCCAACTATTTCACCAATAATATCTTTTTCGATTGAAGCATTAGGAAAAACTTTTTTCATTTCAGGTAATAACACCTCATTTGCATACTTGTCGATTTCTTGATTTAAAAATACACCATCTTCCTTAATAACTGGTCGTGTTTCCCAATTAACATGACATTTGTCTGCTATTACATTATGCGCAATACCACCAAACACACCACCAATAGAAAGAGTGGAATGAGGTGGTTCAAAAATGGAGTCTTTTGGTGTTCTACTTTTAAGTTTCTCCCTAAGTTCAATTAATTTATTTACGTATTTTGATGCATATTCAACAGCACTTACACCTTTGTGAGGTGCTGAACTATGTCCTGCTAAACCTTTAAAATAAGTTGTGTATTCATAACACCCCTTATGAGCATCAATAATTTTCATATTAGTCGGTTCACCAATAATACAAATACCATCTTTAATATCTCTTTTTTTTAATTCCTCTATTAGTATAGGAGCACCCTGACATGCAGTTTCTTCATCGAATGTAAATGAGAAATGAATGTCTCTATCTAAGTTCGATTTAGAATAAACAGGTGCATAAGCTAAAGCACAAGCAATAAAACCCTTCATATCACACGAACCTCTTCCATATAATTTATCACCTTTAATAGTTGCAGTAAAAGGATCAGAGCTCCAACCTTTTGAAACTGGAACAACATCAGTATGGCCTGATAATATAATTGGTTTTTTACTATTTGAATTTTTAGCTTTTAGTGTTGCAAATAAATTTACTCTTTTTTTTTCACTGTCATAAGTTCTAAAAGAAGTAGCACCTAATTTTTTTAAGATACCATCACAATAATCAATTAATGAGCTATTATCTTCTCCTGAAATAGTTTTAAAAGCTATTAAGTCAGTTAAAATTTGAACTGAATTATTATACAATAGCTTTAAATTATTTTCTGTACTCATATTTATCAACCATTATATATTAAATATATGAAAGAACAAATCACCTATAATGACTTTGATAAAATAGATATTAGAGTTGGAACTGTAATATCAGTTAAAAAAAATGAAAAAGCTAGAAAACCTTCACTAGTAATTGAAGTGGATTTTGGAAAAGATATAGGTGTTAAGCAATCATCCGCACAAATTACACATTATTACAATGAAGAAAATTTAAAAGGTAAACAAGTTATTGGCGTTTGTAACTTTCCAGAAAAAAATATTGCAGGTGTAGTTTCACAAGTTCTTATTTTAGGTTCGATTGATGATGAAGGCAAAGTTATACTAGTTCACCCATCTCAACAATCAGAGAATGGGCTTCCAATAGCTTAAACTTTATGCATCCTGAATTATTTTTATTGATTGGAATTTCTTGTTCATTAGGTTTTACACCAGGACCTAATAATGCTGTTGCTTCTTACTCAGGTTTTAATTTTGGTATAAAAAAAACAATTCCATTAATAATGGGAGTTTGGTTGGGTTATACTGTGTTAGTAATTTTGATCAATTTTGTATTGATATCAACTTTTATCAAATATCCACTAATCCAGGAAGTGATCAGAATATTAGGAACTTTATTCCTCTTATATTTAGCTTATAAAATTTCATTTTCTGAAACATCCAAAGAGGGTAAAAAAATTAATCCAGTAAAATTTATTGATACTTTTACATTCCAGTTTTTAAATCCTAAAGGAGTAATGGCAGCTATTACATTGATCTCAAAATTTGTATTAGAAAACGATTACTTAAATAGTTCTTTAACAGTTATTATCGTTTGCTCTTTGACAGCTCTAACAAGTATTACAGCATGGGCTTTTTTAGGTAAGTTTTTAAGGAATTTTGCGACAAATAATAATTTTATTAAACGATTTAATTATGCTATGTCCTTGCTACTTATTGTTTGTATAATAGGGTTCTATATCTAAATTAAATGAAACCAGGAAATCAAAATTCTTATAACTCCCTAAAAACTATCAGTATTAATGATAGGGACTACAAATATTATTCTTTAGTAGAAGCAGAAAAGAACGGTTTAGATGGAATTTCAAAACTTCCAAAGTCATTAAAAGTTTTGTTAGAAAACCTTTTAAGATACGAGGACGATCTGTCAGTAACTAAAAGACAAATAGAAGCAATTAAAGAATGGCTAAAGACAAAAAAATCATTAACTGAGATAGCTTATAGACCAGCTAGAGTTTTGTTACAGGACTACACGGGAATACCAGCCGTTGCTGATCTTGCAGCTATGAGAGAAGCGGTTAAAGAAAAAAATAAAGATCCCAATACAATCAACCCACTTTCTGCAGTTGATCTAGTTATTGATCACTCTGTACAAGTAGATAAATCTGCAAACTCAGATTCATTTGAAAAAAATGTTGATATTGAATTTAAAAGAAATGGTGAGAGATATTCTTTTTTAAAATGGGGACAACAAGCTTTTAATAACTTTAGAATTGTTCCTCCTGGAACTGGGATTTGTCACCAGGTTAATTTAGAATATTTATCAAAAGTAGTCTGGTCTGAAAAATTTCAAAACGAGAACTATTTATTTCCTGACACGTTAGTTGGTACTGATAGTCACACTACTATGGTTAATGGTTTATCAGTTCTTGGTTGGGGTGTTGGTGGAATAGAAGCTGAAGCTGGAATGTTAGGTCAGCCAATTTCAATGTTAATTCCAGAAGTAATAGGATTTGAAGTTAAAAATAAAATGCCAGAAGGTACTACTGCGACAGATTTAGTTTTAACAGTTGTAAAAATGTTAAGAGATAAAGGAGTTGTTGGAAAATTTGTTGAATTTTATGGAGAAGGCTTAAAGAATTTAACTCTTGCTGATAGAGCAACAATTGCAAATATGGCACCAGAATATGGAGCGACATGTGGTTTTTTCCCAATTGATGAAGAGACATTAAAATATTTAAGATTCTCAGGTAGAGATGAGAACACAGTAAATATAGTTGAAAATTATGCAAAAGAACAAGGTTTATGGGCTAATGACCAAGTTGAATTTACTGATACCTTATCATTAGATATGTCTACAGTTGTTCCAACTATTTCAGGACCTAAAAGACCTCAAGATAAAGTTTTATTAACAGAGGCATCTACTGAATTTAAAAAAGTTTTTGAAGATGCAACTAATAGAAAAGAACAACATTTTTCAAAAGTATCAGGAACAGATTATGAAATTAAAGATGGCTCAATATTAATTGCAGCTATTACTTCATGTACAAATACATCTAATCCAAATGTATTAATTGGTGCTGGGTTATTAGCAAAAAAAGCAGTTGAACTTGGTTTAGAAACTAAACCTTGGGTTAAAACATCATTAGCACCAGGCTCACAAGTAGTTACAGATTATTTAGCAAAAGCAGGACTGAATGTATTTTTAGATAAACTTGGTTTCAATTTGGTTGGATATGGTTGCACGACTTGCATAGGAAATTCAGGCCCTTTACCAGAGGAAATTGTTAAAGCAATAGACAAGGAAAACATCTACGCTGTGTCAGTTTTATCTGGAAATAGAAATTTTGAAGGAAGAATATCTCCACATATAAAAGCTAATTACTTAGCATCACCACCACTTGTAGTAGCTTATGCACTTGCTGGTCACATGGAATTTGATTTATACAAAGAGCCTTTAGGAAAAAGTAAAGACGGTAAAGATGTATTTTTAAAAGATATTTGGCCATCTAATAAGGAAATTGAAGACACATTAAGAGAATCTCTAAATGCAGAGATGTTTGTTAAAAGATATTCAAATGTTTCAGAAGGCCCTAAACAATGGCAAGAAATTAAAACTGAAAATACCAGTATTTACAATTGGGATTCAAGTTCAACTTATGTAAAGAAACCACCATTTTTTGAAAATTTATCTGATCAACCTGAGGGATTTAAACCTATTAAAGATGCAAGGCCACTTTTAATTTTAGGGGATATGGTTACAACTGATCATATTTCTCCAGCAGGAAATATTCAAAAAGAAAGTCCGACAGGTGAGTATTTTATGGAACATCAAATACTTCCAACAGATTATAACTCTTACGGATCAAGAAGAGGAAACCATGAGGTAATGATGAGAGGAACTTTTGCAAATATTAGAATAAGAAATGAAATGGCACCAGGAACAGAAGGTGGGTTT
Source organism: Candidatus Pelagibacter sp. PS_34 (assembly GCF_059417845.1). Taxonomy (NCBI): domain Bacteria; kingdom Pseudomonadati; phylum Pseudomonadota; class Alphaproteobacteria; order Candidatus Pelagibacterales; family Candidatus Pelagibacteraceae; genus Candidatus Pelagibacter; species Candidatus Pelagibacter sp. PS_34. The sequence continues at coordinate 285,869 of NZ_CM182068.1, forward strand.
ACAAAATTATATCCAGAAGAAAAAGTAATGCCAGTTTATAATGCTGTTGAGGAATATAAAAAAAGAGGGACAGACCTTGTTGTTATAGGAGGAAAAGAATATGGAACAGGATCGTCAAGAGATTGGGCTGCTAAAGGAACAAAACTATTAGGTGTTAAAGTTGTAATAGCAGAAAGTTTCGAAAGAATTCATAGATCTAATTTAATTGGAATGGGTGTTTTACCTCTACAATTTACCGAAGGACACGATAGGGTAAACTTAAAATTAATTGGTTCAGAGTTGATAACCGTTCTTCAAATTGAAGACGGTATAAATGCATCAGATCATGTTCAAGTTGAAATAAAATATGCCTCGGGAGATATTAAAAAGATCAAAACGCTATGTAGAATAGATACTAAAAACGAATTAGAGTATTATAAAAATGGTGGAATACTTCAGTATGTATTAAGGAATATGATATAGCAATGGACGAAGAAATTACAATCATAGATACAAACGCAAGAAATGAGAGAATAAAGAATTTTTTTATAAATAATAAAAAAAAACTTATAATAATTATTTCAATAATATTAGTAATTATAATTGGCTATCTATCATTTGAAAATTCTAAAGAAAAAAATAGAATTAAATTAGCCAATCAATACAACTTAGCATTAATAGATCTTAATCCTGAAAATAAACAAAAAACAATTGATGAAATGGTTAATGTTGTAAAAAGTAATGATGCAACTTATTCTCCATTAGCTTTATACCATCTAATAGACAATAATTTATTAGAGAACAATGATGAGATAAATATATTATTTAATGAGTTAATTGAAAAAACAAAACTCGATAATGAAATTAAGAATTTGATTATATATAAAAAAGCATTATTCAATTCAGACTTTGTTAGTGAAAATGAATTATTGAAAATACTTAATCCAGTAATTAATTCTGAAAGTATCTGGAAGTCCCATGCATTATACTTGCTTGCAGAATTTTTTTATTCAAAAGATGAAAAACAAAAAGCAAAAGAATTTTTTAATCAAATTTTATTACTGTCCAATGCAAATAATGAAATTAAACTAGCATCACAAAAAAGACTTAACAGAGATATAGGTGAGTAAAATTTTTAAATTATTATTAATTTTTATTTTTATTACAAATTGTTCATTTCACAAAAGCTCAAAGTTTTGGAATAAAGAAAATATTGAAGAAGAAAAAAATAAAAACATAACAGAAATCTTCAAAAAAGAAGAAAAATTAAATTTTGAATTTAATCCTAATTTAAAAATAGAGCTCGATTCAAGAGCTGTAAGTAATAGTTTTTTTAAAAATCTTAGCAATAATAGCGGCAAAATTAACTACAACGGTAAACTTGAGAGTTTATCTAGATATAAATTTAAAAAGATAAAAGATTTTTATCAATACGAACCAGAAATCACATTTAATCAAAATAATATTATTTTTTTTGATAATGAAGGGTCTATTTTAAACTTTGACAATAAATCGAATTTAATATGGAAAAAAAACTTTTATTCAAAATATGAAAAAAAACAAAACCCATTTTTATTTTTTGGTTACAATGATAAAATTTTAATAATTGCTGATAATATAGCAAAATTATATGCTATCAATATTAATACAGGAAAATTATTATGGTCTAAAAATAATAATGCGCCATTTAATTCACAAGTAAAGATTTATAAAGATAGAATTTATGTAATAGATTTTGAAAATACTTTAAGAGCTTATTCAATAAACGATGGAAAAGAAATTTGGGCTCGAAAAACGCAAGGTTCACTTATAAGATCTCAAAAAAGACTTTCATTAGTAATTTTAAATGAAAAAATTTACTTTAATAATTCTTTGGGCGATATAAGTGCTGTCGATATTAATAACGGTAATTTATTATGGCAAACCCCTACACAAAGTAGTTTAGCCTTTGATACGGGTTTTTTTTTAAAGACATCTGATGTTGTAGCTGACAAAGAGGCATTGTTTTTTTCTAATAACCAAAATCAATTTTTTTCACTAGATATACAAACTGGTAACTTAAACTGGAAACAAGAGATTAACTCCAACTTAAGACCAGTAATAATTAATGACTTAATATTCACTATATCAATGGAAGGTTATCTAATTATTATGGAAAAAAATACTGGAAATATTATAAGATCAAATTATTTACTTAATAAATTTAAAGCTAAAAATAGACTTAAGATAAGACCAGCTGGCTTTATTGTTGGGAACAAAAATATTTACCTATCAACTAATATTGGACGTTTTCTAGTTATTGATATTACTACCGGCAAAGCCAGGACTATCCTAAAAATTGACAATAAAAGAATTTCTAGGCCAGCTATATTTAATAAAAATTTATATCTAATTACTGATAATTCTATTATTAAATTAAATTAGTAATGTTTCTTAAGTTACTTGATAAGCTAGGAAAAAAAAAAATTGTTTTAGATCGAGGACCCTCTCACCCCAAATTTAATGAAGCTAAACCTTGGATGAACAGATATTATGTCTTATTAAGGCATAGGCCAAAATGGTTTCCATTTAATATTTTATTACATGAAATGTTAGCTGACGATCATGGAGAAGGAGTTCATAATCATACATTTCCTTACATAACAGTGATATTAAGAGGGGGTTACTGGGAAACACTAAATACTGGAAGATTTTGGAGAGCGCCTGGATATATAGGTTTCAGGTCAGCTAATAATTTACACAGAGTTGATCTTAAACCAGGAACAAGACCGCTTACTTTGTTTATATCTGGACCCTTTGGATTAAGAAAAGGCCCTAGATCTGAATATGGTATAGATTTTAAAACGAAAAAATGAATTTAAATAAATTATTTCTTAGTTATTGTAAAATTAATAATTTAGAAATTAATCCCAGTCAATTAGACTTAATAGAAGAATTGAGTTTATTCTATACTCAAAACTTTAATAAATCACTTTTAAAAAAAATATTTACTAAACAAAATTATAAAACAGGGTTTTATTTACAAGGGGATGTAGGTGTAGGTAAAACCATGATACTAAATTTTTTTTATAATAATTTTGATAAAACTAAACAAAGATTTCACTTTAATGAGTTTATGATTAGTTTTCACGACTTTGTATTTAAAAACAAAGAAAATACACAAGAAAATATTATAGATAAATTTGTTCAAAAACTAAAAAATAAATCTAAATTAATTTATCTTGATGAGTTTCAGGTTACAAATATTGTAGATGCTATGATTTTAGGTAGCTTATTTAAAAAAATATTTGATGAGAATATAAAAGTTTTATTTTCATCAAATACTAAAATAAATGATCTCTATAAAGACGGATTACAAAGAGATCAATTTCTTCCCTTTATTAAAATAATGAAGGAAAAAACTTACGAGACGCAATTGATTATCCAAGATGATTATAGAAAGTCTGTAAAAAACAGAAATGAAAGATATTTTTATCCATTAAATGAATCAACTAATTTTAAACTTAATAAATTTTTTAGAAAAATAACTAAAAATCTTACTAATCAAGAAATGATCTTAAGTATTAAAGGTAGAAAGCTTACTATTAAGAATTACTTTAATGGAATAGCACGTTTTGATTTTAAAGAGTTATGTTCTAAAAATATTGGAGCCGAAGATTACATTAAAATAACTGAAGTATGTAATTTTATTGTTATAGAAAATATTCCAATTTTTAACAGTGATAATTCTAATCAACAACAAAGATTTATTACTTTAATTGATATTCTTTATGAAAAAAAAATACCACTTATGATAACTTCTCAATTACAATTAGATTTATTAAGCTCTTCTGAAGATTTAAAAAAAATATTTAAAAGAACTATTAGTAGGTTGTATGAATTAACATCTATTAAGTATACGAAGTTATGAGACAAGAGTTTTTTAACTTAGAATTGAGTACTAATGGCCAGAATCTCTATGAATTTACAAGCCAAACTAACAAATGGATCAAGGATAATGAATTTAATAATGGAATTATCAATATAAGCATTCAACACACCAGTGCTTCTTTAATAATTCAAGAGAATGCTGATCCAGATGTTCAAAGTGATTTGGTAAATTTTTTTAATAAGCTCGTACCTATGGACAATTCCCTTTACATCCATACAGCTGAGGGAAAAGATGACATGCCTGCACATATAAAATCTGCGTTAACTAATAATCAAATCTCTTTAAGCGTTAAAAACAATGAGTTATTACTTGGTACCTGGCAGGGTTTATATCTTTTTGAGCACAGAATTGAGAAGCAAAAAAGATTGATTATTCTTCATTATTTAGGAGATTAGTTTTTCTTAATTGTTTTAAAAGCATCTAGAGCAGCATTTCTGGCTTCAACGTGATCTACAATTGGTTTTGGATAGTTGATACCAACAACTACTTTAATCTGTTCTTGGTATTTGGTTTCAAGCTCCCATGGTTTATATAGAAACTTATTAGGCATGTCTTTAAGTTCTGGAACCCACTTTTTTGTATAAATCCCATCTTTGTCAAATTTTTCCCCCTGAAGGATAGGATTGAAGATTCTAAAGTAGGGAGCTGCATCTGCACCACATCCTGCAACCCATTGCCATTGAGCAACGTTACTGGCTTCATTATAATCAACTAAACAATTTTTAAAATGTTTTTCACCTTCCATCCAATGAATTCTTAAATGTTTAACAAGAAAAGAAGCAACAATCATTCGAACTCTATTGTGCATCCATCCTGTTTCATATAGTTCTCTCATTCCAGCATCTACAATAGGGTATCCTGTCATGCCTGCTTTCCAAGCTTTAAGAAATTTATCATTTTTAACCCAAGGAAAATTGTCAAAATCTTTTCTAAGATTACCTTTTAACATTTGTGGAAAGTAATTAATTAAACTATGAGAAAATTCTCTCCATCCTAATTCATTAATATACTTTCTATATCCAATTTTTTTAACTTTAATGTCTTGGCATTTCTTCCAAATTGTTTCTACATGTATTTGACCAAATTTTAAGAAAGGAGATAACTTGGAGGTTCCGTTAACACCTGGAATATCTCGTGCATCACCATAGTCCTCAATTCTATTATTTATTAATTCTTGTAAATATTTTTTAGCTTCTTTTTCAGATGGGTCCCAGTATTTCTCAAATTTTTTATACCAATTTTTTTTAGGTAAAATTTCTTTTATAGAAATTGAATTTTTAAATATGTTTATCTTTTTAATTTTTGATTTAACTCGTATTAATTTTGAAGGAGCTTTTGAAATATAATGCTGTTCAGTTTTTTTCCAAAATGGAGTGAATACTTTATAGGGAGTGCCATCGTCTTTAGTCATTTCTTGAAATTCTACAAGAATATTTCCTTTAAAATATTTATATTGAACTTCATTCTTAATAAATAGATCTCTTATTTTTTTACCTTTATTAATTACATCTGGCTCATAAACTTTACTCCAATAAACAGTAACATCATCTTTCTTTTTTAAAATTGATAATACCTCTAGTTCATCACCTAACTGAATTTCCAATGTGATATTTAATTTCTTTAGATCTATACTTAAATTTTCTAATGATTTAGACAGCCACCATTTTTGAGCCTCTCTTTTTTTATCAAAGTTTTTTGGGTTATATATATAAAGAGCACTTACATACTCATGATTTTGAGTTGCTGTCGCTAAGGCTTCGTTATATTCAATTCTAAAATCTTCTCTAATCCAAACAATGGCTTTTTTTGTCATATTTACTCAGATTTTTTGCAATCCATCACTTAGTAGTTTTTGATACATTGCACTATCAGTTAAACCTTCACAACCAAATAAAAGTACATTTGATTGTTCATTTAACTCTAGCTTATCTAAGTATTCTTTATTGTTAAATGAGCTTATTAACGCGATTATACCTGGGACAGCACATTCACCAGCTATTATTTTTAGATCGGATAAACGCTTTTCTGCTAGCAATGCTACAGTAGTTGAGATTGCTTCATCAGATATAGTTAAACAATAATTTGAAGAATTTTTTAAAATTTCCCAGGCAATACTTGATACATCACCACAAGACATTCCACCCATTACTGTTTCCTTTTTAATATCAACACTTGTGGGTTTATTATTCTTAATACTTTGAAATACACAGTCTGCATTTTCTGGTTCAACAATAATAAATTTTGGAATATTTTGTGATAATTTTGCAAAGCCAGCAATCATTGCTGCAGCCATTCCGCCAACTCCAGCTTGAAGAAATACGTGTGATATTGAATTAGATTTTACTTCATCTAAAATTTCTTTAATCATTATGGTGTATCCAGCCATAATTAATTTTGGTACTTCCTTGTAACCTTCCCAAGACACATCTTGTACAATTTCCCAATTATTTTCTTTAGATTGTTTTATGCATTCTTTTAATGAATTATCATAATTACCTTTAACTCTAATCACTTCAGCATCCAATTTACGCATTGCTTCAGCTCTAGATTCACTAACAAATTCACTTATAAATATTTTACATTTTAATCCAAGTCTTTGAGCCCCCCAGGCTACAGATCGACCATGATTTCCAGCTGTTGCTGTTGATACAGTTATATTCTCTTTTTCACTGGCAATCTTGTAAACAGCAAAAGCTCCACCTAAAGCTTTAAAAGATTTTAGATCAAACCGTTTATCCTCATCTTTGTAGTAAATATTTTTAAATTTTAATTCATCATTTAGTTTATTTAATTTAACCAATGGAGTGGGGGCATAATTATCCCAACTAGATATAGCCTTAATTGCTTCATCTATAAATTTTTCTGGAAGTTGCGTAAGTATATTTTCTTTATTAAATTTATAATTTTTATTCTCTAAAAATGATGTAATAGACCAAAGGTCTTTCTGCATGATTGATTTCATTTATTAACAATCAAGAGTGCTATTTTTTTCCCAGTGAGTTACCGAGCTTTTTTTATCAAATTTTTCTTCTTGATTAAAATCATTAATTTCAGACCTTTTTAACTTTAGATAGCTTTTAATAGTATCACCGCCAAATGCTTCCTTAATTTCTTTACTATTTTCTAGTTGATCTAATGCATCTTCAATTATGTCAGGTAATTTTTTTAGGTGAGGGTAATTTTTATGATCAGTGTACATATTACAAGATAAAGGTTCACCAGGATCTATTTTATTATTTATTCCATGTAAACCAGCAGCTATTACTCCAGCTTGAAGCAAATAAGGATTTACTGCTCCGTCCATTAACCTTAGTTCAAATCTACCTTTATCTGGAATTCTTATCATATGAGTTCTATTATTTCCTGTATAAGAAATACTACTAGGCGACCATGTAGCTCCCGATTTTGTTGGTGGTGCATTTATTCTTCTATAACTATTAATTGTCGGATTAAAAAACGCTGTCAAAGGCTGAGTAAGTTTCATAATTCCACCTAGAAAATTATATGCTAATTTGCTCAAACCTAATTTGTCTCCATTATCTAGAAATTTATTAATTTTTCCATTCCATAAAGAGATGTGAGCATGACAGCCATTTCCTGTTAGATTGCTAAAAGGTTTTGGCATAAATGTTGCTCTCAAACCATGTTTTTCAGCTAATGATTTCACCATATATTTAAAGAATACATGTCTATCAGCTGTAGTTAAACAATCTGTATAATCCCAATTCATTTCAAACTGGCCATTAGCGTCCTCATGATCATTTTGGTATGGGTTCCAACCCATAGTAATCATGCTATCGCATATTTCTTTGATTAAATCATATCTCCTCATTAAAGCAGACTGATCGTAACAAGGTTTTGATTGAGTGTCTCTTGCATCAGCAATTTTACTCCCATCTTCTGAGATCAAAAAATATTCACACTCTACACCTGACTTCATGACTAAATCTTTTTTATGTAATTTATTAATTTGCTCTTTGAGCATTACTCTAGGTGAAGCCTTAACTGGTTTACCATACATATATAAATCAGAAGCTAACCAGCCAATTTCTTTGTTCCAAGGCAATTGAATTAAACTTTTAGGATCTGGTAGAGCAAACATATCCCCATCTGCAGGAGACATATCTAGCCAAGTTGCAAAACCCGCAAAACCCGCCCCATTCTTTTGCATGTCAGCAATCGCTTGTGCTGGTACTAATTTAGATCTCAAGACACCAAAAAAATCTACAAAACTAATCAAAAAATATTTTATTTTTTTAGCTTTAGCAATTTTAGATAAATTAATAGGCATATTTTATTTCTTAATTTACAACTGTTAATTAGTCTTCACAATACTATTTTTTATTTTTTAGTCCTGGTATCCAATCTGTTCCAGCCAGCGGAACTCTTGCCATTGCTGCAGCTTCTACTGTTAAAGCTGCTAAATCTTCAGGTTCTAAATTTCTTACATCTGATTTTCCATTTGCTCTTGCTAATGTTTGCAACTCTAGGGTTAATGTGGATAAATAATTTTTTAATCTTTTACCCCCCTCTATAGGATTGAGTCTTTTTTCTAGTATAGGATCTTGTGTAGCAACACCTACAGGACATTTTCCTGTATGACAGTGATGACAGTAACCTGGCTCTGTTCCAAGTTTTTCGTAATCTTTTCTATAAAGATCTGCATTACAATTTAAAGCCATCATAGCAGCAGATCCTATTGATACAGCATCTGCTCCCATTGCAATTGCTTTTGCAACATCAGCACCAGTTCTAATTCCACCAGAAACAATTAATTGAACTTTTCTATGCATGTTCAATTCTTTTAAAGCATCTACAGATTCTCTTAAGGCACCAAGAGTTGGTATTCCCACATGTTCTATAAAAACATCTTGTGTTGCAGCTGTTCCACCTTGCATTCCATCTAACACAACAACATCAGCGCCAGCTTTTACTGCTAAAGTCGTATCATAGTATGGCCTTGCTGCTCCAACTTTTATATAAATTGGTTTTTCCCAATTTGTAATTTCTCTCAATTCTTGAATTTTTATTTCTAAATCGTCAGGTCCTGTCCAATCTGGATGTCGACAAGCACTTCTTTGATCTATGCCCTCAGGTAAAGTTCTCATACCAGCAACTCTTTTATTAATTTTTTGTCCAAGAAGCATTCCACCCCCTCCAGGTTTTGCACCTTGTCCCACAACTATTTCTATAGCATCTGCTTTTCTTAAATCATCTGGATTCATACCGTATCTAGAAGGTAATAATTGATATACTAGATATTTAGAAGATCCTCTTTCTTCTTTTGTCATGCCTCCATCTCCAGTGGTTGTCGAAGTTCCCATAGCAGAAGCACCTCTGCCTAAAGCTTCCTTTGCATTGGCACCTAAAGCTCCAAAACTCATTCCAGCAATAGTAATTGGTATATCTAATTTAATAGGATTTTTTGCAAAACGGTCCCCAAGTATTACAGAGGTATTACATTTCTCTCTATAACCTTCTAATGGATATCTAGACATGGAAGCTCCTAAAAATACCAAGTCATCAAAGTCTGGAACTTTTCTTTTAGCACCCAATCCTCTGATTTGGTAAATTCCTTCCTTAGCAGCTCTTTGAATTTCTTTAATTGTTGAAGATGGAAATGTTTTAAATTCTTTTAAATCTTTTTTCATAACTAATATGAGCTCACATTATCAATTTTAAAATTATATAAATTTCTCGCAGATCCATATCTTTTAAATTTTTTAGCATCTTCAGATATATTCAAATCTTTAAAAATCTTATTTAATTCTTTTATATTTTTATCATCCATTTTTTTTTCTATACAATCAGAACCTAAACTTTTAACCTTACCTTTAACAAATATTTTAGCCTCATAAATTGAGTCTCCTAAATCAGCATCAGCGTCTCCCAAAATAACTAAATTACCTTTTTGTGCCATAAATGCTGACATATGACCAACAGATCCCTTTACAATAATGTTAATCCCCTTCATTGATATGCCACATCTTGAACTTGCGTCTCCTTCAATAATTAAAGAACCACCATGACCAGTTGCACCAGCAGATTGAGAAGCATTGCCTTTGATAATTACTTTACCAGACATCATGTTTTCAGCTACACCCGTTCCAACATTTCCGTGTACGGTAATAGAAGCATTTTTATTCATCCCAGCACAATAATAGCCAGTGTGCCCTTTTATTGAAACTTCAATATCATCTTTTAAACCTGCACAAATAGCGTGTTGACCTTGGGGATTTAAAATTTGGAAACTTCTGTTATTTTTTTCTCTACTAACATTTTGTAGTAGTTGATTAATTTCTCTTAGTTTTTTTTTATTTAGATCTAAATTCATAATTTACCAGTGATAAACAATACCAGGTTTTGGTTCAAAAATTTTAGCTGTGTTTACATTTGGCAAGTGCGCCATACATTGAAATTCTGAAGCAACCGCTACATAATCTTTTGTTTCTGCAACAACTGCTGGCTTGCAAGCTATTTCATCTCTCAACAATGCAAAACCATCTTTAGTACCAGCTATAAAGGTGTAGAAACCATCTAAATCTTTTAGGCTATTTTTTAGGGTTTCTTCTAGATTTTCTCCTTTTGAAATTTGATTAGAGATGTAACCAGCCGCAACCTCAGTATCATTTTCTGAATTAAATTTCTGACCTTCTTTTTTTAAAGACCTTCGTACATTGTTATGATTTGAAAGAGATCCATTATGAACCAAGCACTCATCCTCTGATGTAGAGTAGGGGTGAGAACCTTGAGTTGTAATTGCACTCTCTGTTGCCATCCTAGTGTGTCCTATAGCATGAGTTCCTGAAAAAGAAGATAATTTAAATTTTCTAACCACGTCTTTAGGATTTCCTGTTTGTTTGAAGATATTAATACTTTTACCATAACCCACCAAAGAAACTTCTTTTAATTTAGAATCTAGGATTTCTAATACCTTTTCGGTTTTTTCCTCTGTTTCAAGAATTACATGATCCGAAAAAGTTTTAAGTGTTATTTTTTTTAAAAATTTAGATATTTTTTTTTTAAATTCTTTATCTGTTAATTGATTTAAACAAATAGAGTATTTAAATTTGTTTTTATTTTGTTTTGTGTATATTGCAAATCCAGCACTATCAGGGCCTCTAGTCGCCATACCATCAAGCATTCCAGATAAAAATTTACCAAGATCTTTTTCGTATTTTTTTGTTTTAAGATAAATTCCTACTATTCCACACATAGATTTTTAAGTTTATTTAATTAAGGATATTAAGAATTCTTTATAGTAGAAAATATTTCCTACTACAATGATGATAATAGCCGCTATCACTCCATACTTTGCTTTTGGAAAAACGACACCTCTCATTTTACTCGGTCTTAGATCTTCGTTATTTTTTCTATCCATGATTGTAAAATCTTTATAAAAAAAAAGGGCGCCACAATTAAGTAGCGCCCAAATTTTTAATTGATATTACCAGTCGGTAATATTGCTCTTATGATCATTAGCGCCATGTCTCTTTCTTGCTAATCTTGAAAGTTTTTCACTTTCAGATCTAGCAGTTAAAACATGCCAACCGATCCAAAAAACTACACCAAGAAAAACTAGTAAAGTTTCAGTGGATCCAGCCCCCGGATAAACTGCTCCGACAACCTCTTTTGCACTTAAATGATCTATCCAGTTTGTAACTGTAGCCATATTTTTTCTCCTTTACCTAGTTGAAGAGGCGACCGCTTTTTCAGCTTCTCTATCGTCCTCCATTATTTCATAGTCTAGTCCTGCTATTTCAACTTCACGCGGTATTCTTAATTTACCAAAAGCGCTTAGTACTCTAGCAATAACGTAACCTGGTAACATTCCAAGAACTCCGAACATTATAATTGCTCCAAGGAATTGTCCCAGTGGATTGATTGATGCATAAGTTGATCCGTCCCACATAGCTCCAACACTGTATCCAGATGAAGGATAGCCATTTAAAACAAATCCACAAATTACAAGACCAACAAATCCTGCGTAACCATGTACCGCTACTGCACCAACTGCATCATCAATTTTGAACTTACGTTCAACCCAGTAATGCATTTTGTATGAAATAACTACACCGATTGCACCAATAAGCATTGCTTGTATCGGGTGATACAAATCATTACCTGCAGATGCACAGATGATACCAGCCAGTCCACTTGAGTAAGTCCAGAATGGATCACCTTTAGCGACCACGTATCCAGCCAATAATCCACCTGATAGTGACATCAAGAAGTTATAAGTTATTCCACTCAGGGTGGTTGGGGTTACATATATGTTTGTTGCTGTCCAGTACGTTACACCTTCCATTCCATACTCAGGTCCAAGATCAAATATCGGTATATTACATGCCGCATAAAATCCCCAGAAACCAGTATAGATTAAAAATAATCCAACTGTAACTAGCCATGGGTTTCTTGGTCCTATATTTCTTGGCTCACCACTTGATGAGAACTTCCCAATTCTAGGTCCTAAAACGATTAGAACACCTAAAGCAAATCCACCCGCAATTGCGTGAATTACTCCTGATGCGTAAGCGTCATGATATCCTAAAATTTTAAGCATCCATCCATCAAAGTGCCATCCCCATGCAGCATCAATTACCCAGAAACACGAACCAATTGCAATTGCTAAAATACCAAATGCAAAAGTTGTAATTCTTTCAATGATTGCTCCAGAAACAATTGAAGCAGCTGTCCATGAAAATAGTAAGAATGCAGCCCAGAATACTCCACTTATACGGTCACCTAAGTTGACAGCCATAAATTCAGTATTTGCCACATACCATTTCGCACTAAAAGTACTTTCGTCAGTAATTAATGCTGAACTCTCATTCATTATTGAAGGTGCTATTCCAGGTCCTGTTGGGAATGCCCAGTAAATCCACCAACCAAAGAAAAACCAGGTTACCGTTACTAGTGGTATTACCATGGTATTTTTCATTAAAGTATGCTGGTGATGTTTATATCGTGAGGCTCCAACTTCATACATACAAAACCCGACGTGAATCAGGAACATTAATACTACTGTTACCCAGTAGTAAAATTCTGTAAATATAACTGTAAGAGCGCCTAATTGATCATCCATAATCTCTCTCCTATTAGTTTTAAGAAAGACTATAAAATTTATAGAGACGTGACAAACTATACATTGCTTAAATAAGCAAGTAATAACTACAAGTTTTGAAAAATAATCAACCTTTGATTGAGGTACTAAAACTTAAGGTAAGCTTTTTTCAAATCAACAAGAGGGTGTTTTTTAGACATTTGAAACTTAACTAAAAGCTCTCTTGCGATCATATCTCTGTCTTGTTGGTTGTTTGGCAATTTGATTGATTTTGGAATTGTAACCCAACCATTTGCATTTCTACAAAATACAGCAGGTCTATCTTCTTCATAACCCATGTGTATATCTTCTAGCCAATTAAGATCATCCCATCCCATTGCTTCAATATACTTTTTTAAGAATGGAGTGATTTTTTTATAATCAGGGAGTAAGTTAACATCATATCTATAACCAATATGTTGCCCAATCATTTTTTCTCTAGCAGTTTCTTTAGACTTTCCACCTAGATTTTCTTTTTTTACTTTTATTTTCGTTTTTTTCTTAACCATATTTACCTCTTATATTTTGTGATAGTTATCAACACCAACAGTGAAGTTGGTTCCTGTTAAAGGAACTTTTGCTAGTGCAGAAGCTTCCATTGTTAGTGCAGCTAAATCCTCTGGTTCTAATGAGTGAATATTAGTTTTACCACAAGCTCTTGCTAAAAGTTGAGCCTCTAATGTCATTGCATGCAAGTAATTATAAACTCTTAAAGCAGCATCATCAGGATTTAATCTAGCTCTTAATTTAGGATCTTGGGTTGCAACACCAACTGGACAACGACCAGTGTGGCAGTGATAACAGTCACCAGCCTTAACACCCATTTCTTTTTCAAAGTTTGCTTCTGGAATATCTTTATTGCAGTTTAAGGCTATTAAAGCACCAGTTCCAATTGCTATTGCATCAGCACCTAAGGCTAAAGCCTTCGCCATATCAGCACCATCTCTAATACCACCTGCATAAATTAAAGTTACCTGTCCAGTTTTACCCACATCATCAATAGCTCTTCTTGCTTCTCTGATTGCAGCAATTCCTGGGATACCAGTATTTGCAGCAGCTATATGTGGACCAGCTCCAGTTGAACCTTCCATACCATCTAAAAAGATTGAGTCAGGATTACATTTTGCAGCCATACGAACATCATCATAAACTTTTGATGCACCTAGTTTTAACTGAATTGGTACTTTGTTTTTTGTAAGTTGTCTTAATTCTTCAACTTTTAAAGCTAAATCATCTGGACCTAGCCAGTCGGGGTGTCTTGCTGGAGATCTTTGATCAATACCAGATGGTAAAGATCTCATTTCTGCAACTTGATCAGTAACTTTTTGACCCATTAAATGTCCACCCATTCCAACTTTTTGTCCTTGACCAATAAACACTTCTATTGCATCAGCAAGTTGAGCGTGGTGAGGGTTAAACCCGTATCTTGATTGAATACATTGATAGTACCATTTTTCAGAATATCTTCTTTCATCTGGAATCATTCCACCCTCTCCTGAACAAGTAGCACTTCCAGCCATTGTTGCTCCTCTTGCTAAAGCAGTTTTAGCTTCATAAGAAAGCGCACCAAAACTCATACCTGTAATATATACTGGTATATCTAGTTCAATCGGGTTCTCACAATTAGGACCGATAATAGTTTTTGTTTCACATTTTTCTCTATAACCTTCAATTACAAATCTAGTAAGAGTTCCTGGTAGGAATACTAAATCATCAAATGTTGGAATTTTTTTCATTAATGCCATTCCACGCATTCTGTATCTTCCAAGTTGAGCTTTGATGTGAATATCGTCTATAACTTCAGGAGTAAAAATAGCATTGTGACCTAATAGACTTTTATTTCTTTTACCATCTTCATGTGCATGAACATCAGCTTTTCCACCAACACTACCTTTAGCTTTTTTTAATTTTTTTTCATTTTTTTTTGTTTTCTTTTTAGCCATTAGATAGCTCCTTTCTTTTCATGAGGTTCTAGATTGTCATAGTTCCAAAGTTTTTTACCAGCTACAATTTTAGTCATTTTACTAACATCAAATTTTTCACCAATTTCTGCAACTTTTAATTTTCGTTTTAACCAATCTTGATCACTAGCAGTTAGATCAGCAGGCACAGCATCACTTCCAAATGATCCTATTTTTCCACCAATAAAGATTGTGCCATCATACATAGAGTCACCCAAGTTTATTCCAACATCACCAAGAATAATTATTCTTCCTCTTTGCATCATAAAACCAGTGAACGCTCCAGCATCACCACCAACAATGATAGTTCCACCCTTCATGTCAATTCCAGTTCTTGCACCAACACTTCCTTTGCAAATTAAATCACCACCTCTTATAGCGGCACCAAAGCAAGACCCTGCATTTTTCTCTATAACAACTTTTCCTGCCATTAAGTTTTCTGCACAAGACCAACCAACTCTACCATTAATTCTAACAGTAGGTCCATCACATGAACCCATACCAAAATAACCTAAACTTCCCTCAAAAATTAAATTTAATTTATTTAAAATACCAACCCCTAAACTATGTTTACCTTGAGGGTTTTTAATAACAATTGTGCCAAATCCTTGGCTCATTAAGTTATCAATTTCTTTATTAGCTTCTGGAGCTGTCATATCTTTAACATCTAGCTCTGTTCTTTTATTAAAATCTACATCGTAAGTTCCAAAATAATAAAGGTTTTCACCTTCATCAGGATTAAAAAACTTTTGTTGAGTTCTTCCTGTTAAAACTTCTGAGTGCATACCCATTGACTGGGCTTTAGTTTTTTTCTCTGTATTCTTTAAATTTGCCATACTTTTACCTCTCCATCAAATGGATCATATGTATCTATCTCTTGTGGTAGAACTGATCTGATTGCTATTTCTTCTGAACCCATTGCCACTAAATCATCTGACTCATAAAGAACCAAAGGTTTTGCAGCCATAGTATCTTTTGCCATTCCTAAAGAATCTTTAGTTGCAACAAAATATGTAAACACTCCATCAAGACCTGTTAATGAAGCTTTCATGCCCTCTTCAAGGCTTGCTCCTTCTTTCATTTTTTGAGCAATATAAACCGCTATTAATTCTGAATCGCACTCAGACATAAATCTCATGCCTTTATTTTCAAGCATTCTTCTATTGTTCCAATAGTTAGTTAACTGACCGTTATGAACTACTGATACATCACTGAAAGGATAACCCCAAAAAGGGTGGGCTGATTTAATATCTACACCAGATTCTGTAGCCATTCTTGCATGGCCAATTGCATGAGTTCCAACTACTTTACCTAAATCATACCTATCAAGAACCATTTGAGCATTTCCTAAATCTTTAATTACCTCTAAGGATTTTCCCATAGATAAAATTTCAACACCTGGAATACTTTCAATCTTTTGTGAAAATTCTAGTAGATCTTTTACATCATAATCAAGCTCATATCTCAAAGAGTAGGGTAAAATTCTTTCCTCTTTTACTATTTTAGCACCTAGTTCAGATAAATATTGATCAACAATTTTCTTTCTTTTGTCATAAACAGAAACATCTTCCATTATGGATGAACTTCCTTCACCAACATTTTCTCCAACTTTAAAACGCATGATAAAATTTTTACCATCAGTATCTCCATATAAAGCATAACCTGTAGAATCTTCTCCTCTATGTTTTAAAGCTTGAAGCATTCCTTGTAGTTCACTTCCTACATTTGATGATTTTCCTCTATGTATTAATCCTGCTATTCCACACATATATTTCCCCTATTTTATTAAAGATTACGGTAGACAATCTAGATAAGTATCTAGGTCCCACTGAGTTGTTGCCCCTAAAAATCTTTCCCATTCATCATTTTTATACCAATGGAAAACTTTATACATTTCATCTGGCATAGCTGCTTTGATCACTTCATCTTCTGCCAGACGATCTAAAGCTTCACCTAGACTTAAAGGTAATTTTTTAACTTCTTTACCAGCTGCCTGAGCATCGTACATACTTCTAGATTCTGGTTTTCCTGGATCAATATTATTTGTTATCCCATCATCAAAACATTTCAATAATCCTGAACCCATCAAGTAAGGATTATGCATTGAGTCAACTGAACGATATTCAAATCTTCCTGGTGCAGAAACTCTTAATCCACATGTTCTGTTTTGAAATCCCCAATCAGCATAAACAGGAGCCCAAAAACCTGTATCCCATAATCTTCTATAAGAGTTTACAGTTGATGATCCAATTGCAGTTAATGCACCTAAATGTTTCATTACTCCACCAATTGCTTTTAATCCAACCTTACCTGGTAACTGAATATCTTTAGTATCAGGCATAAAGTAATTAGTTCCACCTTCAACATAAGTGAAAACTTCATCCATCGCTGGTATTGATTTGTGGGATAATTTATTAACTTTATCTTTTCCACCTTTCCACAAAGACATATTAGTATGACAACCACTTGCTGACACTCCCATAAAAGGTTTTGTCATAAAGCAAGCTATCAAATTAAACTCTCTTGCAACTTGAGCACAAATTTGTCTATAAGTTGAAAGTCTATCTGCATTTCTTAATACGTCATCATACATCCAGTTTAATTCTAATTGTCCTGGTGCATCCTCATGATCACCTTGAATCATGTCAAAGCCCATTGCTCTAGCGTATTCAAAAACTTTCATAAATACTGGTCTTAACGACTCGAATTGATCAATATGATAGCAGTAGGGTTTAGAAAAACCTTTACCTGTTGGTGAACCATCTTCATTTTTAGTTAACCACATCATTTCAGGCTCTGTTCCAACTCTTAATTGGTAGCCGTGTTTCTTTTTAAATTCTTGAGCGTGTATTCTTAAATTTCCACGGCAGTCTGAAGTTAAGTGTGCACCTGGGTTTTCTCTTTCTTCTCTATTTCTAAAGCAAGTAACAAACACTCTTGCAACTTTTTTATCCCAAGGGAGTTGGCAAAAAGTTTCAGGATCAGGAATACCAACTAGCTCTTTTGCTTCTGGACCATAACCAATATAATCTCCATGACGATCAACAAATAAGTTAGCTGTAGCACCGTAAACTAATTGAAAACCTTTTTCGCAAGTTCTTTCCCAGTGATCAGTAGGAATACCTTTACCTACAACTCTTCCAGTTACTGAAATAAATTGAAAAAAAATATATTCAACACCTAGCTCATTAATCTTAGCTCTAACTTGCTTTACTAATTTGTCTCTACCAGGTTGTCTTACGTGTCTATCTAAATCTGTCATTATCTCTCCCTCTAATGAATTTTTATTTAACGAACCGTAACTGAAAAATTTATTAGTGTCTAGGCTTGAAGTTTAACTCCAAGGGAACGGACTGTTAGAAGTTGGGTGAAGTTCACCTTTCTCGTAACGGTTGAATCTAAACGGTTTTAATAAATCACTTTCAGTTCCAAGAATTTCTTTTGCAACAAGTTCACCAACACCAATCATTTTGTAACCGTGGTTAGCATCAGCAATCATGTAAACATTTTCTAAAAATTTATCAAAAATTGGAAATGAGTCAGGGGTCATGCAACCAAGTCCACCTGAAGGGCCTTTTCTATAAAGATCAGATTTTCCTTCAAATCTTTTTTGACAATGAGCTAAAGCTGAGCACCACATATCATTAAACTCTTCTGTAGTTTGAAATTCAGGAGACTCAATTCCATAGGGGTCAACATTAACTTTATCAAAATGTTTATCAACTATGTAGGGTGACGTTCCACCTTGTACTCCCAAACCTTCGATATCAGGTTTATAATAAATTCCCCAAATTTTATCAGTAATTAATTTTTTTGTTTTATCAGAATATAAAGGAGCCGTAGAATCGACATGAATTACAGGTGGTTGACCACCATTATCCATTTTTAAAAAATCCTCATCAACACCAATTACACCTTCCTGTAGCATCCAGTATTTCCACATTTCAGTTTCATGAAATTTACCATCTTTATCTTTAATTTTTGCAGTTTTTGGTAGCTCTAGCATATTCCAAAAATCTCTCACCCAAGGACCAGCACCAACAACAACTTGATCGCACTCAATAATACCTTTGTCTGTTTCAACACCTGTAACAGCTTTACTGTTACTACCTCTTTTAAAACCTGTAACAGTTACCCCTTTAACAACCTTGACCCCATTTGATGTTGATTTTTCTTCAAGCGCTTTTATAGAATCTTTATTAAATGCATAACCACCTTTTTTTTCATGAAGAACTGAAGTTATCCCTTGAGCTTGCCAGTCACCAAACATATTTTTCATATACTTCATGCAGTCTGCTTCACCTTCTATAAATTCTGAATCATATCCTATTGCTTTTTGTTGTTTAGCTATTGAAGCAACATCTTCGTGCATAACTTCCGGTGAAATTTGCAAATAACCGACAGAGTTATATTTAAATGCTTTGGGATCACTTTCCCAAACCGATACTGAGTGAGCCATTAATTCTCTCATAGCGGGCTGAAAATAATTATTTCTAACAACACCACAAGCAATTCCACTTGCACCTGCTGCGATATCTTTTTTTTCTAGAACAACTATGTCATTTTCGTTTTTATAAGTTTCAGAAAGTTTCCATGCTGTACTTAAGCCATGAATCCCACCACCTATAATTACGACTTTTGCTTTTTTTGGTAAAGTTGACATAGCAAAACAATATTTTTTTGGATAAAAAAAAATACAATTTTTTATAGATCTATAAATTATATATATAAATTATATATTATAGATTTTTTTAAAAAGTGACTAATAACTTAACTTTTGCAGTGTATTTAAATATTCTTTAAACTCATTAATAAAAGTCTCACTAGGCACTATGTTTTTTATTCGCTGGTCAGTTGAAGTCTTTTCAAGACGAAAGAATCCTTTTTCACAAGCTTCATTAATAATCAATGCAGATTTTGGTCTAGAAGTTTTGAATAGTTTTGTCTTTAGCCCTTCAACAGATAACTTTTCATTATGTTTGTAAGCTGACATTACAAGTAGCATCATAT
Source organism: Candidatus Pelagibacter sp. PS_34 (assembly GCF_059417845.1). Lineage (NCBI taxonomy): Bacteria > Pseudomonadati > Pseudomonadota > Alphaproteobacteria > Candidatus Pelagibacterales > Candidatus Pelagibacteraceae > Candidatus Pelagibacter > Candidatus Pelagibacter sp. PS_34. The sequence goes on from NZ_CM182068.1 coordinate 305,853, forward strand.
GATAATGAGAAGGGGATTTTCTAAAAAAATAGTTGCTTGAAGTATGGGATTGCTTCATTTGGTCTTCCCAAAAACTTAAAAGATCTTTACTGTTATTAGGCATTTATTACGCTCTAACTCTTGATTTTGTTGGATCGTAGAAAGGAAAAGGTACAACTTTCGCTCCAATTCTTTTTTGATGACCATCAAGTTTACCAATTTCAACTTCAGTTCCAATCTCAGAATATTTTACATCTATTCTACAAAGCGCAATATTTTTTCCAAGTTTAGGGGATAGCATTCCACTTGTTATTACACCTACTTGACCACGACCTACATGAACACAATCTCCATGTAATGCCGGTTCATGACCTACTAATTCCAGACCAACTAATTTTTTTTGTGGATTTGCTTTTCTTTTAATTAATTCTTCTTTACCTATAAAATCATCTTCCTTAGTTTTAAGTGGAACTGTAAAACCAATTCCAGCTTCAAATGGATCTGTTTGATCGTCAAACTCATAACCATAAAAAATAAGGCCAGCTTCTATACGAACCATGTCTAAAGCTTCTAAACCTAATGGGGTAATATCAAACTCTTTACCAGCTTCCCAAACTTTATCCCAAACTTCTGCAGCATCTTTTGGATGACACCATATTTCATAACCAAGTTCACCCGTGTAACCTGTTCTTGAAATAACAATTGGCGTACCTGTTTCATGATCTATTCTTGCAATATTAAATCTGAACCATTCAAGTTCAGTGATTGATGGTTGGATTGGCGCCGTCCATACAAACTTTTCTAAAATTTTTCTACTATTTGGACCTTGAACGGCAATGTTATGAATATGATCTGTTGCAGATTTTATCCAAACTTTGTAATTTTTCTTCTTAGCTTGTTCTTTTAACCATTCACCACTGTATTCATCTCCACCGATCCATCTAAAATTATCTTGTCCTAATTTAAATAAAGTACCGTCATCTAGCATACAGCCATTTTCATAACACATAGCTGTATAAACAACTTGTCCGATAGATAGTTTTTTAACATTTCTAGTAAGTGTGTATTGCATTAAATTTTCTGCATCAGGTCCAAGAATTTCAAACTTTCTAAGAGGTGATAAGTCTGTTGCAATCGCACTTTCTCTACAAGCCGTATACTCTTTTATTGTTCCTGAATTTGTAAAATTATTAGCAAGCCAAAAACCTTTATACTCAACAAAATTTCTTGTTAGCTCAGAAGTTTTTTTATGAAACCCTGTCTCTTGTGTTAATTTAGGCTCTGAGTCTGTTTTCATTCTAAATGCTATTGCTTTTGAATATTTTTTTTCCTTTGAATAAGTCCTAACAAAAATATCAGTTGGATTCCAGCCATTTGCAGCATCTACATCACATGGGCAAGCAGAGGATATACAAGTTAAATCTTTTAAAGCCCTAAACAAAACATAATCCCCTGGTCTTGACCAAGGCTCATCAAAAGATGCAACATTATTAGCGTCAATAGCAGTATTGAAAAAAAGATTTATTGCAGACCAGCTTTTTCGAGAATTGATGTCATATTTATCCAGCCTATTATTAAAATTATCTGTACAATTTATGTGCCCCATATATCCCATGTCTTCATAGTATTTTGATGTGCAAGCAAGATTGAAAGTATCATGTCTTCCAACGGTATCTCTCACAACTTCAATCATAGCTTCATGATCGCCGTCATAAAACTTTGAAAATAATCCTGGCCCAGGGTAGGCACCACCCATAAAGGTTCGTGTTGTTTTATCATCAATAATGCTTTCAATACCGTCATTTAATTTTTGTGTATCAAAAGCTAAAAAATCAGAACACTGTCTTCCACCTGGATCAATTATTTGAATATATTCACCAGCTTTAACACTGTAGGTTTCAGCAGTTCTTCTTTTTACAAGTTGTTCTATAATTGGATCACTAAGTGGATCTGGTAAGATAAATTGTTCATCAGTTTCAATAAATTTAGCTTTATTTAAATAAATCGTTAAATCTGTTGGAGGATTTTGTTCATGAACATTCATTGCATCACCAGGTGCAGCAATCATTACAATGCATTTATCTTTTGAGGTTAGTGTTATTTTTTCACCCATCAAGCAATCATCGTTAAAAATGATAGATGCTTTAGCATTACTTAAATTTAAGTTTTTTTTCTTTAAAATTTTTGAAATTTTTTCATCGTTTGAGATAGTTTTTTTTGAAAAATCTGCGTTAGAATTTTCTTTTAAATTTAAAATAGATAAATCAGATTTACCTTTTGAATTAAAAACAATTATTTCACAAATTTGTTTTCCTTCTTCATTTATTATTTCTATTTTATCTTCTGGTAAAACTTCTATAATTGATAAACCTCCACCTCTTACAAAATATCTTTCAACTCCAGGTGGTAACGTTCTTAAACCAGGACTTCGTATATCTTTACTAGTATGTAGCATTGCCAGTGTAAATTTTGATAAATTACCTTAAGCATAATATATTCATAAGGGATTGACTATAAATTTAATAAATGAGAACATACTTTTATAACTTAATATTAAGGGAGAGAGAATAATGAAAAAAATAGTATCATTAATGTCTGCCCTAGTAATTTCAGTAGTAAGTTTCGCTGGAATTTCTAACGCAGCAGACAGTAAAAAGCCCATCGTAATTCCAACTCATAACTGGTCAAGCCAAATTGTAATGGCTCACGTTATTGGTGGAATTTTCGAAAGTATGGGAAATAACGTAAAATACGTAAATACTGATTCACAAGCTGTGTATGAGTCAATTCGTCTAGGTGATGTAAGTTTATCTCATGAAGTTTGGGAATCTGCTTTTGGTAAATCATTTACTACAGCGCTTGATAAAGGTGGTTTAGTTGATTGGGGAGATCATGAAGCTCGAACGCTTGAAGATATGGGATATCCAAACTGGGTTGCTGAAAAAGGATTATGTCCAGGTCTACCAGATTGGACTGCTTTAAAAAATCCAGCTTGTGCTAAAAACTTTACAACACCTGACTCAGGTGGAAAAGGAAGAATGTTAGAAGGACCTCAAACTTGGCATGGAGATTTGATACCTCAAAGGGTTGATGCTTTAGGCTTAGGAGATCTTTGGACAGTTAAATTTGCTGGAAGTGCAGATGCACTTTGGGCAGAATTAGTAGCTGCTGAAAAAGAAGGAAGAGGAACTATAATATTCAACTGGACACCAAACTTTACAGATGGTGCTGGTTTTACATTTATAGACTTCCCTCCATATACTGCTGGTTGTAGACCAGAAGATGGTGGTGACGGTAAATGTGGTTCGCCTGATGGTTACTTGAAAAAAGCTGTAAATGCAGACTTTCCAAAAACTCATCCAGCTGCGGCTGCAACGTTTAAAAAGATGTCATTCTCTACAAGTCACATTGGTGCAATGGCTGCTTTAGTTGACGTTGACAAAATGACTCACGAAGATGCAGCTAAAAAGTGGCTTGCAGATAATAAGTCAGTTTGGACTCCTTTTACTAAATAAGGATATAAACAAATAATTTAAGATCTCCCCCAATATTTATTGGGGGGGATTTTTTTATAGGTAATTTTTCAAGAAACATTCATATTATTAATGAAAAAAATTATACAAGTTATGAAATATTTTTTTTACATTTCCATAAGTTTATTTGTTTTTAATTTTTCTTTAGCACAAGATGTGAATATAGAGGAAAATATTAGTCTTAGCTTTGTATGTGAATTAGAAAAAAAAATAGTTAAGAATGCAGAATATAATTATCAAACTTTTTTAGCTAAGGATTTAGAGGATAAAGATTTAGATAAATTTGAAATCAATGCAAAACAACCAAAAACACTTTTAATAAATGGATTATCTTCATTTCTTTCAAAAAAAGAAAAACTAACAGTTAGAATAGTAAACAAAGACGTAGTTTTATTTAAAGCTATTGATGAAGAAAAAAACTACTCTGAATCAGGAATTATAAATAGAAAATCTGGTGAATTAATTCATGAAATTACAAGAGACATGAAAAGTGAAAACTCTGAAAAAGATATTTCTTTTTATTCATGTAAAAAAAATGAGAAAAAAGTCTGATTTTTTTTTATCTAATTTTGTGTAAAATATAATAATGAAAAAATATCTTATTTGTATTATTTTAAGTTTTTTAACCACATCTATAGCCCTAGCCCGAAGTACCGGATGTAAAGAGGGAAACTGTGAAAACGGCTTTGGAAAATGGGTGTACACAGATAAAACCACCTATGAAGGAGAGTGGGTTCAGACGCAAAAAGAGGGTAATGGAACTGAAACTTGGCCAAATGGCTATATTTATAAAGGTGAATTTAAAAATAGCGAATGGAGTGGTCAAGGTATTTTAACTTTTCCTGATGGCTCAACTTATGATGGGGAATGGACTAATGGCTTCATGAATGGTGAAGGAAAATTTACCTGGTCCGATGGAAAGGAAAAAATAGGAATTTGGAAAAATGGGAAGTTACAAGAATAATTAAAATAATAATGGAAAAAAAATATTTAGATAAATTAAGAAACTTACCTCATGCACTTAATCAATTTGTTGGTCTTATTTCAGTTACCGTTGTTGTAATTTTATTTTTTGTAACTCTAAATATCTTTTTTGGTCAAGGAGATGAATTAGTTAAAAAGATGAAAATAGAAGAAGAAAGAATTGCAAAAGAAAGAAAACTAAGTGAACTGACATCAAGTCTTCCATCAGGTATTTTAGTAACTTTTGATGGAACGAATCATTTTAAATTAACAGATGAATTGTATGAGGCAGTTTGTAATGCAACAAAACTTATTCCACAACGTGCAATTATGGGTGCAAATTTTTTAAATTTTAAGGCACATGAAATTTATACTAAGAATGGAAATCTAATTGATGAAACATTTGTTAAATGGGACAAAGACAAAAACAAATGTATTACAGGTTATACGGTAAGTGGAAATAACATTGGGATAGATGAAACAATTACTGTTACTGGTGAAGCTTTAAGTTTTTTAAGTACTGGTATTGATACAAGAGTTTATTTTATTAAAAATTTTTAAGGAGGAAAAACAATAAATAAAAATAATATACAGTGTATTTTATTTCTATTTCGTATAACTTATTAATACATTATGAGCGATCCTGTAATTAAATGTGAATCAGTTTACAAAATTTTTGGCTCTAACGCCAAGAAGATGCTTCATGAAGCAAATGGAAATGTGGATGCAAAAACATTTCAAGATAATGGGTGTATAGTTGGTGTAAATAATGCCTCTTTTGAAGTTGTAAAAGGTGAAATGTTAGTTGTGATGGGGCTATCTGGTTCAGGAAAATCAACATTACTAAGATGTATTTCTAGATTAACAGATGCAACAAGCGGAAAAATTTATATAGACGGTCAAGATTTACTTACACTAAATAATAAAGAATTAATTGAACTTAGAAGAAATAAGATGGGAATGGTTTTTCAAAGTTTTGCTTTACTGCCTCATAAAACAGTTGTTGAAAATATTGCTTTTCCACTTCAAATCAAAGGGATTAAAACTCAAGATAGCATCAATAAAGCAATGGAAATGGTTAAACTTGTAGGTCTTGATGGAAGAGAAAACTACTTTCCAAGAGAACTTTCTGGTGGACAACAACAAAGAGTAGGTATTGCTCGATCATTAGCGGTTGAGCCCGATATTTGGTTTTTAGATGAACCATTTTCTGCATTAGATCCATTAATTAGAAAAGAAATGCAGGATGAATTTTTAAGACTTCAAGAAAAGTTACAAAAAACAATTATGTTTATTACTCATGATTTTGATGAGGCATTAAGACTTGCTGACCGTATTGCAATTATGAAGGATGGAGTTATTGAGCAATTGGATACACCCGCCAACATTGTCTTAAATCCAGCAACTGAATATGTAAGAAAATTTACCGAAGAAGTACCTAGGGGAAAGGTTCTAAAAATAGCAGATCTAATGGAAAAACCAGAAACTGAAAATTTAAGTGATTTCAAAGTTTCGAAAAATGAAATAATTGAAAATGTGGCTGAAAAAATTTTAACTCAAGAAAAATCTGTAGCTGTTACAGATGAAAATAATAAAATTGTTGGAAGCGTTCACCCCTCAAAAATAATTCATACTGTTTTTTCAAGGGAGAAAAAATAAAGGCAAAATATGGAATTATTAAAAAAATATCCAAAATTTTTTCAATGGTTATTTTTGTTAATTGTATTTTTTAGCTTATGTTTTGCAATAGAAGTTCCTGAAACTTATAATTTTATAAGAGGCCAAGCCGAATTCATTAAAGACCCTAATCAAAGTACTTACACATTATTTGGTGCTGAGGTGAGATATTATGCGTTTGATGTTTTTTGGAGACTACCACCTTTACTTGGATGGTTGCCTATTTGGATAAACGATTCTTTATTTTTTTTAATGAATGAATGGATGCCAATGGAGTTTTGGAATGAAGACATTCAAGAGTTCAGAACTCAACCTCTACTTTTACAAATTACAAGAAATTTAACTTCATTTATGACGTTTCTTATAGAGTTAATAAGAGAAATTTTATTAGGAGGTGTTGAAACAATTGTTTCATTTAGTAGTTGGGATTGGATAGATGCAAATCCATGGGCAGAACTGCCAGGATTACCTTGGACAATCGTTACAGCAGGTGCGGTAATACTTGGATATAAATTAAGCGGTAAAGGCTTAGCTTTATTTGCAGGTTTAGTCATGATTTATATTTCTGTTTTTGGTCAATGGAAACCTTCGATGCAAACTCTTTCTTTTATATTAGTAGCAGCACCACTTTCTTTTCTTTTTGGTTTAACTTTTGGAGTTATGGCATTTAAAAGCAAACGTGTAGAAAAATTCTTATATCCAATACTTTTGGTTATGCAAACTATGCCTCAATACGCAGTATTAGTTCCTGCAATTGTTCTTTTTGGCATTGGTGATCATGCTGCAGTTATTATAACTATGGTTGTAGCGGTTCCACCAATGATATTATTAACCTTGTTAGGTCTAAGAGGAATACCCTCTGAGGTTATTGAGGCTGGTAGAATGAGTGGGTGTAATAATTGGCAACTGATGACTAAAGTATTAATTCCTACTGCTAGAAGAGATATTTTAATTGGAGTTAACCAGGTCATAATGGTGTGTTTTTCTATGGCAGTTATTTCAGCTTTTATAGGAGCAAAAGGTTTAGGGTTTAATTTATTATTAGCATTAAACCAGCTAAATATTGGATTAGCATTAGAGGCTGGTTTATGTATTAGTTTGATTGCAATACTTTTGGATAAGATGTCCTTAGCTTGGGCAAATAAGCAAATAGATTATTTTGGTAACTTGACTTATTTTCAGCGTAATAAAAATATATTATTTTTTGCAGCTGCTGTAATTCTAGGAATTATTTTTTCATATCTGGGGTCATTTTATTTTAAAGATGGGTCTAATTATTTATTTGAAGTTCCTCACAATAAAGGAATATCAACAGCAGATTTTTGGAATAAAGGTGTGGATTGGATTTGGGATACTTTCTTTCATACTTTAAAGATTTTTAATACTTGGTTGATAGTAGATGTGTTGCAACCCATGAGAGCTTTATATTTAAGAATGCCAGCAGTTGCTACTTTAGTTTTAGTCATTGGAGCGGGTTATATAATTGGAGGAATTCGTTCAGCTCTTGTAGTGGGCGGATTAACTTTATTTATTGCATTGAGTCCTTGGTGGGATAGAGCTTTAGTTACATTGTACATGGCAACTTTTGGAGTTTTTATATCCACTATAATTGGATTTACAGTTGGAATTATATCATTTCAAAACAAGCATACTGCAAATTTTATGCTGGGCGTTTGTGATATCTTTCAAACCTTCCCTTCGTTTGTATACTTGATTCCTGTGATGATGCTTTTTGGAGTTACAGATACTTCAGTATTAATTGCTGTAATAGTTTATGCAACTATACCTGCAACAAGGTATACTATTGAAGGTTTAAGAAGTGTTCCAGAAGCTTTACATGACGCTGCCACAATGTCAGGTGTAAATAAAGTACAAAGGTTATTAAAAATTGAATTCCCTTTAGCTTTTCCTCACATGATGCTTGGTTTAAATCAAACAATTGTATTTGCTTTGTTCATGGTAATTATTGGGGCTTTTATTGGAACAGAAGATTTAGGACAGTACATTCTAAAAGCTCTATCTGATAAAAAGGGTGCAGGTATAGGATTGACATTGGGACTTTGTGTTGCTTTTATTGGCCTAATATTTGACCATTTAATCAGAACGTGGGTTGGGAAAAGAAAAAAACACCTTGGTATAGGATAGCTAATATTCTCTTAAACTAGATAATAAATCTTTTATTTATTTAAAAATGTTTTTAAAGAGTCGTCCATAGCTTCTTCCCATGGTGTATGGTGAATTGGTCCAACAGAGCCTGTCACTGGTGAAGCAAATGATTTATTTCTATAAGTCATTATATTTTCCACTTTATGATGTTCCCATTCTTTAAAAGTTTTTCTAATTAATTCAAAATTAATTTTAGGATAATCAGATAAATCATGAAGTTCTTTGGTGTACTCAGTTTGAAAATCTATCATTTGTTCAGGATTTTCCAATTTTTCTTCCATTGATACCCATTTATTAATATCTTTTTCAATTTCAGAGTCATTTGGAACTTTAATTTTTCCCATTATAACATCCCTTGCAAACCAAGCCTGACAATCAAACATATTAAAAGTATGAAATTGATCTTGCATACCTAAATACATTAATTTGTGATTATTTTGCCAAACTACACCTTTGTATAGCATCGGAGGATACAATCTATTGCCAGTTTTTAATTTAAGATCTTCAGATATAAAAGGGAAATGATGAAGATATCCAGTACATAAAATTACAGCATCTGCTTCTTGCACGTGGCCATCTTTAAATATTGCCTTATTCCCCTCAAGTCTATCTAGATGAAAAACTTCTTTCATACCTTTGGGCCATTTAAATCCCATTGGATTGTGTCTATAACCAATAGTAACACTTTTTGCCCCATACTTATGACACTGAAGAGCAACATCTTCAGCAGAATAACTACTTCCTAAAACAACAACATTCTTGCCTCGAAATTCTTCTGCATCTCTAAAATCATGAGAATGCATTATTCTTCCAGGAAATGATTTCATTCCAGGATATTCTGGGATGAATGGAACCGAAAAATGACCAGTAGATACAATTACGTAATCAAAAATATCTTTCGAAATTTTGTCATTTTTTTTATCTCGATAAGTAACCTCAAAGTTACTGTTTACATAAGAAACATTAGTAACAGAGGTGTTAAATTTTATTTTAGATTTTATATTTCCCTTTTTAACTCTACCTAAAATATAATCATATAAAACTGCTCTAGGTGGAAAAGAAGGAATTGGTTTTCCAAAGTGTTCATCAAATGAGTAGTCAGCAAATTCTAAACATTCTTTAGGGCCGTTTGACCAAAGATATCGATACATACTATTAGGTACAGGGTCACCGTATTGATCAGATCCAGTTCTCCAACTGTAATTCCATAATCCTCCCCAATCTTCTTGCTTATCAAAACAAACTATTTCAGGTATTTTTTCACCATTTTTTTCTGCTTGTTCAAAGGATCTTAAAGCGGACAAACCACAAGGGCCAGCACCAATAATAGCTACTTTTGTCATAATATCATCTCTCTCTATAAATTTATAACTGTACTTTACCAACAAAATGCTAAAAATTAATATAAAAAAATACTAAATTATGAAAAAAATTATTATTATTGGTGCTGGAGCAATGGGATCAGCTTTTGCTGTACCATGTCTTGAAAACCAAAATGAGGTAACACTCGTTGGTACGCATTTAGAAGATGATTTAATAAATAATATTAAATCTAATAACAATCTTCATCCAGCTTTAAATATTGAATTACCATCAAAATTGAAGGTAGAAAAATTTGAAAAATTACAATCAATACTTGAAGAGGGAGTAGACATCATGGTTGCTGGAGTTAGCTCGGTAGGAATTGAATGGTTTGTTAAGCAAATTACAAAGAGCTACAAAAAAAATCTTCCCATTATTTTATTAACCAAAGGCCTGGCTATTGAGGGTAATGAATTAATAACACTTTCAGATAAAATTAAAAAACTTCTCAAAGATGAAGGTCATACACAAGTAAATATTTCAGCGATTAAAGGACCCTGTTTGGCAGCAGGTCTTGCATATAAAATGAGGACAGGCACAGTTATTGCAAACCCAGATATCAAAGAAACTGAAAAATTAAAAAAAATTATATCAACAGATTACTATTCAACAGAAGTATCAGATGACTTAACTGGCATTGAATTATCAGGTGCAATTAAAAATATTTATTCTATGTTAATTGGAGCCTCAGAAGGGTTAAGTAATTCAAAAGCACCTAAAGAAATTCAATCTAAATATTATTTAAATACATCAGCCTCATTAATTCATAGATCAATATCTGAAATGGTTGAGTTTGTTTCTTTCTATGGAGGAAGACCTGAAACTGTTTATGGCCTAGCTGGTTTAGGTGATTTGTATGTTAGTGCAATAGGAGGAAGAAATAGCTTGATGGGAAAATATTTAGGCGAAGGATACCTTTATAAAGAAGCTAAAGAAAAATTTATGAAAAATATTACAGTTGAAGGTGCACAACTTGCATTGGAAATTGGTCCTAAAATTTTACAAGATCTTAATTCTAAACATTTTCCATTAATGTTTAGTATGTTAAATACTATATGCGATAATAAGAAATTAGAAATTCAATGGTAAAAAATATATTAATATTTGTTTTTATAATACTTGGAATGGTGGTTATTTTAAATTTTAGCGACCATAATCTTAAAAGAGCAGTAGATGCCTGTTTAGCTGGAAGCCAAAAACTATCTAAATCTAAAATTACTGATCTTGCGGAAGCTAAAAAATTTTGTGAAGAAGAAATTAAAAAAAATAAAAATTAGAAATTTATGCCAAAAATATTTTCAATTTATGTAAATATAATAGACAACATTTGTGTCAAAGTTGGCAGATTTGTAATGTACGGTGTTTTTTTTATGATGTTTCTTTTAATATTATCTTTCGTTACGAGAAACATTATTAACTATCCTTTAATGTGGATTATAGAGATGGCTCAATTTACTCTTACAGCGTATTATTTACTTGGGGGTGGTTACTCGATGATTACTGATGATCATGTTAGAATGGATTTATTCTATGGGAAACTATCTGCAAAAGGTAAAGCTAAAATGGATGTTTTTACAAGTATTTTCTTGATTTTTTTCTTGGTAGTTCTTCTTTATGGCTCTATTTCAAGTTTACAATATACATTGGAATACAAACAAAAACTTTTTACTGCTTGGGCGCCTTATCTTTGGCCCATAAAATCTTTGATGTTACTGGGTATACTCTTGATGTTATTACAAGCTTTTTCAATGTTAATTAAAGATATCGCAAAAATTAAAGGTATTAAAATATAATGCTCGCTCAATATCTAAGTTATGAATTTATTGCATTGTTCATGTTCATAACGATGTTGGCAATGATGTTTACTGGTCAAAGAGTGTTTGGTGCAATTGGATTTGTGGCTGTTATTTCAGCATTATTAGTTTGGGGAAATGGAGCTATTGAAATGCCATATACGGCTACATGGAAACTTTTTAAGTGGTATCCAATGCTTACGCTTCCACTTTTTATTTACATGGGTTTTATGATTTCAGAGTCAGGTATTGCTAGCGATTTATATAAAATGTTCCATGTATTTTTTGGTGGAATAAAAGGAGGCTTAGCAATTGGTACAATGTTCATGATGGTTGGAATTTCAGCTATGAATGGATTAAGTGTTGCTGGTATGGCTATAGGGGCAACTATTGCTCTCCCTGAAATGTTAAAACGTAATTATGATAAAAGAATGATTACTGGTGTCGTTCAAGCAGGAAGTTCGTTAGGAATTTTAATACCTCCAAGTGTTGTGATGGTTCTTTATGGTATGATCGCACGTCAACCAGTAAGTAAACTTTGGCTTGCAGGACTTTTACCAGGCCTTTTAATGGCTACCTTATTTATAATTTATATTTATGTAAGATGTCGTCTTCAACCTGAATTAGGTCCTGTATTAAGTGAAAAAGAAAGAAATATTCCACTTAAAGAAAAACTAAAACTTTTAACAGCTGGAATAATTCCATTTGTAATATTTATGTCCATGACTGGATTATTCTTAATGGGTATAGCAAGTTTAGTTGAGTGTTCTGCTGTAGGTGCTTTACTTGCAACTTTAGCATCCATTTACAAAAAAAGATTTACTCGAAAAGTTCTTGATACAACACTTAGAAAAACTCTTGGTGTTTCTTGCATGTTTATGTGGATAATATTAGCTGCACTATGTTTTGGAGCGGTATTTGATGGTCTTGGTGCTGCGCGTGCAATTGAAACTTTATTTATAGAAAGATGGCATTTAACTCCTTGGGGAGTTTTAATTATGATGCAACTTTCCTATATATTTATGGGAATGTTTTTAGATGATACGGCGATGTTAGTTATAGTGGCGCCACTTTATGTACCTCTAATTATCTCATTGGGATTCGATCCAATCTGGTACGGCGTTCTTTACACAATTACATGTCAGATTGCATATATGACCCCTCCGTTTGGTTATAATTTATTTCTTATGAGAGCAATGGCACCAAAAGAAATAACTTTATCTGATATTTATAAATCTATTACACCGTTTCTCTTAGTGATGCTCTTAGCATTGATTTTGGTTATGGTTTTTCCTCAAATTGCAACTTATCTTCCAAATAAGTACCTATAAAAAATAATAATACAACTTTAGGTTTTAAAGTTGAAAAAATTATCATTTAGTGGAATAAAAAATTTCATTTTTTGGTTTAATCATAATTTTTTTTATAATAGGGTTTAAAAATACTTTTTAACTAATAGGGAGAGTTAATGAAAAAAGAAAAAAAAATAATAACAAGTAAGAGGCGATCGTTTATTAAGAAAGCTGGCTTGTTAACTTTTGGTGTAGCAGGAGCAAGTGTTGTTAAAGCACCTTACGCTTATTCTGCATCAAACCCAATTAAATGGAGGCTTCAAACATATTCTGGAGCTCCGCTTGGTGCACATGTTATCAAACCACAAATTGAAGCATTTAATAAAGCTGCTTATGGTGAAATGGAAATTGAACTGTATTATGCGGATCAATTAGTTCCTACCGATGAACTATTCAGAGCCATGCAAGCAGGAACTCTAGATGCCGTACAAAGTGATGATGCTACAATGGGATCACCAGTTGATATCTCAGTGTTTGGTGGATATTTTCCATTTGCAACTAGATACAGCTTAGACGTTCCAGCTTTATTTAAATATTATGGTTTAAATGAAATTTGGGATGAAGCTTATAGTGAGGTTGAAGGTGTTAAATGGTTGAGCACAAGTGCTTGGGATCCATGTCATCTTTTCACTGTAAACAAAAAAGTTACTTCTTTAGCAGATATGAAGGGCCTAAGAGTTTTTGGTGTTCCTACTGCTGGAAAATTCTTGGCGCAATACGGTCTAATACCAGTTACGGTTCCTTGGGATGATGTGGAAGTTGCTATGCAAACCGGAGAACTAGATGGTGTTGCTTGGTGCGGGTTTACTGAGGCATATGAAGTGGGTTGGGCTGATATCTGCAAGTATGCATTAACTAACTCTGTTACAGGAGCATGGTTTGGATCTTACTTTGCTAATCAAAAAGCTTGGGACAAATTAAGTCCAAAACTTCAAGCACTTTACAGAATGTCTATTAATGACTCTCATTATTATAGACAAGTTTGGTATTGGGGTGGAGAAGCTGATCTTCGTGTTAATGGGAAAAAAATGGAACTAACAAGTCTTCCTGATAATGAATGGGCTAAAGTCGTAAACGACTCTAAAGCATTCTGGGATGAGACTTCAAGTATTAGTCCAAGAGCTAAAAAAGTTGTGGATGCATTTAAGTTATATGCAAACACAATGGAAAAAGCTGGATACCCTTATAGATAATAAATATTTTTTAGGCGCCTCAAGAAAGAGGCGCCTAAAGTTAATAACTACGGATTAGCCGTAAGACCCCCATCAACAATCAATTCAGTTCCAGTAATATAATCTGCTTGATCACTTAATAAGAATAAAGAAGCATTTGAAATATCTTCGGGTTTACCTACTTTATTTAAAGGAATAAATTTTTCTAAATTTTTCTTTGTATTAGGATTTTTTTTCCATCTAATCTGCATACCCGTATCTATTGGCCCAGGTAAGATTATATTTGATCTAATTTTGTTAGATGCAAATTGAATGGCAAAGGACTTTGAAAGTCTAATCATTGCTGCTTTTGAAGCACCATAAGCGTCTTGAGGTTTGTCATCACCAGATAATGCATCAATGGAAGATATATGCACCATTGAACCAAATTTATTTTTAATCATTTTAGGTACAATAATTTTTGAAAGATACATCATAGATTTTAAATTTATTTCAAAAACTTTATCCCATACATTAAAATCTATATTTACCGCTGATACATCTTTATCAAACCAAAGAACACCAGTTGTATTAACTAGGTAGTCCAATCTTTTGTGTTTTTTATAAAAATTATCGATATATACTTTCAATTTATTAAAATTAGTTACATCAACTTTTTTAAATTCACATTTTTTATTATTATCTAAAAATTCTTTACTAGGACTTTTTAAATCTAACATTAAAACTGAAATATTGTTTTGAGATAGTTTTTTTGATATCTCTAAACCCATACCACCACTTGCACCAGTGATTACAGCAGTTTTACCTTTAAAATTTAATTTCATTTTATTGTTCTTTTCTTAAGTGAAAGCTTTTTGGTGAAGTTAATTTTTCATAAGCTACCTCAGATAGCGAACAACCTTTTCCGGTTTCATTAACACCAGTCCATGATAATGCAGGATCTAGATAATCACATCTATTCATATAAAACGTGCCTGTATTAATTTGATTGCCAATTTTTTGAGCAACATCAAGATCTTTTGTCCAAACTGAAGCTGTTAATCCATAAGGACTATCATTCATTAATTTAATTGCTTCATTATCATCTTTAACCTTCATAATCCCAACACAGGGTCCAAAAGTTTCTTCAGTCATAAAAGCCATATCATGGTTCACGTTTGTTAAAACCTGAGGAATTAAATAATTTTTATGTTCTTTTGAAAAGTTAAATTTACTTTCATCAATCATTTTTTTTGCACCTTTATCAATTGCAGAGTTTATTTGTTGTAAAATAAAATCAGCAGCTGATAGTTTAACCACAGGACCTAAGTTGGTTTCTTTTTCTAATGGATTTCCAAGTTTGTAATTATAAGTTTTTGAAACAAACAATTCTAAAAAATTATTATAAATTTTTTCATCAACATAAATTCTTTCTATTCCACAACATGATTGACCTGAGTTAAAAAAAGATCCATCAACCAAATTTTCAACTGTTTTTTCTAAGTCACAATCATATCTGGCATAAGCTGGATCTTTACCACCTAATTCTAAAGTCATATCAATAAATTTATTCTGAGTTGCTCTTTGAACATCGTAACCTGCTTTTACTGATCCAGTGAATGAGACAAAATTAATTCGCTTATCAGAAACAATTTTTAAACTATCTTCATGGTTTAAATGTAAATAATTAAAAATATCCTTAGGCAGAATTTTTTTAGCTGATTGGTAAAGTTGCTCAGAACATAAAGGGGTTTGAGCAGAATGTTTTAATATAACAGAATTACCTGCTGCCATAGCTGGTATTATAGAGTTTACTGCAACGAGGTATGGATAGTTCCATGGCGCTATTACAAAAACTACACCAAGAGCTTTTCTTTTTATATAACTTTTAAAATTATCATCTTTTGCTACATCAATATTTGATAATTTCTTTTCTGCAATAGATAGCATGTAATCGGCTCTTTCTTTAAAGCCCTTTAATTCACCAGCCGCTTGAGAAATAGGTCTACCAATTTGTCTACTTAGTTCTTCACAAATCAGATCGCTTCTTGATAAAAAATCTTCAACAAAACTTGTTAATAGTTTTACTCTTTCTTTAATATCTAGATCGGCCCACATTTTTTGAGCTTTCATTGAGCCATTAATAGTTTCTTCTATTTTAGCTCCATCATAATTTCTTTCGATATAAAGGGTATTATCAATAGGTGTAATAGTTTTTTGCATAAATATTTCGGTTAAAATTATTTTAGAAAGTGATATACATCAACCAACTTTATAAAACACTAAAACATAATATGCAAAAATACAACTGGAATTATCCTACTACAATGTGGGTAGGTGAAAATAGAATTAATGATGTTGCTTCAGCATGTAAAAATTTAAACATTAAAAAGCCACTGCTTGTTACTGATAATGGATTAGCTCAATCAGTTATTGTTAAAAACACTTTATCGATTTTAAAAGAGGGTGGAATTATTGCTGCATTATATTCAAATGTTGTTGGTAACCCAACTGGCACGAATGTTAATGAAGGTGCTGATTATTATAAAAAAAACAATTGTGATGGTGTTATTGCGTTTGGAGGTGGTAGTGGTTTAGATGTTGGTAAAGCAGTTGCTTTTATGTCAGGTCAAACTCTACCTATCTGGGATTTTGAAGATGTTGGAGATAATTGGACCAAAGCAAATTCAGATAAAATTGCACCAATTATTGCAGTACCCACAACTGCAGGTACGGGTTCTGAAACAGGACGAGCATCTGTAATTTTAAATGAAGAAACAGGTGTAAAAAATATTATTTTTCATCCAAAATTTTTACCTTCAATAGTTATTCTAGATCCAGTTTTAACAGTTGGGTTACCATCAAAAATGACTGCAGCAACTGGAATGGATGCATTAGCTCATAATTTAGAAGCTTATTGTGCGCCAGGTTATCATCCAATGGCAGATGGAATTGCTTTAGAAGGAATGAGATTAATTGATAAGTGGCTATTAGAAGCTGTTAACAACGGATCGAATATTGAAGCACGAATGAATATGTTAACAGCAGCTAGTATGGGCTCAACTGCATTTCAAAAAGGACTAGGAGCAATTCACTCTCTAAGTCATCCTGTTAATGCATTAAATAATGTTCACCATGGTTTATCGAATGCAATATTCATGCCTTATGTTTTAACATTTAATAAAGATATTATCGAAGAGAAGATAATTAAAATTTGTGATTATTTGGAACTTAAAGATAGATCTTTTGATGGTTTTGTTAACTGGGTTTTAGATTTAAGAAAAAAACTTGATATGCCTCATAAATTATCAGAAGTGATTGATGAAAAAGATTTTGATATTGATAGATTATCAAAAATGGCTTTAGCAGACCCATCTACTGGAGGAAATCCAAAAAAATTAACTGAGGATGATATGAGGATAATGTACCAGAACAGTATGACGGGTGAATTGTTTAAATGAGTGATTTAAATATTTTAATTGTTGAAGGAAATATTAGAGAAGATAGTGAGTTTTTTATTAAAGCAGCTGGAGCTTCTGCAGCAGATAATTTAAAAAATTTAATCTTAAAAATAGAACCATCAACAAATACAGAAATTATAAACCCTGGTAATGATGATGAGACAACAAATGCTCTAAAAGATATGAGTAAATATAATGGTATTGTCTTTACGGGCGGTGCAATGCGAATAAATGATATGACAGATGTGATTAAGAAACATATTAATTTTGCATCAAATTGTTTTACTCAAAAAAAGAAGATTTTAGCTATTTGTTGGGGATTACAAGTTTGTTCTACAGCAGCTGGAGGCAAGGTAAACCCTGGTAAAAATGGTGCTCACATTGGAATTGCATCAGATGTAATTATTAATAATGAAGGTGAGAAGCATTTTATTTACAAAGATAAGAAAAAAATTTTTACATCACCAGCATTTAATTTTGATGAAGTAAGTGAATTACCGGAAAATGCTATTCTTCTATCAAGTGATAAAGTTAACAATGTAATGGGTGTTACCTTTAATGTGGGAAATTCGGAAATTATTGGCTTACAATATCATCCTGATTATGAATATTTTCAAATGCTCAAACTTATTGCTGGTCGTAAAGAGCGACTATTTGTAAATAAAAATTTTTTAAATGAAGAAGAGTATGAAAGTCATATCTCATATATAAAATCTCAAAACGAACAATTAGATTTTAACAATAGAACATGTGAAGTTAGAAATTGGCTTAATTATCTGCGTAACTAGTTTCTAAAATAGACCTTCAATTTCGCCATCTTTATTTAGCTTAATTGAGTCTGCTGCTGGAATTCTTGGTAGTCCAGGCATAGTCATAACAGCTCCACATATCACAACAATAAACTCTGCTCCTGAAGAAAGTTTAATCTCTCTAATTGGCAAAGCATGACCTGTGGGTGCGCCTTTTAAGCTTGGATCTGTTGAGAAGCTGTATTGGGTTTTTGCAATACAAATTGGAAAGTCACCATATCCAGCATCTTCAAAGCTTTTTAATTGATCTCTAATTTTAGTATCAGCAATAACTTCATCCGCTCTATAAATTTCTTTTGCAATTGTCTCTATTTTTTTAAATAGAGGAGTTTTACTTTCATATAAGAATTTAAATTTATCCTCATTTTTCTCACATAATTCAGCAACATGACTTGCAAGTTCTTTTGTACCTTCGCCACCATTTGCCCAATGAGTACAAAGACTTGCTTTAACTCCAATAGTGTCACAAAATTCTATCAAAGCTTTTACTTCATTCTCTGTATCTTTAATAAAATGATTAACAGCTACTGCAACTGGTAAACCAAATTTTTTTACATTTTCTACATGTCTTTGAAGGTTAACTAGACCTTTTTTTAAGGCTTCTACATTTTCTGTTTTAAGATCATCTTTTGCTACACCACCATGCATTTTTAATGCTCTAATAGTTGCAACAATTACAACACAACTAGGTTTTAAATCTGATTTTCTACATTTAATATCAAGGAATTTTTCTGCACCAAGGTCTGCACCAAATCCTGCTTCTGTCACAACATAGTCAGCAAGTTTTAGTCCAGTCTTTGTTGCAATTACAGAATTACAGCCATGAGCAATGTTAGCAAAAGGGCCACCATGAATAATTGCAGGATTATTTTCTAAAGTTTGAGTAACGTTAGGTCGAATTGCATCTTTTAATAATACTGTCATTGGACCTTGTGCTTTTAAATCTTTAGCATAAACAGGTTTTTTATCTCTAGTATAAGCAATTGTAATATTTCCTATTCTCTTTTCTAAATCTTCTAAATCATTTGATAAACAAAAGATTGCCATGATTTCAGATGCAACAGTTATATCAAAACCATCTTCTCTTGGAAAACCATTTGCAACTCCACCTAAATTTATATTTATGGATCTTAAAGAACGATCGTTCATATCCATTACTCTTTTCCAAACAATTCTTCTAACATCGATATCTAATTTATTTCCCCAATAGATATGATTATCAATTAAGGCTGACAACAAATTATGAGCTGATGTTATTGCATGAAAATCTCCAGTAAAATGTAAATTAATTTGTTCCATTGGAACTACTTGAGCATAACCACCACCTGCTGCTCCACCTTTCATTCCAAAAGAGGGACCAAGGCTTGGTTCTCTTAAACAAACAATGGATTTTTTTCCAATTTTGTTTAATCCATCATTTAAACCAACTGAAGTTGTGGTTTTTCCTTCACCAGCTGGTGTAGGAGTGATTGCCGTCACTAATACAAGTTTTCCATTTGGTTTATCTTTTAAAGTGTCTAAATATTCTAAATTAATCTTTGCAATGTGTCTTCCCATTGGACTAAAAGCTGAGCTTTCATCGGGCACATTTATCTTGGCTAAAATATCATTTATAGGTTGCATTTTAGCTTCTCTAGCTATTTGAATGTCTGACTTAACTTCGCTCATTTTAAACTCCTATAAAATTAATTTTTAATGCCCAATTGATATCTTATTTTAAATTTTTGGAAACTTCTAAAAAATATATATAAAAAAAATAAGAACTATTTATATTCCTTTGTATAAAATTATTTTATGCAAAAATATTCTATATTTAATTTGATCAAAAATGCCTTCTCTGGTCATCAAAATTGGGATTTGGCCTGGAAAGATCCAACTCCTAAAAAAGAATATGATGTGGTTATAATTGGTGGAGGTGGTCACGGCCTAGCAACTGCTTATTATTTAGCTAAAGAGCACAATATTACAAACGTTGCTATCATTGAAAAAGGTTGGATCGGGGGCGGAAATGTTGGAAGAAATACCACAATCATTAGATCAAACTACATGCATGACGATAATGCATTGTTCAGTGAGTTTGGAATGGATTTGTGGAGAAAAATGAGTCAGGATTTAAATTACAATGTAATGTTTTCTCCAAGAGGAATTATTAACCTTGCTCACTCAGATGCCCAGATGAATGTTTTCGCAAGAAGAGGAAACTCAATGCGATTAAATGGTATCGATGCAGTTTTATTAAATAGAGAAGAGGTAAAAGAAATTATTCCAATGGCTGACTTTTCAGACAATGTAAGGTTTCCTATATTTGGCGGACTGATGCAACCAAGCGCTGGAACGGCAAGGCATGATGCTGTTGCATGGGGTTATGCACGTCAAGCAGATTCAATGGGTGTAGATATTATTCAAAATTGTGAAGTAACAGGTTTTGATGTAGTAGGTGGAAAAATTCAGGGAGTTAGAACTTCACGAGGAGATATTAAAGTTAAAAAAATTGGACTGTGTGTTGCAGGTAGTACAAATGTTTTAGCAGAGAAATTAAATATGACAGTACCAATTGAAACACATCTTCTACAAGCTTGTGTTTCAGAACCAGTTAAACCTGTTTTAGATAAAGTTGTAACTTTTGGTGCAGGACACTTTTATATTAGTCAGTCGGATAAAGGTGAGATGGTAATGGGAGGAGATTTGGATGGCTATAATAGCTATGCGCAAAGAGGAAACCTTCCAACCCTTCAACATGTTTTAACTGAAGGAATTGCGATGATGCCTTTTCTTAGCAAACTAAAAATGCTTAGAACTTGGGGTGGGATAATGGATATGTCTATGGATGGTTCACCTATAATAGATAAAACTCATATTGAAGGATTATATTTAAATTGTGGATGGTGTTATGGTGGATTTAAAGCAACACCAGCATCAGGATGGACATTTGCACATACAATTGCACAAGATAGAGTTCACAAATTAAATGCTGGATATAGTTTAAATAGATTTCACACAGGTCACTTATTAGATGAAAAAGGACTTGGAACTAAAACGTGGATTTCATAAATGCTTCATATTAAATGTCCTCACTGTGGGATGAGATCTCAAAATGAATTTTCATATGGTGGTGATGCAACCGTTAAAAGACCAGAGCTTAATAAAGAAGTTTCAGATCAAGATTGGGATAATTTTGTCTATAATAGAAAAAGTTTAAGAGGAAAACACAAAGAGCTATGGCAACATATATCAGGATGCAGACAGTGGATTAAAGTAGAAAGAGACACTGCAACTCACGAAATATTTAAAACCGTTAAAGCTAGCGAAGATATTTAATATGACACAAAATTATAGATTAGATAATATTGGACTAATAAATAGAGATAAAAAAATCTCATTTAAATTTAATGGTGTAACCTACTTTGGTTATGAGGGAGACACGTTAGCATCAGCATTACTTGCTAATGGAGTTCATTTAATAGGAAGAAGCTTTAAATATCATAGACCCAGAGGTTTTTTTGGTGCAGGTGTAGATGAGCCATATGCAATTGTTCAATTATACAGAAATAATGAAACTGAACCGAATGTAAAAGCTACAGAACAAGAGCTCTTTGAAGGTTTGGAAGCAACAAGTGTTAATTGTTGGCCAAGTGTTAATTTTGATATTGGTGCTATCAACAATTTGTTAAAAATATTTCTTCCAGCAGGATTTTATTACAAAACGTTTATGTGGCCAAAAAGTTTTTGGTACAAAGTTTATGAGCCATTTATAAGAAAAGCAGCAGGACTTGGGGTTGCATCAATTGAACATGACAAGGAAAGATACGAACATAAATATGAGTATTGTGATTTGTTAATTGCAGGTTCAGGACCCTCTGGTTTAGCAAGTGCATATGCTGCTGCTAAAAATGGAGCAAGAGTAATTTTAGCAGAAGACAAGCCTAGATTTGGTGGAACTTTATTAACTAGCGAGGTTAATATTGGAAATCAAACAGGAAAAGAATGGGCTGAAAATATTATTTCTGAACTTAAAGAAATGCCTAATGTTATTGTTAAAAATAGATCTCAAGTATTTGGTTACTATGATCACAATATGTTAGTGATGTCAGAAAAATTAAGTGATCACTTACCTAAAACTAAAAAATATAATCCAAAACAAAGACTTTGGTATATTAGAGCAAAAGAAGTTTTAATTTCATCAGGATCAATTGAAAGACCTTTAGTATTTGGAAATAATGATACACCAGGTGTGATGCTGTCTTCTGCAGCAAAAGAATATTTAAAAGTTTATGGAGTGTTAGTTGGTAAAAAACCTTTAATATTTACCAATAATGATAGCGGATATGAAACGGCTATAGAGTTTAAAAAAAATGGTGTTGATCCAATTATTTTAGATACAAGAAAAGAACCAAAGTCAGAAATTATAGATGAAGCAAAAAAACTAGATATTGAAATTAAATTTTCTTACGTGGTAGTTGCTGCTAAAGGGTATAAAAAAGTTAAATCAGCTGAAGTTGCAAAAATTTCAGATGATAAAAATGAACTAGGAACTTTAGAAAATATCAATTGTGATTGCATTTGCGTTTCAGGTTTTTGGACACCAACAATACATTTAGCTTCTCAATCAGGAAATAAAACTACTTTTAATAAGGATATAGATGCATTTGTACCTGGATTATCAAAACAAAATGAAACAACTTTAGGTGCTGCTAATGGAACTTTTACATTAGAAGAAACTTTAAAAAGTTCATTTGAAACTGGATATGAACTTTCAAAAAAAATTACTAATAATGATAACAAAACATCATCACCAACAGTTATGGAAAAAAAATCTACCACCCATGATAAATTTTGGTGTGTGCCTTTGCCTAAAGGAAAAACATATAAAAGATTTTTAGATTTTCAAAACGATGTAGCTGTTTCAGATGTAGAAATTGCACTAAAAGAAGGGTATCGATCCATAGAACATGTAAAAAGATACACGACACTAGGAATGGCCACAGACCAAGGAAAAACAAGTAATCTCAACGGTTTGCAATTAGTTTCAAACATTGAAAATAAAATAGTGCCAGAAGTAGGTCATACAACTTTTAGACCTCCGTATACACCAGTTACTATTGGTGCAATTGTTGGAAGAGAAGTCGGCAAACATTCAAAACCAACAAGAAAATCACCAATGCACACTTGGCATGAAAAAAATAATGCCGTGTTTGTAGATGCAGGTGTTTGGTTGAGACCAAGATATTATAAAATTGGAGAAGAAACTTTATTTGAAGGTTCAAAAAGAGAAGCTAAAAATGTTAGAACAAATGTAGGTGTTTGCGATGTAACTACTTTAGGTAAAATTGACATTAAAGGACCTGATGCAGCAGAGCTACTAAATAGAGTTTACACTAATGCTTGGTTAAAACTGCCAGTTGGTAAAGCAAGGTATGGTGTAATGTTAAGAGAAGATGGAATTGTTATGGATGATGGAACAACAACGAGAATTTCTGAAAACCATTATCATATGACAACAACAACAGCACAAGCAGCAAATGTTTTATCTCATCTTGAATATTATCTACAACTTGTATGGCCAGAACTAAATGTAAATGTGGTTTCAACTACAGAGCAATGGGCAGGAGCTGCAATTGCTGGGCCAAAATCTAGAGACTTATTACAAAAATTATTTCCAAATATTGATGCTTCAAATGAAGGGTTACCTTTTATGGGATATTTAGAAGCTGATTTATTTGGAGTTCACGCACGAATTTTTAGAATCTCATTTTCAGGAGAGCTTGCTTATGAGGTTAATGTCGAATCTGACAATGGAAACTTTATGTGGGAGAAGATAATGGAAGTAGGACAAGAATTTAAAATTCAACCTTACGGCACTGAAGCATTATCAACTCTAAGAATTGAAATGGGTCACATTGCGGGATCAGAACTTGATGGCAGAACCATTCCTTATGATAACTCTTTAGAAGGACTTGTTAGTAAAAAGAAAGATTTTATAGGAAAGCGTTCATTAGAAAGAGAAGCATTTATAGCTGAAGATAGACAAAAAGTAGTAGGGGTTGTTCCAATTGATAAGAAAACAAGTATCCCAGAAGGGTCTCATTTAGTTAAAGACGCAATGGCTCCAACACCAAACCCTAAATTAGGATATATTTCTGCATCTTGTTGGAGTGTTGAATACGATAATCCATTTTCACTAGCAATTCTTAAGGATGGAAAAAATATGATAGGACAAAAACTATTTGCAATGTCACCTTTAAAAAATAAAACAATACCAGTTGAGATTGTTTCATCCCATTATGTTGATCCAAAAGGTGAAAGAGTAAGATCATGAGTTCAATTTCTGCTTTAAAGAATATTCATATCAAAGGTTTATTTGGTGATCATGAAGGAAAAAATGATAAAGAGCTGTTAAAAATAAGCGAATTAAGCGACTATCTAATCATTCAAATTGTTAAGTATAATAGTTCAGCAATAACTATTGAAAATATTAAGTTAGATGATTTGAACTTAAAAAATGAAACTCAAAATATAAGCTGTAACACCAATACAAGAATTTTATGGAATGGACCAAATAACTGGCTTTTAGTTTCTTCAAAGAAAGAAATTTTAAAAGAAATTAATGAAAAATTACCAGAAACAGATTTCGCCATAACAAATATATCTCATAGCAGAGCGATAATTCAAATAGAGGGAAAAAATACAAAAGAGATATTAAAAAAAGGATGTCCTTTTAATTTTAATGAATTGAAAAAAAATACTTGTTTAAATTCAATTTATAACGGAATGTCAGTTACAATTGATATGCTAGATGACAATCCAGATAAAGTTAGAATATTCACATTAAGAAGTTTTGGAGAATCTTTTTATCATTCAATTACTGATGCTTGCTTAGAATTTGGTTATAAAGGAATTTAAAAATTTATTGCTTCCTTGTTGCAATATAAACACCAAAAGTTGCCACAGCAAAACCAACTAAATCTAGATTATTCAATTTTTCATTCAAAAATATCCAAGCCATTATTGCGGTAGTAGGGGGTATTAAAAAAAATATAGAAACAGTTTTACTTGCTGAGTTGTTCTTAATTAAAAACATTAAGATTGTAAAAGCTCCAAAAGATACAAGGAATATCTGATGACTCATTGCTATTAAGAATGTGGATGTAAAATTAATATAAGGTTCACTAAAAATTAAAATAATTATTATGTGAAAAGAACAGCCACCTATTGCTTGATACATATTACTGACAGACAAAGGTAAATTATTACTTATTTTTTTTTGCCATAAAGTAGAAGTTGTGATCGCTAGAAGAGCCATAAAAGAAGCTATCACTCCAAAAACAGGAAGACTTGATCCAATATCAAAACCTAAAACTAAAGCTGCACCAATAAACCCAAGGATCACTCCAATCCATTGTTTAAAAGTAACTTTTTCACCTAAAAATTTTCCTGCTAATGCATTGGTTAAAATTGGCTGCAAAGTTACAATTAATGCAGCAATACCAGTGGGCATCCCGAGTGAAACTGAATAAAAAACACCTCCCAAATACACACCATGAAAAAGTACCCCACTAAAAAGTGATTGTAGAAGGTTTCTTGAATTTGTTAAAATTTTTTGTTTTGTATAAATTGAATAAATATAGAAACCAAAAGCTACCACAAAAAATCTAAATGCTAATGCCGCAAAGGGATCACTGTTATCTATTATTGGTTTTGTTGTCACAAAAGCTGAGGACCATAAAACAATAAAAATGAATGGAAAAATTTTAACCATACCAAGGTTATAGGCTATATTTTATACCAATATTAGAGATTAATATCCAAAATGAACACTTTCTCTCTTGAGTTGTGCTTTTAAATACTTAAGATTAAGAGGGAGTATAATGATTTTAAAAAAGATTTTCGCTGGATTATTTTTGCTATTTTTTCTTAATGGTTGCGTGCAAAGTACAGCCTTATTAGGACCTGCTTATACATTAGCTAGCTCTGGTAATATCTATCAAGCTGGCCTTTCATATGGTTCTAATCAAGCAGTTAAAAAAATTACTGGTAAGTCTCCTACTGAAAATATTAAAAGCTTTGTAGAAGATAAAAGATTAAAAGTTGAAGAAGAAGAAAGCCAAGAAGAGTTTTTTGCTTTAGTAAAAAGTAGAATAGAAAAAACAAGTAAAATTATTCAATTAGCTAATCAGTAATACCTAATAATAGCTGCTCTGATTGCCCAGTTTCTTTACACCACAGTTCATAACTTTCACACATACGCCATAAAAATTGTTGTGCTCTATTTGATGCTTCGATGAGAGTATTGTTTTCAGTCTCGTAAAGTTTAGGAATTTTAATTAAATTTTTAATAGTCATATCTTTTTGAATTTCTAAAAGTTTAATGGTTTCATCTGGTATTTTATTTCCAGTATCTTTGTCTAGATACTCATTTTTTTTTAATTCACCAAACCATTCGTCATGTAATGCACCAGTGCTTAATTTTATAAATTCATTAGTTTCCATGAATTTATTAATAGCTTGTTTTACATCAAGCTCCGGATCTTTATTTTTTTCAATAGAAACGTAGGAGTAAATAATTTCAGCCATATATATAACATATGGTTTTTTGACTTTTATATTCATTATCTATTTTTTATATTTTGCCATACAGGAGTTGGCTAAGATTAAATTAGGATCAAGGTACAATTTTGAAACTTTAGCATTTTGTAAAGATTTATAAGCAAAAATTGCAATAGGTATCTCAGTGCAGCCAAGTATTATTTTTTTACATTTTTGTTTGATTAAATATTTAATTGCAGGCTTAATAGTTTTTTCTGCTAGTTTTATATTGCCCATTTTTACATGTTTGATTGTTTTATTTACTGAACTTGTTTGTAAATTACTTAAAGGTTTAATTAATACATAATCCTTTTTAAAAATTTTATCATAAATCTCAGTTTTTAAAGTTCCCTCTGTTGCAAGAAGTCCAATTTTAGAATTTTTTTTACAACTTTTTTTTGTTTGTATAAAAACTTCTTTAGGCATGTTAATGATCGGTATCTTGATTTTTTTCTTTAAATCTTCATACCAATAGTGTGCAGTGTTGCAGGGTATAACAATAAATTTGCACCCACTTTTTTCTAATGATTTACATCCATCTAACAAACTTTTTAAAACTCTATTATATTTTTTTGTATTTTTCGAAGTTCTTGGAATTGTAGATAATGATTTAGTTTGAACACCAATAGATTCTGGTCTTCCAGGAATATTTGATTTGTTATAAAGTATGAATAGAGGGTATTCTTGATCACTTTTTCCTCTATTTAACATTGCAAGTTTATTGCAAAAATCAAGTCCCGCTTGAGTTCCCATTCCACCTAAAATTCCAATCATAAATATATATTTTTGTTAAATTTATTTAATATTTTCTTAAAGAGGTTTGTTGATACCTCTCATAAAAACTAAAATTAAGCAACCATCTTTAGTAAAGGACGAGTGTGTAGAGCCTGGTTCAAAAGTAACAAAATCACCTTTTTTAAAAACTTTATTATCTGGATCAGTTAATTCACCTTCTAACATCAAAAACTCTTCAAAGCCTGTATGCACATGGGGCAAACTTTTTGCATTTGGTTCCATCTTTAAAAGATAAGTTCCATTACCACCATTTTCTTTATTATAACTAATTTTATGCCAACTCATTCCAGGCACAATAACCCCATAATTATCAAATGGAGTGAATTCAACATCATAAAGGTCAGTTATTTTTCTATTTGTCATACTTGTTAGTTACTTATTATTAAATTGTTATATTCGATGATTATTAATAAAATATAAATATGCAAGATATATTTATTGAAGATGTGGGAAGTGGCACTCCATTAGTGTTAGTGCATGGTTTTTTAGGATCTTCTGAGATGTGGACTTTACAAACTGACTTTTTTAAAAAGAATTTTAGAGTTTTGGCACCAGCATTACCTGGTTTTGGAAAAAGTAATAAAGTTAACTCATATAATTCAATTGAAGGTATGGCTAAATCTATATTGACAAGTTTAGAAAAAAAGAAAATAGAACGTTTTTATTTATTAGGTCACTCAATGGGTGGCATGATTGTGCAAGAAATGGCAAAGTTAGCAGGTGAAAAAATATTAAAATTAATTTGTTATGGTACAGGACCAAGAGGAAATATACCTGGCAGATTTGAAACCATAGATGTTTCTAGAGACAAACTAAAAATTAATGGACTGGATAACACAGCTTATAGAATTGCAAAAACATGGTTCATTGAAGAGGATAAATCTAAATATTTTTATTTATGTGAAGAAGCGGGTAAACAAACTTCTTTAGAGGCGGCGGACAATGCTCTTGTTGCTATGAAAAATTGGAGTGGTATTGAAAATTTAAAAAATATTAAGAATGAAACTTTGATAATTTGGGGAGATCAAGACAAAGCCTATAACTTCAACCAAGTAGAAACTTTAAAAGAAAATATTATAAATAGTGAACTTAGAATAGTTAATGGCTGCTCTCACAATGTCCATTTAGAGAAGCCAGATGAATTTAATACAATAGTGAGTGAATTTCTTAAAAAAAACTGATTGGTATTGGCTGAAATATTTAGCTAAATAATTAAAAAATTAATTTAATTAAAAAATCGCAGCCAATAGAAAGTGTGAATATTATGCAGTTTTTAAATTTACCGCTGAAGGACCTTTTGGACCATCTTCAACTTCAAAAGTCAAAGCTTGACCTTCATCTAAACCGTTCATACCAGCATCTCTAACAGCTGAAACGTGAACGAATACATCTTTTTCTTTATCTTCTCTTTCAATAAAACCAAAACCTTTAGTTGGATTGAACCATTTTACTTTTCCTTGTAGACTCATATTTATCTTCTTACTTTTTATTGTGTTACTTTTATTACTTATAATTAAGTAATTCACGCTTTGTTTAGATTTATTGAGGTTTTGTCAACTAAATTTAAAAGAATAAATAATTAAAGACTTATTTGTTGCTTATTAGCATGGTCATATAAATAGAGTTGATATCTTTTTTATAATGAGAGAAGGGCTCGCAGGGCTTAAAACCACACTTACTAAATAGTTTTCTGGCATTTAAAAAGAACTCACCAGCACCTGTTTCTAAACTCAATCTTTTAATATTAAGTTTTTTTGCCTCATTAATTAGATGATTTATGACTTTTGTACCATTTCCTTTACCTCTAAAGTTGTCACTAACTCTTATAGATTTAAACTCACCATGTTCTTTATCTAGGAATTTTAATGCACCACTTCCCATTAGGTCATTTTCTTCCCACAGGCTCCAAAATTTAATAGTTGGATCTTTTAATCCAGCTATATCAAGTACGTGAGCACTACCTTCAGGTGACACAGATCTTAACTCAATGAAATGCTTTATAAGTAGCTCATGAACTTCTGGATTATCAAAATTTCCTTCGATTGATTTTAGCATATGAGAAATATCTACTTAAGAAGAGTTGTTAGGTGCCCCATTTTTCTTTTTGGTTTAATTTCTTTTTTAAGATAATCAAAGAAAAATTCATTTTCATTGTGTTCTTTATTTCTGTAATTAGTAATTTGATCTCCAATTATATTTGTCATCATTGCATTGGATATTTTTTTAAGAGGTATTTGCTCTAGTTTACAAACTGCTCTTACATGATTTTCAAATTGACTTACATTATACGCATTAATTGTTAGATGCCCTGAGTTATGAACTCTTGGTGCAATTTCATTTACATAAAGGTTATCATTCCTGTCAATGAAAAACTCAACACACAAAGTTCCAACATATTTTAATTCTTCTGCAATTGTTGTAGCCCATAGTTTTGATTGTTCTAATATTTTATCACTAATCTCTGCTGGAATTTTAGAATTTCTTAAGATTTGATCTTCATGTTCATTTTCAATGGGTTCATAAATTTCATATTTTTGAATATCAAACCTAGTAATGATTATTGAAATTTCTTTTTTTAATTTTACTAATTTTTCTAAAATATAACCTTTTGAATAATCAACATCAATTGAGTCTAAATTTTCTAAACTGTTAATAGGGTGTTGACCTTTGCCATCATATCCTAATGTAGTAGTTTTGAGTATACCAGGTAATAAATCTTCAACAGAATCCATTTCAGATTTTTTTTCAATAGATACATATCTTGTAGTTCTTATATTTAGATTATTGATAAAATCTTTTTCTGCTAATCTATGCTGAATTATTCTATTTACAGAAGGTTTTGGTAAAACAGGTTTTATTTTATTAATTTCATTTAATGTTTCATAGGGAATATTTTCAAATTCATAAGTTACAACATCAACTTTACTCAAAAACTCATTAATCTTGTTTTTATCATTATATTCACCTTGTACAAAATCATTAGAAAAATTTTGGGCAGGAGCATCAATATCATTGCAAAAAATAACTGTTTTAATTTCAAGTTTATTTGCAGCAATAGCAAGCATACTACCTAACTGACCTCCCCCTATAATTCCAAGAATTGGTTTAGACATATTTTACAACTATTTGGGTTTTTTTTTAACAGATTTGCTTTGATTTAAACGAAACTGATTTAATTTTCTCTTAACAGTTAAATCACTAAGACCAATAATAGATGCAGCTAATAAGGCAGCATTAATTGCACCATCTTCTCCAATTGCTAATGTTCCAACAGGTATTCCTTTTGGCATTTGAGCAATGGATAGAAGACTATCAAGACCTTTCAGCTTTTTACTTTCAATTGGAACACCTAGTACCGGTAGAGAAGTAAGGGATGAAATCATTCCTGGTAAATGTGCAGATCCACCAGCTCCAGCAATAATTACTGCAATACCATTTTTTTCAGCATTAATAGCAAATTCATACATTCTTTTAGGGGTTCTATGAGCTGATATTATTTTTGTTTCAAATTTTATGTTTAATTTTTTAAGAATATTTTGACAAAATGTCATGGTTTTGTAGTCAGATTGACTACCCATAACAATTGATACTTTGTTTAATTTATTTTTAGCCATTTGTTGTAATTTTATTCTAACGTAAATTGTTATTTCAAATTAAGCCTAAAATTTCAATAAAATTAATAGAATTTATCTATCTTATTGGTATTCTTTAAAACAAAGAAGATCACAATGAATTTTAAAATTGATAATTTACAATATTGTAACTGGTCTAGAGAAATTTTTCAGATCAATAAACAAGCAGGACTGGATGCAATCCATGTAACTATTGTTTACCACGAAGATTTTGATGAGCTAAAAACGGTATTAAAAAATTGGGAAAATCACTTTTCAGAAAATTCCGACTTAATTTTTCACGGTAAAAGTTTTAAAGATATTGAAAAAGCTAAATCTGAAAATAAAACTGCAGTTTTTTTTGGTTTTCAAAATTGTTCACCTATAGAAGATGATATTGGATTGGTTGAAAAAGTTTATGATTTAGGATGTAGGTTTATGCAGCTTACTTATAATAATCAGTCCTTACTAGCGACTGGATGTTATGAAGCAATAGATAGTGGGGTTACTAATTTTGGTAAAGAGGTAATTAAAGAGATGAATAGATTAGGTCTTGTAATAGACATGTCTCATTCAGCAGAAAAAAGTACAATTGATGCAATTGAGATAAGTGAAAAACCAATTGCAATAACTCATGCAAATCCATCATTTTGGCATCCAGCTAAGAGAAACAAATCAAACGAACTATTAAAAATTTTATCCAAACACAAAGGAATGTTGGGTCTCTCTTTATATCCTCATCATTTAAAAGATGGAACAGATTGTTCTTTAGAAAGCTTTTGTGAGATGACAGCTAAGACAGCTGAGATTATGGGAGTTGAAAAAATTGGAATAGGTTCAGATCTTTGTTTAAATCAACCAGATACTATTGTTGAGTGGATGAGAAATGGTACTTGGACTAAAAGCAAAAATTATGGAGAAGGGTCTAAAAACAAACCTGGTTTTCCAAAACAGCCTGATTGGTTTAAAGATGCAAGAGGATTTGAAAACTTAGAGATAGGACTTAAAAAAGTTGGTTTTTCAGAAAATGAAGTTGATGGAATTCTTGGAAACAACTGGTACAATTTTTACAAAGAAATGAATCAATGAATATTTCATTAAGAGACCCCAATGTAGTAATGAAATTATCAAGACTTGGGTCTTTTCATCAATCTAAACTTTCATTTTTAAGAAGTTTTTTAAAAGAGTTTAAGGATTGGAATTATAAAAGAGATTTATTTGAATTAAACGAACATGGTTATGGCACTGCAGTTTATTCATTTAAGAAAAAAAATAGAGTGTATTCATTAATTTGTTTTGCAAATGAATTAGATGATAATGAAAGATCAGATAGAGTTATAGCTACCAAATGGGATGCAGCCTTCACACTTTTTGATGGTGTTCCAAAAAAACAAGATATTGAAAGATTAAAAAACGAAGTACCAAAACAAGAATTTGGCAGACTTTCTTATAAAGAATTAACTCTTTCAAGAGCTAATAAATCAGTAAGAGTTTTCAATCATGTGGTTGAATGTTTAAGCGAAGGTAAGCAGCCTGATAATGATTTGTTAACTAGTGTTGGTTATTTATATAGAACCACAGCAGTTTATGGGTCAGGTAAATTTGGCTTAGCAGACAGATTTAGAATTAAAGACCGAGAAGAAATATATGGTCCATTTAGATTGGAAATGATGTTGGTTTATCTGGTAAGACAATTTACTTTTGATCAAGTTAATCACGTTGCAAAAAGTAAGAATCCAAAAAAAGCTGTAAATCTTGATATAAATATTTGTAAAGGTTTAGGAATAGGAAATTCTACAGGTCTTGGAATGGCTCCATTTATTGTTAATCATCCAACTCTTTTAAATAACTGGATTTCAGCAAGAGAAATTTCTTTAAAAAAAATAAGAGAGATAAAAACAATATCAGAGAAAGATAAAAACTTATTTTTAGAATGTTTAAAAAAATCAATAAAGAATATCACTTCTTGGAATACTGAAAGTGAATATCAAATAAATAAGATTAAATCTTTATTGAAAGATCTTAATGAATTTATTGTCTATCTAGATAATGATTTTAATTTTGAGCAAGATTATGCTTTTAACGAATTATATCTGTATTTAGAAAAAAAATATTGTGAAGAATGTATTGAATATGTCGTCTCAATGATGATGGAACCTTATGACGATATAACGTCTCCGTTAATTAAAGAAATGAGCTCTGAAGAAGAAAAATATTTTAATATTCCAACTGAAAGAACAGTAGAAGACTTAAAGCTAATTTTAGAAAAAAAATATCCAGATATCTTAACAATAGATTTTACCAAAGATGAAAATAATTTAAATTTTTGGTTTATCTCAAAAAATAAAGAGGAACCAAGACTAGCAAATAGATTTGATGAAGTGGGTGCTGAGTTAGAGCAACCCTTAGCAATTGCAAGAGATATTAAAAAACTTTATGAATTGTTATCAGTTACTAAAAATAGCTGGACTATTGCTAAATTTTTATCAACTAATAATGAATTAAGACACGTTGTTAGAAGAGCATTTATAGTAGAGAAATTCCCTTATTCTGAAATACAAGACAATACTATTGGCCAAAAAATAATGCCTATTGATATGCTGAGGTTAAAGTTATCATTCTTTGGAGCATTAAAATTCGATCCACGTTCTGATAAGTGGCTAAGAATATGTATGTTTCAAGGTGCACCCCTACCAGAGCAATTAAAAAACTATGATGAACATTGGGTTTATAATTAATCAACATGAGATCATTAAGCGAAATAGATACAGTTTCTAAAAGATCAAGTAGAGCTGCTGGATATTCTTGGGGTATTGCAGAAGAAATTGGAAAAAACATAAGACTACTTGAAATTTTTAGCTTACCTGGAATTAAAAACTTAAATAGTTTTTTTAAGAAAAAAAAAGAAATAAGGTTAGAGAATATCAGCATCATAAAGCAAGACAATGAGGCTGGTAAAAATGAATATTGCCCAATAATCGCAGGGGTAAATTTTTTAGATCAGATTAAAACTCTAGAAAATTTAAATGAGATAACGTTTAAAAAAATCTCATATCCATTACTTTTCCTACCATTTGTAAGTAGAGCAGCTGAGGTAATCGGTAAAAGAATATTCTTAAAAATGGATGACAGGGAGTTTTTGTTAAACTTCAATAACAATATTTATTCTAATTATACTAAAAACGAAATCATCGTATCTGCTGAAAATATTTACTTAAAAGTTTTAGAAAACAGAGACTCGTTTGAAGAAAAAGAATGGAATGAGCTTTATAAGCTTTCAGAAGAAACTTTTGTTGAGGAAAATGACAGTTTAAAAGAAAGTGGTGCTGGTGCTGGATTAACTGATAACGATTAGTCTATTTAAATTTAGTCATTTCCTTAATATGAGAAGGTCTTGTTTCACAACATCCACCTAAAATAGTTGCACCTGTATCTTTAAATCTTTTAACAAAATTTGCCATCAATTCAGGTGTTAAGTCTTTTCTTTGACCTAAAAATTCATTTGGGTTACCAGTTTTGCTCATATTGTAATTGTTAGTATAGCCATCTTTAGGCTTAGTTGTCACGAAAGCATTAAGTTTAAATCCAAAAGGAACACCTAAATTTTTTACTTCTTCTAAATTTTCAGAAAAGTTTTCAGGAGAAACGCACGATAAAATTAATCCTAGTAAATTGTTATGGTTAATATGATTAATAATATCTGATATTTTTTCACCACTTGGAAGATTTATTCCCTCAGAAATATGAGCACCTATTAAATATGGCTTATTAAATTCTTTAATTGCTTCAATTGCTAACCTAAACTCTTTTACGCTAGACAAAACATCTAGGTAAAAAAAATCAATATAAGGATCTAATAATTTTGCTTGATCATAAAAATTTTGTTTAATTTCATGATCTGGCCTTGTATCTTCTTCGTATGTTAAATATTGTGGTGGAAGACCACCTGCAATTAACACATTAGGATATTTTTCTTTTGCTTTCTGAGCTATCTCACCAGCTTTTTTGTTTAAGTATTCAAATTTATCTTCAATTTTATTATCTCGTAATCTTATTCGTCTAGTAGTAAAGGTTGCTGTAACAATAACTTCAGCACCTGCTTTTATAAAATCTAAATGAGTATCTAATAAAAGTTGATGGTATTCTTCTTTTAATACTGCGTTAGCACTCCATAATGTTCCGTTTGGCTTCATACCACGAGCCAACAATTCTTGTCCCATACCACCATCTAAAATTCGTGTTGTTTTAAAAAAATTAATATCCATTTTTATTCCTTACTTTTTTAGTGCTTTGGCTCTATGCTAGGTGCACAATACAGTTCAACTACCTTTACCAATTATATAATGATTTCCTTTTTAGCAGTTAGTACCTGCAATATGGATCAAATCGGTTAAACTATTTATATATCTATTAGACTGATTAGTAAATCACTTCTTGAATAATATTTTAGCATTAAATGAGAAGGATCTTCTCTCACCATCAACATTAAATGGATAAGCTGTGTGCATTAAATAATTTGGAAAAATCAATAGATCTCCTAATTTAGGGTTTAAATTATAGATACTTTGACTTAAAAAGTTTTTTTGACCATTAATAAAATCAATTGTTCCATTAGTTTTAATCTTTTTATTCTTAACTAGTTTATTTTGATTCATATCTTTTGGGATTTTAAGATAGCCAACCCCTGACAATTGTCCTTCATGATAATGAATTGGATTATATTCATTTTTTAATTGCCTAACTACCCATATATTTATTATCTTAATTTCTTCAATTTTTTTAACACCTGACTTATCAAGGTAAACTTTAATATTTTTTATTAATTCTTTAGACAAACTCTTATTAATTAATGTTTTAGGTATCTTAATTTCATTCTTAATTTGACTTGCAAGTTTAGAACTATAATCATTTTTTTTAGATAATTGAGACTTATCAACGTGATTATTTAATATAGTAATAATTTTTTTGGATAACTTTGTTTTTCCTATGGTGGGTCCAAATGCTCTAAATGTTTTCATAATCTTTCTATAATAATTTAATACTTCTGTTATGCAAACAACTTCAGTCCCATTCGAATAGCGACAAATATGACAAGTCCTGATGTCACTAGAGCTAATATTCTTGCAGGAAAAATTTTAAGATTTAAATAGTTTCCAAGCTGGCCGCCTATTAAAACAAACAGAAATAATGGCCAATAATCATAAATTCTATTTATTGTTGATGCCTTTGTAAATTGGCCAGCAAGTCCTGATAAAGAATTAATCAGTATGAATAATGATGCTGCTGTTGCAATGTTTTTTGCTTTATCTACTCTAATTAATAACAATATAGGGCTTAAGAAAATTCCACCACCAATTCCAACTACACCAGACACAAATCCAACAGATGCACCAATTAATATCGATAATATTTTTGGTATCTTGTTATAAACTTCAATTTTTTGATCAAAAGATTGAAATTTCATGAGAAGTAGAACTCCTGCTAGTGCTAAGACTAAAAAAAGTAAAATTTCAAAAATTTCTTTATCTACTGATAAAGATCCTCCTATGAATGCAAGTGGCACAGATGATATCAAATATGGGGTAAGGATCTTAAAATTGATATTTCCAGCTTTAATATAATTTATACAATTTCCTGATACGACAATAATATTACAAAAGAGAGCAATTACAGGAAAGATCAAGTAAGGAATATCCCAAATTAATAGAAGGGCTAGATAGGTAGAGCCACCACCAAAGCCAACACTTGAATATAAAGTTGCTGTTAGAAGAAATAAAAATGATAATATAATCATAATAATTATTTTAAATTTATGATTGTAAATATAGCACTTTTAACTGTTACGGACACCAGAACTTTTGAGAACGATAAGTCCGGTGCGATCTTAGTAAAAAAAATAGAAGAGGCTAAACATAAATTAATAGATAGAAAAATTTGTAAAGATAACAAAGATGACATCATTAAAATCCTTAAAGATTGGATTAATCAATCAGAAATAGATGTTGTAATTACAACAGGGGGCACTGGGCTTACAGGTCGAGATATTACACCAGAGGCAGTAAACGAGATAGCTGACAAGCATATTCCAGGTTTTGGAGAGGTGTTTAGAACAATAAGTTTAAAAACAGTTGGTACATCTGCCATTCAATCTAGAGCTTGTGCAGTACTAGCTAATGGCAAATATGTATTTGCTTTGCCAGGTTCTTCAGGGGGAGTAACGGATGCCTGGGATGGAATTTTAAAACATCAGTTAGATATAAATCATAAACCTTGTAATTTTGTAGAACTTTTTCCAAGGCTTAAAGAAAAATAATTATTTTTGATATTTTTCTTTCCACTCAGAATAAGGCATACCATAAACATGCTCACGTGCATCTAAGTCTGAAATTTCAATACCTTTTTTCCCTGCTTCTTCTCGATACCATTTTGATAAACAGTTTCTGCAAAAGCCAGCAAGGTTCATAATATCTATATTTTGAACATCTTTTCGTTCATCTAGATGTTTGAGCAATCTTTCAAATGTAGCAGACTGTAATTCTTTTTTTATATCATTATCCATAACTAAATTATTAGACACATTTCAATTAAGCACAAGATGTAGACTATATTCAATCTTAAGTAGAAAATAATAATATAATTAATGGATCTTCAGACCAATTTTTGTTTAGTTAATTAATGGCTACAAAAAAGAAAAAAACAGCCAAAAAATCTAAAAGTAAGACCAAAAAAAAAATTAAGAAAAACTTGGTCAAGCAATCACCTAAAAATACTAAAAAAGTTAAAAAGAAAAAAGGTGTGGCTAAAGAGAAGTTACTTAAGCCAATAAAAAAAAATAAGCTTAAGAATATTAATAAAAGAGAGAGGGTAAAAATGAGCACAGAAACAGTAAAAGGTGGACGATCTCCATTACTAGATACGTCTCACTTAAAAGTTAAATTTCCATTTAAAGAACAATATGGAAATTTTATAGGTGGCAAATTCGTTAAACCAAAATCAGGAAAATATTTTGATAACGTAAGTCCAATTAATAATGATGTTATATGTTCCGTTCCAAGATCAGATGCAAAAGATGTTGAGGCTGCATTAGATGCAGCACACGCTGCCTTTCCTACTTGGGGAGTTACATCAATAACTGAAAGATCTAACATACTACTTAAAATAGCTGATGTTATTGAAAAAAATCTTGAACTATTAGCTACTGCTGAATGTTTAGATAATGGAAAACCAATTAGAGAGTGTATGGCAGCTGACTTACCATTAGTTGTTGATCATTGGAGATATTTTGCTGGAGTAATCAGAGCAGAAGAAGGTTCGGTTTCAGAGATAAGTAATAGTGAATATTCTTATCATATACCTGAACCACTTGGTGTAGTTGGACAGATTATACCATGGAACTTTCCATTATTAATGGCAACATGGAAACTTGCACCAGCACTTGCTGCAGGTAACTGTGTAGTTTTAAAACCAGCTGAACAAACACCAGCATCAATCTTACTATTAATGGAACTTATTGGAGACTTATTGCCTCCAGGAGTTGTTAATGTTGTAAGTGGTTTTGGTCTTGAAGCAGGTAAACCATTAGCTTCATCTAAAAGA
Source organism: Candidatus Pelagibacter sp. PS_34 (assembly GCF_059417845.1). Taxonomy (NCBI): domain Bacteria; kingdom Pseudomonadati; phylum Pseudomonadota; class Alphaproteobacteria; order Candidatus Pelagibacterales; family Candidatus Pelagibacteraceae; genus Candidatus Pelagibacter; species Candidatus Pelagibacter sp. PS_34. The sequence goes on from NZ_CM182068.1 coordinate 344,684, forward strand.
ATTAGAAAGATTGCTTTTACAGGTGAGACTACAACTGGACGTTTGATCATGCAATATGCATCACAAAACTTAATTCCAATAACTTTAGAATTAGGTGGAAAATCTCCAAATGTTTTCTTTGAAGATGTTATGGATCAAGACGATGATTTCTTTGATAAATGTCTTGAAGGTTTTGCAATGTTTACCCTTAATCAGGGTGAGGTTTGTACTTGTCCTAGTAGAGTATTAATCCAAGAATCTATCTATGATAAATTTATGGAAAGAGCAGTTGCTAGAACGAAAGCAGTCAAGCAGGACAATCCTCTAAAAATGGAAACTATGATTGGTGCTCAAGTATCATTAGAACAAATGGAAAAAATAAAATCTTACTTAGATTTAGGTAAGAAAGAAGGTGCCAAAGTTCTATGTGGTGGTGAAGTTGCTAACTTAAACAGTGGTTTGGAAAAAGGAAATTATATCCAGCCTACTATTTTTGAAGGTAATAACTCTATGAGAGTTTTCCAAGAAGAAATTTTTGGACCAGTTGTATCTGTTACTAAATTTAAAGATGAAGCTCATGCATTAGAAATAGCTAATGATACTCTTTATGGTTTAGGAGCAGGTGTTTGGACTAGAAATGGGAATATTGCTTATAGAATGGGAAGAGGAATCCAGGCTGGTAGAGTTTGGACTAACTGTTACCATGCTTATCCAGCTCATGCTGCTTTTGGAGGTTATAAACAATCTGGAATCGGTAGAGAAACACATAAAATGATGCTTAATCATTATAGACAGGTGAAAAACTTACACGTGTCGTACAGTGAGAAAAAATTAGGCTTCTTTTAACAGATATATTATAATGGCCTGTATTAAACTACAGGCCATATAACTATGAAAGTTTCCGCAACCCCTTCAGCTTTAGAACTAATTGAAGATCTAAAGAAAGATCATGGTAAAGAATTGCTCTTTCACCAATCTGGTGGATGTTGTGATGGAAGTGCTCCAATGTGTTACCCTGTTAAAGAATTTTTAGTAAGTGATGATGATGTTTTAGTTGGAAAAATTGGTGGTATTCCTTTTTACATAAGTGAAACTCAACATGAAGCATGGAAAAATACAGATTTAATTATTGATTGCATTCAAGGTATGGGTGGAATGTTTTCTTTAGACAATGGAACTGGCAGAAGATTTTTAACAAGATCTGAGATTTGCGTTCCTGAAAAAAAATCAATTAATTAATTAATTAAATTTCATTTTAACTCTTAGTGTAAGTAAAATTACTATAATAATAAGATAAATCAAAGGTTCAACTGTAACTACTTTAACTAACCATAAGTAGTGAATAATTCCTAATAAAGAAATTATATAAACAAGCTTGTGTAGTTTTTTCCATTTATCTCTCAACAACCTTATCATTCGTTTAGATGAAGTAAGAGCAAGTGGCACTAATAAAAGCCAAGCTAAAAATCCAGCAAATATAAATTTCTTTTTTATAATATCATCACCAATACTAGACCAATCAAAACGATAATCTATGCCAACATATGTCATCATGTGTGCTGATGCATAAAAAAAAACAAACAACCCAAACATTCTCCTATAGCTAATCCAAAAATTTAATTTAGTAAATTTTTGTAAAGGAGTCATTGCAAGAGTTATTATGATAAAACGAAGTGTCCACTCACCAGTTACATGTGTTATTTTTTTCACAGGTTCTGGACCTAATTGATTAAAAATAATTTGATAAACAATGATTAATATTGGCAGTAAACAAAAAAAGAAAATTGGTATTTTTATATATTTCTGCATGTTTTATAAAACAAATTTATGTATCTAAAAGTTTTTCTTTAAATCCATACCTGAATATAAATGTGCAACTTCATCACCATACCCATTAAACATTTCAGTCTCAATTCTAGGAGCTAAAATTCCCTCACCTATGACACGTTCTGTGGCTTGTGACCACCTAGGATGTGATACGTTCGGATTAACATTTGAGTAAAACCCATATTCTCTTGGAGACGATCTCATCCAAGATGATGTGGGTATATTTTCAACTAATTTTATTTTAACAATTGCTTTTGCACTTTTAAAACCATACTTCCAAGGAACAAAAATTCTTAATGGAGCTCCATTTTGATTAGGCAATGTTTTTCCATAAACCCCTGTAACAACTGTTGTTATGGGATGCATCGCCTCATCAATTCTTAGACCTTCTCTATATGGCCAATTTAGAACAGGGTATCTTTGACCTTTCATTTGCTCAGGATCATAGACACTTTCAAACTCAACAAACTTTGCTGTATTCTTTATTGATACTTTATTAAGTAACTTACTTAGAGAAAATCCCATCCAAGGAATAACCATTGACCAACCCTCAACACACCTTAGTTTGTAGATTCTTTCTTCCGAAGGAAATAAAGAAATTATTTCTTCAGCTGAAATCGTAACTGGATTTTCTACTTCCCCTTCAATAGTTACACTCCAAGGTTTAGTAATAAATTCTTGTGAATTTCTATAAGGATCACTTTTACTGGTACCAAATTCATAATAATTGTTATACGTCGTAATATCTTCATATGATGTTAGCTTAGTTTTATTTTGTGAATAAGCATTGTTTAAGAATGGTATACTGCTCAAAGATATTGAACCAACACCAAGCCCAATTGATTTAATAAATTTTCTTCTTTTATTGTAAATTAATTCTGGTGTAATTTCTGAATGTTTATATTTTTTCATTTTTAATAGGATTACCTTTTAACCATTCACTTTCATCATTTTTATAATGTTCTTTTTTCCAAATAGGTGATCTTTTTTTGATTTCTTCAATTATAAACCTAGATAATACGTAAGCTTCATCTCTATGTTTGCAGGCAACTGCGATAATTATACTAGTTTCTCCAAGCGCCACATAGCCCTTTATATGCTCTATAAAGACTGCTTTATCTATAATTTTAAGTTTTTCTGTAGTCTCTTTATAAATTTCTTCAAAACTTTTTAGCACTAGTTCGTCATGACTATCATAAGTTATACCAGTAACTTCTTTATTTTCATTAATATTTCTTACATTTCCTGTAAAAATAATTGATGCACCATATGAGCAGGATTTTATAAATGCCTCTGCTTCAGAAGTTTTTATTTTATTTTTTTCAATATCTATAATTTTTGCATGTAACATCAGCCACCACCTATTGGAGGTATAATCCCAATTTTTTGATCTTTTGTAATTTTAAAATTATCATTAACAATATTATTATCTTCAGAGCAAAAAGCAGAGCTTTTAACTATTTTTATAAAATCTTCATTACCTTTAAAATTAATATCCAAGTAATTGATGATTTCTCTTCTTAAATCTTTGATTTCAATTTTTTCTTTAATATTAAATTCTAAGTAATCTTTATTGCTAAAATCTCTACTTGCTCCAAATAACTCAAGTTTAACTTTCATGTTTAAAAAATATCTTTTAAAAACTCTGGTAGTCCATCAGGATTGATCCATAGACCACTTTTTCCACCTTCTTTAATTAATAATTTCACATTATTAATTCTAAGATGTGGGTTTACAATTTTACTAAGATCATAGATTGTAATTAATGCAGCATTAACTCCCATAATAGCTTCCATTTCAACACCAGTTTTTGCAACAGCTGACACAACACAAAAAACCTCTAAAGAGCTATCATCTTCATGCATAATAATTTTTGTTGCAGTATGATCTATTGGAAGTGGGTGACATAATGGAATTAATTCACTAGTTTTTTTAACACCTAAAATTGCTGAAACTTCAGCTAAAGTGATCGGATCACCTTTAGGCATTTCTTTATTTCTAATTAGATTAAAAACTTCTTTTCCTACATAAATTCTCCCAGAAGCTAACGCTCTTCTAAATGTTTCTTTTTTTGATGAAACATCAATCATGTTAAAAGAATTTTTTTTAAAAATTTCTTTAGCCCAGTCTTTTAATTTTTCTTCGTTTATCACTTTTAAGTTTGCCATTTATCCTCCAGTACTAGATAAATTTGGAGTAATTCCAGTATCTCCAAGTTCTAAATAATGTGACTCTTTTTTAAGATGCAATTGTTTTATGATAAGATCTACAAGTTCATCTTTTTGAGCATCATCTTGCAATAAATGCCTGATGCTAATTCCGGTATTACCAAACAAACATAATCTTAAATCACCTCTAGAGGTAACTCTTAATCTATTACAAGTTTGGCAAAAATCTTTAGTATAAGGAGCAATTAATCCAAATTTACCCTCATATTCAGGATGTATAAAGTTTAATGAAGGACCAGCATCTTTACCAAATGTTTGAGATATCCAGTTATTTTTTTCTAAATAGTCTTTGAATATTTTTGAAGAAACATGGTTTTTCTTGAAATAATCTAAATTATCACCAGTTTGCATCAATTCTATAAATCTAAAGTCAATTTTGTTATCTTTTATGAAATTTCCAAATTTTTCAAATTTTTCATAGGTATCATTAATACCTTTGAGTAAAACGGCATTAATTTTTATATTTTTAAAATCTAGTTTTTGTAAAATCTTTATGCCTTCTAAAATTTCATTAAGCCTGTCATGTCCTGTTAGTTTTTTAAAAGTTTCTCTATTTAAACTGTCAATACTAATATTTATTCCATCTAAACCAGCTTCAAATAATTGTTCTGCAATTTTGTTTAAACGATAACCATTAGTTGTCATTGTTACTTTGGGTATATTGGAATTTTGCTTCATATCTTTTAAGATATCAAAAAAGTCTTTTCTAACTGTTGGTTCTCCACCAGTTAATCTAATTTTACAAACACCTAATTCAGACAATGCTTTTGTCAATCTGGATATTTCTTGAGCAGACATAAAACTTCTCGTGTCACCAGGTGTTTTTTTGTAACCTTGTGGTAAACAGTAGGAGCACTTATAATTACAGACGTCTGTGATCGATAGTCTTATGTAGGGAAATTTTCTTCCAAAAGTATCACTTAGTAATTTCATCTTATATTTATTACATTATATTATAATAATAATATATGAGCAAAATTATTACCAAATCGGAACTGGATCTATTTAAAAAAGACGGAGCTGTCTTAATCAAGGGTAAATTTGATAACGCATGGATTGACAGGTTAAAAACAGGGATTAATAAAGCCAAAGAAAACCCTAGTCCGCGATTTGTAAATCATACTAAAGATCAAAATCAACCTGGATATTATGAGGATTTTTGGACTTGGGATTTACATGAAGAATTTAGAGATTTCGTGTTTAAATCTCCTACTGCAAAAATTGCAGCAGAGCTTTTGGAAGCAAAAAAAATTAATTTAGTAATGGATAATTGGTTTTTTAGAGAAGCAGGGTCAAAATCATTACCCCCTTTTCATCATGATATATCATATTTTGATTTTGAAGGATCTATGTGTGTTTTGTGGATACCACTTGAACCAATAAAAAAAGAGGATGGTATAGCATGGGTTAAAGGTTCTCATTTGTGGGATAAATTATTCCTAAGAACGCGGTTTAATGACGGCCACGAAGTTGATGGTGAACCAGGGATTGTTAATGGAAAAAAATATGAATTAACTCCCGATATATTAAAAAATAAAAATGATTATGAGTTTTTGCAGTGGGATCTAGATATTGGGGATTGTATTTATTTCGATATTAGAACATTACATGGAGGATTAGATACTGTTATACCAAATAGAGATATACATCGTTACACATTAAGAATGGCAAAAGAAAATTCGCAGATTATTTATAGGGGAGAATGGGCAAGAGAGGAAAGGTCTATTATGGAAGCTAATGGCTATAAAAATGGTGACAAATTAGAAGGTATAATGTTTCCAAAACTTTGGTCTTTAGGATAAAAGTAGTAAAAATTTATAAATTATGTACGAAAAATTTGGACAATTTATTGATGGTAACTGGTCTCCTTCAGCAGACAAGGGAACTTATGAGGTTATCAATCCAGCAACAGAAGAAATTTTAGGTCATGCTTCTAAAGCAACATCAACAGATGTTGATAAAGCATTAAAGTCAGCTGAAAAAGGATTACAAATCTGGAAAAAAACAACACCCTGGGACAGATCTTATATTCTTAGACGTATAGCAGATAAACTGCGAGAGAAAAAAGATTTATTAGCTAAATGGATGACTTTAGAAAATGGAAAACCTTTAGCAGAAGGTGTTGGTGAAACAAATGGTGCAGCTGACATTTTTGAATGGAATGCCGAAGAGACAAAAAGAATTTTTGGTCAAACTATTGAAAGTAGGTTTGAAGACACAAGAGTACATGTTTACTATCAACCAGTTGGAGTTGTAGCAGCATTATCACCTTGGAACTTTCCACTTATTTTAGCAGCTAGAAAAATATCAACTGCACTTGCAGCTGGTTGTTCAGTTATTATTAAACCAGATACAATTACACCTGGTGTAGTAATGGAGTTAGTAGATATTTGTAGAGAATGCGGTGTTCCACCGGGAGCGGTTAATCTTTTATCAGGTGACCCTCCAGCTATAGCTTCTCAATTAATTCAATCAGATATAATAAAAAAGATTTCGATTACTGGATCATTAAGAGTTGGGAAATTAATTTTAAAACAAGCTGCAGATAAAGTTCAAAGAGTAACAATGGAATTAAGTGGTCATTCTCCTTTTATAGTTTTTGATGATGCTGATGTTAAAAAAGCAGCTGATATGGCTATTGCTGCAAAATTTAGAAATAATGGACAAGTGTGTATTTCTCCTAATAGATTTTATATTCATGAAAATAAAAAAGAAGAATTTATAAATTTATTTATTGAGAGAACTAAAAAGTTAAAAATTGGAAATGGAATGGATCCCGATACTCAATTAGGTCCATTAACAACTCAAAAAAGATTAAATGAAGTTGAGGAATTAGTTGAAAAAACTAAACAAGAAGGAGCTAAAGTTTTATTAGGTGGAAAAAGACCAGCAGGCTTTAATAAAGGTTTTTATTATGAACCAACAATTTTTGATGATGTGAAAGATGACTTTACCATTATGAAACAAGAACCATTTGGACCCTTAGTTCCGATATTGTCATTTAAATCTTTTGATGAAGTTATTGAAAGAGCTAATGATAATGATCTTGGCTTATGTAGTTATGTTTGCACCAATTCTATGAAAACAGCCCATCTTGCATCCGAAAAATTAGAAACAGGATCTGTAGCAGTTAATACAGGTGTTGTTGCAATTGCTGAGGCACCATTTGGGGGAATAAAACAGAGTGGATACGGTAGAGAAGGTGGATCAATGGCAATTAAAGATTACCTTAATGTCAAGTACACTCATATGGGTATCAAAGGTTAACATATGAATAGTTATAATTTAAAAGGCAGAAGGGCAATAGTAACGGGTGGGGCTCAAGGTTTTGGTTTTGCTATTACGAAAAGATTTTTAGAATCTGGTGCTGAAGTTATAATTTGGGATATAGATCAAAAAGCTATTGATAAAGCTTTAAAAGAACTTTCATCTGAAAAATGTAGTCATCAAATAGTTGATGTAACTAACTTTGATGACATAACAAAAAATATTGAAAAAATTACCAAAGAAAAAAATATTGATATTTTTATTAATAATGCTGGAATGGCAGGTAAAAATACACAAGTTTGGAATTATCCAAATGATGAATGGCTAAAAGTAATGAACTTAGATTTAAATTCTGTTTTTTATTGTTGTAAAGCAATAGTACCTCACATGATTAAAAATAACTATGGTAGAATAGTAAATATTGCATCTATTGCAGGAAAAGAAGGAAACCCAAATGCTAGTGCATATAGTACCGCAAAAGCAGGTGTTATAGGACTTACAAAATCGTTAGGTAAAGAATTAGCTGATAAAAATATTGCTGTTAATGCTGTAACGCCAGCAGCAGCTAAGACTAGAATTTTTGATCAAATGACTGAGGAACATATAAATTATATGTTATCCAAAATACCAAGAAATAGATTTGCCAAAGTTGATGAATTGGCCTCATTAGTCACTTGGTTAGCTGCAGAAGAGAATTCTTTTTCAACAGCTGCAGTTTTTGATTTAAGTGGTGGAAGAGCAACTTATTAAGTTATGCAAATTGGATTTGACGTTGGTGCCACAAAAATAGAAAGTGTCATTTTAAAAGATAACGGTGAAGAAGTTGATAGAAGTAGAAGAGACTGTCCAAAAGATTATATTTCAATAGTTCGAACCATAAAAGATGTTGTAGTTGAGCTAGAAAAAAAACATAATAAAACATTACCAGTTGGTGTATGTCATCCAGGCGTTCATTCTCCACAAACAGGACTAGTTAAAAATGCGCCTAACTGTGTTTGGATTGAAAAACAACCTTTTCAAAAAAGTCTTCGTGAAGCTCTAAATAGAGAAGTTTTTTGTGAAAATGATGGAAATTGTTTTGCATTATCTGAAGCAATAGATGGTGCTGGTAAACATTATAAAATTGTATACGGAATTATTCTTGGATCTGGTGCGGGAGGTGGATTGGCTATAGATAAACAGATTGTTTCAGGACCTAATGGTGTTGCTGGGGAATGGGGTCACAATCAGCTACCATTTATGGCTGCCCAAAAAGAGGAGCTTAAGACATTAAATCTAAGAGATGCAGAGGTTGAAAGTTTTGTATCAGGGTTAGGGTTAGCTAAAAGATTTAATAAAAAGTATAAAAAAAATTTGAAAGCTAACGAAATATTTGAACTCTATAGAAGACATGAACTAGATGCAGAAAAAATGATAGAGGAATTTAAGACTAATCTTGCAATGTCTTTGGCCACTATAGTTAATATTCTTGACCCAGATGTTTTTATATTTGGTGGTGGTGTTACAAATGAAATAGATTTTTTTGATGAGATAGAAAACTTAACTAAAAAATATGTTATAGGCAAAGAATATGAAGGTGTTTTCTTAAAACCCAAATATGGAGATGCCAGTGGAGTTAGGGGTGCGGCAAGATTAGGTAGAAAATCAAGCTATTAAATTTTCATATCTATCAAAAAGTGAATAAATTTTTTTTATAAAATTTTTTATTCAAATAAAACATAGTTAAATTTAAAAATAATTAAATCAATCTTAGGTTGTAGAAAAAGTTTTTTGTTTAGGTTTTTTTGTTTTTTTAATAAGTTAATTTTTTAAATTAATTAATCGATTAATTATATTAACTAAAAAGAGGAAAATAAAATGAAAATGAAGAAACTGATAGTTGCTTTAATAGCTCTAGCTCTTACTCCAAGTGTTTCATTTGCAGCACCTAAGGCTGAGGTATTGCACTGGTGGACAGGTGGTGGTGAAGCAAAAGCTTTAAAAGTATTACAAGATGAGTTTGCTGCACAAAATGGAGTTTGGTTAGACATGCCTGTTTCTGGTGGTGGTGGAGATGCAGCAATGCAAACACTAAAAGCTAGAATAGTTGCTAACGATGCACCAGCAGCAGCTCAAATTAAAGGTCCTACAATTCAAGAGTACGATGAAGAGGGTGTAGTTGCACCTTACAACATTGATGCTGTTGCAAAAAAAGAGGGTTGGGACAATCTTTTAAGTAAGCAAGTTGCTAGTCATATGAAATGTGATGATGGTAAAGCGTATTGTGCTGCACCTGTAAACATTCACAGAATTGACTGGATCTGGGCTAATAAAAAAGTTCTAGATTCTAATGGTATTAAAATGCCTTCTACTTGGGCAGAGTTTAATGCTGCTGCGGATAAACTACAAGCAAATGGAATTATTCCTTTAGCTCATGGTAGTCAACCTTGGCAAGATGCAACAGTATTTGAAGCTGTAGCTCTTGGTGTCGGTGGTAATGATTTCTACAGAAAAGCTTTTGTAGATTTAGATGCTGCTACGTTAGGTGGATCAACTATGACTAAAGTGTTTGATCAAATGAGAAAACTTAAAGGTTACACTGATGCTGGTTCTCCAGGTAGAGACTGGAACGTTGCTACTGGTATGGTAATGGAAGGCAAAGCTGCTTTTCAAATCATGGGTGATTGGGCAAAAGGTGAATTTGCTGCTAACAACATGGCACCAGGAAAAGATTATATCTGTGCGCCAACTCCATCTAACAATGGATATCTTTACAATGTAGACTCATTTATTTTCTACAAAGTTAAAGGTAAAGATAAAGTTGAAGGTCAAAAACTACTTGCTAGCTTAATGATGGGAAAAAACTTCCAAAAAGTTTTCAACATCTATAAAGGTTCGATACCTGCAAGATTAGATGTTTCTATGGATGAGTTTGATATGTGTGCTAAAAAATCAAACGCAGACTTAAAAACTGCTGGTTCTAAGGGTGGATTACTACCAAGTTTTGCTCACGGTATGGCATTAAGACTTGCACAAAAAGGTGCTATTCAAGATGTAGTTACTGAGCATTTCAATTCAAATATGTCTTCATCTGATGCTGCTAAAAAACTAGCTGCAGCAGTTAAGGCTTCGCTATAATAAAAAAAAGTACGTTAAAATCTGCGCTTTCATAAAAATGATAGCGCAGATCTAATTAAAAATATGTTTTGGTTAAAAAAAAATTTACCTAAATTAGTTCTAGTACCATCACTTGGAATTTTATCTTGGTTTGTGTATGGTTTTATTTTTTGGACGATTTATATTTCTTTTACAAAATCTAAGATGCTACCAAGGTACGAAATTTGGGGGATAGATCAGTATATTAGATTATGGAATATGCCAAGATGGCATGTAGCAGTTGAAAATTTACTAATATTTACAGTGTTATTTATAATCTTATGTATTGCTATTGGAATTCTTCTTTCAATATTACTGGACCAAAAGATTAGAGCAGAAGGTTTTTTAAGAACAATTTATTTATACCCTATGGCTTTATCGTTCATAGTGACAGGAACAGCTTGGAAATGGGTTCTAAATCCAACACTAGGCATTGAAAAGTTTGTTAATGATATGGGTTTTGAAACCTTTAAATTTGATTGGTTAGTAACACCAGAAATGTCAATCTACACGATAGTAATAGCCGGTGTATGGCAATCTTCCGGATTTATTATGGCAATTTTTTTAGCAGGCCTGAGATCGGTTGATGATGAAATTATTAAAGCTGCAAAAATAGATGGTGCAGGAATTTTTTCAATTTATAGTAAAATTATTCTTCCAATGATGAGACCAGTTTTTATGAGTGCAATAGTAATTTTGGTTCATTTATCAATCAAGAGTTATGATTTAATTATAGCACTAACCTCAGGTGGGCCAGGAATTTCATCAGATATGCCCGCAGTGTTTATGACTGCTATGGCTTTTCATAGAAGTGAAGTGGGACTAGCATCTGCAAGTGCGATAATGATGTTTTTAACAGTATCTGCAATTGTTGTGCCGTATTTGTATTCAGAATTAAAGAGGGAAAATGCAAGATAAAGAAAAATTAAATCTTAATAGATTAGAAGCAAATTCTAAAAGAAAAAATATTATCTATAGATGGATTTTATATTTTATATTAGGAATTTTTGTATTTTATTATTTAACCCCACTATATGTAATGATTGTAACATCATTTAAAACTATGCCAGAAATTAGACAGGGTAATTTATTTTCTTTACCAGAATCTATTAAGTTTGATGCTTGGAAACAGGCCTGGGATGGAGCTGGATTTACAGGAGGTGATGTTGTTCTTAAACCTTATTTTTGGAATTCTATTAAGTTAGTAGTCCCAGCAGTTATAATATCAACTTTACTTGGAGCTATTAACGGTTACGCTTTAACAAAATGGAGATTTAAAGGAGATTCATATATATTTCTATTATTTTTATTTGGAACTTTTATACCCTATCAAGCAATATTATTACCAATGGCTAGAACTCTAGGTGTCCTAGGAATGTCAAATTCAATAAGTGGGCTAATATTAGTTCATGTAGTATATGGAGTTTGTTTTACAACATTATTCTGCAGAAATTATTATGTATCTATTTCAGATGAAATGGTGAGAGCTGCAAGAATTGATGGAGCAGGATTCTTTAAAATATTTTTTAAAATTATCCTACCAATTTCTATTCCTATACTAGTTGTAACTGTCATTTGGCAATTCACACAAGTATGGAATGATTTTTTATTTGGAGCTACTTTTTCATTTGGGGAAGCAGCACCAATTCAAGTAGCCCTTAATAATTTGGTATTAACAAGTACAGCTGTCAAAAGATATAACGTAGATATGGCAGCAGCAATTATTACAGGTGTTCCAACATTAATAGTTTATATTCTTGCTGGAAATTATTTTATTAAAGGACTAACAGCTGGATCAGTGAAAGGATAATATGGCAACTTTAAAAATTAATGACATCAATAAAAACTTTGGAAAAACTGAAGTTTTAAAAGGAATTAATCTAGATATTAAACACGGTGAATTTCTTGTACTTTTAGGACCATCTGGGTGTGGAAAATCTACATTGTTAAATACAATTGCAGGTCTAGAAACATCCAATAGCGGGGATATTTTGATAGACGATCATAATGTAAATAATATGGAGCCAAGTGATAGAGATATTGCTTTAGTGTTCCAGTCTTATGCTCTTTATCCAGCAATGACTGTTAGAAAAAACGTTACCTTTGGACTGGAACAAAGAAAAACTCCAAAAGAAAAAATAGAAAAAGCATTAAATGATGTTTCTAATTTATTACAAATAACACAACTGTTAGACAGAAAACCATCTCAATTATCTGGTGGTCAACGTCAACGGGTTGCAATGGGTAGAGCGTTAGTAAGAGACCCCAAAATTTTTCTATTTGATGAACCGTTATCAAATCTTGATGCAAAATTAAGAGTTGAAATGAGAAGAGAAATAAAAAAACTACATCAAAAACTTGGAACTACAATAGTTTATGTTACACATGATCAAACGGAAGCTATGAGCTTAGGTACAAATATTGCAATTATGGATCATGGATTAATTCAACAATGTGATACACCTAAAAATATTTACAATAAACCTGAAAGTGTCTTTGTTGCAGATTTTATTGGATCTCCATCAATGAATTTGATTGAAGGTAAATTAAAGAAACATGATAATAATATTATTTTTATGCCCAATGGTTCAAATGAAGGTATTAAAATACCAGTTGGGAACTACTCTTTTAAAAATGAATTTGAAAACACTGAACTAACTACTTATTTAGGAATTAGACCAGAACACATTTACTTTGATAAAATTAATCCTGATTGTTTTGAAATTGATTTAAAGTCGGAGCTTTTAGAATACACAGGTCATGAGCAAATAGTAACGTTTGATTATCTTGGACAACAAGTTCTTGGTAAGTTTGCATCTACATTTGATATAGAAATAAATAAAGAATTAAAATTAAATATTGATACATCTCAAATTTCTTTATTTGATAAAGATTCAAAAAAGAGAATTTAAATGACAGCTATTTATGAAGATTTAAAAAATAAAAGAGTTTTTGTAACTGGAGGCGGTTCTGGTATTGGTGCCTCTATCGTAGAGCATTTCTGTGAACAAGGTTCAGAAGTATATTTTATAGATATAAATGAGAAAGCATCAAATAAATTAGTTTTAGAATGTAAAAATAAAAATTTTTCTGTTCCTACTTTTATAAAGTGTGACCTATTAAATATAAAAGATTTACAAAATACTATATCAAAAATTATTGATAATAATGGAGCAATCGATGTTTTGGTAAATAATGCAGCAAATGATGAGAGACATTCTATCGATGAAGTAACTGAGGAATTTTGGAACGAAAGAATGAATATTAATTTAAGACATTATTTTTTTACAGTTCAGTCAGTTAAAAAAGCAATGATAGCAAATAAAAGTGGCTCCATTATAAATATTGGGTCTGTTTCATGGATGATTGGACAAGGTGGAATGGCTGCTTATACTGCTGCTAAATCTGGCGTTGTGGGTTTAACGAGATCTTTTGCAAGAGACCTTGGTGAGTTTGATATAAGAGTAAATTCAGTAGTTCCTGGTTGGGTGATGACAGAGAGACAAGTTGAGAAATGGTTAACACCTGAGTCTGAGGCAGATATGTTAAAAAAACAGTGTTTAAAACATAAGTTAATGCCCTCAGATATAGCTAAAACAGTTCTATTTTTTGGTTCTGATGCTTCATCTGGATGTACTAATCAAGATTATGTAGTCGATAAAGGTTGGTTATAATAAAATTCACAAAAATGAAAAAAAAAGAATTAAGAAGCAAACAGTGGTTTGATAATCCAAATGATCCAGCTCTTACTGCTCTATATTTAGAAAGATATCTAAATTATGGAATGACAAGACAAGAATTGCAATCTGGAAAGCCTATAATCGGAATTGCTCAATCTGGTAGTGATCTATCACCATGTAATAGACATTTTCAAGAATTAAGTAGTAGAATTAAGGATGGGATTAGACAGGCGGGAGGAATACCCATTGAATTCCCAACTCATCCTATTCAAGAAACAGGTAAAAGGCCTACAGCTGGTTTGGATAGAAACTTATCTTACTTGTCTTTAGTAGAAGTTTTATTTGGCTATCCTATAGATGGAGTAATTTTAACAACTGGTTGTGATAAAACTACGCCAGCAGCATTAATGGCTGCGGCAACTGTAAATATACCAGCAATAGTTTTATCAGGTGGTCCGATGCTTGATGGAAGTTATAAAGGAAAAAAAGTAGGTTCTGGAACTGTAGTTTGGGAAGCGAGAAAACTGCACGCAAAAGGAGAAATTACATATGATGAATTTATGGACATGGTTGCTGCATCAGCACCAAGCATAGGTCATTGTAATACAATGGGAACAGCTTCATCTATGAACTCTATTGCAGAAGCATTAGGAATGTCTTTAACAGGCTGTGCGGTTATACCAGCTCCATACAGGGAAAGATCACAAATTTCATTTGAAACAGGAAAAAGAATTGTTGATATGGTTCATGAAGATTTAACACCTTCAAAAATCATGACTAAAGAAGCATTCGAAAATGCAATATTAGTTGCAAGTGCAATAGGAGCTTCAAGTAATTGTCCACCACATCTCACAGCAATAGCAAGACATATGGGTTTAGAATTAGATATAGAAAATTGGCAAACACTAGGTCACGATATCCCATTACTTGTAAATTGTCAGCCAGCTGGTGAACACTTAATGGAAAGATTTTATAGAGCAGGAGGGGTTCCTGCAATTATGCAAGAATTATTAAAAAATAATAAATTGCACAAAAACGTACTTACAGTATCTGGGAAAACTGTAGAAGAAAATTTAAAGATTAAAATAGATGTAGATACTGATGTTATTAAATCATTTGAAAATCCACTAGTAGAAAATGCAGGTTATATCGTTATGAGAAGTAATTTTTTTAGTTCTGCTGTTATGAAAACATCGGTTATTAGTGATGAGTTTAGAAAAAGATATTTATCAGATCCAAAAAATAAAAATGTATTTGAAGCTAATGCCGTAGTATTTGAAGGACCAGAGGATTACCATTCAAGAATAAACGACGAAAAGTTAAATATAGATGAAAAATCAATTTTGATGATTAGAGGCTGTGGACCCGTAGGTTATCCAGGTTCCGCTGAAGTTGTAAATATGCAGCCACCAGATAGATTATTGAAAAAAGGGATTAACACTCTTCCAACATTAGGAGATGGCAGACAAAGTGGCACTTCAGAAAGTCCATCTATTTTGAATGTTTCACCAGAATCGGCTATTGGTGGGGATTTATTGATAGTTCAAACAGGAGATAAAATTAAGATTGATCTTAACAATAGAAGAATTGACTTATTAATATCAGAGACTGAGATCTCAGATAGAAAAAAAAATACCAAGATCCCAGTATTAACAAACCAAACACCATGGCAGGAAATTTCCAGAAAAATGGTGGGTCAATTAGAAACGGGTGCTTGCCTAGAAACTGAATCTTTATATTTAGATATAACAAACACAAAAGGGATGCCTAGGCATTCACATTAAAAAAGGAAAAACATGAGCAATCGACTAGAAGGTAAAAATATTATTGTAACAGCAGCAGGCCAGGGAATTGGTAAAGCAACGGCTATAGCATTTCATAATGAAGGAGCAAATGTAACTGCAACAGATTTAAATAATAAAACTTTAGCTGAATTAAATAATGAATATCCTAAAATTAAAGTTCAAACTTTAGATTCAACAGACAATAATGCTATTTCAGAGTTTATGAAAAGTGTTGATAAAGTTGATGTTTTATTCAACGCAGTAGGTTTTGTTCATCATGGAACTATTCTAGAATGTGAAGAAAAGGATTGGGATTTTTCTTTTGATGTAAATGTCAAATCTATGTATCAAATGTGTAAAGCAATTTTACCTTTAATGGTTAAGCAGAATGGTGGAAGTATAATTAACGTTTCGTCATGTGCCTCAAGCCTTAAAGGTTTCCCAAATAGATTTGTCTATGGAACTACAAAAGGAGCAGTAATTGGCTTAACTAAATCAATAGCTGCAGATTTTGTAAAACAAAATATTAGATGCAATTCTATTGCACCAGGAACAGTATTTTCACCTTCTTGGCAAGATAGAGTTAATCAAAGCCCGGACCCGGTACAAGCAAAGAAAGATTTTATAGCAAGACAACCAATGGGAAGACTTGGAACAGCAGAAGAAATAGCTGCTGTAGCAGTTTATTTAGCTGGAGACGATGCAACATTTACTACAGGAACAACAATTTCTGTTGATGGTGGAATTTCAATTTAATAAATTAAGAAAAGGAAAATCATGAAACTATTAAGAGTAGGTGTTAAAGGAAAAGAAAAACCAGCAGCATTAGATAAAAATGGAAAAATTAGAGATTTAAGTTCTCATATTACTGATTTAAATTCAGATACTGTAAATTTTGAAACTATTAAAAAATTAGAAAGTATAGATTTAGAAAACTTACCTGAAATTTCAAATTCTGAGAGAATAGGAGCTTGTATTAATAAACCCGGAAAGTTTGTAGCAATTGGTTTAAATTATTCTGACCATGCGGCAGAGTCTGGTATGGATGCTCCATCAGAACCCATTGTATTCATGAAAGCGACAAGCTCAATTAATGGTCCTAATGACGATATTGAAATTTCAAAAGATTCAAAAGAGCTTGATTGGGAAGTAGAATTGGGAATAATTATCGGAAAAGACACTAAAAATATTAGTGAAAAAGAGGCTGAAAATCACATTCTTGGATATTGTTTAGTAAACGATGTGAGTGAAAGAGAATGGCAACTTAAAAAAATGGGACAATGGGTTAAAGGAAAATCACATGATACATATGGACCAATTGGACCATATTTGGTCACTAAAAATGAAATAACCAATATCAACAGTCTTAATTTAAGCTTGGATGTTAATGGGCAAAGAATGCAAACTGGAAACACAGATAAGATGATATTTAATGTGTTCTTTATTGTTTCATATTTAAGTAAGTACATGACGTTACAAGCGGGTGATATTATTACCACTGGAACACCTCCAGGAGTGGGTATGGGAAAAAAACCTCAAGTATTTTTAAAAGCAGGTGACACAATTAGATTGTCGATTGACAATTTAGGTGAACAAAACTCAAAAATTGTAGCAGAATAATTTGAATATCATAACTTCAGAGCCTAAAGTTATTTGGAATTCAAAAGCAATATTAGGTGAAGGCACTCTCTGGGTGCCATCACATAATTCAATTTACTTTGTTGATATTAAGAAAAAAAAAATTTTAACTTTAAATATAAAAACTAATAAAAAAAGAATTATTAAAGTTGATAAAGAAATTGGATTTCTTGCTCATATTAAAAAAGATATTTTTATACTTGGTTTACAATCAGAGCTTAGAATTATTAATCTTAAAAATAAAGAAACTATTAGATCTATTCCAATTGAAGAAGATATACCTCTAAATAGAATAAATGATGGAAAGATAGACCCTAAAGGTAGACTGTGGTTTGGAACTATGGATAACCCTGAGAGAAATATAAAAAATGGATCTTTATATTGTTTAGATAAAAAACTTAATATTCATAAAGTAGATACAAAATATTACATTACAAATGGACCGGCTTTTATCAATGCTGAAAATTTCTTACACACAGATAGTCGTAGTAAAACAATTTATAAAATTAAAATAAATAAAAAATATAAAATAGTTAAAAAAACAAAATTTTTAAAATTCTCTAAAAAGGATGGCTCACCTGATGGAATGACGATTGACTCAAAAAAAAATATTTGGGTTTGTCATTTTGGTGGAGCATGTATTACAGTTTATAATTTAAAAGGTAAAAAAATTCATAAAATTGACTTACTGGCAAAAAATATTACAAATTGCACATTCGGTGGATTAAAAAACAATGATATTTTTGTATCAACTGCCTTAAAAGGTATGAGCAAACATGAAATTAAAAAATATAAACTTTCAGGCTCTTTATTTAAGATAAAAACAAATATTAAAGGAATTCAGCCAAAATCCTTTAAGATATAATAATTATAAAGTGATTAAGCTTAGTTAAGAAAATATTATAGGTTATATTTAAATTATATGATGAATATTGGTTTTATTGGAATTGGTCTTATGGGTTTTCCCATGACAAAAAACCTTCTTAAATCAGGCTATAATTTAAAAGCTTATAATAGATCTCAAGATAAAGCAGATAGATTAAAAGAATTTGGGGCAGAAATATCCACATCTATCAAAGACGTTGTTACAAATTCCGATGTAGTTATTACAATGCTCACAGATGATGCGGCAGTTGAGAAAGTAATGGGTAGTGATGAATTTATATCCAATATTAAGGAAGGAGCTACAGTAATTGATATGAGCTCTGTCAATCCTGTTATTACAAAAAAATATGCTGAGATTTTAAAAGAAAAAAATATTAACTATCTAGATGCACCCGTATCTGGAGGAACAATTGGAGCAGAAGAAGCTTCTTTAGCTATCATGGTGGGTGGTGATGAAAAAACATTTAAACAATGTTATGATCTTCTTAAAATATTAGGCAATCCAACACTTGTAGGCCCCGTGACATCTGGTCAAATTTCAAAACTAGCAAATCAAATAATTGTAGGTGTTACTATTGGAGCTGTAGCGGAGGCCATCACTTTATGTGAAAAATCTGGTACCAACCCAAGTAAAATGATTGAAGCATTATCAGGGGGCTGGGCTGATAGCAAAATACTGCAAACACACGGAAAAAGAATGATTGATAAAGATTTTACACCAAAAGGAAAAACTACAACACAGTTAAAAGATATGACTAATATTGTTGATGCTGGAAAAGCTGTTGAAACTCATTTGCCTATTTCTAGTTTAATTAAAGAAATGTATAAAGATCTAGTAGCAGATGGTCAGGGAAATACAGATCATAGCTCCTTATATAATGCAATTAAAAAAATAAATAAAAAATGAAATTTTTAAGAATTGGAAAAGAAGGTCAAGAAATTCCTGTAGTATTAGATAAGGATGGAAAATATAGAAATCTATCATCGATTATTAAAGACTTAAACCCTGAAAGTATTAATTTTGAAAATTTAGAAAAGATTAAAAAAATGAATCTTGAGAGCTTGGAAGAAATAAATCAAAATGAAAGAATAGGATCTTGTATTTCTAAACCTGGAAACTTTTTTGCAATTGGTTTAAATTATGTGGAACATGCAAAAGAAACTGGTGCGAAAACACCTGAAAACCCAGTTCTATTTAATAAGTCTGTTCATTCTATAATTGGACCAAACGACAATGTAATCATCCCCAAGACTTCAAAAAAATTAGATCATGAAGTTGAAATTGCTTTTGTGATTGGAAAAAAAGCAAAAAGAGTTTTAGAAAAAGATGCACAAGATTATATTTTTGGATACTGTATTTGTAACGATATTAGTGAGCGTGAATGGCAAAAAGAAAAAGGGGGCCAGTGGGTAAAGGGTAAATCTGGTGATACATTCGGACCTTTAGGTCCATATTTAGTAACTAAAGATGAAATTCAAGACATTAATAATTTGAATTTAATGCTAGATGTTAATGGTCACAGACATCAAACAGGTAACACTAATCAGATGATTTTCAATTTTAACTTCTTGGTAGCCCATATTACAAGTTTTATAACGTTAATGCCTGGTGATATAGTTACAACAGGAACTCCTCCTGGAGTTGGTCTTGGCATGAGTCCTCCTGTTTTTTTAAAAGATGGTGATAACATGGAGCTATCAATTGATAATCTTGGAAGACAAAACTTAAAAGTGTTAGCTGAATAATATTTAATGTTAGAATTATTTATTGCATTTGGCGCAGGGTTAATTAGCTTTTTATCTCCATGTGTCTTACCTCTAATACCTGGTTATGTTTCATTTATTACTGGTAGTACATTAAATGAAATTTTAGAAAAAAAGAAAATAGATTTATTGCCGTTGATAGTTTTTTCATTAGGTTTTTCTTTTGTATTCATTGTCTTTGGTGCAACTGCTTCTTTCTTAGGACAAATTCTTTTACAAAATTCTCAAATTTTAAGAACTATTGCTGGAGTTATAATAATCATATTCTCTCTTCAATTAATTGGTGTTTTAAATATTAAATTTCTCAATGTTGAAAAGAAATTTTATACAAAAAAATCAAATAATATTTTCTTTGTATTTATTATTGGAATGGCATTTGGCTTTGGATGGACACCGTGTATTGGCCCTATTTTAGGATCAATTCTTGCTTTAGCTTCTACTGAAGAAACTATTTATAAAGCAATTTTACTGTTAAGTTTTTATTCACTTGGATTAGCGATACCTTTTGTCCTATCGGGTTATTTGATGCAAAAGTTTTTACTATTTTCAAAAAATTTCAAAAGAAATATTAGTTTGGTTACAAAAGGTGGGGGTATAATACTTTTAATTACAGGAATTTTAATTTTAACAAACCAATTACAAGTTCTTGGCTATTATATTCTGAATTATTTACCATTTTTACAAAATTTCGGTTAAAAACTACTAAAGACAATTAATTCATGAAAATATATCAAATTGACACCAGCGCTAGAAAAGAAGGTTCTACCTCAAGAGCTTTAGCAAAAAAATTATTGGATAAAATTAAAAAGCCAGAAGATGAGGTTGTTTACCGAGACCTTAATGACGAAATGATCTTTATTTCTAATTTAACTGAGTCAGGAATGAAAATCCCTGATGGTGAGCAAACAGAGCAACATAAGAAAATGTTTGAAATGTCTGATAAACTAGTCATGGAGTTAAAAGAAAGCGACACAATTATAATTTCTGTACCAATTTATAATTTTGGCCCACCAGCAACACTAAAAGCCTGGGCAGATTTGGCAGCAAGAGTTAAAGAAACATTTAAATATAATGAAGACGGAAGCAGGGTAGGTTTGCTTGAAGACAAACAAGTTTATCTCATAATTACATCTGGTGGCACAAAGATCAATAGTAAGGAAGATTTTTTAACACCTTGGCTAACGCACGTTTTAAATTTTTTTGGTATAAAAAAAATAGATATTATTGCTGCAGATCAATTGGCCATAGATTATGAAAAATCAATTAAAGATGCAGAAAAGCAAATTGAGAATATAATACAATGAGTTTATTAAGCGTTAATGAATATAAGTTATATTCGAAATTTTTAAGCAATTTAGCAAAAGACTTAAATAAATTTTATTATTCAAAACTTAATAAAACTTTTGTGATATCTAATAAGCTTAAAGGCAAAGGGTATGATCCTGTTACAACAGCTGACAAAGCATTTGAAAAATTTATTAGATTAAAAATTAAAAAAAAATTTCCAAATCATCAAGTTATAGGTGAAGAGTTTGGCCACAAAAAATCAACTAGTGACTTTACATGGGTGATAGATCCTATAGATGGAACAAGATCATTTGTAATAGGTAACCCCACATGGAGCAATTTAATTTCTCTTAATTTCAAAGGTAATCCTGTTGTAGGTTTAGCGAATTTTCCAATATTAAATAAGTACTATTTAAATTTTGATTATAAAAACTCTTTTGTTTTTGAGCAGGGTAAAAAAAGAAAAATTTTTGTTTCAAAGAATGTCCCTTTTTCCAAAATAAAAGTTTCAGGTGCTTTCCATGGTGCAGTTAGCCTTAGGCAGCAAATGAAAATACCAAAAGTTTTAAAATTAATGCAATTTCCAACTGCAGATGCATTAAGTTATTCTCATCTATGTGAGGGAAAAATTGATGTTGTATTTCAGGCTACAAATAAAATTTGGGATATTCATCCACTAATGCCAATTATAAAAGCAGCAGGTGGAGTTGTAACTACTTGGGATAATAGAGATGCAGTTAACGCAGGAAATATTTTAGTATCTGCAAATCAATTAATACATAATAAAATGCTTAAACTTTTAAAACCAGTTTCTAAATAAATGTCTGTAGTACCTACCAAGGCTCAAGAAATAATCGATTTCTGGTTTAAAGAAACTCCAATTGATAAAAGATTTAAAAGAGATGAAAAACTTGATGCTTCTATTAAGAAATTTTTTTTAAAAGATTTTGAATTAGCAAGTACAAATGAATATGATGATTGGCAAGACACTCCATTAGGAAGTTTAGCACTAGTTATTTTGTTTGATCAATTTTCAAGAAACATGTTTAGAGACGACTCAAAAGCTTTTAGTCTGGACCATAAAGCAAGATTAATAGTTAATGATTCTGTTTATGCTGGATTTTTAGATGAAATGGATCAGGATCAACGATTATTTATGCTACTACCACTCATTCATAGTGAGGAGATAACTGATCATGATATGGCCTATTATTTACTCGATAAATATTTAAAAGATCATCCGAATTTAGTTTCTATAAAAAAATCTTGGAAATATCACACATTAGCAATTAAAAAATTTCATAGATATCCCCATCGAAACATAGTGTTAGATAGAAAATCTACTCCTGAGGAAATAGAGTTTCTAGGTCAACCAAACTCATCCTGGTAAATCGTCCACTAAGTGAACAGATAAAATAAAATATCTAATATTTGCTTTCTATTAGTGACAAATAGTCATTTTAATATTGAAATTTACTATCTATAAGGAGCTCATAAAATTTAAAAAAATTAACATTATCTTCTCTCTCTATTAGATAGTTAATATTAACTTCCCTCTTTCGAGGGAAGTTTCTTATTGTCAATATCCCTCCCGAATAATATAAATTTTGAATGAACTTTAAGTTTGTTTATAAAATATGTACCAAATCTGAATGGCAAGAGGTTAAGACTAAAGGTAAATTAACAGGTTCTAAAAAAGATTTAGAAGATGGTTACATTCATTTTTCAGGTGACGATCAAGTTGCTGGAACGCTTAAAAAATTTTACCAAAATCAAAAAGATTTAATTTTATTAAAGGTTGATACTTTAAAGTTAGATCATTTAGTTTGGGAACAAGCATCAGATGGAAATATGTTTCCACATTTATATTCGCCATTAGATATTTCTAATGTAGTAGATGAATTTGATATTACTTTAGATGATGAAGGCAATCATGTGTTGCCGGATATTTTTTGACCGCTTTTTTTTTAAGGGGGTCACCCTTTCGGTAAACTCCAAAAGAGTTCCCCTATAAGTCAGCGGTTTACGCTAAAATCTATAATAATAGATTTTTTATTTTCTATGGTCTTATCTAGTCTTTGATTATTTAATCACACCAGTTATGTGTCAGGTGGTGATAAATTCATAATCATCCTCCTTTATTGATATTCATATATTAGCATTTTTGAATACTCTATTCAAAATATTTATTTCACTTTATGTTAAATATATTTATTGAATGCAACCTAGCAAAACTGTAGGATTTCGATAATTTTAGAAACTCTTCTAACTAATTTTATTTAAATAATTTTATTAATTATTACCTAAAAGATTTACCATTAGTACACCCACAATAATAAAACATAAACCAACTATCGAATAAAGATTTGGAACTTGATTATATTTGATTATGCCAACACCTACAGTTGAGATAATCGCAAGACCCGCAAATGATGCGTAAGTAATTCCCATTGGAATATTTTTCATCACCATTGATAAGGCATACATACATAAAACTATAGTAATTGCCGTAATAATACTTGGAACAAGTAGAGTAAAACCTTCGGCGCTTTTTGCAAAACTATTTGAAGCAACACCTAGTACTACTGCTAAAGCTAGAAATAAGTAGGAAGTTGTCATATTCATTAATTAGTTTTTCCCATTGTATTCAATAATATAACTCCAATTATTATTAAAGATATTCCAAGAGTAGCATAAAAGTTTGGTGTTTGATTATATTTCACAACACCAAAAATTGTTACAGCAGTAATAGTGAGACCTCCATAAGTAGCATAAGTAAAGCCAACAGGTATAACATTCATTGCCTTAGATAAACAAAAGATACATGCAACAATTGTAATAATGCAAAAAAGAGTAGGGTAAATATTTGTAAAGCCCTCTGTAGCTTTTAAAAAACCATTGGATGAAATACCAAGTATTATTGCCAATACTAGAAATATGTAGCCGCCAGTAAGATTCATCTAATTATCTTAAATGAAATATTGTTAGAGATATATAATTATTTAGATATTACCACCAACCCATTACACGGCCGTTACCAGCAATAATTAATAGGCAAGTTAATACATGAAGCGCTATCCAAAATGTTCTAAAGGCTAATGCTTTTTTAACATCGTTTTGTTTTATAGGTAAAAATTCAGGTTTGTCTTTGTCATTAATACCTATGGGCATCCCAACTGTTCTTGCCCAAATTTTTAACCAACGTCTTTGACCAGTCATAATTTTTATCTAAATTTTTTCAAACTAAACAATCTGATTTTGATAAAAAAATATATAATTGAATTTAAAAAAAATTTGATAGCATATTTAATATGTAATTGAGATCTTTCATCTCCATATTTTGTTTGTATTGGAATCTCTTTTATAGTTCTATTTTTTATAACATTCATAAACCTAAATTCTTGATCAAAGTTGAAGCTGTCTGTAAGTAATTTAAACTTATTATCCTTTAAAGATTCTAAATCATAAGCCCATAAACCTGTGTGTGTATCTGTAAAAGATGTATTTAAAAGCAAATTGAAACTTTTGGTTAAAAGTATATTACCAATTAATTTATAAAAAGGCATTCCACCTTGATAAACTTTTTTAATACCTCGAAGTATTCTTGAGCCTGTTACCGCACTTATATTTTTATTATTAGAAAATTTCTTTAATAAACTGGGTATATATCTAGGGTCATACTGTCCATCACCATGAATCATTACCGCATAATCAAATTTTTTTGTAAGTGCAAACTTTAAACATTTCTTTATATGAGCTCCATATCCAATATTTATTTTATTTTCATTTAAAAAAATATTTTTTTCTTTTTTTTTAATATTTATTGCATATTTTATTGTGTCATCTTTAGAATTATCATCACTCAATAATATCTTAACATCATATTTACTCAAATTTTTAAAGGGTATTTTTTTGTAAACATTTAAAATTCTGAATGATGCTTTATAAGAAATTATAAAAATTAGTATTTTTTTTTTACCAAGGCTCATATTTAAATTTAATTTTATTGTAACCAGTATTAATCTTAACAGATTTATATGTTTCTAGTACTTTAATGATACTTTTTTCTTTGTTGTTAACATAGACTTTCCAACCTGGACTCCAATTATCTACAAATGTTAAAAAGCCATCTATATTGGTTTTTAGATCAATATAAATTTCATCACCATTATAATTAATTATCTCCATTGAAATAAACACATCTTTATTATTCTTTAAAAAATTCACATCGTTAATAAATTTTTCTATTGTTAGATAACCTATTTTTTTTGTAAAAAAAATTTTATTATTATCATTGAGACCCCAAAACTGATTTATTTTTTTGATAGTTTCTTGATCTAATCCATCTTTTAAATTTCCATTTCTTTTAAAATATTTATCTATTAGTTTAGTATGTTTATCTAAACCAAAATTATCAAAATAATTTATATTAAATTTTCTAAAATTCCTGAAATAAGTATTTCCCTTGACTTCTGTTACTACTCTTGGACTTAAAAAAGCATCATTAATATCATCTAAAGGTTTTTTACTTAAAAGATTATAATTATTAGAATCATAAAATTTATAAGGAATAGCCCACTGTATATTGGATAGTAAAAATAATTCTCCAGAAACTAAAATAACAACTAAAAGAGGTAATAATTTTTTTGATTTTCTTATTTTTAAAAAATTAAAGATAATCAAAGAAATGATTAGTGATATTGAGTATATGTAATGATTATATAGATTAAATATGAAGGCAATTGAGCTAAATTTAATAGAGCCATATAGCAATCTTCTTTCCTGCCAAGTTTTCCAATAATGATTCTTAATATCAGATATTTCAATAATATAGATTTGTAATAAAATTATAAAAATTGCCACTAAAGAAGTGGTGATCAAAAAATTGATATTATGTTTTTTTTCCTCTATTAATTTTAAAACAAAACAAAATAAAACAGCAAATAAGGGAATTAATAAAATATTAATTCTAGAAAAAGCTCTAAAATTTTTTAATAAATCAAATTTTTCCCAAATAATTTTGAATAAATATGAGTTTTCTGCGGCTGAGAATTGATAATTAAATAAAAAAAATATAATGAAAAACGTTAAGAAATATTTTTCTAACGATTGTTTATTTTTACTTAATAAAAAATTTATTACATAAAAAATAAACAATACTGTCATTAAAGTTCCAAAATAATACCAACCTTCAGCTAAAGAAATTGGTGGAAAAATCCACGAACCTAATTGATCTATGAAATTAGAGTCTAATATATATGAAAAAGTTATATCTTGAACGTTTCTATCTCTAGTTATATCCATGACCTCTTTAATTCCCTCAAGCCAAGGAAATACAATCAATAGTGCAAGAAAAGGTGGTAATACATTGTAAAAAAATAGATACAAGTTGTTATGAATAGTATCATTTTTATAAATTTCTTTTTTTACTCTATAGAAAGAAATAAAAATGAAGTAAGAACCAAACAATAAAAATCCATAAAAGATATAATAAGGATATCCAGCTGTAAGTATTAATATTGTTGATACAAATAATATTAAAGAAGATTTTATATTATTTTCAACTTTTATTGACAGTGTCATTCCATACAAAATCCATGAAAACCAAGCAAATGCATGAATGGCATTAGGAAATCTTAGTATTTCGTTTATTTTTAGTCCAAAACAAGTAATCAAGGTTGCAAAAAAACAGTACTTAATATCAAGACCCAGTCTTTTTAACCAAAGATATTGACCTACATTATAAATTGAAACTCCTAAAATTGTATAAATTAGATAAGTATATTTACTTAAGTCACCAATAATGAAACTAAAAAAATAAAGAAGCCAACTTAAAGGATAAAAGTATTGAGCAAACGGGTTGAAGATTAATGAGTACCCTCCAGCTTCACTTGGTGACCATAGTGGAAGATGACCAATTTGAATAAATTCAAATATATATTTTTTATAGGCAAAGTATAATAATTCAAAGTCATTACCTATTTCAATTAATCGTAATGTATGTGGAAAAAGATAAATAAATGGAATAATTATTAAAATGAATAAGTGAAACTTCTTATCTTTCATTAAACACTTATACGAAAATTAAGATTAATTTATATAAAATTTTAGATAAAATTATCTTATATTACCACCAACCCATTACGCGACCATTACCAGCTATAATTAATAGGCAAGTTAGGACATGAAGTAGAATCCAAAATGTTCTAAAGGCTAATGCTTTTTTAACATCGTTTTGTTTTATAGGTAAAAATTCAGGTTTGTCTTTGTCATTAATACCTATGGGCATCCCAACTGTTCTTGCCCAAATTTTTAACCAACGTCTTTGACCAGTCATAATTTTTATCTAAATTTAATCAATCCAATTGGGAAAAGGCAATCCTTTTTCCTCAAGAAAAGATTTGTTAAACATTTTGGTAGCGTATTTATCACTTTTATCACAAAGAATTGTCACAATAGTTTTTCCAGGACCCAACTCTTTACCCATTCTAATCGCACCAGCAATATTAATTCCACAACTAGTGCCAAGACTTAAACCTTCATTTTGAATTAAATCATAAAGTATAGGAAGCGCTTCATGGTCATCAATAGAGTAGGCGTCATCTATCTTAGCATTTTCAAAGTTTTTTGTTACTCTACTTGATCCAATTCCTTCAGTAATTGAACCACCTTCAGATTTAAATTCTCCATTTTTTATATAGTTATAAAGAGCAGATCCTTTTGGATCAGATAGAAATATTTTTATATCTTTATTCTTTTCTTTAAGAGCGTTACTTACTCCTGAAATCGTTCCACCTGTTCCAGATGAACATACAAAACCATCAACTTTACCTTCGGTTTGTTCCCAAATTTCTTGTCCTGTTCCTTCATAATGACCTTTAGCATTTGCAACATTGTCAAACTGATTAGCCCAAACAACACCGTTATTATTTGATGGTCTTAATTCATCAGCAAGTTTTGCTGCAACTTTTACAAAGTTTGCATCATCTTTATAAGGTTTAGCTGGAACTAGTCTTAAATCAGCACCAATATTTCTAAGAAGATCTTTTTTTTCTTGTGTTTGGTTATCATTCATTACTATGATTGTTTTATAACCAAGTGAATTACCAAGTAGACATAAGCCAATACCAGTATTACCAGCAGTACCTTCAACAATTGTTCCACCTTTAGAAATTAATTTTTTGGTCTCTGCATCTCTAATTAAAGCAAGTGCCGCTCTGTCTTTTACAGAACCACCAGGGTTCATAAATTCTGCTTTACCATAAATATTACAACCAGTTATTTCTGATGCAGCTCTAAGCTTGATTAAAGGAGTGTTACCAATTCCAGAAATAAAGTTGTCTTGAATATTTTTCATTAGCTTGAAGTATTTTTATCTACCTCTTCTACCGCATAAGGTTTAAATTCTTCAGTTGCTGTTCCAACATTTTTAGCGGGTATTCCAACCATTACTGCATTCTCAGGAACATCTTTAGTTACAACGGCGTTAGCTCCAATTTTAGCATGAGTACCAATTATTACAGGGCCTAATATTTGTGCACCAGAACCAACTACAACACAATCACCTAATGTAGGGTGTCTTTTAACTTGTCTTTGGTCATTTGAATTAATACTTGGCGCAATCCCACCTAAAGTTGCCATATGATAAATGGTTACGTTATTTCCAATTTCTGAAGTTTCACCAATCACAACACCCATACCATGGTCAATAAATAAATTTTTTCCAATTTTAGCACCTGGGTGAATTTCTATTCCAGTTAAAAACCTAGAGAGTTGAGAAATCATTCTTGCAACCAAATAAAATTTGGCTAGTTGAAAAAAATTTGCAATTCTGTGAAAAAAAACTGCTTTAACGCCTGGGTAAGTTAAAATTAAACTTAGTTTAGATTTTGCCGCAGGATCTCTATCAATTATAGATTGTAAAAAGTCGTTCATTATTTGCTAATGTTGATTATAAATTTATAGTGGTTTATATAAGCTTTAAATAAGTAATTTAAAGAGGAAAATCTATGTACAAAAACACCAACTGTTTTCATTTAGCAATACCTTGTGGCGATTTAGAGAAAGCAAAACATTTTTACAGTGAAATATTAGGGTGCAGATTAGATAACTCAGCTCAAGAATGGGCAGATGTAGATTTTTGGGGAAATGAATTAACTCTTCACGCAAGCGAGCATAAACTTGAAAGCGAAAGACATGATGTTGATATGGGTAACGTTTCTGTTCCTCATTTCGGTGTACATTTATCTAGAGAAAATTTTGATGCTCTTAAAAGTAGACTAAGAGAAAAAAATACTAAATATTATGATGAACCTTATTTAAGATTTAAAGGTACAAAGTATGAGCAAGAAACATTCTTTGTTAAAGATCCTAATGAAAACATCTTAGAGATTAAAACATTGACTGCAAATCCAGAATAGCTTCTTTACTAAAATCAATCTTTAGAATATCTTTAAATCTATAAAATGACTGTAGATTACAAAACTATAGCTAAAAATTTAAAATTTGAAGGCAGAGCTTTTATTAATGGTAAATATGTAGATGCCATTGATGGCGAAAAATTTAAAAATATAAACCCTGCAACAGGCGAAGTCCTTTGTGCAGTTTCAAAATGTAATCATAAAGATGTTGATCTAGCAGTTAAAGTTTCAAGAAAAGCTTTTAATAGTGGAATTTGGTCCAGAACATCTCCAGAGTTTAGGAAAGATGTCTTACTGAAATTTGCAGAATTATTAAGACAAACTGGTGAAGAAAATTCAGTTCTTGAATGTGTGGATACTGGAAAATTAATTGGAGATTGTATTAATGAAGTTGCAAATGACGCGCCAATGCATTTCCAGTGGTATGGAGAATTAATAGATAAAGTATTTGGTAAAGTTGGACCAACAGAACCATCGTTAACTAGTTTAATTGTTAAAGAACCAATTGGTGTTGTTGCTGGAGTTGTTCCATGGAACTTCCCTTTAATGATGGCAGTTTGGAAAATGGCACCAGCGTTAGCTACAGGATGCTCTGTTATAATTAAACCAGCAGAAGACACACCTTTAACTGCAATTAGAGTTGCTCAAATTGCTAAAGAAGCAGGTATTCCAGATGGAGTTTTAAATGTATTACCTGGCTTTGGAGATGTGGGAGAAGCACTGGGTAGACACAATGATGTTGATGCAGTTTCATTTACTGGCTCAACAGAAGTTGGAGGACTGTTCATGAAATATTCTGGTGAAAGTAATTTAAAGACAATTGGTTTAGAGATGGGTGGTAAAAGTCCGTTCATCGTTTTAGAAGATGCAAAGATTACAGATAATTTAATTGATAATGCAATTAATTCTGCCTTTTGGAATGGTGGACAGAACTGCTCTGCAAATATGAGGCAAATAATTCACACTAAAGTTAAAGATGAATTTTTAGATAAAGTTTCCAAAAAAGTAAAAGATCTTAAAGTAGGAGATCCTTTAGATCCAAGCTCTAATATGGGATCAATGATTTCTAAAAAACATCTAGCAACTGTTGATGGGTACATTCAAAAAGGAGTTGATGAAGGTGCTAAATTATTATTCGGAGGAGTTTCAAGTAAAGATCAAAAAGGTTTTTTTGCAAAACCAACTCTTTTTGATGATTTAAAAGAGAATATGACTATTGCCCAAGAAGAAATTTTCGGACCAGTACTTGGTGTTCTTACAATCAATAGTGATGAAGAAGCTTTGAAAATTGCAAGTAATTCAAAGTATGGGTTGCACGCAAGTGTTTTTACTCAAGATATAGATAGGGCTTTTCATATGGCTAAAAGTTTACCTTGTGGAACTGTCTCTGTTAATACTTTTTCTGAAGGAGATATTAAAACGCCCTTTGGTGGATACAGACAATCTGGATCTTTAAGTAGAGATCAAGGTACAGAAGCTCTGGACCAATACCTTCAAACCAAGACTATTTGGATTAGTCATTCATAAAAAGATAAATAATATTAGGGATTATAAGTAGATAATTTTCTTTGACTTGCTCAAAAGTTTTAAGTTATGCTAGTTTTTTTAAATTAATCGAGAGGGATATAATGAAAATAATAAAAACTACACTTGTAGCTGGTTTAATTTCTTTATTTGCTACTTTTTCAGTGCTTGCTGAGAAAGTTAAAATTGGAGATCCAGGTTGGACAGGTGCAACAGCTATTGCAAATTTATTAGCAGCAGTTGTTAATGACAAAATGGGTGGAGAAGCAGAATTAGTTCCAGGAAATAATACTGCAATCTACGCAGCAATTGATAGAAGCAAAGGTGAGATAGAAGTTCACCCTGATATCTGGCTACCTAATCAACAGGCTTATACTAACGATCTAGTTCCTAAAGGAACTCTTAAGTTAAGTTCAAAACCTTACGAAGGAAACCAAGGATATTGTGTGTCTCAACAATTTGCTAAAAAAATGAATATTACAGCAATTGAAGACTTAGCTAGACCAGAAGTTGTTAAAGCAATGGACAGTGACGGAAATGGTAAAGGTGAGTTTTGGATTGGTGCTGATGGATGGGCTTCTGCAAATGTAAACCAAGTAAAACTTAGAGATTACGGTTTATACGATGCAGGCATTGAAGCAATCAGAGCTGCTGAAGCTGTAAAAAATGCAAGAGTGCTTGACTCTATTAAAAAAGGTGAAGGTTATGCATTTTATTGTTACAAGCCACATGCAATTTGGGGAATGGCTGATGTAGTTATGTTAACTGAACCTAAGTTCGATGAAGCAAAATACAAAATGGTTCAGCCTAAAGAAGATGCTGATTGGTACAAAAAATCTTATGTTGCATCAAAAGATGCTCTTAAGCAAATCCAAATCGGTTGGGGAACTTCTTTAGAAGCAAAGTCACCAGCGATTGTTGATTTCTTTAAGAACTTTCAATTGTCAGCAGACGATGTTTCATTAATGGCTTTTCAAATTTCAGTTGAGAAAAAAGATCCAGCTGATGTTGCTAGAACATGGATGAAAAACAATAAGTCTAAAGTTGATGGTTGGTTAGGCCTTTAAGTTAAACTAAATTTTACCCGGCAACCAAATTTGTTGCCGGGTATATTTCTTTAAAAAATTATTAAATTTTCGAACGGATCTGATGGACTCTGCTATAGAAATAAAAAATGTTTGGAAGATTTTTGGCAACACTTCTGTGGAAGCATTAAATGCCATTCAAAATAATCGTATTTCAAAACAAGAAGCTTTAGAAAAATATAATTCAGTAATTGGTGTATCAGATGTCTCTTTTGACGTTAAAAAAGGAGAAATATTTTGTGTAATGGGTCTTTCAGGGAGTGGTAAATCCACTTTAGTGAGACATATTAATAGATTACTAGAACCTACTTCAGGACAAATTTTGATCGATAATGAAGATGTGATGAAGTTTGATCCAAAAAGTTTACAAGATTTAAGGAATAAAAAGATAGGCATGGTTTTTCAAAACTTTGCTCTAATGCCTCACCGATCAGTTTTAGACAATATAGCAATGCCGCTTGAAATAAGAGGTATTAGTAAAAATGATAGATTGGATGCTGCTAATAAGATTTTAGATATTGTGGAACTTCAAGGTTGGGGAAATAAATTTGCCCATGAACTTTCAGGTGGAATGCAACAAAGAGTAGGATTAGCTAGAGCTTTGGCAGCGGATCCTGATGTTTTATTAATGGATGAACCTTTTAGTGCACTAGACCCATTAATAAGAAGGCAGCTTCAAGCAGAATTTATCAAACTTTCAAAACAAATGAAAAAGACTACAGTATTTATAACTCATGATTTAGATGAAGCAGTAAGAGTGGGTCATAGAATTGCTATCATGAGAGATGGAAAAGTTATCCAAATAGGAACACCAGAAGAAATAGTAATGAAACCAGCAGATGATTATGTTGCTGATTTTGTAAAAGGAATATCTAGATTAAAAATTATTCAAGCAAAATCTATCATGCAGCCTGTTGAGAAATTTGAAAAAGAATTTGGATTAATATCAAAAAATTTAGAAAGCGTTCATGAAAATGATTTACTAAATAAGTTGATAGAAAAATCTTCTATTAAGGATGAGCCGATATTAGTAGTTAATAATGAAAACAAAAATATTGGTATAATAACACAGGCAGACTTATTAAAAGCTGTTGTAGAGGGTAGTGATGGATAATAAAGCAAACAGAAACCCATCAAGAGATGAATTAATTACTGACTTTGTAAAAAGTAATCCAGACTATTATATTAAAGAGTTTAAAAAAATTGGTAGCAAGCCTACTTACTCATTTTCATTTAATTTATTTGCATTCATATTTGGGCCAATTTGGTTTGGAATGCGTAATGTTTGGAATTGGACTTTAGCTTTTTTAATTATTGAAACTTTTTCAGTAGTACAAATTATTAGAGGTTTATTTGGTAATATTACAGCAGATGCTATTGCTAAAGTTGAGCAAGTAAAAGGCACTATAGCCTTTAGAAATAAACAATTAGAAGCTGCGATAGAAAATAATCCAGATAAAATTGATGTCTTTAAAAGAAATATAAAATCTTTAGAGGATGCTATGCAAGGTTATTTAGATGAAATTACTAGAGTAGAAGCTTCAGCAATTTGGATAGCAATTTTTGGTTTTATTTTATTGATAGGAGTTAAAATTGTTCAGGGTGTTTTGGCAAATTCAATTTTAGAAAAGAAATATTCTGAATGGTTATCCGATAAATCTATTCATCCAGGAATGCAGATGAAAAATTACATTTTAAGTGGTGTTTTTACCTCTGTTATAATGATTTTTACAGTTATCCATTACAGTTTTCCGGGCTTACTTCAGATAATGGATACGTTCCCAACACATCCTGAAATAAGATTATTTTCAATTAAATGGATAGAAATTGTTTTTGATTATGCCGTTGTTAAAGGAGATTTAATTTTTACAGCTATAACAATTGGTATTAGGTCCGTATTAGATTTCTTAGAATTATTGTTTGTTAAAACTCCTTGGATTGTAATTATAACTGCAATTGTAACTTTAACTGGGTTATCTGCAGGACCCAGGGCTGCAATTTATTCTACAGGATTTTTATGTTACATGGGTTTTTTAGGTTTCTGGGTTAAAGCAATGACTACACTTGCCTTATTAGGAACTGCTGCAGTTTTAAGTATAGCAATTGGAATTCCGCTTGGAATTTTCTGTGCAAGACGACAAAGATTTTATTCATTAATTAGACCGATAATGGATTTCATGCAAACAATGCCAGCTTTTGTATTTATGATTCCAGTAATAGCGTTTTTTGGAACTGGAAAGGTTGCAGCAGTAATTATTACAATGATTTTTGGTGGTACACCTGTTGTAAGACTTACAGTTTTAGGGTTACGTGGAGTGCCAGAAACAATTCGAGAAGCTGCTATCGCATACGGTGCAACTAAATGGTATTTGCTGAGAAAAGTAGATCTGCCACTAGCTACACCTTCAATTTTGGCAGGTGTGAACCAAACAGTAATGTTAAGTTTAGCCATGGTTGTTGTAGCATCTCTAATCGGTGCAAAAGGTTTAGGTCAAGATGTTCTCGAGGCATTACAATATGCTAATGTTGGACAAGGTATACTTGCAGGTATAGCTATTTTATTTGTTGCATTAATACTTGATAGGGTTGTTCAGGGTAAAAAAAGAGTTTAATAAAACTTAATGGATTATTTAATATTAGGTTTTTTAACTGGGTTAAGTTTAATTCTTGCAATAGGTGCTCAAAATATATTTGTCATAGAACAAGGCTTAAAAAAACAATATATTTTTATTGTATGTTTAATTTGTTCAATTTCAGACTTTTTATTAATTTTTTTAGGAATTTTTTTATTTCAGTATCTGAATTATTTTTTTACTCCAATTATTGAGTTAGTTTTTAATATTTTACTTTTAATATTTTTATTACATTTTATTTGGGGAAAAATTAAAACTAAAGTTTCAGAAACTTCATTTGATGTGGATAGTAAAACTAATAATTTATCTAACATTGTAGTTAAAACTTTAGGTTTTACTTTTCTTAATCCACACGTTTATTCAGACACTGTGTTTTTCCTAGGAAACTTCTCTAAAAGCCTTAGTCAAGTGGATAAGTATTACTTTGGTGCTGGGGCAGCCATTTCTTCATTCCTATTTTTTTTTATAATAGGATATCTTTCAAAATATTTTTCTAAATATCTTAAAAGTGCAACAGTGTGGAAAAGAATAAATTATTTGATTATTCTTTTTATGTCTATTTTGGCTTTAACAGTGCTAATGGAAATTATATAATTTAACTAGAATAACCGTACTTTTTAAGCCTAACGTCGCCTGTTCTTGCATGTGCTTCCATTCCTTCGTATCTAGAAATTCTTGCAGCTGCAGCACCAACTAATTCAGTAGATTCTTTTGTCATTCTTTGAAAACTTAAAGTTTTAACAAACTTACCAACGAATAATCCACCCGTATATCTTCCCGCACCTTTAGTTGGAAGTATATGATTAGTTCCTGAACATTTATCTCCATAAGCAACAGTTGTTTCTTCTCCAATAAATAAAGAACCATAGTTTGTAAGTCTTTTGTGAAACCACTCTAAATTTTCTGTCTGAACTTCTAAGTGTTCTGGAGCATACTCATCACTAATAGTTGCCATTTCTTCATCAGTATCACAAAGGATAACTTCACCATAATCTCTCCACGCTGCATCTGCGTTTGTTCTTGGAACTTCTGGTAGTTCAGCAATTAATTCTGGAACTCTTTTCATTACTTTCTCTGCAAGCTCTTTACTCGTTGTGTATAACCAACAAGGTGAATTATAACCATGCTCAGCTTGACCCACTAAATCTACAGCAACTATCTCAGGGTCAGCTTTAGCGTCAGCAATAATTCCAATCTCAGTAGGACCAGCAAACAAGTCAATGCCCACTTTTCCAAATAAAATTCTTTTAGCTTCAGCAACAAATTGATTTCCAGGACCAACGATAATATCTGCAGGAGGGTTATTAAATAAGCCATTAGTCATTGCTGCAATTGCAGGAACACCACCTAAATTTAAAATTACATCAGCACCACAAAGATCTGCGGTATAAATAATTGTTGGATGTGCACCCACTCCTTCTTTTGGAGGACTACAGGCAATAACGTTTTTTACACCAGCAACCTTTGCTGTTGTTACACTCATAACAGCTGATGCAATGTGTGCATAACGACCTCCTGGTACATAACATCCAGCGGTATTAACAGGTATTAATTTTTGACCAGCAAAAAGTCCATCTGAAAGCTCTACTTCAAAATCTTGACCATAATTTTTTAATTGAGCTTCAGCAAATTTTCTAACTCTTTCATATGAAAATTGAACATCATCTTTTGTTTTTTGATCTAATGTTTTTTTAATTTCTTCAATTCTTTCTTTAGAAACGATGATTTCTCCATCGTACTTATCAAATTTTTTTGTAAGATCGATACAACCTTGTTCTTTTGTAGTTTCGATATTTTTTAATAAATCCTGAACAATTCCAGTTGTTTTAGTATCGTCCGTTGACGATGTTTTTGGTGATTTTTTTAAGTACGTTATAGCCATTGTTTCCCTCTCTGATTTTGAAGCTTTATTTAAAACATTAATGTCATTATTTCAATGAAGAATTAGTCTAAAGCAACAACAGCTGCAGCAATAGAGGCTAATCTAGCTTGTGCTTCATCAGATCTACTAGTAATTACTATTGGAACTTTACCACCTACTACTACACCAGCTGCACAAGCTCCCATAAAATAAATCATCATTTTAACCAAACTATTTCCGGTTTCAACACTTGGAACTAGCAATACATCTGCATTACCAGCTACAATATTTTTAACACCTTTTATAGCGGCAGATTTTTTTGAAATACTATTATCAAATGCCAAGGGACCAAAAACATCAGCATTTAAATTTTCTTCTTTTGCAAGTTTTGTAATTTCATCTGCATCGATAGAGCTTGGTACACTATCTAAAATTTCTTCTGTTGCTGATAGAACTGCAATTTTGGGCCTTTCAATTCCTATACGGTTTGAAAAATCAATTACATTTCTTATAATATGCATTTTTGTTTTTACATTGGGTAAAACATTTAAAGCACCATCAGTAATTATAAGTGGCTTGTCATCTTTAGTATTTGTCATATGCCATATGTGACTAAGTCTAGTTTTACCAAGTAAATTGTAATCTCTTTTTAAAATTTCTTTCATTAAGACATCTGTATGAATATGACCTTTAACAATAATTTTTACTTTATCTTGGCTAGCAAGTTTTGCAGCAATAGCAGCAGTATTATTTTCAATAGGTTCATCAATGATTTCAAATTTTGAAATATCCCATTTTAAATCTTCAGCACATTTAAGAATTTCTTTTTTATTCCCTATAAAGATAGGTGTTATTAAATTTTCATTAACAGCATCTTGAACTGAAAGCATTGGTAAAGGCAACCCTGCATTTACGATTGCAGCATTAACACCTTTTTTCTTATGTGCATGATCCAGAAGGTTATTAGGACAAACAATTTCTTTATTTGAAAGCATGAGGTATATTTAGTCTGAATTTTTAAAAAGTATATACTGTAAATTGATAATGATTAAGCCTTTTAAATTAGATATTCCCGATAAAGTACTTCAAGAAATATACACTAAAGTAAAAAATTACCCATGGCATGAAATGCCAGATGATGGTGGCTGGAAATATGGAAGTAATCTTGATTATATGAAAGAGATCTCAAATTATTGGATTAAAGATTTTGATTGGAGAAAACATGAGGCAGAAATAAATCAATTTCCAAATTTCACAACTATTGTAGATGATATCGAAATACATTTTATTCATGAAAAGGGAAGTGGGTCCAACCCAACACCTTTACTTCTTATGCATGGATGGCCTGGATCGGTAATTGAGTTTTTACATATTATAGAAAGACTTGCACACCCTGAAAAATTTGGTGGAAACATTGACGATGCCTTTGATGTAGTGGTCCCATCATTACCTGGTTTTGGTTTTTCTGGGAGACCTTCAAGACCCATGGGACCAAGAAAAATAGCCAATACTTTAAATAAATTGATGACAGAAAACCTTGGTTATAAAAAATATTTAGCACAAGGAGGTGATTGGGGAGCAACTATTGCAAACTGGATTGGTTATGATCATTCAAAATCATGCAAGGCAATTCACATTAATTGTTTAACAATGCGCCACCCTGATGGTCCACAAACAAAACAAGAGGAAGAATGGCAACAAAGATTTAATCAAGATCAAATAATGCAGGATGGATATAGAACTCAACAAGCAACTAAACCTCAAACTTTAAGTTATGGAATGATGGACAGTCCTGTTGGAATTGCAGCATGGATTATTGAAAAAATGTACTCATGGTCTGATTTAAAAGACAACAATATTGAAAGTGTTTATTCAAAAAATACACTCTTAGCTAATATTATGGTTTATGTAGTTACAAAAACTTTTAACACAGCTACTTGGATTTATTACGGAAGAAGAGAAGAGGGTGGACGTTTTTTTCCTAAAGATTTTAAAAAAATAGAAATTCCCACAGCTGCAGCAATTTTTCCAGCAGAAATGTCTGAGTGGCCACCAAAATCTTATGTAGACAGAATGTTTAATGTTACTCAATGGACAGAGATGCCGAGGGGTGGACATTTTGCAGCGCTTGAAGAACCTGAACTTCTTGTTAATGATCTTGTAAAGTTTTCAAGAACTGTAAGATAGCTAGATACTTTGTAAATATTCCAAGTCTTTTAAAACAGCTTTTGAAATATTAATTTCTTTTTTAAGATTATTTTTAAACCTATTAAACTTACTTTGTCCTGGGTAAAGAATTTCTTTAACACCTTTTATCTTAGGTAGTCTTTTTATAGTTTTGATATTGTCTTTTATTCTTTTATTGAAAGAATTTCCGACAAATAAATTAGGCTTTAAAACAAAAAATAGGTGACCAATATTTTGTGGACCACTAAAATCGGTAAATGGATCTTTAACTCTACCTGCATGATTACCACCTGTTAATACACCACTTAAAATATCAACCATCCAAGCTAATCCAGAACCCCTAAAACCAGCAATTGGTAATTGAACACCCTCTAATGCTTTTTTAGGATCCGTTGTTGGTTTACCAAATTTATCTAAAGCAACTCCCTCAGGAATTTTAGTTCCTTCTCTTGCTGCAACTCTAATTTTTCCTCTATTAATCATTGAGATTGAAGTATCTAAAATAAAAGGAACCTTTGATCCAGTAGGTGTTCCAAAACAAATAGGGTTTGTTCCAAATAAACTTTTTAAAGCTCCATGAGGTGCAACTGCTGGAGGTGCATTAGTGAATACCATTACCATTAAACCTTTTTTAACTGCTTGCTCTGCGTAATAACCAGATAAACCATAATGACCACTATTCTTAACTGCAACTAAGCCAATTCCAGTTTTCTTAGCATTGCTTATAGCAGTTTTAATAGCGGTATCTGCTGCAACAAAGCCAATACTATTGTTACCATCAACATGGGCAATGGATTGAGAAATTTTTTTAACTTTAATTTTAGCTTTTGGATTAATAACTTTTTTAGAAATACGGTCACAGTACATCTTAAGTCTAGATAAACCATGTGATGGAGCACCAACTAATTCTGCATTGATTAAGGCTTCAGCACAAATAGTGGCATGATCTTTGTTTAATTTATACTTAATAAAGATATCTTTAATAATTCTTTTTAATTTCGAAGATTTCATAGTTTAATAAAAGTTTGATTAACCTTTACCATGCCATGGAATTGTTTTGTCAATTATTTTTCTTAAAGCAACATCAAATAATAAACCTAACATACCCATTACAAAAATAGTGATCCAAATAACTTCATATTGGAAGTATTTTTTAGCAACGTTTTCAACAAATCCAATACCTGTAGTACCTGCTAAAAATTCAGCTGCAACCAAAGTTCCCCAACACATTCCAACAGCAACTCTAACCCCTGTTAAAATTTCAGGTAATGAGTTTGGAAATATTACATGTCTTAATATTTGCCATTTAGATGCACCAAGTGAGTGTGAAGCATGAATTTTAGACAACTGCGTACCAGCTGCTCCTGCTCTAGCAGAGATGATCATTATTGAAAATGAAACCATAAATAACAAGAAAACTTTCCCAACATTATCAATTCCAAATACAGTAATAACTAGAGGAGCCCAAGCTAATGGGGGTACCGGTCTATATAGTTCAATTAATGGATCAAAAAATCCTTTAGCAAACCTGTTTAAACCCATAAATAATCCTAGTGGTACACCAAAAATAATTCCAAGTACTAAACCTAGTAGAACTCTTAAAAAAGAATCCCAGATATGACCCATCGGAACTGGTATCTTAAATAATTTAAACTCACCTGTAACAACACTTAAGACTTTACTCTTAAAGTTTGGAGTAACAGTTCCGTCAGCATTATGAATTGGATATGCCCCAGGCATAGCATCTGCAATCCAATCAGGTAATATAAAACCAACTATTTTACTTACATCCATCATTTCATACCAAATTAGAGGTACGTTTTTAAATCCAATACTGGGTTTAAGGAGTAGCACAAATTTATTAAAGGTATCAGACGGTTTTGGTAACCATCTTCCAGATCCTTGTTCAGAACAATTTGGTCCACTTGAAACAATTGTACCAGCAGGAAATAAAAAAATATCAACTAGTCTTAAAACACCTTGTTCTTTCTTTTGAACTTCATCAAACTCTATTATTGATTTTTGCATATCATCAAGAGTATTAGGTGGGAAAATACTTGCGTATTCGATTCTTCGAGCAATTTTTAAAACATCTTTTGCTAATGCAGAAGCTACTTCTTGGGTATTATCTAAACTAGATCGATAAGCTTTAATCTCATCCTTAATCTCTTTCATTAACTGTTTATATTTATAGTTATGATTTCTTATTTTGAAAAAGTCATTACTAATAAGAGTTAATTCTTTTGCAGCTGCATCAAATTTTAAACCCATTTTTGTTTCAGGAATAGTTGGTATTTCAACTGTATTTTCTACAGCGGTTGCAGAGGCTCCCCATTTCCCTTGTTTTTTTAAAGCTTCAATTCTTGCGTTCTCTTCTTCAATACTTTTAATTGGTGGATAGCTTATTTTTTGAAAATCTTCTGTTAACCAAGTAATTCTATTTGTCAAATCTCGAATTTGACTTTTCGTTTCTTCTTCTAAAAGGTCAATATTGGTTAACAATGGAATTGATTGTTGAGTTTTTGCAATAAATTTTAAAAGAGTAGTTTTGTCTTGCTCTCTTATATTGGGTGAATTTTTAATTTCATTAGCTAGTTTTTGTATATTTTTGTTTTCACCTTTGATTATTGAAGTACTCTTAAATTCACGTTCTTCAATTGGAAATAAATATTTTAACGAAAGTAAAGAGTCGTTTACTTTTGCAACCTGACAAAGTTCATTTGCAGACTGGGGATAAAATGATTTCGCCATATCCCAAGAATAGTAAAGCCAAGTTAATAGTAAAAAACTACTACCAACAATAACCCAATGAACTCCACCTTTAGCTCTTTCAGGATTACCAAATACAGCATCTAATTTTTCAGTTTTTGCTAATTTTCTTCCATACAAAATAGATCCAATAACTGCAAAAATTACTACGAATGTTATAATACCTGTTAGCATACTAAATATCTTTACCCATAATTTCTTCTTCCATATTCCAAATCATAGTTAGAATTTCTTCTCTAGTGCTTACAAAGTTAGGTGTTTTTTTTATCTCTCTTAAATCACCATCAATACCCATTGATGCAAAAGGAAGATTATATTCTTTATGGATACGACCTGGTCTTGGTGCCATTACATATAATCTTTCACCTAGTAGTAAAGCTTCTTCAACTGAGTGGGTGATTAAGATAATTGTTTTTCCTGTTTCTTTCCAAATTTTTAAAACTAAAGACTGCATCTTCTCTCTGGTTAATG
This sequence comes from Candidatus Pelagibacter sp. PS_34, assembly GCF_059417845.1. Classification (NCBI taxonomy): domain Bacteria; kingdom Pseudomonadati; phylum Pseudomonadota; class Alphaproteobacteria; order Candidatus Pelagibacterales; family Candidatus Pelagibacteraceae; genus Candidatus Pelagibacter; species Candidatus Pelagibacter sp. PS_34. The sequence goes on from NZ_CM182068.1 coordinate 387,108, forward strand.
CATCTAATGCTCCTAACGGTTCATCCATTAAAATTAAATCAGGGTCATTAATTAAACATCTAGCAAGAGCAACTCTTTGCTGCATACCTCCAGATAATTGATAAGTAGGAGTGTTTCCAAAACCTTGTAGGCCTACTATATTTAACCATTCTTCAACTTTCTTAGCAGTATTAACCGGGTCTTCTTTTTTCATTCTTAAACCAAAGTCAACATTCTCTGCAACCGTTAGCCATTCAAATAAAGCACCTTGTTGAAAGACCATTCCCCGTTCAACACCAGGGCCATTAATTTCATTTCCATTAAGAGTGAGAACTCCAGAAGTAGGTTGTAGAAATCCAGCAGTAATGTTTAATAAAGTTGTTTTTCCACAGCCCGAAGGACCAAGAACAGTTAAAAGTTCACCTTTTTTAAGTGTAAAGTTTACATCTTTTAATGCATGAACTGTTTCTCCTTTAGGAGTTTTAAAGATCATGTTTAAATTCTGAGAAATTAAATCACTCATAAGACAATACTATATTAGAATTTTTTTAAAAAAATAGGCACCAATTTATTTAACTGGTGCCTATTTAAATTTATTTAACTCTCTAGATTAAAGAGGTAAAAAGCTTGTATCAACTGCTCCGTTAGGAGTACCCATTCCTTTTAAAAATCCACTTAGATTTCCAGAAGTCATAGATTTTTCAGTCTCTTCAGGTGTAAGAAATTTAAATCCGCTTAAAGTTTCTTTCATATCACCAAGCTTCATCTCAGCATCTTTAGCGATAACATTTAAATCACTTTTACCTGCTGCATATCTAGCATTTGCTTCATGAGTTACTTCTATGAAAGTTCTCAGCATACCTGGGTTCTCTTTCATAAATTTGTCAGTAACAGATGTAATGTCGATACCTAAGATACCTGCATCACGCGCTTCTTGAACTGTTAGTAATCTACTTCCAACTGCAGTTGCAGCTTTAATAGAATTACCACCAAATAAACATGCCATTACAACATCACCAGAAACTAGTGCAGCAGCACCTTCTTCAGGATCCATTTGAATAACTGTCATTTTACTTTTATCAGCGCCAACAACTTTCATACTTTCATCAAAAACATACTCAGCCATTGTTCCTAGAGGAACAGCAACTTTTTTACCTTCTAATTCAGAAGCGTTAGCTTTTGTAATTCCAGAAGCATTAGATGTAACACAAGTTGTTCCACCCATTCCGTATTCCATAGCAATATCTACAAGTTTTAGCGGAGCTTTTGATTTAACAGCATTGATGAATGGCACTAAGCCTTGTGAGTAAGAAATATCAATATCTCCAGCTAACATAGCATCAGTCATAGCACCACCGTTTGAAAAGTTAGTCCATTTAACTGGAACACCTAGAGCTTTATCAAACATCTTTTTAACTTTGTCTTCTTGGTTTGGAGTAGGCCATTCTAAAAAGAATGCAACTCTAACTTCTTTAGCAGCAGCGTTAGCAACTGACATTGATAAGTTAAGAGCAACTACAGCACCAAGAATAAAACTAATTATTTTTTTCATTATTATTCCTTTGTTAGTAATTTAATTAAATTATCTGTATTTAAATAGAATTTGGAATTGATGTAAAACAAATTTTAATTTTTATACACCTATAAGTTGTAAGATTATAAGCCTTAAAGAAAAAAATAATTATAGAAAACCTTTTGATTTAGTCTAATAGTTAGGAATAAAATTATAACACTACATACTTAGAGAGAGAATATTTATGAGCTCAGAAAACAGAACTTCAGTACCTAATTCATTAAATGAACATTGGATGCCGTTTACATCTAATAAAGATTTCAAAGCAAACCCAAGACTAATTACAGAAGCTAAGGGGGTTTACTTAAAAACTCACCATGGAAAAACACAAATAGATGCGAGCTCAGGGTTATTTTGTAACCCACTAGGCCATGGAAGAAGAGAAATCACAGAAGCTGTTACAAAGCAATTAGAAACTTTAGATTACGCACAACCATTTCAACAAGGTTTTGGTGGTTCATTTGAATTAGCTACAAAAATTTCAAAACACACACCAGGTGATTTAAATAAAATGTTTTTTACAATTTGTGGATCTACAGCTGTAGAAACTGCAATTAAAATTGCTGTTGCATATCACAGAGCAAAAGGACATGCAGAAAGATTTAGATTTGTTGGACGTGAGCGTGGTTATCATGGAATGAACATTGGCTGTATTTCAGTGGGTGGAATGGTAAATAATGTTAAAACGTTTGCAAGTGTTTTAATGCCAGGTGTCCAACACATTAGACATACACATTTACCAGAACATAAGTTTGTAAGTGGTCAACCAGAAACTGGAGACTATTTAGCAAATGATTTAGAAACTATTTGTCAAAACTTTGGTGGCGAAAACATTGCTGCTTGTATTGTTGAACCGATTGCTGGATCAACTGGAACATTGGTTCCACCAAAAGGATATTTACAAAAACTAAGAGAGATCTGTGACAAGCATGGAATACTTTTAATTTTTGATGAAGTAATTACAGGATGGGGCAGAACAGGATCTAAATTCGCTGCAGATGAATTTGGAGTAACTCCAGACATTATGACAATGGCTAAAGCTACAACCAACGGTGTTGTTCCCATGGGTGTTGTTGCATGTAATGATTATATCTATGATGCGGTAATGGATGCTTCACCAACAGGTGCAGTTGAATTGTTTCATGGCTATACTTATTCAGGAATTCCAGTTGCAGTTGCTGCCGCTCTTGCAGTGCAGGAAATTTTTGAAAAAGATGATATTTTCAATAGAGCAAAAAATTTATCTCCTTATTTCCAAAAAGGATTATTCTCTCTTCAGGATCTAGAGTCTGTAGATAATATTAGAGGATATGGAATGATGGGCGGAATAGACATGAAGCTAAACACTAAACCAGGTAAAGCTGGTTATGAATGTTTTAAAGCTTGTTATGAAGCTGGTGTTAACTTTAAAGCTACAGGAGATTGTTTAATTATAGCTCCTCAATTCATCTGTGAAGAAAAACACATTGATGAGATTATTGAAAAGTTAAGAACTGGTATCACTAACTATCAAAAAAATCAAAAAAACTAAAAACTTTAAAATTTTAAAGTATTAAATTAAGGAGAGAAGGTTATGAAAATCGGCGTACCTAAAGAAATCAAACCACAAGAACATCGTATTGGATTAACACCTGAAAGTGTTAAAACTTTAATATCAGAAGGTCATGAAGTTTTAGTTGAAAATAATGGTGGATTTGAAGCTGGTTTTGAAAATGATCAATACACAAGTGTGGGTGCTAAAATTGTTGATAAAGCTGAAGATATTTTCAATGATGCAGACATTATTGTTAAAGTAAAAGAGCCCCAAGCAGGTGAAGTTAAGATGATTAGAGAAAATCAGATTGTTTATACTTACTTACATTTAGCAGCAGCTAAAGAATTAACAGAGGGTTTGATTAAATCTAAAGGTGTTTGTATAGCCTATGAAACAGTTACAGATGACAATGGCAGATTACCATTACTTGCACCAATGAGTGCAGTTGCTGGACGTATGTCAGTTCAAGCTGGTGCGCATTGTTTAGAAAAAAATCAAAAAGGTAGAGGACTTTTATTGGGAGGTGCTCCTGGAGTAGAAGGTGGAACTGTTGTTATTTTAGGTGGTGGTGTTGTTGGAGAAAATGCTGCTATAATTGCAACAGGAATGGGTGCTAAAGTTCATATCGTTGACAAGTCTGAAGCAAGATTGAAACAATTAGTTGAAATGTTTGGAGATAAAATAATTCCAGAACAAAGTGATAAGATCGATTTAAATCAACTAGTTGCAAAAGCTGATTTATTAATTGGAGGTGTTTTAATTCCAGGTGCTGAAGCTCCAAAGTTAATTACTAAACCAATGTTAAAACTTATGCAAAGAGGATCTGTTATTGTTGATGTTGCAATTGATCAAGGAGGTTGTGTTGAAACGAGTAAACCAACAACCCATGGTGATCCAACTTATATCATTGACGATGTAGTTCATTACTGTGTAGCTAATATGCCAGGTGGAGTTCCAAGAACTTCAACAATTGCATTAAATGCTGCAACACTACCTTATTTAGTTAAACTTGCTAACAAAGGTTATCAAAAAGCTTTAGGCGAAGATAAAAATTTCCTTGCAGGATTAAACGTCCATAAGGGTATGGTGACTTATAAAGCTGTTGCTGATGTTTTTGGACACGAGTTTGTAGCAGCGGCAAAAGCTATAACCCAGTAAAAAAGTATGGATAAAATGCTTCCGGCCAAAGCAAAAGTTGTTGTTATTGGTGGGGGAGTTGCTGGTTGTTCTGTTGCATATCATCTTGCAAAATATGGTTGGAAGGATACCATTTTATTAGAAAGAGACCAACTAACATCAGGAACTACTTGGCATGCAGCAGGTCTTGTTGGTCAGTTGGGTGCATCCGCTACAATTACAAGACTTCGTAAATACTCTTTAAATCTTTACAAAGAATTAGAAAAAAAAACTGGTTTATCAACTGGACTAAAACAAAATGGAGCAATCACAGTTGCTAGCACACCTGAAAGGCTACAAGAATTATTAAGACAAGCAACTGCTGCTCAGTTATTTGATGTTAATGTTGAAACTGTTAGCAAACAAAGAATAAAAGAACTTTATCCTGTTATAAATGATGATGATATTTTAGGTGGAGTATATATGCCGGAAGACGGTCAGGCAGACCCCGTTGGAGTGACTAATGTTTTAGCAAAAGCTGCAAAAATGGAAGGAGCTCAGATATTTGAGAAAACTCCTGTTGAAAAAATATTAATTAAAGACAAAAAAATTGTTGGTGTTCAAACGAAATTTGGCAAAATTGATTGTGAATACGTTGTAATTGCAACCGGGATGTGGGCTCGACAAATGGGTGAAGATATTGGAGTAAGTATACCACTATATCCAAATGAACATTTTTATATAATTACAGAACCATTAGATAAATTGCCTAAAAATCTACCAGTTTTGAGAGATTACAATTCTTGTCTTTATTTAAAAGAAGATGCTGGCAAAATGTTAGTTGGAATATTTGAACCTAATGCAAAACCTGCTTTTAAAGACAAAGGAATTGTACCAGATGATTTTTCATTTGGAGAATTTCCAGACGACTTTGATCACTTTGAGCCTTATTTAGAAAAATCATTTAAAAGATTACCAATACTTGAAACTGCTGGGATTAGAAAATTTTTTTCAGGTCCTGAATCTTTTACACCAGATACTCAATATCTTTTAGGAGAAACTCCAGAAGTTAATAATCTTTTCACATGCTGTGGATTTAATAGCATTGGCATAGCCAGCTCAGGGGGTGCTGGAAGAGTTACTGCTGAATGGATGATTAATGGATATATGAATGAAGATTTATTTTCACTTGATATTAAAAGATTTCAAAAGTTCCACTCATCTAAAAAATTTATTATGGAAAGAGTAACAGAAACTCTTGGTGATTTATACGGAATGCACTGGCCTTATAAACAGCATAACACTTCAAGAAATCAAAGATTATTACCGTATCATGAAGAATTAAAAAAAGAGGGAGCGTGCTTTGGTGTATCCGGTGAATACGAAAGACCTATGTGGTACGCAAAAGATAATGAAAAAGCAGAATACAAATACAGTTTTGATTATCAAAACTGGTATCCTTCAGTTGAATTTGAAACAAAAAATACAATTACCAATGTTGGTTTGTATGAACTCTCTCCATTTTCAAAATATGAAATAAAAGGAGAACAAGCACATAGAGAATTACAAAGAATATGTACAGCTAATATTAAAAATGAAATAGGTAGATCAACATATACACAAATGCTGAATGAAGCTGGAGGAATTGAAGCAGACTTAACTGTTATTTGTATTGATAGAAATCATTTTAGAATAATAAGTTCAGCTGCAACAAGAACCCATGATAAAGCGCATATCATAAAACATTTATCTCCTAATTTAGAATTAAAAGATATTACAGATGATCTTATTTGTTTAGGAATTTTTGGACCAAAAAGTAGAAATTTAATTTCAAAAATTTCAAATGATGACTTTAGTAATGAAGGATTTAAATTTGGTTATGGTAAATTTATAAGTCTTGGTTCAAAAAAAATTTGGGCTCAAAGATTATCTTATGTAGGTGAATTAGGATTTGAGCTTTATATAGAAAATAAGGATGCTACAGAAATTTATCAGTTAATTGTTGAAGAAGGAAAAAATCATAATTTATCTCACTGTGGGTCGCATGCAATGGATACAATGCGAATGGAAAGTGGATTTTTACATTGGGGTCACGATATTTCACCTGAAGAAAATCAATACGAGGCAGGATTAAATTTTGCAATTAGTTATAAAAAAGAAATCGATTTTATTGGCAAAGAAAGCTTATTAAAAATAAAAGGTAAAAAACAAAACAGAAGGTTTGTTATGCTGTCACTTAAAAATAGTAAGCCAGGCACACCTCTATTATTACATGAAGAACCAATTTATCTGGAAGATAAGATTATAGGAAGAACGACATCTGGGAATTATTCCTTTAATTATAAAAAAAACCTGTCTTTTGGATATGTAAGCTCAATACATTCAAATGAAGTACTTTCAAAAATGAACCTATATATTGAAGTTGCTAAACAAAAATTCCCAGCACTAGTAGAGATCACTCCTCTAAAAGATAAACGTCCTAGATTGTTATAATTTTGTTGCCGAGTTAAATAATTGGTGGTTAAATAATCTCATGCAAAAAACTTATTTTCATGACAGAAAACATATCGGTGAAAAAAAAGTTAATAAAAAAACCATTCCACTGCAATATATTGATCAAAAGAGAATTGTAGACATCAATAAATTATTGAACAGAGTAAGAATAGATAAAAAAAATGAAACTAAAAGACAAATCGTTTTTTATAGTTCAGTAATTTTAGCATTAACTCTTTTTTCAACTTTTATAGTAGCTATAAAATAATCATATTGATCAAAAGTTGATTGATCTAAATTAAAAACCTATTATAAATCATCAAGAATTAAGTAGCGGGGTAGCTCAGTCGGTTAGAGCGCAGGAATATGAAAAGTATCGGTTCTTGACACACATAGGACACAGTCAATAAGGAAAACATGCAAATACTTAATTGCACTAAAAATAATATCTATAATCATCGACTATGCGGAATAAGAAGCAAAATTTCATTTTATTAGTAGATAAGTTTTTTGACCTAGTAACTAATAATATATGATTACATATTTAGAAATTATTTTTTTTAAGAAAGATCTGAAACATTAAAAGTGAATATATTTCAAAAGAATTTTTATATTTATTGTGTAGTATTTTTTGGATTTCCTCATAGTTCAATAAATCAGACCTGTAGTACTCTTTGCTGAAAAAAAATTTTATTTTATCAATATTTTTTTTTTCATTAATCCAAAAATTAAAAGGACTATTAAAACCTTTTTTTTGTTTTAAGATTGTTTTTAATTGACTTTTAAACAACTTTCTTAATAAAGGCTTAGTTCTTTTAAAAAAATTTATTTTTTTAAAAGAACTATAAAATAAAAAGTTTTCGATCATTTCCTGATCCAAATAAGGAACCCTAACCTCTATACCTTTGTCCATATATATTTTATCATTTCTTAATAAGACATCATTTTGAACCCAAGTATCAATATCTGCAAACATTATATTCTCCAAATTCAAGCCAGAATTTTTTTTATTAAAGTGGTTAAAATTAACTTCACCAGATTTAATTTGGTTGTAATACTTATAGGTGTCTTTATTATTTAATAAATTTTGATTACTAAATGAAAGGTGCATGTCATTAGAATTTGAGAAAAAAAACCTATTTAAATTTTTATTTTTTGAATAGGGTTTTAAGAATTTTAAGAATTTAATTTTATTTAATATAGAAAAAAAATATATAGATCTATATTTGTTGTAGCCAGTGAATATTTCATCCCCACCATCACCCGTAAGTAAGACTTTTTCTTTTATATTTTTTGATAAAAAATAATTACCTACAGAATTTTCATTACCTATTGGCTCTTCTAATATATCATTTATTAACTCCAGTGAGTTCATAAAATCATCATCACTAATATTAATTTCGTTATGTTCAGTTTTATATTCTGTAGCTCTTTGTGCAGCAAATATTGAGTCTAGATTTTTGTTATTATTGTAGATAAAAGAGGCACTATATGTTTTTAAGGGTTTATTGATATTACCTAATAAGATATTAGAATCTAATCCCCCTGATAAAGAGAGTGCGATTGGTACATCTGATACTGTTTGTTTTTTTATTATTTTTATTATTTTTTCTTTTATAAATTCGTTTGATAATTTTTTATTTGTCTTAAAATCATAATTTAAAAATTTTTTCTTAGTGAGTTTTTTATCCCTGTAAATTAATAACTCTCCTGGTAATACTTTAAATACACCCTTATAAAATGTTTCACTTAAATCATTATATCCAAAGTTATTAAAATAATTTGCAGCTTTTAAGTTTAAATTTACTTTATCATTTATTAAAAGTGGATTTATTAATGATGAAAAAAAAATATTACCATTTTTTTCTTTATAATAGAGTGGCTTAATTCCAACTATATCTCTTATTAAATATAATATTTTCTTATTTCTGTCCCAAATTGATATTGAAAAAATTCCTGATAATTTTTTAAAGGCTTCAATGCCATACTCGTAAAAAAGTATAACTAAAACCTCAGTATCTGAAGCTGTATTAAACTTATATCCTTTTTGTTGTAAATCTTTTTTTAAATCTAAATAATTATAAATTTCACCATTGAAAGATAAAATAAAATTTTTATAAATAAATGGTTGATTTGAGCGGTTATCAATATCTAAAATGGATAGTCTATTATGACCTATGCTAAAATCTTCATCATGGTAAGTTTCTTCCCAATCAGGCCCTCTATTTTTACAAAAACTCATCATTTGTTTTAACAATAATGAGTTATGATAACTAAATCCATTTATGGCACACATAATTTATCTAACTATAATCATATTTTTATTTTTTGATAACTCCAAATTATTAAAATATTAATTAAATTGGTTGCTGGGGGGACTGATTTGAACCACTGATTTTCAGGTTATGAGCCTGACGCCTGTACCTTTCTGCCCATAAAATAGTTTAAAAAGTTTAAATAAGCTAGGTAAAATTCTTAAAACAAAATTACAGTGCTGTATAGTTGTAGGGGGTATACTAGAGTAAAGTCTCAATATTTACGTCAAGGTATTTATGAAAAAACTATTTTTTTTATAATTTTTTAGAAAAGTATTTATTAAACACTGTTCGAGTGAAACAGACTATATATACTAACTATTAACGTTAACGTTCTGTGATAGGGAAACCGTTTTTTAGAAAAACCCCACCGTTCGAAACGGTTGTGGTACAACTATTGATTAGAGGTTCATGAGTCCAATAGGACGAACATTGGGCGTACTAACCTCGGGAATGATATTTTAATTCTCGCGGCCAGACTCATTCCTGTTCCACTGATGCTCCAATGCTCCAATTGAAGTTGACGAGAATCTACTATAAGTGTATTTTAATTTTAGAAAGAAAAGAGCAAAGTCAAAGGAGTTTTGGCTGTGAAATTAAGTGGCGGGGTAGCTCAGTCGGTTAGAGCGCAGGACTCATAAGCCTGAGGTCAGTGGTTCGATTCCACTTCCCGCTACCATTTAAAATTATTTATAATTTTATAAAACTTATGAAAACTGTATCAAACGAATATAATTTCTTAAAACCTATTTTTTGTGATGACCTGATACGTTTAGGAAATAATTTTGATGGTGGGTATATTGTTTCAAAAAAAATTATAGAAAATTCAGAAATTTTATTAAGTTTTGGCTACTCATATGAACCTTCTTTTGAGTATGATTATATTAAGCATACTTCAGGGAAAGTATATATTTATGATTATTCGTGCAGTTCTTTTAAATTAGTAGAGAGATTGTTGGAAAGTTCTTTAAAGTTTATTTTTAGAATTAATAGAAAAAAAAAAGGGCCTAAATTTTATTTTCAAAGTTTAATTGAACACATTTGTTTTGTAAAAAATTCAAAAGTTAATTTCAAAGCAAAAAAAATAATTGGAAAATTTTCAAAAAATAAAAAAAAATTATTTGAAAATACGTCAACTATAGAAAGCATATTTAAAGAAATTAATTATGATAAGGTAATTTTTAAGTGTGATATCGAGGGTTCAGAATATGAAATTATAGATGATTTTCTTAATTATCAAAATAGGATAGATTTGGCGGTAATAGAATTTCACAATCTTGAAGAGGATCTTGATAAATTTACAGTGGGGATAAAAAAAATTCTTAAATATTTTTCTATTGTTCATATTCATGGAAATAACAGTAGCTCACTTTTAAATAGTATAAACTTTCCGAATGTTGCAGAAATAACATTTATTAACAAAAGATTTATAAAAGAATATAAGTCTGGAAATAAAAATTTTCCAATTGAATTATTGGATTATCCAAACATGTTTTCAGAAAAAGATTTATTTTTTAATTTTAATTAATAATTAAGTTGCGGGGTAGCTCAGTCGGTTAGAGCGCAGGACTCATAAGCCTGAGGTCAGTGGTTCGATTCCACTTCCCACTACCATTTCATAATTTTATTTAATTTTTCAACATTCATGGAAATTTTTTTTGGAAATAATTTTTTACCAGATTTTTTTTTGACACTTTTATTATTTTTTTTTGCAAATGAATAAATTGATTGAATTTTGCCACCAACATTAATTATTCCTGTTTTATTTAAAATTTTAGGTATAATTTTTACAACTTCTTCATGAAATATAAAGTTTGCTTCAATATCATGAAAAGCATATTTATGTAAAAAAGGCTTTTCACACATTGTAATTCTCAAGATTAAAGAATTTTTGTACATAGTAACCGCACACTCACCACCAAGTTTTGACCATGCGTAATTGTTAACAGGTAAAACAGGATCAACTTCTTTATAATTACCAATTTTTCCCTCATAAACATATCCAGTTGAAAAATAAATAAGTTTAATTTTTAGTTCTGAACAGACTTTTACTATATTGGCTGTACCTATTATGTTTAAATCAATACTTTTAGATATTTGTTTGTCATGAATATTCATTGGTCTCGATAAAGCTGCCGCATGAATCAAATATTTAGGCTTATTTTTTTTTAAATATTTATTTATAGAATTTATACTTAAAATATTTAATTCTTTTTTACTTGGATAAAGGATATTTAATTTTTTATTATCTCTCTTTAAAACTTGGGCAAATCTTCCCTCGCCACCCGTGATAACTATCTTTTTTTGCATTAAATTAAATTTTTAAGATATTTTGAATAATTACAGTTACCATAAAACTTAATTGATTTATCAATTTCTTTTTTCCCTATCCATTTATTGTTTAATGCAATTTCTTCTATACAGGCAATTTTAAATCCTTGTCTATTTTCAATTGCCTGCACAAAAGCAATTGTTTTATAATAATCATCAATTGAACCTGTATCTAACCAGGCACCACCTCTTCCAATAAAATCAGCTGAAAGTTTGTTATTTTTTTTGTATCTTAACAAAAGATCAATAATTTCTACTTCACCTCTTTTAGATGGTCTTAGTTTTTTTGAATACTGTACAACTTTATTATCAAAAAAATATAAACCAGTTATGGCGTTATTAGATATAAATTTTTTTGGCTTTTCTTTTAATTGTATTATTTTGTTATTTTTATCTACTTTTGCAACACCAAATAACTCGGGAGTTTGAACACTATGTAATAAAACCTTAGCACCATTTTTAATTTTTGCACAGTCTAGTAACTTTGAAGTTAGGTTCTGACCATAGAAAAAATTATCTCCTAAAATCATTGCAACGTTATCTTTACCAATAAATTTCTCACCCAAAACAAAAGCATCAGGCAATCCTCTGGGCTTGTCTTGCTCTATGTAAGTAATTTTAATTCCTAGATTGTTACCATTAGGAATTAGTTTTTTATATTGATTTAACTGTCCTTTATTTACAATAATTAAAATATCTTTAATTTTTGCCAACATTAGTATTGAGAGTGGATAAAAGATAAGAGGTTTGTCGTAAATTGGTAAAAGTTGTTTATTAACAGCTTTTGTAAGAGGACTCATTCTAGTTCCCATTCCTCCTGCTAAAATTATTCCCTTTTTAATCATTTTGTACCCAATCTTTTAATAATATCTTTTTTAGATATAGATTTGTAGTAGTTATTATTATGAAGATACCACAAAAATGTTTTTTCCAAACCTTTCTCAAAACTAACTTTTGTTTTCCATCTCAAGGTTCTTAATATTTTTTTACTATCAAGCGCATATCTTATGTCGTGACCAGGTCGATCCTTAACAAATTTAATCATAACATTTGAACCAATTAAGTGATTTTTTTTAGCGATTTTTATTAAAGCTTTACAAATCTCAAGATTGTTCAAATTTTTATTTGAACCTATATTATAAAATTCACCAATTTTACCTTTTTGAAAAACTTTTATTAATGCTTCACAATGATCTTGAACGTATATCCATTCTCTTGAATTCTTTCCATTTCCATAAATGGGCAAATTTTTATTATTTAAAATATTATAAATTAATTTTGGTATAAGTTTTTCAGGGTGTTGTTTTGGGCCATAGTTATTTGAACAATTTGTGACTATAGCAGGAATACCATAGGTTCTAACATATGAACTTACAAGATGATCGGAGGCTGCTTTAGTAGCGGCATACGGCGAACTAGGCTTATAAGGAAAGTTTTCATGAGATCGCCCCTTTAATATATCTCCATAAACTTCATCAGTTGAAATATGAATTAATTTACTTTTTTTATTTAATTTCGAATATTCTCTAAATATTTCAAGTAGATTAAAAACACCAACAATATTGCTATCAATAAAACTTTTAGGACCATCTATTGATCTATCAACATGAGTTTCTGCTGCTAAATTAAAAATACCAATTGGCTTATGTTTAAAAATAATTTTATTAAGTTTATTTTTGTTATTAAGATCACACTTTATAAATTTGTAATTCTTATTTTTTTGGTACTCTTTTGTATTATAAAAATTTGATGAGTAGCTGACCTTATCTAGATTTATAACTTTATATTTTTTAAGGAGTAATAGCTCAATTAGATTACTACCTATAAACCCAAGTCCACCAGTTAGTAAAATATTCTGCATGATTTTATTTATAATAAACGTTATAGTAAGTATATAATAATTTACTTCAACAATGACTTTAAGTTTAAATAACCTAACATTTATTATCGTTACATTTAAAAGTGATCATATCATTCACGAATGCATCGAGTCTTTACCAAAGGACTCTAGTATAATTATTATTGAAAATTCAAATAGTCTAGAATTTAAAAAAAAACTTGAAGCAAAGTATTCTAAAATTAATGTTATTGTTCAAGAAAATACAGGTATGGGGTCTGCAAATAACAAGGGAATTAAATTATGTAAAACAGATTATGCTTTTGTGATTAATCCTGATGTAAAATTTTATAAAAATACTATTGACGAATTAATCACTTTGTCATCAAAGCATAATGATTATTCAATTTTAGCACCAATATCTGATGATATTCAATATCCGAATTATAAGATTAAAAATAAGAAATTACAAAATAATGACTTAGAGTTTTTAAGTGTCGACTCTGTAGATGGATATGCAATGCTGATAAATAAAAATAAATTTCAAGATAATTTTTTTTTTGATGAGAATTTTTTTCTTTATTTAGAAAATGATGATTTGTGCTTAAGAACGAAAAAAAAAAATAATAAAATATATATATCAAAAAAAGCAAAAATTAATCACCTCGGAGGAAAATCTCATTCTCCTATGCATGAAAGAGAAGTTGAATTTTCACGAAACTGGCATTGGATGTGGTCAAAATTTTATTTTAATAAAAAACATTTTGGTTATTTAAGAGCCATTTTAATAAGCGTCCCAACATTGACCACTTCTATGATTAAATTTTTTTATTATTTAGTAACTTTCAATAAATTTAAAAAAAAGATTTATATGATGAGATTCTTGGGACTTAGCAACTCCATACTTGGTAAAAAATCATGGTATAGACCACAAATTTGAAATGTTAGTGACCAGGAAAGTTCATTAGGCTTTCTATTTTGTAACCTTTTTTTAATAAATTATTATAACCCCCTAAGTCAAAAAGATTAATTGCAAAAACAAAAGCTGCAACTTTACCTCCTGATATTTCTACCAATTTAGCTGCCGCTTCAGCAGTGCCACCTGTTGCAATTAAATCATCTATAATTAAAACTGAGTCATTTTTATCAATTGAATCTTTATGAACTTCAATAGTTGCCGTGCCATACTCTAATTCAAAATCTATTGAATATGTATCAGCAGGTAATTTATTTTTTTTTCTAAGCATTATGAAAGGTTTTTTAAGAAGATAAGAGACTGCCGATGCAAAAACAAAACCCCTTGATTCAATTGCAGCAATTTTATCTATTTTACAATCCTTAGATCTTTCGATTATTTGATTAATACATTCTTCAAATGCATCTGCATCTTTAATGAGAGTTGTTATATCCCTAAATAAAATTCCTTTTTTTGGATAATCTGGAATAGATCTAATATAATCTTTTAAATTCATGATATTAATATATTTATATCTTTAGTAAAAAAAATCTATGGACAAATTATTCTTAGCAGCAATTAAAGAAGAAACGATTGGATTAGACTATTTTAACCATGTTGGAGTTGGAAAAATTAATGCAACTTATAACACATTAAAGTTAATTAATATTCACAAACCAAAACTAATTATCAATTATGGTACTGCAGGTGCAATTAATCCTAAGTTAAAAGGAATCGTTGAATGCACCAAATTTTATCAAAGAGATATGGATGTTAGAGGGTTAGATTTTGAATTAGGCGAGACACCTTTTGATAAAATTAAAGAAATTATTACATCAAAAGAAGGTTATTCTTGTGGAACAGGAGATAGCTTTGTTAATAAAAAGATAGATATGGTGGTTGATGTAGTCGATATGGAGGCTTACGCTATTGCAAAAGTTTGTAAGTTAGAAAATATTGAGTTTAAATGTTTTAAATACATATCTGATAATGCAGATGAAAATGCTGACCAAGATTGGAACAAAAAACTAGCAAAAGGGGCTAGTGCATTTGCTAATTTAATTAATGCTCAGTTTTAATTTAATTAAGTAAAATATCAAAAAATTGATTAATTGTTGAAAATTATCAATACACCTATATAAAACCGAGCAACTTAATATTAATAAAAAATTATAAGAGGGAATAATTTTTATGACTAAAGTAGGTGAGCACATAACTTTAGACATCATAGGTACTACTCATGAGTATGACCCTTCAGTTTACGAGAACGTAATTCGTAAAATTGCAAAAGCTGCAGAAGTTACAATTCTTGAAATTTCAAAGTATAAATTTGAGCCTCAAGGTTTCACTATACTTGCTTTATTAGCTGAAAGTCATATCAGTTTTCATACGTTTCCAGAAAAAGGAATTATTAGTTTTGATTTTTTCACATGTGGGAAGGTAAGTCCGTCTATTGCGCTCGATATTGTTAAAAAAGAATTTAAACATAAGAGAATTGTCACAAAAGCTTTTGATAGAGATACTAAGTCTTTATATCATGATATTTACAGTTCGCCTGGATTACAAAAGTCATATGTTGTAAATGAAGTTTTAGAAGATTTTAAATCTAAAGTGGGTCAACATATTGAAATATTAGATTTAGAACAATTTGGTAAATCATTATTCATTGATAACGAAATTCAAGTCGCAACAAATGATGAGGTTTTATATAGCTCAACATTTGTAAACGCTGCTTTAAAACTAAATAAAGATATGGGGACTGCTGCAATCATTGGTGGCGGTGATGGAGGAGTTGCAAGAGAGTGTACGTCTAAAGGTTTTGATTTTATAGACTGGTATGAACTTGATCCAGAAGTAGTTGAAGTTTGTAACAAACACCTTGGAAGCATTGGCAACAAATCAACTGAGAAAAATTCAGTTAAATGTATTTGGGGGGATGCTTTTGAAAGTATAAAATCTGTTGAAGATGATAAATATGATAAAATTTTTGTTGATCTTAACGATGATCAGTTTTGTATTGATCTTGCTGCCAAAAATATGGACTCATTAATTAGAATATTAAAACCTAATGGAGTAATTACTGCTCAAGTAGGTAGTCAAGATAAGAAACCAGAGCAAGTTGAGAAATGGCTAGATGTTTTCAATAAGAATTTTGGAAATACAACTTTGGATAGGGTTTATATCCCAAGTTTTGACTGTTCTTGGAACTTTTCATCATCAATTAATCACTAAAAATTTCTTTTTAAATTAGCAAATTTGTGAAATAAATATCCCTAAGGGGGATTTCTTCCCCTAAAATTTATGGAGGAAAAATGAATATATTTAAAAAAACAATTTTAACTGTTCTTGCTTCTTTATTATTAATCGGAAATGTTTACGCTGATAAAATAAAGATTGGAACAGAAGGCGCTTACCCACCATGGAACTCTAAAGATGCTTCAGGAAAATTAATTGGATTTGAAGTTGAGTTAGCTTATTCACTTTGCAGATACATTGGAAGACAATGTGAAGTTGTTGAGCAAGATTGGGATGGAATGATACCAGCTCTTCAAATGAGAAAATTTGATGCAATTATGGCTGGAATGTCAATTACTGATGAAAGAAAAAAAGTAATTACTTTCTCTCAAGGTTATGCTGACGAAGTTGCTTCACTTGCTGTTATGAAAGGTTCAGATTTAGAGGGAATGGAAACTCCTGAAGGAGTGAATCTAACATTGGGTGGTTCAAGTGTTAATAAAGCACTTAAAACTATAACTGGAGCTTTATCTGGTAAAACTGTTTGTACTCAAACAGGAACTATTCACCAAAACTTTTTAGAGTCTGGTGATGTAGGTAAAGTAAATGTTAGAACTTATAAAACTCAAGATGAAGTTAATCTAGACTTAGAAGCAGGAAGATGTGATGTTGCTTTAGCGGCAGCAGTAGCATTTACTGATTATGCTGAAAAATCTGGAAAACCAGTAGTACTAGTTGGACCAACTTTTTCAGGTGGTGCATTTGGAAATGGTGTTGGAGTTGGCTTAAGACAAGCTTCTCAATTAGGTGGAGCACTAGGAGAGAGAGACGCTGAGCTTTTAAAAGCTTTTAACAAAGCCATTGATCAAGCAAGAAAAGATGGAGTTATTTCTAGACTTGCAATCAAGCATTTTGGCTTTGACGCTTCTATGTAAATAATATTTTGAAAAGGCGACTATTTAATTAGTCGCCCTTTCGATATGGATCTTTTATCATTCGGAAAAACAGGCTGGGGAGACGAGTTGTTTTATGCAACTCTAATGACAATTGCAGTAGCAGTTACTGCAATGTTAATTGGTTTTTTATTTTCATTAATCTTTACGCCGTTAAAATTATCAAATAATAAATTTTTAAATTTTATTGGTAATACTTACACGACAGTTATCAGAGGGGTTCCAGAATTATTAGTAATCTATCTTTTCTTTTTTGGGGGAAGTGGAGCAATAATGTATGTTGCTTCAATTTTTGGATACTTTGAATATATAGAAATTAATGCATTTGTTACAGGTTCAGTTGCAATCGGCATTATATCTGGGGCCTATTCAACAGAAGTGTTTAGAGGAGCGATACAATCAATAGATAAAGGCCAATTTGAAGCCGCCAAAGTTTTAGGGGTTAGTAAATTTGTACAATTTTATAAAATAATTCTACCTCAAATGTTAAGGCTTGCTATTCCAAACTTAAGTAATGTTTGGCAAATCACTTTAAAAGATACATCACTAATATCAGTTACTGGTTTAGTTGAGATTATGAGACAATCTTATATTGCAGCAGGATCTACTAGAGACCCTTTATTCTTTTATTGTTTTGCAGCAGTTTTATATTTAATGCTAACATTTTTAAGCATGAAACTAATCAACAGACTTGAAGTCAAATACAGTAGGGGCTTTTAATGGATTTTGATTTAATGATCACAAGTTTACCAAAGTTACTTAGTGCTGCAATTATAACTTTAAAATTATTATCAGCATCATTAATCATTGGTTTATTTATTGGATTTTTATTTGCAGTTTTAAGATTAAATAAAAACCCATTTATTAATAAATTTGCTTATGGATATTCTTATTTATTTAGAGGAACTCCATTACTAGTTCAAATATTTATAATTTATTATGGTCTTGGACAAATCGAATGGCTAAGATCTACTTTTCTTTGGGTCATTTTAAAAGAACCCTATTGGTGCGCAATTATTGCATTTGCCTTAAATACAGGGGCTTATACTTCAGAAATTTTAAGATCAGCTTTTCAAACTATAAAACCTGGAATAATTGAAGCGGGTAAAAGTTTAGGGATATCAAGTAAAATTATTTTATATAAAATTCAAATTCCTGTAGCGATCAGACAATCTTTACCAGCTTATGGTAATGAGATTATATTAATGATGAAGGGCACATCTCTTGCAAGCACGGTAACGTTGATGGATATCACAGGTGTTGCAAAACATATTGTATCAACAACTTATAAACCCTTAGAAGTGTTTCTTTTAGCAGGTGGAATTTATTTATTTATGACTTTTATTTTTCACAACTTGATAAAATATTTAGAAAAGAAATATAGTTTTCAATAAGAAGTGTATTCTTTAATCTCTTTAATCTTAGAGCCTGTATGATTATTCATCTCTAATTTTATTTTAGCACGATCATCATTTAAAAAATGAACATCTCTTGATAATTTTATAAATTTTTCAGTAAAATCAGAATTTTTTTCACACAATCGTTTATCATCTTCTATCACCCATAATTTTGCATTAATATCTTTCAGTGACTTAAAAAGTGTATTAATTTTTTCATCAGATTTAACATTGTTATCTAATTGATCTTTTAAAATACTGTGTTCACTATTAATAAATTTTAATTTTTCAGGATCTTTAATTTTTTCTTGTTTAATCTCTAAAATAGAAATTTTATCCAAAAGTTCACCAACTGATACTTCAACTAGAATTTTATTCATAAAAATTTATACTATGTTAAGTTGTTAGAAATATGTCTAATATTTTAGTTATCAAACATGGTTCTTTAGGAGATATAGCCCAAGCTTGTGGGGCAATTCAAGATATTTCTGAAAGCCACCCTGAAGATCAAATACATATATTAACAACAACACCTTATTTTGAATTATTTAGGAAAAACCCATTTGTACACAATGTTATTTTAGACAAACGTAAATCAAGATTTAATTTAATTTATCTATATATGTTAATGAGAAACTTGAAAAAGAAGAATTTTAGAAAAGTTTATGATTTACAAAACTCATCTAGAACAAAATTTTATAAAAATATTTTATTTCCAAAAGCAAATTTTAATACTTGGTCTAGTTCAGAAACAACTTTGCCAAGTAATATTTCAAAAGATGAATTTGATAAAGACCCAGTTTTAAATAGATTTGATCATCAACTTAAAACCTCTGGAATTAAAACACAGCACACCATGAAACCAAATTTTAGTTGGGCTGTGACTAACATTGATAATCTTAAACAAGAATTTAAATTAGATAAATATATTATTTTATTTCCATTTTGTTCAGCGCATCTAACTCATAAAAAGTGGCCCCATTACAATGAGCTAATTGAGTTAATTAAAAATAAATATAAAGACCAAATTAAAATTATTGTTGCGCCTGGACCCTCTGAAATTAATGATGCAAAAAACATTAATGCCATTTCAATTTTAGATAAAGGTAAAGCTTTAGATATTTCTCAGCTAGCAAGCTTAATTAAAGAAAGCTCATTTGTTATTGCTAATGATACAGGACCTGCTCACATGACTGCTCATCTTGGAGTAAAAGGCTTGACCTTATTTGGTAAGCACACCACGGCTTTTAAAGTAAGTATTGAGCGAGAAAACTTTAAAGCAATACAGGTTGATGATTTAAATAAATTAAGTGCAGGTAAAGTTTTAGAAAAAATATTAATTTAATTTCTTACCAATAAGTTTCAATATTACAGGAACAATGAAAAGTATCATTAGTAATCTAATAATATGGTGAAATGCCACAAAGTTAGGGTCTAAATCAAAAGCTATTGCTATTACAGCTACCTCATAAATTCCTCCAGGAGAAAAAGATAAAAGTAGAGTTAAGAAATTGGTATCAACAAAATATGTTGCAACAATTGCAGCTAATAATCCAAGAGCTACAAGTATTACAGTTGCAACTAAACTATGAAATGAATTACCTGCAACTTCTTTTAATGATTTATCTGCAAAACGACAACCCACAGAGGCACCTAAAATAAGCAAACAAAAATTTATACTTTCATCTGGTAGTTTGTAGGAGGCAACTTCAGTTATTTGTAAAATTCCACTTGCAACTAATGTCCCAGATAATAATGCAGCAGGCACACCAATTTTATCAAATAAGAAAATTAATAATATCGAACCTAATAAGAGAATTAAAAGATGAAAATGGTTTTGATCAAGATAATTAAATTTTTCAATTATTAGAGCTTCATTTGTTGAATAGTTAACAACAAAAAAGGGAATGACAGTTATTATTATAATCAATCTAATTAAATGTGATGTAGCAACTTGCGATAAGTCAGATTTTTCATGTTCTGCCAATATCATCAAAGGACCTAATGCACCCGGTGCTGCTGAAAAAATAGAAGTTTTGACATTATAGCCTGAAAATTTTTGTAAATATTTTGAAACAATTAAAATACTTATTAGAATATAGACAAACATTATTATTGAAGTCCACACCCATTCAGTCATTTGATTGATTAAATTTTGATCGATATAATTTCCAATATGAAGACCAAGAACTATTAAAATTGAACTTAAAGCTAGTTTTGGCATTCTAATTTTTAATCCACTTAATGCTGCAATTGAAACTGCAAGCATAGGACCAAGCATCCACGCTAATGGGATATTAAAATAGTCAGCTACAATTGCACTTGGGATAGAAATTAAAATAACTAATAGAAATTTTTTAGAAAATAATTCTTTAATGCTTAAGGAATTAAATTGAATAGAAGAATTTTTCATTAACAAATATTCTTTTATCATTTACTTTAAAAAAGATAACTGAAAAGAAACTTTCGTAATTAAAGATATCTATTTTTTTATTAATAAAATATTTGAGATAACACTTGCTTATTTCTTAAAAAAAGAAAATCAACGTTAAGTTGTATTCTATTCAAAACTTGCTTTCATGACCGTAGTATAATTAACTGCAACTATTAAAAACTAACAATAGAGGAATATAATGAAAAACATTAAAAAATTAGTTTCAGTATTATTCTCAGCAATTCTATTATTCTCTGCAACAGCAACAAATTCAATCGCAATGGAAAAAATCCATTTCGTAATTGGTGGTGGTGCTGGTGGTGGATGGGATGGAACTGCTAGAGGTACTGGAGAAGCTTTAACAAAATCAGGAATGTTAAAAAGTGCATCATTTGAAAATATGTCAGGTGGTGGTGGAGGAAAAGCTTTAGCTTTCATGATTAATACTCAACCTAAAAATACGGTTTTAGTACAATCTACACCGCTAGTTTTAAGATCTATTACTAGACACGAAGGTTATGTTACAGGATCTGGAGTTTTATCTTATAAAGATGTTACACCGATCGCTGGTGTAATTGGTGACTATGGTGCGATTGCAGTTGCAAAAGACTCACCTTACAAAAACTTTAAAGATGTAGTTGATGCATATAAAAAGAATCCAAGCTCTATTAAGATGGCTGGTGGATCAGTAAGAGGAAGTATGGACCATTTAATTGGTGCTTTAGCTTTCCAAGCTGCTGGTGCTAATCCAAATGATGTTGCTTACATTCCTTATGATGCTGGTGGAAAAGCGTTAGCTGGACTTTTATCTGGAGAAACTCAAATTATCTCTACAGGTTTAGGTGAACTTATGGGTGCAAGAGACCAAGTAAGAATTATTGGTATCACTGCTCCTTCAAGAGTAGCTGATGCACCTGATGCACCAACTCTAAAAGAACAAGGATATGATGTTCAGTTCGTAAACTGGAGAGGATTTTTTGGACCTCCAAATATGAGCAATAAAGATAAAAAAGCTTTATCTACAATGTTAGGTAAAGTGATGGAAACTCCTGAATGGGAAGCTGTTAGAAAAAGAAATGCTTGGGTTAATATTTATAACTCAGATAAGGATTTTGTTAAATTCTTAGATGCACAAACTGTAGAAATGACAGCTCTTATGAAGAAATTAGGAGTTATATAATCCTTTAGGATTATTTAAAAATTAGAGCAGTGAATATAAATACTACTAAAATTATATCACTGCTCTTTTTTATTTTTTCAGCATTCTATTTATATATCGCATATCAAATTCAAGTTTTTTCATTTGATGAAAACGCACCTTTTAATGCCAGAACGTTTCCAATTTATTTAGGTTATGCAGGTTTATTTTTTTCTGGTTTAAAAATTATTTTACCAGAGCCCAATACCATTAAAGTTAATCATAAAAACTTAGAGTATAAAAAAACAGCTATACTTGTGCTCATAGCAATTATTTATGGAGTAACTATATTAAAAGTAGGTTATTTTTTAACGACCTCTCTATTTCTAGCATCTTCTTATTATGCGTTAGGTGAGAGAAGGTGGAAGTTAATATTTTTACTCTCGTTCCCTTTTGTGGGTGCTTTTATGTATCTTTTGCATGGAGTACTTGAAATTTATTTAAGAGATCCATTTTTAAAACTAATTGGAGTTATGGGATGATTGAAGGCATTTTAATTGGTTTAAAAACAGCTCTTACATTCCAAAACATATTTATGGTTATGATTGGTTGTTTTTTTGGAACCATCATTGGAATGCTACCAGGTCTTGGACCAATGACAGCGATTGCATTAATGATACCTATTACTTATGGTTTTGATCCAGCTACTGGATTAATTTTAATGGCAGGTGTTTATTATGGTGCAGTATTTGGTGGATCAACTTCATCAATTTTATTAAATGCCCCGGGTGTTCCTGGAACTGTTGCAACATCATTTGATGGATATCCTATGGCTCAACAAGGTAAAGCTGGAAAAGCCTTAGCGATTGCTGCTTGGAGCTCTTTTGCAGGTGGAACCCTTGCTTCAATATATTTATTATTTCTTGCACCAAGCTTATCTAAAGTAAGTTTATCTTTTAGATCACCAGATTATTTTGCTTTAATGATCTTAGGTTTAACAGCCATTGCAGCTTTTTCATCAAAGGGACAATTTTTAAAAGCAATGATGATGGTTGTTTTAGGCTTAATGTTAGCATCAGTTGGTCAAGATTCTTTATCTGATATTTCAAGATTTACTTTTAATAATATGAATTTATCTGATGGGATAAGTTTCGTTTTAGTTGTAATGGCAACTTTTGCTATGAGTGAAGCCTTAACAATTATTTTAAAACGAAATGATCCATCTGCTGTCGCTAAACAAGTTTCATTAACTGAACTAGGTTCAATCAAGATTAATAAAGAAGAGAGAGGTAAAATGTTAAAAGCTATTCCTCGAAACTCAATTATCGGTTTTTTAATTGGAGTTTTACCAGGAGCGGGTGCAACTATTGCATCATTTTTAGCCTATGGAATGGAAAGAAATTTTGTTAGTGATAAAGAAAAAGAAAAATTTGGTAAAGGTAGTGTTCATGGTTTAACTGCACCAGAAACTGCAAATAATGCAGCATGCTCTGGAGCTTTTGTTCCTTTATTAACTTTAGGAATACCCGGAAGTGGAACTACAGCAGTTATGCTTGGAGCTTTATTAGGATTTGGAATTCAACCAGGGCCTAGACTTTATATAACTAATCCTGAAATCTTTTGGTCAGTTATTATGTCTATGTATATTGGAATGGTAGTATTACTTATTCTAAACTTACCCTTAATACCTTACATAGCAAGAATACTTGCAGTTCCTAAAAATTATTTAATTCCACTTATTTTATTTTTTTCAATTACGGGAATTTACGTAATGTCATTTAATAATTTTGATATTTATTTAATGATTGGGATTGCAGTTGTTGCAACTTTTATGCGCTTATATGATTTTCCAATGCCACCACTTATATTAGCCTTTGTTCTTGGAGGATTAATGGAAGAAAATTTAAGAAGATCTTTATTAATAAGTGATGGATCTTGGACTTTTTTATGGGACAGACCTCTTACCGCTATAATAATAGGATTTACAATTCTAATTGTTAGTTGGCAGATTTATAAAACAATTAAGAATAAAAAGATTTAGTTTAGAATTTTTTTATATTCTTCAATAATTGTATTCCAATTAAATTTAGCAGAATTTTCTTTTGCAGCTTTTCCATACTCATGAAATTTATTATTTTCTATCATTAAATTAATTGATGAATAAACTTCATCTAATTCATTACCATCACATATTAAACCTGTTTTTTCATGCTCGATTGCATCTGCTGCACCACCATCTTTACCTCCAAGAGAGGGCAATCCATATTGAGCAGCTTCAACATAAGCTATCCCAAATCCTTCAACAGATTTTTTATGAACAATAGATGGCATTACAAAAATATTAGATTTAGCAACTAGTGCATTTTTTAATTCATTAGAAATATCTTTAAAGAACATCACTTGAGGTTGAAGACCTAGTTCTGCTACTAATTTTTTAATGTTTTCCTCTTCATCGCCGTAACCCACACAAATATAGACAATACTAGGATAAATCTGTTTTAAATTTCGAAGCGCCATGATTACTTTTTCATGGTTTTTTCTTTTATCAAATCTAGAGACAGTAATTAATCTGGGAGATTTATGTTTTAATAAATTCTCTACTTTATCTAAAGTTTTTTTATCTAATTCTTCAACAGGATCAACACCAGGATTAATAACTACAATTTTATCTTGGTGAACACCTAATGAAATAGCTAAATTTTTAGTGTACTCAGAATTTGCAACAATGGTTTCAACACTATCTAAAACCTCCAATACTCTTTTATTAAGAGAGGTGCCTTTTTCATGATTAATTTCTTTACCATGGATTAAACATATCTTTTTTTTATTAGTTTTAAGATGTTCTAAACTTTTCCAATGATCAGCAATAATACCATCAATTTTATTTTCTTTAATAATTTCATTAATCAATTGAGCTTTTCTATATTTTCTAAGAAGTTTTATGCCACCAACACGCTCTATTGAAAAAGAAACTTGCTCATCAAATAATTTATGATTTTCATGATAATCAGCAAATACTTTTATCATGTAGTGTTTTGAAAGTTCGTTTGCTAAACCCCACATTAAATTCTGCATACCTCCAACTTCTGGAGGGAACGTTTTTGTAACTATTAGGTACATTAATTATCTAACCATTTGATACTACAGCCAATACTTGGAATTTGTGTTTCAGGACCTTTGCCAGTCTCTGCAATTTGTTTCATTGCACTATATAAATCACTATCCCCAGCTCTTACTGGTTTTAAATTATCCAATTCTCTTATACGACCTCTGTATTGTAATTCCAAATTATTATTGTATCCAAAAAAATCAGGAGTGCATACTGCATCATAACTTTTTGCAACATTTTGAGTTTCATCAAATAAATATGGAAAATTAAATTGATGTTTTCTTGCAAATTCAATCATATTTTCAAAACTATCTTCAGGATAATTTACTGGATCATTTGCTGAAATAGCCACAGCTTTTACCCCATGTTTTTCTAAATTTTTGCAATCTTCAACAATGTCTTTAATAACTGCTTTTACATAAGGACAGTGGTTACAAATAAACATAACCAAAGTTCCATTTGTCCCTTTAACATCATTTAATTTAATAATTTCGTTATTAGTGGACTTTAATTCAAAGCTTTTAGCTGCTTGTCCGAAATCACATATTGGAGTTTTTAACGGCATGTTATAATAATATATAAGTTATGTTTTATGATTTGGAAGATAAAAAAGTTAAAAATTTAGGTGATAATTGGTCTGCATCTAATGCATCTATTATTGGTGATGTAACTTTAGAAAAAAATACCAGCATTTGGTTTAACGTTACCTTAAGAGGGGATGTTGAAAATATTCATATCGGTGAAGGTTCCAATGTTCAAGATGGCAGTGTATTACATACCGATCCTGGTTACCCATTAAAAATTGGTAAAGATGTAACTATTGGTCATTTAGTAATGTTGCATGGTTGCACCATTGAAGATAATTCTTTAATTGGAATTGGTGCTGTTATTTTAAATGGAGCAAAGATTGGAAAAAATTGCATCATAGGAGCTAATGCTTTGATCACAGAAAACAAAGTCATCCCTGATAATTCTTTAGTTGTTGGATCCCCAGGTAAAATTGTAAGACAAGTCTCAACTGAAGAGGTAAAGTTAATTACTGAAAATGCAATTCATTACCAAGATAATTGGAAAAAATATTCTAAATCAGTATTTTAAAACTCAAAATAGGTTTTTGTTTATTAGACATTTGAGTTTTAAATAGTTAACTTATATTGGGTTTTTTATAATTTATGAAAAAAATATTTTTAATTTTAATTGTAATTTTATTTTCATCATCTGCTTTTGCAGATCATGATAAATACAAATGCTCTAAAAAAGAATCTATTTTATATGGTGCAGATAAAGTTTTAAAAGATGGGGAGATAATCGCATTGCCTTCTTACACAACAATGGGTTTGTATAACGTTTTAAATGAAAAGTATTTGTTGAACCCAGTAACTGTAACAGGATATTTAGCTTTTCCAAAAGGTACTAATAAAGCTCCTGTAGTGATTATGACTCATGGAAGCGGAGGTGCTGGATCATTATTTACTAATCCTTATTATGTTAAAGCGCGTAAAAATCTTCTAGAGGCTGGGATTGGAGTAATGTTGATTGATAGCTTTTGTAATAGAGGCACAAAAGATACATGGAGAGATCAATCTAAGGCGACGATGGTTAGTCAAGCAATAGATACTATGATGGCTTATCAATTTATAAAATCTCATCCAAGATCAAATGGAAAAATTGGAACTAATGGTCACTCAAGAGGTGGTACGAATTCTTTACTTGTTGCAGATGTAAAATTTACATCAAAATTTTTAGAGGGATCAAATGGATTTGATGCAATACTTCCAGAGGCTGCAGAGTGCAGAATGGCTGGATTGTTTAAAAATGCTGAACTTACAAAGAATACAAAAATGCTTTATGTCCACGGTGAAGATGATGATTTAACTTTAGCAAAGCCATGTGAAGAATATGTTAAAAATATTCTGGCTAAAGAAGGACAAATTGAAATTGATATTAAATCAGGCTGGGGTCATGATTGGCATTCACCATATAAACCTCAAAAAGTTAAGGCAATGGTTATGCCTACATGTCCTGCAAATTACGTTGATGATAATGGTGTTGTTATGGGCAAACTTGCTGACCTAGGTTTAAATAAGTATAAACTTTTTAATAGTTGGGAGGAGTACGGTGAAGCTGCTGCCACAGAACCTAAAAAAACTTTTAAAAAAATGTTTAAAATTTTAAAAGGTGAAAAATGTTTAAAAAGAGGAGCTCATGTTGGAGGAAATCATGGTGATGAATATATGCCTCAATTTATAAATTTCTTTAAGAAAAATCTTTTATAAATCATGGTTAAAGGGATAGACAATGAATTATTATATTTTATTGTTTCTCATCATATTAACCATTTTCTAAATGTAAAAAAGATGGTGAAACATGATTATGAAAGTCACATGATCTTGTCAGTAGTATATACACATTTTCTCTATCAAACTATCACTTCAGGAAAGTCACTTAGTTGGACTGAAGTTTTTGATGAGACAGAGACTGAAGATCACAAGATATTAATGAAAGATAAAAAATTGACAATCTTTGCAGTTGCAGAAAATCTATCCATGCCTCAAGAAACGGTTAGGAGGAAATTAGAAAAATTAATTAAAAAAAAATTATTAGATTATTCTAAATCAGAAGGGCTAAGTTTAGGTAAAAAATTTAAGGAAACGATTGAACCATTAGGAAAAATAGACACTGAAGATTGTTTAAAACTATATAAAAAATTCACTAATCAACTTAAATAAGACTTAAAAAAAAGTATCACCCTCAAAAAGTAAAGTTTTTTCAACAAAAAAAACCTATTTTGAGTTATAAAATATTTGTTTTTTAAGTTATTTAAATTAAGCAATGATAATGAAAGTTTTAGTAATAATATTATCACTATTTATCACAACTGTAGCTAATGCTAATGAGTTGGAGAACACACTTAATAAAGTGTATGACAAGGGTTCAGATGCTGCAGAGAATTATATTAGTAATCTTTTAGACGGCCCAGGAGACACAGAAGTTTCAATAGGAACAAAAAGAAATAATAAGCCAACAGGCTCTATTATGATTGTTAGACCAATGAGCGTGGAAGAAGATAGTGTTCTTTTCTATCAGGCACAGCTTAATAGCTATCATGTATTTGGTGATGATAGGCAATCTATAAATTATGGAATTGGTAAAAGATTTCTTTCAGATGATAAGAGTACTTTTTGGGGAATAAATACTTTTCTAGATTTAGATATCGAAACCAATAGTAGACTAGGTTTTGGTACAGAATTTAGAGCTTCAGCTTTTGATATCAATGGAAATTATTATTTAGATGCACAAGGTGGAGGAAATAAAGTTGGCAATAATACAGAAAGAGTTTTAGATGGATATGATTTAAATATTACGGGACAAGTTCCATATACGCCTTGGGCTCATATTACTTTCAATGACTATGAATGGAAAAAAGAAAAAGGGTCAGAAAATTCAAAGGGGAGTATTTATACGGCAACAATGGATTTATCTAATAATTTAACTATTGAAATTGGAAGAGACGATAATAATTTAACAAATTACAGTAATTTTGCAAAACTTATATACGTTGCTGGATCAAAAAAAAGACCTAATGCGGAGGATGGATTTTCAAGTGAAGCATTTCAAAATTCAGATGTTAGTAAAGATATGTTAACAAAAGTAAAAAGAAGCAACATAATAACTCTAGAAGTTGAAAGTAGTGGAGTAGTATTGGTAAACGGAAACTAATGAAAAAAATATTTTTAATTTTATTATTTACTTTTTTAATTCTTAATAAGGGTTATGCAGCTACCGCAACTGGAGAAGCAACAGAATATGAGATTACTATGAAAAAAGTTGAATTATGTTCGGATGCTACTTGCACCACACCTATCACTGTTGGTGAAAGAGATATGGCAGCTGATATTGCAGCAGCAGATGCTGGTGCTACTGTTGGAAATTATGCCTCAACTGCAGGAATACCTAGTGGAACTTATTCACACATTAGAATTACAATTTCTAGAACAATTCAAATTACAGGTACAGTCGTAATTTCTGGTTCAAGCTCTTGCTTCACTGACGGAGGAACAGATAACGTGGCTGATAATTTATTGGTAACAACAGCAACTGCTGCATCATCAACAGCAATGTATCTTGTAAATGATGATAAATATGAGGTTGGTACTGGTACTACTGACTCTGAAAATATTACCATAGGATACACAAATCCTACATACGCATCTTCAATGAGTGTATCAGGTGATAACGCAGTCATGATTTATGAATTAACTGAGCCTTATACTAGATTATTAAAAGCTCCTGTAATTAAAGTAGCGTTTAACACAGAAAATGCAGTTGGATGTGAAGACACAACAACAGACGTTATGTGGATTGAAGAGCCTTACGTTTCTATAACAATTCAGTAATTTATTTTAATAAATCTTGTAATTTATTTTCTTTTTCTAAAGCCCTAACATCATCTACATTTGGAGATGTGAAGACTTCTTTTTACTAAGGAACTAACCAACAATCTTTATTATTTTCTAAATCAAACTTAGCACGACGGTGACCTTTGGCTGCTAAATAAAGCCACTCCATGCTTTTAATTTTACATTGAATAACAGTAAAGTTTTTATATCCAACTTCACTTTGCTCCATCGTAAATTCAAAATTATCCAGTTCAGGCTTTAGTCCTGAAGTAGGGGTTTTGGATAATGTTCCTGGTCCGTTATCTACTAAATAACACTTTCTACTCATATGACCTGTTTTTAACCAAGACTGTTTTGTAATGTCATTTTCATGATTAATGGTGCATTCAACTTTAAGTCTAACTTGGATCTTTTCTTCCTTGTCATAAAAAAGCATTGCTGCGTTTTTATTTGATTTTAATTTAGCAATTTTATTAGATCTAATATCACTATGGTATTGGACAAGATTATTTGTTTCATCTGATTTTCTAAGAACTACAATTCTTCCATCAAAGTCATCTTGACCACCACAAATAAATACAGGAATTCTAAAAGGAGACCCTCTATCCTTGACAGCATTGTCCAACATTGACCAGATCTTATTTTTGATCTCTTCAAAATCTTCGTAGTATGCTGGTTGCATTATGGCTTATTTACTAAGTCTTCTAATCAAACTAGAAGTATCCCAACGTTTTCCACCCATCTCTTGAACTTCACCGTAATACTTATCAACGATTTCAGTTACTGGTAGTAGTGAGCCATTATTTTTAGCTTCATCCATTGCAATTTTTAAATCTTTTCTCATCCAATCAACTGCAAAACCAAATTCAAATTGATCATCAATCATTGTTTTGTATCTGTTTTCCATTTGCCAAGATTGAGCAGCACCTTTAGATATAACCTCAATTACATCTTCCATATTTAATCCAGCTTTTTTGCCAAAGTTAATTGCTTCTGATAAACCTTGAACTAAACCTGCAATACAGATTTGGTTAACCATTTTTGCTAATTGGCCATTACCAGCACCACCTAATAATTTCATTTTTTTGCTATAGCAATCAATAATGTCTTTTGCTTTATCAAAGTCAGCTTGTTCGCCACCTATCATTACCGTTAGTGCACCATTTTCAGCACCAGCTTGACCACCTGATACCGGTGCATCTAAAAATCCCCAACCATGTGCTTTAGATGATTTATATAATTTTCGTGCAATTTCAGCTGAAGCAGTAGTGTTATCAATATGAATAGCTCCCTTTTTAATTGTGTTATATATTCCGTCTTTACCAATTGTAACATCTGATAAATCATTATCATTACCAACGCAGGTAAATATAAAATCTGCACCTTCTGCAGCTTTTGCAGGAGTATCTGCTTTTGACCCTTTATATTCAGCAACCCATTTATCAGCTTTTGCAGCTGTTCTATTATAAACAGTTACATTGTGACCTGCTTTTGATATATATCCTGCCATTGGATAACCCATGACACCTAAACCTATAAATGCAACATTGCTCATAATTTCTATTTCCTA
Source organism: Candidatus Pelagibacter sp. PS_34 (assembly GCF_059417845.1). Classification (NCBI taxonomy): domain Bacteria; kingdom Pseudomonadati; phylum Pseudomonadota; class Alphaproteobacteria; order Candidatus Pelagibacterales; family Candidatus Pelagibacteraceae; genus Candidatus Pelagibacter; species Candidatus Pelagibacter sp. PS_34. Next base: position 418,477 of record NZ_CM182068.1, read on the forward strand.
TGTTTAAAAGTTTGAATTTTAAAGTAATTTTATTTGGTTTTATATTTACATTTTTTTCAAGCTTTGGACAGAGTTTTTTTCTAGGACTGTTTAATTCAAGCATAAGAGACGCGCTTTCTATCACGCATGGTCAGTTTGGATCTATCTATGCATCTGCTACTCTATTAAGTAGTTTTATACTTGTTTGGGTTGGTAAAAAAATAGATGACTTTAATATTTTAAAATTTGCATCTTATGTCATTGCGTTACTAGCGATCTCTTGTTTTTTATTTTCTAAAATTTCATCAGTCGCTTTCTTATTTTTATCAATTTTCTTAATGAGGTTATCAGGTCAAGGACTAATGTCTCACACTGCAACCACAACAATATCAAGATTTTTTGAAAAGACTAGGGGACGTGCATTAAGCACAACTTGGCTTGGTTTATCGTTAGCTGAATTTATTTTACCCTTATTAATTATTTTTTTATTAACTTTTGTTGATTGGAGAAATATTTGGATAGCTATATCAATTTCAGTTATTATCATTTTACCTATTGTCATTGTTGCATTAGTTAAAAATGTTAAATTAGATTCAAGAGAAGCATCTAGTGCTACAAATATTAAAACTAAAGATATAAAACAATGGACGAGAGGTGAAGTTTTAAAAGATTATCGCTTTTATATTATATGTTTAAGCATGTTAGCGATGCCTTGGATTGCAACGGGTACATTTGTTTATCAATCTTTTATAGTGTCATCTAAAGGTTGGGGACCTTATGTTATTGCCCAATCCTTTATGGTGTATTCAATTTTATCAGTGATTACTTTATTTTTAACAGGCTTTTTAATTGATAAGTTTAGTAGTCGAAAATTAATAATTTATATGAACATTCCTTTATTAGTTGCAACGTTTGTGCTTTATTATTTTAACTCACCAATTTCATCATTTGTATTTTTAGGTTTAATTGGAATTTCAAATGGTTTAGCAAATGTTCTAGGTTCTGCTACTTGGGCTGAGATTTATGGAGTAAGATATATTGGTTCCATTAAAGCATTAACCACAGCGTTAATGGTATTTTCAACTGCATTTGGTACAGCACTCTTTGGAATTTTGATTGATAATAGCCTTTCCATTGAGCAAATTGCTCTTGTTTCAGGATCTTATATTTTAATAGCAATATTGTTGTTATTCCTTGTAAAGAACAAGCTTAATCCTGATTATTTATAGAATTATCCTTGATTTTTTTTTAACTACTGTATAGATACTGCGCATGGCTAGAGTAACAGTAGAAGATTGCATAGATAAAGTAGAAAGTCCTTACGAATTAGTTTTAGTTGCTAAAGAAAGAGCAGTTCAATTAAACTCAGGTTTAGAACCAACTTTAGATAGAGATAATGACAAAAACACAGTTATATCTTTAAGAGAAATTGCAGCAGAAACTATTAAAGTTTCAGACTTAACAGATAGCGCTATTCACAAACTTAGAAAACACGTTGAGCAAGTTGACGATGGTACTGATGATGATGAAATTATTGGTGATGATTTTGAAAGTATGTACAAAGGTGAAATTTCTAAAAGTGGAACTCCTATTTTACCATCTAAAAGAGCTAGAAAAATTCCAGAAAAAATTCAAGTATCCTCTGATGATTTAGAAGAATTAACTGCAAAGGCAGAGCCAGAAGTTGACGTTGATGCAGAGTTAGAAGTGGGAGATGAAGAGACAGCAGTTTCTTTAGATCAAATAGCTGAAGCTGAAACAGAAGCTGAAACAACTGAAGAAAACTCTGACGATTCAGAGACTACAAATAGCTAAAAAAATAATATAAAAGTTTAGTATGAACAGGAAAGTATCCGTTGCACCTATGATGGATTGCACTGATCGTCATGAACGTTTTTTTTTAAGACTGATTAGTAAAAATACATTGCTCTATAGTGAGATGGTTGTCTCTGAAGCTATTCATCGAGGGGATAAAAAAAAACTATTAGAATTTAATATAAATGAAAAACCAATAGCCCTTCAAATTGGTGGATCATCTCCAACTTTACTTGCAGAGGCTACTAAAGCAGGTGAAGACTTTGGTTATGATGAGATAAATTTAAACCTTGGTTGCCCTTCAAAAAAAGTTGAGAAAAATAAATTTGGGGCATGCTTGATGAAAGAACCAAATTTAGTTGCAGACTGCTTAAGTAAAATGCAATCGGTTACAAAGTTGCCGGTCACGATTAAAACAAGAATTGGTTACGATGACACTGAGGATTATGAAAATTTACATCATTTTATTTCAACTTTAAAAAGCACTGGTGTTAAAACTTTCATCATTCATGCAAGAAAAGCTATTCTTGGAAAATTTACTCCTAAACAAAATCTAAACATCCCTCCTTTAAAGTATGATTTTGTCTACAGATTAAAAAAAGATTTCCCTAATGAAGAAATTATTATCAATGGTGGAATTACCACAACTGATCAAATGAAAGATCACTTAGATAAAGTTGATGGAGTTATGATCGGACGTGCTGCTTACCATACTCCTTATTTATTAGCTGATATTGAAAGAGATATATTTAATAATGAAAATGTACCAAGTCGACAAGATGTAATTGAACAGTTGCTACCGTACGTTAGAGAAGAAATAAAAAAAGGAACACGTTTAAATCAAATTATGAGACATACACTTGGATTATTTCATGGTCAAACAGGATCTAGCTTTTGGAAAAGGTATTTAAGCGAAAATATGTGTGTTAGAGATGCCGATGTTAAAAAGATTGATCACATCATGGATAAGATTAAATATAACAATGTCGACACGTCGGTAAGTCAATCTGCTTAGTTCTCTTTTATCTAACGAGTACATATACTTTAGCCTACTAATGGCCTTAACCGCTATTCCTGTGGGATTTGTTGCAGGTTTATTTGGTATTGGCGGTGGATTAATTACAGTTCCATTTTTGTTTTATATTTTTAATTCTTTAGGGATTGATCAACAATATGTCATGCACCTTGCAGTTGGAACATCGTTTGCAATCATAATACCAACCTCAACTGTCTCAGTTTTAACTCATCATAAATTTAAAGCAGTTGATTTTGATATAGTTAAAAGCTATGGAATATTTGTAGTGCTTGGTGTTATTTTTGGAACAATTTTTGCAGCAACTCTTAAAACTAAAACTTTAGTTCTTTTCTTTGCAATCGTAATATTTTTATTAAGTATTTATCTTTTATTATTAAAAGAGAAGGAAAAAAATATAACTCTTAAAATTAAACTTCATTTGAAAATTATTTTAGGATTTTTAGTAGGTTTTATCTCGGCACCCATGGGTATTGGAGGGGCTGTTATGAATGTTCCAATTCTAAAGTTTTTTGGTTACTCAATTAATAGAGCTATAGGTAGCGCTGCGGCTATTGGTTTTTTAATAGCATTATTTGGTGCAATCGGATTTTTGATAACTGGCAGTTATTTAAAAACAAATATTCCATTAAGTATTGGTTTTTTAAATATTCCAGCTTTTTTAATTTTTATACCGATTACAACCTTTATGGCTAGAATTGGTGCAAGAACAGTTCATGCAATTGATAAGAATAGAATTAGTAAATATTTTGGAATATTTTTACTTATCATTGCTGCAAAATTTTTATATGAATATTTCAAACTGTAGTTATGGCAAATAAAGTAAGTAAAAGTTTTCTAAAAGATTCTCATTTAATAACTGAATTAAAATTATGCAGTATTCGTTTAATTGATAATGCTAAATTTCCTTGGATCATTTTAATTCCAAAGCGAAAAAATATAACTGATATCTCAGAACTTAATTCAAAAGATCAAATGTTATTAATGAAAGAAATTGTTCATTGCAGCAAGTTAATGAAAAAAATTTTTAAAACAAAAAAACTTAATGTTGAAAAAATTGGCAACATTGTTCCCCAATTACACATTCATATTATTGCAAGATCTACTAAAGATAGTACCTGGCCACTTTCAGTTTGGGTAGTAAAGGGGAAACCTTATTCAAAAGTTTTATTAGCAAAAACTATTTCAAAAATTAAAAAGTTTTTTAAGGATTAAAGGGTAAGGACAGAGGTAGTTTTAGTCTCCCGCCACTACCTCTTAATCATTATGTATATGATTCGTCTCAAATTTGTTAACACGTATTAATTGAAACTAGACTTTATCAACTGCTTGCTTTACTAAATAGATAACACGCCTACTTATAAATAATTAAAATTTAAACACATTGATTAAAACCACACTCTCATCATTTGCTAAATCTATTGGCTTTAACTCACAAAATTATATTCCAAAGGAAGGGGCATCCTTTTCTTTATTTAGAATTGAAGTTTTATCTGGTTTAACAGTTGCTTTAGCGTTAGTCCCTGAAGCTATTGCCTTTGCTTTTGTTGCAGGAGTTGCACCCTTATCAGGACTTTATGCAGCTTTTATTGTTGGTTTAATTACTGCTGTGTTTGGTGGAAGACCTGGAATGATTTCAGGAGCAACTGGTGCTTTAGCTGTTGTTATGGTGTCCCTTGTTATGGATCACGGTGCACAATATTTGTTTGCAACCGTAGTTTTAATGGGAATTTTACAATTATTAGCGGGTGTCTTTAAGCTTGGAAAATTTATTAGAATGGTACCACAACCAGTAATGTTAGGTTTTGTTAATGGCCTTGCAATTGTTATTGGTATTTCACAACTTAGTCAGTTTAAAACTCTTAATGCAATGGGGCAATTAGAATGGATTTCAGGAAACACTTTATATTATTCAGTAGGGTTCGTTGTTTTAACCATGTTAATCATTTGGTTATTACCAAAGATTACTAAAGCGGTTCCAGCAACACTCGCTGCAATTTTGGTTACTTCAATTTTAGTTTTAGCATTAAAGATTGATATTCCAAGTGTTGGAGATCTTGCAAGTGTTAAAGGAGGATTACCAATATTTTCAATTCCAAGTGTTCCTTTAAACTTTGAAACTTTAAAGATCATTTTCCCTTATGCATTTATATTGTCAGCCATTGGCTTAATTGAAAGCCTGTTAACTCTTAACTTAGTTGGTGAAATTACCAATAAAAGAGGTGGGGCTAGTCAGGAATGCTTAGCACAAGGCTTTGCAAATACAGTTACTGGTTTTTTTGGGGGTATGGGTGGATGTGCGATGATCGGTCAATCCATGATTAATGTAAAATCAGGTGGTAGAACAAGAATTGCAGGAATAGCTGCAGCATTATTTCTATTAATTTTTATTTTATATACATCAAACTATATTGAGATGATCCCAATTGCAGCACTTGTTGGTGTAATGTTTATGGTAGTGATTGGAACCTTTGCTTGGAACTCATTAAAGATATTATTTTTTGTACCAAAGAGTGATGCGTTAGTAATTGTCCTTGTAACTGTTGTAACTGTTTTAGAGGATTTAGCTGTTGCTGTAATTGTCGGAGTAATTGTATCAGCATTAGTTTTTGCCTGGAAATCTGCATCAAGAATTAGAGCCATAGAGAGACCATCTGTTAGAGAAAAAGGTGCTAAGGTTTATGAAATAGAAGGACCATTATTTTTTAGTTCAACGGATAGCTTTTTAGAATTATTTAAACCAGAAGAAGATCCTGAAGTAATTATTATAGATTTTGCAGGATCAAAAGTAATTGATCAATCAGCATTAAAAGCCATTGAAGACATTGCTGACAAATATAATAGTTTTGGAAAAAAAGTTAAATTAAGACATTTAACTAAAGATTGTCATAGATTATTAAGTAGAGCAGGCCAATTAGTAGTTGATAGTGATGATGATCCTGATTACGGAATTGCAGTTGATTATGATGTTAAATTAGGTATTTTTGGCAGATAAGATGAGCAAAGAGATTAAAACAGATGATGTTATTTTCAATTTCTTCAAGCAAGTTTGTGATGAGAAAGATGATGTTAAATGTGTTGAACTTGGTAATGATTGGATTAGTGCCATGGAAACCAATCTTACTAACATGGAAAAAAATCTAGAAGAAACAGATAAAGTTAAATACCAAGAAAGTATTAATAGTAATAAACAACAGCTTGATAGTCTTAAAGGCAAAACCGCTAGTGAATGGCGTGAATACGCAACTCAGTGTATGATCGAGATCTTAGATCATAAAACTAAATCGTGAATTTCTTTAAAAGATTATTTTCAAGTAGCAATTTAGAACTAGAAATCAATGATGGTGGTAGAGCTGCGGCTGGATATAAAGGTAAAGCTGGAGACTGTGTAGTTAGATCTATTGCAATTGTAACAAATCTTCCTTATCAAAAAATTTATGATGATCTTTATAAGGCAAATGAAGAATTTAGAACTACATCAAGAACAAAACTTGCTAGAAGTTTAAAACAAAAAAATGATAGCCCAAGATCAGGCACTCATAGGGTGGTGGTTAAAAAATATCTTGAAAAACTTGGGTGGCAGTGGACGCCGACAATGTTTATTGGACAGGGTTGTAAAGTTCATTTAAAAAAAGATGAACTTCCAAGTGGGACGTTAATTGTATCTTGCTCAAAACACATAACTGTTGTTAAAGAGGGTGTCTTGCATGATACATATGATTGTTCAAGACGGGGCACACGTTGTGTTTATGGTTATTGGAAAAAAATAAATTAAAGATATAATAATTATTAATGAGCTTTAAAGATAACGTTAATTTACATGTAGATAAATCAGCTAAATTACTAAATTTTAGTGATGATTTACTTGAACATTTAAAATCTATTCATTCATTAATTAAAGTAAATGTAGGTGTTGTCCTAGACGGTAAAATTAATAATTTTACTGGATGGAGAGCCGTTCACTCAGAGCACATTCTTCCTACTAAAGGTGGGCTAAGATATTCAGAAACGGTTGATCAAGATGATACAGAAGCTCTAGCATCTTTGATGACTTACAAATGTGCAATAGTTAATATTCCTTTTGGAGGTGCTAAAGGGGGTTTAAAGATTAACCCTAAGAATTACACCATGCCCCAACTTAGAGAAATTACTAAAGCGTTTGCTAGTAAACTAATTAATAAAGGTTTTATTTCTCCAGCATTAAATGTTCCAGCTCCAGATGTTGGAACGTCTGAAAGAGAAATGGAATGGATTTTAGAGACTTATAAAACACTTAAACCAGATGATATAAATTATAGAGGTTGCGTAACAGGTAAACCCTTACACAGAGGAGGTATTGCTGGCAGAACTGAGGCTACCGGTAGAGGTATTGAAGAAGTAGTTAGAGAAATATTTAGGCATGAAGATGTTGTTAAAGAAGCAAGATTGAAAAATGAATTAAAGGATAATGAAATTATAGTTCAAGGTTTTGGTAATGTTGGAAGTAATTTAGCCAAACATTTATATAATAGAGATAATGCAAAGATTATAGCCATAGGAGAGTTTGATGGTTATTTATATAATAAAAAAGGCATTGATATAAATGCACTAATTGAATTTTATAAGACAAATAAAACTATCAATAATCCTAAACTTGGAAAATTTAAAAACAATCCAAGTGAACTTTTAGAATTAGATTGTGATATTTTAATTCCAGCTGCATTAGAAAATGCAATCACCATTGATAATGTAGATAAAATTAAAACGAAATTAATAATTGAGGCTGCTAATGGACCCATTTCATTTGAGGCGGATCAAAAATTATTTGAAAAAGGCGTTATGATTATTCCTGATATCTATGTCAATGCAGGGGGTGTTGTGGTTTCTTATTTTGAGTGGGTAAAAGATATTTCTCATATACGTTTTGGTAGAGTTGAAAAAAGATTTCAAGAACAAAAAATATTAGACATTATTGATTTGATAGATAAAAAAACTAATACTAAAACTGATTTTGATACTATTAAAAAAATTATTCATGGAGCGGACGAAGAAGATTTAGCTTTTTCAGGTCTAGAAGACAGTATGAGAAATGCATTTATTGAAATTTATAATGCTAAAAAACAAATTAAAAAATCATTTAGAGATAGCGCTTATTATGTATCTCTAAAGAAGATAAGAAATTTTTATACAGTAGAAGGCTTTCCTAAACGATAAATAGTGGCTTAATTTTACCTATAATTAAATTAATAGAAGACTCTCAATCTATGATTTGTTAGCATTTGACATGATAAAATTAATAAGAGCAGGCTTTATAAGCAAGCTTTTTGCCATTTTAGTTCTAAGTTTATGGTTATCTAATGGTGCTAAAGCAGGTTGTGATGATGCACCAGTTGATGGAGTGGATTATTCTAATTGTCAATTCTCAGAAGGCCAAGATCTAAGTAGAGCCTATATACCAAACTCTAATCTATCTTTTATTAGTTTTATTAAAGTTACCTTTGATAAAGGGGTAATGATGAATGCAACATTAGCTAATGGTAATTTTGTAGAATCTTCTTTTATTAGAACGAATTTATATGAAGCAAATCTTGAAGGGGGTATTTTTGAGAAAGCTAACTTTTCAAGTGCTAATTTAACAAGAGTAAACTTTAAAGGAGCTTCATTAATTGAGACTAACTTTACTAACAGTAATCTTTTTGAAGCAGATTTAATGGGTGCTAATATTTTAAATGCTACTTTTGAAGGCGCTAATCTTAATAACGCAGTTTGGATTGATGGAACTAAATGTTTACTAGGTTCTATTGGTAAATGTAATAAATAAAAAATTCTTAAGAATTATTTTATTGGTTTAATTTTTTGATTAATAACGAGCACTGCTCCAATTATTAAAATAGGTAAACCTATTATTAAATCTTGTTGCCATTCTAAGTTTTCAAATATTGTTGAGATTAATAAAGCAAGTACAGGCATTACAACTCCTACATAACCCGCTCGACCAGCTCCAACTTTTTCTAATAATCTTAAGTAAAAGATAAAAGCAAATATCGAGCCAATAATAGATAGATAAGCAAGGGATGCGATGTAACTGAAGCTATATTCAAATAATAATTCAGTGCCTTTTATCTGAGTGATTAATAGAGTAACTAATGATCCATAAAGCATTGAATACGCAAGTGTTGGTATTAATGAGAAGTTATTATTTAAGTTTCTTTGGTGAACCATGTTACCTGTTGATGCACTAAATGTACCAAGTAAGGCTAAAAATAATCCAACATGGGTTCCATTAGCAAAGCTGAAATTGAAAATCTCATCATTGAAAATAATTATAATTCCAATCATTCCAATAGTTGCACCAAGTAAAGTTTTTAAAGAAGGTTTCTTTTTAAAGTAAAAGCCTTCTCCTAAAATATTCATAATAACCACCGTTGAAAAGACAACTGCTGGAAATGCGCTTATTAAATAAGTGTTTGATAGATAAAAGAAAACGTAATTTAAAGAGTAAAGACAAACACCAAAGAGTAAAAACCAAAGATGTTGATTTAAAGAAAACTTAAGATTTTTCTTCTTATAAATTAAATAAACAAAAATAACTATTGCAGCTATCAAAAATCTATAAAACACCGATACTAATGGATCAACGTAACCCAATTGAAACTTGATGACATACCAAGTAGGGGACCAGCAAAAAAGTGTGACAATAAATAAGAAAAAATTGTTCATTATTAAGGACTATAATCAATCAGTCTTAAAAAAATATAAGATTAATCTAACAATTTTTAATATATAAATTTAATAGTTATGAAAAAAATACTTCTAATTTTAACTCTACTTATATCATTAAGCAGCATTTCTTATTCTGATAATCATTATCCAATCACGAGAGATTCTGAATTAATGATTGCTAGAGGTAAAATTGCCTACCAAAATAATTGTGCAAGCTGTCATCAAGTTAATTTATCAGGTGCTGAAAATTGGAAGGGCGTTGATGAAGACGGCCATAGAAAAGCGCCGCCTTTAAATGGTACAGGTCACACTTGGCATCATGATGATGAGACATTACATAAAATTATTAAATATGGTTTAGTTGGAATAATTAGTGACTATGAAGGAAAAATGGGTGCCTTTGGAGATAAATTAAATGACAAAGATATAGATTCAGTTTTAGCCTACATTAAAAGTTTTTGGCCAGATGATTATTACAAACATCAAATAAATTTAAGTAAATAAATTAAATGGCAACAGACACATTTCATTGGTCGTGTAAACACACGTGGCGAAAAAGTGCTAAGAATACGATGTGGTGTGTTATCGGCTGTGCAATTGGTGACTTTGGAACCATACTATTTTTTCAATTAAGTAAAATTCCTTTTCCAGTATTGGGCATTATGACTTTAGCAATCATAAATGGTTTATTAACTAGCATTATGCTTGAAACTTTTATTTTAATGAGACAAAATTTTAAATTAATTAATGCTTTAAAGACCGCCTGTGGAATGAGTTTCATCTCAATGGTTAGTATGGAAATTTCTATGAACGCTACAGATTATTTTTTAACTGGTGGAGCGATGCTAACTTGGTGGGTGGTACCTATTATGTTAACTGCGGGATTTTTAACACCATGGCCTTATAATTATTGGAGACTTAAAAAATTCAATCAAGCCTGTCATTAAATATTAAATGGTTACAACTTCTGAAATTATATTAGCAATTATTATTGTTGCCTTATCTGTTGTTATGCCTATCTATTATTATTACCAAAGGAAGAAAAACCCTAAGCAAGATAATAAAGCTCAAGATAACCCTGAGATTAAAAATTATATTGATAGAATTAATGAAATTACCCGCAAAAAACATAAATGAAAAAACGTTTATCAGGGTGCAGTGAGTGTGGAGATGATACAGCCATCTTAACACAAGTAAGCTCAGGACCAGAGGTGATCTTACTTTGCACAGATTGCTATAATCTTAAACATTCAAACGAAACACAAAACCAAATCAGTTATGAAGAAGAAAAAAGCTAAAAAATTAAAGACTAAAAAATCTGCACCTAATTTCTACGGTCTTGGTAAATTTAATTACCTTATCTTTAAATTTCTCTGTTCACGGTTTAAGCTTAAATAGCTAATACTTGAATTGCTCAGCTTAGATTAAATTATTAAGCCCTAAGCAATAAATTAAATGCTTAGAGCTAATAATTACAATGTTATGTCTTACTTCCTTAAAACCAATTGTTAGGAATAATGATGTAGTGAATTGCAAGTACAATTGCAACTGACACCGTCAATCCTATAGTCATTTTAAGAAAGTCTTTACCAATTAGTGGAAACACATATTTGAATTTATAATCACTATTCATTGATGCGATTGCTAATTCTCTTCCACACAATAGTCCAACAAACACCCAAGTTGTTGACATTGGTAAGTCATTAAGTTCTTTAAAATAATAAAGAACCGCAGCATAAATAATATTGATTATGGTTGCTGATCTTGCGTACCTTGTGCCAGTTTTCTCTAAGACAACCTTTTGAATAGTTCCACCATGAATGTAGAAGATATAAAAAAGTAGTGCTGTAAAGTAAGCTAGTACAATTAATAATAAGTTAACATCAATTTGTCTTGGAAGATAAACTGCAATGTTAGCTACATCATGAGATAACCAAACCCACCATAACCAAGCAGAAGTTACCCAAACAGAGTTACGCCAAAAGCCAATCCATTTGTCTTCAACTTCATCTAGTTTTTCATTAATAAATTTTGAAATAACGACCCAGCAAATATAAGCAGCCGTTGCAGCTAAACCATAGCCGACAACACTTTTCATAAGCATCTTCTCAAGCACCACCGTTGATGCAAAAGCTGATAAAACTAAGAAGGTTGTTGAAACAGGTATTCCAACTCTTGTTAATACAAGAAGTATTCCTGGTGCCACAGCGTGGTACCATTGTATTTCTTGGAAAGGTATTCTTGTCAATCTACCGTAAGAGATATCTCCATTATTACTGTACCAGCCCCAAGTAATAGCAAGTATCATTACAAATGATGCTGCACTAGCAAGAGTGTACCATTTAAACCATTTTTGTTTTGACGCGATAAAAGTTCCCAATGTTTGAATTGAGTCATTTGCAATAACACTGTACCCCGCTAAAGCAAAGCCGACGATTGTATAAAACAATGTAAGAGTCATTAAAACTTTCTATATAATTAATTATTAATTACAAATTTATTTTTAGAGTTATAATACTACCTCTGGTTTTAAAATTATGAGCTCTGATATTAAAATAAAAGATCAAAAAATGATATTCCTTGATGAGATGATGGATCAGGTTATTTCTCTTGATAAATTTAAAAATGTTTTTTTTGCAAACAAAAGTGCAATTGCTAGATTTGGTAACGATATTGTTGAAAAAAATATTTCGTTAATTCTAAGAGATGCTAAATTATTAGAAAGTATAGATCTTGCAATTGAAAAGCAAAGTTCACAAATTTTAGATGTAGAAATTAAACTACCTGTTTTCCAATTTTATAAAGCAAATATTATTCCCATACCTTTAAGTGAAATTAAGGATGGACAGTCCGTAATAATATTTTTAAAAGATTTAACTGAAATATACAAGACCCAACAATTTAAATCAGATTTTGTAGCCAATGTTTCTCATGAGTTAAGAACACCGCTGCAGTCAATTAAATTAGGATTGGAGACCATAAATGAAGGTCATGCTGCAAAAGATTTTGAAGTTCAAAAGCAGTTTCTACCTATTATGCTTCAACAAAGTGAACGAATGGAAAGTTTGATTAATGATTTGCTTTCATTATCAAAAATTGAATTACAAGAACATGTTCGACCCACTATTGAAGTAGACTTAAAAGAAATAATCAATCATGTCATTAAATTAAATTTAGAATTGATTAAGAAAAAAAAGATAAAAATAGAAAGCAATATTGAAGACGATGTTTACAAAATGTTAGGTGACAGAAGTAGGTTGATAGAAATTTTTACTAATTTAATTGATAATGCTTGCAAGTATAGCGATAGTGATACTGTCATTAAAATATCTTTAGTTAATAAAAAAAATACTTTTTTATTTTCCATTAAAGACCAGGGTGTAGGAATTCCTAAAAAATATATATCACGAATCACTGAGCGTTTTTTCAGAGTAGATCCTGCAAGAAGTAAAGATGGAGGAGGAACAGGTTTAGGTTTAGCTATTGTTAAACATATAGTAAATCAACATCGTGCAACTATGGATATTATTAGTACAGATGGAAAAGGTACTGAATTTACTATTGAATTTCCAAAAGCCTAAAATTTATAATAATAAAACATCATTGTCATAAAAGTTTCATAAACTTGTAATAAAATTGAAACAAAGAAATTCTAAATTAGCAAATATAAATAAACAAAGGAAAAAATAGAAATGAAAAATGTTAAATTAATCTTATCAATCTTGACAGTTTTGATGTTTTCATCAAATGCCCAAGCAAGAGATCAAATCAAAATAGTAGGATCGTCTACAGTATATCCATATGCGACAGTAGTTGCTGAAAATTTTGGTAAAACTGGAAAATTTAAAACACCTGTAATTGAAAGTACTGGAACAGGTGGTGGAATGAAATTATTTTGTGCCGGTGTTGGTGTTAATCATCCCGATATCACTAACGCATCAAGAGCTATAAAATCTAAAGAAATTGATTTATGTGTTAAAAATGGAGTAACTGAAATTATTGAAGTTATTGTTGGTAATGATGGTATTTCATTTGCACAGTCAGCAAATTCTCCAGATTCAAATTTTACTAAAGAACAATTATGGAGAGCTTTAGCGAATGAAGTAGATGTAGATGGAAAATTAGTTGCAAATCCATACAAACAATGGAGTGACATTGATCCATCACTTCCTTCTAAAAAGATAGAAATTCTTATTGCTCCACCAACATCAGGTACGAGAGATGCTTGGAATTCATTAGTAATGGGCAAAGGTTGTTCTAAAGAGGCAAAAGCACTTTTTGGTGATAAAGCTAGTAGCGAATGTACTAAAATGAGAGAAGATGGTTATGCAGTTGAAGCGGGTGAAAATGATACTTTAATTATACAAAAACTCGTATCTAACCCAGATGCATATGGCTTTTTTGGTTTTAGCTATTTAGTTGGTAACAAAGATAAGGTAAAAGCTGCTGCAATCGAAGGAGTTAAACCTAGTCTTGAAGGTATTCAAGATTACTCATATCCAATAGCTAGACCTTTATTCTTTTATGTAAAAAAAGCACATATTGGAGTGGTTCCAGGTATTGGCGAATTTTTAAAAGATTTTACTTCAAAAAAAGCAATGGGTGAAAGAGGTTATTTGGCTGAGATCGGTTTAGTACCTTTAGCAAAAGAAAAATATGATGCAGTTAGATTATCTGCTGTTGAATTAAAGACTATTAAGACTAATTAATTAAAGTTTCTTAAATTAAAATAAAGGCCAGAATTAACTTCTGGCTTTTTTTATTGATACAATTTGTGGTTTAAAATTGTAACAAAACTGTAACATTAAAATCATAATATCTTGGCAATGAATATTATAATTTTATTGTTAGTTACAATTTTTAGTTATGTTTCATTTTTGTATGGCCGATCAAGAATTAAAGAAATAACATCCACTCAATCTATTAAGATTAATGCACTGCCAAATTATTATGGTTATTATCTGGCCTTATGGTGTGCCATACCGGCTTTAGTTATATTATTATTGTGGTCCATATTTGAACCAACCATTATTAAATTTTTAATTTCACAAACTTTAATTCAAAACAACCTAGCTAATTATTCAGCAGATGAAGTTAATTTAATTTATCAAAAAATTAGATCTTTGTATGAAGGAAATTTCTCAGGAACTTTAACTGAAGAAATTAAGTTAGGTGTTAAAAACTACAAATCTTTTTACAGAATTGCACAAAATTCAAAAATTGTTTTATTATTATCAACTTTTATCATAACCATCTCATACGGAATTATTAGAATTTCAAAAAATAATAAAGCAAGACACGATGTTGAAAAAATTTTAACAGGATTACTTTTTGCTTGTTCATTAGTTGCAATCCTAACCACGATGGGAATTATTTTTTCCCTATTATTTGAAAGTATTAAATTTTTTACTGCAATTAATATTTTTGATTTTTTATTTGGAATGTCTTGGAGCCCGCAAAGAGCCTTTGTTAGTGACGCCTCGGCAATTACAGCTTTAGAGTATGAAAATTTAAAAGGAGCTTTTGGTTCTGTGCCATTATTTGCTGGAACTGCTTTTATAGCTTTAATTGCAATGTGCGTAGCAGTGCCAATTGGATTATTTTCAGGAATTTATATGGCAGAGTACGCAAGTTCAAAAGTTAGAAAATATTCTAAACCAATCATTGAAATTCTTGCTGGAATTCCAACAGTAGTTTATGGATTTTTTGCAGCACTTACGGTTGGTCCTTTTTTTAGAGAGTTTGGTGAAAAACTTGGTCTTGAAGTTTCATCTGAAAGTGCTCTTGCAGCAGGGTTAGTCATGGGTGTGATGATTATTCCTTACGTTTCTTCTTTATCAGACGATGTAATTAATGCCGTTCCTCAATCTTTAAGAGATGGATCTTATGCAATTGGTGCAACAAAATCAGAAACTATTAAAAAAGTTGTCATACCAGCAGCTTTACCTGGAATTGTTGGTTCAGTTTTACTGGCAGTTTCAAGAGCTATTGGTGAAACTATGATTGTTGTTATGGCGGCAGGATTAGCAGCAAACTTAACCATTAACCCACTTGAGTCGACCACAACAATCACCACTCAAATAGTAATGTTATTAGTTGGTGACCAAGAGTTTGATAGTCCAAAAACTCAATCTGCATTTGCATTAGGTTTAACCCTTTTTTTTGCAACACTAATTCTAAACTACATCGCTTTAAGATTTGTTAAAAAATACAGAGAAAAATATGAATAAAGAACAGCGATTAAAAAAAAGACATAATGCGGAAAAGCGATTTAGGCTTTATGGCTTAGCTTCTATTTTGCTTGCGATTTTTTTTGTATTCTTTTTATTAAACGCTATCTTTTCAAAGGGCAGTGGTGCTTTTTTAAAAACAACAATCGATGTTGAGGTAAATTTTGATGCAGACACCTTAGAATTAAGTCAACAGTCTACTAAAGACGATTTAGAAAATGCAGATTATTATGATCTATCTATAGATAATATTCTTAATGTAAAATCAGTTGATGGTTTAGATGAAGAAAAATCATTAATTAATTTATTTAGCCCAGATTATGAATACGAAATTAGAGCTTTCTTAATTAACAATCCAAGTTTTATAAACCAAACAAAAGTTTTGAAATTAACAGCTTCTGATGATTTTGATCAATTACACAAAGGTAATTATCCAAGACATCTTCCAGAAGAGAGAAGAAGAATTAGTGATTTTCAATTAAATCTTTATGATGAATTAGTTAATGAAGGTAAAGTTGATAAAATATTTAACTCATATTTATTTACCAAAGGAGATTCTAGAAATCCAGAATTAGCGGGTATTGGAGGTGCATTGGTTGGTTCTTTTTTTACTATTGTAATAACTTTATTATTATCTTTTCCAATCGCTATTGCAGCTTCTATTTATTTAGAAGAGTTTGCTCCAAAAAATAAAATTACTGATTTTATAGAAATTAATATTAATAACTTAGCAGCAGTACCTTCAATTGTTTTTGGATTGTTAGGTTTGGGTATTTTACTTGCTACATTCAATTTACCAAGATCAACTCCATTAGTTGCGGGGATTACTTTAGCGTTAATGACTTTACCAAGAATTATTATTCCATGTAGAGCATCACTAAAAGCTGTACCTCCTTCAATAAGAGAGGGGGCTCTTGCAATTGGTGCCTCTAAAGTTCAATCTGTTATGCATCATGTGGTACCTCTTGCAATTCCTGGAACTTTGTCAGGAACTATTATTGGATTAGCGCAAGCTTTAGGAGAAACAGCACCTTTGATATTGATTGGTATGGTCGCTTTTGTAGTTGATATTCCATCAATTCCAACAGATCCATCGGCATCATTACCAGTACAAGTTTATTTATGGTCAGAACAAGCAGAAAGAGGGTTTGTAGAAAAAACTTCAGCAACCATAATGGTTCTTTTAAGTTTTTTGATTACGTTAAATTTTATAGCAGTTTATTTAAGACAAAAATTTGAAAGGAAGTGGTAATGACAGATAGTAAAATAAAAATTAAAAGCAGTAATTTAAATGTGCATTATGGAGAAAAACAAGCGCTCTTTGATGTAGATTTGGATATCTATGACAAAGAAGTTACAGCTTTAATCGGTCCTTCTGGATGTGGAAAATCAACCTTCATAAGATGCATAAACAGAATGAATGATGTTATTGATATTTGTAAAGTTGAAGGATCAATTACAATAGATGATGAAGAGATCATTGACAAAAATCTGGATGTTGTAGGACTTCGAGAGAAAATTGGTATGGTTTTTCAAAAACCCAATCCTTTTCCAAAAAGTATTTATGATAATATTTCTTATGGACCAACCATTCATGGTTTAGCAGAAAATAAAACAGATATGGATGAAATTGTTGAGAATAGTTTAAAAAAAGCAGCTTTATGGAACGAAGTTAAAGACAGGTTAAATGAAGCAGGCACAGGTTTATCTGGAGGTCAGCAGCAAAGATTATGTATTGCAAGAGCCATATCAGTAAATCCTCAAGTTATTTTAATGGATGAACCATGCTCAGCACTAGATCCTATTGCCACTGCTAAAATTGAAGAATTAATTGATGAACTTAAAAAAAGTTATACAATAGTCATTGTTACTCATTCAATGTCCCAAGCTGTAAGAGTTTCTCAAAGAACTGGCTTTTTCCATTTAGGAAAAATAATTGAAGTGGATACAACAGAGAAAATATTTAAAAACCCTGGAAATAAAATGACCCAGGATTATATTACAGGGAGGTTTGGTTAATCATGTCAGATATTACACATATTGTTAAATCCTACGAGGATGAATTACAAAGTTTAAATGATAACTTAATTAAAATGGGTAGCTTAGTTGAAAGTCAACTCTCAGACTCAATGGAAGCTATTATCAAAGTTGATAAAGATGCCGCAGATAAAATAATTAAAAATGATGAAAAAATTAATGAGTTAAGAGCAATCATTGAAGAACAAATCGTAACCGTACTTGTTAAACGAGCTCCAATGGCAATTGATCTAAGGTTAACTATTTCAACATTAAAAATTTCAAGTGATCTTGAGCGTATTGGTGATTTAGCAAAAAGTGTGGCTAAAAAAATAAAACCATTACCACATAATCTTCCTGAAGAATTAGTTACTAGTTTAAAAAGATTAGGTAGTTTGGTTCAAACACAATTAAAAGATGTTTTAGACGCTTACCTTAACCAGTCAAAAACAGATGCGATTAAGATTTGGAAAACCGATGAAAAAGTTGATGATTTAACCCATATCGCAATGAACGAAGTTGCAAAATTTTTAAGTGAAGATAAAAAAAATCTAGATCTTGCAACGCACTTACTGTTTGTAACTAAAAATATTGAAAGAGTGGGGGATCACATCACTAATATTGCTGAAGCTATATTTTATCTGATTGAAGGTGAGCATATAGAAGGTGCAAGACCTAAAGGTAAAGATTTTGATCCAAACTAATGAGTATTAGTATTCATATCGTTGAAGATGAACAACCCATTATCACTCTTGTTAAATATAATCTTGAAAAAGAAGGTTATAAGGTTTCTTTTTCAGACAATGGCAATGACGGTATTGAAGAAATTAAAAGAATATTACCTGATCTTGTTTTATTAGATTGGATGTTACCCGATTTCTCGGGTGTAGAAATTTGTAAAATTTTAAAAAAAGAAAAAAAATTTAAAGAAATTCCAATCATAATGCTTACTGCTAAGGGTGAGGATGAAGATAAGATTAAAGGGTTAAACTCTGGTGCAGATGATTACATCACCAAACCCTTTAGTTTCCCAGAATTACTTGCAAGAATAAAAGCGCTACTTCGAAGATCTAAGCCCTCATTAGTTTCTGATATTGTTGAATTCGAAGACCTTAAGGTGGATAGATTAACACGACGTGTTTTTAGAAAAAACAAAGAAATTCATTTGGGACCCAAGGAATATGATTTAATCAATTTTTTTATTAAAAACCCTAAACGTGTTTACTCAAGAGATCAAATTCTAGAGAATGTTTGGTCTGATAATATCAATGTTGAAACAAGAACAGTTGATGTTCATATAAGAAGACTTAGACAAAGTATTAATATTGATGGATTTAAAGAATTAATTAGAACCGTAAGATCAGCTGGCTATTCATTAAATTAGTAATGACTGTAGAAGCATAAAGACTTAAAATAATAATAATAAACTGAACATAGACACATGATTTAGGACTTGTTAAGGTCTGATTATGAAAGGTTATAGATTTATTACAAGTGACGACACTTCAGAATTTTGCCATCGTGTAACGGAGGCCATATCCAATGGATGGAAATTGTATGGTGAACCCAAAATGACCTTTGATAAAAAAAGAGGGGTCATGCGTTGTGCTCAAGCAGTTATAAAAAATTCACCTCAGAAAAAGTATTCAAAAAAGATGAAGCTATCATCGATATAAATGGCAGATCAGATATTACCCTTTGTTTATATGCTAGGGATACTCTTATTAGTACTCCCAGCTTTTCTACAATCTAATTCTAAATTAAAGCAGTTTTTAACTAATCTTAGTATTTGGATTGTCATTATTCTCATAATTTTAACTATTATTTATTTTTTCAATTGACAGTTTGAGAGAAAGTTGATTATATTTAGGTGCGCTGATTTAAGTTAAATTGCAGAGCGCGTTATAAATCCTGCTAAAGCGACGCTTCAACCACCGCTTTAGACAGGTGGTTTTTTTTTATCTTTCATAAAATTAAACCGGGCAGTTGAACCATATTGTGCGCCCTGCATTTGCTTAAGCACTAAAAAGGAGAAAAGAGGCCTATGAATATAACCTCTTATTATTTTGTGACCTTTTTTCTCCAAAACAAGAGGAAAAAAAATGAGCACAAATAAATTAAAAGAAAGATTAGATAAAGGACCTGTTATATGCGCAGAAGGTTTTTTATTTGAGATAGAAAGACGTGGCTACATGTCATCAGGGGAATTTGTTCCAATGGTGTCATTAGATCATCCTGAAGTTTTAGAAAATTTACATAGAGAATTTCAACATGCAGGATCTGATGTAGTTGAGGCCTTTACTTATAATGGACACAGAGAAAAAATGCGTGTTATTGGTAAAGAAGAACTTCTTGAACCACTAAATCGTTCAGCATTAAAAATTGCTAAAAAAGTAGCACTAGATACTCCTAAAGGATCAAAACCAAATTTGATGGCAGGTAATATTTCAAATTCAAATATCTGGAAACATAATGATCCACAATCTCAAAAAGAAGTTGAAGGAATGTTTACAGAGATGATTGGTTGGGCCGTTGAAGAAGGTGCTGATATGTTAATTGGTGAAACTTTTTATTATGCTGAAGAAGCTTTTAAAGCTTTAGAAGTTATGAAAAAAACAGGTTTACCAACTGTATTAACCATATCTCCAATGGGTGAAAATAAAATGAGAGATGGAAAATCCGTTGTTGATACCTGTAAAGAGCTAGAGCAATTAGGGGCTGATGTTGTTGGTTTAAATTGTTTTAGAGGACCTGCTACCATGTTTCCTTTTTTAAAAGAAATTAGAAAAGCAGTTAAATGTCATGTTGGAGCTTTACCTATTCCTTATAGAACCAGTGAAGATTACCCAACATTTTTTAATCTACCGGACAGAAGTAATTGTCAGTGTCCATCACCTCATGGAAGAACGTTTCCAACAGCATTGGACCCACACTTTTGTAATAGATATGAAATAGGTAAATTTGCAAAAGATGCTTATGAGCTAGGTATTAATTACCTTGGAGTATGCTGTGGAGCAAACCCAATGTTGATTAGGGAAGTTGCTGAATCTATTGGTTTAACTGTTCCAGCAAGTAAATATCGAGAGAACATGGAAAATCATTTTATGTATGGAAAAAATAAAAGAATTCCAAAACATATGACTGAATATGGAGACAAAGCGTAAATAAATTAAGAAGGGCATTTAACTAAATTGTGCGCCTGACATATGTCGAAGCACTAAAACAGGAGAAAAAAAATGAGTAACAATCTAAAAGAAACAATAAGTAATCTACAGAAGGATTTTACAGCCAACCCAAAAAATGCTGTGGTCCAATATGAAAGCAATTCAATTCTTAAGGAAGGACTTCAATCTGTAGTCACTCTTAGAGAGCATAAATTAGTTGTTGATGAACCCAAAAGTTTTGGTGGTAAAGACGAAGGTCCGAGCCCAGTAGAGTTAATATTAGCAGCGTTAGCAACGTGTCAGGAGATAACCTATAAAGCATTTGCTACAGCAGCGGGTATTAATATTGAGAGTGTTAGTGTTAAATTAAAAGGTGAATTAGATCTTCAGGGTTTTTTAGCTTTAAATAAAAACACTAGACCTGGCTTTCAATCCATCTCTGGTACTGTTGATATTAAATCTTCATCACCAAAAGCTGAAATAGATAAATTGATTGATACGGTAAATACACATTGCCCGGTATTAGATATTTTATCAAAAGGAGTTCCTATTAAATTGTTTCAAAAGGTTTCTTCAAGTTCTAATAATAAAGAGCACATAGAGCAAAGAGTAAGTGCTGCTTAACCAATCTAACTCAAGCCCTATGAAAAATAGGGCTTGAGTCTTTTAAGTTCATTTCAAATCCTAAAAAATTAGAAGTTTGACTAGAATTAAGTATTAATTGCGTGCTAGGGTCTTGTTAATGAAAAATATTTATCATTCTGATATTTATCAATTTAACACCCCAGTTAGTAGTTATTGGGAAGATCATTCAAGTGAAAATTTAAATCTAGATAAACTTAATAAAGATATCAGTTCAGAAATTGTTGTAATAGGTGGAGGGTACACTGGTTTATCCTGTGCAATTAATTTAATAGAAAATCATAATTTAGATGTCATTTTAGTTGAAGCTGGAAAAATAGGTTGGGGGGCTTCATCTCGTAATGCAGGTTTCTGTTCTCTACCGCCAAGTAAGATGTCTTTTAAAAAGATGCAATCTATTTACGGCAATGATGAAACTAAAAAGTTCTTTAAAAACTCTGTTGAAGGTTCAAATTATACAAAAGATATTATACAAGAATATAATATTGATTGTGATGTAACGGGGGATAGTAATTACGTAGTCGCCCATCATCCAAATAAGTTTAAAGATATTCAAGAACAAGCTACAGCTTACAGAGAAGAGTTTGGCATTGAAACTGAGATTTATTCAAAAGAAGACTTTGATAAAATTGGCCATGGTGGCACAGAGCAATTTGGAGCTTTTTCTTATAAACCTGGTTTTGCAATCAATCCTCTTAAATTTGTTAATGGCATTGCAAAATATGCTTTATCTAAACAATTAAAAATCTTCGAGCACACTAAAGTGGATAAAATTGATAAAGAGAATGGTGCTTATATTTTAAGGACGAAAGAAGGATCTATTCGATCAAAAAAAATAGTTGTTGCAACAAATGGGTTCTATCAAGAAGGCTTAATCCCAGAGATGAATTCAAGAATTTTACCAGTAATTTCAAATATTATTGTCACCCAACCCTTAACCGAGCAAGAAATTGACCAACATAATTTTAAAACATTTTCTCCAATAGCTAATACTAAAAATCTTTTATATTATTATCGAAAGTTACCTGACAACCGAATTTTATTTGGCACTAGAGGGGATTTAAGTGGCAGCGATCAATCTAATTTAAATATGTCTAAGAAAATGGAAAAATTCTTAAAAGATATTTTTCCTAAATGGAAAGATATTAATATTGATTATAATTGGCGAGGATTAATTGCTTTATCTCAAAAATTAACTCCTTCTATTGGTAAAATTGATAATGAAGAGATTTATTATGGATTTGGTTATAATGGGGTTGGAGTGAGTGCTGCTCCTTGGACCGGTAAACAATTGTCTAAGTTAGTATTATCAAACAGTAAAGAGTTAGATATTTCAAAAATTTATAAAGGATTACCTAAAAAATTTATCTTCCCCCAGTTAAGAACGTTTTATTTTAGATTAGCGGTATGGTTTTATGCAATTAAAGACAGATTTAATATTAACTAATTCCATTACCTAGACATCTGATTAGAGGTTTCGCAATATTGAGTTATGAAACTCGCTATGAGTGAAGCTGATAAAAAAAATAGCATTTTATATTTATAAATTTATTTTAAATAATATTTGTTAAAGGTAGCTTTTGTTGCTACCTCAAGTTGATTTATTAATCATCACAAACTAAACGATAAGTTTTTATTAAACTTATTTCCGTGAAATTTTTCTTAAATTGCATTATTTGGAAATTATTTTAAAATATAACTAGTTACTTTAATAAAATTCAAAAAAATATGAAAAAAACAGCAATTATGTCATATTGGTTAAGTGCTACAACCAAGTGCACATCTATGGGCTTGGGAAATCAAAAAGGTTGGTTTTCAAATTTAAACCATGCCCCACCCAAAATACAAGTTAAGAAAATATGAAACGACTAAAAAGTTTTTTAACTTGGTTATTTATCTATCTCCTTAGTATTGGAAATCCATACACCTATTCATTTGCCGATATTGCAGCAACAACACTTCCAACTGGTGGAAATGTAATTAGTGGAACCGTAACAATTTCAATCCCAGAAGTTGGAAAGATGGATGTAAATCAAACATCTAATCAAGGAATAGTGAATTGGGATACTTTTAATGTAGGTTCAAGTGCATCAGTACATTTTAATCAACCAACCTCAAGATCAAGTATTTTAAATAATGTATTAAGTGGTCAATCAATCATCAATGGATCTATTTTTTCTAATGGTCGTCTAATTTTAGTTAATCCTACAGGAATTTTAACAGGACCTACGTCTGCAATTAGATCTGAGGGTGCAATTTTATCAACTTTAAATTTAACTAATCAAAATTATTTAAATAATACCTATAACTTTTCAACTAACAATAATTCAACTTTAATAAACGAAGGTAACATAGAGGGTGAGTATGTTGCTTTGCTTTCTCCAATAATTACTAATAAAGGAACTATTAATACAAATGTTGCAACAAGCCTTGCTGCTGGAGATAATCTAAAATTAAGTATAAGTGATAGCAATCTTTTAACGGTATCAGTCAATCCTTCAAAAATAAAATCTTCAATTAACAACGAAGGAATTATTAAATCTCAAAATGGAATTGTGACTTTAAAAACAGATATTGCTCAATCTGTCGTTGATCAAGTAATTAAAATTGAAAATGCCAAAGCAGATGGTTTAATATCAGAGAATGGAATTGTTAAATTAGTTACTAATACTGGAGCAATTACAGCCAAAGATATTAAAATTGATGCAGGTTCAAATGGTGCTTCAACAATTTCAGGTACATTAAATTCTAACTCTGACACTTCAAATAGTGGCTCAGTAGAAGTAACTGCAAAAGAAATTGATATCAATACTGCAACAATATCAGCTGATGGTAAAACAGGGGGAGGAAAAGTTTTAATTGGTGGAGATTGGCAAGGTTCAGGTGATTTACTTCAAGCAACATATCTAAATATTGATTCAAATTCTAAAATCACAGCAAACGCCTTAACAAGTGGATCAGGTGGAATAATTGTAGCATGGTCTGATATAAAAAATTCAAATTCACTCACAACAGTAAGCGGAACATTAGAAGCTAAAGGTATCGATGGCAGTGGTGGTCAAATTGAAACTTCTGGAGCAGATCTTGATATTAATGGAATTAGAGTTAATACCAGTTCTGTTAGCGGAAGTTATGGAAATTGGTTAGTTGATCCAACTGATTTAACAATCGGATCATCAGAAGCCTCTACTTATGCCTCTAACTTAGCAAGTACGGATGTAACGTTAACAGCAGATAACACAATCACTTTAAATAATAATATTTCTTACTCAGGATCTAGAAATTCTACTTTAACATTTGATGCTACAACCACGGTTTTGAATGCAAATATTACATCTTCTAATGGAACTTTATCTATTGATATAAATACAATTTTAGAAATTGGAGCAACCAATACGACATTTACCACAAACGGAGGTAATGTAGATATTAGTGGTGTTATTCGAGCTGTTACTGGAGAAAATAGTAATAATTTTACAATTAATGCTGGCACGGGAAATGTCACTTTTTCATCTAATGTAGTTAAACAAGTAGGTGATTATTCTGCAGGATTTGCTCAAGGTAATTTTACATCAATAAGTGATTTAGATTTTAGTGGTACTTTCTTGAACGCGATTAACATAGCTGGAACAGCAACCACTATAGGTGATGTGACATTTCAAGATGGTCGCGCATCTAATAATACCTCAAATGCAAATGAGTCATTCCAACATGAAATCCAAAATTGGAATTCAAGAAATTATGGCAACACAGGTTTGAATAACATAATGAAGGGTATTAGATGGTCTGGTGGAACGGGACATTCTCCTTATGTCCAATTTACAAATGCTACAGCTGGCCAAAAATATAAGATTCAAGCTTTATTTAAAGAACAAAATTATAATAGATATTTTGATGTCTATGTAGATGGAACAAAAATTGTAGATGATTTTAGACCTTTAGATGCTGGAAGCACCAGTGTTAATCGAGGAAGATATTTGACCTATCAATTTGAGGCAGCGTCAACAAATGTAATGTTTAGATTATCAGGAAGAACTGCTGAAAATAGTGGAGGGAGATTACATGGCAATGACGTTAATCCAATTTTGAATGCGATATCAATTGAAGCAGTAGATGCAGGTGCCGCAATAAACAATTTATCTATAACTGCAAATCAGTTTAGCGCTCAAGCTATAGAAGTTGGTGGAGATTTGACAGTAACAAACTCTGGTGGCTCAACTATTTCAGGAGTGATTAGTGGAGATACTGCTTTAGTTAAAGCTGGAACTTCAAGATTAACCACTTCAGCAAATAATACCTATACAGGAGGCACAACAGTTAGCGCTGGTACATTATTTGGTGGTGCCGCAAGTAGATCAAATAATGTTTTTGGAACAGGATCAATCTCAGTTGCAAGTGGTGCAACGCTTTGGATTGATCGAAGTGATGATGGCGCTTTAACTAATGCACTAACTTTAAATGGCGGAACACTTCGTGGAACAAATGGTTTTGGTCAGTATTGGGATGGAAATATTACTTTAGGAGCACACTCAACTATCAAAGCTGATAATAATTTAATTATTGATGGAGTAATTAGTGGAAGCAGTAAAAATTTAACTAAAACTGGAAATGGTAATTTACTTTTAAGAGGAAATAATACTTACACAGGCAGCACTACTATTTCGGCAGGGACACTTACATTAAGTGGCTCAGGAAATTTAGGCGCTGGTTCATATGCTGGAGCAATTGCAAATAGTGGAGTTTTTAAATTTGATACAAGTGCAAATTTAATTTCAACTGGTGTAATTTCAGGATCTGGAAATGTTTTAGTTACTGGAACAGGAACCTATGAACCAAAAGCTACCAATACCTATACAGGTGGAACGGTAATTGATGGTGGAATTATTGCAGCATTCACTGACAGAAACTGGGGAGCATTACCAGGATCAGTAGACCCAGATAACATTATTTTAAAAAACGGTGGTAAAGCAATCTTTGGAAGTAAAAATAGCTCTAACACTGCGGGCCATACATACTGGTCAGCTAATCGAGGTATTAATCTACCAACCTCAGGTCAGCAATTTATTGAAACGGGCTCAGGTGGAAGCGGCGCCGCACACATTCAAGGAGTTGTAAATGGCATCGGTGGAATAACTTTTACAAGATCAGGTTCAAAAACAATAAGATTTTATGGAGAGAATACCTATACCGGAGATACAAAATTTAATTTTACTTCAGGAAGTAATAACAATATTGAAATAACACCAAAAGCTTTCCAAAACAGTACAGTTTATTTATCACCAACAAGGACAAACGTTGGTAGAGGTTTTAGCAGAACAAGTGGAAGTGGAAATATTATTCTTGGAGGTCTAGCTGGAGATATGACTGATTGGAGACTTGTGGGTGGTCGAAATATAG
Source organism: Candidatus Pelagibacter sp. PS_34 (assembly GCF_059417845.1). Classification (NCBI taxonomy): domain Bacteria; kingdom Pseudomonadati; phylum Pseudomonadota; class Alphaproteobacteria; order Candidatus Pelagibacterales; family Candidatus Pelagibacteraceae; genus Candidatus Pelagibacter; species Candidatus Pelagibacter sp. PS_34. The sequence continues at coordinate 445,455 of NZ_CM182068.1, forward strand.
AATTTGGTTCAAATAACGCAAACACTTCTGTAGCCGGTGGTATTTCAAGATACGCTGCTGCAGGTAACTTAATTAAAAAAGGAACAGGGACAACCACTTTTGCTGCAACATCTGGTCAAGAATTAAATAGTAGCTCAATTGGATTACAGATTGATGCTGGAAAATTAGTTCTTAATGGAGACTGGGGAAGAACTAACACAGCCGCAGGAACTGTAGCAATAGCTGCTGGTGCTACTTTAGAAATTGATACTGCTCAAAATAATACTTACTCAGGTGTTCTATCTGGCGCAGGTACTTTATTATTAGGTGGAACAGGTACTTCAACATTTAGTGGCAATAATACTTTTGCAGGTGCATTAAATATTGCAGACGGTGGGTTTAAAGCAGGTCATGCAAACTCATTTGGTTCTGCAACAATTACCTCTTCTGGAGGTAGAATTTCAACAGCTTCAAGTATAACTTTACCTTCATTAACAGTTTCTGGAAATGTTCAATTAGACTCAGGAATTACAACGACCGGTGCACAGATTTATAATAACAACGTTGTAGTAAAAGCGGGGTCAAGAGCAACACCTGCTGAAATTTCAACTACAAACTCTGATATTAGTTTTAAAGGAACTTTAAAAGGGGAAGGGAATGCAAAAGCTAGATCTCTTAACATTGATGCAGGTACAGGAAATGTTTTATTTGGAGATAGAGTTGGTTACGCTTTTAATGATCAAGTTGTAAACATTAATAATACAGCAGATAGTTTTTATAAATTAGTAGTAGATGCAAATGAAATTACTATCAAAGGGGATGTAATGACTTATGAAGAACAAACTTACAATGGCGATGTATTAATTGGAAGTACAGCAACGAATGGCACCACTAGAACATTTTTATCAATGGATCCTAAAGTTGAATTCAATGGCACAGTAAATGATACCGTTAAAGGAAAACATACTTTAATTGCTAAAGCCATTGAAATTGATCGAGGTACAAATTCTATACCTGTGGTAAATTTTAATTCAACAGTTGGAAGAAGTACCGCACTAGCTGGCTATAATGGTCTTACTGGTTATCAAGTGATTAACAGAAATTATGGAACCATTAATAACTCTGTTCCAGTTGGAACTAAAAAAGGATTGGGACAAACTATGGGGTCATCATCAAGTTCAAACGATAGAGCAAAAAAAGCCGAGAAAGGAGCAAATCAAATTACAAAAATATTAAGAAATTCTTTTTTAGATACTTTTAAAAACATCTCATTTTCAGGAAATAGATCAATAGGTTTTAAAAGATCTGTAGAAATTGTTTATGGAGATAGCTCTGATTTTGGAAAAGATATAAATCCTAAGCCAAGAAATAACACTCAAGGATTTTTTAACAATTTCCAAAGTACAAGAAATAATTTAGCTACGATAAAATCAAACACATCTAGTAATAATGATTTTTCAAACGATAACTTTAATAAAGCACCAAGGGACATTAAAGAATTATTTTTAAAAGGACCTGGTGGAAAAATAAAAGCTAGTTTTTTAAATCCAAATACAAGCAAAGAAAACCCTGATTTAGGAGCATGTGAAGTAGATCAAAATCTAAGTTGTTAAACAGATTATGTTTAATTTTTCTTTAAAAGTTTTGTTTTTAATTTTATTCAGTAGCTCTTTACATGCTGAAACTATTCCAACAGTAGACGATCTTAATAAAGAACTTCCACAATTACCTAAACAACAAGAGGAACAAACTTTAATTGAGCCCAAAACTAATATTGAGCAAGATAACCAAGATCAGCTTTTAAAAATTTTAGTTACAGATATTTTATTTGATGGAAATATTAAATATTCAAGTGAGGAATTAAAAAAAAGTATAGAAAATTTTATTTCTCAAGAACTTAACTATGATGATTTACTTAATGTAACTAACGTTATATCAAACTATTATAGAACAAGAGGTTTTCTAGCTACAGCCTATTTACCAGAACAAAACATTAATGAAGGAATAATAATTATTAAGATTGTAGAGGGTAAATTAGGTAAAATTATAATTGACACAGGATCATCTGAAATAAATCTATCAAAAAAAAAAATTGAAAAATTTATTAATAACAAATTAGAAAAAGAATCTGTTTTAAACATAGGTCAGTTAGACAAAAATATTAGACAAATTAATAGTTTATATGGAATAAATGCTATAGCTGAACTTCAAGAAGGAGAAAACTTTGGTGAAACAGATATTAAAATTCAAATATTTAATACACCAATGTTTTCAGGATCTACAATTACAAATAATCATGGATCAAGATCTTCAGGAACTGGAAGATTATCAAACTCAATTAATATAGATGGTCTTTTTAATCTTGGAGAACGATTTATTTTTTCTAGCACAATGACGGGAGATGTATTGAATGAAGACCAGTATGAAAAATCTAATTACTATGCTTTAAGTGCAATTTTTCCATTGGGTTATAATGGTCTACAGTCAACATTTAGAACATCAAAAATGGAATATAAGTTGTCTGATCCATTTGATTCAACCAAACCATCTGGTTATTCAACTGAATATAATGTTACTTTAAGTAAAAAATTAATTGAAACTTTAAGATTTAATCTAAATTCCTCTTTATCACTTTCAAGAAATGACTATGTCAATAATCTCAATACTGGCAATAATAGTGATAAAGACACCACAAAAGCTTTGCTAAATGTGGGGTTTGATAAAACAGACAATGCATTTGGTGGGGGTGTAAATTTTGGTTCCATATCTTTTTCTTTGGGAGATGTTGATTTAACAGATAATCAAACAAATTTTGAAACAGATCAAACCACCACTGATACCAATGGAAGAAATTTAAAGAGTAATTTGATTTTAAATAGATTGCAAAATTTAAATCAAAAAACAAATTTATTAATTAAATTTAATGGTCAATATTCAGCAGATAATCTTGATGGGTCTGATCAATTTTCACTTGGTGGAGTTAATGGTGTTAGAGCATATCCATCCAGTGAGGCATCTGGTGATTTAGGTTTTGTTACAAACTTAGAGCTTAAGAGAAATTTTGATAAATTTGAAGGCACACTTTTTTATGATTATGGAAAAATAAAACTTCATAAACATCTTTATGAAAATTGGAATTCAACAAATCCAAAACTAAAAAACAATTATATCTTAAGAGGATGGGGTTTTGCTTTAGATGCTACAATATTTAAAGATATTAATTTTAATGCTACCTATGCTTTTACAATTGGTAATAACCCAGGCTCAGATACAGAAACCAAAGATGTAGATGGACTTACAAAAGGAAATCGTGCATATTTTAGTTTAACAAAAAATTATTAATGAAAACTATACATCTTTTTATTTTTGTACTTGTTTCAACTTTAGTAGTAGCTGAAGAATTACCACCAAAAGTAATCACCCAACAATATGAAAATTGGACATATCAATGTATAGAAAGTACTGATAAAAAAAATTGTGAAGTTTCACAATCTGTAAGAATTCAAAATTCTAATATTAATTTTTCAATTGTTTATTCAAAATTTTATAATTCAAAAAATCAACTGAATAAAATTATTACAATAATTTCACCTCTAGGAATAGATTTGCAAAGTAATTTACAATTAAAATTTGATGATAACGAAATAATAGAGTTAAAATGGGCTAATTGTGAGAGTTTTGGATGTTTAGTTTTATTAAAAACAGATACTGAAATAAAAGATGAGCAGGCTCAATATGATAAGGTTTATGAAAGTTTAATAAAAAGTCAAAAACTACTAATGTCGGTTAAAAGTTTTTCTAATAAACAAGTAATTAATATCGACACAAAACTTGCTGGTTTTTCCAAAGCTTCGAAACAACTAGATCTGGTTAAACTTATTAATTAAAGACAGATTTAATATTTAAGAAAATTTATGATAAAAACTAATTTATGAATGTATTTATAATTTTATCAGTATTGGTAATTGTTGTTGGGGTTATTTTATTGGTTGCATCTCCAGCTGCGTTATTTACTTTGAATTGGAAAGAAAAGTCAGGAAAAGACAAATTTCTAATGTTCTTATTTTATGGTATTTTGGTTTATATAATAAATATCATTTTTTGGATTATAAAATAAAGATTAAATAACAATATTACCCACACCTAAGACTTCTTTAATTATATTTAATATTAGCTAATTCCATCACCTAGACACCTGATTTGAATATTGGTAGGGTTTGTCAGTGAGTGATATTTTTCCAAAAGGATCGGCATGGATGAACGGTGAGTTCATTCAACTTTCTGAAGCTAAAATTCCTATTTTAGATTGGGGTTTTCTAAGATCTGATGCCACATATGATGTTGTTCATGTTTGGAAGGGTAGATTTTTTCAATTAGATAAACATATTGATCGTTTCTTTAAATCAACAGAAAAACTGAGAATGCCATGCAGACTTAGTCGTGAAGAAATAAAAAAAATATTAGCAGGTTGTGTTAAAAAAGCTGATCTTGAAGATTCTTATGTTGAAATGATACAAACAAGAGGAATGTCTCCAAATTTTGTTAGAGATCCTCGTAAAGCGACACCACGTTTTATGGCTTTTGCAGTTCCCTTTGGTTGGATACTTAAACCAGAAGATTTTGAAAAAGGATTAGATGTATATTTAACCGATATAACAAGAATTCCTCCAAGTTCAGTTGATCCAACTATTAAAAATTATCATTGGATGGATTTAGTCACCGGTATGCTTGATGCTTATGAAAGAGGACATCATACTGCTTTATTAGTAGATGAGCATAATAATATCTCTGAAGGCCCAGGCTTTAATATTTTCTCTGTTGATGAAAATGGAATTAATACCCCAGACCATGGAGTACTAGAAGGAATTACAAGACAAACCGTTATTGATTTAGCTAAAGAACTAAATATCAAAGTTAATAAAAAATCTATAACGATTGAAATGTTAAAATCATCTAAAGAATTATTTGCAACTTCAACAGCAGGAGGGGTAATGCCAATAACAAAAGTAAGTGGGGAAAATATTAAACAAGGAACGGTAGGGGATATTACAAGAAAAATTCACAAACTCTATTGGGATAAGCATTCAGATCCTATGTGGAGCACATCTATAAATGACATATTGTAAAAAATGAACATTAAACAAGCAGTTATCTTTGTCTTCATTCCATCAACTGGACACCTGATTTAAGGTTTGGTAGATTTAAATTATGTCTGGACTTGAAATACTATTAACCATTGAACTTACTTATTTAGCTTACACAATAATTATGGACTTATGATCAAATATATTCTGCCAGCTATAATCATCTTCTTAATCGTATTATTCTGGGAAAAGATTACTGAAATAGTCCTTAAAAAATTTAATATTAGATTGAATTATATTATTGTGAGTGCTGTGTTAATTGCTATCGCTATAATCATTTTATTAATCAATATTTAAATACTACGATCTTATTAGCTGATTAACTCTCATTCCATCACCTATACACCTGAATTTATTCTATGTTGGTAGTTTTAAAATCACACTGATAATATAGAATAGGTAATATTACTAAAAATAGAGACGGTACATGAAGTTAACGGAGACTACCGTTAAGACAATAACTAGTAAATATAGGGATATATAATCTTTTGGGGTCATCATTTGTTATTTTCACATTCCTCTGTTGCAAATGCAGTTAGCTCCATGATCTCTTCAGGTGTTTTACTAAAGACTTCATCGATTTGTTTGTCATTGAATTTTGCACTTAATTTATCAATTGTGCACTGACAGTATATTTTAGCATTTTCGTTACCCAAATATTGCTTAGAGTTGGTATAACATCCAATGTATAATTCCTTCTCATATTGAGGGCTTAGAGCATGACTTTTAGAGGTAAACAGGAGGATAAAGATTAGTAAATATTTATATTTTTTGATCATATTCACCAACTTTGCCAGTTTTTTGTAAAAGATCATCGATGAAATCAAAGATCTTTTTCTTTCTCTCATTTGATGTTGGGCTTTCGGTCACAATCACAAGTGATGGCTTATTTGATGAGGCTCTAATTAATCCCCACGATCCATCTTTAAAAGAAAATCTGATACCATTAACCGTTAAGACTTCACTAATTTCTTGGTCATCAATTTTAGTTTTATTATCTTTAATAGTGTTTACTTGTTTAACTAAATCTTCAACAACCTGATATTTCTCTTCATCTTTACAAAAGGGAGCCATTGTTGGGGTTTGAAAAGTGTTAGGTAGTTCTTTTATAATTTCATTCATAGATTTATTTTGGTTATCTAATAAATGACACACATGAATTGCAGAATTAATTCCATCATCATAACCAAAACCTAAAGGTTGATTAAAGAAAAAATGCCCACTTTTCTCAAATCCAGCTAAAGCTTTTTCAGTATTAACTTTTCTTTTAATGTGTGAGTGACCTGTCTTCCAATAAATGGTTTGACAGTTATTTTCTTTTAAGACCTTGTCAGTTGCGTACAGTCCAGTTGATTTAACATCGACTATAAACTTAGAATTTTTATGAGTTTTAGATAAGTTTCTTGCAATTAATAATCCAATTTTATCTGAAAAGATTTCATCCCCCAAATTATCAATTACACCAACTCTATCGCCATCACCATCAAAACCAAAACCAATATCTGCGTTATTATCTTTTACCGCTTTTGCAATTGCATGTAACATTTCTAAATCTTCTGGATTTGGATTGTATTTTGGAAAAGTCCAATCAAGATCACAATCAAGTTCAATTACCTCACAACCAATTCCTCTTAAAATTTCAGGGGCAAATATTCCAGCCGTCCCATTACCACAAGCAACAACTGCTTTAATTTTTTTTGTGATTTTATTTTTAGTTATTAAATCATCTTTATAAATTTGTTGAAAACCTTCTATTTGTTTTTCAACTCCTTCACCTTTTATGAAATTTTCATTTAAAGTTATCTCTTTTAATTCTTTCATCTCTTCAGGTGCATGGGTTAAACCTTTTTTGATACCCATTTTAACTCCAGTCCAACCATTTTCATTGTGACTAGCAGTAACCATTGCAACAGCATCCGCATCTAAATTAAATTGTGCAAAATAAACAGTAGGGGATAATGATAAACCTATGTCTTCAACATTGCATCCTGTTGAAAGCAGACCTTTTTTAAGTGCAGATTTTATTTCTTCACTGTAAGATCTATAATCATGACCAACAATTACTCTTGGATTCGCTTTTTTTGTATGTTTTATAATTTGAGTACCTAAACCTTTGCCTAGATTCTCTATTCCGATTCTGTTTATGTCCTTCTCATACAACCACCTCGCGTCATACTCCCTGAAGCCATACGGATCTATTTTTAATTCTGTTGTCATTGCTTATGTTTCTACAATCAATTTAATTTTTTTATTGATATTTTTTTTATATGTTCTATAAACGTTCTGTTGAATAATGATTTATATGGTGTATCAATGCTTTCAGCATACAACATATAGTTGTTTTGTAAAAAAAACTAAAATAAACTTAAAATATGAACAAAATTCTATCACAGGCACTCAAGAAAGCTGTCTCCGAATATAGCCCAGATAATAGCGAACTTTCAAAAAATAAAGGACCAGATTTATTTTCACTTAGCAATGACACTGAACTTTTTCAAAATGAAAAAGGTATCATTATTAAAATTGATAGATCAAGAGACAATAAATTAACAGACTTTGGTAGAGCAACTTTAAAAGATCGTTACTTAGGTCACAACGAATCTTTTCAAGATTTATTTGCCCGTGTTGCAAGTTCATACGCCGATGACAATTTACATGCACAAAGAATTTATAACTACATTAGTAATTTATGGTTCATGCCAGCAACTCCAGTTTTATCAAACGGGGGAACTAAAAGAGGTTTACCCATTTCATGTTTTTTAAATGAAGCATCAGATAGTTTAAATGGAATACTTGATCTATGGAGTGAGAACGTTTGGTTAGCTGCTAAAGGTGGTGGGATCGGAAGTTACTGGGGTAACCTTAGATCTATTGGAGAAAAAATTGGTAAAGTTGGAAAGACATCAGGAATAATTCCTTTCATTAAAGTAATGGACTCGTTAACAATGGCAATTAGCCAAGGTTCATTAAGAAGAGGATCGGCTGCTTGTTATCTTCCAATTGAACATCCTGAAATTGAAGAATTTATAGAAATGAGAAGACCTACAGGTGGAGATCCTAATAGAAAAGCATTAAACCTTCATCATGGTGTTTTAGTATCCGATGCATTTATGAGAGCGGTTGAAACAGATGAACAGTGGGCACTAAAAAGTCCTGCTGATGGAACTGTACAACAAACGATCTCTGCAAGAAATTTATGGATTAGATTATTAACTGCAAGAATTGAAACGGGTGAACCTTATATTATTTATATCGATACAGTTAACAGACAAATTCCACAACACCATAAGTTAGCAAATCTAACTGTTAAAACTTCTAACCTTTGTAGTGAGATCACATTACCTACTGGAATAGATAAAAATGGCAGAGATAGAACTGCTGTATGTTGTTTATCATCTTTAAACTTAGAAAAGTATGATGAGTGGAAAGACGATAACGTTATGATCAATGATGTTATGAGATTTTTAGATAACGTATTAACTGATTTTATTGAAAGAGCTCCAGAGCAATTTGATGATGCAAAATATTCTGCTGAAAAAGAAAGAAGTGTTGGCCTAGGTGTAATGGGTTTCCATTCTTATTTGCAAAAGCATAGTATTCCACTTGAATCTGTGATGAGTAAAGCTTGGAATAAAAAGATATTCAAACATATTCAAGAACATGTTGATCAAGCCTCAAAAGATTTAGCTGATGAAAGAGGAGCTTGTCCAGATGCTGCAGATTATGGTTATAATGAAAGATTTTCTAACAAAACTGCGATTGCACCCACAGCTTCTATTTCTATTATCTGTGGTGGAGCATCCCCTGGAGTAGAGCCAGTTGCAGCAAATAGTTACACACACAAAACTTTATCTGGATCATTTAATGTTAGAAACAGATACTTAGTTGAATTATTAGAAAAACATGGGAAAAATACTGATGATGTTTGGTCTGGTATTACAACAAACCAAGGATCTGTTTCTCATTTAGATTTTTTAACTGATTTAGAAAAAGATGTTTTCAAAACTGCTTTTGAGTTGGATCAAAAATGGATTATTGAATTAAGTGGAGATAGAACGCCGTATATTTCTCAAGCTCAATCAATTAACTTATTCGTGCCAGCTGATATTCACAAAAGAGAATTACACAAAATTCATTTTGATGCTTGGAAAAAAGGTTTAAAGAGCCTTTATTACTGTAGATCAAAATCAATTCAACGTGCGGAAAATGTTAATGACACTAAAGCAACAGATGTTAACGCAAATGTTTACAAATCAAAACCACAAACAACTGAACAACCAGAATACGAGGAGTGCCTATCATGTCAGTAGAAAAAATGAATACTAAAATTATTCAACCACCAAAAGAGGAAATAGTTAAACCCCAAAAAATGGGACTACTAGTTGAAAACCCAGTTTACAAACCTTTTAGATATCCATGGTGTTATGATGCTTGGTTAACTCAACAAAGAATTCATTGGTTACCAGAGGAAGTGCCTCTTGGTGATGATGTTAGAGATTGGCAGAAAAATTTAACTCAATCTGAAAAAAATTTATTAACACAAATTTTTAGATTTTTTACTCAAGCCGATGTTGAAGTGCAAAATTGTTATTTAAGACATTATACAACTGTATTTAAACCTACAGAAGTTTTAATGATGATGACTGCTTTTGCTTCAATGGAAACAGTTCATATCGCTGCTTACTCTCATTTACTTGATACGATTGGAATGCCTGAGTCTGAATATTCAGCGTTCATGAAATATAAAGAGATGAAAGATAAATACGACTACATGCAAAATTTTGACATGAGTTCAAAAAAAGATATTGCATTAACAGTAGCTGTATTTAGTGCGTTCACTGAAGGCTTACAATTGTTTGCAAGTTTTGCAATCTTACTTAACTTCCCAAGACACAATAAAATGAAAGGGATGGGCCAAATTGTTACTTGGTCAGTAAGAGATGAAACGTTGCACTGTAATTCTATGATTAGATTGTTTAAAGAGTTCATTCATGAGAACCCAGAAATCTGGACTCCTGAATTAAAAGCAGAACTTTACAAAGCATGTAGAACAATCATTGAGCATGAAGATGCTTTCATTGATTTAGCTTTTGAAATGGGTCCTATGCAAGGTCTTACGGCACAAGATGTAAAACTTTATATAAGATTTATTGCTAATAGAAGATTATCTCAGCTTGGATTAGAGCCAATTTATGATGTGGACAAAAACCCACTTACTTGGTTAGATTCTATGTTGAATGCAGTTGAACACATGAACTTCTTCGAAGGTCGTTCTACTGAATATTCTAAAGCAGCAACTCAAGGAACTTGGACAGAAGCTTTTAGTTAAGTCCGATTTTACCAAATTAAGATTTAAAGGGATGGTATTTACTGTCCCTTTTTTTTATCTGTATAAAAATTAAATAATCTTGAGATAAGTTTTTTAAAATTATCTTTGATTTAATTGAATAACTTTTCTGTGCTTGCTACCTTTATAACTTGCAAGAGGTCTAATTAATTTATTAGCAGCATGTTGTTCCATAATATGAGCGGACCAACCTGTAATTCTTGAAATTACAAATATTGGGGTAAAGAAATCAGTATCAAAACCCATTAAATGGTAAGTAGGTCCAGTTGGGTAATCAACATTTGGATAAATATTTTTTTCTTTAATCATTACCTTTTCAACAATGTCATAAATTTTTTCAAATGTTTTATCTTTTTTAATAATAGCTACTCTTTTAAAGTATTCTCTCATGGTTGGAACTCTTGAGTCTCCACTTTTGTAAACTCTATGACCAAATCCCATTACTACATCTTTGTTTTTTAAAGCCTTCGTAATCCATTTTAAAGCATTCTCAGGTTTTTTAATTTTCTTCATCATGTGCATTACTTCTTCATTAGCACCACCATGAAGAGGACCTTTTAAACTAGCGATCGCACCTGTGATTGCTCCATGAATATCAGATAAACTACTGGTAATAGTTCTTGCTGTAAATGTTGATACGTTAAAACTATGCTCAGCGTATAAAATCAATGACACATCGAAAGCCTTAACAATTTCTTTTTCAGGAACTTTGCCAAAGCTCATATGGAAAAAGTTTTCAGAAAAAGTAAGATTTTTCTTTGGAGCTATAATTTTTTTCCCTTTTCGAAGTCTGTAAAAAGCAGCTAAGGCAGTAGGTGTTTTTGCAAGAATTCTAATCGCCTTTCTTAAATTTGCTTTTGGTGAGCTGTCTTTAGTTTCTTTGTCTTCAAGACCCATGACGCTAACAGCTGTTCTTGCAACATCCATTGGATGAGAATTTTTAGGTATTTTTTTTAAAATACTTAATAAATTTTTAGATAAAGTTATTTCTTTAGATAATTCTTTCTTAAATTCTTTTAATTGTTTTTTATTAGGTAATTCTTTATTTAAAATTAAGTAAGCAACTTCTTCAAAATCACATCTTGCACATAAATCTTGAGCTGCATAACCTCTATAAGTAAGAGAGTTGATTTCTGGCATAACTTTTGAAATTTCTGTTTCATCAACAACTATCCCTAGTAAACCTTTTTTAATATCATCACTCATTATTCATGTCCTTCCGTACTAAAGTTATAAATTTTTTCATCTAACGAATTGTACTTTTCATATTCTACTAATTCGTAAAGTCTTTTTCTAGTTTGCATTTTATCAATAATGTTGTTCTGATGTCCATTCACAAAAATGTCTCTAAGACCATCTTCTACATTTTTCATGGCTAATCTTTGTGTAGTTACTGGATAAATCACAATATTATACCCAAAGTTTTCTAATTCTTTGTAATTGAATAGCTTAGATTTTCCAAATTCCGTCATATTCGCTAACAAGTAACAGGATAATTCTTTTCTAACTTTTTCAAAATCTTTTTCATCTTGCAAAGCTTCTGGGAAAATAATTTCAGCTCCAGCATCAATATATGCCTTACATCTATCAATCATCTTATCTATTCCCTCAACTCCTTTAGCATCAGATCTTGCTATAATCTTAAAATTTTCATCTTGTTTAGCTGCAACACATTCTTTAATTTTTTTAACCATTGCTTCTGTTGAAATTAATTCTTTGTTATCTAAGTGACCACATCTTTTTCGTTCTACTTGATCTTCTAAGTGAACTGCTGACACCCCAAATTCTTCAAAAGTTTTAATAGTTTCTTCACAAGACTTAAAGCCAGTGTCGATATCAACGATGGTAGGTAAACTTGTAACTCTAGATATTAAATAAGATCTAGTACTAACATCTTGCAGCGTAGTTAAACCAATATCTGGAAATCCTAAATCATTAGCCATAACTCCACCTGATACATAAACTGCATCATACCCAATTTCTTCAATTAGTTTTGCTGTTAGTGGGTTATAAGCACCAGGAACTCTTAAAATTTTATTTGATTTTAGTTTACTAACAAAGTCAGCTCTTTTTTGACTGGGCTCTTTTTCTACAAAATGCATTAAAAAATTCCTTGTTTCGTATTTTTCTTTATCTGACTTCTTTTAACCTGGATGTTTAATTTATTTAACTCTCCAGCTTTCAGGTTTTTAAGATTTTGAACAACTTTTAAGAAACGTGCACTCTCTTTTTTATCTAAGATACCGTCTGTTAACGTTAAAAACTTATTTATATAATTTTGTCTTTTAAACGGACGTGCTCCATATGGATGAGCATCTGCTCTATCTAATTGTTCTATAATTTTTTTACCATTATTTAAAGTAACTACAACTCTTGCACCAAATGATTTATTTTTTGGATTAGGATCGTGATATTTTTTAGTCCATTTTTTATCTTCAAACGTCGTAATTGATTTCCAAATTTTTATAGTGCTTTTTCTATTAGCTCTTTGTTTGGTATATGATTTAACATGGTGCCAATCAGCATCCTCAAGTGCTACTGCAAAAATGTACATAATAGAGTGATCAAGTGTTTCTCTACTTGCATTTGGATCCATTTTTTGTGGATCATTTGCACCAGTTCCAATTACGTAATGAGTGTGATGACTTGTGTGAATATCAATTTTTTTTATTTGATTTAAATTAGGAATTTTCTTATTAAGTTTTTTAGCAATATCTATTAGTGCTTGAGACTGGTATTCAGCTGAATATTCTTTTGTATAGGTCTCAAGTATCGCTCTCTTAGATTCTTTTTTCTTAGGTAGAGGCACATTATATAAAGCTTTCTTCCCATCTAATATTCTAGCTATAACACTGTCTTCTCCTTCATAAATAGGACTTGGAGCACCTTCACCACGCATTGCTCTATCAACTGCTTCAATTGCAAGTTTACCAGCATGAGCAGGGGCGTAAGCTTTCCAACTAGAGATTTCACCTTTTCTAGATTGTCTTGTTGAAACTGTTGTATGTAGAGCTTGTTGAACTGCTTGATAAATTGTTTCAGTGTTGAGTTTTAACATTGCACCCAAACCTGCAGCAACACTTGGTCCTAAGTGTGCTATGTGATCTATTTTATGTTTATGCAAACAAATTCCTTTAACTAAATTAACTTGAACTTCATAACCAGTGATAATTCCTCTTAACAAATCTAGTCCACTTTTTTTAGTTTGTTGAGCAACACTTAAGATGGGTGGAATGTTATCTCCAGGGTGACTGTAATCTTCTGCTAAAAAAGTATCATGAAAATCAAGCTCTCTAACAGCTGTTCCATTTGACCAAGCAGCCCATTCACAATCAAATTTTAATTTTGAATCAATACCAAATAAATTCGCACCATTTTTTCTAGGATGTTTTAAGGCCATTTCCCTTGAAGAGATAACCGCTTTTCTATTTAAAGAAGCAATGGCAACTGAAGCATTATCAATTATTCTATTAATAACCATCTCAATGGCTGCCTTATCTAACTTTGCATTATCAGAGGCAATTTCAGCAATTTTCCATGCTAATTGATTTTTTTTAGGTAAATCAATTTTTGATGGGTAAACTTTAACTTTATGTGAAATCATTAGGCCTCCTTAATTGTGCAAACCTATTAATAGTAAGAAAAAAAATTAAATCAATCTTTTAAGTAAGTTGAAACTATTTTTTCAACACCAATAAAGTCTTTTATTAAATGATTATGGTAAATTTCATTAGAATTTTTTTCTGTATAACCATTTTCTAATAAAATAACAGGAACAGAGGCAGCCTTTGCTGCATTTGCATCAGTTTCACTGTCCCCAAACATTAGAGATTTTTTTACATCACCCCCGATGATTTCAATAATACTTGTTATGTGTCTTGGATCGGGTTTGCAATAATCAAACGTATCAGACCCAGCAACGTACTCAAAGTAATCATAAATTCCAATTTTTTTTAAAAGATCAATTGCTAGGTGTTCTTGTTTATTAGTACAAACTGCCATTGAAATTTCTTTTTCTTTACACCATTTTAGAAATTCTTTTACCCCATTAATAAGTGTGCTTTCTTTAATAATATTTTTTCCATAAAAATTAACGAAATCTTTTACCATTTCAGCTTTAATTTTTTGATCATCAATTTTACCAAACTCTTTTTTTGCTTGCCCCCATATAGATCTACCAATCATCGCACCAGCTCCTTGACCCACTAAATTTCTAATGTCAGCAGTAGATTTGGTGGGGTAACCATATTTTCTCATTACATGATTATGAGCATTCATTAAATCAGGTGCGGTATCGACTAATGTTCCATCTAGGTCAAATAAAATTGAGTAATTTTGAGTCATTAATAAAGTATTTTTAAGAAATAAATTGTGAATTAAGCTATCTATACACTTAATATAAAAATATTTCCAGATGAAACAAATAAATTCTAATATTGAACAAGAAAAACTTCGTAAATTTTTTATCAAGTCTGGTGTAAAGATGATTGGTCCTGAAACTATTTTTTTTTCAAAAGATACAAAGGTTGGAAAAAACGTTACTATTAATCCATATGTTGTCATCGGGCCAAAAGTTAAAATTGGAAATAATGTAACTATCAATTCATTTTCACATTTAGAAGATTGTAAAATAAAAAATAAAGTTGAAGTTGGACCTTATGCACGATTAAGACCAGGAACTATTCTTGAAGAAGGTTCAAAAATTGGAAATTTTGTAGAAGTTAAAAAAAGTACAGTTGGAAAAAAATCAAAAATTAATCATTTATCCTACATTGGCGATAGTGAATTGGGTAAAGGTGTAAATGTTGGAGCTGGTACAATTACCTGTAATTATGATGGTGTTAAAAAAAGTAAAACAAAAATTAGAGATAATGTATTTATAGGATCTAACTCATCATTAGTTGCACCAATTACTCTTGAAAAGAATAGTATTGTTGGGGCAGGATCAGTTATTACAAAGAAAGTTAAAAAAAATTCATTAGCTTTAACTAGAAGCTCTCAAACAGAAGTTAAAAACTACAAAAGAAGAACGAAATAAAATGTGTGGAATAATAGGAATAGCTAGTAATAAACCGGTTTCATCAACAATTATTAATTCTCTTAGAAAATTAGAATATAGAGGATACGACTCTGCAGGAATTGCCACACTATCAAATGGAATTGTAAGTGAGGCAAAATCAGAAGGCAGAGTTGATATTTTAGAAAAAAATCTTGCAGTTAAGAATATGTCGGGCCCTATTGGAATTGGACATGTTAGATGGGCAACGCACGGTATTCCAAATACTATTAATGCACATCCTCATTCTTCAGAGAGTGTATCGGTTGTACATAATGGGATTATTGAAAATTCTACACTTTTAAAAAAGCATTTAATAAACAAGGGTCATGTATTTAAATCTCAAACAGATACTGAGGTAATTGTTCATTTAATAACAGAGTATTTAAAAGAATTAGATTTAAAAGAGGCAATTATTGAAACTCTTAAGCAATTACATGGAAGTTTTGCTTTAGGTATAATCTTTAAAGATCAACCAGATCTTATAGTAGGTGCTAGAAGAGGGTCTCCACTTGCAGTTGGTTATGGTCCTAACGAAAATTATCTAGGCTCAGACTCTTATGCTTTAAAGTCTATGACTAATAAAATTTCATATTTAAATGATGGAGATTTTTGTATTATAAAAAAAGACCAGGTTGAGTTTTTTGATGAAGAAGGCTTAAAAGTTAATAAGAAAGTTTTAGAATTATCTTCAAAAGAACAGGATTATGACAAAGGTGATTTTAAACATTTTATGGCAAAAGAGATTGAAGAACAGCCAACAACATTAAAGAACTGTATAAAAGAGTATGTTGATACAATTAACAACGACATCAACATCTATAATTTTCCATGGGATATTAAAGAAATTTCTTCAGTTACTTTAATTGGTTGTGGTACAGCTTACCATTCTTGCTTAATGGCAAAGTATTGGTTTGAAGAAAATACTACACTTGATGTAACAATTGATATTGCATCCGAGTTTAGATACCGAAAAAATAGATTTAAAGATGATAATTTATACATTTTTGTTTCTCAGTCTGGTGAAACAGCAGATACTTATGCGGCTCTAGATTTATGCAATAAAAATAACATGAAAACTTGCAGTGTAGTTAATGTTATAGAAAGCTCTATTGCAAGGGACTCTAACTTTGTTTTACCCATTCATTGTGGGCAAGAAATTGGTGTTGCATCCACAAAAGCTTTTATGGGTCAAATGTTGGTTTTATATATTTTGGTATTAAAATTAGGAATTTTAAGAAAAGACTTGGACAAAGATTTATATTTAAACAAAATTAAAGACTTAAAGTTATTACCTAAATTAGTTGAGCAAACTTTACTTACAGAGAGTAAAATCCAGACAGTTTCAAGTTCATTTACTGATGCAAAAGGTTCGATGTTTTTAGGCAGAGGCTTTTCTTACCCAATTGCATTAGAAGGGGCGTTAAAATTAAAAGAATTAGCTTACGTTCATGCTGAAGGGTACCCTGCAGGTGAGATGAAACATGGGCCTTTAGCTTTAATTGAAGATGGAATGCCAGTTGTTGTCTTAGCTCCAAGAGATAATTATTATAAAAAAACAATTTCTAATATGCAGGAAGTAATAGCAAGAGGGGCTAAAGTTTTATTGATTACTAACAAGAGCAAAGACGAAGTTTTTTCAGAAAATATTTGGGAAACAGTATTAGTTGAAAGTGCCAATGATGACTTGTTGCCTTTTTTATTAACTGTTCCATTGCAAAAATTAGCTTATTATTCAGCTCTTAAAAAAGGGTATGACATTGATAAACCTAGAAATTTAGCAAAATCAGTCACAGTTGAATAATAATTAAACTCTGCTACAACACCCCTAGGTTGAATATGAAAAATTGGAAAATAAATAGCTGGAGAAATTATCCTGTAAAACACATTCCTGAATATCCTGATCAAAAAGAATTGGATGGTGTTTTAAGTAAAATTAAAGATTTCCCACCATTAGTTTTTGCTGGTGAGACGAGACATTTAAAAGAACAATTAGCTGATGTTGTCGATGGAAAAGCTTTTTTATTACAAGGTGGAGATTGTGCAGAAAGTTTTGCAGAATTTCATCCTGATAACATTAGAGATACATTTAAACTGATACTGCAAATGTCGTTAGTGCTTACTTATTCGGCATCATTACCAGTTATTAAACTTGGAAGAATTGCTGGACAGTTTTCAAAACCAAGAAGTTCTCCTGTTGAAAATATTGATGGTGTTGAACTGCCTAGTTACCTAGGTGATAATATTAATGGAATGGAATTTAATGAAAAATCAAGAGTTCCTGATCCAAAAAGACTTTTTAAAGCTTATTCTCAATCTGCATCAACGCTTAACCTTATAAGAGCCTTCTCTCATGGAGGTTTTGCTGATCTTAAAAAAGTACATACTTGGAACTTAGGGTTTATTAAAAATACACCTGCTGCTAAAAAATTTAAAGATTTAGAAGATAGAATTGCAGATGCCTTAGCATTTATGGATGCTTGTGGAATTAATTCTGACTTTAATAGAAGATTAAAAACAGTAAACTTTTGGACTTCACATGAAGCTTTATTACTTCCTTTTGAACAAGCAATGACGAGAGTAGATTCAACAACAGGTGAATATCATGATACCTCAGCTCACTTTGTTTGGATAGGAGATAGAACAAGACAACTAGATGGTGGACATGTTGAGTTTTGTAGAGGAATTGAAAATCCAATTGGAATTAAATGTGGACCAACATTAAAAGCTGAAGACTTGATAAACCTTTGTAATAAAATTAATCCAAATAATGAAAAAGGTAAAATAACTTTAATTTCTAGATTTGGCCATGAAAATGTTTCTAAATTTTTACCAAAATTAATTAGAGCAATCAAAAAAGAAGGTTTAAATGTAATATGGTCATGTGACCCTTGTCATGGAAATACAATTAAAGCTACAACTGGATTTAAAACAAGACCCTTTAATAGTGTTGTCAAAGAAGTAAAAAATGTTTTTGAATGCCACCAAAGTGAAGGAAGTTATGCAGGTGGATTACACATTGAAATGACTGGTCAAAATGTTACGGAATGCACAGGTGGTGCTCAGAAAATATCTGACCAAGATTTATCTAGCCGTTACCACACTCATTGCGATCCAAGACTTAATGCTAACCAAGCATTAGAGTTAGCTTTTTTAATTTCTGATGAGATTAAAAAAAATGCCGCTTATTCTAAAAAAAATATTAAAGCGGCATCTTAAACCATTGTATTGAATACAATTTCGTTTAAATTTTAGGAAATGAAACCTTTAGAAAAAGCACAATTTATAAGTAATTGGATTAAAGATTACGTGAACAAGATGCCAAGTAAGGCTCAATCTTTAATCATTGGAATTTCTGGGGGAATAGATTCTTCTGTATCAAGTACATTGAGCGCAATGACAGGCATTAAAACAATTGTTTTATCAATGCCCATTAAACAAAAATCATCACAACATGATTTAAGCTTAAAACATCAAGAATGGCTTGTTAAAAATTTTGATAATGTTGAAGCACACACAATAAATTTAGATAAATTATTTGAAACGTTTGAGAGTACGCTATCTAATTTTGATAGTGAACTTGGTATGGCAAATTCTAGAGCAAGAATTAGAATGACCACTCTTTATCAAGTAGCAGCTACAAACAAAGGTATTGTAGTTGGTACTGGAAATAAAGTTGAGGATTTTGGAGTAGGGTTTTATACAAAATATGGAGATGGTGGAGTTGATATATCTCCTATTGCGGATTGCAATAAATCAGAAGTATGGGAAATAGGTAAATCTATTAATATTCTTCAAGAGATAATTGATGCTGCTCCAACAGATGGATTATGGGATGATGGCAGAACTGATGAAGGTCAGTTAGGTCTTAAATACGAGGAATTAGAAGAAGCTATGAACAATGTTAATTCAATAAATCGTCAAAAATACGAAAAAATAAGAAAGATGAACTTGCATAAAATGGAACCAATCCCAGTTTGCAAGATTCCCAACTAATCTTATAGATTCACAAATCTATAATTAAAGTATAATTCTAAGATAATGAACAAGGATATTTTTTTAACAAACAATCTAAATAATAAAAAAGAAAAATTTGTTCCAATAAATAAAGAAAATATTGGAATGTATGTATGTGGTCCAACCGTTTATGACAATCCACACATTGGTAATGCTAGACCTCTTGTTATTTTTGATATTTTGTTCAAAGTTTTAAAATCAAAATATGGTCATGATAAAATAAATTATATAAGAAACATTACAGACGTTGATGATAAGATAATTAAATCAGCAAAAGAAAAAAATCTTTCAATATCTGAATTGACAAATAATGTTATTAAAGATTTTAATGATGATTGTAATTACTTAAATTTAGATAATCCATCAGAACAACCAAAAGCTACAGATCATATTGATCTCATGATTAAAATGATATCAACTTTAATAGAAAAAGATTTTGCCTATGAGGCAAACAACCATGTCTATTTTGAAGTTAGCAAATTTGATGATTATGGAAAGCTATCGAATAAAAAATTAGAAGATTTAATTGCAGGATCTAGAGTAGAAGTTTCAGATAATAAAAAAAAATCAGAAGACTTTGTTTTATGGAAACCCTCTAAGGATGATGAGCCTTCTTGGGATTCTCCTTGGGGAAAAGGAAGACCTGGTTGGCATTTAGAATGTTCTGCAATGTCAAAGAAATACCTAGGAAACGTATTTGATATTCATGGTGGAGGAATTGATTTAATTTTTCCACATCATGAAAATGAAATTGCACAATCAAGATGTGCCAATGATAGTAAAGTTTTTGCAAATTATTGGATCCATAACGCATTTATTACTATGTCCAATGAAAAAATGGCTAAATCAACTGGCAACATACTTAAGATTAAAGATTTTAAAGATAATGTTGACGGACAAGTTTTAAAACTTGCTCTTATGAGTGCTCACTACAAACAACCATTAGACTGGAACGAAAAGCTCTTAGAAGATTGCAAAAATACTATTGATAAATGGTATGAAGTTTATTTACCCCCAAAAGACAAAATAGTTTTAGATGAAGATATTTTGTCTCCATTATACGATGATTTGAATACACCTGGCTACATTGCAAAGTTACATCAACTTTATGATAAGGCCTTAAAAGGAGGAAATGAAGAGAAAAGTTTATTTGTATTAGCTTGTAATTTTATTGGTATTTTAAATAAAACAAAAGAAGAGTGGATTGAATTTAAAAAGAAAAAATCATCTATTAGTGAAGATGACATTTTAGAAATGATTTCACTTAGAAACAAAGCAAGAGAAGATAAGAATTATAAAGAAGCTGATATCATTAGAAATAAGCTTTTAGATAAAGGGGTTTTAATAGAAGACAAAGATGGTAAAACAATTTGGAAACTAAAATGAGCAAAGAACAACTTTTTATATTTGATACAACACTAAGAGATGGTGCACAAACACAAGGTGTAGACTTTTCTGTAGATGATAAATTAAAAATTGCCTCAGCTTTAGATAATTTAGGTGTTGATTATATTGAGGGTGGGTGGCCAGGTGCAAACCCTACAGATACCGAATTTTTTCAGAAAAAACATTCATTTAATAATGCTAAGCTAACATCTTTTGGTATGACTAAAAAAACCGGTCGAAGTGCCGATAATGATCCTGGACTATCAGCACTTTTAAACTCAAACACACCGGCTGTTTGCATTGTAGGAAAATCTTGGGATTTTCATGTTGATATAGCACTTGGTATTTCTAATGAAGAAAACTTAGAAAACATTAAAGAGACAGCTAAACATTTCGTTAAAGAGAATAAAGAATTCATGTTTGATGCAGAGCATTTCTTTGATGGATACAAGGCTAATCCAAGTTATGCTTTATCATGTCTTAAAGCAGCATTTGATGAGGGAGCAAGATGGATTGTTTTATGTGACACTAATGGTGGAACCTTGCCTCATGAAATTACAAAAATAGTTACAGAAGTTTCTAAAACTATACCTGGAAAAAATTTAGGGATACATGCCCACAATGATACGGGTAATGCAGTTGCGAATTCTTTAGCTGCAGTTTGGGCTGGAGTTAGACAGGTGCAAGGAACCATCAATGGTTTAGGTGAAAGGTGTGGTAATGCTAATTTAATGTCACTAATCCCTACTTTTTTTTTAAAAGAAGATTTTGCAACTAATTTTGAATTAAAAATTAAACCAGACAATATTAAAAAATTAACAGAATGCTCTAGATTGTTAGATGAGATTTTAAATAGAAAGCCTAACAAACATCTTCCATACGTTGGTGCTGCTGCTTTTTCTCATAAAGGTGGCCTTCATGTATCAGCGGTTCAAAAAGATCCAAAAACTTACGAACATATTGATCCAGTAGAAGTTGGAAATTCTCGAAACATAGTAGTTTCAGATCAATCTGGAAAATCCAATATAATCTCAAGATTAAAAACTATTGGTATAGAAATAGAGGAGAGTGACCCTAAAATTAAAAAACTTTTAGATGAAGTAAAAGATAGAGAATTTATAGGTTATAGTTATGATGGTGCTGACGCATCTTTTGAATTATTGGCCAGAAGGATTATTAGCAAAATACCAAGGTATATATTGATTAAAGAATATGATGTTTCTGTTAAAAAAGATTCATCAGGCACAATTGTTTCTTCTGCAAAAGCTCAGCTTGAAGTTGATGGTGAAAAAATTATGTGTACCGGTGAAGGAAATGGTCCTGTTAATGCACTAGATAATGCTATTAGACAAAATGTAGATCGATTAAATAAATACTCTAAATATTTAAAAGATTTAAAATTAGTTGATTATAAAGTTAGAATTTTAAATACAGGTACTGAGGCAATCACTAGAGTTTCAATAGAAAGCACAGATTCAAAAGGCAAAAATTGGTTCACCATTGGTGTTTCAGCAAATATAATTGATGCTTCATTTAAAGCATTGGTGGATAGTTTAGATTATAAATTATTTAAAGATAAAGCTCCAGCAAGTCTTTAATGTCTTTTAGCAATATATCATTTGTCTTACATCAACCCCAATTATCTGAAAATATTGGAGCTTGTGCGAGAGCTCTTAAAAACTTTAATTTTAAAAAGCTAGTTATTGTTAAACCAAAACCAATTTTTCCAAATGATAAAATTTTAGCAACGTCAGTTGGTGCAAAAGATCTAATTATTAATGCTAAAGTATATGAAACTTTAGAATCTGCTGTAAAAAAAGTAGATTACGTTATTGCAACATCTGCAAGATTTAGAAATAAAAATATTAAACATATTAATTTAGATGATTTAAAAAAAATTGATTTTAATAAAAAGATAGCTTTTTTATTTGGCTCTGAGGCGTCTGGCTTATCTAATAATGAGATCAGTTATGCTAATTACACCATGCAGATCCCAACTAACCCTGATTTTAAATCCTTAAACTTGTCACATAGTGTTATTATTATTGCTCATACAGTAGCAAGCATTATTAATTTAAAGGGTGCAAAATATTCTAAATCAAAAAAAGTAACCTTAGCTAGCAAAAAGGATATTCAAGCTATGACTAACTTGTGCATCAAAAAACTAGAGGAAAAACACTTTTTTAAACCCTTGGAGAAGAGACCTATTATGCTTGAAAACTTAAGAAGTATTTTTTCTAAAATGGAGCTTTCTGAGAAAGAAACACGTATTTTATCCAGTGTATTTGCAAGTTTGTCCAAAAAAGGTTGATTGACAAAATAATGAGTAAGTTTATAAACCCATCTATCAAATGACAAAAAGAATAAGCGCTAAACATAAAATAGATAGAAGGTTAAAAATTAACCTATGGGGTAGACCTAAAAGTCCTTTTAATAAAAGGGATTATGGTCCAGGACAACATGGACAAGGTAGAAAAGGAAAACCTTCTGATTACGGAATTCAACTACAAGCTAAACAAAAATTAAAAGGTTACTACGGTAACATTAACGAAAGACAATTCAGAAATATTTATAAAAAAGCTACCATGTTAAAAGGGGATACCGGTGAAAATTTAATTGGTTTGCTTGAAAGAAGATTAGATTCTGTTGTTTATAGAGCAAGATTTTCAACAACAGTATTTTCAGCGAGACAACTTATTAACCATGGTCACGTAAGAGTTAACGGTAAAAAAGTTAACATTGGAAGTTACGTTGTTAAAGAAGAAGATATAATTGAAATTAGAGATAAATCTAAACAGTTGGCTATAATTGATATTGCTCTAGCTAGCAAAGAAAGAGAAACTCCTGAATACATTAATTTAGATGAAAAAAATAAAAAAGTTACTTTTGTTAGAACACCTAAGTTCGACGAAGTTCCTTATCCAGTAATAATGGAACCTAATCTAGTAATTGAATATTACTCTAGATAATAAATATCCTTTTTTTTAAATAATTCTTTTAATATTGTTCTTAAAATTCCAATAAAATTGTGAATTAATCCTAAGTGAATTTTACATAAATTCATTATATATTTTTTCTTATAAATAAAATTTTTATGAGATTTTAAATGCAACTGGCAAGATATCTAAATAAATTGTTCCAGAAAGATGGTTTTCTTTTAATTGATGCAAGTTCAAATAAATATATTATAGGTACACCAAAAAACAATAAACCAATCACAGTTAAAATATTAGATAAAAAACTCCATTATAAATTATTTTTTAGGCCAGATTTATATTTTGGAGAAGCTTATTCTAATGGAGATATACAAATTGAAAACGGAAGTTTAACTGATTTCTTAGATATAGCGCTTATGAATATAGGAAGAGGTGAATTAAATTTTTTTAGTATGTTGATAAATAAGCTTTATGGCTCTTATAGATATTTGACAAACTTTAACTTTATAAAAAAATCAAAAATGAATGTTGCACATCATTATGATCTCTCAGATGATTTATACAGTTTATTTTTAGATCCTAAAAAACAATACTCTTGTGGATATTTTATAAATGAAAATGATACTTTAGAAGATGCTCAAAATAATAAAATACAACACATAATAAAAAAACTTAATATAAAGCCAAATCAAAAAGTTCTTGATATAGGTTGTGGCTGGGGATCTTTAGCGATTGATATTGCAAAAAGTGCCAATTGTGAGGTCACAGGAATTACTTTATCTGAAAATCAGTTTAACTACTGTATTAAAAAAGCCAAAGAACTTAATTTAGAAAATCAAGTTACCTTTAAGCTAATAGATTATCGTCAGTTAGATGAAAAGTTTGATAGAATTGTAAGTGTTGGAATGTTTGAACATGTGGGTAGAAAATTTTATAAAAATTTTTTTAATAAGATTGATAATTTACTTAATGATGATGGTGTTTCACTAGTTCACACTATTGGCTCAGTTAATCCTCCTAGAGACCCACACCCTTGGATAACTAAGTATATTTTTCCAGGTGGTTATACGCCTAGTCTCAGTGAGGTGGTAACACCTGTTGAAAAAGCTGGATTGATAGTATCTGACATAGAGGTTCTTAAATTGCATTATTCTCACACTCTAAGGCACTGGAAAGAAAATTGTATTAAAAATAAAATTCAAATAATTAACATGTTTGATGAAAAATTTTTTAGGATGTGGGAATTTTATTTAGCCAGCTGTGAAAGTGCTTTTAAATGGGGAGACCAAGTTGTTTATCAATTTCAACTAACAAAGAACTATATGTCAACTCCTAATACTAGAGATTATATTTATAAGTAATAAACTATTTTTTAAAATTAATTCCTTTATCCTCAAGAACTTTTTTGAGCTCACCGTTTTCATACATTTCCTTAACGATGTCACAGCCTCCAACAAATTCACCCTTAATATAAACTTGTGGAATAGTAGGCCAGTCACTAAATTCTTTAATTCCTTCTCTTAAAGACTGAGATTCAAGAACATTTATTCCTTTGTAATTTACTTCTAAAATTTTTAACATATTTGACACAGCCATAGAAAATCCACATTGAGGAGCATCTGGCGTTCCTTTCATAAATAAACATACTTCGTTGGTATCTATATGACTTTGAATTAAATTTTTTGTGCTATCGTCCATTATTGTTCCTTTGTTTTAATTGCTAATGCATGAAGTTCGTTGCCCATTTTCCCTTTTAAAGAATTGTACACCATTTTGTGTTGTTCAATTTTACTTTTTCCTGAAAACTCTTTAGAGGTTATCGTTGCTGAGTAGTGATTACTGTCTCCTGCAAGATCTTGAATTTCTATTATAGCATCTGGTAAAGCTTCTTTAATGAGTGTTTCAACTTCTTTTATATCCATTGCCATTTTAGTTTTCCATATAGTTCGTTAGCCAGTTTGTATGTGATTTAATCAAATCGTCAATTGATACTTTCGTCTTATCGTCAATTATTAAACTATCCTCATTTACTAACCCAAGTTCATCAAAATGTACGGAGTTTTCTTGAAGTATTTTAGTGGCATTTTCTAGATCATCTTTACTAATTTCAATAATGTATCTTCCCTGATCTTCACCAAATAAGTATTCAAATTGATTAATTAAGTAATTAGACTTTTTAAGAGTTGCACCTTTTTTACCTTTAATACACATTTTAGAAAGAGCAGTAATTATTCCACCTAAAGAAACATCGTGAGCAGATTTTATAAATTTTTTATCAATAAGCTTTAAAATTGTTTCACCATTATTTTTTTCATTAAAAAGATTAATTTCAGGAGGAGGTCCATTTTTTTCATTTAGAATATCTCTTGCAAATAAACTTTGATCCAAGTGACCTTCAGTTTTACCAATAACTAAAAGTATATTATCAGTTTCTTTTAAATCCATTGTAACCATGTTTTGGTAATCTTTAATTAAACCAACTCCCCCAATTGCTGGAGTAGGTTTAATCCCAATATCTTTAGTTTGGTTGTAAAATGAAACGTTTCCTGAAACTACTGGAAACTCTAAGTAAGCACTTGCTTCACCTAAACCTTGAACACACTCAACAAACTCACCCATGTTATCTTCGTTTTCAGGACTACCAAAATTTAAACAATTAGTAATAGCGATTGGTTTAGCACCAACTGAAATTAAGTTCCTCCAACTTTCACAAACAATTTGCTTTCCTCCACTTAAAGGGTGAGCCCAACAATATACAGCAGATGAATCTACAGATGCTGCAACAGCTTTATTGGTACCATGAACCCTAACAACACCAGCATCTCCACCAGGTTTTTGAATAGTGTCACCCATAACGGTATGATCGTATTGTTGCCAAATCCACTCTTTGCTACAAACATTTGGATTAGATAATATTTTGTTTAAAACATTTTTTACTTTTAAGGTTTTAAATTGTTCTTTCTTAACTTTAATTCTTTTAGGTAATTTAGCTTTCTTCCATTTACGGTCATACATAGGTGAGTTTTCAACCAATGTGTTAACAGGAATATCTGCTACCTTTTCTTCATTAAAATAAAGTTCAATCTTTTTACTTTTTGTTGTTTGACCAATTACAGCAAAATCTAAATTCCATTTATCAAATATTTTTTTAGCCATTTCTTCTTTGCCATTTTCTAAAACAATAAGCATTCGTTCTTGACTTTCAGATAGCATAATTTCATAAGGGGACATGTTTGCCTCTCTACAAGGAACTTTATTTAAATTGATCTCAATTCCTAAATTTCCTTTTGAAGCCATTTCGATACTTGAAGAAGTTAATCCAGCAGCGCCCATATCCTGAATAGCAATAATTGAATCTCCTGCCATTAATTCTAAACAAGCCTCTAATAATAGTTTTTCTGTAAAAGGATCTCCAACTTGAACAGTTGGTTTTTTTTCTTCAATTTTATCATCAAATGAAGCTGATGCCATGCTTGCACCATGTATTCCATCTCGACCTGTTTTTGAACCAACATAGATCACAGGTTTTCCTAAACCTGCAGCTTTTGAATAAAAAATTTTATCTTTTTTTACATGACCTAAGGTCATAGCATTTACTAAAATATTACCATTATAAGATTCGTCAAAACTAGTTTGACCAGCAATTGTTGGAACACCCATGCAATTACCATATCCACCTATACCGTGAACAACTCCACGTAATAAATTTTTGGTTTTTTTATGCTGAGGTGAGCCAAAATGAATTGAGTTTAAATTAGCTATTGGTCTTGCTCCCATTGTAAAGACATCTCTCATAATTCCACCAACACCCGTTGCAGCACCTTGATAAGGTTCAATAAATGAAGGGTGATTATGACTTTCAATTTTAAATACTATTGCATCATCATCGCCAATATCAATAACACCAGCATTTTCACCAGGACCTTGAATTACGTTTTTTCCTTTAGTAGGTAAGTTTTTAAGGTGAAATCTTGAAGATTTATAAGAACAATGCTCATTCCACATTGCTGAGAAAATACCAAGCTCAGTAATATTGGGAACTCTTTTTAACAAATCACAGATTTTTTTATATTCATCTTTTTTTAAACCATGATCAATTGCAAGCTGTTCGTTAACTATCATTATTTTAAATTATTAATTAAGTTTTGAAAAAAAATTGAACCATCTTCACCTGAAAGAGCAGGGTCTATCATTCTTTCTGGATGAGGCATCATTCCTAAAACATTTTTTTGTTTATTAAACACACCAGCTATATTTTGTAATGAACCATTTGGATTAGACTGTTCATTAACATTTCCGTTTTCATCTGAATAAAATAAAGCTATTTGGTTATTGTCGTTAATTTCTTTAATTTGATCACTAGAGCAAAAGTAATTTCCCTCATTATGAGCTATATGAAATTCGTAGACGTCTTTTTTATCATCTTTAAAATAAGAGTTATCTTTATTATTAGCTTTAACAAAAACATTTTTGCAAATAAATTCTAGGTATTTATTTCTAAGAAGCACACCTGGTAGCAGACCAGATTCAACTAAAATTTGAAAACCATTACAAACACCCAAAACCTTACCACCCCCTTGAGCAAAGTTTAATACCGATTTCATAATTTTTGATTTGGATGCCATACTTCCACATCTAAGGTAATCCCCGTATGAAAAACCACCTGGTAAAACTACTAAATCACTTTTTGGCAGCTCAACATCGTCATGCCAAACCATTTTGTTTTTAAAGCC
This sequence comes from Candidatus Pelagibacter sp. PS_34, assembly GCF_059417845.1. NCBI lineage: Bacteria > Pseudomonadati > Pseudomonadota > Alphaproteobacteria > Candidatus Pelagibacterales > Candidatus Pelagibacteraceae > Candidatus Pelagibacter > Candidatus Pelagibacter sp. PS_34. The sequence continues at coordinate 474,053 of NZ_CM182068.1, forward strand.
AAATTTTTTTAAAGCAACATCCATGTCTCTATCACAATTAGATCCAGGAAAGGTTATTACGGATGAATGCATTTTTTATTATTGTGATCCAATAATTTTAAAGTCTTCTATTACTAAGTTTGCTAAAAGTTTCTTACACATTTCTTCAACTTTTTTTTCAGCTTTTTTTTTATCATCTTCTTTAGTGTCAATTTCAAAATATTTTCCTTGTCTTACTTCATTAATCCCTTCAAACCCCATGCCATCCAGGGTTTGATGGATAACTTTACCTTGAGGATCTAAAACATCTTTTTTAAGAGTTATAATTACAGATATTTTCATATTATTTTCTTTTTTTAACTGATCTTAACTTTGTAACATTAACAGCACTTAAATTTGATTGCTCATGCAATATACCAAGTCTTTTTGCAACTTCAGTATATGCGGGTATCAAATCACCCAAATCTTTACGAAATCTATCTTTATCTAGTTTTTTATCAGTAATACTGTCCCATAATCTGCAAGTGTCAGGACTAATCTCATCAGCCAGAATAACCTCATTTTTCCCATTTTCTTTAAGTCTTCCAAATTCAAGTTTGAAATCAATTAGTTTAATCCCAACTCCTCTAAACATTCCAATCATAAAATCATTAATTCTAAGAATCATTTTTTTAACTTTTTCTAATTCAGATTTTGTAGCCCAATCAAAAGCTAAAATATGCTCTTCAGCAATAAGTGGATCACCCAATTTATCATCTTTAAGGCAATACTCTAATAGTGGCTGTTTTAAAACTGTTCCATCTTCGATACCTAATCTTTTAGTAATAGAGCCTGTTGCAACATTACGAACAATGAATTCAATAGGTATAATCTCAACTAATTTGATAATTTGTTCTCTCATATTTAGTCTTTTTACTAAATGATTTTTAATCCCAATTTGAGTTAGGTTTGATAAAATATGTTCTGAAATTCTATTGTTTAAAACACCTTTGCCTTCAATTGTTGATTTTTTCAAATTATTAAAAGCAGTTGCATCATCTTTGAAATATTGAATAACCAAATTTTTATCAGATGTTGCGTAAATTATTTTAGCTTTACCTTCGTATAATTTTTTACCTTTTTTCATTATTTGAATACTCTTTTAAAAATTAAATCTACGTTTTTAAAATGCGATGAATAATTGAATATAGCTTTTAATCTTTTTGATGAAATTTTAGCCATTATGAATTTATCATCTGATATAACATCAAATAAATGCAGATTTTCTGCAAAACATTTTTTTGCATAATTTTGAACCATTTTGTAAGATTGTTCTCTACTTAAACCTGATTTTGTTAGCTCTAACATTACTTCTTGTGAAAAAATTAAACCCTTAGTTATATTTAAATTTTCAATCATTTTTTTTGGATAGACAAGCATTTTATCTAAAATATTACTTAGTCTTGCTAAAGCAAAATCTAAGGTAATATTTGCGTCTGGACCAATATTTCTTTCAACACTTGAGTGAGAAATATCTCTTTCATGCCATAGTGCAATATTTTCAAGAGCAGGGATTACAGCACTTCGAACCATTCTTGCAAGACCTGTTAAATTTTCACTTAGGATTGGATTTTTTTTATGAGGCATTGCAGATGAACCTTTTTGATCTTTTGAAAAAAACTCTTGAACTTCATAAACTTCAGTTCTCTGTAAATGTCTAATCTCAATTGCAACTCTTTCAACTGATCCTGCAATAATTCCAAGAATTGAAAAATAAAAAGCGTGCCTATCTCTTGGTATTACTTGAGTTGATATAGGCTCAACTTTTAATCCAAGTTTTTTTGCTACATGTTTTTCAACATTAGGATTAATATTTGCAAATGTGCCAACAGCACCAGAAATTGCGCATGTTGAAATTTCATCAATTGCATCAACTAATCTTTTTCTATTTCTCTTAAACTCTTCATAAAATGAAGCTAATTTTAAACCAAATGTTATAGGTTCAGCGTGAATTCCATGACTTCTGCCCATGCAAGGAGTGTATTTATATTTTTTGGCTTGTTTCTTTAAAACTTTTAGAATTTGATCGATATCACTGAGTAAAATTTTACCAGATTGAACTAATTGAATATTTAAACTAGTATCTAAAACATCAGAAGAGGTCATACCTTGGTGAAGGTATCTTGCTTTAATCCCTGCTTTTTCAGTAACAGATGTTAAAAATGCTATAACATCGTGCTTAACTTTACTCTCAATTTGATGAATTCTTTTAACGTTTATTTTAGCTTTTTTTCTAACAATTGATGAAACACCTTTTGGAATTTGACCTAATTTTTCCATGGCTTCTGCTGCTGCAACCTCTACATCGAGCCAAATTTGGTATTTGTTTTGTTCTGACCATATGTCAGTTAGTGGTTTTCTAGAATATCGTTCAATCATTAATTATAAGTAAGGGGGCTTAGAATAACCTTTAACAGATTCTGTAAAGATTTCATAACCATTTTCAGTAATACCTAACGTATGTTCAAATTGTGCTGATAAAGATTTGTCTTTTGTAACTGCAGTCCAGCCATCTTTTAGCATCTTTACATCCCATTCACCGATATTTATCATAGGCTCAATTGTAAAAGTCATTCCAGGTCTAAGTTCCATCCCCGTATTTCTTCTTCCATAATGTAAAATATTAGGTGGTTCGTGGAATGTTGTGCTTATTCCATGACCACAAAAATCTCTAACGACTGAGTAGCCTTTTTTTTCAACAAAAGATTGTATTTCATATCCAATGTCACCCAATTTTAATCCTGGTTTTAATAAGTTGATTGCTCTCATCATCGACTCGTATGTAGCATCAATTAAGTTATTAACTTTAACAGGAGTTTTTCCAACACAAAACATTCGACTTGTGTCACCATAATGTTCATCAACTATAGCTGTTACATCAACATTTAAAGCATCACCTTCAACTAAAACTCTATCAGAAGGTATACCGTGACAGACAACATGATTTAAAGAAGTGCATAATGATTTTTTAAAACCTCTATAAAAAAGTGGAGCTGAGTAACCACCGTTGTCCCTAATAAATTCATATCCTAGTTTATCTACAAACTCTGTAGTTACACCTGGCTTAATATTATCTGTAAGCATATCAAGAGTTCTTGCTGCAAGATTTCCAGCAACTCTCATCTTTTCAAATTTTTCTAAATAATCAGGCATTAATAATTTTAATTTTTTTATCTATTTTAATTTCTTTTGAATTTATTTTACATTGATAAGCTAAAAAGTTAACTCCAGCTTTTTTTGCAATTAAATAATTTTCATAATATTCTTTATCAATGTCTTTTGCTATTTTAAAATTATCCACACCCTCTATTTGAACTAAAAATAATAGATAAGATTTATAGCCTTTTTTAACCGCCTCTATAAGTGTTTTTAAATGCTTTGACCCTCTGGTGGTAACGGCATCTGGAAATTCTGCAGTTTTTTCTTCTCTGAATAAAGTAACATTTTTAACTTCTACAAATATTTTTTGTTTATTTTTTTCAACTAAAAAATCAAACCGTGTTTCTTTATCAAAAAATACCTCAGCCTTGATACTGTCATTGTTTGCAACTTCTTTAACTAGATTATTTGCTAAACCATGGAAGGCAATTTTATTTGCAAAATGAGTATTAACACCAACTAAATTTTTTTTAACTTTAACTATTTCAAGAGTATATTTTAATTTTCTTTTTGGGTCATCATTTTTAGATACATAAACCTCATTTCCTTCATCTAATAAGCCCTTCATAGATCCAGTATTAGGGCAATGCGCTGTAACAATTTCCTTGCCAATTTTAACGTCTGCAAAAAACCTCTTATAACGTTTGATCAGTTTGCCTTTTATTAAAGCTTTGGTAAATTCCATATTTAAATTGTATATTTAATAATGACCCAAAATACAAAATTTAATGCAGCAATACTTATTATTGGTAATGAGATCCTATCTGGAAGAACGCAAGACACTAATACCAGCACAATTGCACAATGGTTAAACTCAATTGGTGTAAAAGTTAACGAGGTTAGGGTAATTCCAGATATAGAGAATACAATTATTGAGACCGTTAATCATTTAAGAAAGGTTAATAATTATGTATTTACAACCGGTGGTATAGGACCAACTCATGATGATATTACTGCTCAGTCTATTTCTAAAGCATTTAATCTTGAGTATGAAATTCACAAAGAAGCTTTTAAAATATTAGAAGCTTACTACAAAGTAGGTGAATTTAATGAAGGTCGACAAAAAATGGTATGGATGCCACGTAATGCTAATTTAATATTAAATCCAACAAGTGGTGCTCCAGGATTTAATATAGAAAACGTTTTTTGCTTACCAGGAGTTCCTTCAATTTTAAAATCAATGTTGGGTGGATTAAAAAACAAGATAGTAGGGGGAGATCCAATATTAAGCCATACAATAAGTTTAAAAACTGTTGAAAGTGAAATTGCAAACTCTTTAACCAATGTTCAAGATAACAATAAAGATGTTGAAATTGGAAGTTACCCATTTTTTCATGCAGGAAAATTAGGCGTATCAATAGTAATAAGATCTGAAGACCAACTTAAAATTGACAAGTGTAGTTCTGAAGTATTAGAGTTTGTTAATCAAAAAAAAATAGAAGTAGTTGTTAGATAGTTTAATGCTTTATTTTGCTTACGGAAGTAATCTTAATCATTTTCAAATGAAAAGAAGATGCAAGGACAGTGTCTTTTTAAAAAAAATTAATTTAACTAATTTTAAACTAACCTTTAGAAGCAAATATAGAGCTGCTGATATAGAACCTAAAAAAAACTCAATTGTTCCTGGTGCTTTATTTGAAATATCTAAAAGTGATGAAAAAAAATTAGATGTTTATGAAGATTATCCAGTTCTATATAAAAAATATTATTTTACTTATTATGGTAAAAAAGTAATGACCTATACCATGACCAAAAAAACTTTATTTGCATATCCAACAGAACGATATTTAAATGTTGTAAAGAGAGGTTATAAAGATTGTAATTTAGATAATCGTATTCTTAAAAAAGCATTAAAAGCTTAATTAAAATATTGATATGATTTGTTAACAAAAAGAAGTTGAGTTATAAATAAAAACAGTTAAACAAATGAAAATAGTACATGCCCTCGTGGTGAAATTGGTAGACACAACGGACTTAAAATCCGTGCCTTTTTGGAGTGCCAGTTCGAGTCTGGCCGAGGGCACCACTAAATGAGAGATAAAGTATATTTAGTATTTGATAAAACCAAAGTCTCCCTTAAGATAAAATCAATTCTTATTAAAAAAGTTAACATTAAATCTTTAAGAAAATCCAACATAATAATTGTTCTAGGAGGAGATGGTTTCATGCTTCAAACTTTAAAAAAATTACATAAATATAAAAAACCTTTCTATGGAATTAATTCCGGAAACTATGGTTTTTTGATGAATAAGTTTTCTAAAGAAAACTTTATTAAAAATTTGAATATCTCTAATAGTGTTAAAATTTATCCTCTACAAATGACTGTGACTAATAAAAAAAATCAAACAAAAAAATCAATAGCTATCAATGAGGTGTCAATATTAAGACAAAGTAAGCAAGCATCATCAATTTCGATTACTGCTAATAAGAAAAATATTATTAAAAATCTAATCTCTGATGGCGTGTTAGTTTCAACACCTGCAGGTAGTACGGCTTATAATTTATCAGCACATGGACCAATTCTAAATTTAGATTCAAGAAAGCTAGCAGTAACTCCGATTAGTCCTTTTAGACCTAGAAGATGGAAGGGTACAATTATTAGTGATAAATCTAAAATTTTAATAAAAAATTTAGATACAAATAAAAGACCTATCAGCGCTGTTGCAGATAATTTTGAGGTTAGAAATGCAAAAACAATTAAAATTCAAGCCAATAAAAAAATTAGCTTTGAATTATTGTACAATAAAAATAATAGTCTTCATAAAAAAATAAAAATTGAACAAACGCGTAAAGAAACTTCAAATAATTAAGTGATGATGGTGCCCCCGCACGGAGTCGAACCGCGGACCTATTGATTACAAATCAATTCTAAAAGTTTAAATAAACGTTCGTTTGCAATATTATTTCATAAATAATTAATACGTGACAACAATCTGGCAACAGTGGTAGAGTTTAAGTGATGAAAAAACTTTTATGGATCTTGGTTCTGGGTTTGCTGTTGAGCGGATGTAATATTCCAAGCACCACTGGAAGAACCCAAGGTAATTCAGTTCAAGTTTTTGTTCAGGATGATTTTCGATTACTTAGTTCACCAGAAGCTTCAAATATTGCTAGCGAACATTGTCTGAAACATAATAAGGATGCACAATTTTATAAATTCATTCAAGAAGCTTACCAAACAAATTACTGGTTATTTAAATGCATAGATCGTTAAAATAAAATATGATTGTAAATATAAACGACTACTTGATTTGACAACAATCTGACAACAATCTGACAACACTTATTGTCGTAAGAATAGTCTTTGCATAAATTATTTTGATTAAAAAGTAAGTGAAGTGGTGCCCCCGCACGGAGTCGAACCGCGGACCTATTGATTACAAATCAATTGCTCGTGCAGACTTCTACGATGGCCTGTAATACTTATTCATCATTCCAGAGTCAAAGTTAATAATCCTGGCACAATTATTGTGACAAGAATCTAGTTATAGGATATTGTGGGAATAGAAAGTTATAACAATTAGTCTTGAGTTTGCTACGTTATGCTTTGGAGTGATGGTGCCCCCGCAAGGAGTCGAACCGCGGACCTATTGAAGAATCAAAGAAAGTGGAAGAAATTGAAGCAACCAATAAACTTTAGAGGTAATTAACAAAATATATTTATTATGCTTGGTATAGGAAAAAAAATTAAAAAAGAAATCTACCCTCAAATATTACTATTTTGTAAAAATAAGATCCCTTTTTTATATTCAAAACTGAATCATCTATCTAACCTTAAGATTTTTTATAAAATAAAAAATAAAAAAAAGATATTATTAAATTACAAAAATAACTTAGATTATATTAATAAATATGAATACAAGATTAACTCACAAAATAATGAAGATGGTCTGATAGATTATATATTTTCAAAAATAGAAAATTCTAAAAAATTTTTAGAAGTTGGGTTTCATTATAGTGAATGTAATTCATTAAATTTAATTAGAAACGGCTGGAATGGAACCTTAATAGACTCTGATAATAAAATTTGTGATAAGATGCGTTTATATATAAACCAATGTTACCCAAATCAAAAAATTAATATAGTTAATGAATTTATAAAAAAATTTAGCTTAAAACAAATAATCGAAAATAATAATTTTGATTTTTTTTCACTAGATATTGACGGTAATGACTATTGGATAGTTAAGGAATTAAACTTAAGTAAAATTAAATTAATCTGTTGTGAATATAACCCTTTTTTTGGCAAGGATGCTTCAGTGACAATAGAATATAATGAAGATCATTCTATGAAACCAGATTTTTATTTTGGTGCTTCACTCAAAGCTTTTACTAATTTATTAAAAGAAAAAAAGTTTGAGTTAATTGCAATAGATAGTTCGGGTACAAATGCTTTTTTTATTAACAAAGATCATTTAGGAGATTTTGAAATTTTAGACCCAATTAAAAGTTTTAAAAATTCTGGTGCCTGCACATATAAAGAGTTTCTTGAAATCAACGAAGTACTTTTGAAAAGAGATGGATTAGTATTTTTAGACTAATTAGAAAAGTTAATTTAATAGTATTTAAGCATATTGACCTGCTAAATAACCTGACGACCATGCCCACTGAAAGTTATAACCAAAGTTTATAGTTTGCGTACGTTTAACTTGGGATGATGGTGCCCCCGCACGGAGTCGAACCGCGGACCTATTGATTACAAATCAATAAGCTAAACAAATTTACATTCATTAACTATTGATACTACTTACTTCTAGACTCCCGTCAAGTTGGTTAAAGATATTTCACTACAATTTCACTACACATAATTCCATCACCTAGACACCTGATTATATGAAAAAACTTTTAGGGATCGTGGTTCTAGGTTTGTTACTTATTATAAATGCATAAGTGTATAGAAGAATTAACAGAATTAATTTCAAATTGTCCAATGGATAACACCTACAAGATGTAATAAGTCTGAATTATTAAATGTAGAGCTAGATATTTACTGATAGTATTAGTCTAAACAGAATCAATGAAAAATAAATTAACCTTTATATCTTTATTCTCAGGTGGAGGAGGCTTTCAAATTGGATTTGAAAATGCTGGATATGAGTGTTTATTAAGCTCTGATATTGAGGCAGATGCTGAAAGAACACATCAAAAAAATTACCCTAATATTCCATTTATTAAAAAAGATATAAGGCAACTAGATTACAAAGAAATTCTAAAGCTAACAAATAATAAAAGACCTGATTTAATTATTGGTGGGCCACCTTGTCAGGGCTTCTCTGCAATGGGTGATAAAAACTCGTCAGATCCAAGAAATGACTTATTTAACTCTTATATAAAGCTAGTTAGAGATTTAAATCCTAAATTTTTTTTATTTGAAAATGTTAAAGGTTTTAAGTCAATGTATGAAGGAAGATTCTTTGACAAGACTGTAAATGGTTTTTCGTCATGTGGTTATAATATTCATTTTGATATTCTTAAGTCCTCCGATTATGGAGTTCCTCAAATTCGCGAAAGAGTTTTTATATTTGGCACTAGACTTGATAATCATTTCCAATTTCCTAAAAAAACTATGAAAAGCATAGGTAAACTAAAAAACTATGAAAATGTGGGACAGGCTATTAATGATTTAACTAATAAAACAAAGACTTTCCCAAATCATTTGCCGCTAAATCATTCTGAGAAAGTTATATCTAGATACAAATTAATTCCTGAGGGAAAAAAATTACCACTACCAGAAAAGTTACCAAAAAATATTAGAAGATCAAACTTTGGTAGTACTTATGAAAGATTAGATAGAAAAAAAGTTTCTAAAACATTGGTACCTGGAAATAATGCTTTCCCTATTCATCCAACTTTAAATAGAAGCCTCACACCTAGGGAGGCGGCTAGAATACAAACTTTTCCAGATAAACATATCTTTGTAGGCACAAGAAGAAAGCAATGCATACTTGTTGGTAATGCGGTTCCTCCTTTACTCGCTGCAAAAATTGCTATTTCTATTGATAGCCATTTGAAAGAGTCTTACAAAGAAAGTTCTAATCTAATATTAAAAAAGAATAATGCTCTTAATCTTCTTGATTTCAACAAAGAAAAAAAGAAAAAAATGAATTTTAACTTTGTAGATTTTTTCTCTGGTGCTGGTGGAATTTCTATAGGGTTAAAAAATTCTGGCATGAATTGTATTTTTGCAAATGATTTTGATTCAGATGTAAAAAAGACACATGAAAAAAATTACCCTAATACAAAATTTATTTTTGGAGATGTGAGGGAAAAAAAAACTAAAAAAGAAATTATAAATACAATAAAAGATATAAAAATTGATTTAGTTGTTGGAGGTCCACCTTGCCAAGGATTTTCTATATTTGGTAAAAGACGTTTTAAAAATACAAAAAATTACAATCCACTAGATGATGATAGAAATGATTTAGTTAAGACTTATTTTGAATATATAGAATTGATTAAACCAAAATGGATAATAATTGAAAATGTTAGTGGAATTTTAAATCTAGGTGAGGGTATTTATATTGATTTTATTAAAAAAAAATTAAAACAATTAAAATACAATAATTTTGATTATAGAATTATTAATACAGCCGATTATGGAGTTCCTCAAAAAAGAAAAAGATTTATACTTATAGCAAACAACACAGGTCACATTATACCATGGCCAAAACCGAAATATTTTAGTGAACCAAGAGAATGGCAACTTCCATACAGAACTGTAGGTGAGGTTATCTCAGACCTTGCTACCAAACAAAGCCATAAACATTTTACAAATCACGAACCAATGAATCATTCAAAGGAAATCTCTGATAGATACTCTTATGTTGAAGAAGGTAAAAAGATGGATGTTGAAAAATTACCTGAAAAACTTAAGTATGCAAAATTTACTGGTAAAAAGATAAAGAATTTTAGTCATGTTTATAGAAGATTACATAGAAATGAACCCTCCATAACCTTAGTACCAGGTCATAATGCTTTCCCCATTCACCCTTGGCTTAATAGATTAATTACGGCAAGAGAAGCTGCTAGAATACAAACTTTTCCAGATGATATTGAGTTTCATGGATCATCAAAAAATCAATGTGTTCAAGTGGGAAATGCCTTCCCATGTATGGTTGCACAAAAATTGGGAGAAACTATTTTAAAAACAATTTCTAATAATTGGAAGCCTGATAGTAAAAGCAAATTAGCAGATTATAGTATTTTAGACAAAAAATATTATGAAAGTTTAAAAAAATAATTTAATTATAAATTTTATTATCAAAAGTTTTTTTTGAATTCACATCACCATAGTTAAGATAATACTTTTCTACCAATTCATCTATTCGTTTATTTTCAAACACATATCCAATATTTCTATTAAAATATGTGTTACCATTTTTTTGGATTAATCCAAACCTTCCCCAAAGTTGTTTTTCAGCTTGTAAATACTTTCGAGATCCAGAACTTTTACGAGCTGTATTTTTTGCAACATGACCTCTTTTATCCATTTCTTTATAAATATGCTCAAGATAAGCATTGTCATCATTAAACGTTTGATTTGAAATATCCTTTATTTCTTCAATCAAGTTATGATGTTTACCTTCAACTAGTAAAATTTGGGCCATTTCATCAATAAGTGTCTGAGGTGAGGTTATATTTTTTTCGTATCTTTCTACAAACCTATTTCCAAGTGGGGTTAAGTAAAAATTTTCATCCCAAAGGCTGTTATGATTCATAAAGTTGAAGAAATTTTTTTTATAATTTCTGTAATTATTATCCGTTTCTTTTTTACTCCAACTTTTCTTTTCTAAAGTTTTCAAAGCCTCAGCTTCAGATACCTCTTTATTATCAACTAAAATACGTAAATCTTTTTTCCTATCTGAAAATGGTATAATTTTTTTAATCATATCATCCATATAAATATCTGAATCAATATCATTTAAAGTATTAAGAGCCGCTTTTGGTGCATAATATTTATAAAAAAATTCATCCCAAACCTTTTCACTTCTATTAGTTTTAGAGGTGATATTTTTAGCTGATTTTGAAAGTTTATAAAAACCATTTACTGGTAATTCTCTCCAAAAAGCAAAGTATGGTGCACCAGAGCCTCTAAAAGGTATTTGTTTTAAATTAGATGGGGTAAATAATTTTGGATCAATATCTACTGCTAATTTTAAATTTTCTAATTTTTCTCCATCATAAATAAATAATGCCAGAGGTAACTTTCCATAGATAAATTTATTAAAAGTTTTTGTAAGATAATCACCCATATTAAATCCATCGACTACCGAAGAACATACAAGAATAGATGCATGAGATTTGTTAAGGTAAGCAATTGCTTGTCCTATTCCTGTCATTATACCTCTTTTAGTTTCTGTGTATGGTTTAAATTCTAAAGAAACTTTTGTTCTTTTTTGTGTGTCCTGAAAAAGAGCATCTGGAGATGGAAAATCATTTGGTGATATTGTTTGCTGAACATCATTTGAAACAAATGGATTAATCCATCTATCTTTGTTTCTCCAAGAATAAAGTATCTGGTCGGAGACAATTTGTGCAGCCCTGTGGTGATAAACAGACATAATATTAATGTATCTATTTATATCTACAAATAAAGTATATTTATTGAATATAATAAGTTTATAGAAAAATATAATGGCTCATTAATGAAGATAAAAAAGGGTAAGTTTTTTATTTCACCAAGTGATTTAAATAATTTTGTAGCTTGTAAATACACAGCCTTAAACGAAATCAAGTACCACAATAAAGAAATTAAAAAAAATGAAGATAAAGCAAATGATAAATTGTGGAAAGAAATGGGTATCGATCATGAAAAAAAACATTTCAAAATATTAAAGGATAAATATAAGAAAAATATTTCGATAAAATCAAATCTAGATGAAAATGATAGATTTAATGAGACTGTTAAAGCCATACAAAAGGGTTATGATTTAATTTATCATGCTTACCTTATAGATGAAAACTTTAGAGGAGAGGCTGATTTTTTAATTAAGTGTGACACCCCATCTAAACTTGGTGATTACAGTTATGAAGTTTATGATACTAAGATCACCAGAAATTTAAGACCAAGACATGTAACTCAAATAACAGCTTATTCAGATATGCTTTGTAAGATACAAAAGTTAATGCCTGAAAAAATGCATCTCATTGATGGTTCAGATAATCTCCACTCTTTTAAGACCATAGAATACATAGAGCTATTTAATTATGGTAAGAAAGAATTTGTTAAATTTCTATCAAATACCGCTAAAGAGAAATTATATCCTGAGAAGTGTTCATATTGTAATCTTTGTAACTGGAAAGATGGGTGTGATCAAATTTGGGAAAAAGATAATTATGTAAATTTAGTTGCAGGATCTAACAAATCTCAAATAGAAAAATTAAAAAAAAACAAAGTAAGAACTGTTGAACAACTAGCTAAAACTAAACTTATTGCAACCGACCTTAAAATCAATACTGAAAGTTTTGAAAAGATAAAATCTCAAGCAGAATTACAAGAAGAAAAAAGACTCACTGGAGAGGATAAGATAATATTTTTAGATCCAGATTATGGTAAAGGGTTTTATAAATTACCTAAACCGGACGATGGAGATGTCTTTTTTGATATTGAGGGTTTTCCAAGAATGGACCGTCCTTTTGAGTATCTTCATGGTCTATATTATAAAGATAAAGGTAAACTAAAATTTAAAGATCTTTGGGCTAAAGATTACAATAAAGAAAGTGAAAAAAATATTTTTATTGAGCTTATAAATTTCTTTGAAAAACGTTTTGAAGAATATCCTAACGCTCATATTTATCATTATGCACCATATGAAAAAAGAGCCATTAGAGAGTTGGCTACAGTTTATTCATCTGAATTTCCCAAGGGAGATATAGTTAATGACAATTTATTAAGAAAAGAAAAATATGTAGATTTATTTGCTATTACCAAACAAAGCATAAGAACTTCTGAAAGAGATATGTCTTTAAAATCTATTGAAAAATTTTATGATTTTGAGAGAAAAGCTGACATCGTCAAGGCTGACGATAGTGTTGCTAAATACGATAATTGGATAACAACTAAAAATGAAAAATATAAGCAAGATATCATTGATTATAATGAAGAAGACTGTGTTTCGACTTATCATTTAAGAGAATTTTTAGTTAAAAATAAACCAGAAACTATTGATTGGTTTTTAAAACAAGAGCCAGCTAAGAATGAAGATCAAGCGCCAAGCAAATATAGGCGTAAAGAACCTAACAAGTTATCTAGAGAAGAAGTTGAGGTAGACCTAAATAATAGATTGGAAAAAAAGAAAAATAAATCTAATAAAAAATTTGTTGAAAATTTAAAAAATTTTATAGGCTTTCATTGGAAAAGTAATAAACCAGAATTTTGGGAGGTTTTTGATAGAGCTGAAAAAACTCATTTAGAACTTGAGGATGATACAGAATGTATAGCTAATTGTGTATTAGTTAGTGACAAACCCAAAGTTACAGATGATGGGTCCATTTATTCTTATAGATTTAATGATCAAAATTATAAATTAAAAGAAGGAAAAGCTGCTTTTGATGTTCATCAAATTAAAGGTATTGGAACCATTTATTCAATAGAGGAAAAATTTCCTGATAAGAATGTAATTAAGATTTTTGTATCCAAAAGAAGAAAAAATGTAGAGATGCCAAGTTTATTGACCTTGGGAAATGGTACTCCTCCTCAAGTACATCAGCATGATCAAGCATTAAATAAATTTTTAGAGGATTACATTAAGAATGATGGTAAAAATTATAAGTCTATTATGGATATGCTTGAGCGAAGTAGTCCAGATGTAAAAGGTGTTAAAGAAGGCTCTAATTTAATTGATGAAGATAAAGATTTAATTTCTCAATCATTTGAGATTATTAAAAATTTGAATAATTCTTATCTAACAATTCAAGGTCCTCCTGGTACAGGAAAAACATATTCATCTGCAAATATTATTATTGAATTAATGAAATCAGGCAAAAAAGTTGGGGTTACAAGTAACTCTCATGAAGCAATTAAAACTTTGCTTATTGCTTTAGAACAACAAGCTGAAAGCCAAAATTTTGAATTTAGTGGAATGAGAAAAGCTAGAAGTTCAGACAAATATGATTGGAAATTTATAAAAGATATTACTACAGGTAAGCCTTTAAATTTTGATGACTACTCATTGTATGCAGGAACTTCTTGGTTCTTTGTTGATCCTAGAATGAATAAAGCTTTGGATTATCTTTTTATAGATGAGGCGGGACAGGTGGCACTGGGTACAACAATAGCTAACGCAACATCAGCTAAAAATTTAGTATTAATTGGTGATCAGATGCAACTCTCTCAACCAATGAGGGCTAAGCATGAAGGATATGCAAGAATGAGTTCTTTAGACTTTGTGCTAGAAGATAAAGATACAATACCAGCTGACAAAGGTGTATTTTTAAATGTTACGCGAAGACTAAATAATAAGATTTGTAATTACATATCATCTAGCTTTTATGACTCTAGATTAACTTCTGACCCAATAACGGAAACTAGATCAGTTAGTTTAAAATTAGATCCAATTAAAAATGAGGGATTATTTTATGTTCCAATTGAACATAGTGGCTGTTCTCAACGATCAGATGAAGAAGCAGATTTAGTTGAGAAAACTTATAATAAAATAATAAATAAAGAATTTAAAGCTGGTAAAAATATAGGTAAAATATCATCAAAAGACATCATGGTTGTTGCTCCATATAATGCTCAGGCAAATAATATTAGAGAGAGATTAAAGAAAGTATATGATGATGTTAGGGTGGGAACTATAGATTTGTTTCAGGGGCAAGAAGCAAAAGTAGTACTTATATCGATGACCACATCTGATGTTGAAAGTTTACCAAGACATAAAGATTTCTTCTTTAGCAGGAACAGATTGAACGTAGCAATTTCTAGAGCTGAATGTGTTGCTATTATTATATTTAATGAAAACCTTCTTTTAGCATCAGCTAGCTCAATAAAAGAGATGAAATTAATGAATAGTTTTTGTAAGCTTTTAAAGTTTAAGACAAATTACAAATAAATGAAAAAAATTAAATATCCATATTTTAATGAAAAAGGCTCAATTCATTTAATGAAGAAAATACTTAAAGACTCATTTGTTTGTGCTTTTGAGGGTGGTGATTTATTAAAAAGAGTATCAGTTCTTAAATGTTTGGATGTGTGGAGTAGTTTAGACTTTCTATATCCACATTTAGTTAAATTATCAAAACCAAAAAAAATGAAATTTAAGGGTTTTTATTGGTTTATTAAATATTATGTCCCTAAAGAGAATCAAATCAAATATTATAAGAAAAATAAAAAATACAAAGATAGTTTAGAAAAATCTGCACATCTTCTTGAACTCATATGTTCTAATTATGATGATCATAAAAAGCTAAATGTTTCCTCAGACTTATTTCTGACCGATAATCATACCGTAAAGTTTCCGCGTGGAAAAACCATGGAATCAATAGTATTAGCTTCAAAACTTTTAAAAGATTTAAAAGAAATAAATTTTAAATTAGGTTTTTTGCAAAAAGGACTGCCTCATTATGGTTGGCTTAAACCAAGTTTTTCACAAGATAAATATTTATTAGACAAACTAGATCAGCCTGCATGGTTTACTGTACAATTTCAAATTAAAACACTATTTGATAAAAAATTTAGATCTGACTTAGAGTCTTTACAATATTTAAGAAAAAAAATTAGTCCTAAGATCAAATTTACTTTTGATAAATTAGACAAAGTTGAGAAAAAAATTCTGAAAAAATATAAAATTATTAAATAAAAGGTTAAAATATATTTTAAATGATTAGTAATTTTTTTAACTGGTGTGTTTATGTTTTAGAGTTTATTGGTGACTTCACA
The DNA here is from genome assembly GCF_059417845.1 of Candidatus Pelagibacter sp. PS_34. Lineage (NCBI taxonomy): Bacteria > Pseudomonadati > Pseudomonadota > Alphaproteobacteria > Candidatus Pelagibacterales > Candidatus Pelagibacteraceae > Candidatus Pelagibacter > Candidatus Pelagibacter sp. PS_34. The sequence goes on from NZ_CM182068.1 coordinate 490,110, forward strand.
GGCATGGGCTATGAGCTTGCAAATATAGTTATCTTTGTTTTTCTTCAGCCTAGCTTAATAATACTATTTTATATGTTGTGGCGAATAGAAAAAAAGAAAAATAATTTGAAATGATTTATCCAAAGCTTATTAAAAAAGATCTTAAAAATGATATATTTGAGTATGATGGGGGAGATCTCTGGGTTAGAGAAAATGTATCGTTTTGGGATGATCAAGAGGTTTGTTGGGATAATGATATTTTAAGTTTTATAAAAGAAAAAACCTCTATCAAAAACTTTTTATGGAAAATTAATTATACAATTCCTTATGGTAATCAGATAGATGATTTAAAGCCCAATCAAGAATATAAGGTTGGAAAAGATAATAGATTTTTTTCAAGAATAGCTGAATTCAAATCAACTAATTTAGATATTATTAGTGATGTATTGTTATTTGACCCAATATTAATATCTGCTTTTATAAATAAGTTAGATGGTTTAGAAAAAATTAGTGTAGGAATAAATTTAATGGAGCCATCTGTTTTTGATACTGAAGATGATGACTGGATAAAAAATGGTTTAAAAAACCCTAATTGGAATACATCTGATTTTGACCCAGCTCAATCTGAAGATATTGAAGATATAAAATTGATCAAACAAAGTATTAGTCCTAAAATTAAATTTGATTTTATTCATCTTGACGATAAAGATTTATCTATCTTAAAAGACTACTCAATTATTTAAAGACACTTTAGTAAATATTTTTACCAATCTAAAATTTCACTACAATTTCACTACAACGAGTTCTACTTTCTTCCTTTGTATAGTCTTTGTTCTACTATTTTTTGTTATAGATTTTTTTCTAAATATTCAAAAAGTGAAATAAGTAAAGGATTGTGTGGTGCCCCCGCACGGAGTCGAACCGCGGACCTATTGATTACAAATCAATTGCTCTACCAGCTGAGCTACAAGGGCATAAACGATTTCTATTAAGAAATCTTAGACTAATCAAGAATTTTTTTTCAAATAACTTAAATGATGAAACACAATCGCTGCACTATTTGAGATATTTAAGCTTTCTACATCTTTATTTATATCAATCTTAACTAAAAAATCTGTGTATTTTCCAGTATGTTCTCTCATACCAAATCCTTCAGATCCAAACAAAAGAACATTCTTTCCTTCCCATTTGACATCTGTAAAGTCTTTTTCTCCTCTTGCATCAAACCCATAAACCCAAAAATTCTTTTCTCTTAAATTTTTAAGTGTTGAATTTATGTTTGATACTTCAAAAATATTAATATGCTCCATGCATCCACTTGCAGCTTTATACATAAGCTTACTATCAGACGGGAATTGTCTTTCTTTAACTATTAATCCATCTATATGAAATGAAGAAGCACTTCTAATTAACGATCCAATATTTCTAGGATCCGTTACTTCATCAATGCAAACAAATGTTAATTTATTTTTTCCTTTTATAAATTCTTTTAAGTCGGGTTGATCGATATGCTCAACTTCTGCAATGTACCCACCGTGCATAATTTGATCTTTAGAAGTATACTTATCTAATTCTTTCTTTGATTTAAAATAGACTTTAACGTCTTCAAGGACATTTTTCTTCGGATTCTTTCTATGAATATTTTTTTTACTTTCTTCCGTTAAAAAAACTTTTAAAACCTTTCTTTTTGGGTTTCTTAAAGCCTCAATTACAGCATGTTGACCAACGATTAAAAAAGATGATTTATTCATAAAATTATCTTTGTTTTATACGTATTTTCCTCCATTTTCACAGTAAATCTCGTGTTGCAATTGCATAATAAAAATATATAAAACGCATGTTGTTTGAAGCTTTATTGAGCAAGGGGACACTTCCCCAAAAAGGAGGGGTTCCAGAGCGGTCAAATGGGGCGGGCTGTAAACCCGTTGACTTCGGTCTTCGAAAGTTCGAATCTTTCCCCCTCCACCAATCAATAAAATTTTTTATAACAATGGAGTGTTATTCTTGATGTTGTGCGGGTGTAGTTCAATGGTAGAACGCTAGCCTTCCAAGCTGGATGTAAGAGTTCGATTCTCTTTACCCGCTCCAAGAAAAAAAGAAATTATTAATAAAACTAAAACTGAGGTAAAAACGTAATGTCAAAAGAAAAGTTCGTAAGAAATAAACCACACTGTAACATCGGTACAATTGGTCATGTCGACCATGGTAAGACAACATTAACAGCCGCTATCACTATTACATTAGCAGAACTTGGTGGAGGAAAAGCTGTTGCTTACGATCAGATTGATAAAGCCCCTGAAGAAAAAGAAAGAGGGATTACAATTTCAACTGCTCACGTTGAGTACGAAACTGAAAAAAGACACTACGCACACGTTGATTGCCCAGGTCACGCTGACTATGTAAAAAACATGATTACAGGTGCAGCTCAAATGGATGGAGCTATCTTAGTAGTTAATGCTGCTGATGGTCCTATGCCTCAAACTAGAGAACACATTCTTTTAGGAAGACAAGTTGGTATTCCTGCAATTGTTGTTTACTTAAATAAAGTAGATCAAGTTGATGATAAAGATATGATTGAACTTGTTGAAGAAGAAATTAGAGAACTTTTAACTTCGTACAAATATCCAGGTGATAAAACTCCTATCGTTAAAGGATCTGCATTAGCTGCTGTTGAAGGCAGAGATGAAGAAATTGGAAAAAATTCTATTGTAGAATTAATGAAAGCTGTTGATGAATTTATTCCTCAACCAACTAGAGATATTGACAAGCCTTTCCTAATGCCTGTTGAGGATGTTTTCTCAATTTCAGGTAGAGGAACTGTTGCAACTGGAAGAATTGAATCTGGTGTTATTAAAACAGGTGAAGAAGTTGAAATCGTAGGAGTTACTGCAACTAAAAAATCAGTTTGTACTGGTGTTGAAATGTTCAGAAAACTTTTAGATTCAGGTGAAGCAGGTGATAATGTCGGTATTCTATTAAGAGGTGTTGAGCGAGATGACATTCAAAGAGGACAAGTTCTTTGTAAACCTGCTTCAATTACACCTCACACTAAATTTGAAGCTCAGGCATATGTACTTAAAAAAGATGAGGGTGGAAGACACACTCCTTTCTTTACTAAATACAGACCTCAGTTTTACTTTAGAACAACTGATGTAACTGGAGAAGTTACATTGCCAGCTGGAACTGAAATGGTTATGCCTGGTGATGACGCTAAATTCACTGTTACATTAATTACTCCAATTGCGATGAGCGAAAAATTAAACTTTGCTATTCGTGAAGGTGGTAGAACAGTTGGAGCTGGTGTAGTAACTAAAATTATAGAGTAAACTCTATAGGAGTGTAGCTCAATTGGTAGAGTGCCGGTCTCCAAAACCGGAGGTTGAGGGTTCGATTCCCTCCGCTCCTGCCAATAAGCTAAACAGTATATTATGAAAAACCCGATAAAATTTATCCAAGAAGTTAAACAAGAAGCTTTTAAAGTTTCTTGGCCTACTGGAAAAGAGACAATGCAAGGTGCATTAATGGTATTTGCTATGGCAGTTATTATGTCTCTTTTCTTTTTGCTTCTTGATCAAGTACTTAAATTTTTATTGGAAGCTTTACTAAAGGTAAGTATTTAATGAAAAATTGGTATATTGTTCAATCTCACTCAAATTTTGAGAATAAAGTTGCTGGATTAATTAAGGAAGAAGCTGAAAAAGCAAAAATATCTGACAAAATTGAAGAAATTGTTGTTCCAACACACGATGTAACAGAAGTAAAAAGAGGAAAGAGAATTCAAAGAAAAAAGAAATACTTTCCGGGTTATGTTTTGATTAAAAGTGAAATGGATAATGACCTTTATCATTTAATTAAAAACTTAAAGCGTGTAAGTGGGTTTTTAGGTTCAAAGGGCATTCCCGTTCCTGTTTCTGATAAAGAAATAGAAAAGATTTTAGGACAAATAAAAGATGGTGTAGCTCAGCCAAAATCTGGTATAGAATACAGCATTGGTGAAAAAGTTCAGGTCGTTGACGGTCCTTTTGCATCATTCAGCGGTATGGTTGAAGATATAGATGAAGAGAAATCAAGACTTAAGGTTTCAGTTTCAATATTTGGAAGACCAACACCAGTTGATTTAGAATATAACCAAGTAGAGAAAGCAAGTTAATGGCAAAAGAAATTAGTGGATATATAAAATTACAAATTATGGGTGGCCAAGCCAATCCAGCACCACCAGTTGGTCCTGCGTTAGGTCAACGTGGAATTAATATAATGGAATTTTGTAAAGCTTTTAACGATAAAACAAAAGCTTTTGCTGGAAAACCAATTCCAGTAGTTATCACTGTATATAAAGATAAAAAATTTGATTTTGAAATTAAATCACCGCCAGCATCACATTTTATTAAAGAAGCTGCTAAACTTAAAGGTGGATCAAAAGAGCCTGGCAGAAGTATTGCTGGATCAATTACAAAAAAACAAGCAGAAGAAATTGCAACCCAAAAGATGAAAGATCTTAATGCTCACGATCTCGAGCAAGCGGTAAAAATTATTGCAGGATCAGCAAGATCAATGGGGATAGAGGTTAAAGACTAATGCCATCAAAAAGATTTAAACAATTACCTGAAAAAACAAAAGATTTAACTGCTGACGTTATTGAAAATTTATTAGCGACTGTTAAAAAAAATTGTACTACAAAATTTGATGAATCAATTGACTTGAGCTTTCAAGTGAACAACAAACAAAAAAAAGGTGAAGTAAATATTAGAACTGTAGTTAACTTACCTGGCGGAACAGGTAAAAAAGTGAAAGTAGCTGTTGTTTGTGAGGATACAAAAGCCAAAGAAGCCAAAGATGCTGGTGCTGATATAGTTGGTAGCGACGAATTTATAGATAAAATTAAAGCAGGTGAACTTAATTTTGAAAAATTAATTTGTACACCAGGTATGATGGTTAAATTATCTAAGCTAGGAAAAGTTTTAGGTCCAAAAGGATTAATGCCTAACCCAAAATTAGGATCAGTTTCAGAGGATATTAAACAAGCCGTAACAAATGCTAAATCAGGACAAGCAGAAATTAGAAACGATAAAGATGGAAATATTGGCGTGAGCATAGGTAAGAAATCTTTCCATGATGATCAATTACTTAAAAATTTTCATGCTATTTTAGATACTTTAGAAAAAGAAAAAGGAAACCTAACTTTAAAAGGTGACTTAATAAAAAATACTTTTATAACATCAAGCATGGGTGTTTCGTATAAAGTTAAATTAGGAAAAGCTATATAGTTATGATGAACAAGGAACAAAAAAAGAATTATATTAGTGAAATGGAAACACAGTTTCAAAATAATGAAGCTGTAATGGTAACTCACTATCAAGGACTTACAATGTCTCAACTTGATGAACTTAGAGCGCAAATGAGAGAACATGGCATTAAGTTCACTATAACAAAAAATAGAATTACAAAAATTGCACTAGAAAAAACTAAGTGTAAGGAGCTATCAAATTTATTTACAGGCGCTACTGCAGTTGCTTTTTCTAATGACGCGATAATATCAGCTAGAATTTTATCTAAATTTGCCAAAACAAACGAAAGTTTGAAACTTTTAGGTGGAATTATGGGTAATGAGGTATTAGACCAAGCTGCAGTTCAAAATGTAGCAAATTTACCAACACTTGATGAAGCAAGAGCTAATCTTGTCGGAATTTTGGCTACACCAGCATCAAAATTAGTTAGTATTTTACTTGCACGATCCGAAAAAATGAGTAGTTTGAGCCCAGAAAATTCTTAAAAAACAACCTAAAGAGTATAAAAAAATATGCCTGATCTAAACAAAATTATTGAAGACTTATCAAGTTTAACTGTCGTTGAAGCAGCTGAACTTTCAAAACAGCTTGAAGAAAAGTGGGGTGTTACAGCTATGGCTGCAGCAGCACCAGCAGCAGCAGCAGGTGGTGCAGCTGAAGAAGCAAAAGATGATTTTACAATCATGTTAATTTCTGCAGGTGATAAAAAAATTAATGTTATTAAAGAAGTTAGAGCAGCAACATCTTTAGGTCTTAAAGAGGCAAAAGATTTAGTTGAGGGTGCACCAAAAGAAGTTAAGTCTGGTGTAAACAAAAAAGACGCTGAAGAGATCAAGGCTAAGTTGGAAGCAGCTGGCGCAAAAGTAGAACTTAAATAAATTAATTAGAAAGATTTCATAACTGGTTAATTTATTAATCAGTGATTAGTATTAAATGCAATTATCTTTTACTCAAAAGAAAAATGTAAGAAAAAGCTTTGGAAAGCTTTCTGAAACTTTATCTATTCCAAATTTAATTGAAGTCCAAAAAAACTCATACAAACAACTTACTGATTTTGACAGTGAAGCTGGGGATTTATCAAAAGGATTTGATAGAGTTTTTAAAAGTATTTTTCCAATAGAAGATCTAAATGATAAAGCAACATTAGAATACGTTTCTTATAGACTTGAAAAACCAAAATTTGATACCGAAGAATGTATTCAAAGAGGATTATCTTTTACGTCAGCATTAAAATGTACTTTAAGATTGGTTGTTTACGAAATTGACCAAGAAAATAATACTAAAGATATTTTATCTGCCAAAGAGCAGGAAGTTTATATGGGTGAAGTACCTATGATGACTGATAGTGGAACTTTTATAACAAACGGTGTTCAAAGAGTTGTTGTAAACCAAATGCACAGAAGTCCGGGTGTTTTCTTTGATCATGATAAAGGCAAATCACATGCAAGTGGTAAATTATTATTTAATTGTAGAGTTATTCCTAACAGGGGATCTTGGTTAGATTTAGAATACGATGTTAAAGATTTTTTATATTTTAAGATTGATAGAAAGAAAAAAATATTTGCTTCAACTCTTTTGATGGCATTAGGTTTAACTAAATCAGAAATAGCGGATGAGTTTTATGATAAAGACACTTATTCATTTGATGCGAAAACAGGTAAATGGAAAACAAAATTTAATCCTGAAAATTACAAAGCAAAAAATTTTTCTGAAGAAGTTACTGACGCTAAAACAGGAAATGTAGTAATTAAGCTTGGGGATAAAATTAATTTTTTAACTGCTAAAAAGTTAGCTTCAGATGGACTTAAAGACATTCTTGTATCTCAAGAGTCTTTAATTGGAAAATATTTGCATAATGAAGTTAAAGTTAGTGATGATGAAGAAGAAGGTACTTTTGGAATAGGTACAGAGTTAAATGACACTATTATTAAGCAAATTTTAGAGGCTAATATTAGCTCAATTGAAATTTCTATTACTAATTCTATTAATAAAGGACCTTATTTATTAACAACAATTTTAAATGATAAAAATAATTCAAGAAATGATGCAATTACTGAAATTTACAAGGTTTTAAGACCAGGTGAACCACCAACAGTTGAGATTGCTACACAGATATTTAACAATCTATTCTTTAGTTCAGATAGATACGACCTTTCTGATGTTGGTAGAGTTAAGATGAACTCGAGACTGAACCTTGAGTGTTCTGATAAAATCACAATTTTAAGAAATGATGACATAATTGCTATCGTTCATAAAATGTTAGATTTAAGAGATGGTAAAGATGAAGTTGATGATATTGATCATTTAGGCAACAGAAGAGTTAGATCTGTTGGTGAACTTGTTGAAAACCAAGCGCGTATTGGTGTTTACAGAATGGAAAGAGCGATTAAAGAAAAAATGACAACACTTGATATTGAATCAGCAATGCCACAAGATTTGATTAACGCAAAACCATTAACAGTTTCTCTTAAAGATTTTTTTGTAAGTTCACAACTTTCTCAATTTATGGATCAAACAAATCCATTATCAGAAATTACACACAAAAGAAGAGTTTCAGCTTTAGGACCAGGGGGGTTAACTAGAGAAAGAGCTGGATTTGAAGTACGTGACGTTCATCCAACTCATTACGGAAGAATTTGTCCAATTGAAACACCTGAAGGACCCAACATTGGTTTGATTAATAGCTTATCTACTTATGCTAAAATTAATAAGTATGGTTTCATTGAAAGTCCTTATAAAAAAGTTCTAAACGGTGTAGTTCAAGATAAAGTTGAATATCTTTCAGCGATGGAAGAAACAAAATATACAATTGCTCAAGCTAATGCAAAAATAGATAAATCTGGAAAAATTTTAGAAGAACTTGTTCCTTGTAGAGAAAATTTGAACTTCGTTTTGTCAAATCCAAGTAAAATTGATTATATTGATGTTTCACCTAAACAGTTAGTTTCTGTTGCAGCCTCTCTAATCCCTTTCTTAGAAAATGATGATGCGAACAGAGCTCTAATGGGATCTAACATGATGAGACAAGCAGTTCCTTTATTAAAACCAGAGTCTCCTTTAGTTGGTACTGGAATTGAAAGTGATGTTGCTCTTGATTCAGGTGTAACTATTGTTGCTAGTCGTGATGGTACAGTAGATAAAATTGATGGAAAAAGAATTGTAATCAAAGCAACTGAAGAAACGGATTTCACTAAATCAGGTGTGGATATTTATAACCTGCAAAAATTTAAAAGATCAAACCAAAATACATGTATTAACCAAAAACCACTTGTTAGAGTAGGTGATAAAGTTAAATCAGGAGATATTATTGCTGACGGACCATCTACTAAACTAGGTGAGTTAGCACTCGGAAAAAATGTGACAGTAGCATTTATGCCTTGGCAAGGTTACAATTTTGAAGACTCTATTTTAATTTCAGAAAGATGTGTCACGGATGATGTATTTACATCAGTTCATATTGTTGAATATGAAGTTATGGCTAGAGATACAAAATTGGGTGAAGAAGAAATCACTAGGGATATTCCAAATGTAAATGAAGAAGCCCTAAAAAACCTTGATGAATCTGGAATTGTTTATATTGGTGCTGAAGTAAAAGCTGGCGATATATTAGTTGGTAAAGTTACACCTAAAGGAGATTCAGCATCTGGACCTGAGGAAAAATTATTAAGATCTATTTTTGGTGAAAAAGCAATCGATGTAACTGACACATCATTAAAGATGTCTCGAGGAAGCAGTGGAACGGTTGTTGATGTTAGAGTATTTAATAGACATGGTATAGAAAAAGATGAAAGATCTATTACAATTGAAAGAGCAGAAATTGATACTGTTCAACAAGACAAAATTGTAGAGGAAGAAATTCTAGAAAGAAGCATAAAACAAAGAGCTAATCAAATTTTATCAGGAGCTTCTTTAACTAAAAAAATAAAAGATTTAGACGAAGGTACCAAACTTGATCTTGAGACAATTAATAAAATTAATATTAATGATGTATTCAAAATAACAGTAGGCAATGTTAATGATGAAGCGAGTATTGCTCAATTAAAAGATCAATACAATCAAGCAAAACAAGATATTCAAGAAAGATTCGAAGATAAGGTTTTAAAGATTAGAAGTGGTGATGATTTATTACCAAGTGTTATGAAAATGGTAAAAGTTTTTGTTGCGATTAAAAGAAGATTAAGACCAGGTGATAAGATGTCGGGTAGACACGGAAACAAGGGTGTAGTCAGTAAAATTGTCCCTGTTGAAGATATGCCTTATAGGGAAGATGGAAGACCTGTTGACATTGTATTAAATCCACTTGGAGTTCCAAGTCGTATGAACGTAGGTCAAATCTTAGAAACTCACCTTGGTTGGGCTTGTAAAGAATTTGGTGAAGAAGTTAAAAGATTGGTTAATGAAAATAATAAAAAATTTGAAAAAACTGAAAAAATTTCATCATTCCTAAAATCTGTTTATGGTAAGGAAGTGTTTGATGGTGGAATTGATAAATTAAACAAAACTGAATTTTCAGATTTATGTGAAAACTTACAAAATGGTATAGCTATTTCAACTCCAGTATTTGATGGAGCTAAAGAAAAAGATGTTTCTGAAATGCTTGAGTTAGCAAAATTACCTACTTCAGGTCAAACTAATTTATGGGATGGTAGAACAGGTGAAATGTTTGATAGACCTGTAACTGTTGGTATTATTTATATGCTTAAACTGCATCACTTGGTTGAAGATAAAATTCACGCAAGATCTACTGGTCCTTATAGTCTTGTTACACAGCAGCCATTGGGTGGTAAAGCACAACTTGGTGGACAAAGATTTGGTGAAATGGAAGTGTGGGCTCTTGAAGCGTATGGAGCTTCGTACACATTACAAGAAATTTTAACAGTCAAGTCAGATGATGTTGCTGGAAGAGTTAAAGTTTACGAAACGATTGTTAAAGGTGAAGAGAATTTTGAGTCTGGAATTCCAGAGTCATTCAACGTTCTTGTTAAAGAAATTAAATCATTAGCACTAAACATAGAGTTAAATTAAATATGAAAAAAGAATTAACAGATTTATTTAAAAATAGTGAAGTTTCTGAAGCACAAAATTTTAATAGCATTAAAATTACTTTAGCTAGCCCTGAAAAAATTAAATCTTGGACATATGGTGAAATTAAAAAACCTGAAACTATTAACTATAGAACTTTTAGACCAGAAAAAGACGGTTTGTTTTGTGCTAGAATTTTTGGACCGATAAAAGATTATGAATGTTTGTGCGGTAAGTACAAGCGTATGAAGTTTAGAGGAATTATTTGTGAAAAATGTGGAGTTGAAGTAACAAAATCCAATGTAAGAAGAGAGAGAATGGGTCACATAAACCTTGCTACTCCTGTTGCACACATTTGGTTTTTAAAATCTTTACCTAGTAGAATTTCACTAGCTGTTGACATGAAGCTAAAAGAAGTTGAAAGAGTTCTTTATTTTGAAAACTTCATAGTTATTGAGCCGGGTTTAACTGGTCTTCAAAAAAATCAATTACTTAACGAAGAAGAATTAGCAAAATACCAAGACGAATTTGGTGAAGAGTCATTTGAAGCTGGTATTGGAGCTGAAGCAATTTTATCTATTCTTAAATCAATGGATCTTGAGCTTGAAAGAAAGCTTTTAATTAATACAATTAAAGAAACAAAATCAAAAGTTAATGAAGAAAGATCAATTAAAAGACTTAAATTGATTGAGTCATTTATTGAAACTGGTCAAAAGCCAGAATGGATGATTTTAACTGTAATACCAGTTATACCACCTGAATTAAGACCTTTAGTTCCATTAGATGGTGGAAGATTTGCTACATCAGATCTTAATGATCTTTATAGAAGAGTAATAAACAGAAATAATCGTCTTAAGAGATTAATGGATTTAAAGGCTCCAGATATCATTGTTAGAAATGAGAAAAGAATGCTTCAAGAATCTGTTGATGCGTTATTTGATAATGGTCGTAGAGGAAGAGTAATTACTGGAACTGGTAAACGTCCACTTAAATCTTTAGCAGAGATGCTTAAAGGTAAACAAGGTAGATTTAGACAAAACTTATTAGGAAAAAGAGTAGATTATTCAGGAAGATCTGTAATCGTTGTAGGGCCAGACCTTAAATTGCATGAATGTGGTTTGCCTAAGAAGATGGCTTTAGAATTATTCAAGCCATTCTTGTATGCTAGATTAAATAAATTAGGATTAGCTTCTACAATCAAACAAGCAAAAAAATTGGTAGAAAAAGAAACTAATGCTGTTTGGGATGCATTAGAACTTATTGTAAGAGAACACCCAGTTTTATTAAACCGTGCACCAACGCTTCACAGACTTGGTGTTCAAGCTTTTGAACCTAAGTTAATTGAAGGAGATGCAATTGAACTTCATCCTTTATGTTGTGCAGCCTTTAATGCTGACTTTGATGGTGACCAAATGGCTGTTCACGTTCCTCTAAGTTTAGAAGCCCAACTAGAAGCAAGAATTTTAATGTTATCAACAAATAATATTTTAAGTCCATCAAACGGTAAACCTATCATAGTACCCAGTCAGGATATGATCTTAGGTCTTTACTATTTATCTCAAGCGCCTTTTCAAACTGAAAAGCCAGATGGTTACTTCATAAATAATGATGAAATTGAACATGCACTATCTACAGGTCAAATAAAAGTTCACTCTACTATTGTTTCTAGATTTGAAACATTAGATGAGAAGGGAAACAAAAGAGTTGAAAAACACACAACGACAGCTGGAAGATTCTTATTAGCTAATTTACTTCCAAAACATAAAGATATTACTTTTTCAATGATTGATAGATTGCTTCCTAAAAAAACTGTTTCAGAAATTATTGATAGTGTATTTAGATTTTGTGGTCAGAAGACTACAGTTATATTTTGTGATCATTTAAAAGATTTAGGTTTCAAACATGCATTTAAAGCTGGTATTTCTTTTGGTAAAGACGATTTGGTTATTCCTGCAAATAAAGGACAACTAATTGAAGATACTAAAAAATTAATTGCAGATTATGAAAATCAATATTCAGAAGGTTTAATTACTAGAGGTGAAAAATATAACAAAGTTGTTGATGCTTGGTCAAAATGTACAGATAAAGTTGCTGGTGAAATGATGAGAGGTATTTCAGCCACTGAAAGTACTCCTGATGGCATGAAGATTAACTCAGTATTTATGATGGCAGATAGTGGAGCTAGAGGTTCAGCTGCGCAAATGAAACAGTTGGCTGGTATGAGAGGTCTTATTGCAAAACCATCTGGAGAAATTATTGAAACACCAATTATTTCTAATTTCAAAGAAGGTTTAACTGCACTAGAATATTTCAACTCAACACATGGAGCCAGAAAAGGTTTAGCTGATACAGCCCTGAAAACTGCAAGCTCGGGTTATTTAACAAGAAGACTTTGTGACGTAGCTCAAGATCTTACTATATCTAAAATTAAGTGTGATAATCCTGGGTTTATTGAATTAGGAGAAATTTTGGAAGGTGGAAATGTTGTTGTTAGTTTATCAGAAAGAGCACTTGGTAGAGTTACAGCTTTCGATGTAAAAAATCCAATCACTGGTGAAGTAGTTATTAAAAAAGAAACAATGATTGATGAAGCTGGTTGCGATAAAATTGATGCAGCTGGTGTTAAATTTATCAAAGCTTATTCAGTTATGACTTGTAGCTCTAAACTTGGTGTTTGTGCTACTTGTTATGGAAGAGATTTATCTAGAGGAAAAATGGTTCATGTTGGTGAAGCAATTGGTATGATTTCAGCACAATCGATTGGAGAACCAGGTACTCAGTTAACAATGAGAACTTTCCACGTTGGTGGTACTGCTTCTGTTAAACAAGAGTCTCAGATCGTAACGAAAACAGCTGGAACTTTAAAAATTATAAATTCTAACCTATTAGAAGATTCTAAGAAAAATTTAATTGTAATGGGAAGAAACACTCAATTATCAATTGAAGATAATAATGGAGTTCAAGTTGCTGTTTACAAAGTTGCTTACGGTTCGAAATTATTCTTTCAGAATGGTGATAAAGTTAAAGCAAATGAAAAAATTTGTGAATGGGATCCTTATACAACTCCAGTTATCGCAGAGAAAAGTGGTATAGCTGGTTATGTAGATTTAATTGATGGTGTTTCAATTCAAGAAACAACTGATGATGCAACAGGAATTTCATCTAAATCAGTTATTGATTGGAGAGCTCAATCTAAAAATACTGATTTAAAACCAAGAATTACTTTAAGAGATGATAAAGGTAATGTTATTAAAAAAGCTGACGATAATGAAGCCAGATATTATTTAGTTCCAGATTCAATTCTTTCAGTGAAAGATGGTCAAAAAATATTTGCTGGTGACATAATAGCTAGACTTCCAAAAGAAACTACTAAAACAAAAGATATTACTGGAGGATTACCTCGTGTTGCAGAATTATTTGAAGCTAGAAAAGCAAAAGATAGCGCAATAATTGCAGAAAATGATGGCCAAGTTTTATTTGGTAAAGAAGTTAGAGGTAAACAAAGAATTTCCATACAACCAGATAATGGTGAACCTTCAAATTATCTAATTCCAAAAGGTAAACATATTAATTTTAACCAAGGTGAAAAAATAAAAAAAGGTGAGTATCTTTTAGATGGACAACCGTTGCCACATGATATTTTAAGAATACTTGGTATAAAAGATTTAACAGAATACTTTGTTAACCAAGTACAAGAAGTTTATAGGTTACAAGGTGTAATTATTAACGACAAACATATCGAAACGATATTAAGACAAATGCTTAAAAAAGTTGAAATCAAAGAGTCTGGCGACTCGTCTTACTTACCAGGTGAAATGATTGACAGAATTAAGTTTGATAATACAAATGAAAAACTAGTTGCTGAAGGAAAGAATCCAGCATCTGGTGAAAGAGTTTTAATGGGTATTACCAAAGCTTCACTTCAAACTGAGTCATTTATTTCTGCTGCATCATTCCAAGAAACTACTAGAGTTTTAACTGATGCTGCGATTAAAGGTAAAGTTGATCCATTAAATGGCTTAAAAGAGAACGTTATTGTAGGTAGATTAGTTCCAGCTGGAACAGGTCACATTAAGAATAAATGGAACAAGAATGCCATTGATGCTGATAATAAATTCTTAGCTGAGCAAGAGAAAATCGAGCCTTTAGAGGCTTCAGAAACTCCAGCAAATTAATAAAAAAAACACGTTTAACTTGTAGTTTTAGTTTGACAATCAGAGATTTAATAGTATTTTGACGCTGTTTTTGGTTGGAATGTAGTACCTACTTTACGGAACTAAACGCTGCCACAAAATAACCTGTCAGTTATTTTCACTCAAAAATATATTAATTAATTAAAAAATTTATGCCAACTATTAACCAGTTGTTAAGAAAAAAAAGAATTAAACCTGTTGCTAGGAATAAAGTTCCTGCACTTCAGAAACAACCTTTGAAGAGAGGCGTTTGTGTAAAAGTTTACACAACAACTCCTAAAAAACCCAACTCAGCATTAAGAAAAGTTGCTAGAGTTAGACTATCTAATGGTTTTGAAGTTACAGCTTATATTGGTGGTGAAGGTCATAATTTACAAGAACACTCAGTTGTTTTAATTAGGGGTGGTCGTGTAAAAGATTTACCTGGTGTTCGTTATCATATCCTTAGAGGAAACCTAGACACACAAGGTGTTGCAAATAGAAAGAAACGTAGATCTTTGTATGGAACTAAAAAAGGTAAATAATTATGTCTAGAAAAAAAACACAACCCAAAAAAGTTGTTACTCCAGACCCAATATTTAATTCTACAATAATCCCTAAATTAATTAACTCAATAATGTACGACGGCAAAAAAGTAGTTGCTGAAAAAATTGTCTATGAAGCTATAGAAAAAATAAAATCAAAAACAAAAGAAGAGCCCATTAATGTTTTTAATGAAGCAATAAATAACATCAAACCTACTGTAGAAGTTAGATCACGTAGAGTAGGTGGCGCAACTTATCAAGTTCCTGTTGAAGTTAAAACTAAACGTGCACAAGCACTAGCAATTAGATGGTTAGTTGATGCTTCTAGAAAAAGAAAAGACAAACATATGTCAGATAAAATTTTTAACGAACTGTATGATGCTTATGAAAAAAAAGGTTCTGCTGTTAAAAAAAGAGAAGATGTACATAAAATGGCAGAATCAAATAAAGCTTTTGCACATTTTAGGTGGTAATAAATTATGGCTAGAACACATACATTAAATAAATATAGAAATATTGGTATCATGGCTCATATTGATGCTGGTAAAACTACTACCACCGAAAGAATTTTATATTACACAGGAAAAAGTCATAAAATTGGTGAAGTACATGATGGTGCTGCAACAATGGATTGGATGGAACAAGAACAAGAAAGAGGTATTACGATTACATCAGCAGCAACAACTTGCTTCTGGAATGATCATAGAATTAATATCATCGACACGCCTGGACACGTTGACTTTACGATTGAAGTAGAAAGATCATTAAAAGTTTTAGATGGTGCTGTTTGTGTTTTTGATGGTGTTGCCGGTGTAGAACCTCAATCTGAAACAGTATGGAGACAGGCTGATAAATATAAAGTTCCAAGAATTTGTTTTGTAAACAAGTTAGATAGAACGGGTGCTGATTTTTATAGATGTGTTGAAATGATTAAGGATAGATTAGGCTGTAAGCCTCTACCAATTCAAATCCCTATTGGTATTGAAGCAGATTTATCTGGCGTTGTTGACTTAGTTAAAATGAAAGCTCAAGTTTGGAAAAATGAAGCTTTAGGAGCTGAATGGGAATACAAAGAAATTCCTGATGATTTAAAAGAAATTTCACAAAAATACAGAACTGAATTAGTTGAAATGGCTGTAGAGCAAGATGAAAAACTAATGGAAGCTTACCTAAATGGGGAAGAAATCAAAGAAGAAGATTTAGTAAAATGCATAAGAAAAGGAACTTTAAATTTTAGTTTTGTTCCAATAACTACTGGTTCAGCTTTTAAAAACAAAGGTGTTCAACCTTTACTTGACGCTGTAATTAACTACTTACCAAGCCCGATCGATATTGGATCTATTAATGGAACTAAACCAGGTAGTGAAGATGTTGTTGAAATGAAGTTTGATGATGGTACAGGATTTTCTGCATTAGCATTTAAAGTTGCTAATGACCCATTTGTTGGTTCATTAACTTTTATTAGAATTTACTCGGGAACGATTAGAACTGGAACTGCCGTTTATAATACTTCAAAAGATAAAGAAGAAAGAGTTGGTAGAATGCTTTTAATGCATGCGAACTCAAGAGAGGATATCAAAGAAGCAAATACGGGTGACATTGTTGCTTTAGCTGGTTTAAAATACACGATAACAGGACATACTCTTTGTGATGAAGCTAATCCTGTTTTATTAGAACCAATGGAGTTCCCGGAACCTGTAATCGAAATTGCTGTTGAGCCTAAAACAAAAGCTGACCAAGAAAAAATGGGTGAAGCATTAGGAAGATTGGCTAAAGAAGACCCATCATTCAGAGTAACGTCAGATGAAGAATCTGGTCAAACTATTATTAAAGGAATGGGTGAGTTACACCTTGATATTATTGTCGATAGAATGAAAAGAGAATTTAATGTAGAGGCAAATGTTGGTGCTCCTCAAGTTGCTTATAGAGAAACATTACAAAACGCCTCAGAATTTGAATATACTCATAAAAAACAAAGTGGTGGTGCTGGTCAGTTTGCAAAAGTTAAACTTTTGGTTGAGCCACAAGAGCCTGGTTCAGGTAGATCTGTCGAAAGCAAAATTAAAGGTGGTGCAATTCCTAAAGAATTTATTCCTGGTGTTGAAAAAGGAATTGAAACAATTTCAGACGGCGGAATTTTAGCAGGATTTCCAATGATTGATTATAAAGTTACAATTTTAGATGGATTACATCATGATGTTGACTCAAGTGTTCTTGCATTTGAATTAGCAGGTAGAGCTTGCTTTAAAGAAGCGTGTACTAGAGGAACTTTGAAATTATTAGAACCAGTTATGAGAGTTGAAGTTGTCACACCAGAAGATTATATGGGTGATGTTATTGGTGACCTGAATAGTAGAAGAGGCCAAATCAGTACTCAAGAAAATAGAGGAAATGCAACAGTGATTACAGCTATGGTTCCTTTAGCTAATATGTTTGGTTATATAAATAGTTTAAGATCAATGTCTCAAGGTAGAGCTCAGTATTCAATGTTTTTTGATCATTACTCTAAAGTCCCACAAAATGTTCAGGATGAAGTAACTAAAAAGATTGCAGGCTAATTATTATGGAAAAACAAAATATAAGAATTAAATTAAGAGCATACGACAATAAGATTCTAGATGCATCTACAGAAGAAATTGTAAATACTGTAAAAAGAACAGGTGCCACGATAAAAGGACCAATACCTTTACCAACTAGAATTGAAAGATACACCGTTTTAAAAGGTCCTCACATTGATAAAAAAAGTAGAGAGCAATTTGAAACAAGAACACACAAAAGATTAATAGATATTATAGAGCCAACACCTCAAACTGTTGAAGCTTTAATGAAATTAGATTTAGCATCAGGTGTGGATGTGGAGATTAAAATTTAAATATGACCGAGATTGCATTAATTGGGAAAAAAATTGGTATGACTAGAGAGTTCTATAAAACAGGGCGTTTAGTTCCAGTAACTGTTATTAAAATGGAAAAGGCTAGAGTGATCCAAGTTATTGACGAAGAAAAACGTGGATATAAAGCTGTGCAACTGGGGTTTGGTAAAATTAAAGCATCTAAACTTACAAAAGCAATGAAAGGCTTTTATGCAAAGAAAAATACAGAAGCTAAGAAAAAATTAAAAGAATTTAGAGTTAAAGATACAGAGTTATACAAAGAAGGTAACGAATTTGGTCTTGAAATATTTAATGAAGTTAAGTTTGTTGATACTACTTCAAAAACTATTGGTAAAGGTTTTGCAGGTGCCATGAAGAGACACAATTTTGGTGGATTAAGAGCTACACACGGTGTTTCTGTATCACATAGATCTCATGGATCCACTGGACAAAGACAAGATCCTGGTAAAGTTTTTAAAGGTAAAAAAATGGCTGGTCATATGGGTGATAGAGTTAGAACTATGCAAAATTTAGAGATTATTAAGACAGATGTTGAAAATGAATTGTTATATTTAAAAGGATCAATTCCTGGTTCAAAAAATACTGAAATCTTAGTTAAAAAGTCAGTAAAAGTTATAAATAAAATGACTATTAATGAAAAAATTGCTGCCGCTGAAGAAGCTAAAAAAACACCAGATAAAAAAGAAAAAATAATGAAAATTGATAAATTAAACTTAGACGGTAAAAAAGATTCAATTGAAGTTTTAGATAAAATTTTCTCTGCTAAAATTAACAAAAGATTGGTTGATAACGTATTATATAAAACTAATGCTAATTACAAAGGTAGACACGCAAAAACTAAACAACAAAATGAGATTACTGGATCTACATCTAAAATTTATGCTCAAAAAGGTACTGGTGGAGCTAGACACGCAAGTAGAAAAGCACCTATTTTCGTTGGTGGTGGTGTTGCACATGGACCTAAAGGTGAGCTGGCATACAAAAAAAGAAAATTAAATAAAAGTGAAAAAAAACTAAGTATTGCTTCACTAATTACTGAGAAGAATAAACTTAATAATTTGATAATTTTTAGTGATTTTGGAAATGAGATTAAAAAAACTAAAGAAATGCATTCAATTATTAAAAAATTTGAAATTACAAATTCATTAATAATTTTAGATAAATCATCTAAAGAGAAAATTGAAAAGTCAGTTAGAAATATTCCAAATGTTAAAGTTACGGATATTAATCATTTCAGTGCATTTGATATTATAAAGTTTAAAAAAGTAGTTTTTACAGAAAGTTCAATTAAAGAACTAGAAAAGAGATATTCTTAAAATGGATAAAATACATTTATACGATAAAATTCTATCACCAATGGTTACTGAGAAAACAACTAACTTGTCAGAACAAAATAAAATTGTTTTTAAAGTACCCAGAGCTGCCAACAAAACTAATTTGAAGAAAAATATTGAAAAGATTTTTAAAGTTAATGTTACAAAAATAAATATTATCAATAAACAAAATCGAACCAAAGTAACTAGAGGTAAAAAAGTTAATGTTCAAGGTTACAAAAAAGCAATAATAACACTTAAAAAGGGTCAAAGTATTGATCTAACATCTGGAATTTAAAAATGGCATTAAAAACATTCAAACCCTATACAAAATCAACAAGAGGAACAATCTTAGTTGATAGAGCTGGTCTTTGGAAAGGCAAGCCATTTAAGGCCTTAGTTGAGCCAAAAAATTCAATGCGTGGAAGAAATAATAATGGACACATAACTTCTCGTAATATGTCAGGCGGTGGGCACAAGAAAATGTATAGGTTGGTTGATTTCTACAGAAAGAAAATCGACATGCCAGGCACTGTCGAAAGAATTGAATATGATCCAAATAGATCTTGCTACATCATGTTAGTTAAGTTTGATGATGGACAACATTTTTACTATTTAGCTCCTCAAAAAATTAAAGTAGGTGATAAAGTTGAAAATGGATCGGAAAAAGAAATTAAAGTTGGAAACTGTATGCCACTTAGAGATATTCCTGTTGGTATCAATATCCATAATGTAGAGCTAAAACCTGGAGCTGGTGGAAAAATAGCTAGATCTGCAGGTACATCTGTTACTATCAGTGGGTTAGATGGAAATTACTCATTAATTAAAATGACCTCTGGAGAGGTTAGAAAAATTGATTCAAGATGCATGGCAACAATTGGTGTGCTTTCAAACCCAGATCAAAAAAACATTAAGATTGGTAAAGCTGGAAGATCAAGATGGCTTGGTAGAAGACCTCATACTAGAGGAGTTGTGATGAATCCTGTTGATCACCCACACGGAGGTGGTGAAGGTAAAACTGCAGGTGGTAGACATCCAGTATCTCCAACAGGTCAATCTGCAAAAGGATTAAAAACTAGAGACAATAAGAGTACAGATAAATTTATAGTTAGAAGAAGAAACAACAGGAAGGATTCTAAAAAATAATGGCTAGATCAGTATGGAAAGGACCTTTTGTTGAAGAGAGCTTGATTAAAAAAGTTGAAAAACAAAAATTAGATCCAAAAAAAATGCCTATTAAAACGTGGTCAAGAAAATCAACAATAATTCCTGAGTTTATAGGGGTTAGTTTTTTGATTTATAATGGAAAAAAATTCATTCCAGTTACTATATCTGAAGATATGGTGGGTCATAAATTAGGTGAATTTTCTCCAACTAGAACATTTTTTGGACATACACCAGCTGAAAAAAAAGGAAAACCAGCTGAGAAGAAAAAATAATTATGAATAAAAAAAAGAAAATTAACAGAACTAAAGTAGATACAGTTAGATCTGTAAATAATAATATTAGATCTAGTGTTAGAAAACTTAACCCAATACTTAAAGCAATTGTTGGAAAAAAAGTTGATGTAGCTATTAGAGAGCTTCAATTTTCTGCAAAAAGAATTACTAGAGAAATAAGAAAAACAGTTTCATCAGCTGTTGCTAACGCTGAAAATAACAATCAATACGACATAGATAAACTAATTGTTAAAGAAGCATACTGTGGAAAAAAAGTTGTTATGAAAAGATTTAGACCAAGAGCAAAAGGTAGAGCTGCACCAATTTTAAAACCTTATTCAACTATTACAATTATATTATCAGAAGCAAAACAAATGGAGAGTCATGGGTCAAAAAGTTAATCCTGTTGGTTTCAGACTAGGTGTAAACAGAGGTTGGGATTCTGTCTGGTATGCAAAAAAGAAAGATTTTGGAAATTATCTTATCGAAGATTTTAAGATCAGAGCATATATCAAGAAAAATGTTGTTAATTCTGGTGTATCTAAAGTTATGATAGAGAGAACCTCTAATAAATGTTTTGTTACTATTTACACATCAAGACCGGGATTTGTAATTGGAAAGAAAGGTAGTGATATTGATAAAATAAAAAACAATTTATCTAAATTTACCAACAATGAAGTAACACTTAATATTAAAGAAGTTAAAAAACCGGAAACAAATGCTTATTTAGTTGCTGAAAATATAGCACAACAATTAGTTAAAAGAATATCATATAGAAGAGCCATGAAGAGAGCTATGCAATCATGTTTAAGACTTGGTGCAAAAGGCATTAAAGTTTCTATTAGTGGTAGACTAGGTGGAAATGAAATAGCTAGAACTGAATGGTTAAGAGAAGGAAGTATACCATCACATACTTTAAGAGCAGATATTGACTATGCAGAAGCTGAAGCATTAACAACATTTGGTATTATTGGAATAAAAATATGGATTTATAAAGGTGAAGTATTCGCTAAAGAATTTAGCCAAGAAACTAACAAGATAGTTCCAAAAGAGGTTAAAGAATAATTATGTTACAGCCAGTTAGAACAAAATACAGAAAAGCTCATAAAGGAAGAATTCATGGAACAGCTACACGTGCTAGCAAGATTAACTATGGATCTTTTGCATTAAAAGCTATGGCGCCAGAGAGAATTATAGGAAAACAAATAGAAGCTGCTAGAGTTGCTTTAACAAGACACATGAAAAGACAGGGCCGTGTTTGGACAAGAATCTTTCCAAATATACCCGTTTCAAAAAAACCTGTTGAAGTACGTATGGGTAAAGGTAAAGGAGCTCCTGAATATTGGGCTTGCAGAGTGAAGCCAGGTAGAATTTTATTTGAAATTGATGGTGTTTCAGAAACAATAGCAAAAGAAGCACTTTATAAGGCTTCAGCTAAACTACCTATAAAAACAAAATTTATTAAGAGATTTGCATAATATGAAAAAACAAGAAATTAAAAAATTATCTAAGGACGAAGTTATCAAAAATATTGATAAATTAAAAAAAGATTTATTTAACTTTAGATTTCAAAAAATTAATTCACAAGTTACAGATCCATCTAAAATTGGACAAACTAAAAAAACTATAGCTAGATTAAAAACTACACTAAAAGGAAAATTAAATGCCTAAAAAAATATTAACAGGAGTAGTAACAAGCGATAAACCAAACAAAACTATAACTGTATCTGTTGAAAGAAAATATTCGCACCCAGTATTAAAAAAAGTAGTTAAAGTTAGAAAAAAATATAACGCACACGATGAAAACAATAAATTTAAAACTGGAGACACAGTGTCAATTATTGAGTGTAAGCCTTTTTCTAAGAATAAAAAATTTCAAGTAATGGATGAATCTAAATGATACAAGTACAAACTGAATTATTAGTAGCTGATAACACTGGTGCAAAAAGAATAGAATGTATTAAAGTTTTAGGTGGCTCTAAACGTAGATACGCAAGTATTGGTGATACTATCGTTATCGCAGTTAAAGAGGCATTACCTAAAGGAAAAGTTAAAAAAGGTTCTGTTCATAAAGCTGTTGTAGTTAGAGTTAAAAAGGGAATTCATAGGGAAGATGGATCTAAAGTTAGATTTGATAATAATGCAGCTGTTTTAGTTGATGATAAAGGTGAACCAGTGGGGACTAGGATTTTTGGTCCAGTAACAAGAGAATTAAGAAGTAGAGGTCAAATGAAAATAATTTCATTGGCTCCAGAGGTTTTATAAATGATTAAAAAAGGATTAAAAGTTAGAGTTTTAACAGGAAGAGATAAAAAAAAAGAGGGTGAGGTTATTGAAATCGATAGACCTAATAACAGAGCAAAAGTTCAAGGAATTAACATTGTGAAAAAACATGTTAAAACTACAAAAGAAAAAAAAGGTGGAATAGTCTCTAAAGAGAGCTTCATCCACATTTCAAACCTTAAACTTATTGACGAAAAAGCTAAAACAAAAAAAACTGAGGCTAAGAAATAATGATACCTAGATTAAAAGAACTTTATTACAAAGAAATCCAACCACAGCTTAAAGAAACCCTTGGATATAAAAATACCTATATGGGGCCAAAAGTTGAAAAAGTTGTTATTAACATGGGTCTTGGTCTTGATGGTGCTGATGCAAAAATTATGAAATCTACTGAAGAAGATTTAGGGAAAATTACAGGTCAAAAACCAACTGTGACTAAATTTAAAAAATCAGTAGCAAACTTTAAAACGAGAAAAGGTACAAACGCTGGTTTAAAAGTTACTTTAAGAGGCAACAAAATGTATGAATTTTTAGATAGACTTGTAAATATTGCTTTACCAAGAATTAAAGACTTTAGAGGCTTATCTCCCAAAGGATTTGATAAGTTTGGTAATTATACGTTTGGCATTAAAGAACATATAATTTTTCCAGAAGTTAATTTTGATAGAATTGATAAGATTAGAGGTCTTGATATTGTAGTTGTGATCTCTGCTTTAAATAAAGATCATAGTTTTGCTCTTTTAGAAAAACTAAATTTTCCATTTATTAAAAAAGGAGACAATTAAGAATGGCTAAAGTAAGCGCAGTAAATAAAAACAATAAAAGAATTAAACTTTCAGATAGGCTTTTCAAAAAAAGACAAGCATTAAAGAAAATTGTAATGGATAAAAAAATATCATTAGAAGAAAGATTTAAAGCACAGCAAAAGCTTTCAAATTTACCTCGTAATTCTGCAAAAAACAGAGTTATGAATAGATGCCAAATTACTGGAAGACCACACGGTGTATACAGAAAATTAAAAATATCAAGAATAGCCTTAAGAGACTTGGGACTGCATGGATTAATTCCTGGCATGACTAAGTCGAGTTGGTAGAAAGGATAATATGAGTTTAAGTGACCCAATAGGGGATATGATCGCAAGAATAAAAAATGCACAAGTGAGAAATCACAAGAAAGTAGCATTACCTTCTTCTAACTTTAAAGTTAAGATTGCAGATATTCTTAAAAGTGAAGGATTTATAAAAGACTATAAAATTGAAACTGAAAATAATAAACCCACATTGTCAGTTGACTTAAAATATTATTCTGGAAATCCAGTAATTAGTACTTTTGAGAGAGTATCTAAGCCTGGTAGAAGAATATTTTCAAGTGCTGATAGTTTGCCAAAAATTAATGGCGGACTAGGAATAGCTATTGTATCAACACCAAAAGGTGTAATGACTGATATTGAAGCTAGAAAACAAAAAGTTGGTGGCGAAATAATTTGTAAGGTATTTTAATGTCTAAAATTGGTAAAATAAGTATTTCAATCCCTGAAAAAGTTAAAGCAGTACTTTCTGGTAGTGTTCTTAACATTGAGGGACCTTTAGGTAAAAAATCACTTAATATTGATCTTGAAATGTTTAATCTTGACGTTACCGAAGGAAAAGAAATATCTATCAGCCCTAAAGTAAAGGATCAAAACTCAAAAAGATTATGGGGCATGAATAGAAGCTTAATCAATAATGCTGTTATTGGGTCAAGTACTGGCTATGAAAAAATTCTTGAGCTTGTTGGAGTGGGTTACAGAGCTGCATTAAAAGATAAACAGTTAAATTTACAATTAGGTTATAGCCACGATATTAATTTTGATATTCCTGAAGGAATTAAAATTGTTGTTGAAAAACAGACGGTAGTTAAAGTCAGTGGATCTGATAAACAACAAGTAGGTATGGTTGTTTCAAAAATCAAAGCTTTTAGAAAACCAGAGCCATATAAAGGCAAAGGTATTAGAGAGCAAGGTCAATACATTCTAAGAAAAGAAGGGAAGAAGAAATAATGAAATTAAACACCATTCAAAGAAAGAAATTTAGAGTTACTGGTAAATTAAAAAAAGTTGCATCATCTGATAGATTAAGACTAAGCATATCAAGATCTGCAAAAAATATTTCAGCTCAAATTATTGATGATGTTAAAAACATTACTCTAGTGTCATGTTCTTCTGTTGAAAAAGACATTCGTTCTATGGACAAAGTAAATAAAACAGAAATTTCTAAAATAGTAGCAGAGAAACTTGCAAAGAAAGCCCAAGAAAAGAAAATATCAAAAATATTTTTTGATAGAGGTATATACAAATACCACGGCAGAGTTAAAGTTTTTGCTGAAACACTACGTAAAAATGGAATGGAATTTTAATTATGGATTTTAAAGATAAAAAAGACGACGGTATTTTAGAAAAATTAGTTCACATCAACAGAATTACAAAAGTAGTAAAAGGTGGTCGTAGATTTGGTTTTTCAGCTTTAGTAGTAGTTGGTAATCAAGCAGGTAAAATTGGAGTAGCGCATGCTAAAGCCAAACAGGTGCCTGATGCAATTAAAAAAGCCAATGAAACAGCAAGAAGAGTTTTAATCCATGTGCCGCTAAGAGAAGGTAGAACTATTCATCATGATGTTTATGGTAAAGATGGTGCTGGTAAAATTATTTTAAGATCTGCTCCTAAGGGAACAGGTATTATTGCAGGCGGTCCTGTAAGAGCAGTTTGTGAAGTTTTAGGAATTAAAGATATAGTTGCTAAATCAATGGGTACATCAAACCCTCACAATATGATAAGAGCGACGATGAAAGCTCTTTCAAAACAAAATTCACCAAAGCATATTGCAACAATTAGAAATAAAAAAATTTCTGATGTAATCGAAAAAAGAGGATAATGACTACATTAAATACTACAGGAAAAGTTTTATACAAAAAAAAGATGAGAGTCGGTAGAGGTATCGGTTCTGGAAAAGGAAAAACATCTGGCAGAGGTGTTAAAGGTCAAAAATCTAGATCTGGTGTTGCTATTAAAGCTTTTGAAGGTGGTCAAATGCCTTTATATAGAAGATTACCTAAAAGAGGCTTTAATGCAATTAAGAGATACCAAGCTGTTATTGCAATAATGAACTTGGAAAAAATTCAAACTTTTATAACTGAAAAAACAATTAATTCTGGTGATGTTATTAATATGGCATTACTTAAAAAACTTAAATTGATCAATAAAAATTCACAAAAATTAAAGATACTAGGTACAGGTGAAATTAAAGATAAAGTTAATATCGAAGCTGACTTAATCTCTAAATCTGCTGTAGAAAAATTAGAGAAAGCTGGCGGAACAATACAATTAAAAAAATAATTAAGATATTATGAGCTCTTCTTCTCAAACTAATGATCTTAAAAATCGTATAATCTTTACAATATTTATCTTAGCAGTTTATAGATTTGGTACTTTTGTGCCAATTCCAGGCATTGACCCTGAGCAATTACAAACAATGATGAGTGGTAATCAAAAAGGATTACTTGGAATGTTCAATGTTTTTTCAGGCGGGGCTGTAAGTAGAATGGCTATATTCGCACTTGGAATTATGCCTTATATTTCATCTTCAATCATAGTTCAGTTATTAACTGGCGTATCTGATTATTTTAAAAATTTAAAGGCACAAGGTGAAACTGGAAGAGCAAAAATAACTCAAATCACAAGATATGGAACTGTAATTCTTGCTACTATTCAGGGTTACGGATTATCTATAGGTTTACAATCTTCTGCTGACTTAGTTATTAATCCAGGCTTATTTTTTACTATAACAGCGGTATCAACCATTGTTGCTGGTACAATGTTTTTAATGTGGCTTGGTGAACAAATAACACAAAGAGGTATCGGTAATGGTATTTCGTTGATTATTTTTGCTGGTATTGTTGCTGAAATTCCACGTGCTTTAGTTACTACATTCGAGTTGGGTAGAACGGGCGCTGTATCTACAATTATGATTATTGGAATTTTTGTATTATTAGTCGCAACAATTATGTTCATTGTTTTCATGGAAAGAGCATTAAGAAAAATTTTAATAAATTACCCTAAAAGACAAATGGGAAATAAAATGTACGGTGGTGAATCTTCTCATTTACCTTTAAAGATTAACCAAGCCGGTGTTATTCCAGCAATCTTTGCTTCAGCTTTATTATTATTGCCTGTAACCTTTTCTAATTTTAGTTTTTCAGACAATGACACATTCTTAAATTTAAGTTCATACTTTACTCAAGGACAACCCCTTTACATGTTGCTTTATGCTTCTGGAATAATATTTTTTACTTTTTTCTACACATCCATAACATTTAATCCAACTGAGACTGCTGATAATTTAAGAAAATATGGTGGTTTTGTACCTGGGATTAGACCAGGTGAAAATACAGCTTTGTATATTGAAAAAATTGTGACAAAACTTACGACAATTGGGGCATTGTATTTAACAATAGTTTGTTTAATGCCAGAATTTCTAATTGCTAATTATCCAATACCCTTTTATTTAGGTGGAACTTCAATCTTGATTGTTGTTGTAGTTGCAATTGATACCGTTACACAAATCCAAACTAGATTAATGAGCTCTCAATATGAGCAATTAATTAAAAAAACAAAATTCGGAAAATAATTAAGTGAATATAATTCTTTTTGGTCCTCCAGGAGCGGGTAAGGGGACTCAAGCTCAATCTATTGTTAAAAAACATAATTACTTCCAATTATCAACAGGAAATCTATTAAGAGATGAAGTTAAATCTAAAACTGATCTTGGAGTGGATATAGAAAAGCTAATATCTAATGGCAAATTTGTTTCAGATGAGATCGTAAATACTTTATTAAGACAATCTTTAATTAATTTAAAATATAGAGATAGAATTATTTTTGATGGCTATCCAAGAAATGTTGAACAAGCTATTAATTTAGAAGTTTTATTAAATGAGTTTAACCAAACAATAGGGCATACTATATTTTTAAATGTATCAAGAGACATTATTGAAAAACGTATTATGGGCAGAATGACCTGTGAAAAATGTAATATGACGTTAAATGAATATTTTAATAAGGAGCAAATAGAGCTTCATCCTTGTGGTGTTGAACACTTAAAGAAAAGAAAAGATGACAATCTTGAAATTGTTATTTCTAGATATGACACTTATATGTCTTCAACAAAACCAGTGTTAGAATTCTATTCAAAAAATTCAAATTTCACTGAAATTGATGGAGCAGGTGAAATTGATCAAATAACCAATAAAATTAATGAAATTCTTAAGGTTTAAGACGTTGACTTTGGAACATCTTCTTATATAAAAGGCTAAATTTATTCTCAAAAATATGGCTCGTATAGCAGGTGTAAACATTCCGCAAAACAAACTTGTCCACATAGGACTAACGTACATCTATGGTATTGGTAATAAATTTTCTAGCCAAATTTGTACTTCTTTAGAAATTCCTAAAGCAAAAAGAATAAATGAACTTACTGACGAAGATATTTTAAAAATTAGAGAATACATTGATGCAAATTTTAAAGTCGAAGGTGATCTTAGAAGAGATTACTCTTTAACTATTAAAAGATTAATTGACCTTGCTTGTTACAGGGGATCTAGACATAGAAAAAAACTTCCTGTTAGAGGACAAAGAACAAGATGTAATGCAAGAACAAGAAAAGGTAAAGCAATAGCAATTGCTGGTAAAAAATTAACTCCACTTAAAAAATAATTAATTTATGGCTAAAGTAGATAAAGTTGAGAATAAAGATGCTGTTGTAGAAAAAAAAGTAGATAAAAAATCTAAGAAAAGTTCTTATTCCAAAAAAAAGAAAATAAAAAAAAATATTCTTAATGGTATTGCTTATGTACAGTCTACTTTTAACAATACAATAATTTCAATTGCAGATACTAATGGAAATGTAATTTCTTGGGCATCCGCTGGACAAAAAGGTTTTAAAGGTTCAAGAAAATCAACACCTTATGCTGCACAAATTGCTGCAGATTCTGCTGCATCTAAAGCTTTAGAATATGGAATGAAAACTTTATCAGTTGAGGTTAAAGGACCTGGTTCAGGAAGAGAAACCGCATTAAGAGCTTTACAAGCGAGAGGATTTAAGATTCTTTCAATAAAAGATACAACACCAATGCCACATAACGGCGTAAGACCACCAAAAAAAAGGAGAGTTTAATAAATGGAAAGTTTAAATGTAAATGCTAAAAATTGGAAAGCATTAATTAAACCAGCTCAATTAGATGTTAAAATTAGTGATGACAAATCACATGCAAAAATTATCGCAGAACCTTTAGAAAAAGGATATGGTTTAACTTTAGGTAATTCTTTAAGAAGAATTTTACTTTCATCAATCAGAGGTGCTGCTGTAACTTCAATTCAAATTGATGGTGTTTTACATGAATTTACATCTATCAAAGGTGTTAGAGAAGATGTTACTGACATAGTTTTAAACGTTAAATCATTAGCTTTAAAAAGCTCATCAGAAACTACTAAAAAACTTATTTTAGATGCTAAAGGTCCTGGAGAAATTAAAGCTTCTGACATAGCACCAGTTGCCGATATTGAAATTTTAAATCCTGATCTGGTTATTTGTAATTTAGATGAAAATACGCATTTCCATATGGAAATGAATGTTGGAACAGGTAAGGGATACGTTCCTGCAGTAATGAACAAACCAGAAGAACCACCTTTGGGATTAATTGCTATAGATTCTTTATATAGTCCAGTTAAGAAGGTTTCTTACTCTATAAGCACAGCAAGAGAAGGAAAAGCCCTTGATTATGATAAATTAATTATGGAAGTTGAAACTAATGGATCAATTTCTGCTGAAGATGCCGTTGCTTATTCTGCTAGAATTTTCCAAGATCAACTAAATATGTTTGTTAATTTTGACGAACCTGTTGAAGTACCTGTAAAAGAAGTTTCATCTGAGCCTGAATTCAATAAGAATTTATTAAGAAAAGTTGATGAACTTGAATTATCTGTGCGTTCTATGAATTGTCTTAAAAATGATAATATTATTTACATTGGAGATCTAGTTCAAAAGTCAGAAGGTGAAATGCTTAGAACACCTAACTTTGGAAGAAAATCACTTAATGAAATAAAAGAAGTATTAACTGGTATGTCTTTATACTTAGGTATGGAGATTCCGAACTGGCCACCAGAAAATATAGCTGAAATGTCTAAAAAGTTAGAGGAGCAAATCTAATGAGACATGGTATGGCTAATAAGAAGTTAAATAGAACTTCTGAACATAGAAAAGCTTTATTGAAGAATATGCTTAATTCTTTAATAAAATATGAGCAGATCACTACAACACTTCCAAAAGCTAAATTCTTAAAACCTCAAGCTGATAAAATCATAACTTTAGGAAAAAAAGAGACTCTTCAAACTACAAAAATGTTAATGTCTAAATTACAAGATATAACATCTGCGAATAAAGTAAAAAAAACATTGTCAAAAAGATATGAAGCAAGAAATGGTGGCTACACAAGAATCATCAAAGCTGGCTTTAGATATGGTGACAATGCACCTATGGCTGTAATTGAATTTGTAGATAGAGATGTTGAGGCAAAAAGAGTTGATAGAAAGAAAAAAGATCCAGCTAAAGATAAAACTGAAGAGAAAAAATTAGCTACTGCTTAATTTTTTATATAAAATTATATCATCATGAAAAAGTCTTTTAACGTTGATTCAACGTTTAACGATATGCGTATCGATAGATGGATACGTAATAATCTTGGCAATTACCCTCAAGGTCTAATTGAAAAAAGTTTAAAAAGTGGAAAAGTTAAAATCAATAATAAAAAAATTAAAAGCTCTCATAAAGTAAAGACAGGTGACACTATAGATTTATTCAACTTTGATTTTAAAGAAACAATTGTTCAAAAGACAATTAAATTTGTACCTTCAGAAGAAGTTATTAAAGAAAATGAAGAATTAATAATTGATAATAATGATGATTTCATTGTTCTTAATAAAAGCTCTGGTATTTCAGTTCAAGGTGGAACTAAATCTAAAAAAAATCTTGTAGATATATTTGCTCGTAGTGAAATTTTTCAGGACACAAAACCATTTTCTGTACATAGACTTGATAAAGATACATCTGGAGTTTTTATTATGGCAAAACACAGACAATCCGCTCAGTTATTAACTTCTTTATTTAGACTTCGAAAAGTTCATAAAACTTACCTGGCTATATGCCATGGAGAATTGCAAAAGGACTCTGGTGAGTGGAATGATGATTTAACCAGATATGATAATGATAGAGAGGTAGTTGAAAAAGCTAGAACACTTTACAAAGTTTTAGATAAAAATTCTATATGTAGTCTAGTTGAAATGAAACCAATCACAGGAAGAAAACATCAACTAAGAAAACAACTTTATGCAGTAGGATGTCCAATCTATGGGGATCAAAAATATAAATTTAGTAACACAGATAAAGCAATAAATAAAAATTTAATGCTTCATTCATATCAAATTAAATTTATGATAAATGATAAAAAATATACCTACACAGCATTATTACCAGATTATTTTAAAAAACTTTTAAAGACAAAAAGACTTAGATTTCCAAATTCTTAGAAAAGGTTTCAATAATAATTTCATCTAAATTCTTATAGTCTTGATCTTTAATTTCTTTAAGATTGATTACGCCTTTGTCTGAAATACCACACGGAATAATATTTTTATATTTTGTAAGATCGTTATTAATATTTATTGCAAATCCATGATAGGCTATCCACTTACTTACTCTTACACCTATTGCTGCAACTTTATTAATTTTACCTTTATGGTCAGTCCAAATACCAATGTTTTTTGGATCACCAAATGTCTTAATATTAAATTTTGATAAACTGTCAATAATCGTCTCTTCAATTAAAGTTATAAATTTTCTTATATCCTTTTTTCTTTTTTTTAAATCTATCACAAAATAACAAATCAATTGACCTGGACCATGATAAGTAATTTTTCCTCCACGGTTTGTTTTTACTAGACTAATATCTTTATTAAGAATTTCTTTTTCTTTATAACTCGTACCTGCTGAATAAACCTCTTCATGTTCTAAGATCCATATCAAATCCTCTTTTTGACCATTGTTTATCTCCAATAATCTTTCTTCAAGTAGTTTTATTGCATCTTCATATTTTATTGGTTTTATTGACTTTTTAATCTCCATATTCATTTATAAATTGTATTATTTTTATTATGCACTATTAGTGCAAAATTGATTTATAGGTAAATTTATGTCTTTAATAAAAAAAATAAAAGATAAAAAAGTTAATTTTGAGTTTAATAAAGAGTACATAAAAGTTGTTACTTCTAAGATTGTTAATAATGATGCTCAATTTATTACTAATTCTTTTAATGAGATGCACCCAGCTGATGCGGCTGATATAATTGAACATCTTGGTCAAAATGATAGAGAAAGCTTAATTAAACTTAATAATTTCAATATAGATCCAGAAGTTTTTATTGAATTAAACGAGTCGGTGCAGTCTGAAATCATAGCTTATCTTTCACCTGATACTATTGTTAGACTTTTAAAAAATCTTGAATCTGATGATGCGATTACAATTTTAGAAAATGTTGATGAAAAAGATAAGAATACAATATTAAGCTCCTTACCTCCAAAAGATAGATTTGCTTTACTTGAAAGTTTAAGTTATCCGGAAGACACAGCTGCTAGAATAATGCAACGTGAGTTCACGGCCATTCCTAGTAATTGGTCAGTTGGTCAAACAATTGACTATTTAAGAGAAAATAAAGATTTACCTGAGGAATTTTTAGAAATTTTTATTATAGATGAAGATTTTAAACCGATTGGAACTGTTCCATCATCTAAAGTTTTGACTACTTCGAGAGAAACTAAAATGCTTTCTATTATGTCAGAATCTCAACTACTTATTCCTGTTGATATGGACAAAGAAGAAGTTGGTAACGTGTTTGAAAACTATAGCTTAAATTCAGCAGCTGTTGTTGATAAATCAAACAAGTTGGTTGGTATGATCATGTATGACGATGTTTTAACCGTATTAAAAGAAGAAGCTGAAGAAGATGCCTTAAGATTAGCTGGGGTAGGGGATGAAGAAATTACTGATGGAGTTTTTAAGAAAACTAGAAGAAGATTTAACTGGCTTTTATTAAACCTATTTACAGCATTTCTTGCAACCTGGGTTATTAGTTTATTTGGTGCTACAATTGAACAAATGGTAGTGCTCGCATTTCTTATGCCAATTGTTGCATCTATGGGTGGTAATGCTGGAATGCAAACTTTGGCAGTAACTGTAAGAACATTAGCAACAAATGACTTAACAAAAAACAATTTTACACAAAATATTTTAAAAGAATTTAATATTGGTATTTTAAATGGCATTATATTTGCAATAATAAGTGCTTTAGTAGTTCAAGTTTGGTTTCAAGATTCTCTACTTTCTTTAATAATTTCTATGTCAATGATAGTTACGATGATTGTTGCAGGTTTATTTGGAATTTTAGTACCTATAACTTTAAAAAAAATGGATATTGATCCTGCTATTGCATCAAGTGTGTTTGTGACAACTATTACTGACGTTATAGGTTTTGTTTCATTTCTTGGTGTTAGCGCTTATTTTCTCTAAAAATTGTCAATTAATCGTACGTTATTAATATAGTAAGCCACAAAAAGTTTAAAAGGTTTGTTCATAATATTTGTGCTTAAATTATGTGTGTTTCTACATTCCAAATATTCAATTTTAATATCAAAATTTTTAGATAGTTCTTCTTTTAAATTAAATATCATTTTTTTGTAATTTTTTTTGTTTTTTTTAATCTCATTTTTTAGAGATAATAGTTTTTTTGCAATTATTCCTGAATTGATAAAACTTTTTTTATTTAATAAAGAGTTTCTAGAAGATAAAGCTAGTTTGTTTTTTTCTCTGACTGTTTTACAAACGTGAACTTTGATATTGTACTTATTTTCAATATATTTTTTAACCAAGAAAAATTGTTGAAAATCTTTTTCCCCCATAAACATTTTTTTTGGAGAAATTAATTCAATAAAACGATCCAAAACATCAAGTACACCTTCAAAATGTCCTTTTCTAAATTTTGCACATAATATTTTTTGTGATTTATTTAGTTTAATCTTATTATTTTTTTTCCAATAAATTTGTTTAATGGTTGGCAAATATACATAGTCAACTTTAAGTTTTTTAAGGTAACTCAAATCTTGCTTTAAATTCTTTGGGTATGTTTTATAATCTTTTTTATTGTTAAATTGAGTTGGATTAATAAAAATACTTACTAATGTTTTTTTGCAGTTTTTTTGTGATGTTTTGATTAATGTTTTGTGACCTTCATGCAAACTTCCCATTGTTGGGACAAAACCTAATCTTTTATCTAACTCAATTGCCTTAATTAAATCAGTTTTTAATTTTATTAATTTCATTTGTAATAAGAATATTAATAAGTAAAACATTTATATGATTAAACAAGCTATAATTCCTTTAGCTGGTCTTGGGACTAGACTACTACCACTAACAAGTGTTTTTGCTAAAGAGCTTCTACCTATTAATGGAAAACCAGGCTTAGAATATATTATCGAAGAATGTATTGAGGCTGGTATTAAGGAAATTGTATTTATTATTTCTAAAAAAAAATTGATGATAAAGAAATATTTTTATAATGATAAATTTTATAAAGATATTATCAAGAAAAAAAATGATCCAAAAATTATCAAAGAATATAAAAAAATTCTCAAATATAAAAAAATGATTAAATTTGTTTTTCAAGACAAACCATTAGGAACTGGTGATGCTGTCTACAAGACTAAAAAATTTATTACAGATGAATATTTTTTAATGTTGCTACCTGATGATTTGATAATTAAACAAAACTGCTCTAAGTCCATGATTGCTGTGCATAATAAATTTAAAGCATCAGTTATGGCAAGTATGAAGGTTAATAAAAATGATGTATCTAGGTGGGGTATCTACAACATCAGAAAAAAAATTGATAAAAATAATTTTATTATAAATAATGTTGTTGAAAAACCTTCTATAAAAACTTCACCTTCTAATAATGCTGTAATAGGAAGATATATATTACCTAAAACAATTTTTTCTAAATTAAAATCTCTAAAACCAGGTAAAAGTGGTGAATTTCATATCACTGACGCTATCCAAGCTTTAATAGAAGATGATAATCATTTTATCGGTCACAATTTTTCAGGTAAATACTTAGATTGCGGAACAATGAAGGGTTATATTAAATCAACTTTGGAGATTTCTAAATAATGAAACTTTGTATGATAGGAACGGGGTATGTTGGTTTAGTAAGTGGAGTTTGTTTTTCCGACTTAGGAAATGACGTAATTTGTGTTGATAAAGATTTGAGTAAAATTGAAAACTTAAAAAATGGTATTATCCCAATATACGAACCTGGTTTAGATGAATTACTCATTAAAAATTATAAAAATAATCGTTTAAAGTTCTCTACGAACTTAAAAGATTCAATTTCAAAGTCTGATATTATTTTTATTTGTGTTGGCACACCCACTAAAAAAAATGGAAATAACGCTGACTTAAGTCAGGTATTCAATGTTGCAAAAGAAATTAGTAAATCTATTAAAAAATTTAAAGTTATTATAACTAAATCTACTGTTCCTGTGACCACTGGAGACGAAATAGAAAAAATTATTTCAAAAAAAGTATCAAAAAAATTTTTTTCAGTAGTTTCAAATCCTGAATTTTTAAGAGAAGGTGATGCCATAAGAGATTTTACTTATCCAGATAGAGTAGTAATAGGTACAAATAATAAAAAATCTAATAAGATATTAAAAAATCTTTATTCACCATTGATATCAAAAGGTGCAAAGTACGTTAATACGTCTCGAAGAGCAGCGGAATTAATAAAGTATGCTTCTAATGCTTTTCTCGCAACAAAGATTACTTTTATTAATGAGCTAGCCAATTTGTGTGAAAAAATTAATGTTAATGTGGAGGATATCTCCATTGGGATGGGGCTTGATGATCGTATTGGCAGCCGTTTTTTAAGAGCAGGTCCTGCTTATGGTGGATCTTGTTTTCCTAAAGATACTAAAGCTATTACAGCTACTGCCAATAAATTTAAAACAAATTTAACAGTTATTAAAAGTGTCATTAAATCGAATGAAAATAGATCATCATTAATGTTAAAAAGAGTTTTTGATATTTTAAAAAATAAAGTAAACAATAAAAATATTTGTTTCTTAGGTGTTACATTTAAGGCAAATACTGATGACATGAGAGATTCTTCAAGTCTAACAATGATCCCTGCATTAATTAAAAAAGGTGCAAAAATAAATTATTTTGATCCTACTGGTGAAAAGTCAGATTTTAAAAAATTTAATAATGTTACTTTTTCAAACAACATTAAAGACGCAATTAAAAAATCAGATTTAATCATTATTCATACAGAATGGAATGATTTTAAAACTATTAATTTCAAAAAAGATGTTAAAAATAAAAAATTCTCAATTTTTGATATGAGAAATATTTACTCTGCTAATAAGATGAAAGATCAGAAAATTAAATATTTTAGTATTGGAAATTAATTTAATTCAAAAATAGCATCAACTTCAACTGACACACCAAGGGGCAAACTATTTG
This sequence comes from Candidatus Pelagibacter sp. PS_34, assembly GCF_059417845.1. NCBI lineage: Bacteria > Pseudomonadati > Pseudomonadota > Alphaproteobacteria > Candidatus Pelagibacterales > Candidatus Pelagibacteraceae > Candidatus Pelagibacter > Candidatus Pelagibacter sp. PS_34. The sequence goes on from NZ_CM182068.1 coordinate 526,700, forward strand.
TACTAACTGCAGCTCTTGTGTGCATTCCAGAGTCTCCAAAAACTGAAACTATTAAATCTGAAGCACCATTTATTACTTTGGGTTGTTCTATAAAGTCTTCTGTTGAATTAACAAACCCTGTAAGTTTTATACAAGATTTTACTTTTGAAAGATCATTGTTACAAACTTTTTTAACTTGAGATATTATATTTAGGCCACAACGTTTAGCTGCCTCATATCCATCTTCAGTTTTTAAATCCTTACCAACCTTACCTTTGATCAATTCTCCATTTGCTGCAATAGAAATTTGTCCTGAGATAAATAACATTTTACCAATTTGTTTTGATGCAAGATATGATCCAACTGGATCTCTTGCTTCTGGTAGTTCTAAGTTTAATTCTTTTATTTTATCTTCATATGACATGATTATTTCTCCATAGATTCAGTTAATGTTTTACTGTTTTTAAATTTAACAAGCTTTTCTTTTAAACTAGATTTGTCAAATTTCTTTTTTCCACTCTTAGCATTAGTAGTTATTTTATCTTTAAGTTCTTCAGCTCCAACCGTCGCTTTTAATTTAAGTTCTGAAGATTTTTCTTTTAGATTTTTTGCTGAACACTCTATGTATTTTGCACTAATCTTTTCAAACTGATTACAATCAATTTTTTCAGCCATAGCATTAGACATAAGGACTGATATAATTAATGTTATAAATACTATTTTTTTCATTTCTTTTTCTTTTTTTTAACTTTTTTATTTTTATCGTATTCTTTTCTTTTCTCAATTAATATTAAAGCTTCTTCCATATTAAGTTCTAAGGGGTCTTTTTCCTCTGGAATTGTTGCATTAAGAGATTTATATTTAATATAAGGCCCATATTGTCCTTTCATTACTCTAACAGGTTTTTTGTCTTCAGGGTGTTCTCCTAGATCTTTTATAATTGATGCAGACATTCTACCAGGTTTAGCCTCCGCTATTAGAGTTATTGCTCTATTAAGTCCAATTGAGAAGATCTCCTCAACATTTTCAATTCTTGCTGATTTGTTTTCACATTTCAAATATGGGCCAAATCTTCCTGAGTTTAATATTATATCTTTCTGATTTTCAGGGTTAATGCCTAAACTTTTTGGTAATGAGCATAAAAATTTAGCTCTATCAAGATCCACGCTATCTAATGTAATTCCTTTAGGTATTGATACATTTCTTAAATTATTATCTTCTTTTTCTATCTTCTTTTTTTTTGTTTTCTTTTTCTTTTTTGTTTCAATTATAATCTCTTCTTTTATTTCCTCAATTTTTTCATATTGTAAGTAGGGACCAAATCTTCCATTTTTAAGGTACATGTCATTTCCATTTTCATGCTTACCTATAAACTTTGGTTCAGCTAATTGAGATTGAGCAGCTGCTTTTGCTTTAGACAGGGGTCTGGTAAATTTACAATCTGGATAATTTGAGCAACCAATAAAAGCACCACCTCTAAAACTATTTTTTAAACTTAATGATCCACTGTCACATAATTTGCATTGTCTATTAATATTTCCATCCGCATCTCTTTCAAAAATTAAACTTCCTAGACTATCGTTTAATAGATCTAAAACCTCCCTAGTTCTTTTCTCTTTAACGTCAGATACGTTTTGATTAAAGTCTTTCCAAAATAACTCTAGAACTTTTATCCATCCTTCCTTCCCGGTAGTAATATCATCAAGTTGATTTTCTAAACTTGCTGTGAAGTTATAATCAACATATTTAGAGAAAAGCTTTTCAAGAAAAGCAGAAATTAATTTACCACGATCAGTTGGGTGAAATCTTTTATTAATTGTTTCCGCATATCCTCTAGTAGATATAACAGATATTATACTTGCATATGTTGAAGGTCTTCCAATACCTAATTCTTCTAATTTCTTAACCAAACTAGCTTCTGAATATCTTGGTGGTGGCTGTGTAAAATGCTGTTCATCTAATAGAGATTCTATATTAACTGGACCCTTGTTCATTTCAGGAAGGATATCTTCATCATCATCTTTTTTAGTATCTTTCATAACTTTTAAAAAGCCATCAAATTTAATAACAGATCCACTAGCTTTACAAATTGTTCCATTATCATCCGAAGTTATCGTTATAGTATTTCTGTCAAATTGAGCAGGTTTCATTTGAGAGGATAGGGCTCTACTCCAAATTAAATCATATAATTTATGCTGATCTGGACTTAGGTATTTTTTAACTGTATCTGGTGCTCGCATTATATCTGTGGGTCTAATTGCTTCATGTGCCTCTTGAGCATTTTTAGCTTTTTTTCCAGAGTAACTTGCTGCGTTATCTGGAACATATTCATCACCAAATTCATTTTTTATATATTTTCTAAAAGTATCTATAGCGTCTGTGGACAGGTTAGTGCCATCTGTTCGCATATACGTAATAAGACCAATAGTTTCACCGTCAATTTCTATACCTTGGTAAAGTTTTTGAGCTATTTGCATTGTACGTGACGCTCCAAATCCTAACCTACCAGAAGAAACTTGCTGTAATGTGGAGGTAGTAAAAGGGCCAGAAGGGTTTCTATTAACAACTTTGCTAGAGATGTCATTTATATTGAAATTCTTAGATTTAACCTCTTCCATTGCTTTATCAATTTCAGCTTTATTTTTAAAAGAAAATTTTTCAATTTTTTTATCATTCAATTGAGTGATACTTGCTAATATAGAATTTTTATCACTATCGTTGAATTGAATACTTAAAGTCCAAAATTCCTCAGGATCAAAAAGCTCTATTTCATGTTCTCGTTCTGTAATTAATTTTAAGGCAACTGACTGAACACGACCTGCAGATTTAGAACCTGGTAACTTTGTCCACAAAATTGGTGATATATTAAAGCCAACTAAATAGTCTAAGGCTCTTCTAGCCATATAGGCATCAACAAGTAGTGGCTCTATTTGTCGAGGGTTTTCAATTCCATGAATAACAGCTTTTTTTGTAATTTCATTAAAAACAACTCTTTCTATATGCTTGTCTTTAATTAATTTTTTTTCATTTAAATATTCTTTAACATGCCAAGCAATTGCTTCTCCCTCTCTGTCTGGGTCAGTTGCTAGTATAATTTTTGATGAAATCTTAGCTGCATCTGTAATTTCTTTAAGATATTTTTTAGAAAAATTATCGACTTCCCATTCCATTTTAAAATTATTTTCTGGATCAACAGAACCATTTTTTGAGGGAAGGTCTCTAATATGACCATAACTCGCTAAAACAATATATTCATCACCAAGATATTTGTTGATAGTTTTAGCTTTAGCTGGACTTTCTACGACTACAAGATTCATTACTAAACAAATTACTTAAAAGACTTAGATAGTCAAATCAATAAATTTTAGTCTTTGTTTCTTCTTTGTTTTTCAATCGTTTGACGTTTTCTCTGTGCGTGTAGAATATAAGCACAAACATTATTATGAAAAATATTGAATTATAATTTTCAAAAATTATTAAATACATTGGCACCATTAAACTACCAACTAGTGATGAAAGTGATGAGTATTTTGAAATAAGAAATGTAACAGCCCAACTAATAATAAATACTAAACCCAAAACTATGTTTATCGAAAATAATATTCCAACATATGTTGCAACACCTTTGCCTCCTCTAAACTTAAGCCATATTGGAAAAACATGACCTAAAAATGCACTTAATGATGCAATAAAGATAAAATCAGGATAATTAAATTTTACATATAATACAGGCAATACAGCTTTTGTTATATCTAGTAGTAAAGTTGCGTAGCCTAATGTTTTATTACCTGTTCTAAGAGCGTTTGTAGCTCCAATGTTTCCTGAGCCAATATCTCTAATATCTTTTTTTAAAAATATTTTTGTAAGTATAAAACCAAAGGGTATTGATCCTAATAAATATGAGCTTAATGCAACAATTAAATATTCCATTATTATAACTTAAATAATTCTTCACCTTTTACAAATGTATTAGTGACTTTTCCTTGGAGTTTTTTGTCTTCAATAGAGGTATTTTTTGATTTGGAGACAAGCTTATCTTTTTTGACAACCCATGGCTTATCAATATCAACAATGCAAAAATCTGCTTCATTGCCCACTGAAAGATTACCCTTATCAATTTTTAAAATTTTTGCAGGGTTTGATGTTAAAGCTTTAATGATAGTTTCTAATTTAACAGAGCCATTGTGATATAATTCTAGACTTAATGATAAAAGCGTTTCTATTCCAGAGGCCCCTGTAGACGCTTGTGCAAATGTTAATCTTTTTTGCTCTTCGTCTTCTGGTTTGTGATCAGATACAATAACGTCGATTGTTTCATCTTTTAGTCCTTGTACTAGAGCAATTCTATCTTCTTCAGTTCTTAATGGCGGTGATAATTTTAAAAAAGTTCTAAAATCTCCTATATCATTTTCATTTAAAGAAAGATTATTTATAGATACACCTGTCGTAAATTTAACTTTATTTTTTCTTTCCTCGATAATTTCTACTGATTTAGCAGCTGAAATCTGTGATATGTGATATCTGCATTTAATGTTTTCAAGTAACGTTAAATCTCTTTCAATAATTATTCTTTCAGCAACAGCAGGAATTCCAGATAATCCAAGTTTAGTTGCAATAATTCCAGAATTAATCATTCCATTTTTGGATAAATCATAATCTTCAGCATGTTGCATGATTAGTGTGCCCAAGTCTTTAGCTGAATTCATTATACGTGACATTAATCTAGTATTTTGAATTGTTTTAACTCCATCAGTAAATCCAATTATTCCTCTGCTTTGAAGTAGACCAAATTCAGTCATGGTAGTTCCTTCAATATTTTTGGTAAGTGCTGCACTTGGAAAAACATTAATTTTAGATTTATCTCTTCCACGTCTTTTTAAAAAATCTACTATTGAAACGTTATCAATAATTGGATCTGTATTTGGCATAGTAACAACTGAAGTAACACCTCCTGCAAGAGCTGCATTACTTAGCGTTCTAAAATTTTCTTTATATTCATAACCAGGCTCACCTGCAAAGACACGCATATCAACTAGACCTGGGAATATATATTTGCCATTTAAATCTATTACTTTTTCTCTTGAAGGAATGTTATTAATATTTACTTTTTTACCAACAGCTTCAATAAAGCCATCTTCTCCAATAATTAATCCGCCATTCTCATTGATAGAGTTATAAGGGTCAATTATATTTGCATTTATAAAGTATTGTTTTTTCATTTATTCACAAAATATTTTTAAACAAGCCATTCTTACTGCAACACCTAGTTCAACCTGTTCCTTAATTACGCTTCTGTTAATGTCATCTGCTAATTTAGTGTCAATTTCGATCCCTCTATTCATAGGGCCTGGATGCATAATTAAAGCATCATCTTTCGCATAAGCAAGCTTATCTGGAGTTAGTCCATAATATTCATAGTACTCTCTATTAGAAGACAAGAAAGAACTAGTCATCCTTTCATTTTGTAACCTTAACATCATTACAATATCACAATCTTTCAAACCTTTTTTCATATCTGTAAAAGTATTAACCCCAAACTTTTCTATTTCTTTTGGCATTAAATTTGATGGTGCAATAATGTTAACTTCTGCACCCAGCATATTTAGAAGATAAATATTTGATCTTGCAACACGTGAATGAGTTATGTCACCACAAATCGCAACTCTTAAACCTTCAATTTTCTTTTTACGATTTATAATTGTTAAAGCGTCTAATAAAGCTTGAGTAGGGTGTTCACGGCTTCCATCACCAGCATTAAGTACTGCACAATTTACTTTTTGAGATAAAAGATTACATGCTCCTGAGTCTTGGTGTCTAATTACAATTATATCAGGATGCATTGCATTTAAAGTCATTGCGGTATCTATTAGTGTTTCACCTTTCTTAATAGCTGAATTTGCCATATTCATTGACATAACATCTGCACCTAATCTTTTTCCAGCTAATTCAAATGAACTCTGTGTTCTTGTTGAAGGTTCAAAAAACAAATTAATTTGAGTTTTACCACTTAAGACATTTAATCTTTTGTTTTTACTTTGATTTAATTTGATGAAACTTTTAGCTTCTTCTAAAATAAAATTAACATCATTAATTGATAGATCTTGAATCCCTAGGAGGTGTTTTTGAGAGATTTTAATAGCTTTATTTATTTTGGTTGCCATTAAAATTAACTCTATAACTATTAACCATCACTATGGCAAGTATTAATTATTTAAAAAGTCTATTGCCCCTTGTAAAATAAAGGCCGCAGCATTTTGATCAATTGTTTTAACTCTTTTTGAAACGTTAACGTCTAATAAACTCGATAGATTAAATGCTCCAACTGTTGAAAGTCTCTCATCCCACAAAATTACTGGTAGGTCTATAGATTTTGATATATTTGATGCAACATCATTAACTGATTGAGCGGATCTACCTAGACTGCCATCCATATTAACTGGGTTCCCTACAATTATTCCACCAATATTATTATCTTTAATTATTATCTTAAGTTCATCAATTAGTTCGTTTGTGTTGGTTTTGTTTATGGTTTTAAAGGGTGTGGCTATGGATTGTCTTTCATCACAAATTGAGACGCCAATTCTTTTAGACCCTAAATCTAAACCAATAAATCTCACCTTATTTGTGTGTTTTATTTTAAAATCTTCAATTGTGATCATATTGTATATTTTATACTTAAGTGATAGTTTGCCGACATATTTAATTACCACATGACAATTGATCTTAAAACAATAAAGCATATATCTAAATTATCAAGAATCTCAGTTGATGATGCAAAAGCTAATAAATTAGCTGGAGATCTTAACTCTATATTTGATTTCATTGAAAAATTAAATGAACTCAATACTGATAATATTGAGCCTTTAACTTCTGTTGCAGAGACCACATTAAAATTAAGAGCCGACGAGGTTAAAAGTGAAAATATTAGAGATCAAATATTAAAAAACTCACCAGAGGAAAATGAAGATTTTTTTGTAGTACCAAGGGTTGTTGAATAATGTCTGATATTACATCACTCACTTTAACTGAATTAGTTAAAAATATTAAAGATAAAAAGATTTCTTCTGAAGAAACTACCAAAGCTTTTATTGATAGAGGAGAAAAATCTAGAGATTTAAATACATACATAACAGAAGATTTTTCTAATGCACTTTTGAAAGCTAAAAGTTTTGATCAAAAACCAAATTTTGATTTAAAACTTCCGGGTGTTCCAATAGCTGTTAAGGATTTGTTTTGCACCAAAGATGTAAAAACTACAGCAGGTAGTAAAATTTTAAATAATTTTATTCCACCATACGAGTCTACTGTTACTCAAAATATTTGGAATGAAGGTGCGATATTACTTGGTAAGTTAAATTGTGATGAATTTGCAATGGGCTCATCTAATGAAACTAGTTTTTTTGGAAATGTACAAAGTCCAATAGACAAAGGTTTAGTACCAGGTGGCTCTTCAGGAGGCTCTGCATCAGCTCTAGCAGCTAATTTAACGCCTATTACAATTGGAACTGATACAGGTGGCTCTATTAGACAACCTGCTTCATTTACAGGTACCGTTGGATTAAAGCCTACTTATGGAAGTTGTTCACGATATGGAATTGTTGCTTTTGCATCTTCATTAGATCAAGCAGGACCAATGTCTAAAGATGTAAAAGATTGCGCATTGCTTCAAGAAATAATTAGCACTTATGATGAAAAAGACTCAACATCAATTGATTTTAAAAGAAATGAATACAGTAAAGAATTAACAAATAATATTAAAGGTAAGAAAATTGGAATTCCTAAAGAATATAGAGTTGATGGAATGCCAAAAGAAATAGAGGATTTATGGACGAAGGGCATTGAGTATGCAAAAGATTGTGGTGCTGAAATTGTAGAAATTTCATTACCTCATACAAACTATGCTCTACCCACTTATTATATAGTGGCCCCTGCGGAAGCATCTTCAAACTTAGCAAGATATGATGGTGTTAAGTATGGTTTTAGATCTAAAGGTGAAAACCTTATTGACATGTATGAAAAGACAAGATCTGAAGGTTTTGGTAGCGAAGTTCAAAGAAGAATAATGATTGGGACTTATGTTTTATCCTCTGGTTATTATGATGCTTATTATCTAAAGGCACAAAAAGTTAGAAAATTAATAAAAAACGATTTTGATGAAGCTTACAAAAAAGTTGATGCAATTTTAACTCCATCAACACCAAGTGCTGCTTTTAAAATTGGTGAAAAAACTAATGATCCAGTTTCAATGTATTTAAATGATATATTTACAGTTCCAGTGAATTTAGCTGGATTACCAGCAATTTCAATTCCAGCTGGAATAGATGTTAAAGGTTATCCATTGGGACTACAAATTATTGGTAAAGCTTTTGATGAACAAAATATTTTAAACATTGCTTATGCTATGGAAGAGAAAATCCAGTTTAAAAACAAAATTACTGACTGGTGGATTAAATAAATGACTAAAGATAATTCAGAATACTTAATCGAAAGACGAGACAATGTTTACGAAGTGGTAATTGGTCTTGAAGTTCATGCTCAGGTTACATCAAATTCAAAATTATTTTCATCTTCATCAACTACCTTTGGTGCTGAACCTAATACACAAGTAAGTTTAGTAGATGCAGCATTTCCAGGAATGCTTCCGGTTATTAATGAGTACTGTGTAAAACAAGCAATTAAAACGGGAATAGGCTTAAGAGCTCAAATTAATAAAAGATCAGTTTTCGATAGAAAAAATTATTTTTATGCAGATCTTCCACAAGGTTATCAGATCTCACAGTTTAAGTATCCAATAGTAGGAGAGGGAACAGTTATTCTTGATATGGCACATGGCCAAAAAGAAGTAGGGATCGAAAGATTACACCTAGAACAAGATGCTGGAAAAAGTATTCATGATATGGACCCACAAAATACATTGGTTGACTTAAATAGATCTGGTGTAGCTTTGATGGAAATTGTTAGCAAACCAGACATGAGAACTCCAGATGAAGTTAGTGCTTATATTAAAAAATTAAGATCTATTATGAGATACCTTGGTACGTGTGATGGAAATATGCAGGAAGGCTCTTTAAGAGCTGATGTCAATATTTCTGTTAGAATTAAAGGTTCTGATAAACTTGGAACTCGTTGTGAGATTAAAAATGTTAACTCAATTAAATTTATGCAAATGGCTATTGATTATGAAGCTAATAGACAAGTTGATTTAATTGAAGATGGTAAAACAATTGATCAAGAAACAAGATTATTTGATACTAAAAAAAATGAAACAAGATCTATGAGATCTAAAGAAGATGCTCATGATTATCGATATTTTCCAGATCCAGACCTATTACCATTAGAAGTAACAGATGAATTTATTGAAGAATTAAAAGCTGATATTCCAGAATTACCAGATGATAAGAAGAAAAGATTTATTGATAAATTTAAAGTGTCTCCTTACGAAGCAACAATTTTAGTATCAGATATTGATACAGCTAAATATTTCGAAGAAGTTGTTGCTAAAATGGGCAAGAACCAAGATATGAAATTAGCCGTTAACTGGATTACAGGTGAATTGTTTGCTGTTTTAAACAGTAAAAATTTAGAAATATCTGAAAGCCCAATAAGTGCAAAAAATTTAGCGAAGCTAATTAATCTAATTAAGAATGGAACGATTTCTGGAAAAATAGCTAAAACAATATTTGAATTAATGATGGATGGAGACATAGATCCACAAATAATTGTTGAAGAAAAAGGTTTAAAACAAGAAAGTGACCCTAAAGCACTGGAAGCTTTAATCGATAAGATTATTAATGATAATAGGGAAAAAGCTATTGAATATAAAAATGGTAAAGAAAAACTGTTTGGTTTCTTTGTAGGTCAAGCAATGAAAGTTTCAGGTGGTAAAGCTAACCCTCAATTAATAAATGAGATATTAAAGAAAAAGCTTTAACATTACTGAAACTGGTAGACACAAAGGACTTAAAAGCTGAGGGATAGTAGTTAAAGTCAGTCAATAGTAGTCCAAGGCATTCTAAAACATCCTATAAAATCTCATAACTTTAATTTAGCTTTCAATTTAGAGTAGAAAATAAGGCTTAATTAATTTGAGCAGATTTGTACTAAACTTGAACTTAGAGAGATAAAAAATTATAGTTTTATTGATGAAAAAACCTTTAATAATTATTTTTATCTTAATATTTTCATCTAGTGCTTATGCAAATTTTAAAGAAATTAAAAAAAAAGCAATAATTAATAATCCAGAAATTATTTTTCCAATACCCAAAAATTTAGAAAAGTGTATTACTAAAATGCATATTGACCCCCAGATGAATCTTGTAAAACCAATCTTAAAAGTAAAAGCTCCAAAAGGTTATGGGTTAGATGACAGATTTGATAATACACTTGATAAGTTTAGTAATTTTAGCCGTCCTTGTAGTGGAGGTAATAAAGAAGCTTGTGAAAATGTTAAACGAATAATTTTAGAATGGGCAAAAGCTGATGCAGCAAAAAGAACAGGACCATCTGATCATGAAGGAAGACATTGGAATGATACTCTATCAGTTAATCTTTATATCGCATCACCAATGTTGGCAGCTTATTCATTTGCGAAACAAGTAGTTGACGTTCCAAATGAGGAAGATCAACTTATAAAAAAATGGTTTAAGAAAATAGTAAAAAAAAATGAACATCTTATGTATGACCGGATTTATAAAAAAAATACTCAGGCTACAGGAGTTCCAAAACGAGCTCACAATCATGCATTATCTTCTGCCATTGCACATATGGAATTAGGTGTTTTATTAAATGATGAAAAATTATTTAGAAAAGCATTTAAGAATTTCGAAGCAGCAATAAAATATCAAAGAAAAGATGGAAGTTTACCTATCGAAGTTAGAAGGGGAGGTAGAGCAATGTTTTACCAAGGTCGAGCTATGAATGCTCTTGCAGTGATAGCAATAATTGCAGAAAATCAAGGATATAACATCTGGGATTATGAATATAAGGGAAAGAATTATCATAACTTGGTTAAGTTTTTTATAGATTTTACAGAAAATAATGAAATTGTTTTTAAGTACGCTAAAGAAATGAAATCACCTGGTCCTGCTAAAGATTATAAGATCCAAGATCTGAACAGAAGTAGTAGTAACTGGGGTTGGCTTTATGCTTATGTAACAAGATTTCCAAATCATGATAACATCAAAAGAGTAAAAAATTGGTCACAAAATTCAACTGATTTAAATAACTATCAAAGAAAAATAGTTTACCAGTTTAATAATGTTTCAAAAGTAAGATTTGACCATGCTTCTTGGACTGTTGTTGAACCCAACTGTCATTTTACTAAGTAGCTTTTAAAAGAATGTAAATCTTATAGGATTTTAAAGGATAACTTGTACTAAACTTGTACCTAGAGAGATAAAATAAAAAAAATTTACTTATTCCTCTTGTTCAATTATAAATATTGGCATAAACACTCATGAAAATAACTCATGCCCTCGTGGTGAAATTGGTAGACACAAAGGACTTAAAATACCATGGGTAAAGCAATTAGAATTACTGAAAAGCTTGAAAAATATATAAATAATTTTAGTTTAAAGTTAAATCCCATCCAGCAAGAAATAATCGAATACAATAATACACTTGGAGACGTTAAGAGAATGCAAGTAGCAACATCTCAATGTCATTTTCTTCATTTAATTATAAAAACTTCTAACATTAAAAATGTACTTGAAATTGGTACTTTTACTGGGTTAAGTGCACTTTCAATAGCTTTAGCATTACCAGATGATGGCAAACTTATAGCGCTAGATAAAGACAAAGAAACCAACAAGATTGCAGTAAGTTTTTTTAAAAAAGCTAATCTTACTAATAAAATTCAAACAATTGTTAAGCCTGCATTAGATAGTTTAGATGAATTAAAGAATAGTAAATTTGATATGGTTTTTATTGATGCCGATAAAATGAATTATAAAGAATATTATGAAAAATCACTGAAGTTATTAGATAAAGGAGGATTGATTATTGTAGACAATGTTTTATGGCATGGTGAGGTCGCTGATGAAGATAATTTAGATAAATTCACTGTAAATATTAGAGATTTTAATACTTATGTTGCAAACGATAAAAGAGTGGAACAAATCATTGTCCCTTTAGGTGACGGTATGACTGTTTGTAGAGTGATATAATGTTTGATGTTTTTGGTTTTTACAAATTTAAAAAAATCACTTCTTTAAAAAAAAATAAGATTTTACTACAGGATTATTTGATTAAAAAAAATATTCGAGGAACAATAATTATAGCTAATGAAGGAGTAAATGCAACAATCTCAGGAAAAGCTAACGATCTAAAGTCAACTATCAACAAGATTAAAAAGATATTGAATTTTAAAAAGTTTGATAGTGAAAATATTTCAAAAAGTAAATTTCAACCATTTCATAAGCCAAAAGTAAAAATTAAAAAAGAAGTAGTTCCCATGGGTCTTTCTTTGTCATCAAAAAATAAGAAAAATAATCATATAGATCCTAAAAAATGGAATAAGTTAATTAATGATAAAGACACATTAGTTCTAGATTCTAGAAAACCATTTGAATATAATGTGGGCACCTTTAAAAGATCAGTTAATCCTGATGTTGCTAATTTTAGAGAATTTCCAAAATACCTAAATAAACTAAAAAAAACGAAACCAATTGCAATGTTTTGTACTGGTGGAATAAGATGTGAGAAAGCTTCGGTATTTTTAGAAAAAAAAGGTTTTAAAAATGTTTATCAGCTAAAAGGTGGAATTTTAAATTATTTAAAAAATATTAAAAAAAAAGAAAGTTTATGGAATGGGGAATGTTTTGTCTTTGATAACAGAATCAGTGTTAAACATGGATTAGTAACTGGTACATACTCAATGTGTAGTGGATGTAGAAAACCAGTTTCACCAAAAGATAAGAAGTCTAAAAAATATGAGGAGGGTGTTTCATGCGTAAATTGTCATGATAATTTAACTCAAACTCAAAAAGAGAGATTTCGAATGAGACAAAAGCAAATAAACCTTGCTAAAAAGAGTGGATCGAAGCATATATTTCAAAAAGAATTTAAATAGGAAAAATAATTGTCCAAAGCCATTAAATTAACTAAAGATCCAATTTGGGAGTTACTTAGAAAAGTAACCATCCCAGCAAGTGTTGGTTCATTATTTCAAACATTTTATAATTTAGTTGATACCTGGTTTGCGGGTAGAATTTCTGCAGAAGCTATAGGTGCTATTGCTAAGTCATTTCCCATATATTTTGTTATCATTGCTGTTGGTGTTGGTATTGGTGCTGCAACGAACTCATGTATTGGTAATTTATTAGGTGCTAAAAAAATTAATAAAGCTTCACTATTTATTGCCCAATCAGTAATTTTTTCATTGGTCACTTCTATTGTTGTTACTTTATTTGGATTAAACGCTTCTGATTTTCTCTTGAGCGTTATGGGCTCTGATGCTGCTGGTATCGCTTTAACTAGAGAGTATTTAGATATAATTTTTTATGGAACATTTATAGTTATGATCCAAATCTCTTTAAATGGAGCTTTAAATGCACAGGGAGATACTAAAAGTTATAGAAATGTTCTTATCTTTAGCTTCTTTTTAAATATTTTTTTAAACCCATTATTTATCTGGGGATACGGAATTGTTCCAGCTTATGGTATAGGTGGCCTTGCAATAGCAACTGTTATCGCTCAATCTATTGGTACTATTTATTTAGCCTATAAAATTAACTCATGTAAATTAAGAAAATATTTATCTATTAAATGCTTTATTCCTAAGTTTATTCTTCTTAAAGAATTGTTCACACAAGCAATGCCAATTATGATTAGTATGTTGTTTATTGGAGTAGGTATTTTTAACATATTATATTTTATTGGACAATTTGGTGATCTTGCAACAGCAGGTTATGGTGCAGCTTTAAGAGTTGAACAAGTCTTCTTACTTCCAGTAATTGGTTTAAATACAGCAGTACTTTCTATCGGTGGACAAAACTTTGGTGCTAAAAATTATAACCGTATTAGAGAGCTTTATACTAAGGCATTATTTTTTGGATCATCGTTTATGGCCGTAGCAGGTGTGGTTTTATTCTTTGGTGCAGAGTTTTTTGTATCTCAGTTTACAGATAATGTAGAAGCTATTTATCATGGTGCTATATATTTAAAAGTTGCTGCATTAATAGCTCCTATTTACCCAGTATTCTTTATTACAACAGCAGTCTTTCAGGCACTTAAAAAACCAATTTATAGTCTTTACTTAAGCGTTCTAAGGTTAACTGCATTTCCGTTCTTATCATTATGGTATGTAATTAATATTAGAGGAGGAGATTATGCGGATATTTTTTATACCATCATGGCAACCAATTGGTTTATGGGTATTGCGGTAATCATCTTTATTGGATATTTTTTAAATAATGTTTTTAAACAAAAAAAAAGTCATTTTTCTTATTAGTGTCTCAGTACTAATATTTATTTTAACTATTAACCAAGTCAAATCTCAAACAATCAAAATTGTAGATGGAGACACAATTCATCTTAATGGAGAAAAAATTAGATTTACAGGGATAGATACACCTGAATTAAAACAAACTTGCCTTAACGAAGGAGCTAAGGATCCTTGTGGAATTACAGCAAAACAAATCCTTATTGATAAAATTTCAAACAATAGCGTTGAATGTATTAGTGAAGGAAAAGATCAATACAAAAGAACACTGGCCGAATGTTTTGTTAATAATGAAAGTTTATCAAGTTATTTAGTTAGAAGTGGCTATGCATTTGCCTATAGAAGGTATTCAAAAAAATTTGTATCTGATGAAGATTATGCAAGAATTAATAAAATAGGTATGTGGTCAATGGAGTTTGATTATCCTTGGGATTACAGAAAATCTAAGAAAAATTAAAGCTAACAGGGTAGTTCTGTTACCTGGTGCCCCAGACCGTGCTTCTATAATTCTTTTTTATCAACAAAGTTGCTTTAGTAAATAGCAGAAGTTTTAACTGAATTGCGCCACTATTACGCCAAGGATTTTTGTGCTAGAGTTTTGGTTCATGAAAAAACTTTTAGTGATCATAGTTTTGGGCTTGTTGTGGTGTGGTGTTGTTTTTGGTAAAACATATAAAACAGGTCAAGAAATTGAGGGTCAAATAGTTTTTAGTAAAAAAGTTAAGATAGATCTTCCAGAGGGTAAATGGACTTTAGCAGCTCGACAACTTTGGAACTATCATGGATTAAACCTTGAAGAATATATTTTGATTAAAACAGAAAATAATGAATTTCTAGAAGGTATTAGCGTAGGCCAATTTCAATTAGCAGGTATAGTTGAGGCTAGAATAAATTCAGCACTCTATGAAATTTTATTTAAAGATAAATATGATGGTTGCTACGAAAGATCTGAATATTTTTTACTTGAATTTTATACTAAAGGGAGCTCACACAATTGTTTTTGGGTTATGCATGAAGATGTGGATAAAGAATTAAATAATCCTGATGATCCAACTTTAAGAGGTGCTAATCGTTTAATAAAAAAATGGCTAAAAGATAATTCAATTAAATTACCAAAGATTACTTTAGGTAGTGATCATAGTTATTTTTCAAGACTAACAGGTGGAACATGGTTTGTGGTTGGATATATCGCAAACCCTAAAATTTTTGATGCTCCAAAAAATAAATTTTATACCGAAGAAAGTTCAGAATATCACAAATATAATATTGAAAAATTTCCTGAGCATAAAAAAGTTATGCAAAAATGGATATCAATTTCAGCAGAAAGGCATAAAAGATTTGAAGAAAATGTTAACGCAAGAAATTCTAATAAACTTGATTTAAGTAATTATTATTCTGGAAAAATAAAACCTAAGGATAACAAAAACAAATTATCTAGTGAAGTCATCACTCAAATAAAACAATTAAATGATCTATACAAAGCTGGTGTATTAACAAAAGAAGAGTTTGAAAAAGCTAAGAAAAAGATTTTAAACTAAAATTTCGAGATAGGTTCGACAAAAAACAAACTAATCATAAATTGTCATTATAAATTAAGATAAGAAGAAGAATGTGAAGGGGCGCTCTGTTACCAGGTGTTCCAAAATTTTAATTAATCTCTTGTTTATTAATTTTAAAGAGCTTTTCACCTAAAGGACTGATTGGGTCTTGAGGTGTGGGTTTGATTTTAGTTTTTTCCTCAACGATACTTAATAGTTTTTTAGCAAGTCCTTGACGTCTAAACATGGGGTTAACAAAAATATACTCCACTTCGGCTGTCTCATTATACCGAACAAAACCAAGTGTAGTATTAATGTTTTTAAAAGTAATAACACCATCATTTAGTTCAACATCATAGTCTAAATTACTCATTAATTATTACCATCTTGTTTAAGTTTTTTTTCAAATTTTCTTACTATGAAAGAAACAATTAATATCAAAATTAAATATTCCAAGATTAAAAATGTATAAATTTCTAATGGTCTATAGGTTGACACAACTAATTCATTTGCTTTTCTTGTTAAGTCACCAATACCTATAATTGATACCAATGAAGACATTTTTAATACATATACAAACTGGTTGCCTAATGCAGGAAGGATATTTTTAATTGCTTGTGGAAGAATTACTAATCTTAACCTTTTATAAAAAGTTAAACCCAGTGATGAGCCTGCTTCCCATTGTGATTTTTTAATTGAGTTTATTCCTGCTCTAAAAATTTCTGCTTGAAAAGCACTTTCACTTATTGCCAGCGCAATTATTCCAGACACAAATGGACTGAAACTTAATCCAGTCATTATAGGTAAACCATAATAAATCCATAATATTAAAACAAGTAACGGTATTGCTCTAACAATTTCCACATATCCAATATTTATGTATGTTAAAAATTTATTCTTAGCTAAAGAAGGAATTGCAACGATAAACCCTAAAATTGCAGATATAATTATAGATACTACTGAAATATAAATAGTTGTAGTTAAACCACTTAATAAAAATTTTAGGTTTGTTAAACCTTCAACATTGTTAGGTGAGAGAATAAACCAACCCAATTCCTGACCACTACAAGAGGTAAGGGGTAAAATTAAAAGTAAAAAAAGTAAATTTTTCACTCTTAAAGTTATAATGAATTAGAGATTAATATCTAATTTTTTATAAGCTTTTTAAATTATATTTAGCGAGTAGTTTATTAAAAAAACCAGAGGATTTTTTACTTTTAATCCACTCATTTACATAATCATTCCAAACTTGATCATTTTTACTAACCATCATTGCTAAAAAGGCAGGATTTTTTTCTCCATCAGGAACGATTGCTAATTGAGGGTACTTGATAATTAACTTATTAGCCTCTGTTGAACTTGTAATGTTTCCATCAGCTCTACCAGCTAATACTTCTTGAAAGTCTCTTGCAGGTGACTCAACTGATTGTAATTTAGACAAAGGAAAGAACTCTTTAGCTTTTTCCTCTTGAGAAGTCCCAAGTGTTGTAGCAATTGTTACATCTTTATTGTTCAAAGATTTCCATGTTGAATATTTTTTTAAATTCTTTTTAAGTACCAATGGAACAGTTCCATATTTGTAATAAGAATCTGTAAATCCAGCAACTTCTGCTCTTTTTGGAGTTTTAGTGACACTTGTAGAAATATCATATCTTCCAGCAGTAATTCCTGAAACAATTGTTTTCCATTCAGTTGGAACAAATGTAATTTTCACACCCATATCTTTTGCTAATTCTTGCATGACATCAATGTCAAATCCCTTATATTTATTTGTAGCAGGATCTTTCATAGTCATTGGATCCCAGTCGCCTGTTGTTCCAACTTTTAACTCACCAGAGGATAAAATCTGATCAAGTTTTGATTCTGCGTTAAGAGAGAAGGGTAAAAGTGCTAATAGCACCACAAGAAGTATTTTTTTCATAAACTTTATATAACAATAATTTTAATAAATATAAGCTTATAACCTTGACGCACTATCACTCAACCAAGAGTGTAAATGCTCAGAAAAAGACCTTCTAACAAATAAATTTACCTCATTAATCTCTTTATGATGAATAATTACATCAATATGAGATAATATTGTTTGAACAACTGGTCCTTTTTTTGTTTTAAAATCATTAAAATTGAAAGGGGAACCTGTAGCAAATAAATCAAAAACCTTACCACCTTTGATATTTAACATTACAAATTGGTCGCTAACATCAGTTACAGCGCCCAATTTAACTTTAGATATATTTTTAATTAATTCATCTTCAACTTGATAAGTGTTACTTTCCTCACTCACAGTTTCATTTGATATTAACATCCATTCATCGGGACTTAACCAAAATGCAGTTAATTTCTCTGCTGATGTAGACGTATTAGCCTCAGTGGGTAAAACCATATTAAGATTTTTACCTACTGCAGTAATAAAATCTTTTGTTTTACCTCTTATGATTAATTTCATAATAGGTTTGATTTCTTTAATTTCTAAATCAGAATATGTTATATCCCCTTTAATAGAAGTTTTATAATTAAGCATTTAACCTCAAATTTTCTTTGTCAAAAAAAACAGGATCAACAATCGTCACATTAATATTTTTATTTTCCATTGGGATAAATAATTTTTGACCTAGCATATTTTTTCCACCTCTAACTACTGCTAGGGCAATTGATTTATTTAAATTAGGGCTATAGTAACTTGAAGTTACATGACCTAGCATTTCAACTGGTTTTAAACTAGTGTCAGCAACTATCTGAGCTCCTTCTTCTAAAACTTCACTTGGATCATCTGTCAGTAAACCTACTAATTGCTTTCTATCTTCTTTCATGGTGTCAGACCTATAAAGAGACCTTTTACCAATAAAGTCATATTTCTTTTTACTAACAATCCAATCCATTTGTAAATCTATAGGAGTCATTGTTGCATCTGTATCTTGGCCAACAATAATAAATCCTTTTTCTGCTCTTAATAAGTGCATTGTCTCAGTGCCATAAGGAGTGATGTTAAATTCTTTACCTGCTTCCATGCATTTTTTCCATAAGTCTTCACCATAGTTAGCTTGGATATTAATTTCATAACTATGTTCACCAGTAAAACTAATACGCATAATTCTACATTTAATATTGCCAATTTTTGTATTTTTGAATGACATGTGTGGAAAGCTTTCATCTGAAAGATCAAGATCAGGTATTAATTTATTAAGAATTTTTTTACTATTAGGCCCACAGATGCTAGCTGTTGCATAATGATCCGTTACAGATGACAAATACACATCTAGTTCAGGCCATTCAGTTTGTAGGTAATCTTCTAGTTTTCCTAATACGTTTGCAGCACCACCTGTTGTTGTGGTCATAATATAATGATTTTCATCAAGTCTAGTTGTGACCCCATCATCGTAAACCATACCATCTTCATTAAGCATTAAACCATAACGACATTTTCCAATGGCAAGTTTTGACCAAGCATTTGTATAAACTCTGTTTAAAAATTCTGAAGCATCCGTTCCTTGAATATCAATTTTACCAAGAGTTGAAGCATCTAATATACCAGCGCTATTTCTTGCAGCTTTACTTTCCCTTTGAACGGCCTCATGCATTGTTTCATTATTTTTTGGATAGTACCAAGCTCTTTTCCACTGACCAACATTTTCAAATTCAGCTTTATTTTCTATGTGCCAGTCATTCATTGGCGTTCTTCTAAATGTATCAAAATATTCACCAACATTTCGTCCAACAATTGTTCCAAATGTTAATGGAGTGTAAGGAGGTCTAAACGTTGTAGTTCCAAGCTCACCCATCTTAACACCAGCAGTTTCTGCAATAATACCAAGGGCATGCATATTACCAAGCTTTCCTTGATCGGTACCCATTCCAGTTGTTGTATATCTTTTTACATGTTCAATCGATCTAAAACCTTCTCTTAGAGCAAGTTTAATATCTTTTGCAGTTGCATCATTTTGATAATCTACGAAAGGTTTTGTTTTTCCTAAAACTTTATCGGATGGAAGTAGCCAAATATTTCTAATCTTATTATCTTTAGGACAATTTATTTCTAAATTGTCAAATTCAGTTTCATTTATATTTAAAAATTCTTTTAAAGATTTTGTAGAATTTTTTATAACATCATCTAAATCAAAATCACCATTACAAGAACCAATGCTAATTTGAGCTGATGAATATATATCAGGAATAAATACTTGATCTTTTTCTCTAAATTTTAATTTACCTCCTGATTGAGTAAACAAATGAACGGCTGGCGTCCATCCACCTGCAATTGCTAGGCAATCACAATCAAGTTCTATTTTTTCTGGATTTGCAAAAGATTGACCATCTTCTGACAATTCCATTATTGTAATTTTATTAATTCTTTTATAACCCTCAGTATTTACAACTGTGTGTGATCTATAAACTTTAATCCCTAAATCGTCAGCTTCTTTAGTAAATGCAGTTTTAGATTGCTTTCTAATATCTATGATTGCTTCAACTTTAATACCTTTTTTTTGTAATGAAATTGCACTTTCATAAGCTGTGTCATTATTAGTAAGAAATATATTTTTTTGACCAGTTGCAACACCATAATAATCTGCATACTTTTTAACTGCAGATGAAAGCATAATACCAGGTCTATCGTTATTATTAAATACCAGAGGTCGCTCTAAAGAACCAGTAGCAACAATAACCTTTTTAGCTCTAATTTTTAATAATCTTTGTCTTACTTTTTTATTTTTTTCATTTTTAGGAAGGTGATCAGTTAAATTTTCTCTAGCTAATAAATAGTTATATCCATGATAAGCAGCAACACTAGTTCTTGTTTTAATTTCTAGGTTTTCAATATTTCTTAATTCATTAATTTCATTTTCTAACCAAACAGAAGAATTTTGATCGTTTATTTTTATATGATCTGAATTTTGGAAAATTGTAGATCCTCCGATTTCATTTTTTTCATCAAGTAATAATGTTTTAAGATTATTTTTTGCTGCAGTTTTTGCAGCTATAATTCCACTAATGCCAGCTCCGATAACCAAAACATCACAGTGAATGTATTTATGATCATATATGTCAGGATCAGGCACTGTTGGAGATTTTCCTAGTCCTGCTGAATGTCTTATAACATATTCATACTTTTCCCAAAAATTAGCAGGCCACATAAATGTTTTATAATAAAAACCAGCAGGCAGAAGTGGGGATAAGAAATTATTTATACCTCCAATATCAAAGTTAACACTAGGCCAACAATTTTGACTGTTTGCCTCAAGCCCATGATAGATTTCTAGTTCGGTTGCTCTAACATTGGGTTCTGTTAGTGCTGTGTTGTTATTAACCTGTACAATTGCATTAGGCTCTTCAGATCCTGAAGTCATTATTCCTCGTGGCCTATGATATTTAAAACTTCTTCCTACTAAATGAATACCATTAGCTAGCAAAGCTGAGGCAAGGGTATCACCTTTGTATCCAAAATAAGATTTTCCATTGAATTTAAAAGAAACTCTAGAAGTTTCATCAATATATTTACTAGTTGTAACTCTTAAATTTTTTAGCATTAAATTATTTTATAGGAGGTTTTTCACCCATTTTATAAATAGCTTTAATTTGGTCATTTGAAGTATCCCTGACCATGTTAAACCACTTTCTACATCCGTGAGCATGGTTCCATCTTTCAAATTGAATACCTTTAATGTTTTTTCTCATAAATAAGTATTCTGCCCATTCATCATCACTTAATTCCGTGGGTTGTTTAGGTCTTTCAATGTGAGCCTCGCCACCAGCTTTAAATTCACTTTGTTCTCGTTCACCACAAAAAGGACAAGTAATTAAAAACATTAATGAGCTACCGCCGCTGCACCATGTTCATCAACAAGGTCTCCACTGATAAACCTATTTAAATTAAATGCAGCATTTAGTTTGTGTGGTTCATCATTTGCGATTGTGTGAGCAAATAAATCACCTGATCCAGGTGTTGCTTTAAATCCACCAGTTCCCCAACCACAATTAAAGTACAAACCTTTTATCGTCGTTTTACTAATAATAGGACTAGCATCTGGGCAGATATCTACAATTCCACCCCATTGTCGAAGCATTCTCATTCTACTAAAAATTGGATAAAGTTCTAAGATTGCATTTAATGTTCCCTCAACAATATCGTGACTACCTTTTTGTGAATAAGAAACATAATCATCAGTGCCTGCGCCTATTACAAGTTCACCTTTGTCAGACTGACTAACATATGCATGTACAGCGTTAGACATTACTACCGTATCAATAATAGGCTTAACTGGTTCTGAAACTAGAGCTTGAAGAGGTTTGCTTTCTAAAGGTAATCTTAAACCTGCCATGTTTGCTAGTACACTTGAATGACCAGCAGCAACTACTCCAACTTTTTTAGTTTTTATAAAACCTTTAGTTGTTTCAATACCTTCTACTTCATCACCATTTCTTTTAATTCCTTTAACTTCACAATTTTGAATTATATCTACACCCATTTCATCTGCACCTCTAGCATACCCCCAAGCAACAGCATCATGTCTTGCGGTACCAGCTCTTCTTTGTAAAGTTCCACCCAGTACAGGATATCGAATATCTTGTGAGGTATTAATGATAGGGCAAAATTTTTTGACCTCTTCTGTGCTTAAGTAAACTGCATCTATACCATTTAATCTATTAGCATGTGTTCGTCTTTTTAAATCTCTAACGTCTTGTAAGTTATGTGCAAGATTCATCACACCTCTTTGACTAAACATTACATTGTAATTTATTTCTTGAGATAAACCTTCCCACAATTTTAAAGCATGATCATAAAGACCAGCACTAGCATCCCATAAATAATTAGATCTTATAATCGTAGTATTTCTTCCTGTATTACCACCACCAATCCAGCCTTTTTCTACTACCGCAATATTTGTCATATTATGTTTTTTTGCTAAATAGTAAGCAGTTGCCAAACCATGACCACCACCACCAATAATAACCGCATCATATTCTTTTTTTACAGTGGGATCTTGCCAGGCTTTTTGCCAATTTTCATGATAGGAAAAAGCATTTTTGACTAATGAGAATATTGAATACTTATTTTTCATAATATTATTCAAGAATTACTTTATAAATATTGAATATTCAATACAATCGGTTATATCAATGTCGCAGTGGAAGAGTGGGTGAGAGGCTGAAACCAGTCGTTTGCTAAATGACCGTGCGGGGAAACTTGTACCGAGGGTTCGAATCCCTCCTCTTCCGCCATTAAAATAAAGGCTGATCTTTAAAAAAGTCTTTCATTTTAATAGGCTTTTTTTCCAAGATATATCTGTAAACATTGTAGTTTTCCATAACACGTTGAACATAGTTACGTGTTTCTTTAAATGGAATTAATTCAACCCAGTCTACAAAATCAATTTGTTTTTTTTGAGGATCTTTATTTATTTTTTTCCAATGTTTAACTCTTTTTGGACCAGCATTATATGCTGCGGCAGCAAAAGGGTAGGCACCATCGTATTGTAAAATTAAACCAGCTATATAATGAGACCCTAGATTAATATTGTACTCAGGATCAGAGGTTAACCTTGATTTTGAATATGGAAGTTTTGCTTGTTTAGCAACTAGCTTAGCCGTGTAGGGCATTATTTGCATTAATCCTTGTGCTCCAACATGACTATTAGCTCTCATATCAAACTCACTTTCTTGCCTTATAAGAGAAAGTATAAAAGCTGTTTCAGGTATTTTTCTACCATTAACATATTGGGGCACACTTATAATTGGATAATTAAAAGTATTATGAAATCTTTTTTCATATGAGGCTAACTTTGATACTTGGATAGCAAAATCATATCTTGATATATTTGTTGCAAGTTCAGCTGCTAAAATTTCACTTCCACTTGCAATATTGTCATTAGCCAAATGTCTTAATATATTTTTAGTATACTTGTCTTTGTTTAATTCATTTAAAAGATGTGTAATTTTTACAAGTTCTTTATTGTAAAAATATTTTCGATAATCATCTTTTACATTCGCTTGTTCTTCAAGTTCAAAATTTTGACCAGGATTAATTTTTAAAAAAGCTAATTGACCATAATATGTTGTTAAATATTTTGTTGCTTCATGATACCAATCTTCTGATTGTCGTTTATCACCAATTTTTTCATAAGATCTACCAAGCCAATAAGCGCCTCTAGCCAAACTTATAGGGTAGCTAACGTTTTGATAAAAGTTATTGAAGTGATCAACTGCTAAGATAGGGTCATTTAAAAAACTCAATGCAATCCAACCACTCATCCATTCAGCCTCAGCAAATTCTGGCCCTTTATCTAACGAGTGCTCACTAGCAACTTTATAAGCTGTCTCATATTTGTTTTTATAAATAAGAGCTCTAGTCATAATCGCTCTCTCAACCCACCATTTATCTGGTCTCACTAAGTACTCTTTATTATTTTTTATTGAGAATAATATTTCAAGTGAACTATCAATTCTACCTCTCTTTCTTCTCCACTTAAGTCGATCATGATTAAGGCCTGCATCATTTTTGAATTTTGATGGAACATTTGTTATTGCTTGATCAACACCATAAGATTTGCTCATTAAAATTTGTCTTGCTGTATAAAGTAGCTGATAATCTTTAGGTAAATAAGGAAGCATTCTCTTTAAATCCCATTGTTTATTTTCCCACGCTAAATAATCAGCTCTATTTATATAATCTTTTGAGTCTAAATATTTTTTATATTTTTTACTTAAAGATTTCATATTAGCTCTAGAGAGTTCTGCTGTAATCCAACCTCTCTTAATTAAAGCAATTCCTTTTTCACTATTTCCAGTTTGTATAAAGCTTTCACCTAATACCAACATACCAAACCCACTTAAGGGTTCATCAGAACCAAACCAATTAATAATTTTTTTTGGAGAAATTTTATCCGTTGAAAGTTTTTGTTCTGCCAAATATCTTATTCTGCTTATTCTTGGGTAGTCTTTATTATTTTTTATAAATGCTATGTAGTCATAAAAAGTAGCCTGGTTACCTGTTGTTAGTAAATGCCTCCATTGAATAAAATCATATATAGACTTATCTTTAGCTTTTTTTGAATTTGTTAATGCAGTTGTCCATTGGCTTTTTTCCATTGCCTGGATAGATTTTTTTGCAATGCCATAGTCTTTTTGACTGTAGTATTTTGAGCTTGTTTGAACTACTGATTTTTCACTCTTAACTACTAACGGTTTACTTTTGGGAATAAGAAAATTAATTTTTTTTTTATCTTTTTTGACTGTTATGGTTTTAGTTTCTTCTATTTTTTTGGATGGTTTAGATTTGGGCTTAAGAATACCTTGTGATATCTTTGCATTTTGTACCTCTTCATTTAAAATAGGTTTTTTTAAAGGAATTATTGATATTTCAGCAGCAAATATATTCCCTATAATTACCAAACTTAATAATAGTGATTTTATAAAAAAAATTATCTTTCTGGGCATAAATTTACTAAATGAATCTTTAAACTATGTTATAAGTATTTATGTTCAAAGGATCAAATGTTGCTTTAATAACCCCGTTTAAGAATAATGAGCTAGATGTTGAGGCTTATATTAAGCTAATTCATTTTCAAATATCAAATGGCACTAACGGTTTGGTGCCTGCTGGTACAACGGGTGAATCACCAACATTAAGCCATGATGAACATCAAAAAGTAATAGATTTATGCGTTAAAGAAAGCGATGGAAAAACTGTAGTAATTGCTGGTACTGGTTCTAATTCAACAAAAGAAGCAATCTCTCTCACAACGCATGCAGAAAAAGCAGGTGCAGATGCAGCTCTTATAGTAACTCCATATTATAACAAACCAACTCAAGAAGGTTTATATCAGCATTATAAAGCAATAAACGACAAATGTGGGATACCAATTATAATTTACAATATTCCTGGAAGATCTGTAATTGATATGTCTGTTGATACTATGGCTAGATTATTTGAATTGAAAAATATTGTTGGCGTTAAGGATGCTACAGGTGATTTAAATAGAGTTAATCAACAAAAAGATAAAATGGGAACTGATTTTGTTCAGTTGACAGGTAATGATGATAACGCTTTAGAATTTAATAACAGGGGTGGTATTGGCTCTATAAGTGTAACGGCAAATATTGCTCCCAAGTTATGTTCTGATTTTCAGAAAGCTTCAAAAATAGAAAATGATGAAAGCAAACTTGAAGCAATTAGACTAGATAAAATTTTACAACCTATTCACAGCTCAATGTTTGTAGAGAGCAATCCAAGCCCTGTTAAGTATGCTGCAAAACTTTTGGGTCTTTGCGATGATGATGTTAGATTGCCTTTAGTTAAAGTAACAGACCCAGCCAAAGATATTATTAAAAAAGCTTTAGTATCAGCAAATCTACTCTAATGAATAAGAAAACCAATTCTGGTTTGAAAATTATTTGCTTAAATAGAAAAGCAAGTTTTAACTTTTTTTTTGAAGACCTAATTGAAGCTGGAATAGTTCTTAAAGGATCAGAGATAAAATCTATTAGAGAGGGAAAAGTTAATATTGCAGATTCTTACGCTGTAGAAAAAGATGGTGAAATAATTTTAATTAATTCTCACATTGCAGCTTTTAAACAAGCCAGCTATTCAAATCACAACCCTACTGATGAACGAAAGCTGCTGTTAAATAAAAAAGAAATTAACAAATTAATCGGTAAAATGCAGAGAGATGGCTTTACTCTTGTTCCAACAAAAATGTATTTTAAAAAAGGAAAAGCTAAAATAGAAATAGCTATAGCAAAAGGTAAAAAACAATTTGATAAAAGGGCTACTAAAAAAAATAGAGATTGGAATCGTGAAAAAGCAAGACACATTAGAAAATCAAGTTAAACTTTCATATTTAGCAATTGGGTCAAATTTAGGAAATAAAATTATAAATATTCATAAAGCTAAGTTTGAATTAGAAAAAAATAAAATTAAGATAATAAAAGTATCATCTCATTATTTATCTAAATCTTGGCCAAATCCATTAATGCCAGATTTTGTAAATATTGTTATAAAAATTGAGACAATCTTAGCACCTTTAGAATTGTTAAAAATTTGTAACTTTATTGAATTAAAATTAGGCAGGGTTAGATTAAAAAAAAATGATCCACGAACATGCGATATTGATATAATTGATTATGATAAAAAAATTTTAAATATAAGAGATAATAAACTAATAATCCCTCATCCACATACAACTAAGAGAAATTTTGTTTTGTTGCCATTATTTGAAATAGATAGAGGTTGGAAACATCCAGAATCTAAGATTAGTATAGTTAATTTAATTAATTCTTTACCAATTAAAGATTTAAGATCTATCAAACAAATATAAATTAATGATATAGTTAAAAATGCTTAATTCAGAAGAGTTAATAAATAAAGTCAAAGTTTATAATAAATTTTTAAATCCAGAAAAATTAAGTAAGGCCTATGATTATGCTGTTAAAGCTCATGAGAACCAAAAACGTCATTCTGGTGACCCTTATTCAAATCATCCGATAGCTGTTGCAGCCATACTTAGTGAGTTAGAATTGGACAGTGCTACCATTGTTACTGGACTTTTACATGACACCATTGAGGATACACATGCAACTTATGAAAATATTAAAGATGAGTTTGGCGAAGAGATTGCCAATTTAGTTGATGGTGTAACTAAAATTTCTGTTTTTGAAAACCAAGCAACATCATCATCTAAAGCAGAAAACTTTAGAAAATTAATCTTAGCCACATCGAAAGATATCAGGGTATTACTTGTAAAACTTGCAGATCGCTTACACAACATGAGAACAATTGATGCAATTTCAAAAATTGAAAAAAAAGAACGTATAGCGAAAGAAACGATGGAAATTTATGCTCCATTAGCAGATAGAATGGGCATGCATAGAATTAGAGATGAACTTGAAGACTTATCATTTAAAGTTTTAAATAATAAGGCACGAGAGCTTATTAAAAAAAGACTAGATGAAATTAAAGAAGATAAAGTAAATAGTTTTAATTCAATTTCATTGCAATTAAGTGAACTTTTAAACGAACATAAAATTAATGCTGAAATTTTTGGAAGAGAGAAAACCGCATTTTCTATATGGAGAAAAGTACAAAAAAAAAGAACTTCACTTGAACAAATTACAGACATAGTGGGATTTAGAGTTATCCTTGATAGTGGAGAAGATTGTTACAAGGCATTAGGAATTTTCCATCAGCACTGGAATTGTGTACCAGGAAAATTTAAAGACTATATATCTTCACCAAAAATTAATAATTATCAGTCTTTACACACAGCTGTAATTGGTCCAAATAGAAGACCTATTGAAATTCAAATAAGAACTATGCCAATGCACGAATTTGCAGAAAGAGGTATTGCCTCTCATTGGAAATATAAATCATCAGAAAAATTTGATTCATTAACTTGGAAAGAATATGATTGGCTAGCTGACCTTGTGGAAATTATTGGTAAAAATGAAAACTCTGAACATTTTTTTGAATATACAAAATTACAAATGTTTCAAGAAAATGTCTTTTGTTTTACACCTAAAGGCATGGTTATAAAATTACCAAAAGGTGCAACACCTATAGATTTTGCATATGCGGTTCATACAAAAGTAGGTGATCATGCAATATCTTGTAAGATAAATGGTAATGACAATGAATTGCAAAGCATACTTCATAATGGAGATGTAGTTGACATTATAACATCCAAAAACAAATCACCATCATTACACTGGATACCAATTACTAAAACTGGCAAAGCAAGAGCTGCTATACGAAGATATTGGCATTCTAAAGGTGAACAAAAAGAAGAAAGAATTAAAAAATATAATACTACGCTTTGGATTTCTCTACCAGATCAACCAGGTAAACTGGGTGAAATAACCACTTCATTAGGCTCTCATAAACTCAATATATCAAGCGTAGAGATGAAAGAAAAAACAAAAGAATATATTAATTTTAGATTTAACCTTATTATTAGAGACTTGAAAAACTTTACAAATTTTATCAGTGAGCTAAAACAAAAAGACATTAAATTTAAAATCATTAGACATGAGGAAAAAAGAAATGCTTTCACACAAAAAATCTTTAAATATTTTAAAAAAAACTAACGCACTTTTAGAGGGTCATTTTGTTCTTTCATCAGGTTTGCATTCAGCTAAATATATCCAGTGTGCTAAACTTTTAAGCTTTCCACATTTAGCCAAAGATATTTGTAATTCATTAGCAAAAAAAATTAAAAAAAAATTTAAATCTATAGATTTAATTTTAGCTCCTGCAATGGGTGGTGTTATTATCGGTTATGAAATTGGTAAAATTTTAAAAAAAGAGACAATATTCTGTGAAAGAGTTAATGGTAAATTTGTTTTAAGAAGAGGCTTTCATATAAAAAAAGGATCAAAAGTTTTAATAATCGAAGACGTTATAACAACAGGTAAATCGAGCTTAGAGTGTGTTAAGTTGATTACAAAACCAGGTGCAAAACTTATTGGTTTTGCCTCAATTATTGATAGATCAACTAAGAATTCACTGAAGATAAAAAAAAATATTATCTCACATATGAAGATAGATGTTCCAACATTTAAGAAAAATAACCTTCCAGAAAGTCTTAAAAAAACTCGAATTACAGTTCCTGGAAGTAGATTTATTAAATGAAAAGACTAGGTGTTAATATTGATCATGTTGCTACAATAAGAAATGCAAGAGGATCATACCACCCTGATCCATTAACTATTGCTAAACATGTAACTAAATGTGGAGCACATTCAGTAACTATACATTTAAGAGAAGACAGAAGGCACATTAAAGATACTGATGTTGTTAAAATTTGTAAAAATAAAAAAATAATCACTAATTTAGAAATTTCATTAAACAAAAAAATAATAAATATAGCATTAAAAAATAAACCTAATTTTATTTGTATAGTTCCTGAAAAAAGAAAGGAAGTCACAACAGAAGGTGGATTAAACTTAATTAAAAATAAAAAAAAAATAAAAGCAATAATATCCTTATTTAATAAAAAAAATATTAGAACAAGTTTATTTGTTGACCCAACGTTAAAAGATATAAAAATTGCAAAAGAATTAAATGCAACTTGTGTTGAGTTGCATACTGGAAAAATTTCTAATTTAGTAAAAGAAAATAAAAATTATAAAAATGAATATTTAAAAATTAAGAAATGTTCAGAACTTGGTGTTAAACTTGGAATTGAGGTTCATGCTGGCCATGGTCTTGACTATAAAACTACCTCTGTATTAAGTAAAATTAAAGAAATTACAGAATTTAATATTGGCCATTTTATAATTGGTGAGTCACTTACTCATGGTTTAAAAAAAACTATTAAGACATTTAAAAAAATAACCAATAAATAAATATGAAAATTCTTGGTATAGGTGTTGATATAGTAGAAAATATTAGAATACATAAATCTTTAAAAAATGTTAGTTTTATTAAAAGAGTTTTTTCTAGTTCAGAAATATCGATAGCCAAAAACACAACAAATAAAAAATCTTATTATTCTAAAAGATTTGCTGCTAAAGAAGCATTTTCTAAAGCAATTGGAACAGGTTTTAGAAACAATTTGAACTTCAAAGATATAACTATAATTAACGATAAGTTAGGCAAACCCTCATTTGTAGTCACAGATAAAATTAAAAAAATTGTTAAAAAGCAATTTAAAATATCATCCTTTGATTTCTTTCTGTCAATTTCAGATGAAAAAAAATATTCTATAGCCTACGTGATTTTACAAAAAAAATGATTACCAAAAATATTATAATTGATAACGTTAAGACGATTTTTTATGCTTTAGTAATAGCGATTATTATTAGATCTCTTTTTATTCAACCTTTCTATATTCCCTCGTCATCAATGGAACCAACACTTTTAATTGGTGATAGATTATTTGTTACGAAGTATTCTTATGGTTACAGCAAGCATTCTTTCCCTTTTAGCCCACCGATAATAAGTGGAAGAATATTTTCTAAGAAACCTAAGGTTGGTGACGTTATTGTTTTTAAAACACCAGCTGATAATAGAACGGATTATATTAAAAGATTAATCGGCCTACCAGGAGATAATATTCAATTCATTAATGGTGACTTATTTGTAAACAATAATCAGATATTAAAATCTAGAATTTCCCAAAATGATAAAACTTATTGTGGAAATCAAACTATAGACGTTAATACATTTGAGGAAAAACTTCCAAATGGCAAAATACATAATAGTGTATATTTAAAAAATTATAGTTTTCAAAATTCTGATAATTTTATAGTTCCTTCTCAACACTATTTTTTTTTAGGAGACAACAGAGATTGCTCTAAAGATAGCAGATACTTGACTAGTGTTGGATATGTACATGAAGATAATTTAGTTGGTAAGGCTCAATTTCTTTTTTTTTCATCTGATTTTAGAATTGGAAATATTTTTTCTTTTTGGAAATGGCATAAGACAATTAGATTTGACAGGTTTTTTAAGAAAATTATTTAATGAAAATTATTCACACAATATTAGAAAAAAAATTAAAATTAAAGTTTTCAGATCAAAAAATTTTTATTAAAAGCTTAACGCACAAAAGCTTTGATTCAATCAACAATAATGAAAAAATTGAATTTTTAGGAGATAGAGTTTTAGGTCTTATTATTGCAAAAAAATTACTAGAACTTTATCCAGAAGAAAGAGAAGGCGTATTAGATAAAAAATTTGCATCATTAGTAAATAAAAAAAAATGTCTAGAAATTGCTAAAACAATTGAACTAGAGAAATATATTTTAGTTTTAAACCCTAAAAATAAAAAAATTGAAATTGAAGACAAAATAGTAGCAGACTGTTTAGAGGCTTTAATTGGAGCAATCTATCTTGACAAAGGTTTAAATTTTACTGAAAAATTTATTCTTAATTTATGGAGTGAACATATTACAGCAAGTGTAGTAACTCAAATTGATGCAAAAACAAAACTACAAGAATACTCGCTTAAGATTTTTAAAGTTTTGCCTATTTATAAGCTAATATCTAATACTGGTCCTCGACACAAACCACTCTTTAAAGTTGCTGTTAAATTAAAAAATACTAAATTTTTCACAGCTGAAGGAACTTCTAAAAAAGAAGCAGAACAAAATGCTGCATCGTTATGTTTTGAGGATGTTTTTAAAAAATGAATTGGGACGATAGCGCTTATTTAGTTTCTAAAAATAGATATAGTGAAAATTCAATAATTGCAGAAGTTTTTACAGAAAACCATGGAAAAATTTCAGGAATAATTTTTGGCGGAACTTCAAAGAAAATTAAAAACTATTTGCAAATTGGTAATAAAATTTATGTAAACTATAATTCAAAAAGTGTTACTAGAATTGGTTATTTTAAAATAGAAATTCTAAAAGCTTTAACTCCACTCTATTTTGACGAAAATCAAAAATTATCATGCATTACATCGGCAATGCACCTTATAAAACTTCTTACTGCTGAAGCACAATCTAATAAAGAAATTTTTAAATTAATTGATAAATTTTTTGAAATATTAAACTCTGAAAATTGGATTCAAAAATATATTTTCTGGGAGTTAGAACTTTTAAAATTATTGGGATATGATTTGGAATTAAAAACTATGGCTGAAAAAGAAATTGTTGATAGTGAAGTCAATTATTACGTTAAATCCTCAACTGAAAAAAAAAGTATTCCAAATTTTCTAATAGATGAAAATAATATGGATGTTAATTTAAAAAATTTACTTAAAGGTCTCAAGCTTGTTAGTGATTACCTTGAAAAAAGTATTCTAAAACCAAATAATTTAAATCTTCCTACTTCTAGAACTCATTTTATTAATCTTTTAAAATAGTTATTTTATTAAATCTTCAATTCTATCTGCATAATAGCTTACTATAGCGTTTGCTCCGGCTCTTTTAAAAGCAATCAAGCTCTCTAACACTGAGTTTTTATCTATTAGACCTTTTTTGATACTATTACTTAATAGTGAGTATTCACCTGATACTTGGTAAGCGAGAACAGGAATTTTAAAATTATCTTTAACTGTTTTAATTATATCAAGATAGGGCATACCGGGTTTAACCATAACCATATCAGCTCCTTCTTTAATATCTAGCGCCACCTCTCTTATTGCTTCATTGCTATTTCTAAAGTCCATTTGATAATTTTTCTTATCACCCTTTAACAAACCTTTAGAACCAACGGCATCTCTGAATGGACCATAAAAACTTGAAGCATATTTTACTGCATAAGAAAGTAGTTGAACCATTTCATGACCCTCCTTATCTAAAGCTTTTCTTATTTTACCTATTCTTCCATCCATCATGTCTGAGGGAGCCAGAACATCACAGCCAATTTCTGCTTGTAACAATGATTGATTTATTAATACTTCAATAGTTTCATCATTTAACACGTAGCCAGATTTTATTAAACCATCGTGACCATGTGAGGTATAAGGATCTAAAGCTACATCACACATAATACCAATTTCATTTTTATATCTTTTTTTAATATATCGAATGGCCTTACAAACAAGATTGTCTTCATTTAATGCTTCAGTTCCAATTTCATTTTTTTTTGTTTTATTTGTATAAGGGAACAATGCAACCATAGGTATTTTGTTTTTGATTGCTTTATCAACAATAATTCCAAGCTTATCTATTGTGTATCTATAAACATCAGGCATTGTTTTAATGGATTGTTTTGTATTTTTTCCATCAATCAAAAATATAGGTAATATAAAATCGCTAGATGACAGGCTATTTTCTTGAACTAATCTTCTAGACCAATCATTTTTACGACTACGTCTAAGTCTTAAATTTGGGTAATTTCCTGTAATCATGTTTAAATCTGCTTTTAAAATGCGACAAATGTATTATACAAATATATATTAAAAAAGGTAGAAAACAACTGCATGAGCTTAGACAACAATAACATAATTGACCTAGATCTTAAAAAAGATCAAAAAGTTTTAGATTTTAGTGATTTTCAAAAACAAGATATTAAATTTGATATTAATAAACTCCAAGAAGCTTATAATCAAATTGTTCAAACAAGAAAATTTGATGATGGCGGTGGCATTGCTCACTTTGGCGCTATTTGTTTAACACAAATTCCTGGAGATCCAGATTCTATTAAAGGAAGCAAGGCTAGAGGCTCTTACTGGACAAAACCAGACAAATCAGGAAAAGAAGTTACTAGAGATATTTCAATAGATGAGTCCGCATACTCTGAATTTATACCAGACTATGAAAACACTTATTTCAAGGAAGTATTTGATACACTTTCTTCAAAATACAAATTAGGTAGAGTTAGAATTTTACTTAAGGAGCCAAGATCAACATTGAGTTGGCATAGAGATCCAGAGCCAAGGTTACATATACCTATAATTACAAACCCTGGTTGTTTAATGGTTATTGATAATGTCGCAAAACATATGCCTGCTGATGGCTCAGTGTGGGTAACTAATAATGTAAAATACCATAATGCCTTTAATGGTGGTGAAGAAAACAGAGTTCACTTGGTAGCCTGTGTTTTAGATTATAAGTTTAATTAAATTGAAAAAAATATTTTTATCCTCTGATCACGCTGGCTATAAATTAAAAGAATTAATTAAACTTCATTTAGAAAAAAAGAAAATTAACTATACAGACTTAGGTCCATTCAATAGTGAAAGTGTTGACTATCCAGACTATGCTCATAAAGTTGCTAAAAAAGTTAAAACAAACAATAATCATGCCGGCATACTCGTATGTGGCTCTGGGATGGGAATGAATATTGCTGCAAATAGACATAAAAATATACGTGCTGCTCAGTGTTTTAATTTGAAATCAACTAAATTATCAAGATTGCATAACGATGCAAATATCATTACATTAGGATCAAGACTTCTTACTAAAAAAACTGCTTTAAATTGTGTTAGCGTTTTTTTAAATACAAAGTTTGAAGGTGGAAGACACGCAAAAAGAATTAAAAAAATTTAATTATGTCTAGTGAAAAAAACTATTTAAATGAAAATTATAAAAGCTTTTTTGAAGACAGCTTATCTGTAACTGATCCAGAATTACATAAAGCCATAAGTGATGAGCTAAAAAGACAACAACAACATATAGAATTAATTGCTTCTGAAAATATAGTTTCTCAAGCTGTTTTAGAGGCTCAAGGCTCTGTATTAACAAATAAATATGCAGAAGGATATCCTGGAAAAAGATACTATAATGGATGTGAGCATGTTGATGTTGCTGAAAATTTAGCCATAGAGAGATTAAAGAATATTTTTGATTGTAAATTTGCAAATGTCCAACCACATTCTGGGGCTCAAGCAAATGGTGCTGTATTTTTAGCGCTATTAAATCCTGGTGATACATTTATGGGAATGAGTTTAAATTCTGGTGGACATATTACTCATGGGTTAAAAATATCAATGTCAGGTAAATGGTTTAATCCCATAGGGTATGACGTTGATAAAGAGTCTGAACTTATTGATTATGATAATGTTGAAAAACTTGCATTAGAACATAAACCAAAACTCATAATTTGTGGTGGTAGCGCTTATTCTAGAGTAATTGACTTTAAAAGATTTAGAGAGATTGCTGATAAAGTAGGGGCATATTTGATGGTGGATATGGCTCATTTTTCAGGTTTAGTTGCTGGTAAAGGTTATCCTAACCCATGTGAACACGCACACGTAGTTACTTCAACAACTCATAAAGTTTTCAGAAGTGCTAGAGGTGGAATTATTTTAACTAATCATGAAGACCTAGCAAAAAAATTTAATACTGCAGTATTTCCTGGTTATCAAGGTGGACCGTTGATGCATGTCATCGCTGGAAAGGCTGCTGGGTTTTTGGAAGCTTTAAGACCAGATTTTAAAGATTATATCAAATCAGTTTTGGCAAATGCTAAAATTTTATCTGAGACACTTAAGAATAATGGTTTTAAGATTTATTCTGGTGGAACGGATACACATTTAATGTTAGTTGATCTAAGACCTTTCAATGTCAAAGGCAATGCTGCAGCCGAAAGCCTTTCAAATGCTAATATTACCTGTAACAAAAATGGAATACCTTTTGATTCTGAAAAGCCAATGATTACTTCTGGGATAAGACTTGGAACTCAAGCTGCAACAACTAGAGGCTTTGGATTGAAAGAGTTTGAGAAAGTTGGTGAATTAATTACTAAAGTTGTAAAAGGTTTGTCTGAAAACCCCGAGGATAACAGTAAAATTGAAGAAGAGGTTAGAAATGAAGTTATAGATCTTACATCTAACTTTCCAATATATAAAAATTTAAAATAATGATTTGTTCAATTTGTAAAAAAGGTGAAACATCAGTAGTAGACTCTAGACCTACAGAAGATGGAACAGCCATAAGAAGAAGAAGACTTTGTGTGTGTGGAGCTAGATTCACAACTTTCGAAAGAGTACAATTTAGAGAAATAATGGTTGTCAAAAAGAATGGAAGAAAATCATCATTTGATAGAGATAAACTTTCTAAATCAATTTATATAGCCTTAAAGAAAAGACCTATTGATACCGAAACAGCAGAAAAATTTATTAGTCGAACTTCAAGAGCTTTAGAAGAACTTGGTCAAAGTGAAATTTCATCAAATACAATTGGCACAATGGTTATGGAAGGTTTGAAAGATCTTGATCCTGTTGCATACGTTAGATTTGCATCTGTTTATAGAAATTTTAGAGAAGAAAAAGACTTTGTGCAATTCGTGGACAAATTAGATGTCTACAAAAAAAGATAAATTTTCAAATAAAGATAAAATTTTTATGGAGCTTGCCTTGAATTTGGCAAAAGCTCGTCATGGACTAACTGGAATTAATCCTTCCGTAGGTTGTGTAATTGTTAAAAATAATAAAATACTTTCAATTGGTCAAACAGGTTTTAAAGGTACACCTCATGCGGAATTTAATGCTATTAAAAATTCACATGAAAATTTAAAAGGCTCAAAAATGTACGTGACCCTTGAACCATGTAGTCATTATGGAAAAACCCCTCCGTGCACAAATATTATAATTAAAAAAAAAATTAAAGAAGTTGTCTATGGAGTTGAAGATATTGATAAAAAAGTTAAAGGTAAAACATTAAAAATTCTTAAGTCGAAAAATATTTTAGTAAAAAAAAATTTATTAAAAAAAAAAATTAATAAATTTTATATACCTTATTTTTTTAATAGAAAAAGAAACCTTCCTTATGTTACTGGTAAAATTGCAATTTCTAAAAATAATTTGATATATAGCAAAGATACTAAAAGAATTTCAGATATTCACACTGATAAATTTACACATTTTCTTAGATATAAAAATGACTCGTTAATGATTTCCTCCAAAACTTTAAATAAAGATAATCCAAAACTCAATTGCAGACTTGAAGGTTTGAGTAAATTTTCCCCTAAAAGAATTATTTTAGATAGAAACTTAGAAATTAAAAAGAATTCATATATTTTTAAAACAGCAAATAAAGACAATACTATAATTTTTTATCATAACACCAAAGCCGAGGTGAAATTAATGTTAAAAAAAAAGGGTATAATTTTAATAAAAAGTAAATTAAATAAAAATAGCTTTGATATCAAATCAATTTTAATGAAACTCTATGTCCTTGGTTGTAGGAATTTATTAGTTGAAGGAGGAAATGATCTTTCTAAACACATTATTAAAAAAAAATTATTTAATGAATTTTATTTATACAAATGTAGTAAAAGTTTATCAATGTTAGTTAATCATAAAAAGTTTGGTTTTCTTAAAGAATTAAAGAAAAATTATAAAAATAAATTGAAAATTAATAAAAAATTAGGCAATGATGTAATTACACTTTACAAATAATATTATGTTTAATGGAATAATTTTTAATCAAGGTTTAATTACTAAATTTGAAAAAAGATCAAAAGGTATTAATATTTTTGTAAAAGCTGATTTAAAATTAACGAGAAAAGATTTGGGCGTATCAGTTTCTTGTGATGGTGTTTGCTTAACATTAATCGACATTAAAAATCAGATAATGGAATTTTATCTTTCTGATGAAACTACACAAAGATCAAAATTTAAATTCTTAAAAATAAATGATAAAATTAATCTTGAACTTCCTTTAAAATTTGGTCAAAAAATATCAGGACATATTTGTCAAGGCCACATCGATGCAGTAGGTAAAATACAAAGTATTAAAAAAATTGATAAATCATATTTATTTGATTTTGAAATTGTTAAAAAAGAACGAGCAAATTTAATTGATAAAGCTTCTATATGTATAAATGGAATTTCTTTAACAATTTCCAAAGTAACCAAAAAAGGTTTTCAAGTTTGGGTTATTCCACACACTTTTAAGCTAACCAATTTATCTTCATTAAAAAAAAGCAGTCTAGTTAATATAGAGATAGATATCTTATCTAAATACGTTAGAAATTATTTTAATGAAAAAAAATAATTATGCATCCATTGAAAGTATAATAAATATCGCAAAGAAGGGCGGTATGTTCATCTTAGTTGATGATGAGAAAAGAGAAAACGAAGGAGACTTAATAATATCAACCACTGACTCAAGCGCTAAAAATATAAATTTTATGGCAAAATATGGTCGTGGATTAATTTGTCTGGCGCTAGATAGTGTACAAGCAAAGCGATTAAATTTATCTTTGATGTCGCCTATAAATCAATCAAGGAATAAAACTGCATTTACAATTTCTATTGAAGCAAAAAAAGGAATAACAACAGGTATCTCAGCAAAAGATAGAGCAAAGACAATTAAAATTGCTTCAAAAAAAAATGCAAATAAGAAAGACATAGTTTCACCTGGACATGTTTTTCCAATTATTGCGAAAGATGGCGGCGTTTTAGTAAGAGCTGGCCACACAGAAGCCTCTGTTGATATTTCAAAACTTGCTAAAAAAAATAACTCTGCAGTTATTTGTGAAATAATGAATGAAGATGGAACAATGGCCAAAGGCCAAGATTTATTTGATTTTGCAAACAAACATAATTTAAAGATAGGTAAAATCGAAGACCTTATTGCTTATCGTTTAAAAAAAGAAAAACTAATTAAACTTAAAAAACAATCAGATATTAAAGTAAAAAATCAAAAATATAAAATTCGA
This sequence comes from Candidatus Pelagibacter sp. PS_34, assembly GCF_059417845.1. NCBI lineage: Bacteria > Pseudomonadati > Pseudomonadota > Alphaproteobacteria > Candidatus Pelagibacterales > Candidatus Pelagibacteraceae > Candidatus Pelagibacter > Candidatus Pelagibacter sp. PS_34. The sequence continues at coordinate 565,704 of NZ_CM182068.1, forward strand.
ATTTATGAAAACCTTTTAGATGGATCTGAGCATTTTGCTTTGATTAAAGGAAATATTAAAAAAGGGCTAATACCAAGAGTTAGAGTAATTTCTTCTAACGTAGTTCAAAATTATTTAATCAATCAACAATTACCGAATTCATTTGATAAAACTTTAAATTATTTTAAGAAATTTAATAACTGTGTTTTAGTTTTTATAAAAGATACAAATTTAAAATCTGTTACACAAACACTTAAGGATTATAAAAACAAAAATTTCTATAAAAAAGGAAATGATAAGCTTATAAGAAATTATGGTATTGGTGCTCAAATAATTAAAGATTTAAAGATTAAAAATATGATATTAATTACTAAGTCTCTTAAAAAAGTTATTGGTTTAGAAGGTTATGATATAAAGATTACCAAACAGGAAATTATTTAATGAAAAGAAAATATTTAATAGTTATAGCTGATTATTATAAAGATATATCAATGGGTTTACTAAGTAGCGCAAAGAGCATATTACCCAAATCTAGTTTAATAAAAATTATCAATGTCCCTGGTGTTTTTGAAATACCAGTTACAATTTCAAAGAATATAAAAAAATATGATGCTTTTTTAGCTCTTGGTTGTGTTATTAAAGGCCAAACACCTCATTTTGACTTTATTTCTCATTCTTCAACTGATGCAATAATGAAACTTTCTGTAGATAGTAAAAAACCTATTGGTAATGGAATTATTACTTGTCTTAATATGCGTCAAGCTATAGCTAGGAAGAAAAAGGGTAGAGAAGCAGCTCAAGCTGTAATATCTGTTCTTTCTCAATAACAATGAGAACTCCATATAATCCTAATCAAAGTCCGAGGGTTATTATTATCCAAAAATTATATGGAAATTTTTTTAATGATGACACAGACTTAACTTTTCCCAAACATAGATTTAAAAAATTCATTAAAGATGTTGTTTTAGGTACTATTGAAAGAGATGAAGTTATTAAAGAAGAAGTTAAAAAATATCTAAGCGAAGATTTACAGTTAACTAATTTAGATCAGGTTTTTCAAGTGATAGTAAAATCTGCTATATTTGAGTTTTTATACAAACCTAAAGTTTCTTCTAAAATAATTATTAAAGAATATCTTGATGCATCAAACTTTTTTTTAGAAGATGGTCAAACTAAATATTTAAATGCAATATTAGATAAAATAGCTAAAAAAATAAGAACTACTGATGCATGAATTTGAATTAATAAAAAATTATTTTCAAAAACTCTCTAAAAAATCACCAAGTGCTTTAAATTTGAATGATGATGTTTTTTTTGATAAAAAAAATAAATTAGCAGTATCTGTTGACACATATACAGAAGGCAATCATTTCATAGACTTTAAAAGACCTGAGCTTGTCATTAAAAAAATAATTAGATCATCAATTTCAGACCTAATATGCAAAGGCATTAAACCAAAATATTATTTTATTTCTGGTTCTGGCAATAAAAAAAGTTTTTCTAAATTAAATTTATCAAAAATCAGCAAATCACTTAATCAAGAACAGAATAAATATAAAATATTTTTAAGTGGTGGAGATACAGTTTTTTCTAACAAGTTAAGTTTTACAATTACTTCAATAGGTTTTGCCAACAATATTATCTATAGAAACAAAGCTAAACTTTATGATGATGTATATGTCTCTGGAAATTTAGGAGATAGTTATTTAGGGCTATTAGTTTTAAAAAATAAAATTAAGCTTAATTCAAGATTAAAAAAATATTTTACTAATCAATATTTTATGCCAAATATTCAATTAAAATTAATTGATCAAATTAAAAAGTTTGCCAATACCTCAATTGATATATCTGATGGACTTATAGCTGACCTTGATAAAATGATTAATAATCAGAAATTATCCTATAAAATTTTTTTAAAAGATATTCCAATTTCAAATAACCTAAAGAAGATACTTGCTCTTAAAAAACTATCTAAGATTAATTACATTTCTAATGGTGATGATTATCAGGTATTATTTACAGCTTCTAAAAATAAGATGAGAATCATAAAAAAAATAGCTACTAATTGTAGAGTTAAGCTAACTAAAATTGGCACAATTCAAAGTCATGTTAAAAAATTATCCATTATTGATGATGCAAATCGACAAATTACCCTTAAAAATAAAGGTTATTTGCATAAGTTTTAAAAAGTTAAATATTGCCTTTTATTGCTTTTTTTGTATTGTCCGGAATTTAAAGAATAAAATTTAACAACCAAACAACCAAAGGCAAAATGAACTCACTAATAGAAACAATATTATTATTTACCATAGCAGCTGGATCTCTTTCAATCGTTTATGGTTTTTTTACAGGAATGAATATCCTTAACTCAAGTGCTGGAAATGCCAAGATGCAAGAAATAGCATCAGCAATTCAAATTGGTGCTAAGGCTTATTTAGCAAGACAATATAAAACAATTGCCGTGGTTGGAGTTGTTGTTTTAGTTATTATTTGCTTTGTGTTCAGTCCATTAGTTGGTTTAGGTTATTTTATTGGTGCTACATTATCAGGTATAGCTGGTTATGTTGGAATGTTAGTTTCTGTTCAAGCTAACGTTAGAACTGCTGAAGCATCAAGAAAAGGCTTAGCAAGCGGTCTTGCTGTTGCATTTAAATCAGGTGCTGTAACTGGAATGTTAGTTGCTGGATTAGCTTTACTTGCAATCGCAGTTTATTACTATTTTTTATTAAAAGCAGGTATTGATGACAGAGAAGTTGTTAATGCATTAGTTGCATTAGGTTTTGGTGCTTCTTTAATATCAATTTTTGCAAGATTAGGTGGTGGAATTTTTACAAAAGGTGCTGATGTTGGTGCTGACTTAGTTGGTAAAGTTGAAGCGGGTATTCCAGAAGATGACCCTAGAAATCCAGCTGTAATTGCTGATAATGTTGGAGATAACGTTGGTGATTGTGCTGGTATGGCAGCAGATTTATTTGAAACTTACGCTGTAACAATTGTTGCAACAATGGTTCTTTCTTCGATATTTTTTTATGGTGATTTAAATATGATGATCTATCCTCTAACTATTGGTGGTGCTTGTATTTTAACATCAATCTTAGGAACTTTCTTTGTTAAACTTGGAAAAAGTAAAAATGTTATGAACGCTTTATATAAAGGGTTTGTAGTTTCTGCTGTTTCTTCATTAATAATTTTATACCCTGTTACTGATTATGTAATTGGATTTGCAAGTGAATATACTGTTAATGGTAAAAGCTTTACTGGTATGAGTTTGTATTATTGTGGAATAATTGGTTTAGTTATTACTGGACTATTAATTTGGATTACTGAATACTACACTGGTACTGAATACAGACCAGTAAGAAGTATTGCTAAATCATCTACAACTGGTCATGGAACAAATGTTATTCAAGGCTTAGCTGTTTCTATGGAAGCTACTGCAGTACCAGCTTTAATTATTGTTGCGGGTATATTAGCAACAAATTCAATCGCAGGTCTTTATGGTATCGCTATTTCAGTAACTACAATGCTTGCATTAGCAGGTATGGTTGTTGCGCTTGATGCTTATGGTCCTGTAACAGATAATGCTGGTGGTATTGCTGAAATGGCTAAATTACCAAATAGTGTTAGAAAAACTACCGATGCATTAGATGCAGTAGGTAATACGACCAAAGCTGTTACTAAAGGTTATGCCATAGGTTCTGCAGGTTTAGGTGCTCTAGTATTATTTGCAGCTTATGTTGAAGACATCAAGCACTTTTCAGGTGTAGCCGGTTCAAAGCTTGAAGGAATTGTTGTAACTTTTGATTTATCAAATCCTTACGTTGTAGTTGGTTTATTAATTGGTGGAATGCTTCCATATTTATTTGGATCAATGGGTATGCAAGCTGTTGGTAGAGCAGGTGGTGCAGTGGTTGTTGAAGTAAGAAGACAATTTAAAAAATACCCAGGTATCATGAAGGGTAAACAAAAACCTGATTATGCTAAACTAGTTGATCTATTAACTTTAGCTGCAATTAGAGAGATGATTATACCTTCGTTACTGCCAGTTCTTTCTCCTATTGTTTTATACTTTGTAATACTAGCTATAGGTGGTCAAGTTGCTGCTTTAGCTGCAGTAGGTGCAATGTTATTAGGTGTAATTATTACAGGTTTATTTGTAGCTGTTTCAATGACTGCTGGTGGTGGTGCTTGGGATAATGCAAAAAAATATATTGAAGATGGAAATCACGGTGGAAAGGGTTCTGAAGCACATAAAGCTGCTGTAACTGGTGACACTGTTGGAGATCCTTACAAAGATACTGCTGGTCCTGCTGTTAATCCAATGATTAAAATTACAAATATTGTGGCTTTACTATTGTTGGCGGTGATTGCTGGTTAAATTAATTTATTTTTTTTTTACCGAGAGGGTCGTTTATTTTTTGTCTTATTGAGTACAAAAACTCATATATAAAATTATTTTTAGAATAATTCATTTGAGTTGTGTCTCCGGAAAATTTTATATTGTTCATGTCTTCTTTAGTAAGAAAAATATTTTTTGATAAAACACCTCTGTTATCAATATCCAATAGCAAGATATTATTTTTTAACAATTCTTTTTTCCCTAAATTTGATAGTTTTGAAGAGCTAGTTTGTATTTCCATATAAATCCATAATTCCTGATTAAAAGCTCCTTTTGTTGAAGGAGGTCCTAAAAGTTCAATTATATCGTTTTTATTTGTTTTACCAATTATAAGTTTTTCATTCTTCTTTTCTAAAAAATGTACTCCATGATGTTTTATAACTTTATTTAATGTACAATTTGAAATAAATAAAAAAATAATAATTAGATAAAAATAATTTTTCATGAGCAAAGAATATTTAAATATTTACAACAATTTAGTTAAATTAACTAGAAATAAAGATTTGTATAAGGGTTTTAAAAATCAGGATACTTTTTCTGATAGATTAATATTTTTTTTACTGCATTTCGCTTTCTTTTTGAAAGTTTATAAGGAAAATAATGATAAAAAAATACTACAAGAGATTTATGATTTTACCTTCAGACAAGTTGAATTAAGCATCAGGGAAATTGGTTACGGTGACCAGTCAATTAATAAAAAAATGAAAGATTACTTAAACTTATTCTATGGAATGATCGACAAAATTCACAGTTGGGATGAATTGGATATAGAATCTAGAAACTCTATTTTGGTAAATTTTTTAGATAATTCATCTAATATTGAGTATTTGGTTAAATATTTTGAAAATTATAGGTTAAATTTAAGAAATAATACTTTAAATTCTTATATAAAAGGTGTAGTTAAGCATTAATTTTATTATGGCTGTACCTAAACGAAAACAATCACCGTCAAGAACTGGAATGAGAAGAGCTCAGAATATGAAGTTCAAATCTACCAATATTGTTGAGGACAAGAAATCTGGAGAATACAGATTGCCTCATCACTTAGATCTAAAAACAGGCATGTATAGAGGTAGACAAGTTTTAGATCCTAAGGAATAAAAGTCCAAAATTAAATGAGCAAAATAATAAAAATTGCAGTTGATGCAATGGGTGGAGATAACTCACCAAAAAAAATTATTGATGGCATTAATCATCATTATAAAAGTAACGCTAATACTTTTTATCAAATTTTTGGTGATAAGGAAAAAATCCAAAATTATTTAAATGATCAATTACCCACATCTTCATTTGAAATAATTCACACTAAAGATTTGGTTAAAGGAACTGATAGTCCTTTAGAAGGAGCTAAAAGAGGAAAAAACACTAGTATGTGGTTAGCCATACAAAGTGTTAAAGAAAAAAAATCTGACATAGTTATTTCTGCCGGTAACACTGGAGCATTACTTGTTATTTCAAAACTTAATCTAAAGATGATTGAAAACATTGATAAACCAGCTCTTTCTGCTTTATGGCCAAATAAAAAGAACATGAGTGTTGTGCTAGATTTGGGAGCTAATATCGAATGTAGTCCAAAAAATTTAATTGATTTTTCTATAATGGGATCTTCGTTATTTAAATCCTTATATCCAGATGATACAGCTAAAGTTGCTTTATTAAATATAGGGTCTGAAGAAATTAAAGGTAATGAGACTATCAAAGAAACTTACCAACAATTAAATCAAAGAAATAACAATGACTTTGAGTTTAAGGGTTATATAGAAGGTAATCAGTTAATGAATGGCGATGTGAATGTTATCGTTGCAGATGGATTTACTGGAAATATTGCTTTGAAGACAGCTGAGGGTACTGCAAATTTTATTACCAGTGAATTAAAGAAAGCCATGACAGGTAATCTTATTGGTAAAATTTCATCTTTACTAAATATTTCAAATTTAAAAAAATTTAAAGAAAGATTAGATCCAAGACTTTATAATGGTGCAATTTTCATAGGTTTAGATTCTCCTGTTATTAAAAGCCATGGTGGAACAGATTATATAGGCTTTTCAAACTCATTAAGTGTTTGCACTAGAATTGTAACTGGTAATTTAATAGAAAAGATAAGAAACAACATAAGTTAATGCAAAGAACTAACTTAACAAAAAAAGATCTTATAAATTCAATTTATATGCAAATTGGTTTTTCAAAAAATATATCTGAAAATTTGATTGATGATTTTCTAATCACAATAGTAGACAATTTAAAAATAGAAAAAAAATTAAAGCTCTCTAAATTTGGTACTTTTTCTATAAGGGCAAAAAAAAGTAGAATTGGACGAAATCCCAAAACAAAAGAACAAACAACTATATCTAATAGAGATGTTGTTTTATTTAAAGCTTCTAAGGAATTTAAAGATTTGGTAAATTCTAAGAATGATTTATAAAAATAATGATGCTTATAAGTCAATAGGTGAGGTTGCTAAAATTCTTGGTCTTGTAAACAAAAAAAAAGGAACCTTGAATACTCATACTATTCGATTTTGGGAGAAGGAATTTAAGCAAATTAAGCCAAAAATTTTACATGGTAATAGAAGATATTATAATAATGATACTATTGAGGTTTTAAAAAAAGTTAAATATCTACTCAAAGATCAAGGAATGACAATTATTGGTGTTAAAAAAGTTCTTAATTCTGATAAATCATTAAAACTTGACGAATTACCAAATAATTCTATAAATGCTGATTATAATTTAAAAAATAAACTTAAGAAGATTTCGGATTTAATAAAAAAGATAAAAAGTTTAAAATAAAATGGCAAAAAAAACGCACGTTAAAGTTAGATTAGTACCTGAGGCTAAACCTGATAGTCCTTTTTTTTATTATGTTAAAAAACCTGCAGGTGGTGAAAAAGCTAAAGTTAAATTGTCTGCAAAGAAATATAACCCTTCTACAAGAAAACATGAAATGTTTGTGGAAAAAAAATTACCTCCACACAGTAAATAGTATTATTTTTTTCTAAAATTTCTTTTTTCGTAATCAATAAAAGACCAAATCATATTTTTCCAAATTCTATTAGTGATTTTTGGGTCAATATTAGTTTGTATTGATTTTTTTTTAATTTTTTTAAGTATAAAATTGATTCTTTTTTGATCAATTATTTCTTTTTTATGTATTTTTACTTTTAGCACTTCATTGACTAGAGAAGATCTTTTTTTGATTAATTTAAGTAAATCATTATCAAGTTTATCAAGCTTAATTCTAATCTGATTTAGTTTTTTTTTATTTGTAGGCGACATTTATTCAATTGGTTATTAAGATAATTATTATAAGTATAATTTATGTTTGTAAATAGCGACAACTATATAAAATATTTGAAATTGTGGTTAATAACTTTATTTTCATTAATTGTTCTTATGGTAGCTGTCGGTGGTCTTACTAGACTAACAGACTCTGGTTTATCAATCACAGCCTGGGAGCTCTTTACTGGAATACTCCCACCTATGAATATTAATGAGTGGAATTTTTATTTCTCAGAGTACAAAAAAATTCCTGAATATAAAAATATTAACTACGGCATGTCCTTAGATGAATTTAAAGTGATTTTTTATTGGGAGTATGCTCATAGATTGTTAGCAAGATTTGTAGGTTTGTTTACTTTAGTGCCTTTGCTTTTCTTCACTCTTTATTTTAAAAAAACTCTGCATTATTCTAATAAATATTATTGGATTTTTTTTCTTGTGTGTCTTCAGGGGTTCATTGGTTGGTATATGGTATCTAGCGGATTAATTGAAAATAATGACGTTAGTCACTTTAGACTTAGCATTCATTTATCTTTGGCTTTATTTATTTTATGTTTAATTTTTTGGTATATTTTAGATATTCATAAAATTAAGAAATTTGAAAATAAAATTCCAAATTTATTTTTATTATTTATACTTAAATTGATAGTTTTGCAGATTGTATTGGGTGCTTTTTTATCAGGTTTAGATGGTGGTCTTATCTATAATTCATGGCCTGATATGAATGGTAGTTTTTTTCCAAATGATGTTAGTTATGGTGATTTAATTAGTACTCAATTATTTAACAACCCATCAATTATTCAATTTTTGCATAGATCAACTGCATATTTGCTTTTATTTTTTATAATCATTTTAAATTTTATCTATTTTAAAAAACAATATGATTTTAAATATGTATTATTTTTTGATGTTGCTATCTTGTTTCAAATTTTTTTAGGAATTATAACTTTGATTTCTGGTGTAGAGATTACATACGCTTCACTACACCAGCTAGGTTCAATATTAGTTTTGAGTTCTTATTTTTTGATATTATATAAAAACTCTAACTAACTGCTTTCAAATTCCCTTTAGAAGATTTATTTAAAGCTTGGTCTAAATCCTCAATAATGTCATCTATATGCTCAATACCAATACATAATCTTACGTATCCAGGAGTTACACCTGAGGCTAACAATTCTTTTTCTGTTAACTGACTATGAGTTGTTGTTGCAGGATGAATTGCTAAACTTCTTGCGTCTCCAATATTTGCAACATGATAAAACATTTTTAAAGACTCGATAAATCTCTTACCTGCTTCAATACCACCTTTGAGCTCAATACCAACTAAACCACCATTTCCTTCATTAAGGTATTTTTTAGCACGATCAGCAATTTTACCTTCATGTTCTGTTGGATAGATTACTCTTGTTACTTCTTTATTTTTCTTTAAATAGTCAACAACTTTTGATGCATTTGAGCAGTGTTGTTTCATTCTAAGAGCAACTGTTTCAAGCCCTTGAATAATTCCAAATGCATTGTCAGGTGATAGGGCAGAACCAAGATCTCTTAGTAATGTAACCCGCGCTCTTACTGCAAAAGAAACATTAGCCCCAGTTAATTCTGGAACCACTTTTCCCCATATAGCTCCACCGTAACTTGCGTCCGGTTCGTTAAATAAAGGTTGTCTTTTGGGATCAGCTGTCCAATCAAAATTACCTCCATCAACTAAAGCTCCACCTACAACTGTACCGTGACCACCTATATATTTTGTTAATGAATAAACTACTACTGCAGCACCATGTTCTAAAGGTTTGCAAATTACAGGGGCAGCTGTGTTGTCCATTATTAATGGTATATTGTATTTTTTACCAATATCAGAAACTTCTTTAATTGGAAAAACTCTCAAATAAGGATTTGGTAAAGTCTCACCATAAAAAGCTCTAGTTTTATCATCAACAGCTTTTTCAAAGTTTTTTGGGTCAGAAGGGTCTGCATATCTAACTTCAATACCAAGTTTACTTAATGTATGCGTGAATAACGAAATAGTACCTCCATATAAATCCGTAGAGCTGACTATATTATCTCCGGCTTGTGCAACGTTTAAAATTGCAAAAGTTGATGCGGTTTGTCCAGATGCTACTGTTAAACAGGCTAATCCTCCTTCTAATGAAGCAACTCTTTTTTCAAGAGCATCATTTGTTGGATTCATTATTCTTGTATAAATATTTCCAAATTCCTTAAGAGCAAACAAATTCGCAGCATGTTCAGTACTATCAAATTGATACGATGTTGTTCTATAAATTGGAACTGCTACTGCTTTGGTTGTTGGATCATTTCTATAATCACCACCATGTATAGCTATAGTCTCAGGGTTTTGTCTTTTTGTACTCATCTTAATACTCCTTTTTTAGTACTTTTGCTTTATGCAAGGCGTACAATACAGTTCAAATGCGCCTACCGATAATGTGGGTAAAAAATCCTTTTTAGCAATAACTAGCCTGCAATAGGAACAAATCGGCTATATAAAAATATCATTTAAGCAAGATATTGCAAGGGAAATATAAAATTGACATTATATCTAATAATAGTATTAATCCTCGCACAATGACAAAATTTCTAAAAAGTGGTGATTTAAACAGTAACTGGTTTGAGATTGATGCTAAAAATGCTGTAGTTGGCAGATTAGCTTCTATTATCGCTATGATTGTTAGAGGAAAAAATAAAACAACTTTTACACCTCATATGGATGATGGTGATTTTGTTGTTGTTAAAAATGTTGAACAAGCAAAGTTCACTGGAAAAAAATTTAAAGATAAAAAATATTATAGACATACTGGTCACCCAGGTGGAATTAAAGAAATTACTCCTGAAAAGTTATTAGAAAAAAATAAACCTGGAGAGACATTAAAATTAGCTATTAAAAGAATGTTACCTGGTGGAGTTCTAGGAAGAAAACAATTAACTAAAGTAAAAATTTATGCTGGTGAAGAACACCCTCATGCGGCACAAAACCCAAAACTTTTAGACTTAGGTAAATTAAACAGTAAAAATTTAATAAGAAATTAATATGGAAACAGCAGCTTCACCAAATAAAGTGTCTACAAAAAAACCTAAAATTAAATTAGATTTTAAAGATAGTAAATACGCAACTGGTAGAAGAAAAAAATCTATTGCAAAAATTTGGGTGAAAAAGGGTACTGGCAAAATTTACGTTAATGGCAGAACTATGGATGAGTACTTCACTAGCGGAAGTCACAAAATGCAAATCACAAGACCATTTGAGATTATAAACCAAGCAACTGATTATGATGTAAGATGTAGTGTAGCAGGTGGTGGACATACTGGTCAAGCTGGTGCAATGGTTCATGGTATTGCTAAAGCATTAATCTTATTTGATTCAGAGAATAGAGCAGTACTTAAGACAGAAAAGCTTAATACTAGAGACTCTAGATCGGTTGAAAGAAAAAAACCTGGTCGTAGAAAAGCAAGAAGAAGCTTCCAATTCTCGAAAAGATAATTCTTTTTTAACTCTAAACTGTTATAATAAAAAAATGCCTAAGCTTAATGTTTTAGTTGCTGGATCAACTGGTTATATTGGTGTTCAATTAATTAAATTATTAGTTAAACACAGCAATGTTAACATTAAATATCTTTGTGGTAATACGTCTGTTGGAAAAAATATCTCTAGTTATGAAAAATCATTAAGTTCAAAAAAATTACCTAAAATTATTAGATACAATAAAGAACTTTTAAAAAACATAGACCTTGTTTTTACAGCTCTACCTAATGGTGAAGCACAAGATATTTCAAATGATTTATTAAAGCATAATGTATTAATTGATTTAGCTGCAGACTTTAGACTTAATAAAGCATCAGATTATCTAAAATGGTACAAACAAAAACACAGATCTATCAAAAATATTAAAAAGTCAATTTATTCATTACCAGAAATCAATGGTGGTAAAGTAAAGAAATTTAATATTATTGGATGTCCAGGTTGCTACCCAACATCAATACTTTTACCACTTATTCCTTTAGTTAAAAAAAATTTAATAAAAACAGATAATGTTATTATAGATTCAAAATCTGGTTACTCTGGTGCTGGGAGAGGTGTACATAAAAAATATAAGGATAAAAATCTTTATGAATCCTTAACTGCTTATGGTGTAGGTTTCCATAGACATAACTCTGAAATTCAACAAGAAATTGAAAACCACACTACAAATAAATTTTCTTTTACATTCACACCCCATTTAACGCCAATGTTTAGAGGGATACTTAGTACTATTTACGTAAACCTTAGCAAAAGTGTAAGTATTAAAAATTTAGAAAATACTTTAAAGAGTCAATATTCAAAAAACAGATTCGTTAAAATTTTAAAAACAAATTCATTGTTAAGTACAAATGACGTAATTAACACAAATAATTGCTCTATAGTAATTTGTAAAACTAAGTATAAAAATAGAGTTATTATTTTATCTGTTATTGATAATTTAATTAAAGGTGGGGCAGGTCAAGCAATACAAAATATGAATATCAAATTTGGTTTTAATGAAACAAAAGGATTAATTTGAAATACTTATTTTTATCTTTAATTGTATTTTTAACTTCGTGCACATTAAACAAAGAGTCTATTAATTGGAATGGAGATTCTATTAAAAAGTCTAATGATGACAAAAAACTTTCTCAGATATTAAAAAAAACTGGTGATTACAAATCTATGACTTTTGATGAATTTAACCTCTTTCTTAAAGATTATTCAAAAAATGCAGAATACCCAGATATTAACCAATAGATGAAAAATATAATCAATATTGCTGTAGTTGGTCTAGGACAAGTTGGCATTTATTTGTTAAATGAACTTAACACTAAAAAAAAAGATATTGAACTTAAGACAGGTAAAAAGATTAAAGTAGTAGCTGTTTCAGCAAGAAGCATTTCTAAAAAAAGAAGATTTAAAGTTAATAAGAAAATATTTTTTAAAAACCCATTAGAAATTTTTAATAAGACCAAAGTAGATATTTTATTTGAAGCTATAGGTATGTCAGATGGGATTTCAAAAAAAGTTGTGGAAACTGCTTTAAAAAATAAAATACATGTAATCACTCCTAATAAAGCACTTATCTCTAAACATGGTGATTATTTGGGAAAATTAGCAGAGGAAAATAATGTTAATTTAGAATTTGAAGCATCTGTTGCTGGTGGTATTCCAATATTAAGAACTATTAAAGAGGGTCTTGCAACTAACAAAATTTCTAAAGTTTATGGAATTTTAAATGGTACTTCTAACTATATTCTTTCAGAAATGGAAAATTCTAATGATAGTTTTTTAAATGTATTAAAAAAAGCTCAAAAATTGGGATACGCTGAACCAGGTAACCCTAAATTAGATTTAAATGGTTTTGATGCATTTGCTAAAGTAAGAATTTTGTCTGCTCTAGCTTTTAATACTAAAATTTCAAAACATAAATGCTTAATGGAAGGTATTGAAAAAATTGAATTAAAAGACATAGAAATTTCCAATCAATTAAATTTACGAATCAAACTCCTTGGCATTTCAGAACTAATTAATGGCCAACTTTTTGAAACTGTACACCCATGCTTAGTTAGTAAAAATTCGTACATAGGTAACGTTGGTGGTGTTATGAATGCTGTTATTCTCGAAGGAAAACCTGTGGGTGAAAGTATATTGCAAGGGGAGGGAGCTGGCCCTGGACCTACTTCTTCATCTTTATTATCAGATTTACTCTCAATTTTAAGAGGTAATATTAAGAAGCCTTTTGGCATTCCTGGCAATAAACGTAAATTAATTAAGTGTTACAACGTTGATAATTATGTGAATTCACTATATTTGAGATTTGAAGTTAAAGACAAACCAGGTGTTTTATCAACAATCACAAACCGACTAGCTAAGTATAAAATTTCAGTAAAAAGATTAATCCAAACTCCTGACAAAAAAAATAATAAAGCTACAATTGTTATTATTACTCATAAAACTAATGAGCTTAATTCTAAGAACTGTCTTTCTATTTTTAATAAAGACAAAAATATTCTAAGATACCCAACATTGATTAGAATTTATAATTAATGGAAATATATCTAAAACTGTTTGAGGTTTTATTTCCTGTCTTTTTTGTTGTTGGTATTGGTTATTATCTTGGCAAAAATAATCCAAAATTAGACACTTCTTTTATTACTACCTTTGCAGCAAATATTGGTACTCCAGCAATGATAATATATTCTTTAACATCAACTGGAATGTCTTTTGACATTTTTAAAAATTATTTTTGGTACTATTTGATAGCAATTTTTATTTTTACAATAATAGGTATAGTTTTTTTATTTTTTTTAAATACTAAAGATATTATTCGTGAATTACCTCCCTTTGTTATGCCTAATACTGGTAATATGGGTTTACCAATATGTTTATTCGCTTACGGCACTCAAGGTTTAGGTATTGCTGCTGCAATTTCAGCCTTAATAGTGCTATGCCATTTTACTCTTGGAGTATTTCTTGCTGATAGAAAATTTGATTTAAGTGTAATTCTTAAAAACCCACCCTTTTATGCGATTATAATTTCAGTAATTTTTCTATACTTTAGAATAGAACTTCCTCTCTTTATTGAAAATACAACTTTTCTGTTAATGTACGCTACGATTTTTTTAATATTAATGTCTTTAGGAATTGCTCTTACTCGTTTTAAGGTTTTTTCATTCAAAAAAGCATTTATATCATCAATTGGAAGAGTAATAATTGGCCCAATAATTGGTTTTTCAATAATAAAATATTTTAACCTCTCAGGTTTTGCTGCTGGTGTTCTATTAATTCAATGTTCAATGCCCAGTGCTGTTTTAAATTATCTTGTAGCATCAATTTATTCACCGAAAAAGATTGTAGATAGTGTTGCTAGTACCATTGTTGTTTCAACAGTCATGTCTTTTTTTACTATTCCAGTAGTCGTATTCTTTGCTTTAAAGTACTTTAATTAAACTGTATCAATTGGCTTATGAAAGCCATCATATTTAACCTTTTAGCCTGGGTAATGCTTCCAATCATGGATGGTTTTGCAAAATATTTAAGTGCTGATATGCCAGTTTTACAGATCACGTGGGCTAGATATTTTTTTACGGTCGCATTCACTCTCCCAATAATGTTCTTGTTTTATAATAAGCAGCTTGTTTGGACAGATAAGCCTAAGTTACAAATAATAAGAGGGCTAATACTACTTTCTGCTAATATTTGTTTTTTCTACGCAATATCTGTTATTTCTCTAGCTAAAGCCCTGACACTTGCTTTTGTAGCACCTTTAATTGTTACTGCATTTTCTCCTATATTTTTGGGTGAGAAGGTGGGTATAAGAAGGTGGACTGCTGTTATTATAGGATTTATAGGCTCTCTAGTGGTTATAAGACCAGGTTTTGTGGAGATTAACTTGGCCAGTCTAGCTGCATTAGGAACAGGTGTAATGTATGGGTTCTATTTAATAATTACACGTAAATTGAGCACTTCAGATAACCCTTTATTAACATTATTACTAACTGGATTGGTTGGGTTAATCGCCGTTTCAGGATTAATTCCATTTGTATGGGTTAATCCAACTCCTTCTCAATGGTCTATGATGGCCTCAATAGGCGTATTTGCCTGCATTGGGCACTTATTTCTTATATTATCACTTAAATACGCCGATGCCTCTAAATTGGCTCCATTTAGCTACTTCGAAATCATTACTAATATAATTATTGGCTATTACTTTTTTAGTGACTTTCCTGATAATTGGACATTCTTAGGCTTATCCATTATTATTATGAGTGGAGTTTATATCTCCAGAAGAGAATCTTATATTAAATCCTATTAACTAGGTATTATTTGTTTACTAATAGCTAACGTTATATATTAATAATATATTATATACTATTGTAATTATTGATTTAATTATAATATTATTAATTTATGAAAATTACAGATAAAATATAATAATATTTAAAAATAGTTAAATTATAGTTACTAAAATAGCTTAAAAATAAAATAAAAGTAGCATAAATCTATTTTTCTAACGTTGAAAAAGCGAGAATTGGGTAATTTTAATTTTTAGTAAATTAAACATAGTTTTTAAGCTGGCTAAAATGGTGATTTAGTATTGATATTAAATACTTATTTCAATTAATAGGGTATTTTTGTTAAGATTAGAGTGTTTATTGAGTAGAATAGGGGTTAAAAAAGCTAGTAAAATGGTCTTTTTTACTCTCTCTATAATCGTTGCTATTGTTGACAAGTAGAGCAATGCAGTATGAGAATATACTGTTTAAACGCTCATAGGATGGTCTATTTTAGCCAAAAGTATATTTGTAGTACAACTGAAGGATGTATTACAGCAATTAAACGAAAATATGGCAAAATACCTAAAAAGTGTTTAATAACAAGGGTTTTTGGCGTTTTTTGAGGTTAAAAGTACTATTTTATGAAGACTTTTTCTGATCTCAATAAACGTCGTTTTTGTTGAATTCCACCTTTTCCAGAGTAACCGCCGAGACTTCCATCTGATCTGATGACTCGGTGACATGGTATTTTAGGTGGATAAGGGTTTTTACCCACTGCATTAGCAACAGCTCTGAATGCCTTAGGTTTTCCAATAGCTTTAGCAACTTCCAAGTAGGTTTTAACTTTACCTTTGGGTATTTTCTTTAGGTAATTCCAAACTTTTAGCTGAAACTTAGTTCCCTTTAAGTTCATAGAGTTCAAAACCAGTGTTATTAGCTATTTTATCATATAATTTCTTTGCATTTTCATTGGAAGAGTGGGTGATCCAACGAATTCCATCCCAATTATTGGCTTTAGATAATGATTTTAGGTGACTAATAAGTTTTTGAGCTATTTTTTGACCTCTAAACTCTGGTTCCACAAATAGATCATCTAAAAAGCCAATATATTGGCCCTTAATTGGTCTTGGCATTGTTCTATAATGAGCAATACCAACAATTTTACCTTCTAATTCAAAGCAAATGCCATTAACAATATGATTATCATCGTGAATCCATTCCCATAAAGTGTCTAAAACCTCTGTATTCATTGGAGCTTTGTAGAAATCAGCATAACCATTATACAATTTAGACCAATTTTCCTTATCTTTTATCATTAATTTTCTAATCATTTAGTTTAGTTATATTGCTTAAATTATTGTTATTATTAAAAATATTAGATTATTTAAACCTTGGATCGGGAATAGATTCTGCCATACCGATAGCATCCATATAATCTATAAAAAATTTTTTTTTACATGTCCATAATGTTTTAGCATTTGTCTTAAAAAAACCTTTTACAGAAACCATACTGTAAAATTTGGGTCTATAAACTGTTAGTTTTGGAAACTCTAAAGCAAGTTCATTTTTATCTTTTAATAAATTCATTTAGCTTAAAATAAACTATTGACATATAAAATCACTTAATATATTACTAACGATAATTAATGGTTATCAATACTAATATATGAATGAAATAATAACAGATATAAAAGCATTACAAGAAGAAACATTATTAAACCTTCAAAGTTCCAAAGCAATCAATACTGTTAGAGCTTATAAATCTGATTTTAATGACTTTGGATTGTTCTGTACTCAAAATGGATTTAAATCTCTTCCGTCAGAGCCAAAAATAGTCTCATTATATTTAACTCATTTATCAACTAAAAACGTTAAAATGAGCACTTTAAAGAGAAGATTAGTATCAATAGGTGTCATACATAAACTTAAAGGTCATTATTTAGATACTAAACATCCTTCAATTATTGAAAATATTATGGGTATTAAGAGAAGAAAAGGAAGTATTCAAAGAGGTAAAAAACCATTATTAATTAACAGTTTAAAAAAAATTATTAATGTAATAGATGAACAAAAGAAAGAGGAAATAAAGAAATTAAGAGATAGGTCAATTATCTTAATTGGATTTTCTGGCGGTTTTAGAAGAAATGAGATTGTTTCATTAGATTGTGAAGATCTAGATTTTGTGGAAGAAGGTCTTAAGATTAACCTTAGAAGATCTAAGACAGACCAATTTGGTGAGGGTTCTGTAAAAGGACTACCCTACTTTGAAAATCCACAATATTGCCCAGTAATCTCAATCCAAAAATGGATTGAAATATCAAAGATAAAAACTGGAGCGTTATTCAGAAGGTTTATTAAGGGATCAAAAATATCAGAAAATAGATTAACTGACCAAACAGTTGCTTTACTAATAAAAGAGTATTTAAAATTAGCAGGTATAGATAGCAGAAATTACTCTGGACATAGTTTAAGATCAGGTTTTGCGACATCTGCCGCAGAATCTGGAGCAGAAGAAAGAAGTATAATGGCTATGACAGGACATAAATCAACAGAAATGGTTAGAAGATACATTAAAGAAGCAAATTTATTTAAAAATAACGCATTGAATAAAATTAAGCTATGATAAATTTTTGTGTATCCTTCACAACACTACCGTCAAGAATAGAGAATATTAAAAGAACTATCGAGTCAATAGATTCCCAAACACTTAAAGCAAATAGTGTTTTTTTAAATCTACCTTATAAATTTAAAAGATTTAAAGATTATGCGTTTACAGAAAAACAATTAAAAGATTTAGATAAGTATAATCTTAATATAAATCGATGTGAAGATTATGGACCCTCCACAAAACTGATGGGCTCTTTAAAGGACATTGAAAAATATGATTGTGTAATAATTTTAGATGATGATCATGTTTATCATAAAAAAATGTTTGAAATTTTAATTAATGAGTTCACAAAAAATAAAAAAAATTATAGCTTTTACGTTCAAAAAGTTTTTAAATTAAATATGGGACAAGGTGCAGATGGTATACTAATAAACACAAAAGATTTAGACAAAATTAATAAATTTTACCAAAAATATGTTTCAAATAATAAAAATTTATTCTTAAATGATGATTTATGGATTTCATTGTATTTGCAATTTATTAAAAATAACAAAATTGAAGATTTGAGTGAGGAATTTAAAATCAAAACTAATAAAAATATAGTTTACAAAATACATTCAGATATAGATTCTATAAAAAACGAATTATCTAAAGGTTTTCTAAATAGAAGAAAAATAGCTAAGATAGAATATTGTAAATTTAGAATATTCAACTATTTCAGTAACTTAATCCAGTGATTAATAATTTTGTCTAAAGTAAATTTTTTTGAATAATTAAATGAATTAATTATATATCGTTTTCTAATAGTTAAATTATAATTTAAGAATTTATTTAAATTAAATGCAAGTTGACTAAAATCGTTTGAAATCATGCCATTATTTTTATCTTGAATTAATTCATTTAAAGCTGTTTTCCCAAAAGTGAAAACTGGCAATCCACAAGAATTACCCTCCAGGGCATTTAAGCAAAAAGTTTCATCGTAACCTAAACAAATCATACCAAGTGACTCAGAGTAGACATTTCTTAGTTTAATTTTGGAAACTCTACCAAAAAAAAAAATATTATATTTTTTATAAAAGCTCATTTTTTTGGAATAATCATTTTTACTAATCCCAAAAACATAAAACATTGCATCTTTATTTTTAGGATAAACAGATTTAATCCACATATCTAAAGTCTCTTGAAGACCCCTATTTCTTTGAACAGACCAAATGATTATCTTTTTTCTTTTATAATTAATTTTGATTTTATTGAATTCTTTTGATAAAAAATTAGGTATAACTATCTTTTTGTTAAATAGATAAATTTTAGAAGTAATATTCTCAAGATATTCGCTAACAAACACAGCGGTAATTTTATTTCTTATTAATGTTAACAATTTTTTTTTTCTAATAGCTTTTTCAATAGCCAAAGTATTATGCATCCAAAAGATTTTTTTTGGCAATTTGTAAAAATCAAATATTTGTGTATCATTTGATGAAATAATATAATCAAACCTAGTTTTGTTATTTTTTGTTAAAACTTTATCTATCGGTAGGTTTGTTAAGTTTTTTCTTTTAGTTATTTTCTTACACTTAGTTGATAAAAAAATTTTATGTCCTTTATCAGCAAGCAATCTAGATAAGCCTAAGTTTAATGTTTCAATACCACCAAGATGGTTTAAGGATTTTGATTTTAAATCAAAATTAAAAGGGCAATAAAATAAAATATTCATTATCAAAATTTAATATTCTTTAATATTTTATAATATATAAAAGAAATTTTATCTTTGATAATTGAAATTAGATAAATGATATTTTTATCAGGACTTGTTAATTTATTATTATGTATAGAATTAGCTTTAAGATAAAACTTTTTAAAAGTTTTGATAGAGATGCCCCATTTAAGTAAAAAAATTTTATTTGCTTTTGATCCTTGGTTTTTTTTAAATAAATCAATATTTTTTTTTCTGATTGTTACTGATCCAAAATGATAAACTTTTGATTTACCTAAACATTGAAAAAATCTTACACCTATATTCCAAAGTTTCATATTCAAATCAGGATCTGATCCAGCTCCAGGTGAAAATTCTTCACTAAATCCACCAACTTTATTCCAAATATCACGATGTATTAAGTGCGGCGCCCATGTAGAACCTTGAAAATCATCATGATGAAGTTTTTCGTAATTATTTAGAAGTAAATTTTCATCAAATTCATTTATTGTTTCTCCAGCATTAAAATTCAGATGACCATTTAGTTTAGGGTCACCATTAATCATTATGCTTGAAAGATAAAATCTTTTATCATTGAGTTCATTAACACGATCAATTAAAAATTTATCCCATTTAGGTAGAAAATACATATCATCATGTGAGTATAAAATGTAATCAAAACTACTATCTTTTGAAATTAGATTACAAGCCTTACATAATCCAATATTTGTTTTAGAGTGTGTAAATTTAATTTCATTTTCTTTTAAATATTGAACTGTCCCATCTATTCCCTCATTAACATGAACTAAAATTTCATTTTTATAAAATGAATTTTTTTTTATACTTTCAATTGCAAGTTTTAAATAATCTAAATTATTAAAGGTGGGAATTATTATAGATATCATTTTTACTTTATATTATTTGGGACAAAGATAAGATCATCATGAACCCAGTTAATTAGTTTATAATCATGTTTTTTCATAAAGTTATAAATATCTGAAGATAAGATGTTATCAATTTTATTTAGGTAATATTCTTTAATATTAATATCTATAAATTCTATAATAACTAATTCTGGTTTGTATTTATTTAAGTCAAAACCATTTAGAACACTTATCTCATGACCTTCTACATCGATGCTTAAATAGTTTATTTTTTTATCTTTAAAAGGACTATTTTCAATAATATCATTTAATGTGAGAGTTTTAATTTTTCTAATCTCTTTAGCTTTAACACCAGATTCTTTTGACAATGTGTTAATAGCCGATCTATTATGAAAAAAATATAAGTCCGTTTCTTCATTTTTGCTTGAAACTGCTGCATTGATATTAAAATCTTTTTTCCTGAAAAAATTAAATAAATCAATACTATTAAAATCTAAATCAATATTTATTCCAGTCCACCCTCTTTTGTATAGTCTATAAGTATTATTGTTTAAAAAAGGTTGATGACAACCAATGTCTATATAAACACCATATTTTTTTTTTTTAAAAAAATCATCAGCGAGCATGTCTAAACCCCAATTAGAATAAAAAACTTTTTGTTTAAGAGCTTTTTTAGTTTTTAAGTATTGATAAATAAAATAAAAAAATTTAAAAAAATTAAAACCTTTTTGGTATAAGAACTTTTCCTTAAGACGTTCCTCAATTTTCATTAAAAATTCTTAACTTTTTTAATAAAGTCGTTTAATGACAATCCATTGTTATCTTTATTTGATAAAATAGGCTTAATTTTTGGCCACTTAATATTGATATCACTATCATTCCATTTTAATGTTATCTCAGACTTTGCATTTCTATAATTCGTACAATTATAAGAAATTATATTTTCATTATCTAGAGCGATAAAACCATGGGCAAATCCTTCTGGAATATAAACACTTTTACAGTTTTTTTCGCTCAACAATACAGAGAAATATTGACCAAAAGTTTTGGATCTAGATCTTAAATCAACCATAACATCATATATTTTACCTTTTATAACTGACAAATATTTACCTTGTGGATTTATAGTTTGAGCATGCAGTCCCCTTAAAACATTTTTTTTTGACTTAGAGATTATTTGAAATTTAAATTTTTTTTTTATTAATTTTTCTATGTAAACTTCTCTTAAATATCCCCTATTATCCGCATGTAATTGACCTTCAATTATTAGTAAATCTTTAAATCTATTTTTTTTAATCTTCATTAAGCTTTATTTTTCCCACACAAAACTATTTTTACTTTTTATATCTAATGTTTTAGACAAAATATAATCAGCTACAATAGTTGAATTTATATATCTTAAATAAAAATCCCTACCATTTTTTGCTATTTTCTTTCTTTCTTTGTCGTCTTTCTTATATTTATTAATTTTAAAACTAAGATCATCAATGTCTTGATAACTTATAAAGGTATTTTTTGGTAAAAAATCATCAAATTGAGCTATTTTATTAATAAATGTAAGTAGTCCATTACCAAATAGTTGCGCCACACGATCACTACTATAATATTTAATAGCTGGCCCTCTGCTTAAATTAAGCCCCATTGAAGAATTAGATATTTTTGATAAAAAATCATCTCCCCAGACTGGCTGCACATTGTTCATACCATATAAATCAAATTTGATAAGTTTGTTTTTATTAATAAGTTTATTTATAAAGAATTCCCTATCATCATACTTGCCTTTTTTTAACAAACCTCGATGTACTCCATGACTCATTGCAAAGAAAATATCGTTATTACAATTTTTTTCATAATTTTTTAATGTTTCAAAAGAATGATCCGAAGGATTTGGAATGAAAAAAGAATTTTTAATTTTATCTCTTAATATTATTGGGTCAGTTGTCAAAAATGTTGCATCTAAATATTTTACTTTGTCGTTAATTCTTTCATTATTTTTAATGTAATCTGGTCCATTTTTTACTACAGGGTCTAAAAACCATTGGCATATTTTTAAGTTTTTATTTGAATCTTTTAATTCTTGTAAGGTATTATTTTCAACAGAGTCTGCATGACCTAAAATAATACAATCAGCTTTAAAATTTTTATATGTTTTAATAATTGAATTTTGTAAACTTTTTTTTCCACTAATATCTTGTAAAGATTTATTTTTATTAATTATATCTCTATCACTTATAGCTAAAACATTATGACCCAATCTAACAAATCCATTTTGTAATCTTTTTCCTGTATTGTAATGTAAACGACCATTAAAACGTTGGTTGAAATTTGTTATATGAATAATCTTTAGTGGATATTTCTTTTTGATATAAAAATTTTTTATTTCTTTAGATATGAAAACTTTTCTTAAGTTATCAATAATATCAGAAACATATTTGTGAGTGTAAATAAAATTATTGTAATTTTCTTTTTGAGTTTTTAACAATTTTTTTTTATTTTTAATAAGACTCTCAATACTATTAAATAAACTGATGTGATTTAATCTTTTTAAAATTACTGCTGAACTACTTGTTTCAGGTAAGCCTCCTCTTCCACTAATTATAACAGCTGAACCTCTGCTAGCAGCTTCTAAGCTTGTTCTACCAAAAGGTTCCTCCCATCTAGAACACACCACAGAAATACTAATTTCTTTTAGATTATCTAATATATATTCATTATTCTTAAAACCTAATATTTTTAAATTTTTGTGTTTAAATGATAATCTCTCTCTTGGTTCATCTCCAAAAACTTTAGCAGACCAATTAGGATATTTATCTAATATTTTAATTATAGCCTGACCAAATATATCATATCCCTTAGCTTTATTTAATTTTCCAACAAAAGATATTATATTTTTTTTATTTTTAAAATTAATCTTAGTTTTTGATGATGACTGAAAACAAACAGATGTTTTACTAAGGAAATTTTTTTGGTTCAATAAACCAATAAAAAAACGTTTTTGTGACCATACACTATTAAAAATAATCTTATCAACATTATTTAGAAGAAATATTCGCTCCTTTATAGCTTTGGAACCATTCATTGTTAGAGGATCATTGTGAAAATATAAAAACAATTTATTTATATATTTTTGTTTAATTATTTTTATATAATTTGGTCTATTGTGAACTTCTATAAGTTCTGTATTTAATTTCTTTTGAGCCTTCAGAAAAGTTTCAACATAAATTTTACTAGTACTTTGAAATATTTTTTTATTTAATTCTAAGTTAATATAATTTTTTGATAATCTTTTTTTTGATTGAGTGTTACCAAAAATAAGGATATCTTTGTTAAAATAACTTATCTTGGTAATATCGTTTACAAATAGTGATACCGCACCTGCATATTGAGGTGAATAATTTTCTTTATAAGGCAATAATATAGAAATTTTCATTTATTATATTTTTCTAAAATCTCTTTTCTTAATACTTTATTGTGTTTTAATTTATATTCAAATGACATCGCTTCATTTTTACTTTTAAATTTTTTTTTATAAATTAATTTCCATTTGTAACCTTTAGTAGATTTTGCACCTTTATTGGAATTGTGTTTATTTAATCTTTTATCAATATCTATAGTATATCCAACATAACTCTTTTTAGTCCCTGGAGTGATAGATTTAAGCATATATGTAAAATAATACATGAGGATTATGGCGGTCCCTGGGGGAATCGAACCCCCCTTTGCAGGATGAAAACCAGCTGTCCTAACCGATAGACGAAGGGACCACGTTGTGATCTTTTATTTTAAAAGTTATTATTTATCAAGCGCAATTAAGCTATAAGATAAGGTCTCTAATAGTTAATTGAAGAGTTTTTTTATTATTCCAGATATTTTCATTGATTTGACCTATTACATTAATGCTATTTTTATAACTCATTAAGTATTCACCCATCTTAGTATTAATAGAATTAAATGAAATTGATTTAATCAAATATCCTGTTTTTGATTTTAGTATTGTAGATATGTGCTTATTATTTAATAAAGTAGGTTTAATTATTTTTAAGTCTTTCATAAGAAATGTTGGTACTGGGTTTCCTGTCCCAAAAGGCTCTAATTTCCTTATATGCTCATAAAAATCTTTGTTAAATGCGAGTGATGAAATTTCTGATTCGTATGAGAAATTATTATGATTTACTGTATTAGATTTTAAAAAATCTTTTAATATGTAGTTTTCAAAATCTTTTAGGCTAGACTTATTCAGTGTAAATCCTGCAGCCATATTATGGCCACCACCTTTTAAAATTATACCTTGATCTAGTGAATTTTTAATTACACACCCAATATTATAATTATAAACCGATCTTGCAGATCCCTTTAATAATTCATTAGACGTGGTTATAACAATAGCTGGCTTATTAAAATAATCTTTTAATCTTGCTGCAATAATTCCAATTAAACCTTCGTTAATATTTGGATTATAATAAATAATTACTCCTTTATTTTCTTTTTCAATTTTTTGAAAATCAATTTCATTTAATATTAAAGTTTCAATTTTTTTTCTTTTATTATTCAATTTAATTAAGTGATTACACCGGTCTTTGACAACTTGATCATTATTAGAAGATAATAATTCTGCAGCATATTTAGACTTACCTAATCTACCACCAGCATTCAATATGGGACCAATTAAATAACCTAGGTCATTAATACTAATTTTATTTTTTTTATTATTTAATTCAAATAAAGAATTAAGAGGTAAATTTTTTGTGATATCAAAATTTTTGATTGCATTTAAAGCAATTAATCTATTAAGTTTTCTTAAAGGCATAACATCACAGACAGTAGCTAATAAAACATATATCAAATAATCAGAAATATTTATTTCACTTTTGATTTCCTTAATCAGTAAATCTAAAAAAAAATATGTAAGTGTTGTTGCACAAAAATAGTCATATTCTCTGTAGCCATTATCTTTTTTAGGATTTATAATTGAGTTTGCATTAGGAAAGGGTTTGTTAATTTCGTGATGATCAATAATTAAAGACTTTATTTCATTTTCGTTCAAAAAATCTATCGCTTCGTTAGAAGTAGAACCACAATCCACCATTATAATTAATTTAGGTTTTTCCAAGATCAGTTTTTGGAATAATTTTTTGGTAGCACCATAACCATCTTTTTCCCTGTCGGGTATATAGTAAAAAAAGGGGTGATTTATATCTTCTAAAAACTTAACAAATAATGATGTAGCAGCAGATCCATCAACGTCATAATCGCCTAAAATACAAATTTTGTCATTATTATTGATAGAATTTACAACAAGATTAATAGATTGACTGAAATCTTTATTATTTAAGAAAACGTTGTTTAAATCTAAATCTGAAGTGATTGTTGCAATTTCATTATCTTCAAATTTTCTTGAAATAATTAGTCTAGATAAAATATCACTAAAATTAAAATCTTGTTTTATTTTATCAACTAAATTTTGATTAATTTTTTTTTGTTCCCACTTCTTACCTGAAACAGAAATCATTCTTCGATAAGATTTGTTCTTTTTATCGTTTCTTTAAATTTTAAACTTTTGTGTGTAACCAGTGTTTCGGTTGTATATTTGTTGTTATCAATTTTTACACCAGCTAACATCTCACTTGTGGTAATTCCTGTTGAACAAAATATAGAGTCTCCTCTTATAATTTCATTTAATTCGTATTTTTTATTCAAATCAGTTATTCCCATTTTGTTTGCATCTTTAATATCCTTGTCATTATCAAATATAAATCTCCCTTGAAAGTAACAGTCAAAAGCATCAAGAGCTGATGCTGCTAACACTCCTTCTGGACCGCCACCAATACCCAAAAATATATCAACATTATATTTTGGATTTGTCACATATAATGCACCAAGTACGTCACCATCTGTAATTAATTTAATATTAATACTTAGTTGCTGTAATTCATCAATTATTTTTTTGTGTCTTGGTCTGTCCATGACACATGCTGTCAGAGATGAAATATCTTTTTTTAGAAAGTCTGCAAGATTTGTTACATTTTTCTTTAAAGGAAAATCTAGATCAACTAATCCTTTTTCAATTGGTCCAGTAGCAATTTTATCCATATAAGTTTCTGGTGCATTAAATAGATTTCCTTTTTCGGCAATCGCAATAACAGATGTTGCTCCAGGTAAATTATTTGCTGCAAAATTTGTTCCTTCTAAAGGATCAACAGCAATATCAAAATAAGGTCCATTTTTATTTCCAAGTTTTTCACCTGTATAAAGCATGGGTGCCTCATCAAGTGAACCTTCACCAATAACAACTTCACCATTCATATCAATTTTATTTAATTCTGATCGCATTGCATCAACAGCCGCTTGATCTGCTGCAATCTTATCTTTTTTTCCAACTAAATATGAAGACGCAAGTGCTGCTTTTTCAGAAACTTTTAAAATTTGATCAACATATTTTTTATCAATAGTCATTAGTCTTTTTGAGTAATTGATTCAGTAGCGTTGATCTTGGATTCAAATTCTTTTAACCTTTTATAAACACTGGCAAGTTCTATGATAGTAGGCCATGATCTAAAGATATATTGCATAGACCCTTCTACCCTACCAAAAGCTCTTATAATTTGCTGCATTACCCCTAATGTCACAACGCCTGCTACTATTGCTGGAGCTAAAAAAACATAGGCTGAGAGAACATTCGCTTGAAGATAAGTTATACGACCCAAATTAAAATAAAAATATCTTAAGTAAGACTTAAAATGAATTTTTCTTACATCATTAAATAATTCATCTAAATTCTTTGGTCTTATTGTTATATTGTCTTCGGCTATAACAAGTAATTTTCTATAAGAGGCTTCATTTTTTTGAAGATCGTATTCTACTCCAACTAATCTTAAAATTGAACCTAATATAATTAAGAAAAGAGTTCCGCCTACAGTCCATATAAATGCACCTGTCACTAAACCATAATTCCAATCTCCAAAAAATAAAATAGGTATTCCAACACTTAAACCAAATAATATAGGGGTGAACTCAACAAGCATCATTATCGCTTCTATAAAACTTGTACCAAGTCCTTCCATAATTCTTGAAAACTTTATTGTATCTTCCTGAACCCTTTGTGAAGCCCCTTCAATAGTTCGGGCCTTATCATAGACACTGTGATACCAATCAATCATTGCAGTTCTCCATCTGAATAAATAATGTGAGGTAAAGAAAGCAACAACTGTAGCTAAAGCCACATAAATACCAGCCAATGTAATAAATGATAACAAGCTTGCCCAGTACTCTCCAATTGTGATTGAGTTCGGGGCTGCTAAGGCTTTTTGTATCATGTCATAGAACTGACCAAACCATTCATTTATTTTAACATCAATTTGTACCTGAACCCAAAGCGATGAAAGAATAATAAATGAACCAACCCATGACCATAATCGCCATTCTTTTTGAGTGAAAAATTTAAACATTATTATTTTAAAAAATTATCTGCGTAAGATTTTTTAACAGTTTTTCTTTTTTGAGGTTCAATGATTTCAAAGTCAATTTTATTTTTTTTTGCATATTCTATTGCTAATTCTTTAGAAGAAAATTCTAAATTTAATTCTGAAAGAGTATTAGAGTTAGTTTCCCAACCCATTAAGGGATTAATTCCTGTATCTTCAGTTTCAAATTCAATTAACCATTTGTCTGATTTACCTAAGCCAGACTGCATTGAATTTTTAGTGGGTATATAAATCTTTGCTTTTTTCATAAAATGGTCGGGGCGGCAGGATTTGAACCTGCGACCCTCTGGTCCCAAACCAGATGCGCTACCAGGCTGCGCTACGCCCCGATTGAGGTACTAATACATTAGATATTGATAATTTCAAAGAATAAAGAACATCAAAAATAAGGCTTTTTTACAAGAATCAGATATACATCATTTATGATCATCACTTGCAATAATTGTAATAAAAAATTCGATGTAGACTCGAGTTTAATTCCCGACATGGGTCGTTTATTGCAGTGTGCTAGCTGTGATCATAAATGGTTTTTTAAAAAAGCAGTTCCTGAAAACCCAGTAAGTTCAATTGATGAAGATATTGCTAATGATAATGCTAATATTTTTGAACAAAATAATTCACCGATCATTGATGTAGAAAGTGTATCAGATGCGTCTAATGACGAAGTAGAAGTTAACTTAGAAGAAAAAAATAAAGAAAAAATTGAGATAAATAAAGGTGAAAGCAAACAAGTAAATACACAGCCAAAAAAACAAAAAAATTTTAAAATATTAAATATTTTTGTTGTATCAATTATTTCATTCGTAGCTTTTATAATTATTGTGGACACGTTTAAATATCCTATTGGGAAAATTGTCCCAAATGTCGAATTTATACTTTATAATTTGTATGAAAGTATTAAAGATATCTCATTATTTATTAGAGATTTAATATAAAATTATGATTAAAAATCTTTCAAAACCTTTTAAATGGTTTTTTCAATTAGAAGCGGCAAGTGGTCTTGTATTGTTAATTGCAGCAATTATTGCTCTGGTAATAAGCAATTCTAGTTTAAGTAATTTATATTTTGATACATTAAATCAATATCTATTTATAGGTATTAATGATTTCGGTTTAAAACTTTCCGTACATCACTGGATTAATGACTTGTTAATGGCAATTTTCTTTTTCTTTGTAACACTAGAAATAAAACGAGAGTTCATTCAAGGTGAGCTTTCTAATTTAAAAAAAGCATTGCTGCCAATTATAGGAGCTGTTGGAGGAATGGTGGTCCCTGCTCTAGTCTATGTTTTTATAAACCTTGGTAATTCTGAAACATTAAATGGTTGGGCAATTCCATCTGCTACAGACATAGCATTTTCATTGGGAATTTTATCCTTACTTGGTTCAAGAGTTCCAATTTCTTTAAAAGTTTTTTTAACGGCTCTTGCTATAATCGATGATCTTGGTGCAATATTAATTATAGCTTTTTTCTACTCAGGTGACTTAAGCATAAGCTATTTAAGTTTAATCTTAATTTCATATATTTTACTACTTACTTTAAATAAATTTGGTGTTAAAAAGTTTATTCCCTATTTAATAATTGGTGCCTTTATGTGGTTCTTCACATATAAGTCTGGAATTCACGCAACAATAGCAGGTGTTCTATTAGCTTCAACCATACCTCACAGAATTAAAGAAAAAGATTTCTCTTTATTAATTAAATTAGAACATGCAATCAGTCCTTATGTTGCTTTTATGATAATGCCTATATTTGCATTTGCTAATGCAGGCGTGTCTTTGGAGGGGCTATCATTAACTTCATTATTAGAACCTGTTCCATTAGGTATTCTTTTGGGGTTATTCGTGGGTAAACAAGTTGGGGTTATGCTTGTTTCTTTCATTGCTGTTAAATTTGGTGTGGCACAAATGCCTGATAAGTCTAGCTGGTTAAGCTTATACGGAGTTTCAATATTAACAGGGGTTGGTTTTACTATGAGCTTGTTTGTTGGAAACTTAGCCTTTGCCGAAAATATTCAATATATTGATGGAGTAAAAATTGGTGTTCTTGCTGGATCTTTATTGTCTACTGTATTCGGATATTTTATATTGTTGTATGCATCTAAAAAGTAAACCATGGTTTATAAAAATAATTTATTAATTTTATTAATTCTATCTATGTTTACATTTTTTGAAAAAGTTGATGCTAAATACGAAAAGCTATTTTTTGATCATTCGATAAAAGATATAAATAATGAAACTATTGATTTAAATCAATACAAAGGAAAAACTATACTTTTGGTAAATGTTGCTAGTAAGTGTGGATTTACCAAGCAATATACAGGTCTGCAAGAACTTTATGAAAAGTATAAAGACAGAGGCTTCTATGTAATTGGCGTTCCGTCAAATCAATTTGGTGGTCAAGAACCAGGTACTAATTCAGAAATTAAAGATTTTTGTGAAACTAATTTTAATATTACTTTTCCAATAACAGACAAGACTGATGTTAAAGGTAATAATGCACATGACTTATATAAATGGGCAAAAAAAAATTATGGTAATTCTACAGTTCCTAAGTGGAACTTTCATAAGATTTTAATTAATAAAGAAGGAAAAATACAGGACACGTTCAATTCTTTTATTACACCAATGTCAGACAAGATAACAAAACAAATAGATTTAATTCTTTAAACTAACGGTCAAACCATCAAAACCAGGAATAATATTTTTGGGTAATTTTTTCTTAAGTTTTACATAATCTAAATCGCTATGCATATTTGTTAATATAGTTTTTTTAGGAGTAAGGATTTTAACTATTTCTAAAACTTGATCTAAATTGAAATGGGCTGAATGATTATGGTACCACAGACAATCAATAATCAAATATTCTAAATTTTTTAATTTTTTGTAATCTTTTTTAAAGAATAGGCTAATATCACTTGCATAGGCTAATTTATTATTAATTAGATAGCAAATACTTTTAATCTTACCGTGTTGAACGGTTATTGATTCAATTTTAATTTTTTTATCTTTATTTATAAATTCATGTTTTTTTTTAAGGCTATTAATATTCAAAGTTGATGGATAACCATAGGATGATTTAAAACAATATTTAAAAGTTGAAAACAAATATTTCTTAGTATTGGGATCTGCATAGACTGGAATTTGTTTCTTGTTTATCAAAAAAAATGGTCGAAGGTCATTAATACCATGTGTCTGGTCAGCATGAAGATGGGTATAAAAAACTTTATTAATAGATTTAATCTTATTTTTTAGAAGTTGTGACCTCAAATCTGGCGATGTATCTATTAAAATATTTTGATCGTTAAATTTAATTAGAGCAGAACACCTTGTTCTAAAATTCTTTTTATTTCTTAAATCACAATCTCCAGAATATCCATCTGCTCTAGGTACACCCATTGAGCTACCACTACCCAAAATAATAAATTTAAGAGACATTATAGATTAAAAAGTTTATTAAAATTTTGAGTAGTTAAATCGGACATTTCTTGATCAGTTTTTTCTTTTAAAATAGATAATTTTTCTAAAGTATATTTAATAAAACTTGGTTCATTTTTTTTCCCTCTCATTGGTATGGGCGCTAAAAATGGACTATCTGTTTCAACAAGCAGTTTATCTAAGGGAATGTTTTTAAAAGTTTCCTGAAGTTCTAAACTATTTTTAAAAGTAATTATTCCGCTTGCTGAAAAAAAGGCATTTAATTCTATTAATTTATTTGCAAAATTTAACGAACCAGTAAAACAGTGCATTAAAATTTTAAGTTTTTCTGATTTATATGATTTTAAAATTTCATATGTTTCATTCTCTGCATTTCTAGAATGTATGATAATAGGCATATTAAGCTCTATAGAAGCCTCTATATGAGCTTTAAAACTATCAATTTGCCTTTCTTTATTACTATGATTATAAAAAAAATCTAAGCCTGTTTCACCAATACCAATAATTCGTTCATTTTGATTTACTTGACTTGTTATATAATTTTTATCAATTAAATGACTTTTCTCAGTTTCATGAGGGTGAATACCAAAAGTTCCATAAATCATTGGGTCGGTTTTAATAATTTTTTTTATCCTATCAAAACTTTCAGGTGTAGTGCATATGGTTAATAATTTTGAGATTCCGACTTCTTTAGATCTTTTTACAACTTCATTTAAATTTTCAAGTAAAGGTTCATGATCTAAATGACAATGAGAATCAATCATTTTTCTTTTCAATTTTTTTAAACAAAATATCTATTTTGTTGATTGGTTTTCCAGATATTAGATAGTCATGTTTTGCGATAGATTCTAAATTAATTGCATCAATATTTAAATCAAAAATCTTTAAGGCTTTTTCTATTGAGCTTGGAATTATTGGATAAAGCATAAATGAAATTTTTCTAATCATTTCTAAAGATGTATAGACAATGGTATTTAATCTATCTTTATCATCTTTTTTTTTCCAAGGCTCTTGATCGTTAAAATACTTATTTGCTTCAAATAAAGCGCTAACAATGAAATTAATATAATAATTAATATTTTGATTATCAATTTCAGTTCTTATTAGATCTAAATTATCAGTAAATTTATTTAGCATCACTAAATCTTCATCATTAAATTTTGTATTATCTGGTACTAATGAAGAGCAATTCTTCTCAGCAAATGCAGTCACTCTTTGACATAGATTGCCATAATTATTAGCCAAATCACTATTGATGCAATCCTCTAATCTATCTTGTGAAATATTACCATCATTTCCAAATGAAACTTCTTTAATCAAATAATATCTTAATGGGTCAAGTCCATAAATTTTGATAATATCTAAGGGATCAAGAATATTTCCTTTTGATTTTGACATTTTTTCATCACCAGATAAAATCCAGCCATGACCATATACTTTTTTAGGTAAAGGTATTTTTGCAGCCATTAAAAATGCTGGCCAATACACAGAGTGAAATCTTAATATATCCTTACCTATTAAATGAACAGATGCAGGCCAAAATTTTTTAAACAGCTCATCATTTGTGTCTGGGTAGTTTAAAGCACTTATATAATTGGTTAGTGCATCAAGCCAAACATAAATTACATGATCTTGACTATTAGGAACCTTGATGCCCCAAGAGAATGCTTTACGGCTTATGGATAAGTCTTTTAACCCACCTTTTACAAAACTAATTACTTCATTTTTTCTGGATTTTGGTGAAATAAAGTCTGGGTTTTTTTCATAATAATTTAGTAGTTTATCTTGCCACTTAGATAATCTAAAAAAATAAGACTCTTCTTCTATCCATTCGACCAGAGAACCAGATGAAATGGCGATTTTAACATTTTCTTTTTCAATAATTTCTTCATTACCGTAATAAGCTTCATCAGAAACAGAATACCAACCAGAGTATTTTGATAAATAAATATCGTCATTTTTTTCAAGTTCATTCCATAGATGTTGAACTGTTTTTTTGTGTCTTTCTTCGGTAGTTCTAATGAAATCAGTATTAGATAAATTTAATGTTTTTGAAAGATCTCTAAACGTTTGACTAATTTCATCACAAAAAGTTTGGGGATCAATTTTTTTTCTCTCTGCTGCTCGTTGTATTTTTAAACCATGCTCATCAGTACCTGTTAAAAAATGAACATTGAACCCGTCTATACGTTTAAATCTTGCAAAAAAATCAGCAACAATACTTGAGTATGCATGACCCATGTGAGGTCTTGCAGAAGGGTAATAGATTGGTGTAGTGATATAGTAATTTTTATCCATTTATAACAATTTTGATTTAAATTCTAAAAATAAAGTTTCTTCATCTAGATTAAATTTTTCCGTATCATAAATTTTTTTTATAAATTTTTGATAAAAATTAATTAATGTAACCTTCGAATTTGTTATCAGATATTTTTTCAAAAAGAATAACTCGATTAGATTTATTAATAAAATTTTGACAGGTTTATTTTTCTTATAATAATTATTTTCTATTATCGATCTTATAAAGCTTGAAATAGAGTGACTTTTTAAATTAATTGATTTTTCTTCAGCAAAATTAAACAAACTAATGATTTCACCAGGTGAATTATAAAAACTTAGTAAGTCATAATTAATAAAATCAAGTACATTTTTATCCAGTATTAAATTTGAAATACTTAAGGACTCATTAAATGTAAAATTAATCTTGAATGTTAAACATCTTGATTTTAGTGTGGGTAGTATATTTTTTTCACTATTATTTATTAAGATAAAAAAAACATTTTCATTTGGTTCTTCAATAATTTTAAGTAATGCGTTGACAGAATTCTTATTTAGATTTTCAACGTTATCTATTAAAATAAATCTTGCCATATTATTAAATGTTGATTTATTTGTGTAACTAATCATTTCACGTATTTGACCTACATCAATGCTTTTTTTTTCTGTTAATAAATCTATTAAATAGAAATTTGGATGGGAGTTATTTTGCAAAAGTTTATAGGATTTATTATCCTTATTGATGCAAAAATTTTCTAAATTATATTTATAATCCTCATTTTCGGATAAAATATAGTTGATTAAATGATAGGCTAATGTTGATTTTCCTGAACCTTTTTTTCCAGACAGTAAAATTTTATTAGGCAATTTTTTGAGCTTATATAGTCCACTTAATTCATGAAAAAAATTTTCCATACCATAAATTTTAGTGTTTTCAGATGGTTTTAAATTCATAAATCTAAATTAAGTCGTTAATTTTATTTAATATTATATTTTCATTAAGATCTATATCTAGATTTGAATTTATTCTAATATATTTTTTAGGATTTTTTTTTAATATCTTTATAAAACCATTTTGTACTTTTTCATAAAATTTACTGTTAAATTTATCATATCTGTTAAGCTTTTTTCTTAGTTTAAGCCTTTTTTTCATATTTGATAAATTTACTGTATTTAAAAAAGTAAAATCAATTTTAATATTTTTTAAAAGGTGATTGTTAATATTTTGTATAAACTTAAGGTTTACACCCATACCATAATGTTGGTAGGCAATAGTTGAATCTGAAAACCTATCTATCAATATTATTTTTTTACCAACGTTTTTTCTTATAATTTCTATATTTTCACTTCTTGCCGAAAGATAAAGTAGTAAATCAGTTTCTTTATTAAATGTAGATTTGTTATTAAGAATAAGATTTCTTATTTTTTCTGAATTTGCACTGCCACCAGGTTCTCTAATTTGAATAAATTTAATTTTTTTACGTGCTAAGTATTTAGCAACATTTTTAATATGATGAGATTTACCTGTCCCCTCTATACCTTCAAAAACAATTATTGGTTTTTTAGACATCGCCCCAAATTAAAAAATTAATTGATTTCATTAACCGTGAAAAAACATTTAATTTCTTAACATCTTCATAAGCAAGTAGATCATATTCCTCGATAAGTTCACCATCAAAGATTAGCTTTAATTTACCTAAGATATCATCTTTTTTAATTGGTGCTTGAATTGGACCATTATAATTCAATGATACCTTCAATAGTCTTTTTTTTGCTTTAGGAATAGTTTTGTAGATATCATTTTTTATATAGGTTTTAACAGTATCCTTTTTACCCAACCAAACATCAATGTCTTCTATTGGTGTGTTTGCTTTTGTAATTTCAACCAGGTCAAAATTAGTTAAACCCCATGTTAAAAGTTTGGCACTTTCGCGAGATCTATCATTTTTAGTATTGAAGCCACTACCTACAGCTATTAGTCGTCTACCATTTCTTTCAACAGATGATGCCAGTGAATATTTTTCAACAGCTAAATAACCAGTTTTAATTCCATCTGCCTCAAGGCTTTTATATAATAACGGATTTCTATTACCTTGAGTAATGGGATCACCCCCTGTTCTATCCCAAGTAAATTCTTTTTCTGCAAAATACTTATATTCTTCAGGAAACTCTTTAATAAGATAATTAGACATAAGCATAATATCTCTTACAGTTGATAGGTTTTCAGTATCATTAATTCCTGATGAGTTAGCAAAATTAGTATTATTCATTCCTATTTCTTTAGCTTTAGCTGTCATCATCACTGCAAATTCATCCTCTGTTCCAGCTATACCTTCTGCTAACGCAACACATGCGTCATTACCAGATGCAACAATTATTCCCCTAAGTAAATTTTCCACACTAACTTCATCACCAACCATTATAAACATAGATGAATAGCCAGCTGATGAAAGTCTCCAGGCATTCTCTGATACTAAAAATTTTTCATCTAAACTTAGATCACCACTTCTAATTAAATCAAACGCAATAATGGCTGTCATAATTTTTGTCATTGATGCAGGGTAAATTGATTTATCGGCATCTTTTTCAAATAATATTTCACCAGAAAGATAATCTTGTAATATTGCTGTTCTCGCCTTTACATCAAATGCTGCATTAGCATTAGCTGTTAGTAATAGCGTCAATATAATTGTTATAAGTCTTAATTTAATCATTTTTTATAATCTCAATATTTTCAAATTCAAGTATGCTTATATCATTAAATGATTTTTGTAGAGAGTTAATGTTATTAAAAGGACCTACATATACTCTATATTTTTTTTCATTAATTTTTTTGATTTTGACATTTTTAATCATGGT
Source organism: Candidatus Pelagibacter sp. PS_34 (assembly GCF_059417845.1). Taxonomy (NCBI): domain Bacteria; kingdom Pseudomonadati; phylum Pseudomonadota; class Alphaproteobacteria; order Candidatus Pelagibacterales; family Candidatus Pelagibacteraceae; genus Candidatus Pelagibacter; species Candidatus Pelagibacter sp. PS_34. Next base: position 602,397 of record NZ_CM182068.1, read on the forward strand.
TTCTTTTACGATTCTATCGACTAGCAAAGATGCTGTATTATTAAAATAAAAATCGGCTATTTTTATTTCATAAGAAAACTTTTTACTTAATTCATTTTTAGTATTTGTTTGTTTAGTGTTAAGATCACTAATATTAATATTGTTAACTGGTGCTTTGTTAGCAACTTTTTTTTCTTCTTCAAATGTTTTTGCTCTTTTTGCAACAAATATTGCATCTTCTAGAACTTCTAAAATCTCTACATAAGGTTCATTTTCATTCAAACCAATTTCATCTGCTATTCTCAATGATAATACTGCATTATTAAATAAAGGATAATCAGCATTACTACCAACAGTGCCTATAATTGATTTGTTATTTAAAATATTAGTAATTTTAACAATTGTATTTTTTTTTAAATTTTTTTGAAAAATAACTAAGCTTCGTTCATCAATTTTTTTGGAAATAACCTTATCATAATAAAACTTATCATTATAAATAAGGCTAAATCCTTTATTTATAAATGGATTTTCCAATGAATTAAGATTTTTATTTTTGGTTGAGGTAGTTGCTGTACAGTTATTTAATAAAATTAAACAGCATAGAGTTAATAGTTTTTTATAAAGCATTTTCAAACTTTTCTTTTAATGTGCATACTGCGAGACTGAATCTTAAAGATCTATTCCATTGTAGTATTTTTTCATAATTATCAAAAACAATGTAGGCCGGATCTAAGTTTTGTGCATCTGGTATTATATCTTTGTCTGGCGTTATTATTGATGCAATCAAATTTTCATTAATAGAATTAAAACTATCTTGATTAATTATATATTTCTTTAAAAGCTTAAATTTAATTTTATTGTGAAGTTTTTTTGCAGATATATTTAATATATTGTTAGGTATATTTTCTTTTAATTTTACTTTAATGAAACAAGGTTGGTTTTTTTTCCATCCTATTTTATTTATGTAGTTTGCTGCAGATGCAAATGAATCTTTAGTTGATTTAAGCTCAATAATATTATTTTTATCATAGTCTATTGCATAGTTGTCTATTGTTGATGGCATAAATTGAAAAAAACCAAAGGCACCTGCCCATGATCCATATAAAATGTTATGGTCTATTTTCCCCTCATCTATTAATTGAAGAATAGTAATTAATTCTTTGGTAAAGAAATCAGATCTACGTTGATCATAACTTAAAGTTGCAAGTGATGATAATATATCCATTTTTCCAACATAAGTTCCAAAATTAGTCTCTATTCCCATTAATGCTAAAAGTAACTCTTTCTCAACAGAAAATTTATTATCTACCGAATTTATGAAATCTTTATTTAATTCATAAAGTTTAATGCCCGCACTTACTTTTTGTTTAGAAGTTCTTTTGGATATGTAAGTTTTAGTATCTTCATAAAACTCAGGTTGAAAACGGTCATATTTTATTACATCAGGTAAAAATACAACATCAGACATTGCTAAATTGAATGTCTTTTCTGAAATTTTTTTTTCTAAAGCATAGGCTTTGAAATTAACCAACCACTCCTTAAATTCTTTTTCATTGGCATTTAGTGTTCCGTGAATAAATGTGAAAAATATAACTATAAGATATTTAATTATGTTCATATAAATCTTTTAAATAAATAATTACAGCAATCCATATTAAAATGAAACTTAATGATTTATCGAAAGAAAAAGCCTCATCATAATAAAAAAAGCCCAATAAAAATTGAAATGTTGGGGTTATGTAGAAAATCATTCCAGTGGGTCCAAGGCCACACAACTCAACACCTCTTACATATAGAAATAGAGGTATAACAGTCATTGGTCCAGCTAACATTAGTATAAACATTAATGAAGGCTCATTAATACTAAAAATATTTAAATTATTTTTAAAAAGTAAAAAAAAAGCAAATAACGCAAATGGTAATATAAAAAGACTTTCTATTAAAAGTCCAACATCGGTATCGACATTTACTTTTTTTCTAAGAAGATTGTAAAAACCCCAACTTAGAGCTACAATTATTCCAACCCATGGTATTGAATGAAAACTTTTAAACAAAAGAAATGATATAGACAGCAAAACAAGAAGTATGGAAAGACCTCTTCTTTTATTAATTTTTTCACCATAAAAGATATATCCTAGAAATACGCTTAAGATTGGCATAATAAAATAACCAAAGCTTGCATCGATAATTTTTTCTGTGCCCACTGCATAAATCCAGGTTGCCCAATTTATAAAAATTAGTAAGCTTGAAAAAAATAAATAAATTATATTTCTTTTATTTTTTATAATTTCAAAAAAAATATCCCATTTAGAAAAATAAAAAGTAGTTATTATTAAAGCTACAGATGTCCACACACAACGATGGATCACTACCTCTATAGATCCTGCAAATGAAATATATTTGAAGTAAATAACACCAATAACACCCCACCAAAAAGAACCTAGTGCAGTTAATCCTATACCTGTATTGAATTTTTGCTTTTCCACAGTAATAAATTTATACCTATTAAACGATTATCTGTTTAATTTATCAATTTTATTGTTGAATTAAAAATTTATAATAATAAAACGTTGCTAACGGAGAGATGGCAGAGTGGTTGAATGCACCGGTCTTGAAAACCGGCAAAGGGGCAACTCTTTCCTGAGTTCGAATCTCAGTCTCTCCGCCACTATTCACTTGCATAATTATAATTTTTAAACATCTCTGAAACCTTGTTTAATTCAATTTGAATTGTTGGATTTTGACCTTGATTAAATTTATAAAGATTCTCATCATCAAAGTCTAACAAATCACACAAAAGGGTTAGCTCTTGTTCATTAAACTGATCAATATATTTTTTAGTAAATGAACCTAACAATTTATCCATTTCTTTAGTGCCTCTATAGTTAGCTCTATAAGTTATTTTATTTTTTAAATCCTTTATATTAATGGTCATAATATTTAATATATTACAACTAATATGAAAAATAAGAATAATTATGATTATTTATTAGCTGATCTAACAAAATTAAATGGTGTGGGTAAAAAAACCATGGAAATTTTGAAGAAAAAAAAAATAAATAATATTTTTGACTTGCTCTGGAGACTGCCTAAATCATATACAGACAGAACGCTCGTTAGTAAAGTTTGCGATCTTCAAATAGGTGTAATCCAAACTATCAGGATTGTTCCATTAAAATATCAATTTCCAAGAGTTAGAAACTTACCTAATAGAGTTAATTGTATTGATGAAACTGGAAAGATTGACTGTATATTTTTTAATAGTCATGAAGGATATGTAAGAAAAATTTTACCACTAAATGAAGAAGTGACAATTAGTGGGAAGATAGGCAATTATAAAGGACGATATCAAATAACAAATCCCACATATATTTCACAAGACAGTTCATTAATTGAAAATATTGATAATAAATACTCATTAACAGAAGGTATTACTGAAAAAACCTATAATAAAATTATAAATCAAATTTTAAAAAACATACCTATTTTACAAGAGTGGCACGATAAAGATATTCTAAAAATTTTTAATAATGAAAGTTGGAATGAATCTATAATAAAGTTACATGATCCAAAAAATATTGAAAATTATAAATCCGACTTTTATAAAAGACTTGCTTATGATGAAATATTAGCATCTTTTTTAGTTAATTCAGAAATTCGAAAAAAAATTAAGAAAATTAAAAAAATTTCTAAAAACTTCAGTGAAAAAGCTCATAAGAATATAGTTAATAAATTAAACTTTACACTTACCAATGATCAAAAAAATTCATTGGATGATATTAATAAGGATCTAAATTCTAAAAGTAAAATGTTTAGACTTTTACAAGGTGACGTTGGGAGTGGTAAAACTATTGTCGCATTAATTTCTTCGTTGAATGTCATTAGTTCAGGGTTCCAAGTTGCATTAATGGCTCCTACTGAAATATTGGCAAGACAGCATTATACTTTAGCAAAAAAATTATTTCCTGAAGATATAAAAATTGAATTACTTTCTAGTAAGAGTGAAAATAGTGAAAAAAAGAGAATTATAAAAAACTTGGAAAACAATGAAATTCAAATGGTATTTGGCACGCATGCAATTTTTCAAAAAAAAATAATTTTTGCAAACCTTGGTTATATTATAATTGATGAACAGCACAAATTCGGTGTTAGACAAAGAAAACTTTTATCAGATAAAGGGGGTGATAATTGTGATGTTCTTTTAATGTCAGCGACACCAATTCCGAGAACTCTAACGATGTCAGTTTATGGTGATATGGATGTTTCTATTATTAAAGAAAAACCAAGTAATAGAAAGGAAGTTAAAACTTATAGTAAATTAGAAAGTAAAATAGATGATGTTATCAACTTTGTAAAAAAAGAAATAAAAGAAGGAAACCAAATCTTCTGGGTGTGTCCTTTGATAGAGGAGTCAAAAAAATTAGATCACCAATCATCAGTTACGAAATATAAATTTCTTAATGAAATTTTCCCAAATAAAGTTGCACTATTACATGGGAAAATTGAAAATGAAGAGAAGGAAGAAATATTAAATAAATTTCTTAATAAAAAATATTCAATTTTAGTTTCAACGACAATTATAGAAGTTGGTATTGACTTTCCTAATGCTAATGTAATCATAATAGAAAATGCCAACAAATTTGGATTATCTCAGTTACATCAATTAAGAGGAAGAGTTGGACGTGGAACAAAACAAGCAAGCTGTATATTGATGTTTAAGTCAAATTTAAGCGTGAATGCTAAAAAAAGAATTAATATTTTAAAAAACTCTAATGATGGTTTTGAAATTTCAGAAGAAGATATGAAGTTAAGAGGTTTTGGTGATTTACTTGGTTTTAAGCAAAGTGGAATTAAAAATTTTAGGTTAGCAGACCCCATTCAAAATGAAGATTTATTTTTAATGGCAGAGAAACAAATTAAAAAGATAGAATTAGAAAATACTGATATTAAAAAATATAAAGCTTTACTCAAGTTATATGATCAAGCAGATATAATTAATGATATGGTTTAACTTTTAGGCTTAGAGGTTCCAGCTGAGACTATAAATTTTGATGCTTCTTCAAATGTCATATCTAAATAGATCAAATCATCTTTCGGTATCATTAATAAAAACCCACTTGTTGGGTTTGGAGTTGTTGGAACAAAAACATTAACTAAGTTAATATTTGTTTTGGCTTTAATTTCACCTGAATTTTCTTTCGTAGCAAAACCTACGGCCCAAGATCCTTTTCTTGGATACTCAACTAGTACAACACTTTTTTTATTACCTTCTTGCTCCCGAAAAGAATCTGTCATTTGTCCAATGGCAGAGTAGATTGTTCTTAATATTGGCATTCTTTTAAACAAATCATCAATTATTTGTAAAAATTTTTTACCTATAAAAGTTAAAGAAAGGCCACCAACAACTGTAATAAAAAGAATTGTTAAAATTATTTCAATACCTGGTATCGCATAAGGAAGATAAGTATTAGGATTTAGACCTGATGGTACTAATTTAGTAGAAAAATTAATTAAAAATTTACTTAAATAAAGAGTAAAACCAATTGGAATTAAAACAATTACACCAGTAAAAAAATAGTTCCTTAATCTTAAAGCAAATGATTTTTTCTTCTTAATAGACATAAAAATTTAATGATAGCTAGAATAAATTACAAAAGATACAGCTATAACAAAAAGCACAACCAAGATTTTATTGTTTAAATTCATAAAAGTATATATTTATATGATTATCAAAATTTTAATAAAATGAATAGAAGAAAATTTTTAAATTATATTGGATGTGGATGTTCGGGCTTAATGCTCGGTGCTTGTTCTACGGCTCCAATAACAGACAGAAGACAATTGAAAATTATACCTGAATCAAAATTAAATGCTCAGGCAGCTCAAATTTTTGAAAAAGTTAAAGAAAAAGAAAAAATGAGTAATGACACTAAAACACTCAATGAAATTAAAGATATTGGAAAAAGAATGGAAGACGCTATATCTGAGTATTTTTATAGAGCAGGTCAAAATGATCCAACTGTTAATTTTGATTGGGAGTATATTTTAATAGATAACAAAAAAGTAAAAAATGCTTGGTGCATGCCAGGTGGTAAAATAGCCGTGTACACAGGAATACTTGATGTTACAAAAAATACAAACGGTCTTGCCTCAGTTATGGGTCATGAGATTGCACATGCTGTTGCTAAACATTCAGTTGAAAGAGCCAGTAGAAGTGCACTTTTACAAACTGGAACTTCTTTGATCGATATTTTTTCAGGTGGAAAGTTAGGGCAAATCAATCAAGCTACAGGCATGAACACCGTAGGTCTATTATCACAAATAGGAATAATGAATCCTTTCTCAAGGACTCAAGAAAGTGAAGCTGATTACCTGGGAATGATTTTTGCATCTTTATCTGGCTTTGATATAAGGGAAACTAAAAAGTTATGGGAAAGGATGAAGGCAGAAAATAAAGGCAAAGAACCACCTCAATTTATGAGCACCCACCCATCATCCTCAAAAAGAATAAAAGATTTATCAGAATGGGAAAATAGTGTCATTTTAGACTATCCACCGATTATAATTAGCTAATATTTAAAAGATTTTTTTAGTGGTGAGCCCTGATGGACTCGAACCATCGACCCATTCCTTAAAAGGGAATTGCTCTACCAACTGAGCTAAGGGCCCACATATAAATTATTAAAGTTGAGATAAAAGTTTTTTTTATTTAATTTTAAAAAAAAACTTTTGGTGAAGTCTTCTTTAAAATTTTTAAATTTCTTTACACTTAAAAATTTAAACAATAAAAAAATATCTAACTTAAATAATTTTTATTACCAAAAAGCAATTATTTATTCCATAACATCGGAAATTGCAAATATTTAAATTACAACTTATCAATGTATTCATCATGAAATTTATCAAATGTTCCTTTTTTAATATTTTCTCTAATAGATGACATTAATTCTTGATAAAAGTTGATGTTATGTAGGGTTAAAAGTGTCGAACCTAGGATTTCATTTGTATTGAAAAGATGATTTAAATAGTTTTTTGAATACTTATTAAGACTTAAATTTGAACAATCAGGATCAAGTGGTTCATTGTCATTTTTATATTTATTATTTTTGATATTCATACGGCCATTCCATGTAAAAGCTAAACCAGTTCTTCCAGATCTGGTAGGCATTACACAATCAAACATATCAACACCTCTCTTAACGGCTCCAAGAATATCAGCAGGGGTTCCAACCCCCATTAAATACCTAGGTTTGTCATCTGGCATAATATTTTTTAAATCATCTAAAACATTAAACATTTCATTTTGACTTTCTCCTACAGCAAGTCCTCCAATCGCATATCCATCAAAGCCAATTTTAATTAACTCATTAAGAGATTTTGTTCTTAGATCTTTGAATAAACCACCCTGGACTATTCCAAATAAAGCTTTATGCGGATTTAATCCAAAAGCTATTTTAGATCTTTCAGCCCAATAAATGGATAGTTCCATAGATTTGTTAATTACTTTAAAGTCAGTAGTTTTCTTAGGACACTCATCCATAATCATAACAATATCCGAATCTAAACCTTTTTGAACTCTTATGCTTTCTTCTGGACTTAATATAAATTTTTTACCATCTACATGAGAGTTAAATATTGCACCCTTTTCTCTGTCTACTTTGTTTAATTTAGAAAGAGACATAACTTGAAACCCGCCAGAATCTGTAAGTATGGGAAGCTTACAATTCATAAATTTATGTAGACCACCAGCAGAAATAATTCTATCAACACCTGGTCTGATCATTAAATGATAGGTATTTGATAAAATTATTTCAGACCCAGTTTTAACAATATCATCAATTAAACATGCTTTAACTGTAGCTTGTGTTCCAACAGGCATGAAAGCAGGTGTTTGAATATTGCCTCTATGAGTTTCGATTACTCCAACTCTAGCAAATTTATCGCTCTCTAAGACATTAAATTTGAAATTCTTTAACGCCATGAAATTTGTGAACTAAAATTATTTAAAGCTAATGATCTTATCTGGGTTAGAAACAGAACCGTTATTGTTTTGATCTCCTCTTTTGATTTTATCAACAAGATCCATGCCTTCAATAACTTTACCAAATACCGTATATTGTCTATCTAAAAAAGACGCCTCTTTAAAACATATAAAAAATTGGCTGTTTGCACTATTTGGATCTTGTGATCTAGCCATAGATAGCGTTCCTCTTTCATGAGGTAAATCACTAAATTCCTCTTTAAGATCAGGTAAATCAGAGCCACCCATTCCAGCTCTTCTTAAATCAAATTGATCATTAGAAGAGTTACCAAACTGAACATCACCAGTTTGCGCCATAAAGCCATCAATTACTCTGTGAAATACAACACCATCGTATTTACCATCTTTTGCTAATTGCTTAATTCTTTTGACATGATTAGGTGCCACATCTTCAAAAAGTTCTATTTTAACGTCTCCATCTTTAAGCTTTAAAATCATAATATTCTCCTCTGCGATTGTGTTGTTGGTTAGTATAAATAATAAAATTAAAAATTTTGTTATAAGTTTATTCATATTTTTCTTTTAAAGATTTTATTGTACTTTTTGTAGTAAATTTTTTGATATCACCTTTTAGTCTAACTATTTCTTTAACAAATCTTGATGAAATGATTTGATTTTCAACATCAGACATTAAAAAAATTGTTTCTATATTATTGTTCAATTTTCTATTCATTCCAGCTAGTTGAAATTCATATTCGAAATCAGATACTGCTCTTAAACCTCTTAAAATAATATTAGATTTATATTTTTTGCATAAATCAGTTGTCAATGATGTAAATGAAATAACTTCAATCTTCTTTTTATCAAACTTTAAATCAACAAATAAGGCTTTTTTAATTAATTGTACTCTTTCAAGTGAATTGAAAAGATAATTTTTATTAGCGCCATCAGAAGCAGCAATAATAACTTTATCAAATAATTTTAAAGCTTTATTTATAACATCAATATGACCAAAGGTAATTGGGTCAAATGTTCCAGGATATACGGCAACTTTTTTCATTACTCCAAGTTATCATCAATTTTTATTGCTGAAACAACTTTTTCATCACCAGATAATTTGATAATTCTTACACCTTGAGTATTTCTTCCCGCTGTTCTGATTTCTTTAACGGCAACTCTAATCACTCTACCTTTATTTGTTGAAATCATCACATCATCTCCCTCTATAACAGGAAATGACGAACATATACTGCCATTTCTAGGTGAGTTAACAATTCCAATTATGCCTTTACCACCTCTATTGGTAACTCTATATTCATTGTTTAAAGTTTTTTTGCCGTATCCATTTTCTGTAATTGATAAAACAAACCTTCCATCAGATTTAGTATCTTTTTTTATTTTTTCTTTATTTGTTATTGAAAGAGAAACAATCTCATCATTAGGAGATAGCTCTATACCCTTTATACCTTTTGAGGATCTACCCTTAAATATTCTTAGTTTTTTTGATTCAAATCTAATGCATTTACCATTTTTTGTACTTAGCATTACATCTTGATCATCTTTACAAATTTCAACTCCTACGATTTTATCATTGGGATCTAATTTTATTGCAATTTTTCCAGCTGAATTAATGGAAGAAAAGTCTTCTAGACTGTTTTTTCTAACCTTGCCCTTTGCAGTTGCAAAAACAATTTGAAGATTTTTCGTATCACTTTCATCATCAGGGAATGGCATAATTGAACTGATTGATTGATGATTTTTTAAAGGTAAGATATTAAATAGAGATTTACCTTTTGATGTAGTTGATCCCTCAGGTATCTTCCAAGCTTTAATTTTGTAGACAAGTCCTTCTGTCGAAAAGAAAAGAACAGAAGTGTGTGTGTTAACTGATAAAGTTTGTACTACAGAATCTTCATCTCTCGTTGTAATCCCAGATTTACCCTTGCCACCTCTTTTTTGTTGTTTAACGCTGCTTAATGCTCCTCTTTTAATATATCCCTGAAGTGTAACTGTAATAATAACAGACTCTTTTTGAATAGTTTCTTCAATATCATAGTTTAAAATAGCATCTATAATTTTAGTTCTTCGTGGTACAGCAAATTTTTCTTTAATAGTTTTAAGCTCTTCACTTATTACGTTTAAAAGTTCTTTTTTGGAATTAATTATTTTCTTATATCCCTTAATTAAATCAGCTAATTTTTTAATTTCGACTTCTATTTCATTAATACCAAGAGCTGTAAGTTTTTGAAGTCTAAGTTCTAAAATAGCAATTACTTGAGGGTCAGATAATGAGTATAAATTTTTCCCCTTCTTATCTTCGACAAGTGAAATTAACTTTAAAGATTTATTAATTTTCCACTTAGTGTTTAATAATGATTTTTTAGCATCATCAGGAGTTTTTGAAGACCGTATAATTTTTATAATCTTATCTAAATTCTCAACAGATACAGATAACCCAATCAAAATATGAGCTCTGTCCTCTGCTTTTTTTAAGTCAAATTTAGTTTTCTTAATAACAACATCTTCACGAAACGTTAAAAAATTTGTTAAAAACTCTTTTAAATTACATATTTTAGGTTTGCCATCAACGATTGCTAAAGTATTAAAACCAAAAGAACTTTCTATCGAAGTATTTTTATAAAGTAATCGCTTAATAGTTTCTGGCTCAACACCATTTCTTAAATCAATTGCTACTCTAATCCCTTCTCTATTAGACTCATCCCTAATATCTTTTATTCCTTCAATTTTTTTCTCTCTAACAAGTTGGGCAATTCTTTCATTTAAAACTGATTTATTTACTTGATAAGGTACAGAAGTAATAACTAATCTTTCTCTACCATTTTTTTGTGCTTCAACACTTATTTCACCTCTAATTTTAAATGACCCACGACCTACATTATATCCTGCCTTAATAATTTCTTTCCCAATGATGACACCACCTGTAGGAAAATCAGGACCTGGAATGTGTTTCATTAATTCTTTAATCTTAATATCTTTATTTTCAATTAAGGCTAATGTTCCATCAATGATTTCACCTAAATTATGTGGAGGTATGCTTGTTGCCATTCCAACTGCTATACCACCAGCTCCATTAACCAATAAATTGGGATATTGAGCGGGTAAAACTGATGGTTCTTTTTCTGTTTCATCGTAGTTACTCTTGTATTCGATGGTATCCTTTTCAATATCGTCTATTAAGTATTGCGAAACTTTAGCTAATCTAGTCTCAGTATACCTCATAGCCGCAGCTGGATCTCCATCAATAGATCCAAAGTTACCTTGGCCCTGAACAAGAGGTAAACTCATAGAAAAATCCTGAACCATTCTAACTAGAGCATCATAAACAGACTGATCTCCATGTGGGTGATATTTACCAATAACATCTCCAACTATTCTTGCAGATTTTCTAAATTGTTTTGACCAATCGTAACCACCTTTATACATGGCAAATAATATTCTTCTATGAACAGGTTTAAGTCCGTCCCTAACATCAGGAAGAGCTCTACTCACAATTACACTCATCGCATATGACAAATACGATGAACTCATCTCATCATGCATTGAGATAAGTTTAATATTTTTATCTTTAGGTATTTCTGTGTCTTTCATAGAAACTAAAATGGAATTTCGTCATCCATATCATTTGAAGTTTGTGGACTATCTTCAAAATTATTAGCAGGTGCTTGTGAGTTATCATTTTGGATTCCACCACCTGTATTTCCTCCACCTAACATTGTTAGTGAAGAGTTATATCCTTGAATTACAATTTCTGTAGAATATTTGTCTTGTCCAGATTGTTCATCTTTCCATTTTCTAGTAGTTATTTGTCCTTCAACATAAATTTGAGCTCCTTTTTTTAAATATTGCTGCACAACATTTACTAACCCATCATTGAATACAACTATTCGGTGCCACTCCGTTTTTTCTTTTTTTTCACCTGTTGTCTTGTCTTTCCATGATTGACTTGTTGCTAAACTCAATCTTGCAACGCTTTTGCCGTTTACCATTTGTTTAATTTCAGGGTCTGCGCCTAAACGCCCAATTAATAATACTTTATTTAAACTTCCAGCCATAATATTTTATAAGTGTTTATTTAATTATTTAGTTTTTATATCACAATATAAACTCAATATTAATTTTATTAATTTAAAGCAACTAAAATTATGATCAAAAAGATAGTTATCAAGGGTGCAAAGGAGCATAATTTAAAGAATGTTTCTGTAGAAATACCCAAAGATCAATTTGTTGTTATTACTGGACTTTCCGGTTCTGGAAAATCTTCATTAGCGTTTGACACTATCTATGCAGAGGGACAAAGAAGATATGTTGAAAGTTTATCTGCTTATGCTCGTCAATTTTTAGATAAAATGAAAAAACCTAACGTTGATCTTATTGAAGGATTGAGTCCAGCAATAGCTATTGAACAAAAAAACACATCAAAGAACCCAAGATCAACTGTTGCTACAGTTACAGAAATTTATGATTATATGCGTGTGCTCTATGCGAGAGCTGGTGTGCCCTATTCACCCTTTACTGGAAAACCAATAACATCACAAACAATTACACAGATTGTCGATTTAATAAAAAAACTTCCCAAAAAATCTACAATTTATATATATGCGCCAGTGGTCCGTGGCCGTAAAGGTGAATATAGAAAAGATATTTTAAGCTATAAAAGAAGAGGCTTTAGAAAAATTAAAATTGATGAGATTCTTTATGACATAGATAAAGCACCTGAATTAGATAAAAAACTTAAGCATGATATATCTGTTTTAATTGACAGAATTGTTTTGAACTCAAATCTAGGAAATCGTTTAGCTGAAAGTATTGAAACAGCTGTAAATTTATCAAATGGTCTTGTATTTGTTGAGTACGAAGACGAAACTTTACCTCAAAAATTTAGAAAAATTGAAAAATTAATTTACTCAACAAAATTTGCATGTCCAGAAAGTGGTTTTACAATCGAAGAAATTGAACCAAGACTTTTTTCTTTTAATAGTCCATATGGGGCTTGTGCTGAATGTGAGGGTATTGGGATTAAATTAAATGTAGATCCAAATTTAGTAGTTCCTGATGAAAAAAAAAGTATAGCTGATGGTGCTATAGAACCGTGGGCTAAATCAACCACACTATATTATGCTCAAACATTAGCCTCTATTGCTAAGCACTATGGATTTTCTTTAGATGAAAAATGGAAAAAATTACCCAAAAAATTTAAAGATGTGATTTTATTTGGATCAGACGAAGAAGAAATAAAATTTGTCTATGATGATGGATATGAAAAATACTCTCATAAAAAAACTTTTGAAGGTGTCATAAACAATCTTGAAAGAAGATTTCTTGAATCTGACAGTGAGTGGAAGAGAGAAGCTATAGCAGAATATCAATCAGACTCTGCATGTGAAGGTTGTAATGGTAATAGACTAAAAGAGGAAGCTTTATGTGTTAAAATTGATAATCAAAATATAAGCGATGTTACAAAAAAATCTATTTTAGATGCTGCTAACTGGTTTAAAGGGTTGGAACAAAATCTTGATAAAAGACAATTTAAAATAGCAGAACATATCTTAAAAGAAATTAATGAGAGGTTAACGTTTCTTTTAAATGTTGGACTTGAGTACTTAACTTTATCAAGAGAGTCAGGGACTCTTTCCGGTGGAGAGGCACAAAGAATTAGGCTTGCTTCACAAATTGGTTCAGGATTGACAGGAGTATTATATGTTCTTGACGAACCTTCTATAGGTTTGCACCAAAAAGATAATATTAAACTAATTAATGCATTGAAAAGACTAAGAGATCTTGGAAACACAGTAATCGTTGTTGAGCATGACACTGAAACTATGGAAAATGCTGACCACATAATAGATTTAGGACCAGAAGCTGGTACTAACGGTGGTGAGATCATTGCACAAGGAACTTATAACGAGATACTTAAAAATAAAAATAGTATCACTGGTCAATACCTATCTCATAAAAAATATATAGAAATTCCAAGAACTAGAAGACTTGCTAAGAATGGTAGATTTGTAGAAATTAATGGAGCTAGTGGAAATAATTTGAATAACGTTAATCTTAAAATTCCAACAGGAAGCTTTACATGCGTGACTGGAGTTTCTGGCAGTGGTAAATCTACATTAATATTGCAAACATTATATCATGCATTAAATTTAACCTTAAATAACAAAGCTAGAAAAGTTCCAAAAGCGTTTAAAGGTTATAAGGGTGTTGAGCTTATAGATAAGATAATTGATATAGATCAATCACCAATTGGGAGAACACCAAGATCAAATCCAGCAACCTATACTGGAGCCTTTGGGCCTATTAGAGATTGGTTTACGGCACTACCTGAGTCAAAAACAAGAGGATATAAACCTGGAAGATTTTCATTTAATGTTAAAGGTGGAAGATGTGAAGCTTGTGAGGGCGATGGAGTAATTACATACGAGATGCATTTTTTACCTGATGTTTATATACAATGTGATGAATGTAAGGGAACTAGGTATAATAGAGAAACTCTTGAAATAAAGTTTAAGGATAAAAGTATAGCCGATGTATTAAATATGTCTGTTGATGAAGGATGTGAATACTTTGAAAATATTTCAAATATAAAAACCAAACTATTAACATTAAAAAAAGTTGGACTTGGTTATATAAAGATTGGACAACAGGCTACAACATTATCTGGTGGAGAGGCTCAGCGTATTAAGTTGGCCAAGGAACTATCGAAAAGATCTACAGGAAGAACTATGTATATTTTAGATGAACCAACTACTGGACTTCACCAACATGATATTAAAAAATTATTAGAAATACTACATACGTTTGTGGCTCTAGGAAATACTGTTGTTGTTATTGAGCATAATTTAGATGTAATTAAAACAGCTGATTATATTGTTGATATGGGTCCTGAGGGTGGTGTCAAAGGAGGAAATATTATCGCAGAAGGCAAACCTGAGGATATTATAAAAATAAAAGGTAGTTATACTGGGGAATTCTTAAAACCTATGCTGGAAGAAAAATTTAAAAAGAAGTTAAAGATTTAAAAAATTAGTGTATAAGTGATTCTAATTATGGGTAATTTACTATCATCTCTTCCAAAGACAATTCATGCATCATTAGCTTTAGCTATTATCCTTTTTCTAGGATTATTTTATGGTAATGGTGGTTTTGATTTTGATACAATTTTTTGGAGTTGGTTAACAAGATTTATTCACGTAACGGTTGCTATTATGTGGATTGGACTTCTTTGGTATTTTAACTTTGTTCAAATTCCAAACATGCCTAAAATTCCTGACGAACAAAAACCTGCTATAGGTAAAGTTATTGCGCCAGCAGCTTTGTTTTATTTTAGATGGGCAGCTTTACTAACAGTATTGTCTGGATTGATTTTAGCTTATTTAAATGGTTATTTACATGATGCTATGACTTTAGGTGGTGGTGGAAAAAGTACAGCTATTGGTATTGGAATGTGGCTTGGCTTATACATGGCTTTTAATGTTTGGTTTATAATTTGGCCAAATCAAAAAAGAGCACTAGGTATTGTTGAGTGCGAACCTGATGTTAAAGCAAAATCAGCAAGGACAGCAATGTTGTTTTCAAGAACAAATACTCTTTTATCGTTACCAATGTTACTTTCAATGGTAGCAGCTCAAAATCTTTATTAGATCTATTCTGTATCTTCTTTTAGGATTGTTTTTTGGGAAACTCTAAGTTTCACAAGTATAGGATTAGCTATATAAATTGAAGAATAAGTTCCAAATACAACACCCATTATCATAGCTAGAGAAAAACCTTTTAATATTTCTCCACCAAATAAATAAATTGAAACTAAAGCAAGCAATGTTGTGGCTGATGTAATTATAGTTCTAGAAAGTGTTTCATTGATTGAGATATTTGTAAGTTCATAAATCTTGATATCAGAAAACTTTCTTAAATTTTCTCTAACTCTGTCATAAATGACAACAGTATCGTTCATTGAATAACCAACTATAGTTAAAACGGCGGCAACTATTGATAGATTTATTTCCAAACTAAATAATGAAAAAAGACCAAGTGTTATAATGACATCATGAAATAGAGCTAAAATAGCACCTAAGCTAAATTGCCATTCAAATCTTATCCATATGTAAAATAACATTGCAGCTAGAGACAATGCAATTGCAATAATACCAGACTTTAATAATTCAGAACTAACTTTTGGACCTACATTTTCAACTCTTCTGAAATTAAAAGAACTCCCCAATGAAGATGTTAAATCTTTTTTTATAACTTCTATAGCGTTTGCACTTGTATCTTTTTTCTCTATTTTTATTAAAAAATCATTTTCATTGCCAAATTTTTTAATATTAAAATCTCCTAAATTCATTTTGTTAAAAGATTGCCTTAAAGAAGTAACGTTAATATTTTTATCGTTAGACCTTAGTTCTATTAAAGTTCCACCTTTAAAATCTACGCCAAAATTAAGTCCTTTAAAAAATAATAATAGAACAGATGCAACAACTAAACTTAAAGAGATTAGATTAAATAGTTTATAAAATTTATTAAAATTAATCATTATATTAGTTCAGTCTTTTCTTTATTTCTTACGACATAAAGACCCGTAAGCATTCTTGCAATAAAATAAACTGAAAACAGTGTTGTAAAAATTCCTACAGCTAAAGTCACAGAGAAACCTTTAACAGGTCCAGAGCCCATAAAGAATAAGATTACAGCTGCAATTAATGTGGTTATATTTGCGTCTATAATTGCAGTTTTTGATTTCACATAACCTGTATCAAAAGCTATAATATTATTTTTTTCTTTCTTGCATTCTTCTTTAATTCTTTCAAAAATTAATACGTTAGCGTCAACTGCCATACCAACCGTTAAAATGATACCTGCTATTCCAGGAAGTGTTAATGTTGCTTCAAATAAAGTTAAAATACCGACTAAAAAAAATAAGTTAATTAATAGTGTTATGTTAGCAATTAGACCAAAAATTCTATATTTAACAAACATAAAAATTATCACTAATAAGAAACCAATCATAAGGGCTATAACTCCTGCATTAATTGAATCTTGACCAAGGTCAGGTCCAACTGTTCTTTCTTCAATAATGTTAAGTGGAGCTGGTAACGCTCCTGATCTTAGAAGTAATGCCAAGTCTGTTGCAGATTGAAATGTAAAATTTCCACTGATCTGACCATTTCCACTTGCTATAGTATCTCTTATTACTGGAGCACTAACAATTTTACCATCTAAAACTATTGCTAATTGTTTGCCAATTCCTGTACTGGTTGCTTTACCAAATCTTTTTGCCCCCACTCTATCAAGTGTAAATGATACTACTGTTTCGTTGGTTTGATTATTCATTTGTGGTTGAGCATCCAATAAATTCTCACCATTTAAGATTATTCTTTTGCTAACCATTGCTTCGCTAGTTCCATCTTCAAATTGAAGCATTTCAGTACCAAAAGTGTCATTATTATTTTGAGTTACAAATCTAAATGTTAAATTTGCAGTTTTTCCTAAAAGTGACTTGATACGCATGGGATCATCAAGACCAGGAAGCTCAACTAGAATTCTATTATTACCTCTTTTCAGTATATTAGGTTCATTTGTACCAACTTCATCAACTCTTCTTCTAACTATTTCTATAGCTTGATCTTGTGAAGATGTTTTAATTTCAATAAGTCCATATTTTGATAGAGTTAGCGTAAATTCATTATTTTGAATATTTACATCAAACTGATGTGATTTATATTGAAAATAATAAGGGTTAATATCACTTTCTTTATCAAGAAAAAAAGATTGAACCAACTCAATATTATCATTGGGTATAATGAATATTATTTTTTTATCTTCAATTCTTAGATCATTAAAAGATATTTTCTTATCTTTTAAAAAATTTCTAATAACAGTTGTTGTATTTTGTAATTTTTGAATTTCAACGGGTTCATTATCAATTTCAAGCAAAAGATATGATCCGCCTTGTAAATCTAAACCTAGATTTATCTTTTTAGAAATAAAACTGTCTTCAGGGTTTTGAAAATTTGATGCAGCAATAAAAATAAAAAAAATTGATACTAAGGAAACTAAGATAATTCTTAATTTAGAAAAGTATAACACTTTAGTAAAATGTTATTTTTTTACTTCAGGGGAGTTAAGTAATCCTTGAATACCTGTAGATTTGATAATTTCTACTTTAACGTTGTCAGCAATTTGCACTTCAACTTTTTCATTATCAATAATTCTTTCAACTGTCCCAATAATACCAGCAGAAGTGACAACCTTGTCTCCTCTTGATAAGTTTTCTACCATGGCTTTATGCTCTTTAACTTTCT
This sequence comes from Candidatus Pelagibacter sp. PS_34, assembly GCF_059417845.1. Lineage (NCBI taxonomy): Bacteria > Pseudomonadati > Pseudomonadota > Alphaproteobacteria > Candidatus Pelagibacterales > Candidatus Pelagibacteraceae > Candidatus Pelagibacter > Candidatus Pelagibacter sp. PS_34. Next base: position 620,679 of record NZ_CM182068.1, read on the forward strand.
TTTGTTGAGGTCTTATTAAAAAAAAGTAAAAAATAACAAAAATTAAAATTAGTGGTATAAATTGCCCTATTCCTTGATCCATAATTCTCCTTAATTAAAATGAATTCTTACAACATCTATCTAATTAAAACAACTTTAAATCTTAACGATTTTTTCAATATTATTCATGTAAGGCTTTAAAGCTTCTGGCACTAGAATAGACCCGTCTTCTTGTTGATAATTTTCTAATATGGCAACTAATGTTCTACCAACTGCTAAACCACTGCCGTTTAAGGTGCCAACAAGCACAGTTTCTTTTTTTTCGTTTTTATATCTGGCTTTCATTCTTCTAGCTTGAAATGATCCACATGAAGAACAACTTGAGATTTCTCTATATTTATCTTCTGATGGAAGCCACACCTCAATATCAAAAGTTTTTTCAGCACTAAAACCCATATCGCCAGTACATAAAACAATTTTTCGGTATGGAAGTTTTAGTAAATCTAAAATTTTAGTTGCACAATCAGTCATTCTATCAAGTTCAGGTAAGCACTTATCAATTTCAACAATACTCACCATTTCAACTTTGTAAAATTGGTGCTGTCTAATCATTCCCTTAGTATCTTTACCATAACTTCCTGCTTCTTTTCTAAAACAGGGTGTTGAGGCAACCATTCGCATTGGAAGTTTTTTTTTATCAATAATTTGGTCTTTTACAATATTGGTTAAAATAACTTCAGCAGTTGGAATTAAAAATTTTCTGTCACTAGAATCGTCTAATTTAAGTTCAAACTGATCATTATCAAATTTAGGTAATTGTCCCGTACCATACATAGTAGCATCTGTTGCAATTAGTGGCGGGGATATTTCTTCATAACCATTAGTATTCACATGTGTATCAAGCATAAAATTTGATAAAGCTCTTTCTAGCATGGCCAATTTATCTTTTACAAAAACAAATCTTGAACCAGTAGTTTTCGTTGCTAGATCAAAATCAAGCATGTTTAAGTCTTCACCTAATTCATAATGTGATTTAGGTTTAAATTTAAAATTTGGTATTGTTCCTGATTTAGAAATTTCTACATTTGAGTTTTCATCTTTACCTGTAGGAACGTCTGGATGAGGTATATTTGGTATTGATGACAAAATTGTTTCCAATTCATTTTTAACACTAGCTTGTAATTTACTAATATTATCTATTTCAACAGTTATCTTTTTTGATTTTTCAAAAAGTGATTGATCTTTAGACTTTGAGATATCTTTTTTTTCTTTTTCAAGTAATTCTCTTTGTTGGATGTACTCTCTATTATTCTCATCCAATGATAAAATCTTATCCACATCTATTTCTATAAATCTTTTATTCAAAGCTTTTTTAAAAGTCTCAACATCATTTCTAATTTCTTTAATATTATGCATTTTTTTTATTCTTCTTATCAATAATGTTTACAGAAAATATAGATAATTCATATAAAATCAATAATGGTATTGCTAGTCCAATTTGAGTTATGGGATCAGGTGGTGTTAATAGTGCAGCTGCAGCAAAAATTATTACAACGACATATTTTCTTTTTTTTCTAAGAAATTCAGCATCAACAATACCTACTCTAGCTAATAAGCTAAGGACAACTGGCAACTGAAAACTTATACCGAATGCAAAAATTAATTTCATAACCAGAGAAAGATATTCGCTAACTTTAGCTTCCAATTGAATGGGTAATCCTGTTGAAGCTCCTGTACTCTCAAAAGAGAGAAAAAACTTAATAGCTAGCGGCATTATTAAATAATAAACAAGCATGCCTCCTAGAAAAAATAATATAGGCGTTAAAACTAGATAAGGAACAATTGCAATTTTTTCATGCTTATAGAGTCCTGGTGCAATAAATTTCCATATTTGTACCAATATATAGGGACATGTAACAAAGAATGCTGCAAAAAAAGAAACCTTTAAGTATGTTAAAAATGTTTCCTGTAAAGCTGTAAAAATTAACCTTCTATCAGTTCCACTTTCATTTACTGCTTTAGCGAAAGGCTCAACTAAAAAACCATATAAATGTTCTGAAAAAAAATAACATCCAATAAAAAAAATGAATAAAAAAATAAAAGAATGAATTAATCTTTTTCTAAGTTCAGTTAGATGGCTTACAAAACCGCCTTCATTTTCAGATTTTGTCATTATCTTTTTTTTCTTCTATGGGTTTTTCTATTTCATTAGAATTGATATCAAGGTCAGCTACTTCATTTTGTATATTGCTAATATATCTTTTTGTGGTTCCAATCCACGAACCAACTTTTTTTAACATATAGGGGAAGTCCTTGGGTCCAATAACAATGATTGCAACAGCAACAACTATTAAAATCTCAAACCAGCCAATAGTGGGCATTTAATCTATTCTTTGTCTTTGCTATCTTGATTATTTTCTGAAACATTTTTAGGCTCAGGTTCGTCTGTAATGTCTGTAGCCATACCTTTTTTAAAACTTTTTATACCTTTGGCTACATCGCCCATTAAGCTAGATATCTTGCCTCTACCAAATAAAAGTACAACAAGAATAACTACGATTGCTATTTGCCAAATTCCGATGCTCATAATATTTTATACCTCTTTTAAATTTATTTTTAAAGTAACTTTTTACTTTTCTTCATCTGGACTTAGTGTTCCACCTAACATCTCATCGATATTTTCATAAATATCCTCTTTTTTTTCAACTTGTTTCTCTTTGTAAAATTTACCAGTACCAAATATTGCATTATCAATATTTGAGCTATCAATAAGACCGGCAGATCCCAATTCGTCAACTGTAGGTAAATCAGACAATTTTTGAAGACTAAAATGACTTAAGAAATCATCAGTTGTTCCATACTGAATTGGTTTACCGGGTACGTCTTTACGGCCTTGTGGTTTTACCCAATTTAGCTCCATTAAAATCTCAAGTGTGTTTGTTCCAAAAGCAACACCTCTTATTTCTTCTATTTCAGCTCTAGTAACAGGTTGGTGATAAACAATTATTGCTAATGTTTCAACTGCAGCTCTTGACAATTTTTTTTCTACAGTTTTTTCCTGAGACATAAGGTTCGATAAATTTTCAGAAGTTCTAAAAGACCATTTATTAGAAATACAAACTAAATTAATTCCTCTTGATGAATATTCTTTTTGTAATTTCTGTAATGATTTTAAAACATCAATTTTTTTTGAAATTTTAGATTCGATAGTGTCAATATCTAATGGTTCAGCAGCAGCAAAAATTATTGCCTCAACTTCTCTTTCACCATCATTTATTTTTGATGGGAAAGTAACTATATTGTTATTTGTTTTTTTTTTTATTTTTGTCATTTTAATTCTTTAATATAAATATCATCAAATAAGTTTTCTTGCTTTATAGTCAGATTGCCCTCTTTAACCAACTCTAAGGAACCAGCAAAAATTCCTGCTTTACCAGTTGTTTTATATTTTGAGCCACTTTTAAATGAAGAAGGTATTAGTTCATTAATATTTCTCCAATCAATTAAATTACCAAAGAATTCTTTGATTCTTTTGATGCCATCTTCAGTGGTAAAAACTGGAAGTTTAGGAATATTCATCCTTTGAAAATCTTTGGTCATAATAATTGAGGAATAAGATTTTAAAAGTTCGTAAAGATTTAGTTTATATTCAGTACTATATATAGATCGTATATATCCTTTAATTCCTCTAGTTCTTATTTCTCTACCAAGTCTTTTTCTTTGTAACATTTGGTCAGAAAGTAATCTAATCAATTCTAATTTTTTTAATTGTAATTTTAATTTTTCAGCAACTTCTAAAACTTTAAATTCTTCTTCTGGATTTCCTGGCAATAAAAGTTTTGATTTAAGATAAGTTAACCATGTAGCCATCAACAAGTATTCTGATGCAGATTCTAGATTTAGATTTTTTTCATTAGTAATATAATTGTGAAATTGATCAGCCAGTAAAGTTATAGAAATATCCTCAAGGTTAACTTTTTGAGCTTTTGCCAAATCTAATAACACATCAAGTGGGCCGTTATAATTGTCAAGATCTACATTAAAGTTTTTAGAATCAGTATCAGACATGTCAAATATTAGCTTATAATCTTATAAAATTGTGATGTTTTTTTTATAATAAACTTACTTATAACTGGTGAATATAGGGCTACATCATTCATTTCTTTTAAATCTCCATTACAATGAAGAACTAAATCACAACCTGCAGCAAAGGATTTCTTTGTATTAATTGCTATAGAGCCCTTTAAACTTTTCATTGATATATCGTCAGACATCAAAATATTTCTAAATTTAATTTTATTTCTTATTAATTTTATAATTTTCTTTGAATGTGTTGCTGTGTTGACTTTGTCAATTTTTTTATAAATAAGATGTGCTGTCATTGCAAATAAACTATTTTTATTTTTGAATGCCATAAAGTCATGATTATTCAAATATCTTAATTCCTTATTGATTGTAGGGGTTTTTTTATGACTATCGACCTTTGCTAAGCCATGGCCTGGTATATGCTTTATCACAGTGGCAATTTTATTATTATGAAACTCTTTAATACAAATATCTCCAATTTCTGAAACAATCTTTGTATTGTCTGAAAAGGCTCTGTCACCAATTATTGCACTTGATCCTTTGGATCTAACATCAAGGACTGGTAAAGTATTTATGTTAATTCCTATATTTTTTAATAATAAGACAGTTTTATTGATAAACTTTTTGTATTCGATATAAAATTTTTTTTTATCTTTAAGATAAAGATTACCAAAAAATTCTCCAGTAAACTTATCTGCTTTAAAAAATTTTTTTACTCTATTAACTCTACCACCCTCTTGATCAATTAAAATAGGATATTTTTTATCATTGAATATTTTTCTAATTTGACCTGTTAATTTTTTTACTTGTGTAATATTTTTAATATTTCTTGAAAAAAGTATTATTCCCCAAGGTTTATGTTTAATTAGAAATTTTTTTTCACTAGTCAATAATTTAGTAGATTTTAAACCAACTATGAAACTTTTACGATTATCCATCATTATTAATTAGTTCCCAAAACTTGTAATTCTTTTTATTTTTATCTATGGTTTTTTCAACATATTCAACAATATCAACAGTATCACTTTTAAGTATAATAAGATTACGAGAATAATTTTCAGTTTTATCCTCAATATTTTTCAAAGATCGGTATGAATTTTTTTTATTTTCATTTGAAAAATAATATTTGAAAGATAGAAAAAAAAATAAAATTATAACAATCAAAAATAAAAGATATTTAAGTTCTTTTAACATTACATTTTTTGAGGAGTGTCTACTCCAACAATATCCATTCCAGATTTGATAACATTAGATATAACTTTTAAAAAAACTAATTTATCATTTGAAATTTTCTTTTGTTCGTTAATAAACCTTTTTGATTGATCCTCTTTGCCCATATTCCAATAAGAATGAAATTCTGATGATAGTTCGTAAAGATAAACTGGTATTCTGTGTGGTTCAAGTCTTAGACTTGCAGCTTCAATACACTTGGGCCATTCTGCTATTTTTTTTAATATCTTTATTTCATCACCAGTATATTCAAATTCGTAATCTTTTATATTCAAATCATTTTCTATATTAAGATTTACGTGTCTAAAGACAGATGATATTCTGGCATAACAGTATTGGACATAATAAAGTGGGTTATCTTTAGATTTTTCTTTAACTTTTGTAAAATCAAAATCTAACTCTACATCGCTACTTCTATTAAGCATAATAAATCTCGTAGCATCTTTACCAACTTCGGCTATCAAGTCTTCAACTGTTATATAGTCACCTTTTCTTTTTGACATTTTAAAAGGTTTTCCATCTTTAATTAATTTAACGAGTTGACTTACTTTACAAATCAATTTTTTTTTATCTCCTGATAGAGCTTCAACGACAGAAGTTATTCTTTTAATATAGCCAGCATGGTCAGCCCCTAATATATTAATAAGCGTATCGTAATTTCTATTTAATTTATTATCATGATAGGCAACATCACTAGCAAAGTAAGTCCACGATTTATCAGACTTTTGAAGTGCTCTATCTTTATCGTCACCAAAATCTGTTGATTTAAATAAAAGTTGCTCCCTTTCTACCCAGTTTTCATCATCTTCACCTTTGGGAGCCTTAATTTTTCCACTATAAACTAGCTTTTTTTCCTTTAATTTATCAATTGCTTTCTGAACTTCATTATTTAAGACAATATCAGTTTCACTTGTAAATCTATCGTGCACTATTCCAAGATTTGATAAATTATTTTTAATCAATTTTAAAGATTCTGAAACCGATAATAAAGTTAGTTCTTTTGAAACATTTTCAAATTTATCAAATTTTAAAACTTTATTAGATTTTATAATATTTTTAGCAATATCAACTAAGTAATCACCAGGATATAAATCTGAGTTTTCAATAGGGAATTTTTCATTAAAAAGTATTTCTCTAATTCTAAAAAAAACAGATTTTGTAAAATTTATGATTTGATTACCATAATCGTTAACATAATATTCTTTTGAAACATCATGCTTGTTAAAAATTAATATATTTGAAATAACATCTCCCAATATTGCACCTCTACAATGTCCAACATGAAGAGGGCCAGTGGGATTAGCTGAAACAAATTCTATAAGATATTTTTGTTTTTTTTCTTTATTATTGACACCGTAATCCTTGTGATTTTGATTAATACTTTTAATAAAATTATTCCAATATATTGTCTTAAATTTAATATTAATAAATCCTGGTTTTGCTGCAGAAATAGATTCTATTTTTTCATCTTCATTTTTAATTAATTCAATTAAAATATTTGCAATATCAATTGGAGATTTTTTATTAGCCTTAGAGAGCACCATGGCTACATTGGTTGATATATCGCAGTCAAAATTTGATGGTGGTATATCTACATTAATTCCATTTAAAGATTCAGGTAATTCTAAAGAACCATCTTTATTAAGCTTTTTAATCAAGATTATTATTTTATCCAAGTAGAGATCAAAAATGTTCATTAAATACCTTTATTTAAATTGATTGCATATCTATCTGTCATACCTGAGATAAAATCAGCTATTGCTCTATTTAGGTCATTCTTTAATTGATCATCGTTTAAAAATTTTTTGGGCTTATTCTTAATTTTATAAAAGAGTTTATTAATAATTTTTTTTCCATGATTATTTTTTAATAATACTTTTTTATTGTTATACATTTTGCTTCTAAGGAAAAACCTAACTTCTTTTTCAATTTTAAGAAATTTACTTGAAAAACACACTATAGGATCATCTAAGTTATAAACATTTTTTAAAGATTTGACTTTATTATTTTTTAAATTATTTTTAGTATTCTTAATTAAATCTCTAACCATTAAATCAATTGAATCTCGTATTATTTGATATATCAAAATATCTTTATTGTTGTTTTTAATATTATTTTTGTGTGATTTATAAATATCTTTAAAAAAATTAATTTCAATCAAGTCGTTTAAATTAAACATTTTAGCTCTAATTCCATCTTGTATGTCATGATTATTATAAGCAATGTCATCTGAGATTGCTGATATTTGAGCTTCCAATGAACCAGAGTTAGTAAAGTTTATTTTATTCTTAAAACTTTTTAATCCAATCAACCTATTAACTGTGGAGAGATCATCAATCGCGCCATTGTGCTTTAATAATCCATCTAAAGTTTCTAATGTTAAGTTCAGGCCTTTAAATTTAAGGTATTTATGCTCAAGAAACATAACTATCCTTAAGGTTTGAAGATTGTGGTCAAAGCCTCCAAAGTTAACCATACATTCATTAAGAGCATCTTCTCCAGCATGTCCGAACGGTGTATGCCCTAAGTCGTGAGCCAAACTTAAGGTTTCAGCTAGATCATCATTTAAACCTAAATGTTTAGCTATTGATCTTGCAATTTGCGCAACCTCAATTGAATGGGTAATTCTAGTTCTAAAATGATCCCCTTCTGTGTTAACAAAAACTTGTGTTTTATGTTTTAACCTTCTGAATGAGGCACTGTGAATAATTCTATCTCTGTCTCTTTGAAATGGAGTTCTGTAAAGTGAATTAGCTTCTTTAAAAATACGACCTTTGCTTTTAGATAAAGCTAAATTTGAGTAATTATTCATACTTTAAATTTAATAAATTGATATTATATTAGTATTATCAGTGTTGTTATATGATTAAAGAAATTAAATTTACAGATAAAGCTATAAAACAGATTAATAATTTGTTGTCTCAAAAAGATCCAGGGTCATTTTTTAGAATCGCTATTAAAGGCGGTGGTTGTTCAGGTTTTCAATATGAGTTTACTTTTGACAAAAAATTAGAAGCTGACGACTTAAAACATGAAAATATTCTTATAGATAAAACTTCAGCAGACTTATTAAAAGGTTCAGAAGTGGACTTTGTTTCAGAACTAATTGGCGATCAATTCAAGATCACTAACCCACAAAGTAAATCTTCTTGCGGTTGTGGTGTTTCTTTCTCTATATAATGATTATTACATCTTGGAATGTTAATTCTGTTAGAGCAAGAATTGAAAATATTAAAGAATATCTTCAAAAATTTTCTCCAGATGTTGTTATGATGCAGGAAATTAAAACACAAGATGAGACTTTTCCCTATGATGATTTTTCAGCATTAGATTATGAGAGTCATGTATTTGGACAAAAAAGTTATAATGGTGTTGCTATTATATCCAAACATAAACTAGAAAATGTTAGAATAGATTTAATTAAAGATAAATTGAAACAATCTAGAATTATTTCAGCAGAACTAAAACATAAGAAAAAAAATGTTCAACTGATTAATATTTATACTCCAAATGGTAATCCTGTAGATACTGATAAATACACTTATAAAAAAAGTTGGTTAGATAAATTAATTAAACAATTAAAAACTCTTTCAAAGAAAAATGAAAATATTATCTTAGCTGGAGATTTTAATATTCTTCCCTCAGCTGAAGATGCTTATAATATTAAAGGGTTTGAAGATGACGCTTTATACAGACTTGAGATAAGAAAAAAATTTAGAGAAATGATTAATCTAGGTTTTCATGATGCCTACCGTCACATTCATGGTGAAAAGGAAGGTTATACTTATTGGGATTATATGAGAGGTGCTTGGCAGAAAAATAACGGATTAAGAATTGATCACTTCTTAGTATCAAATTCTTTATTAAATATAGTTAAGAATGTTAATATTAATAAAGACCCCAGAGGAAAAGAAAAACCCTCAGATCACACACCTATTGAAATTGAATTAACTTAAAGATTTAATTTTATTAACAAGTTCTTCGTTAATGTTTCTTGGACCTTTATCTAGTCTATTTTTATGTCTTCTTTCACCTGGAAGTCTAACACCATCCATAGCTGACATTTTACTAAAAAAATCATCAGCATGTTTATCCCAACCTTTACCAGAAATTTTATCAGGTGAAATTGCTATAATAAATTCACCACCACTTGGAGGACCACCGTCATTATTGTCTTTAGCAGCAGTTTCAAAACTAAAATTTTCACCAATTAATGCACCAGCTAATAATTCAACCATCATTGCTATACTAGATCCTTTGTAGCCACCAAAAGGAAGTATAACTCCACCATCAGCGATTTCTGCAGGATCAGTTGTTTCTTTACCATCTTTAGTTAAACCTGTTCCAAGAGGAACTTTGTGCCCTTCTCTTTTTGCTATCTGAACTTCACCCATTGCCATTGAGGCTGTTGCCATATCGTAGACAACTGGAGTTTTACCAGGTCTAGGCCAAGCAAAAGAAATTGGATTTGTACCATATAAAGGTTTCGTAGCACCCGCTGGTGCAACGGCAGGCTTGTAAGATGTACAAGCGATACCAACAAGACCAGCTTCAGCAATAGCTTCAGTTTCAGGCCAAAGAGCTGCCATGTGATGTGAATTTTTTATAGCAAGAACTGCTACACCATTTTTTTTTGCTAAATCAATAACTGCAGGTAATCCTAAGCTTAAAACCATAGGAGCAACTGCATTATTACCTAATACTTTAATAATACTTGGAGCAACATTTTCTAATTCTGGTCTTGCTTTACCGTTAATTTTTTTACTTTTTAAACCAGACACATAAGCAGGCAATCTAAACAAACCATGAGAAACAGAACCATCTCTTTCAGCTCTCATAATAGTATCTGCTAAAATACTAGCATTTTCCTCATCACAACCATTAGCTAATAATGTTTTTTTAGCTAATTCTAAAATTTCATTTAATGTTAAGGGAACTGTACTCATCCCAATATTAAATATTATTTATGCTTGCTTTTCAAATCTTTTTTTAGATCTTCATGATCACCAACGACATTATGATATTGGCTTTTGGTCACATATTTTTCTAAAAAAGGTACAGCTAATAAAGGTATGAAACCACCAAGTACAATTCCAAATGCTGCACTTTTTAAATTAGGATCAAGTAAGGCTGCTATAAAGTCTGCTATAATATGAGCTAGAACTATTCCAATTATTCCAGCAATTGCACCGTTAGAAACTAATTTTAAAAAACGGTTTATGCTCCAACCTGAATAAAAACCAATTAATGGTATTAGGGTATGTACGAAACCAAAGATAAAACCTCTTAATATTCCATATTCTTCTATAAGTTCTTCTAAAAAATGAAGAAATTCTGGTAATTCGTGTGCGTGTTCCATTAGTTACATCTCCTACATATTGTTGAAACTTCAAGCTGAAACTTGTTGAAGTCATATTTTTTGATTGGGTTTTTTTTAAATATTGTTTCAAATAATTCTGATTTAAGCTCTTCTGTGTCTCCACAATCTCTACAAATGGCTATAGATGGATTATGCTTAACATGTTCATGACTACACAATACATAAGTCTTATTTTGATTAGATTTATGTATCTTATCCTCTTCTATTAGTTTTTTTAAAGATCTGTAAACAGCCATCGGTTGTATCTTCTTAAATTTCTGAAATTTGTCTAATATTTCATAAGCAGTTAAATGCTTCTTAGATTTCTTAATTATATCAAAAACTATATCATTATTATTCATTATGTGATGTTATAACATAACACTTTATTATGTCAATACCCTGATAATAAAGATTATTGTTTCATCTATAATTGTAATAAATTCATAACAAAATTACATATAAAGGAGACTATGTTTTTAAAAAAAGTTTAAAAAGATCTCTACTTAATTAAATAAGTTTAAAATAGCTGAACACTTGTAGAACTTTATCTAATTCTGCGGTATAGTTATTTCTTAAATCACCGCAATCATTTCAGCTATCTGCTGACCATCAAAAAATAAATTTAACAATTTAAAGTGTCAAAATTATGTTTTTGAAAATGATAAAAATACTCTGTTTTATGGGCATACATGACTACAAAACGTTAAATATTGAGTTTGGTTTTGGACCAACAGATAGAGTTACAACACTTGAGTGCAAAAGATGTGGTTACATTACAATTAAAGGAGGTAAATAAAAAATACTTATCATGAAAAGTATTGAAAGAAATATAGATATAAGAAGATATCTTAATTGGTCAAGAATAGTTAAGGGCAAACCCATACATATAAGGTTGTATGAATTAATTTATTACGAATTACTTATAATGTGGTTTGAGATGAATAAACCTCCTTTAAGAAGATTAATTTATGAAACTATTAACTCTCAAGACTTTGAAGAAAATTTTATCAGAGGAAAAATTTTTCAAAAATATATAGATGAGGCTTTAGAAACCCCCTGTGAAGATGGTTCTGGATATTACAATCCAGACTCAAGAGAAATTCTAACAGAAGTTAATATTAAAGAATTATATGATATTAAATTTTTGATAAAAGACGAATTGGATAATGTAAAAATGATTGATAGATACAATGGGATATTCACATTTTGTAAAATTTATGAAAAATGGTGTTTAGAAAAAAAAGCTAAACAGGTTGAAGATATAACAAAAAAAGAAAGATTTGACGTAACATCAGATCTGCCATTAAAAATTTCTGAAAAACCTTAAAATCTATTTTACTCTGCCGTATACGTCTTGATACCTAACAATATCACTCTCTTTTAAAATTGAGCCTACTTGAGCTTCAATGATTTTAACAGGTTTATTACCAGGATTTTCAATTCTATGAATTGCTTCTAATGGAATGAATATATGATCGTTTTGTTTTTTTAAAAAGCTATCTTTGTTAAGTGTAATTTTGGGAGTTCCTTCGGTTACCAACCAATGTTCTGATCTATGATGATGTTTTTGTAAACTTAATATACCTTTTGGTTTTACAAATAGTTCTTTAATTAAAAAACCTTTGCCTTCAAACAAATTAACATACCTACCCCAAGGTCGGTAATAAACATTTTTTTTCTTATAATATTTATTCTTATTTTTATCATACATTTTTAAGATCTCTTTCCAGCTGCCAAGATCTGACCAAGGTATATCTAATTTAATAGCGTTTATTTGTTTAGTTTTTTCTAAAATTGCATAATCAAAAGATTTTGCAGTAGCTTTTTCAAATGAAGCTTTATTCAAGTAATACGTATTATCTTTAAGTTTAGCTTTTAAAACAGCATTAACACAATTTTTATATATTGCAGGTTGGTATTTTTTAAAGTTATTTATTATTGAGTCTTTTCTCAAAAAAAACATACCAGAATTCCAATAACCTTTTTGTTTAATGACTTGTTTAGCTTTAGCTTCTTTTGGTTTTTCAATAAATTTTGTTACTTTATTAATATTTCCTTTAACTTTTTTTGTTAAAAAATAACCATATTCACTCGATGGTGATGTTGGTTTAATTCCAAAGATGAATATATTTTTGTCTGTTAAATTAGTTTTATTCTTATTGATAGCTTTATTAAAAATGCTTGCTTTTTCTATTAAGTGGTCTGCTGCAAAAAACATTAAGGGTTGTTCATTTGGAATATCTTTAATTAATGCTGATGCAAGAATTGCTGGTGCTGTATTTCTTTTTGCAGGCTCTAAAACAATCTTATATTTACTTATCTTATGTTTCTTAAGATGTTTTTTAACTTCTTTTAAATATTTAAGATTTGTACTTATGATAGGTGCATCGAAAGTTGAAGATTTAACTCTACCAAGAGTTTTTCCCAATAAAGTCCAATTACCGAAATCAATAAATTGCTTTGCTTGATGATTTTTAGAATTAGGCCAAAGTCTAGTTCCTGCTCCACCACATAAAATAACGGGTTTAATTTTCATTAAATATCAGCGTAAACTTTTACTTCTTTTCTTTTACCAGGATGTGTTGGTGCACCTAAATAAGCGGGACCTACTGTTTGAGCGTATTTCCAAATAGTACCAGATCCAAAGCTTGATTTTTTTGCTTTCCACTTTTTATGTCTTGTGGCTAATTGTGATTTAGTTAATCTAACGTTAATAGTTCCTTTTTTAGCATCTATATCAATTACATCACCATTACGTAAAAGAGCTAAAGGGCCGCCTAAGGCCGCTTCAGGGCCAACATGACCCACACAAAAGCCCCTCGTGGCACCTGAAAACCTTCCATCAGTAATTAAGGCAACCTTCTCACCCATACCTTGACCATAAATAGCACCCGTTGTTGAAAGCATTTCTCTCATACCAGGTCCCCCAACTGGTCCTTCATAACGAATGATAATTACATCACCTGCTTTATATTTTTTATTTTGCACACAAGCCATTGCAGCTTCTTCATTATCAAAACATCTAGCTTTTCCAGTAAATTGTAATTTTTTTAAACCAGCAATTTTAACAATTCCACCATCAGGAGCTAAGTTACCTTTAAGGCCAACAACTCCTCCATCTGGTGATAAGGGATTATCATAAGCTCTTAAAACTTTTTGTTTAGGATTAAATTTAATATTTTTTAAATTTTGTTTCATCGTTTTTCCAGTAACAGTCATGCAATCACCATGAATAAAACCACCATCAAAAAGAGTTTTTAATAACATTGGAACTCCACCAGCTAACCACATATCTTTTGCAACATATTTTCCACCTGGTTTTAAATCAGCAAGATAAGGAGTTTTTTTAAATATTTTGGCTACATCCATTAAATCAAACTTAATTCCGATTTCATTAGCAATAGCAGGTAAGTGTAAAGCAGCATTCGTTGATCCACCAGTTGCCGCAACTATTGTTGCAGCATTTTCTAAAGATTTTTTGGTAACAATATCTCTTGGACGAATATTTTTTTGTAATAAATTCATTACAGTCTTTCCACTCAATAATGCATACTTATCACGTTCTTCGTATGGAGCAGGTGTTCCAGCTGAATAAGGTAATGCTAAACCAATAGCTTCAGAAACGCAGGCCATAGTATTTGCAGTAAATTGACCTCCACATGCACCAGCACTTGGACATGCAACCAATTCTAATTTTCTTAATTCTTTAGCAGTCATTTGTCCTGCCGAATGTTTTCCAACTGCTTCAAATACATCAACAACAGTTACGTCTTTTCCTTTGTATTGACCTGGAAGTATTGAGCCACCATAAATAAATACACTTGGGACATTTAATCTAACCATTGCCATCATTAAAGCAGGTAAAGATTTATCACATCCTGCAATACCAACTAATGCATCATAACAATGACCACGTACAGTAAGTTCAGTTGAATCAGCAATTACTTCACGAGAAATTAAAGACGATTTCATTCCCTCATGACCCATCGCAATACCATCAGTTACTGTTATTGTACAAAATTCTCTAGGAGTACCACCTGAGGCTCTAACACCTTTTTTAACCGATTGAGCTTGTCTCATTAAAGCAATATTACAAGGAGCAGCTTCATTCCAAGTTGACACAACACCAACAAAAGGTTTTGCTACATCTTTTTCAGTTTCACCCATCGCATAGTAAAATGATCTATGTGGAGCTCTATCAGCACCTAATGAAGTATGTCTGCTTGGTAATTTCTTTTTATTAAATTTTGCCATTATAAACCCTTTATAGTTATTGATATTCTCTCAACATCATTTTTTAAATTATTATAATTAGTTTTTTCCTGATCAACAATATCTTTTGGTGCTCTATCAACAAAGCTTTTATTAGCTAATCTTTCTGATATCTTATTCATTTCCTCTTGGTATTTATCTTGTCTTGTAGTTAAGTTTTTTTTAATTAATTTTAAATCAACATCTTCATCAAAATATACTTTAAACAGATCTCCAGAAACCATCAATGTAGCAGCTGGTTTGTCTAAATCTTTATTATGTAAATTTCTAATGCGACCAAGTTTTTTAAGAATAATTTCATTATTAATAAAAAATGATTGCTCTTTTTTACTAACAGTTTCTATTGAAATATCTATAAATGAGCCAGGGCTTACACTTAATTCATTTTTAAACGATCTTAATTCTGAGACTATACTTATAATCTTCTTTACTTGATTATTAGATGAATCACTTTCAAGCTCTCCAGAAGGCCAATTAGCTAACATTAAAAAGTCTTTACCTGAGTTATCAAATTTATTATTTAGCCAAATTTCTTCAGTCACGAAGGGAATAAATGGATGTAATATTATTAATATTTGTCTAAACACATAAGCAGATACCTGTTTTACTTCGTCTTTTGCTTTTTCATCTTCTGAAAATAGTATTGTTTTAGATAGCTCTAAATACCAATCACAATAAGAGTGCCAAGTGAATTGATAGGCATTTTTTGCAGCTTCATCAAACCTGTAATCTTTAAGATTTTTTTCAATTTTATTTTTAGTTTCTATAAGTTCAGAATATATCCATTTATTAATATTAATTGATAAACTTGGTTTTTCATTAATTTTAGAAAAATCACAATTATTAGTAATTAAAAAATTATTTGCATTCCATAATTTATTTAAAAAATTTCTATAACCTTTAACTCTATCTTCAGAAAGTTTTACATCCGTTCCAGGTGATGCCATTGAAAGTAAAGTAAATCTTAAAGCATCAGCACTATATTTTTCAATCAAATCTAAAGGGTTAATTACGTTTCCTTTAGATTTAGACATTTTCTGCCCTTTCTCATCTTTAACAAGGGCGTGAACATAAACATCTTTAAAAGGTTCTTTGTCTAGAAACTCCATTCCAAACATAATCATTCGAGCTACCCAGAAAAATATAATATCAAACCCTGTAACAAGTACTGATGTAGGGTAAAATTTATCAACATATTCTTTATCGTCAGGCCACCCTAATGTAGCAAAAGGCCATAAGCCTGATGAAAACCAAGTATCTAATACATCTGGATCACGAATTAATTCTACTTCTTTATTATAGAATTTTTTGGCTTCTGCTTTTGCTTCGTCTTCATTTATTGCAACGAAGATTTTTTTATCTGGCCCATACCATGCTGGTATTTGATGTCCCCACCAAAGCTGTCTTGAGATACACCATGGCTCAATATTATTCATCCATTGAAAATAGGTTTTTGACCAATTAGTAGGAAAAAAATTAGTTTTTTTAGAGTTAACTATATCTTTAGCTTTAACTGATAATTTTTTTGCATCTACAAACCATTGTTCTGTTAAAAAAGGTTCAATTATCGAGTTAGATCTATCCCCATAGGGAACTTTATTCTTTATATTTTCTTCCTTAACAAAGAATTCTTTTTCTTTAAGTTCTTTTAAAATTTTTTTTCTAGCTTCAAATCTATCAAGGCCAATATATTCTTTGGGAGCATTATCATTGACTTTACCACCTTCAGTAAAAATATTTATGATTTCTAAATTATTTCTTTGTCCAACTTGATAGTCATTAAAATCATGAGCAGGCGTTATTTTTAAAGCACCAGTTCCCATTTCTGGATCGGCATAATCGTCTTTGATTATTTTTATTTTTCTTCCAACAATTGGAACTGTTACAAATTTATCAACTAAATGTTTAAATCGATCATCTTTAGGATTTACAGCGATGGCAGAATCACCCAACATAGTTTCAGGTCTAGTTGTAGCTATAGTTATAAAATCACTAGAACCTTCAATTGGATATTGAATGTAATAAATTTTAGAATTAACTTCTCTTTGATCAACTTCTAAGTCAGATATTGCAGTTTTTAAAACTGTATCCCAATTAACTAGTTTTTTATCCTTATAGATTAAACCTTTTTTATGAAGCTCTACAAAAACTTTTAAAACTGATTTTGAAAGATTTTCATCCATTGTAAAAGCATTTCTCGACCAATCACAAGAACAACCTAATTTTTTTAGTTGATTTAAAATGATATCACCATGCTCTTCTTTCCATTCCCAAACCTTTTCTATAAATTTTTTCCTTCCAATTTGATTTTTATCAATACCTTCAGTGGTTAATTTTTTCTCAACTAAAGCCTGTGTAGCAATACCTGCGTGATCTGTTCCAGGTTGCCATAATGTTTCGTAATTATTCATACGGTGATATCTTACCAAAAGATCTTGAATTGAATTATTCAAAGCGTGCCCCATATGAAGGCTACCTGTTACATTGGGCGGAGGTATAACCACTGAAAATTGTTTCTTATTTTTAGTGGGTTTAAATAAATTATTTTTTTCCCAATAAGAATAAATCTTATCTTCAACATCTGTATGTATGTATTTGTCGTTACTCATAGGTGATTATAAGTTTATAATTTAATAATATGAATTAACAATAATCATTTTGAAGGCTTATTTGGTAGACTAATTTTATATATTTAATATATAAAAGGCTCTCTATTTAATTTAAATTGAGATGAGAGGGCATCGTGGCGGAATGGTTACGCAGAGGATTGCAAATCCTTGTATCCCAGTTCGATTCTGGGCGATGCCTCCAAAAAAAATCTTGTTTTACTCTTAAAAAAAAGTAAGTTGTGTTTTTGATATTCCTCGGTAGCTCAGTTGGTAGAGCAGTTGACTGTTAATCAATTGGTCGCAGGTTCGAGTCCTGCCCGAGGAGCCAAAAAAATTACTTTCTTTATTATTGATAAATCTTATTAAAAAAGAACTTAGAATTATTAGTTTATTTAAATGAAATTATTTAAATTTATTAGGGTCTTAAACTATGATTTATATTAGCCTACTTTTGAAACTCCAATATTTGAAATTTGTAAAGATTTACTAAATTTTAGTTTTTGATCGTTACTAAGTTCAGAATATAATTTAACTAAAAAATTATAATTTACATTCATGTGACCTTCTTGAGATCTTTCTAGATTTATTAAATATTCTGAAAAATCTTCAAAAAAATAATTTACTGGAACTTTTAAATAATTTGCTAATTGAAGAAGTCTTATTGAGCTAACTCCATTAGTTCCTTTTTCATATTTTTGAATTTGTTGAAAAGTAACATTAATTGCTTTTGCAACTTTTGTTTGCGTGAGACCTAAAGCTAATCTTCTTAGCTTTAATTTATTACCTAAATGTTTGTTAAAATTATCTTCCATTAAGACCCCTCTTAAAGTTTGTTTTTAAAAACCCATTGAACTAATTTTTGACTAATATCGCAACACATAAATTTATTTATTTTATAGATTTAAATTGAAAATAACAAAATGTGTCAAGTACTTATAATATTAAATGAATAAATAAATTGTTGCCCTATAAGACTTAAAAAGACTTATAAAATTTGGCTTAAGAAAAGTTTAGTACGATCACTTTTAGGATTAGCAAAAAAGTCTTTGGTAGTGGCCTTTTCTACAATCATTCCTTCATCCATAAATATCATTTGGTCAGCTACCTCTTTAGCAAAGCCCATCTCATGAGTTACAACAATCATAGTCATACCTTGTTTTGCTAAATTAACCATAACATCTAGTACCTCTTTAATCATTTCAGGATCTAATGCAGAAGTAGGTTCATCAAATAACATAATTTTAGGTTCCATACAAAGTGCTCTTGCAATAGCAACTCTTTGTTGTTGTCCACCCGATAATTGACCTGGGAATTTTTGAGCTTGATCTAAAATTTGTACTCTTTCAAGGTGTTCTAATGCCAATTTTTCTGCTTCTTTTTTGGGCATTTTTTTTACCCAAATTGGAGCTAACGTACAATTATCTAAAATAGATAAATGAGGAAATAAATTAAATTGTTGAAAAACCATCCCAACTTCAGCTCTAACTTGTTCTATATTTTTAGTGTCTTCTGAAATTTCAGTGCCATCAACAATGATTGATCCTTTTTGATGCTCTTCTAGTCTATTGATACATCTAATTAGTGTAGATTTTCCAGATCCTGATGGTCCACAAACAACAATTTTTTCTTTAGGTTTAACCTCAAGGTTTATTTCTTTTAGTACTTGAAAGTCCCCAAACCATTTGTTTACATTTTGAATTTGAATAATTGAATCTGACATAATTTATCTATCTGTTTTATATTTTAATTCTAATTTTTGGCTATATTTACTCATACTATAACAAATAATCCAGAATATTATTCCAGCAAATACGTATCCTTCCATCGAAAATCCTAGCCATTCGGGATTAGTTTTAGCTAAATTTAACATACCAACTACCTCTAAAAGACCTACTACAAAAATTAGTGGTGTATCTTTTACAAGTGCTAAGAATGTATTCGCAATTCCTGGAATTACTAATTTTAAAGCTTGTGGAAGGATAACAAAAATATGAAGTTTCCAGTAACCCATCCCAAGTGACTTAGCTGCATCATATTGGCCTCTTGGAAGAGCTTGTAGTCCTCCCCTTATAACTTCAGCTGTATAAGCCGCTTCAAATAAAGTAATCGCCACAACTACTCTAATCAGTTTATCAACATAAGTTCCATCTGGTAAAAACATTGGAAACATTACTGCTGACATAAATAGAACTGTAATTAAAGGAACGCCCCTCCAAAATTCTATGAATGAAAGAGATGAATATTTAACAATAGGTAAATCAGATCTTCTTCCAAGAGCCAACATCATACCTATTGGAAAACAAAAAATTAAAGAGAAGAAAGAAACAATAAAGGTTAAAGATAAACCACCCCATGCACCAGTTTCAACCCACTCAAGTCCAAAAGACCCTCCTGAAATTAAATAATAGATTAAGATAAAGGAAATAATTGGCAATATAAGAGTGTAATAAAGAGAAAGATAATTTCTAAATTTAGCAGGTACAAAAAACCCAGCTGCCATGAAGGCTAATACAGCAATAAATGTAACATTAATTCTCCATTGCTCTGCATTAGGATACATTCCATACATAAATCTATTAAACCATACTTTAATATAAACCCAACAAGCACCACCACCTGTACATGCTTCTTTAGTGTCACCAGAAATATTAGCATCAAAAATGAACCAATTTAATAGTGGTGGAAGTGCAAATATTATAAGAAAAATAATACACAAACTTAAAGCTGCATTAAAATTACTTGGGTTAATATTTTTATTAAGACTATCTAAAATTTTAATACCTGAAAATTCAATTCTAATAAAATGAAGTCCAATTACCCCAAAGATTAAGGGGGTAAAAAAGTTAATAAACCTAGGTAAGAAAGAGGTAATATTTGTACCTAAGAAATTATTTAAACAAAAATCAAAAATACCTAAGAAAAAAAATAAAGTTCCAATAATCAGAGAAGTATTTCTACTTATTTGAATTTTAGATTTTGGTAAATTAAAATTATTTGAGCTCATTATTTTTCCTTTATCGCTATTCTTTGATTGTACCAATTCATCAGTAATGAAATTGCTATACTAATAGTTAAATATGTAGCCATTGTAATACCAACAATTTCAATTGCTTTTCCTGTTTGCATCATTGCAGTTCCTGCAAAAACTAAAACTAAATCAGGGTATGCAATAGCTGCTGCTAAAGAAGAATTTTTAGTTAAATTTAAGTATTGATTAGTAGTTGGTGGTATAATTATTCTTAATGCTTGAGGCATAATTACTAATTTCAAAACTTGGCTTGGTGTTAAACCAATTGATGCAGCAGCTTCTTTTTGCCCTTTACCAATACCTTGAATACCTGCTCTTACATTTTCTGCAATAAAAGTTGCTGTATAGAGAGTTAAGGCTAAAGTTAACGCAATTAGCTCTGGTGGTATACCCATACCCCCATCAAATGTGTAAGAAGATTGTGACATTTTTCTTAATTCTGGAAAGCTAAAAGATAAATCAACACCACCAACTAAAAATGTTAACAGTGGTAGACCTATAAAAATAGCTAATGAGATAATTAATACAGGCAACTGTTTTCCCTCTTGTTCTTGTTTCTTTTTTGCAAATTTGACAAAAAAGAAAATTAAAATCATTGCCACAATTAATGTTGTAAAAAAAATATCGAAATTTGTCCAAATTGGAGCTGGTGTATAAAGTCCCTTTATGGTCATGAAAGATGATCCTAATAATAATGTAGCATCTTGAGGCATTGGCAGTGCTCTTAGAGCTGCAAAATACCAAAAGAAAATCTGTAATAATAATGGAACATTTCTAAAGAATTCTATGTAAAAAGAAGCAGTTTTTCTAATCAAATAATTTGGAGATAATCTTGCAACACCAACAATAAGACCCAATAATGTAGCTAAAATAATTCCAATGAAAGCTACTAAGAGTGTATTTAATAATCCAACAAGATATGCTCTTGCATAGGAGTGTGACCCATCATAATCAATTAAAGAAAATTGTATATCAAATGATGCCTCTTGAGTTAAAAAACCAAAACCAAATTCGATACCTCTTGTATCCATGTTCTCTTGAGCATTCATGGTAAAGAAACCAAATATTAAAACTATAAATAATAATGTTAATAGTTGAGGTAAGATTTTTTTTAATTTCATGTGATGAGTATTATAAAAAAAGGGCTAGATAAATCTAGCCCTTTTTATGTTTTGTTAGATAATAATTATCTTGCTGGTGGTACGTATAGTAGTCCACCTTTAGTCCAAATTTGGTTTGGACCTCTGTCAGGTAAAATACCAGTATCAGCGATATTTCTCTTGTAGCTTTCTCCATAATTACCAACTTGTTTGATAATTCTTAAGCTCCAATCGTTATCTAAACCAAATGCTGCACCTAATTCACCTTCAGAACCAACAAGTCTTTTGATTTGTGGGTTTTCAGAAGTTTTCATCATGTCAGCGTTTGCAGAGTTAATACCGTACTCTTCAGCTTCGATCATTACGTTTAGTGACCATCTTACGATGTCTTCCCAAACTGCATCACCTTGACGTACAACAGGTCCTAGAGGCTCTTTAGAAATAGTCTCTGGTAACACTACGTGATCATCAGGGTTAGTCATTTTTGTTCTTTGTGCTGCTAGACCAGATTTGTCAGTTGTGTAAGTATCACATCTGCCTGAGTCATAAGCTGCAACAACTTCATCAGCTTTTTCAAAAGCAACTGGCTCATAAGAAATTCCTTTTGAATTAAAGAAGTCTCTCATGTTTAGTTCAGTTGTAGTACCAATGTTAGTACATGCTGAAATTCCATTTTTGAATTGGCTCGTAGAAGTAATTCCTGAGTCTTTTCTTACCATGAAACCTTGGCCATCGTAGAAGTTAACTCCAACGAATGTTAAACCAATGTCAGCATCTCTAGAAAGTGTCCAAGTTGTGTTTCTTGATAAGATATCAATCTCACCAGAAGTTAGAGCTGTGAATCTTTCTTTAGCACTTAGTGGAGTGAACTTAACTTTGTTCGCATCACCTAATACTGCAGCAGCAACCGCTCTACATACATCAACGTCAACACCAGTCCAATTTCCAGCAGCGTCAGCATTTGAAAATCCAGGTAGACCTTGAGATACACCACATCTTACGAAACCTTTTTTCTGAGTGTTCTTAAGAGTTTTTGACTTCTTAGCGGCCATTGTTTCTGTTGTAAAAGTAAACAGAACTGCAACCATAGCAACTAGAGAAGTTAATTGTTTTACGTATTTAAACATATTTTATTCCTCTGTTTTATTTATTTATTTGTTAACAAATAATTCAAAATGATTTGAATTAAGTCAGATGTTTAACATTTTATAACTAGCATCAAAATAAAAATTTAGTTTTTAGAATTGTTCTAACTATATGTAGTGCTCCATTAAAGACAATATGTTACATATAGTGATGGTGCGCTCTGGTGGACTCGAACCACCGACCCTCGGTTTAGAAAACCGATGCTCTATCCAGCTGAGCTAAGAGCGCAAATTAATAATAGTATATTTATAGTACGAATTTAATTTTTAAAAAGAAATTTTTTACAAATAATTAATAAAGTTAGAAGCTCTAGTCTACCAATAATCATAAAGAAAATTAGATAATACTTAGTGATAAAATGTAGATCATAAAAACTAAAATCAGCCAACCCAAACATTGAGGAGTTTACTGTATTCATTATGGTTAATATTGAGAGTTTAAAAGAGCTTTCAAAATCAATTCCACTTAAAGTTAATAGAAAGGTTAAAATTAATAAAGAAATTATAAAAACTATAACAGATAAAAAATATTTATAAATTTCATCTAATTTAAATGTATCTTTTGAAAACAAGTGTTTATTTATGTAAATATTTTTAGGTCTACTGTAAGAAAGAATTTCGTTAATTGAATATTTAAATAAAGAATAAATTTTTAAAAACCTAATACCAGAACTTGTCGAAAAAAAAGATCCTCCAATAATAACAAGTATTAGAAAAACAAAAGATAAATTACTAGAAGAATTATTAAGAGAAAAACCTACATTAGAAATACTACTTGTTAAGGATAAAAATAATTCACTAAAATTATTTTCAAAATTTAAAAATACAAAAAAAATAATCAACAAAAATAAGAAATAAAATAACAAATGAATATCTTCATTAAAGAAATTGAGGTTATGGTTTTTTGTAAAGATTAAATTGTAAATTAAAAAAATACTAAAAAAAGAAGATAGCAATAAAATTGATATAATAATAACTTGGGAATTATTGACCAATATATTAGACAAATTATTAGATGGTAAAAAACCACCTGATGAAATTATGGTCATTGCTAAATTTAGAGAATTAAATAACCTAATATCAAATAAACTTAAAATTATAAAAATTGAAAGTGTAATTAATGAATAAAATAAAAAAATTTTGAATGCTTGTTTGAATGTTTCAGATTTATTAAAAGATAAAAAATTAGTTAAAGATTTTTTAAAACTATGATCAAAAATATCAATTAAGAGTATTATAGAAAATAAAAAATAAAGACCCCCTATCCATTGAGAAGCAGATCTCCATAATATTAAGCTTTGATCAATATGATTAATATTGTTAAAAATAGTAAAACCTGTTGAAGTGAATCCAGAAATTGACTCGAAGAAAGCGTTAACAAAAGTTAAATTATAAATACTAAAATAAAAAGGTATAGAAATAACTATTGGTAATAAAAAATAACCAAGAAGTATTGTTAATATTTTATCATATATAGTTATTTTTTTTTCATCATTATTTTTTGAATAATAAAATAATATTGTTAAAAGAATAGAGACTACAAATGTAATTATGTAGGTATTTAGATTTAGATAGAGGTTTAGATAGTAAGAGTAAGTGATATTAAAAAAAGCTAAAATTGAAACTATTCCAAAAAAAACACTCAAATAAATGAGTTTAAAGTATTTCATTAAATTAAATAGAGCTTATACGAAACATGTTTTCTACAACATGTAAGAAATCTTTATTAGCCAAGAGAACAACAATATCCTCTTTTTTAAATACAAAATTTGATCTAGGAATAATTACTTCTTCACCTCTTAAAACTGCACCTATTCTTATTTCATCTGGTAAGTTAGAATTTTTTAACTCTTTATTTACTAACTCTGAAGTTTCAATAATTTCCGCTTCAATAATCTCATATTCACCATTCAAAATACTATAAGCATTTTCAATAGTGCCTTTGTGAATGTGTTTTAAGATACTTGATACAGTATTCATTCTAGGATCAATAAAATCATCAATTTTTAAAGAAGATTGTAAAAGAGAATAATTAGGCTTGTTAATTAAAGCCATAGTTCTTTTGTCACTTAATTCATCATTATCTTTAGCAAATTTTTCAACCAATACACTTATCATTAAATTGTCTTCGTCGTCATTTGTCAGAGCCAAAACAGTTTGAACCTCTTCTAAATTTGCCTCCAATAAAACTTCTTCATCTAAAGCATCTCCATTTATAACAATTGTGTTATTTAATTGGCTTGCAATAAGTTCTGCTCTTTCCTTAACTTTTTCTATTATTTTAACTCTTGCAGAATCAAAACTTTCTTCTAAATTTTTTGCTAAGTTAAATCCTATATTTCCTCCTCCGATAATCAAAATTTTATTAGAAATTTTTTCTGTATGACCGAAGGCTGCTAAAGTTTCATTCATTTGTGAGGCGTTAATTACAACATAAGCTTTGTCTTCTTTAAGCATTACATCCGTTTTTTTTAATAAAACAAATTTTTCATCTCTAATTACTCCCATTATATTAGAATTAAGTTTTGGAAATTTTTTTGTTAGCTCATTAAGCTTGATGTCTTTTATTGGACAATTTTCATCTATCAAAATCTCAAGCAATCTAATTTTATTATTAGCAAAAGGAACATTATCTAGTGAACCAGGGGCTTCTAGTTTTCTTTGAAGTGACTTTGCTATCTCAATCTCAGGTGATATTATAACATCTATTGGTAAATTTTCTTTATTATAAACTTTTGTGAATTTTGGATTTAAATAATCTTGTGATCTGATCCTTGCTATTTTTTTTGGAACATTAAATATTGAAAATGCAATTTGACATATCAACATGTTAATTTCATCATTACGTGTTACTGCAATAATCATATCAGCTTCGGTTGCGTTTGCCTTTTCTAATATTGATGGATAAGTAGCTTTACCCACAATAGACTTTACATCTAGTGTGTCATCAATCTTTTGTATATCTTCACTTGATTGATCAATTATAGTTATAGAGTGTCCTTGCTCACTTAAAATTTTTGCGATAGTAAAGCCTACTCTACCTGCTCCACAAATTATAATATTCATTTAGTTTAATTCCTTGATCCCTAAACCTTTAAGCTTTCTATGTAAGGCAGATCTTTCCATTCCAATAAAATCAGCAGTTTTTGATATATTGCCATTAAATTTTTTTAGTTGTGTAGTTAAATACTCTTTTTCAAAATTTTCTCTAGCTTCTTTTAATGGTATAGATAAAGAGTTTTCTGATGGTATATTTCTAATATCAGGTGTTTTTAGAGATTCTTTAATAATATTTGAAATTTTATCAGTACTATCAGGCGCAAGTATTGCTATTCTCTCTATTAAATTTCTTAATTCTCTAACATTTCCTGGCCAATCATAATTGAGTAAATATTTATTATTTGTATCAATACTTAGTTTTTTTAAATTATAGTTTGTTGAAATTTTTTCAGAAAAATATTCAACTAACAAAGGTATATCTGAAACCCTGTCTTTTAAAGAGTCGATGTTAATTTCAAATACATTAAGTCGATGATATAAGTCCTCTCTAAAATTACCATTTTCTATTTCTTTTTTTATATCTTTACTAGATGAGCACATAATTCTTACATCAACATTAATATCATGGCTGCCATTAATTCTTCTAAATTTTTGATCTATTAAAACTCTTAAAATTTTAGATTGAGTATCAAGTGGGATTTCAGAAATTTCATCTATTAAAAGTATACCCTTTGTTGATTTCTCTAAAGCGCCATAAGTTATAGAGCCATTATTTTTTTCTTCACCAAATAATTCTAATTCATATTTTTTAATATCAAGTAATGCGCCATTCAGAATAACAAAAGGACCCTTCTGTCTTTTGGATTCTTTATGTATCTTTCTTGCTATCAACTCTTTACCTGAGCCAGTAGGTCCATTGATAAAAATTCTACTTTCAGAAACTGATATTTTATCTATTTGATCTTTTATTTTTTTAATATTGTCACTAACACCAATTAGTTCATAAGAATAAAAAAGTTTACTTTCAAATTCTTTATTCTTATTTTTAAGATTTAAGTTTTCAACAGCTCTATCAACAAAGTTTAATAATCTCTCCTGATTAAAAGGTTTTTCAATAAATTCAAAAGCGCCAGCTTTTAAAGCTTTGATTGCCATTTCAACATTCGCATGCCCTGTAATTATTATAACTGGAATATTTTTATCCTTAGTCTTGATGTGTGATAATAGCTCTAAACCATCATTTTCACTTTTATCTAACTTAACATCTATTATTGCAACATCAGGGAGTTTTTTATCAATCTCATTTAATGCTTGATTATAGTTTGCAGCTAATCTTGTTTTATAACCAGCTTCAATTATTAGGTCATTAATAATGTTTCTAATATCTGCATTATCATCAATAATTAATATTTCAGTACTCATTATTTTGTAAATGTAATTTCAATTTTTGCACCCATTTCAAGTGATATAAAATTTATTTTACCATTATGATCATTTATTATTTTATTAACAATAGATAAACCTAAGCCCGTACCTTTTTTTTTAGTTGTAAAATAAGGATTTAGAATGTCTTTTATATTGTTTTTAAATATTCCAAATCCTAATCCATTATCGATAATTATGAAGTTAATTATTTCCTCATTCTCATTTATAGAGATATCGATTTTTCCATTAAAATTAACATTATCATTTTTCTTATCCTGTATACTTTCAATAGAATTTTTAATTAAATTGAAGAAAACTCTGCTTAATTGTTCACTATCAGAGTTTAAAAGAATTTTAGATTTATTTGATTTAAAATCAATTATTATTTCATTATCTAATTCATTTATTAATTTAATATTATCTTTTATCAAAGAAACTAAGTTGTTATTTTTGAGAATTGGTTTTGGCATTCTTGCAAAATCCGAAAATTCATTAACTAGATTTTCAATTTGTTTAATTTGTTTTCCAATAATCAATAAACTTTTGGAAAAGTCTTCTTTTTCATGATCTGCTACTTTTTCTGAATATTTGCTTTTCAATTTATCAATGGTTAATTGAATAGGTGTGAGTGGATTTTTAATTTCATGAGCTAATTTTCTAGCTAAATTTTCCCAAGCTTCGTGTCTTTCTTTGATTATAATTTTTTCTTGTTGTGATTTTAATTTATCTATCATTAAATTAAAATTTTGATTTAAAGTCTCCATATCTTTATCAGTTTTAATTTCTGGTACTTTAATATCTAGATTACCTTTTCCAATATTAGAAGATGCAATAATTAAATTATTAATAGACCTAAAAAACCTTGATGAAAATCTTATAGCTATTGAAATGGATAAAAATAATAATAATGAAACTATAACAAGATAAATAAATACAAATGATATCTTAATTCCAGTTTGTTTATTTAGAACTGTGTAGTAAAAATTAAGAGCTTCTTGAGATTCTAGTAAATATTGAGAAATTTTTTTATCTAAATACTTAACTATATATAAATACTTACCTTCAAAGTTTTCAAGCTTTATAATGGATGCTGTTTGATTTTTATAAGCATTAATAATCTTAAGTGGTCTTTTATCATTTTGTACCATTTCTAAAGCATCACTTAAAGGAGGTGTATATAAAGTAGTATCTTCTAAAGTTGATAAATATAAATTTCCATTACTTTCAATAATATGGACTTCATCCATACCTCTAATTAGTTTTTGAGTTTTAAGAAAACTTTTAAATTGATTAATATTTGTATTTAAAAAATTGATACTTTTGTTTAAATCAAATGCTATTAAAATGATTTCTGATTGTGTTTTTGTTCTAACTTCTTCAGTATAGCTTTTTGCAATTTCATAAGAATTATTAACAGCTGTTGTTATTTTTTTATCTAAATATTTATCAAGAGCAAATGAAAGGAGAAATAATGAAAATAAAGAAATTAAAATCGAAGGAATTAAAGTAAATAATGCAAAGAATGTTATATATTTTCTATTGGCTTTAGAACCACTTACATCAACATCTATCTTTAAAGAACTTCTTACTTCTGAAAATATCATAAAAAAAAGAAGTATTAACAATGCAATATTTCCAATTAATAATAGTTGGAGATTGTCATCAGATAATTTTAAAAAACTTTTATCAATAAACGTTAAAAAAGTTATAAAACCTATGAATAAAGTAATTAAAAATACTACAATGATAAATATATTTTTTTTAATAAAATCAATCATTTTGAACAATATAATGTGTTATATATTTTTATCATGAATAGTTGCTTTATAATACTTGCTGGAGGTGAAAGTAAAAGATTTAATTCAAATACTCCAAAACCCTACACAAATTATAAAGGTAAACCTTTATTATTGTATTCAATTGATAAAGCTAAAGTTTTTAATAAATTTAATAAAATTGTTCTGGTAGTAAATAAAAAACACAAAAATTTTATCAAGAAACTTAATATTAAAAACATCAAAATTATCACAGGTGGAAAAACAAGAGCAGAGTCTGCTTATAATGCCTTAAAAAGTATTAAAGAAAATAATTTTAAAAATGTAATAATTCATGATGCTGCAAGACCAAATTTTTCTTTAAAACTTTTAAATAAATTAATGAATGAATTAAAATCAAATGATTGTGTAATTCCCGCAATTCAAACTGCAGATACAGTTAAGCAGAAAATATCGAATAATGTTAAAAATTTAAAAAGAGAAAATATTTACTTAATCCAAACACCTCAAGCATTTAACTATAAAAAACTTTTTGAACTTCAAAATAATAAAGGTGAGGAAGTAACTGATGATGCTAACTTATTTGTAAGAGCTGGTAAAAAAATAAAGATCATAAAGGGCGAAACTACTAATAATAAAATTACAATAAATTCAGATATTAAATTTAATAATTTAATAAAATTTGGAATAGGTTTTGATGTTCATAGATTGGTACCTAATAAAAAACTTTATTTAGGTGGAATTAAAATACCTTCGCCCATTGGTACATTAGGTCATTCAGATGGAGATCCTGTATTACACGCTGTTACAGATGCTATACTTGGAGCTTGCTCTATGGGTGATATTGGTGAAAAATTCTCTGATAAGAATAAGAAATTTAAAAATATTCGATCTACAATTTTATTAAGTGAAATCATTAAGCAGATAGTTAAAAAAGGCTACCTAATCAATAATCTTGACATTAATATTATTACTCAAAAACCCAAAATCCAAAAATATAAAAAACAAATATCGAATTGTATTGCAAAAATATGTGATATCTCTCCTGCTCAAATTAATATAAAAGGTAAAACAACTGAAAAATTAGGTGTGATTGGTAAAGAAAAGGCAATAGCCTGTGAAGTGATAGCCTCAGTTATTAAAAATGATTAAATCTATCAAC
This sequence comes from Candidatus Pelagibacter sp. PS_34, assembly GCF_059417845.1. Taxonomy (NCBI): domain Bacteria; kingdom Pseudomonadati; phylum Pseudomonadota; class Alphaproteobacteria; order Candidatus Pelagibacterales; family Candidatus Pelagibacteraceae; genus Candidatus Pelagibacter; species Candidatus Pelagibacter sp. PS_34. Next base: position 650,852 of record NZ_CM182068.1, read on the forward strand.
TCATTATTTGTTACAATGTTTGGTCTTGGCAAAATTAAATATATGCCTGGAACTTTTGGGTCACTGGCAACTATAATTATTCTTTATTATCTATTCCACACTTTAAATATTTCATCAAATATAATTTTAGTTGGGTTAATAATAATATTTATTTACTCATTTTATGCAGTTTCAAGTCATATAGAAAATAATGAAAATAAAGATCCTAGTGAAATTATAATTGATGAATTTTTAGGTCAATCAATTCCCATATATCTTTATGAGATATCTCATGGAACAACAAAAGATGGTGGAGAAGCTATTTTTTATTATACATTATTTTTTATTCTTTTTAGATATTTTGATATCATGAAACCATTTCCTGTAAACTTTTTTGATAAAAACTTTAAAAATAGTTTTGGTGTAATTATGGATGATATCTGTGCTGGTTTTTATGTTGTTTTAACCCTTGTGTGTTTCATGATTATAAAGAGCTATATTTTATAATGAAAAATATTGTAAAAAAATTAATCAAAAAAAAACTTAAAATATCTTTTGCTGAGTCTTGCACAGGAGGAATGTTAGCTGCATCTATTACTTCTATTAGTGGTGCATCTAAAGTATTCAACATAGGTCTTATTACCTATTCTAATCAAGCAAAAATCAATATTTTAAAAGTAAATAAAAATATTATTAAAAAATATGGTGCTGTTAGTGCTGAATGTTGTGAGGCTATGGTTAAAAATTTAACAAAGATTTCTAAAGCTCAAATAAATGTATCTGTCACTGGAATTGCAGGTCCTAATGGTGGGACTAAAAATAAACCCATCGGATTAGTCTATATAGGAGTAAAAAGATCCAATAAATTATTGATAACAAAAAATATTTTTAAACAAAAAACAAGAAGCTCAATTCAAAAAGCTTCAGTTAAAAGGGCCTTGGATATTGTTAGCTCTTTAATTTGAGCAGTTTTTTAAATTTTTTATACTGTTTCAGCTCTTTTTTGAAAAGCATCAGCAATTTTATTTAAACCAAATTCAAAAGATTTTTCCATTAACAAATTTAAAAACTTATTTTTAATTTCAAAATCAACATCAAAATAAACCTCAGTGATGTTATTATTTTCTATAAATTTCCAATTATTTTGTAAGTGTTTTAGTGGTCCATCTAAATTAGTAACATTAATCGTGTCATCTTTTTTATTAAATCTAACGTCACTTTTATAAGTATCGCTAAAAGGACCCTTTCCAATTGTTAAATCTGCTATAATTAAAATTTGATTATTTTCTTCTTTTCTATCGTAGACTTTTGAGTCTAGACAAAAAGGGATGAATTCTGGATATTTTTCGATATCCAAAACAAACTCAATAAGTTTATTTTTTTTTTTATTTATACTTCTTTTAACTGATGCCTTAGGCATTAATGATTGTTAATTCTATTTTGTTGAAGTTTAGCAAAATCTTCATCTGCATGATATGAAGATCTAGTTAAAGGTGTCGACGAAACTAATAAAAATCCTTTTGATTTTGCGATAGTTTCTAACTCTTTAAATTCATCTGGATGGTAATAACGATCTAAGGGGTGATGTCTTACAGAGGGTTGTAAGTATTGACCAATGGTTAAAAAATCTACATCAGCTGCTTTTAGATCATCCATCACTTGAATGATCTCCTCTTTATTTTCACCTAATCCAACCATTAATCCTGATTTTGTGAAAACATTTTTATTAACTAATTTTGCATTCTTTAAGAGTTCTAATGATGAAAAATATCTAGAGCCTGGTCTTACTTTTAAATAAAGTCTAGGCACAGTTTCAATGTTATGATTAAAAACATCAGGATTAGCTTCTAGTACTTTTTTATAAGCTTCTCCTTTTCTTAGAAAATCAGGTGTCAAAACCTCAATTGATGTATTAGGATTTCTTTTTCTTGTTTGATCAATTACCTCAAAAAAATGATTTGATCCTCCATCGTCAAGATCATCCCTATCAACAGAAGTGATTACGACATGTTTTAAATTTAATTTTTTTACGGCTTCAGCTATTTTAACGGGTTCTAATGAGTCTAGTTTTCCAGGCCTGCCTGTTTTTACATCACAAAAAGCACATGCTCTTGTGCAAGTATCACCCATTATCATAAATGTTGCATGTCTTTTACTCCAACATTCTGTGATATTTGGACAGTTAGCTTCCTGACATACCGTTACTAAATTATTATTATTAACAATTGTTTTTGTTAGAAAAAACTCTTTACTATTAACAAGTTTAGATCTTATCCAATCAGGTTTTTTTTTGATTGGATTTAAAGGTTTGTTAACTTTTTCTGGATGTCTTGGCTTAGTTGTCATTCTTTTTAATTATATAAAGGGTCTCTCCTTCTTTGCCAAACATAAATTTTTCTCTAATTAAGGTTTCAACATAATCTAGGTCTAATTTAGTACTTAATAGAGAGTTTTTAAATTCAAGCTCTTTGATTTTATTAGATAAATTAGCTTCTTCAATTTTTAAATTAACTAAAATTTCTTTTTTTTTAAAATAAGAAAAAAGGCCTCTTTCACCATCTAGAAGGTTAAAGAAAAAATAAAGTATTAAAAAAGTAGAGATTAATAAAAAATAATTTTTTTTTAATTTACTCAGCATTACTGAATTTTACTCATTGATGCTTTTTTTCCAAGTTCTTCTTCTATACGTAATAATTGATTATATTTTGCAACACGTTCTGATCTAGCTAAAGATCCAGTTTTGATTTGATTTGAATTTGTACCTACGGCCAGGTCTGCTATAAAAGTGTCTTCGCTATCTCCAGATCTATGAGAAATTATTGTTTTATATCCAATAATTTGTGCAAACTTTATAACTTCAAGTGTTTCAGATACCGTACCAATTTGATTGAGTTTAATTAATATAGAGTTTGAAGAATTGTTTAAAAAGCCTTTTTTAAGTCTTTCTAAATTAGTTACATACAAATCATCTCCAACTATTTGCACATTATTAATATTTTTCATTAATTTACTCCATGCCATCCAGTCATTTTCTCCAAATGGATCTTCAATAGATTTAATTTTATATTTATTTATTATCTTTTTATATTCTTTAATAGATTGATCTACCGAAACAAATTTTTTTGAATGAATAGAGTACTTATCTTTTTTGATTAATTCATTTGCCGCCACATCTAAGCAAATCGAAACATCTTTGCCATTTTTAAAACCAGACTTATTAATTGCAGTAACAACTAAATCTAAAGCTTTTTCATTATTACTAATCATTGGAGCAAAGCCCCCCTCATCTCCTACAGATGTTGACAACCCTTTCTTTATAATTAGCTTTTTTAAGTTATTAATTACAACAAAGCATATTCTCATAGCTTCTGAAAAACTCTTAGCTTTATCGGGTCTAATCATGAACTCTTGAATTCTTAATCCGTTATTAGCATGTGCTCCACCATTAATAATATTCATTAATGGATATGGTAATTTATAATTATTTTTTACTAAAAAAGTTTTATACAGTGGAATATTCTTAATCTTTGCTGAAAGCTTTTTAGCAGCCATTGATACAGCTAAAATTGCATTAGCCCCTAAATTTGTTTTTTGCCTAGTACCATCTAGATTAATTAAGATTGTATCAATACGTGTTTGATCATGAATATTTGTGCCTATTAATTTTTTTGAAATTTTCGTATTAACTAAATTGACTGTACCTAAAACACTTTTACCTAAATATTTTTTATTGTTATCGTCTCTTTTTTCAAATGCTTCATAAGTTCCGGTTGAAGCACCCGATGGACAAATGGCAGACGCACTTAATTTTTTTGAATAAACTTCAGCTTCAATTGTGGGGTTTCCTCTACTATCAAAAACTTGACGAGCTTTAATCTTTAAAATCTTACTCATTTATTTTTTAATCAGATTATCTATTTCAAATAATTGAGATAGTAATTTTTCTAATTTATCTAATGGAACCATGTTAGGTCCATCAGATGGAGCATTATCTGGGTCTTGATGCGTTTCAATAAAAACACCTGCAACACCTACAGCAACCGCAGCTCTTGCTAAGTACTCAACAAACTCTCTTTGACCACCACTAGTCTCGCCTAGGCCTCCAGGTTGTTGAACTGAATGTGTGGCATCAAAAATAACAGGATAACCATTTTTTGCCATTATAGGTAGAGATCTCATATCGGAGACAAGAGTATTATAACCAAAGCTTGCTCCTCTTTCTGTAACTAAAATATTATTATTACCCGAGTCTGCAATTTTTTTTGTAACATTAACCATATCCCATGGTGCTAGGAATTGACCTTTTTTAACATTTATAATTTTTCCAGTTTTAGCTGCGGAAATTAATAAATCTGTTTGCCTACATAAAAATGCAGGAATTTGTAATACATCAACATGAGGAGCTACAACCGAACATTGTTCAGCATTATGTATGTCAGTTAATATTGGAACTTTTAATTCTTTTTTAATCTTATCAAAAATAGGTAAAGATTGTTCAAGCCCCATACCTCTTTTTCCTTTTAAACTTGTTCTATTAGCTTTATCAAAAGATGTTTTGTAAACAAAACCCATATTAAACTTAGAAGTTATTTCTTTAATCTTACCAGCCATATCCATAGCATGCTGTTCAGTCTCAAGTTGGCATGGGCCAGCAATAATAAAAATTTTGTTACTATTTGAAATTTCTATATTTCCACAATTAACTTTTATATTTTTCATTTATGATTTTTAGCAGCTTTGATAAACGATGAGAATAAAGGATGTGGTGCTAAAGGTCTAGATTTAAATTCTGGGTGAAATTGAACGGCTATAAACCATGGGTGGTTTTTTAGTTCGACAATCTCTGGTAATTTTTTATCTGGAGATAATCCAGAAAAGATTAGGCCATTTTTTTCAAATTGACCCTTATAATCAATATTAACTTCATATCTATGCCTGTGTCTTTCTTGAATTGATTTTGATTTATAGATTTTTCTAATTAATGAATTCTCTTTTAATTTGGCTTCATAAAGACCAAGTCTCATAGTACCACCAAGATTTTTATCAGTGCCTTTGATTAATTTACCATCTTTATTCCATTCAGAAATTAAGCCAATGATTGGTGTTCCTCCAAATCCAAACTCACTAGATGTGGCCTTCTTTATATTTAACTTATTTCTTGCAAACTCAATAATAGCCATTTGCATACCAAAACAAATTCCAAAGAAAGGAATTTTTTTCTCTCTAGCATATTTAATTGCTTCAATTTTTCCCTCTGTTCCTCTTTTGCCAAATCCACCTGGTATCAAAATTCCAGAAACACCTTTTAATTTTTTTTTAATTTCAGAAATTTTTAAGTTCTCCGAATCTATTCTCACTAAATTAATTTTTGAATTATTATCAATACCACCGTGTGTTAAAGCCTCATCTAATGATTTATAAGCATCTTTGAGTTCTACATATTTTCCTATAACTGCAATATTGATTGTTTTTTTTGTGTGTAGAACAATCTTGGTAATTTTTTTCCAAGGATTTAAATTAACTTTTTTTCTAGATTTTATTTTAAAATATTCAAGAACTTGTTTATCTAAATTTTCTCTATTAAAGCTAATTGGTGCTTCGTAAATGGTTTTAACGTCTACAGTTTGAATTACATTTTCAATTCCAACATTACAGAATAAAGATATCTTTTTTCTATGCTCTAAGGGTATAGGTCTTTCAGATCTACAAATTATTATATCAGGTTGAATACCTAGACTTCTTAATTCTTTAACAGAGTGTTGAGTAGGTTTGGTTTTAATTTCATCTGAAGCTTTAAGATATGGGACTAATGTTAAGTGAATAAATAAAGCATTTTTTTTACCCACATCATTGGAGAATTGTCTGATAGCCTCTACAAAAGGGAGGCTTTCTATGTCACCAACTATTCCACCAATTTCACAAATTACAAAGTCTTCTTTTGATGTATCGCTTTTTATAAAATCTTTAATACGGTCAGTTATATGTGGGATAACTTGAACGGTTTTTCCAAGGTACCCTCCTTTACGTTCTTTTCTTAAAACATCACTGTAAATTTTTCCCGTTGTAATATTGTCAGATTTTTTTGCAGATATTCCAGAAAATCTCTCATAATGACCTAAATCTAAATCTGTTTCCGCACCATCATCTGTTACAAAAACTTCACCATGCTGAAAGGGACTCATCGTTCCTGGATCAACATTTAAATAGGGATCTAATTTTCTTAAACGTACATTAAAACCTCTAGATTGTAACAAGTAAGCAAGGGAAGCTGAGGAAAGACCTTTTCCTAATGAAGAAACCACACCGCCGGTTACAAAAATAAATCGCGCCATGGTATTATCTTATAGCGATTAATTAATGAATTTAAAAGGATTAATTATTATTTTCAGGAATTGAAGGTGTATCACCAGACTTTTCTTCAATGATATCCAAGACTGAAGATGTAGGTGTTAACTCGCCTCTAGATATAATTGTTAGAGCTAAGCTACAAATTATAAATAAAGTTGCAACTACTGCGGTAGCCTTACCCATAAAATTACCTGCAGATCTGGAAAGCATAAAATTATCCTGAGAGACACCTATCCCAAGAGCACCACCTTCTGATTTTTGTACAAGTATCAAAAGTACAAGTATTGTTGCTAGCACTAAGTTGACTACTAATAAAATATTTTCCATGTGGCTTAACTATACGTTTTTTTGACTATATCAATAAATTTTTTAGCACTTTGAGATGCGCCTCCAATCAAAAAACCATCAATATTATTAATGTTTTTTAAGTTTGTAATATTTTCAGGGTTGACTGAACCTCCATATAAAACTTTTGGCAATTTATCTCTAAATTTACTTTTAATAAATTTTATGGTTTTAAAAAGATCATATGATTTTGGAATAATGCCACTGCCAATAGCCCAAACAGGCTCATAAGCAATAAAAATATTAGATTTATTTTTAATATTTTTTAAACCAATTTTAATTTGTTTAGATAAAATTGAACGTGTCTTTTTTTTTCTTTTTTCATTTAAAGTTTCACCAATACAAAAAATAACTTTTAATTTAGCTTCGAGAGCACTTTTTATTTTTAGATTAATTAGTTTATCACTCTCACCTTGTTTTCTATTTTCAGAATGACCAATAATTACAAAATGCGCACCAATGTTTTTTAACATACGGGAATTAACATGGCCAGTGTGAGCACCATAATCTTTGCTTTCATGACAATTTTGTCCACCAATACCAATTTGACAATTATTAAATTTTTTAGCAAAAGAACTTATTAAAGTATTTGGAGGGCAGTAAATTAATCTACCTCCCTTTATTTCTTTAGATTTTGAAAATCTAATAACTTTATCCAATGTATTTAAAGAAGATAAATTCCCATACATTTTCCAATTAGCTACAAAATACATATATTTATTTGTCATAATGAAAAATTTAATCTATAGCTTGGTATTTTAAAGATCAATAAATTAATGAAGTAATGATAAATCCTTTTAAAAATTTTTCTAAAAAGAAAATTGGTGGTCTACTACTAATTTTTGTAATTATAGTAGCTTTTGGTTTTGGTGGTTTTGGTGGAGGATTTAGCACTGGCAATCAAAACAACATAGCTAAGATAAATAATACTAATATTTCTACACAAGATTTTATGGATTATTTAAATGAATCAGGATTAAGCCAACAGGTAATTAAAGAAAATATCGATAAAAATATTATAGAAGAACTTTTATCTACATTAGTATCCACGACTCTTCTTGATCTTGAAATAGAAGAACTTAATCTTTCAATCTCAGAAGACGTATTGATTAGAAAAATTAAAAATAATAAAAATTTCCATGATGAAAATGGATTATTTCAAAGAACATTATATGAAAAATTTTTATTAACAAATAATTCTTCTGCAGCCATGTTTGAAATACGCTTGAAAAATAATGAACTTCAAAAACAATTATTTACCTACATAAGTGGTGGAACAAAATCACCAGAATTTTTAATTAATAAATTTTATAAAGAAAATAACAAAAAATTAGATATCGAATATATCGACCTAAGTACCTTTTATAAAAAAAAGGAAATGTTTACAGATAACGATATTAAGTTTTTTGTTGAAGAAAATGCAGAAAAATTAAAACAAGATTATATTGATTTCTCTTTTGTTGAAATTAGCCCAAAAAACTTACTAGGTATTGATGATTTTAATCAAGCATTTTTTGATAAAATTGACGATATAGAAAACCAAATATCAAAAAATATTGACTTTAAAACTATAGTTAAAAATTTAGATATTTCCCCTACTGAAGTTAACTCATACATAAATCTTGATAATAAAAAAATAATAGAAAATATGATCTATAATTCAAGAGAAGATAAAATTGAAATTCTTGAAAATAATGGTGCTTATATTTTTTACAATATAAATAATTCAATTTCTAAATTGCCAGATCTTGAAAATCCTATATTTAAAGAACAAATTACAAATCTTCTATTTCAAAAAGAAAAGTTTGAATTTAATAAAAATATTTTTGAAAAAATAAATAAAAAAACATTCAATCAAGTGTCATTTGATGAGTTTGGTAAAAACAATATAAAAGAAATTAAGCTAGATTCTATAAATGATACTAAAAAATTTGAGACAAACTCAATTCAAATACTCTATTCTCTTCCTATTAATTCTTTCACATTAATCACAAACAATGAAAATGATGTGTTTATTGCAAAGACTATAAAATACGAAGAAAAAAACATTAACAAAAATTCTGCTAATTTTGGAAAAATATCTTCTGAAGAGGGAGCTCAAAGTAAAAATAATATTTTAAAATCATATGATTTATTTTTAAATAACAGATACCAAGTTGTTGTGAATGAAAAAACACTTGAGCGAGTTAAAAATTATTTTAGATAATGTTAAATAGAAGCTTTAATGATTTTAAGTTTCAACATAAAAGAAACAAAAATCAAATCCTCTACACCACTAGGAAAATAAGAAAAGATGACGAAATCCTAAATCTAATTGATAATTTTCTTTTAGAAAAAAATAGTTTTGTTTTTGAATCCGTAGAAAAGGGAAAAATAAGAGGTAGATACACTATTTTTGGTAAAAACCCTGATAAAATTTGGGAGTTCAATAATAACAATTCATATTTAGTTACAAACAAAACTAAAAAAAGAATTAAAGGAAAACCTGAAAAAATTATAGAAAAGATAATTGAAGAATTTAAATTTAAGATACCATCAGGGCTTCCTCCTATTAGTTCATTAATTTCTGGTTATTTTTCTTATGATTCAATTAGATACATAGAAAAAATTCCAAACAAATGTAGAGATGATTTAAAACTACCTGATGTAAGGCTTTTAAGACCAAGGGTGTTAGTTGTCCACGATAACTTGAAAAAAAAGATTTTTTATATTGTTAATATCTTTAAGGATGAAAAAATTACAAACTATAAGAATAAATACCTTGAAATTGAAAAACAAATAAATGAATTATTAATTCAAGCTTCTCTCCAAAAAAAAGATCTTAATAAAACCATTATGAAAAATATAAAAATTAAATCTAATACAACTAAGCATAAGTTTTTAAAGATGGTGAGCAAAGCTAAAAAATACATAAAAATTGGAGATATTTTTCAAGTCGTCTTAAGTCAAAGGTTTGAAGCTAAATTGTCTAAAAGACCATTAGAAATTTATAAAAAACTTAGAACTACTAACCCATCTCCATTTATGTATTTTTTTAATTTTGATGATTTTCAAATTATAGGTGCTAGTCCAGAAATTTTAGTAAGACTAAGAGATAACAAGATTACTGTTAGACCAATTGCTGGAACTAGACCTAGGGGTAAAGATTTAAAAGAGGATAACTTTTTTGCAAAAGATTTGCTTAAAGATAAAAAAGAACTTTCTGAACATTTGATGCTACTTGACTTGGGTAGAAATGATGCTGGTAAAGTTTCTAAAATAGGAACTGTTAAAGTTACAGATAGTTTTATGATCGAGAAATACTCTCATGTAATGCATATAGTTTCTAATGTGATGGGCATTTATAATAAAAAAATTTCAAAATTTAAATCACTACTTGCTGGATTTCCTGCAGGGACTGTTTCTGGTGCACCTAAAATTAGAGCTATGGAAATTATTGATGAGCTAGAAACCACTAAAAGAAAAGTATATGCTGGAGGTATAGGTTATTTTTCTGCGAATGGTGAGTTTGACACATGCATTGCATTAAGAACTGCTGTTGTAAAAAATAAAAAATTTTATGTCCAAGCTGGTGCAGGAATAGTAGCTGACAGTAATCCAATTAAAGAATACGAAGAAACTGTTAATAAAGCCAAAGCTTTAATGAATGCATTAAAATAATGAAAATTTTATTAATAGATAACTATGATAGTTTTACATTTAACTTATATCACTATGTATCATCACTAGGCGTTAAAGTTGATGTGGTTAGAAATGATAAAATCACCCATACACAAATACTAAAAATTAAATATGACAGAATTATTATATCACCAGGACCAGGTAATCCAAATCAATCAGGAAATTGTATTAAAATAGTAAAAGCACTTTATAGAAAAATACCAATTCTTGGAGTATGTTTAGGTCACCAAATTATTGGCCAAGTTTTCGGTTCAAAAATTATTCAAGCAAAAAAGTTAATGCATGGGAAAACTAGTTTTATAAAATCAAAAAAAATAGGTATACTTAAAAATCTTCCCTCTAAATTTGAAGCTACAAGGTATCACAGTCTTATAGTTGATAAAAAAACGTTATCTGATCATCTTAAAATTACTGCAGAAACTGAAGATGGAATTATAATGGGCATAATGCATAAAGAATATAATATTCACGGTGTTCAATTTCACCCTGAAAGTATAAAAACTACCATTGGAATTAAAATATTAAAAAATTTTATTAATTACAAAAGTAAATGAAAGTTTTCATAGATAAATTAAAAGATAAACAAGATTTATCATTTGCTGAAAGCAAAAATGCTTTTGAAATCCTAATGAATGGCAAAGCTTCAGATGATGAGATTTTTGATTTTTTAACTCTACTTTCATCTAAAGGTGAGAGCTCAGATGAAATTGCTGGAGGGGTTTTTGTTTTAAGAGATAAATCTAAAAGAGTTACCGTTAATGACTGTATTGATACATGTGGAACGGGTGGAGACGGTATGAACACACTTAATATTTCAACCGCTTCAGCACTACTTCTATCTAGTATGGGGATAAAAGTTGCAAAACACGGCAATAAAGCTGTTTCCTCTAAATGTGGTTCAGGAGATGTTTTGGAAGCTTTAAATATTAAGATAGATTTAGAGCCTAAAGATATTGAGGAACAAATTGAAAAAAATAACTTTGGTTTTATGTTTGCACCTAACTATCACAGTGCAATGAGATTTGTTGGTCCTACTCGAAAAAAAATAGGAAAAAGAACAATTTTTAATATGATTGGTCCCTTAAGTAGTCCTGCACTTGTTGACAGACAAGTAATTGGTGTTTTTGATAAAAAACTATTAAAAGTTTTTGCTAATGCTTTGAATAATTTAGATATTAAATTTGCCTGGATTGTAAATAGTGAAGATGGATTAGATGAAATATCACCCTATTCAAAAACTAATATTGTTCAATTAAAAGATGGTAAAATTTCTGAAATATTAATTGATCCTATAAAACTAAATATAGGTGCAAATAAATTTGAAAATTTACTTGGTGATGATGCAAAATTTAACGCAAATAAAATATTAGATATATTTAAAGGTGAGGATAATGATTTTTCAAAGGCTGTTTGTTTAAATGCTGCTGCAGGCCTTATTGTTTCAGAAAAACATACAATTTTTATTGATGCTTATAATGAAGCAAGAACACATATATTGTCAGGAAAAACATACAATGACTTAAGGGAAATTCAAAATGTCTAAAGATGTACTAAAGGAAATTATTAAAAAAAAAATTGAAAAAGTTGATTTATTAAAAAAATCAATTTCATTAAATTCTTTAAATGAACAAATAGATCAAAATAAATCATTTATTAACTTTAAAGATAAAATTCAAAACAACATTGATAATAATAAAATCTCTCTAATTGCAGAAATAAAAAAGGCAAGCCCAACTGCAGGTATCATAATTGATGATTATAACCCTATAGAAATAGCAAAAATCTACAACAACAATAAAGCTACATGTTTATCAATTCTTACTGAAGAAGATTTCTTTCTGGGCAGCCTAAGTGACATTAGTAAAGTGAAAGAAAAAATAAATTTACCCGTTTTATGTAAAGATTTTTTTATTGATAAGTTTCAAGTACCTCTTGCAAAAAGTTATGGTGCGGATGCAATATTAATTATATTAGCTGGTGTCTCTGACGACCTTGCTAATGAATTATATGAAGAAGCAATGAGACTTAATATGTCAATAATTGTTGAGGTCCATACAGTTAAAGAAGCCAAAAAAGCTCTTAACTTTAAAGAAGCATTAATTGGAATAAATAATAGAAATCTTAAAACTTTAAAAACAGATCTTAATACAACTTATGATATCTATAACGTCTTAAGTAATCACTCCTCCCCTTTAATTTCTGAAAGCGGCATTAAAACAAAGGAAGAACTTCTTTCTTTAGAGAACAAAACAGAAATAAAAACTTTTTTAATTGGTGAATCACTTTTAAAAAATTTAAATAAAAATTCTATTTTTTCCGTTCTCTAGTAAAATAAGCCCCTATTTTAAACATTTTTTAGCTATTGCAGAATTAAAAGAACACTTGTAGAACAGATTTTGTACTTTATTTGTTCTTATGCTAACTAAAAAACAAAAAAACTTGCTTTTATTCATCAACAAAAAGTTGAGAGCCTCAGGTGTATCTCCTTCATACGAAGAAATGAAAGATTCTTTAAATTTAAAGTCTAAGTCAGGAATACACAGATTAATAAGTGCCTTAGAAGAAAGAGGTTTTATTAGAAGGTTGGCTCATAAAGCTAGAGCTTTAGAGGTTATAAAACTTCCTGAAACAGCTTCTGCTAATGATATTTACAATAGCTTTTCACCTAGTGTTATCAAGGGTGGTCTAGATACAGAAAATACTAACTTAAATGAAATGGAAATACCTGTATTAGGTAGTATAGCAGCAGGAACACCTGTGGAGGCAATACAAAATGAAGTTTCTCGTATACCTCTTCCAAGCAATCTTGAAAAAAACGGTCAATATTTTGGTCTAAAAGTTCAAGGTGATTCAATGATTGAAGCTGGTATTAATGAAGGTGATACTGTTATCATAAAAAGATCTGACACTGCTGATAATGGTAAAATTGTAGTAGCTTTAATAGATGAACACGAGGCAATGTTGAAAAGAATTAGAAGAAAAGGAAAAACTGTAGCGCTTGAAAGTGCTAATAGAAACTATGAAACCAAAATATTTGGTCCAGATAGAGTAAAAGTACAAGGTGTTCTTGTATCTTTATATAGAAACTTCTAAGAAAATAGTCTAAAAATCATTGATGTCAAAAGTAGCAACAAGATTTGCTCCCTCTCCTACTGGAGCTCTTCATATTGGTGGTGTAAGAACTGCCTTATTCAATTGGCTATATTCTAAAAATAAAAACGGGACCTTTCATTTAAGAATTGAAGATACAGACAAGGAAAGATCTAAAGATGAACACAAAATTCAAATTATCAAGTCTTTAAAATGGATTGGTATTGAGCATGATGGTGATGAATACATTCAATCAACTAAAATTGATGATCATATAAATGTAGCTAATGAACTGCTTAAAAATGGTCATGCTTATAAATGTTATTGTTCAAGTGATGAAATAGAAGAGCAAAAAAAACGAGCGAGACAAAAAAAACTTCCTTATGTTTACAATAGAAAATGTAGAGATCTTCAAGAGTCTAATGCGCCTACAATTATCAAACCAGTAATTAGATTTAAAAGTAAAATTAAAGGAACTTCAGTGCTAAAAGATTTGGTGCAAGGAAATGTTGAAATAGAGAATATTACAATAGAGGATTTTATAATATTAAGAAATGATGGAACGCCAACATATAATTTATCTGCAACCGTTGATGATCATCAAATGAATATGACCCATATCATTAGAGGCGACGATCATAAGATTAATACATTTAAACAAATGCAAATATACTTAGCAATGAAATGGGAAGTTCCTCAATTTGCACATATACCTCTTATTCATACAATAGAAGGTAAAAAATTATCAAAAAGAGATAATGCATCAACTTTAGATGACTACTCCAAAATAGGAATAATGCCCGATGCATTAAGGAATTATTTACTGAGATTGGGCTGGTCTTTTGAAGATAAAGAAATATTTACTCTAGATGAGAGCATTAAGTACTTTAACTTAGAAGGTATAGGAAAATCACCATCTAAACTAGATATGAGTAGAATTCTATCAATGAACGAACATTATATTAAAAATATTGATGAAAATGATTTATTTAATCAACTAATAGAATACTGCAAATTATACAAGAGTGAAATTAAGTCAGATAAAAAAGATAAGATCAAAAAATCTCTAACTTTCTTAAAAAATAAAGCAAAAACATTAGAAGATATATTTAATAATGGTCAATATATTATTGTAGATGAGATAAATTTTAATCAGGATGACATTAAGATCATTGATGATAAGGCAAAAAAAATCATTTCTGCTTTCAATGCTCAATTTGCTATCATAGATAAACTTAGCAAAGAAACATTGGAGCCAATAGTAAATGAACTAATTAAATCAAATAATACAAATTTTAAAGGAGTTGGTCAGCCTTTAAGAATAGCTTTAACAGGTTCAAAATTTGGACCTGGCATATATGATATAATTATTTCACTTGGAAAAGAGGAAGTTATAAAAAGATTAACTAATAAGAAACTTAGTTAATACAGAAGAAGCTTCATCAGAAGATGAGGTTTTTGATCTAATTTTAGTTAAAGTTTCATCACACTCATTGATTTGTTTTTTCATTAATTCTGGATTTTTTAAAAAATAAACAACAGAGTCGTAAATCTCTTTAGCATTACATTCTTTTTGTATTAATTCAGGAATTATTTCTTTGTTGTTAATAATATTGATGATATTAGCAAATTTTGTTTTCACCAACATTTTAACAATTAAAAAATTCAAAAAATTCATTTTATAAATAATTATAGAAGGAACTCTTGCATTACAAATTTCAAGAGAAACAGTTCCAGATTTAGAAACTGCAAAAATAGAATTATTTAAAATTTGTTTTTTAATATTTTCTTCAGAAATAACTTCAACATTTTTTAAATTTATATTATGAATTTTTTCACTAATTAAATTTTTATTATCCTCAGTAGTATGAAAAATAAAAGTAAAATTATTAAATTTTTTATTCATCATATTAATAAAATCTATCAAGATAGGTAAAAGTAAATTAACTTCCGACGATCTACTTCCAGAAAAAAGAGAAATAATTTTTTTATCATTAGATATGATGTTAGTTAGATCTATTTTGTTTTTTGACTCTTCTTCTAGCAACGGATGACCGACAAAAGTATTTGGAATATTTTCTTTATCAAAGTATTTTTTTTCAAAATCAAATAATAATAAAATATGATCTAAAAACTTTTTAAATTTTTTTACTCTGCCCTCACGCCATACCCATACTTGTGGTGCTACATAATGAATAGTTTTTATATCATTGTTTAATTTTTTAACTTTTTCTGCAACTCTTAATGTAAAATCAGGACTATCTACACTAAACAAAATATCTGGATTAAATCTTATTATCTCTTCTACAGTTTTATCTATTTTATTCTTTATCTTAAAAATATTTAATAAAACACTTGTAAAGCCGATGTGGGTAATTTCCTTTAGCTTAAAAATAGATTTTATCCCTAACGAATTTAAATGTGTTCCACCGACACAAGCATATTGAATATTTGGATTATTTTTTTGGACTTTGGATATGACTTTAGAGGCAAGTTTATCTCCAGAGGGTTCACCAGTTAATATAAAAATTTTTTTCATTTTACTGAGATAAACATCTTATTTCTATTCGCAAATTTTATGCATTTGATTTTATCTAAAAAAACATGTTGTTTGTTTTTTATAACAATACCCTTTAAACCAGCAGTCTTACTTTGTTTGATAGTTTTTAATCCTATCGTTGGCAGATCTACTCTCAAGTCTTGTTTTTTTTTGGGAAACTTAACTAATACTCCATGATTTTTAAATATTTTGCTTTTGCTTTTTTCTAGCATTTTTTTAGTCCCACCTTTTCCTTCTATAGAAATCACTTTTTTGTTTCTAACTACAACAGCTTGGCTAAAATTATATTGTCTTAAATTATTTAATGTTTTAATTGCTATTTTAATATCTAATTGATCTTGTTTGTTTGGTTTTATCTTTGAATAATTACCTTTCGTTAAAGATAATTCGGGATTAAATTTAAGAGAATTTTCTGTTTTAATCTTGTTTTGAGCAAATATCTTAATAATTTCTTTAAGTATCGCTGCATCTCCAAGCTTTGAGGCTTTGATTATTCTTGGTATATAATAAATTCCTTTTAAATCTAATTTTAATTTAGAAAAGTTTGGTTTATTTACTTTTCCAGCAAATAAGACTTTTTTACAGTTATTTTCCCTAAGAATATTAATAATTTTACCGAATTGACCCATGGATACAGTAAAAGAATTTTTATCTTTCTTAAATTTCTTTGTTTTTGATAAATCAATTATCAAATATTTTATTTTATTTTTTTTAATTGTTTTTAGAATTTCCTTTGGAAAATCAGTATCACCAAAAATTAATCCTATCATCTTATGAAAATGGTGTGCAAATAGATCTTTTTTTATCTTTTGTTATAAATTTAATTACATCTTTAACTAACGGATTTTCTTGAAAAGAACCATTCAATTTACTTATATTTTCATTAATATTTTTTGTAGCAAAAATTTCTTTGTAAGCGTCACTTAAACCTAAGATATCCTTGTTTTCATACTTAGCTCTTCTCAACCCTATTAAGTTCAATCCTTGCAATGAATTTCTATTTCCAGTAGACAATCCATAAGGTATTACGTCATGTAACACACCCGTCATTCCACCAATCATTGCCATTTTTCCAATCCTAGTGAATTGTTGAACAGCGGAATTGCCGCCAATAACAACATTGTCCTCAATAATTGCATGACCACCTAATGGTACATTATTTGCAATTATTACATTATTACCAACATGACAGTCATGAGCGATATGGGATGAAATCATAAATAAACAATTATTTCCAATAACTGTTTTGCCCCCACCACTAACTGTACCAGGGTTTATTGTTACATACTCTCTAATTTTGTTATTATTACCAATTATTAAATTGGTAGGTTCACCATTGTATTTCAAGTCCTGTGGATCATTAATTGAAACAAAAGGATAAATCTTATTTCCCTTTCCGATTTTAGCACTTACAGAAATATTTACATGAGAATGAATGATAGTATTTTCATCAATTTCTACATTTGGACCAATTACACAATATGGACCAATCTCAACATTTGAAGCTATTTTTGCTTTTGGATCTATTATTGCTGTTTTATGGATCATTTATTATCTTTGATGAATTTTTTTAAATCTTTAGCAGGATAACCCATTTGTTTAGTATTATCAGGAATATTCTTTATAACACCGGATCCACCTCCTATTTGTACATTATTACCAATTTTTAAGTGTCCAGATATTCCTGCTTGACCACCAATCATCACATTATTTCCTAATGTAGAGCTTCCAGCAAATCCAACTTGACCAGCAATGATGCAATTTTCTCCGATCTTATTATTGTGAGCAATATGAACTTGATTATCAATAAAGGTATTCTTGCCAATTACAGTATTAGACAAAGAGCCCCTGTCTATTGTAGATCCACAACCTATTTCACAATTATCTTCAATTATCACAATTCCTATGTGAGGATATCTAGTATTTCCATTTTTATTTGGGAAAAAACCAAAACCTTTTTTTCCAATTACACATCCATCTAAAATATAAACGTTATTTTTAATTAGAGTATTTCTGATGATAACATTAGATCCAATTGAACAATTATCACCAATGATTACATTGCTTTCAATTATTGAATTATGCCCTATTGAAGAATTGAGCCCAATTTTAACATTTTTTCCAACCAATACATTTTGACCATGTTTCACAGTCTTATGTAAAATTGTTTTTTCAATATTTTCAGTTTGAGGATCAAAATCATCAGTAACAGAATCCGGATAAAATATTTTAGTAATTATAGCAGTAGAGATAAGAACATTATCAACCTCTACAGGTTTACAATTATTTGGTAATATACTTGATAATTGCTTAGTAGTTAAACAATAAGCAGCTTTAGTGATTGAAGCCACAGCTTCATATTTTTTTGAATGAAAAAAAGTAATATCTGTATTTGATGCTGTAACAAGATCCTTGATATCTAAAATATTTGTTTCTACATATTTATGTTTATTATTAATATTTGCAGAAATTAAGATATCATCAATTTTTATAGGACCTTTATTCTTAAAAAATGGATTATTCATTAATAAAGTTTTTTATCAAAAATTTTAAAGGTTTGCTTATCAAGAATTATTACTAATTATTTTTTATCTACGATAGTAGCTGACCATAGAGCGTCAGCCATTTTTTTTCCATCAACAAATGCCTCACCCTTATACTTCCAGACTCTTCCATGAGATCTAATTGCTTCTATATTTAGTTCTAGCTTACAGTCTGGAATAACTGGGTTTCTAAATCTTGCTTTTTCAATACCCATTAAAAAAACAAGTTTGTTTTCATAAGTTTCTCTATCAATACCATGCGCGGTAAGAGCTGCAGCTGCTTGACCAAAAGCTTCAACAATCAAAACTCCTGGCATAACGGGATTGCCAGGGAAATGTCCTTGTACAAAAAAACTATCTTTCTTAACATTAACAATTGCCGTTGCAGAAAATAATTTTTTGATATTAGTTAATTCTTCTATAAGGAGCATGGGCTCTCTATGAGGTAATAAATTGATTATTTCTTTTTTATTTAATTTATTGGTCATAATTATTGTAATTCTATACTTTTAATTTTTGAATTTAAAATTTCAAGTATTTGACTTGTAATATCTAATTCTTTTTTACCTATTATAATGCCCTGTTTTGGAATGATGTATGAGATAGAATTTTTTTTAGCATAATCCGCAAGAATTGGTGTAAGTGACTCAGTAAGATTTCTTTGGGCAACATTTTTTATTTTTGTAATTTGATTAATTGTTTTACTTCGAGATACTTTGTAGTCTTCAACTTTTTTTTTAAATAGCTGTACTTCAATAAGATATTCTTTTTCACTTAAAATATTTTTTTTTGAAATTATATTCCTTTCTTCAGTTTGTAAATTTTTTTCAATTTCTTCAAACTTTTTTTTATTAAATTTAGTTTTTTCATCTAATTTCTTAATGATTGACTTCCCAGCTAGTGAATTATTCATCAAATAATCTATATCTAGATAGTAAATATTATTATTTGATAGAGCAATATTTGTATAAAAAAGAATAAATGCTGTGGTTAAATAAATACTAGTTTTTTTGAAAGTCATTAAAATGTTGTGCCAAGGTTAAATCTAAAACTTTCGGTTTTATCAGTAGAGCTTTTAGTAATAGGTTGAGACAATGAAAAATTTAGAGGTCCAATTGGTGTTAATAGATCCATTGCGACTCCTGTTGAGCTTCTAATCTTATTATTATCATCAATAGCACTATCATAATCGACACCCCATACATTAGCAGCGTCAATAAATAGAGAAAAATCTATATTTTGAAAGGATGGTAGAAGTTTAGGTAGCGTAGCACTGAAATTTAGAGCAGAAATATAATTACCACCAATATAGTCATTATTTTCAGTTGGACCAATTTTACCAGATTCGAAACCTCTGAGTTTACTGCTAGGCATAAATAACCTTTTTGAAATTCTTACATCCTCATTATCAAGTGAATTTACAGCTTTTCCATAAAAACTAACTTTCGTAACCGTTTCTGATATTTTCTGATATCTGGTTGACTCAAATGAATTAACAATTTCATAATTATCTGACATTAATGGTAGTTCCTGTTGAAATATATTTCTAAAACCTTCATCTGGTCGAAATCTTTTATTTGTTAAGTTATAGTCTAAAGAATAGTTAAAATAAGTATCAAAATAATTTCCTTCTTGCTTTTTTAGAGATGTTGATGCAGCGCTTGTTGTTTCAAGTTTTTCGTAGGAGATATCAACCTCAGGTCTTAAGTATAAATTTTCAAATTGTTCAAAAGAAGTACCTAGGGATACACCTAAATCTGATGTTTTGTAACCAAAGTCAGCTATATTGTCAGAACTGGTACTTCTTATAGAGGTGAACAAAGAATTATCTGAATAATTAAAATTAGGTTTTTCATATATAAATTGTCCCTTAATAGAATTTTCTGAAATTTGTAAATTAGTATTTAGTTTAATTCCCTTCCCTAAAAAATTATTTTCTTTTACACCTCCACCTATTGTGCCTCCTGATGTTCCAACACCAGCACCTAAAGAAATTTCTCCAGTAGGTTTCTCTTCCACAGTAAGATTTACCACCTTAAGACCTTCACTAGAACCTGGAACAATGTTAGTTTCTACTTTTGAAAAAATATTTTTTGCTTTAATATTGTTTACAGATTTGTTGAATAAAATTTCATTATAAGGATCACCCTCATCTACTATTAAAGAGTTTCTAATAACTTCTTCAATAGTATAATTATTTCCTAGTATGTTAATTTTTTCAACATAAAATTTTTCATTATCTTTTAAAGAAAATGAAATGTTCAATTTATTATTATTTATTATTGTTTCATTTAGTGACGCATCAATAAATTGGTATTGTTTAGTAAGCGCTATTTTATCAACTTCTCTTAAAATTTTCTCAACTTTATCCAAAGAGTACTCTTGATTTTTTAAATCTACTAATGATTCATTAATTTTAGTAAAATATTTTGAATCGTAGTCATCAGATAATACTAAAGTTAATTCGTTAAATATAAATTTTTCACCAGAGTTAATATTGAAAATTAATTTAAAAGAATCTTCATTATTGAATTCTACAAAGGAGTTTGTTATTTTTACGTTATAATACCCATTATTTTTATAAAAATTTATTAATAGTCTTTTGTCTAATTCTATTCTTTCAGAATTAAGATAAATAGATTGTGAAATAAATTTCCAAAATTTAGACTCTTCAGAGGTGATAATATTCTTAAGTTTTCTATCTTTAATTTTTTTATCTCCAATAAATTGGATTTCATGGATTTTAGCTCTTTTGCCTAAATTTATATCGTAAGTGAGTCGTGTAGAATTTTGTTCTTCATTTATTGTAGAGGTAGTTTTAACATCAGCAAAATAATATCCGCTACTTTTCAAAATATTCTTTACTAAATTTAAATCTGATAGAAACAACGATTCAATATAAGAGCTACGGTTTTTTAATTTAATCTTATCAAATAATAGCTCAGTTAGATTTGCATTCTTAATACCATTTATTTGGACATCTTCAATGATTGGGTTTTCAATGACAGAAATCTCTAAGATTGAATTATTAATTTTTAAGTTAATTTCTTTAAAAAAATTTGTCTCATAAATATTCTTAAGCACTGCATCTAAATCATCGTCATTGTAACTTCTGTTAAAATCTATATCTCCAAAAATTATTATAGATTCTTTAGATATTCTCTTATTACCGTCCACCTTAATTTCACTTATAGTTTGAGCTAAAGATAAAGAGGTAATAAAGAATAAAATAAAATTAATCTTTATAATTATTTTAAACATAAGGTTTTATATAGTTAATTTGTTAATTTTCAAACTTACATAACTGTTCAATTTGATGATTTCATCAATATTTTTGACCTTAATTTTTTTAAATTTTGTAAATTCCTTCATTTTAATTATTTTCAATAATAAAATTGATATTTGATTAAATGTTATTTTTTTCTTTAGAAATAAACCAACCAATTTATCGTTCGCACTTACTATAACAGTTTCAAATAAAGAGTCATTGTGTGGCATCTGCTTTAAAATTTTTACAACTGGAAATTTAGTAGTATCTACGTTTGTAAAATTAAGTTTACTTAATAGATTAAAGTTAAGTTTTTGCGTTCGAATTTTTTTTTCATACTTACTATATAAAGAGTTAAAAATTGGAATTTTCATATTTGTATCGTGTATTAACATTTTAGTTAAGCCATTATTAAATTTAACAATAGCATGAACATAGGAAGCTGGGTGAATTAAAATTTTTAATTGACTATACTTATAATTAAAAATTTTTTTAGCTTCTATAATTTCAAAAACTTTATTCATCAATGTTGCAGAATCTATTGTTATTTTTTTTCCCATTTTCCAATTAGGGTGCTTAAGTGCTTGTTTTATGGTAATTTTTTTAAACTTATTTAAATTTAATTTGTTAAATGGTCCACCTGATGCTGTAATAAATACTTTTTCTATATTAATATTTTTAGCATCATTAATTAAAGACCATATCGAAAAATGTTCTGAATCTACTGGTATAAATTTTACTTTAAATTTATCTAATTCTTTTTTTATTAATGACCAGCCACAGATGATGGACTCTTTATTGGCTATTGCGATATTCTTTGTAAACCTAATTGTTTTTAAAGTGGGGCTTAAACCTTCCAAACCAGAAATTGCATTTAATATGTAGTCAGCTTTTTTTTTATTAAAAATTTTATGTATTGAATCATAGTTATTATAAATATTAATTTTTTTATTTTTAAGTATTTTTTTTATTTTTAAAAAACTTTTTTTTTCCCTAACAACAATATTTCTAACTTTAAAAATTTTTAATTGTTTAAGTAATTCATTAATATTTCTATTTATAGATAATAATAAAATATCACAATTTTTTTTATCTTTTTTAATTATGTCTAAAAAAGATTTACCAATAGAACCAGTCGAGCCCAAAAGTACTATTTTTTTTTTCATATTAGTTTAAAAAATTTAACAAAAGTATACCTAGTGGCACAGCAAAAATTATACCATCCATTCTGTCAAGTAATCCACCATGACCAGGAAGAAGATCGCTAGTGTCTTTAACTTTAGCTTTTCTTTTTAAAAAGGAGATGAATAGATCTCCTATTTGAGAAATTAAAGAAATTACAATTGTTAGTATTATTAAAGTAAGCAAATCGTATATAATTAATTCATTATAAAATATTGGTATTAAAATCATCGATAATACAATTGAACCAATGGATCCTGATATAGTTTTATTAGGGCTTATTTTAGTAAGTTTTTTTCCTTTAAAAGTTTTTCCAAATACTAGTCCACCAATGTCAGATAAAATTGCAACTAAAACTGAATACAATAAATAAATTTTTAAATCAGTATATCTAGATTCTATTATAAATATAAAATAAACCAAAATAGATAAATACAATAATGAAGCTGACTTTGATATATACCTAAAAAAATAGTCTTGGTATCTATTACCTTTTATAATTTTAGAAATTAATGCATAAAATTCAATCCATGTAATTATTGCTATAATCATTATTGAACCAATCATTATAAATGTATAAAAATACATTGCTGTCAATAAAGAAAGTAAAATAATCGATGTAAATATTCTTTTTTTTAATTCTTTATTCATCATATTGAGCCAAAATTTCTTTTTATGGATTTGAATTTATTTAATATTTTCTTAAAATCATTACTTTTAAAGTCAGGCCATAATTTTTTTTCAAAGAAAATTTCCGTATATGCCAATTGCCATAGCATAAAATTACTTAATCTCTGAGTATTTCCAGTTCTTATCAAAATATCAGGATCTATTATATTTTTTGTAAATAAATTATTATCAATATTTTTTTCATTTATCTTAATTTTTTTTTTCCTGATGTTTTTCATAGAGTTAATTAATTCACTTTTGGAACCATAATTCAAAGCAACATTTATCTGTAAAGATGAATTTTTTGATGTTTTTAATTCTGAATTTTTTATAATTTTTTTTAATCTAGTGGGTAACCTACTTATTTCGCCTATAAATTTTACTTTAATTTTTTTTTTGATTAGGTTATCAATTTTATTAGTCAAAAAATTCTCCAATAAATTAAATAAAAAATTTATTTCTTTTTTTGGTCTTTTCCAATTTTCAGTTGAAAAGGTATAGAGTGTTAAATATTTAATATTTATCTTTAAACATTCATCAATAATAGATTCAACTGCATATAACCCTGCTCTATGACCTGCGTTTCTTGAATTTTTATGTTTAATACCCCACCTTCCGTTTCCATCCATGATGATGGCCACATGTTTAACTGGGTTCATATGGTCATTATTTCTTTTTCTTTTGCTTCAACTTTAGTATCTATGATTTTAATATGCTCATCCGTAAATGTTTGTACTAATTTTTCATTAATTTTTTCATCATCTTCACTAATTATTTTTTCTTTAACTAAGCTTTTTAAATCATCATTCGCTTCTCTTCTAATATTTCTAATTGAGATTTTACACTTTTCACCCATAGATTTTATTAATTTTTTAATCTCCGTTCTTCTTTCTTCATTTAAATCTGGTACGGGCAACCTAATTAATTGACCATCGATTTGAGGATTTAAACCTAATTCTGATTTTTTAATTGCAGTATCAACAAGTGGAACATTATTAAGATCCCAAACTTGGATGTTAATTGTTCTAGCATCAGGGGTTGTTATACTTGAAACTTGATTTAAAGGCATCGCTTGACCATAAACTTCCACCTTAACAAGATCTAACATTGAAGCATTTGCTCTACCTGTTCTTAATGATGTTAACTCTTTATGAAAAACCTCAATGGTTTTATCCATCTTCTGGCTGTATGTTTTTTCATTAAACATTTATTCACCTATTTTAATTCTAAGAAAATTGTTAATCTTTAAATCTGGTATGTTTAGTTCTTTTATAATGTCTTGAACTTTCTTTTTTGGTTCCATAACCCATGCTTGTGTTAATAATGCATTTTCCTCTTTAAACTTATTCATTTTACCTAAGCTAATTTTTTGTGCAATCTCCTCTGGTTTTCCTGAATTTTTTAACTCCTCTGTAACAAGATCCTGTTCTTTTTGAAGAAGGTCTTTATCAATTAAATCTGAACTTAAAGCCAAAGGATTTGAAGCTGCAATATGCATTGAAAGTTGTTTACCAAATGCTTTAACATCTTCACTATCGTTTGAGGTCTCAAGTGAAGTTATGACTGATAATTTAGACAAATTATCTTTAACTACAGTATGCAAATAATTAAAATTTTTAGAACCTGGTTGGCTAAATGTTTTAGCTTTACCAAGTGTTATCTTTTCTCCCATTTTTGCAATTAATGCAACAAGGCTATCTTCAACTGTTTCTCCATTTGCCATTTTTGACTTATTGAGTTTCTCTAAGTCAGATGAATTTTGATTATTTAATTCACTTAATTCTTTCGCAAAAGATACGAAGTCATCATTTTTAGCAACAAAGTCTGTTTCACAGTTAATTTCAATAACAGATATTTTGTTTTCATCACCTGAAGTTGCAATAACACCTTCTTTAGCATCTCTTGACATTTTTTTTGAAGCTTTAGAAATTCCTTTTACTCTTAAAATTTCAACAGCTTTATCTAGATCACCTTCAGATTCTTTGATTGCTAAATTACAATCTTTAAATCCAGCACCAGTTGCTTCTCGTAATTGTTTTACTTTTTCTATATCACTCATGTTAATTTAGTTTTTCCTTATCTTTTTTTGAAAATTTAGCATCTAACTTCTCTCTATCAATTTCCTGAATAGTTTTTGATGAAGTTTCTTTTGTTTTTGTCTCGTCAACATCTGGTTTTTCCTCAGATTTAGATGGAGCAGCTTTTTTTGCATTTTCAATAGTTTCTTTTACTAAATTACAATACAAATCAATTGCTCTTCTAGCATCATCGTTACCAGGAATTGGGTAATCAATACCATCAGGATTAGAATTACTGTCTAGTATAGCACAGATTGGAATGCCTAATTTAGAAGCTTCAGCAATAGCTAAAGATTCATAATTAGTGTCAATAATAAAAACTAGATCAGGAACTTTTTTCATTTCTGCAATTCCACCTAATGCTCTTTCTAATTTATCTTTTTTAACACTCATCTTTAATAGTTCTTTTTTTGTAAAGCCTCTATTTTCAGCTACAAGATCTGCCTCATATTTTTTCATCTTTTTAATTGATCCTGAGATTGTTCCCCAGTTGGTTAGCATTCCACCTAACCACCTGTAGTTTACAAAGTACTGTCCAGTTTCTTTTGCAACTTCAGCAATAGCTTCTGATGCTTGTTTTTTTGTAGATACAAAAAGGATTTTGCCATTCTTGGCTATCGTATTATAAACTTTTTCTAAAGCTACATTAGTTAATTCTAATGTTTGAGTTAAATCTATAATGTGAATTGAATCTCTTTTTCCAAAAATGTATTTTTTCATTTTCGGGTTCCATCTTAAGGTCTTATGACCTAAATGAACGCCTGCTTCTAATAGTTGTTGGATAGTTAGACTTGGTATTTTCATATTTATTCCCGGTTAAGCCACCACAGTAATTTCCATTTAAGGACCGGAGGTATAAAACCACAAACTGTGTGCGTGTTAATTTAATTTAAGAGTTATTTACAAATTATTTATAGAACAAACAAGTCTTTTTTAATGAATAGTTGTCGAAATATCTTTATTTCTGATAATATTAATAGCTTTCCTGTCAATTAGACGCTTATTTTTTAATTTAAAGCTAATCTCATTGTTTTTATCAGTTATATTAATTTTTACCTCAGTTGTCCCCTCTTCATCCACTAAATCAGATATTTTATTGATGTCTTGAATTGATTTAATATTAAATACAATTTCATTAACAGGTTTATTAAAAAGATCCTTGAGAGATGCTATTTTTTGAACATTTATTCTTTTAAATCTATTCTCATCGTTAGAGATAGTTTTGATCAAGGTTATGATTAAAGAGCTACCTTCAACTAAAGCCTCTCTATTAAGTTCTAAAATATCTGAAAAAATAAAAAGCTCAAAAACACTAGTTAAATCAGTGAACTTAATAACACCATATGAATTACCTTTTGCAGTTTTTCTCTCAGTAATTTTTAAAAGTGTAGCTGCGATATTTGCCTCTTTTATTGTATCATCCAAAATAAATTTTGCGTAATCAACAATTTTATAGTCATCAAAAATTTCTTTGAATTGATTTAAAGGATGGTCAGATATAAAAAAACCGATAGCTTCAAATTCTCTTGATAAACGATCCTCAAACTTCCAATCTTCAATATTTAGAACTATTTCATTATCCTGATCTTCATCTGTGCCAAAAAGATCAATTTGATTTGCTGCTTTGTTTTCATAAATATTTTTTGTTTTTAAAATAAAATTTGGAATAGAATTAAATAATGCTTGTCGATTGTTATCTATATTATCAAAAGCTCCTGCTTTAACCAAACCTTCCAATTGAAGCTTATTTATATCTTTAGGATTAACTCTATTTAAAAAATCATTTATAGATTTAAAATCACCATTTTCATTTCTTTCTTTAACAACATTTGATATTGCTTCATAGCCAACACTTTTAATTCCACCAAGTGCATAATAAAAATTATTCTCATCGAATTGAAAATCTGCAAAGCACTTATTAATATCAGGTCGTATAACTTTAATATTAATTCTTTTTAGTTCTTCATGGAATTCACCCAATTTGTTTTGATTTGAAATATCCATTGTCATGGAAGCCGCAAAAAATTCTTTAGGGTAATAGGTTTTTAAAAAAGCTGTTTGATAGGAAATTATAGCATAAGCAGCAGCATGACTTTTGTTAAATCCATATTCAGCAAATGGTTCAATTTTTAAAAATATACTTGCTGCAACGTCTTTGCTAATTCCATTTTTCAAAGCACCAGTAATAAATCCCTGTTTCTGCTTTTCTAATTCGGCTCTTTTTTTTTTACCCATAGCTCTTCTTAAAATATCTGCCTCGCCAGCGGTAAAACCAGAGAGTTTTTGTGCTATTTGCATCACTTGTTCTTGATAAATAATAACTCCATAAGTAGGTTTTAAAATATCTTCAAGTAATGGATGCAAGTAATCAGGTGTTTGTCTTCCGTGTTTACAGTCATTGTAAATTGGTATGTTGCTCATAGGTCCTGGACGGTAAAGAGCAACAAGAGCAATAATATCTTCAATATGGTTGGGTTTCATTTGCAACAAAGCTTCGCGCATACCAGCACTTTCAACTTGAAATAATCCAACAGTATTGCCAGAAGATAAAAGTTCAAAAACTTTTTGATCATCAAAATCAATATCTTCAATTTTAAAATCTTTAACTTTTTTATTAATCAATTTTTGTGTTCTATTAATAACGGTTAAAGTTTTTAATCCTAAAAAATCAAACTTGATTAAGCCAGCATTTTCTGCTGAATACATGTCAAATTGTGTTGATGGCAACAGCAAGTCTGCTGCAGCATCTTTGTATAAAGGTACAACTTCTGTTAATTTTCTATCAGCTATTACAACGCCTGCTGCATGTGTTGCTACATTTCTATTTAAACCTTCTAATTTTAAAGAAAGATCAGTTAATTTTTTTACACGTGGGTCTTCATTAACTAATTGTTGAAGTCGTGGTTCACTATTAATACACTCAGTTAGACTTTGAGGTCTAGAAGGATCAAAAGGGATCATTTTTGAAATACTGTCAACAAAACCATATGGTAAACCTAATACTCTACCAACATCTCTAATAACCATTCTTGCTTTTAATTTTCCAAATGTAATTATATGAGCAACACTATCTTTATACTTTGTAGTTAAATATTTAAAAACAAGATCTCTTTTTTCCTCACAAAAATCTATATCAAAGTCAGGCATTGATACTCGATCAGGGTTTAAAAATCTTTCAAATATTAAATTAAATTTAATCGGATCAACATCCGTAATGGATAAACACCAAGCAACCAGTGAGCCAGCCCCAGAACCTCTACCAGGTCCTACTGGAATATCGTTATTTTTAGCCCATTTAATATAATCAGATACAATCAAAAAATAACTTGGATATTTCATTTCGATTATAATTTTTAACTCATGATCTAGTCTGTCTTTGTATTTCAAAAATTTATCATCTGTTTTTAAATTGTTTTCTTCAATTTTAAAAACTTTCTGGAATTTTTCTTTTAATCCATCTAGCGAATCTTTTTTAAGTATTTCATCAGCACTGCCTCCTTTTTCAGAACTAATATTTGGAAGTATGGGTTTTGAAAACTGTGGTCTAAAATTACATTTAAATGGTAAATTGAAGTTATTTTCTAAAGCTTCAGGAAGATCTGAAAATAGCTTTGACATTTCTTCATTAGATTTAAAATAATGCTGGTTGCTATATTTAATTCTATTTTTTTCATTAACATAAGTTTTTGAACCAATGCACGTTAAAGCATCGTGAGCTTCGTGCATGTCAGGTGTTAAATAATAAACTTCATTTGTAGCAATAATTGGTGTCTTAATTTTTAAAGATTGTTCTAAATTGAATTTTTCAAAAGCAATTTCGTTTTGATCACCATGTCTTTGGATTTCTAGGTAAAAATTATCATTAAATTTTGATGATAAACTTCTATATAGTTTTGATATTTCATCTAAACGACCTTTTTCAAATAGTTTACCGAATAAACCTTGAATAGTCCCAGAAAGTAAGGACACACCCTCGGTGTCTATTAAAAGTTCTTTTATATCTAAATGAGGGTCAGATAATGCATCATTTTCAAGGTAAGACCTTGAGGAAAGTTCAATAATTCTCTTATATCCATTTTCGTTAAGAGCTATTAGGGGTAATAGCCCTGTTGTATCTTCAAATCTAAAATAAATTTGAGTGCCAATAATTGGCTGTGTACCAACCTTAGAAATATTTTCAGCGAACTCTAGTGCACCACATAAATTAGAAGTATCTGAAATACCTAAACAAGATATTTTTTTTTCTTTACAAAAATCTTTTAATTTATCAATTTTGATAGCACCTTCACAAATTGAATACTGTGTGTGAATTTTTAAGTGATTAAAGTTTTGATTATTAAGTTCTGGCATTGATAGTCTTTATATTACCATCAATCATTTCTAATTTGCAATCAGCCATATTAGCAAAAAATCTATTGTGAGTTGCATAAATTATTAATCTATTTTTATTTTTTAATTTATATAAAACATTAAAAACCTCTTTAGCAGTAGTATGATCTAAGCTGCCAGTAGGCTCATCTGCTAATATAATTTCAGGTTCATTGATTAGTGCTCTAGCCATTGCAATTCTTTGCATTTCACCTCCTGATAGTTCAGATGGAAAATGAGCTTCACGTGATGAAAGACCCATTGTTTTTATAATTTCTTTTGCTCTTTCAATTGAATTTTTTTTATCATTAGTTAAAGCTAAACTAGCTAAATAAACATTCTCTAATGCAGTAAAATCTGGAAGTAAATTATTTTGTTGATAGATAATACCAATTTTACTTGATCTAATTTTATCATTTTTCGCATTTTCATTAAAGTTTACTGGTGTTTTATCAATTATCAATGAACCAGTAGTAGGTTTATCTATTAGTGACAAAACATTTAATAATGTAGACTTTCCAGATCCAGATGGACCAACTAGAGAATAAATCTTACCTTTTGTAAAAGAATAATTAATTTTTTTTAAAACATTTATTTTTTTATTGTTAGAAAAAGATTTAGATATGTTCTTTAATGATATCAAATTATTCATACTTAAGTCCTTTAACAGGGTCTAATTTTGAAGCTTTTATTGCTGGAAAAATTGAAACGATAATAGTTATAAAAATTGAACAAAGAGAAATTATAAAAATTGAAGTTGGGTTTATTTCAGAAGGCATTGTGCTCAAAAAATAAATCTCTTCAGGAAACAAGCTAATATTAAATGTGTTACTTAAGAATTCTCTCAGGTTTTCAATGTATAAAGAAAATATTACACCTAAAAAGATTCCAAAAAGTGTTGCTGTAGTTCCAATAATAACACCCACAAGAAAAAATATCTTAACAATAGACTTGTTCATGACACCAATGGACTTAAGTATAGCTATATCTCTTGTCTTGTTTTTAACCAAAATTGTAAGACCCGAAATAATGTTAAAAGCAGCTACTATAATAATCAAAGATAAGATTATAAACATTACATTTCTTTCAACCTTTAATGCAGAAAACAATGAGTTATTCATATCAGCCCAACTGTATACAAATTCATTTTTGAATATTTCTTGAATTTTACTTTTTGCTTCTTCAATATTTGATGGTTTGTTCAAATAAATTTCTAGATTACGTTTTTCTTTTTTAAAACTAAAAAAGTTTTCCAATGTTTCTAAATTTATAAAAGCAATATTTGCATCGAAATCCGCTAAACCACTATCAAAGATAGATCTAATAATAAAAGTTTCTTGTCTAGGTAGGCTTCCTATAATCGTTTCTATACCTACTGGAGACATTATTGATATTTTATCTCCTACACTAAGATCTAAATTAAAACTTAATTCTTTACCTATTGATATCGAATTCTTTGTTAATTGGTTTGATTTACCAATTAAGTTTCCTTTTTTTACAACATCAAGTTTTAGAAAGTTTTCTCTACTATAACCTCTTAAAATTAAACCTTTTGTGTAGTTTTTGCTAATAACAATTGCTTCACCAGAATTACTAAGTATTAATTCTTTTGAAATTAATTTTAGATTTTCACTATCTAGTTTTTCTAAATTGATAGAAGTCTCATATGGCTTAACAGTGATATGAGCATTAAATCCTACAATCTTATTAATTAACTCACTTCTAAAGCCATTCATAACAGACATCACAATAATAAGTACTGCAACACCAAGGCTAATTCCAATAAATGAAAAAATAGATATTATATTTAAAAAACCGTCTTTTTTTCTGGTTTTTAAATATCTAAGTGTAATTTCTTTTTCTAATGCAGAAATCAATTTTTTAATTTTTGTTCAGTTAAAATTTGAGTTATTTGATCTAGTGTTAAACTTTTAGGATCCTTTCCAATCTCTTTAAACTCTAATAAATTATCTTCTGAATTTTTTCCTAAAATTATTTGATAAGGCACACCTATCAAATTAAATTTTTTAATTTTAGATGAAAGATTTTCATCCATATCATCAATAATTGTATCAATATTTTTACTTTCAAAATGTTTAAAAAGTTTATTTGCTTTATCTAATGCCGATGTATCATTTTTGTTAATCATAGGTATTATTGCAAGTTCGTATGGTGCTACAGAAAATGGCCATTTCATTATTTCATCTTTTTGATCATATTTAGCTTCTATAATTGCTCCAACTAGCCTTGATACACCAATTCCATAAGATCCCATTTTAACAAAATCTTTTTTGCCACCTGGAAGATCTACAGCTGCATTTAAAGCTTTTGAATACTTATCTCCAAAATAAAAAATGTGACCTACCTCTATACCTTTTGTAATTAGCCTATTTTCTTCTGACACCTTTTCTTCAAATTCATTTTTATTAAATTTTTCATCGGCTACAGCGTAATATTGTTCATATTTTTTTCTTAAGTCTTGTAAGGATAGTCTATCCAATACAGTTCCTTCACTACCTAAATCAAAAACTCTTTTATCTGTAAAAATTTTACTTTCTCCTGTATCTGCTAAAATAATAAATTCATGAGATAAATTTCCACCAATTGGTCCTGTATCAGCTGCCATTGGTATTGCTGAAAGTTCTAATTTTTTAAATGTTTTTAAATATGAGAAAAAAAATTTATTATACGAGAATGTTGCGTCTTCATCATTAACGTCAAACGAATATGCATCCTTCATATAAAACTCCCTACCTCTCATTATTCCAAATCTTGGTCTAACTTCATCTCTAAATTTCCATTGTATATGATATAATAATTGAGGAAGTGACTTATAAGATTTTACACTTGATCTAAATATATCTGTAACTAACTCTTCATTGGTTGGTCCATAAAGCATTTCTCTACCTTGACGGTCTTTAATACGAAGCATTTCATCACCATAATCGTCATAACGACCACTTTCTTTCCAAATATCACTGGGCTGTATAGTTGGCATAAGTATTTCTTGGGCACCAATTTTATTTTGTTCTTCTCTTATTATTTGTTCAATTTTTTTCATCACCTTAAAACCTAAAGGTAGCCATGAATAAATACCTGCTGAGGATTGTTTAATCATACCAACCCTTAGCATTAACTGATGTGATTTAATTTTTGCTTCTGATGGGTTATTTTTTAATATTGGAATGAATGACTTTGAAATGTACATTTTTAATTAATTATATATCTTAAATTTAAATATTCATATTTTATCAATAAATAAATTATCACGAAAATAACTGTTGTAATACCAGTACAATAAATGAATTTTTTTAGCATCTTAGGATTTTCAGGAGAACCTGCGTCTTCACCATCAATTTTGATAGATTTTTGTCTATTTACATCAATTGGAAGGATTGTAAAAAAAACTATCCACCAAATTATTATATAAATTATAGCAAGACCTGTTG
The DNA here is from genome assembly GCF_059417845.1 of Candidatus Pelagibacter sp. PS_34. Classification (NCBI taxonomy): domain Bacteria; kingdom Pseudomonadati; phylum Pseudomonadota; class Alphaproteobacteria; order Candidatus Pelagibacterales; family Candidatus Pelagibacteraceae; genus Candidatus Pelagibacter; species Candidatus Pelagibacter sp. PS_34. The sequence continues at coordinate 684,412 of NZ_CM182068.1, forward strand.
CACTCATTTAAATTCTTACTAGGTTGATATTGATAAATGGTCTTTTACCAGTGAAATCTTTAGCACATTTTCTACATGTTATTTTTAAAGCATCAATTAAATTAAATTCTTGCTTTTTACTTTTTATAGAAAAAGTTCTAGTTGTTTTTTCGATTGCTTCTTCTAATTCGTATATAAACTCATCAACATCATAAACAGGCAGTCCTCTAAAAGTTAATACCGGTCTTTTGTGGATATTACCTTTTGCAGTAATTAAAATAGTAACCTCCATATATCCATTTGCACTAATGTTTTTTCTATCTTTGATTGATTGAGCATCTTCTTCTACACTCATATTACCATCCAAATAAAGTCTACCACTTGGTGCTTTATCAAAAACATGTGGTTTGCCAGGTGCTAATTTTACAATATCTCCATTTTCAACTTGAACAGGATGTGGAACTTTCATTTCTTTAGCAAACTTCATATGCTCAATCATATGTCTGTGTTCACCATGAACAGGAACTGCACATTGAGGTTTTACCCAATCGTACATCTCTCTAAGATCATCTCTATTGGGATGTCCAGAAACATGAACAAATTCGCTTTCTTCTGAAATAACTTCAATGCCATCTTTAACTAGTTGATTTTGTAATTTATACAATTTTTTCTCATTACCTGGAATAATTTTTGAAGAAAAAATAACAGCATCATCTTTTTCAATGAATACATCCGGGTGAGTATTACTAGAAATTCTCATTAGTGCTGCCATAGGTTCCCCTTGGCTACCTGTACAAAGATAAACTATTTTTTCTCTAGCAATTTTTTTGGCATCACGCGCATCGACAGGTTCTATAACATTTTTTAAATAACCACATTGTCTTGCTGCTTTAAATATTCTATGCATGGACCTTCCTACTAAAGATATTTGTCTACCAGTTTTTTCTGCACAATAAAAAGCTGTTTCCATACGTGCAACATTTGAAGCAAAAGAAGCCATTACAATTCTCTTTTTAAGGCTACCCATGATATTTAATAAGCTTTTTCTAACATCTAACTCTGAACCAGCTTTACCCATGCTAAATACATTTGTTGAATCACAAATCATAGCAAGCACACCCTCATTACCAATTTCTTTAAGTCTATCTGAATTGATCTTTTCACCAATAAGTGGCTCAGGATCAATCTTCCAATCACCAGTATGCAATATTACACCTGCTGGAGTTTCAATTCTAAGACCATTGGGCTCAAGGATTGAGTGAGTTAGAGTTATATATTCTATTTTAAATGGATCTAAATTTACTGTTCCATTTAATTGAACTATTTTGAGAAACTTGGTTGCATCTATATTTTTTTCTTTAAATTTTTCTTTTATTAAAACCGCTGTAAATGGAGTTGCAAAAATTTTACATTTAAGTTGAGGCCAAAGATGTGCGATCGCACCAATATGATCTTCATGTGCATGAGTTAAAATAATTCCTAAAAGGTCATCTTTTTTATCAACAATAAATCCAGGATCTGGGTAAATAAGATCAATACCGGGTAAAGTATCATCAGCAAATGTAACCCCAATATCAACCATGATCCATTTATGCTCACCAGGTTTACCGTAGGCAAATAGGTTCATATTCATACCAATTTCTCCGGACCCTCCTAGAGGGCAAAATAATAATTCATCTTTCATATTTATTTAATTAAAGTAGTGGCTCTGATTAGGCCTTTAATTGTTATGTCTTTATTTAATGTAACTTTCGTTTTTATTGAATTTTTGAATAAACCAGAAAATCCTCCAGTAATAATAATTTTAAAGGACATCTTAGTCTCTTTCTTAATTAAATTAACAATATTGTCAATTAAACCCTCATATCCCCAAAAAAAACCTGCTCTAACAGCACTAATAGTGTTTAAACCAATTACTCTATTTGTTTTTTTTAAATTGATCTTTGGAATTTGTGATGCTTTATCGGTTAATGTATCCAATGAGAGTTTAACACCAGGTGCTATAACGCCACCATGATAAGTATTTTTAATCAAAACATCAAATGTGGTTGCAGTTCCAAAGTCTAAAATTATAAAATTATCCTTATTATTAATGATGCTAATTGCATTTGCTAATCTATCTGAACCAATTTGTTTATAATTAACTTTAATCTTAATCAATTTATTTAAATTAAGTTTTTTTAGTTCGTGACACTTAATTTTATAAACTTTTTTAAAAAAGATTTTAACTGCATTAAATTTTTTTGGTACGACGCTGCAAAATAAACATTTGTTAATTGATTTATTTTTTAAATTTAGGCCAAGTAAAGATTTATTAAGTGAGGAGTGATTTATTTTTTTTGTTAATAAAGTAATACGTTTAATAATAATGTTTTTAGAGTTTACTAAACAAATTTTAGTTTCAGTATTTCCTATATCGCCAACAATAATCATTTTAAATTTCTATCTAAGTTTTTTATATTAAATTTAGGAAACATTGGAATAAAAGTTTCATAAATTTTTTTTAACCTTAAAGCAGCATAATTAGGGGTAATTTTGGTACCAGTTAAGTCAAACAAATTTGTAGTTAAATAGTTTTTTATAATTGGACTCTTAGTCAAATTTATACCCACTCCAACAACAATAAATTTTTCACCAGATTTGGTTAATATTTCTTGTAAAATACCTGAAATTTTCATTCTATTAATTAATAAATCATTTGGTTTTTTAATTGTAATTTTACCATTATAAAATTTTGATAATAATTTTTTAACTAAAAGACAGTTAACTTTTGTTAAATCTTTCAATGATAATTGGACTTTGTTAATTTTAAAAAAAATACTAACAAATAAATTTCCTTTAAAAGAAGTCCATTTTTTTCCATATTGACCCCTTCCCTTTTTTTGTTTTTCAGCAATTATAATTCCAGATTTATTATTGGTTTTTTTAATTATTTGTATGGCTAGATCGTTAGTACTATTTACAGTTTTAAAATTAAACTTTTTTAATTTCATTAAATAATATTAATTCTAGATACAATTTCCACTAATTTGCTTGGAAAAATAAAATATAAGAGAATTAATAATGTTGAAAAAGTCAGGGATCCTTTTAGCCAAATATTATGATCTGTGTCATAACTTTCTTTTTCTTTATCAAAGTAAATAACCTTAATTATTTTGAGATAATAAAATGCAGCTATTACTGTTGATAAAAGACCCACAATAGCCAAGAAGTACATTGACTGCTCTATGACAGCTTTAAAAATATAAAATTTTGCAAAAAAACCAGCTAGTGGAGGAATCCCTGCTAATGAAAAAAGAATAGCTAGTAATGATAATGATAAAATTGGATGATTTTTTGATAGCCCTGATAAATCATCAATGGTTTCATAGTAAGCATCATTTCTCTTTAACATCAATAGGCAACTAAAAAAGGCAAGATTCATAACCAAGTATATCGACATATATACAATGGAGCTTTGAATGCCTTCGTTTGAACCTGTAGACAAACCAGCTAGAGCATAACCCATATGACCAATTGAACTATATGCAATCAACCTTTTAAGATTATTTTGACCAATTGCAGCAATAGCACCAAAGATCATAGAGGCGATTGATAAAAATATTAATATAGGTTGCCATTGATCTATCATATTAACAAAAGGTATATATAAAAATCTTATGAAAACCGTAAGAGCTGCAACTTTTGGTACAATTGCAAAGAATAATGTGACAGCAGTTGGTGAGCCTTCATACACATCTGGTGCCCACATATGGAATGGTACAGCTGATATCTTAAATGCCAAACCAACAAGTATAAAAACAATTCCAAATGTTAAACCATAATGAGATGAATTCATTAAATCACCAATAACATTAAAATTAGTTGATCCAGAAAACCCATAAACCAAAGAACATCCATACAACAATAATCCTGATGATAAAGCACTCAAAACAAAATATTTTAGTCCAGACTCTGAAGACTTTAATTGATCTCGATTAAATGATGCTAACACATATAAAGCTAAAGATTGCAACTCAAGACCTATATAAAAAACCATAAGATCATTTGAACTGATCATTACCATCATGCCTAAAATTGAAGAAAGAATTAAAACTGGATATTCTATTAAAAAAATCTTAAATATTTTGAGATATCTTGTTGAAATTGATAAAACAAATGCACCTCCTAAAATAGTGAGTATTTTCATAAATGAGGAAAGATTATCCACAACGTAACCATCATTAAATAGTGAAATATTTTGATCTAACGGATTATTAAAAATTAAAATACCCGTAATAAGTAAAGATCCTACTGCAAGATTATGAACAATATTTGAGCTATTCTTTTTATAAACTCCAAGAAGCAATAAAAACATTATAGACAAAGATATAAATATTTCAGGTAGTATAAAATTTAAATTATCCATTAATTTTGTACCTCTGTTATATTCATATTTAAGTTAAAATTGTACATCTCTATTAAATCTTTTACAGAAATTTCAATCGTATTAATAAGAGGCTCTGGATAAAATCCAAAAAATAAAACTGGTATTGCTAAACACCACAAAATAAATTTTTCTGAATTATTAAGGTCAGGCATTTTTAAAAGTTCTTTATTTTTAATCTCTCCAAATACAACTCTTCTATATAGCCACAACATATATGCGGCGCCAAAAATAACACCCAAACTAGCTATAACTGCTACTAAGAAATTATCTTTAAATGCCCCCATTAGTATTAAAAATTCACCTATAAAACCACTAGTACCGGGTAAGCCTAATGCAGCTAAAGTGAAAAGCATAAATAATATAGAATATTTAGGCATAACCGAAACTAAGCCACCGTAAGTTGCTATTAATCTGGAGTGCATACGATCATAAACAACTCCAACACATAAAAACAATGCTGCTGAAACCAAACCATGACTTATCATTTGAACTATACTTCCTTCAATACCTTGTTGGGTAATTGTAAAAATACCTAATGTAACAAATCCCATGTGTGCAACTGAAGAATACGCTATTAACTTTTTCATGTCTTCTTGCATCAGCGCAACAAGAGATGTGTATACAATAGCAATCAAACTCAAGGCATAGACTAGAGGCGTAAATAAATCAGAAGCTACTGGGAAAAGTCCTAAAGAAAACCTAATAAACCCATAACCAGCCATTTTAAGTAATATAGCTGCAAGCAAAACAGAGCCAGCAGTAGGCGCTTCAACGTGTGCATCTGGCAACCAAGTGTGTACAGGCCACATTGGAGTTTTGACAGCAAAAGAACTAAAGAAAGCTAACCATAATAAATTTTGATATTTGGTGTCTATACCAAGTTCATAAAGCTGAGTTATATCTGTGGTTCCTGATATCCAGTAGATCGAAATTATAGCAATTAGCATTAAAACAGAACCAAGTAATGTGTATAAGAAAAATTTAAATGCTGAATATACTCTTCTTGCTCCACCCCATATTCCAATTATTAAAAACATAGGTATTAATCCAGCTTCAAAAAATAAATAAAATATAACAAGATCAAGAGAGCAAAAAACACCAATCATTAAACTTTCCATTACTAAGATAGCAATCAGGAAATCTCTAAGTCTGTCTTTAACAGTATTGTTAACTGAGATTATACAAAGTGGTGTTATTAGCGCAGTTAAAACTATAAATAAGATTGATATTCCATCAATACCTATCTTATAATTAATAATTCCCTTTAACCATTCTCTATCTTCAACAAACTGAAAATCAGAAGTGGTTGGGTCAAACTGATACCAAAGGTATAAAGAAATCAAAAAGTTAACAAACGATGTAAATAAAGCAACATATTTACCTGTATTAGAATTCTTATCTTTGGAAAATAATAGAAACAAAGAGCCCACTACAGGAAGTAAAATTAAAGATGATAAAATTGGAAAATTCATTAATTCAAAATTAAAAATGTTAATAACGCAGAAAATCCTAACAATATCATAAATGCATATTGATAGATAAATCCACTTTGAAATTTACTTGCTTTTAAAGATAGCCTATTAATCAATGAAGAAACTCCATCTGGTCCAAATTTATCTATAATTTTAACATCAACCACCTTCCAAAAAAATATTCCTAATTTTTTTGAAAATTTAATGAACAAAACATCATAAAGTTCATCAAAATACCATTTGTTTATTAAAAAATTATGTAATGGTTTATTGGATTGAGCAATTCGATTTGGAATATCTTTATCTTTAACAAATAAATAATAAGCAATCGGAATGGAGGTTAATACAAGTGCTGGTGTAGTTAAAAGAAACCATAAAGGAGGATGTTCTGTACTTAATGGATTTAAAAATTTAATTGAATCTCCCCAAAAACTATTTCCACTACTATTACCAATGAACAAATCCTTAAATAAAAAACCAGCAAAAATAGCTCCAATAGCAAGTATAAATAAAGGTAAAAGCATTACTAATGGGGATTCGTGCATTTCGTTAATATTAATTTTTTTATTATTATAATCTCCATGAAACGTTTTAAAAATTAATCTCCAAGAATAAATTGATGTTAAAACAGCAGTCAAAATTCCTACACCTGCCGCATAATATCCTGTTGTATTTCCTTTAAGATACGCAAATTCTATAATTGCATCTTTTGAATAAAAACCAGATAAGAATGGAAAACCAGTAAGAGCTAATGTTCCAATAATCATAAATATATAGGTATATGGAAGTTTTTTATAAACACCTCCCATCTGATTAATATCTTGCTCATCTTTAAATGAGTGAATTACAGATCCAGAACCTAAAAAAAGTAAAGCTTTGAAAAAGGCATGAGTAAATAAGTGAAACATAGCAACATTATAAGCACCTACTCCTGCCGCAAAAAACATATAACCAAGCTGACTACAAGTTGAGTATGCAATTATTTTTTTTATATCAGTTTGCACTAAAGCTACAGTTGCAGCAAAAAAAGCTGTAGTCATACCAACAACAGTAATTATATTTAGTGTAAGAGGTGAGTATTCAAAAATTGGAGAACATCTTACAACTAAAAAAACACCAGCTGTAACCATGGTAGCCGCATGAATTAAAGCTGAAACTGGTGTGGGGCCTTCCATGGCATCTGGCAACCAAGTGTGTAAGAAAATTTGTGCTGATTTACCCATTGCACCTATGAATAAAAGAATACAAATTAAATCAATTGCTCCAACATTCATTCCTAAAAATAAAAGTTTTTTTTCAACAATTTGTGGAATTTGATTAAAAACTTCTACATAGTTTACAGTACCAAATAAATAAAAGATTAAAAAAATTCCTAAAGCAAAGCCAAAATCACCTACTCTATTTACCACAAAGGCTTTTATTGCAGCTGCATTTGCTGTTTCTTTTTTAAACCAAAAACCAATCAAGAAATATGAACAAAGCCCTACACCCTCCCATCCAAAAAATAGCTGAAGAAAATTATCAGAGGTAACCAATGTTAGCATTGAAAAAGTGAAAAGTGACAAATAAGCCATGAATCTTGGCTTATGCGGATCATGAGACATATAACCAATTGAGTAAATATGCACTAAAGCTGAAACTAAAGTTACAACAACAAGCATTACAGATGATAAAGCATCAACTTTAATAGACCAATTAACATCTAAAGTTCCAGAGTTAATCCAAGTTGCTACAACTACATTACTTTCATATCCGTTAACAATTACTTGATAGAATAATATAATTGAAAGTAACGCTGAAATTGACACAAAAAGACTAGTTACAACTTCTGAATTCCTATCACCTAAATATTTACCAAAAAAACCTGAAGTTATTGAGGCTAATAATGGAAGAAATATTAAAGCTAATTCCATATTATCCTTTTAAACTGTCAATTTTCTCAACATCAATTGTTGATGAGTTTCTATAATAGACAACAATAATTGCTAAACCTATTGCCGCCTCTGCCGCTGCAACAGTTAATATAAAAAGAGTGAATATTTGACCAGAAATATCGTTTAAAAATATTGAAAATGAAACTAAATTAATATTTACAGCTAATAAAATAAGCTCAATACTCATTAAAATTACTATAATATTTTTTCTATTTAAAAATAATCCGACTATGCCGATAGTAAAAATTATTGCAGCCAATGTAAGATAGTGACCTAAACCTATACTAATCATCAGATTTAACTCCTTTATTGTTCTCAACATCAATTAATTCAACACCATCTGATCTTTCACGAGATATTTGACTAAAATAACTTTGTCTTTTAACTCCAGATCTTTGTCTAAATGTAAGAACAATAGCACCTATCATTGCAACTAATAAAATCATTCCACTTAACTGAAAAACATGAATGTAATCTGTATATAGAACGTAACCAATTGAATGAGTATTGGTTATATTTTTATCTATTGTTAAAGACATTGCCGAGACAAGATCAGGTTTATATTTCCATCCACCAATTACGATTATTAATTCGAAAAATATTATAACACTTACTATTAGTCCAATAGGTATATGTTTTGAACTTTCCTGTGCACTAAACCACTGATTTTTTTGTTGAGCTACATTTAACATCATAACTACAAATAAAAATAAAACAGCAACCGCACCTACATAAACAATCAACATGATCATTCCCAAAAATTCAGCGCCGATCATTATAAATAGGCATGAAATGCTTATGAAATCTAAAATTAAAAAGAAAACAGAATGAACAGTGTTTTTAGATACTGTTACCATTATAGCAGAAACAATTGCTATAAAAGAAAACGTATAAAAAAATATTGCGTGCGCTAACATAATTATCTGTGAGAGTTATCAGCTTTAATATTGGCTGCTAAAACATTTTCCCATCTATCTCCATTATCGAGTAATTTTTCTTTATTATAATAAAGCTCTTCTCTTGTTTCAGTTGAAAATTCAAAATTAGGCCCCTGTACAATAGCATCAACTGGACAAGACTCTTCACAAAGACCACAATAAATACATTTCATCATATCAATATCATATCTAGTAGTTTTTCTGCTACCATCAGCTCTTTCAGAGGATTCAATTGTGATTGCTTGAGCTGGACACACAGCTTCACATAACTTACATGCAATACATCTTTCTTCACCGTTAGGATATCTTCTTAAAGCATGCTCACCTCTAAATCTTGGGCTTATTTTTCCTTTTTCAAAAGGGTAATTTATTGTTTTTTTAGATTTAAATATTTCTTTGATAGCAATATTTAAGCCGCCTAAAAAATCTAATAAAAAAATTGTTTTAAATATTCTTGAAATTTTCATAATTAATTAACCGGTAATAAGTTGAAGTAAAACAAATAGCTAGCTGTTAGAACTACCCATGTTAATGATAATGGTAAAAATATCTTCCATCCTAGTCTCATTAATTGATCGTATCTATATCTTGGAACAATAGCTTTAACCAAGGCAAACAAAACAAATAAGAATAATATTTTAAAAATCATCCAAATTGCGCCTGGAATTAAGTTAAATGGATAAAGATCAATGGGCGATAGCCACCCACCTAAAAAAAGTATTGACCCCATAGCGCACATCAAAAGAATATTTGCATATTCTCCAAGCCAAAACATTGCATACATCATGCCTGAATATTCAGTTTGATAACCCGCAACAAGTTCTGCTTCTGCTTCAGGCAAATCAAATGGCGGTCTGTTTGTCTCCGCTAATGCAGAAATAAAGAAAATCACAAACATTGGAAATAATGGAATTATAAACCATAAATTTTCTTGAGCCATAATTATATCGTTCAAATTTAAAGAACCAACACAAAGCAAAACATTTATAATAATAACTCCAATTGATACTTCGTAGGAAACCATTTGTGCAGCAGATCTAATAGCACCTAAAAAAGGATATTTTGAATTTGAAGCCCAACCACCCATAATAATTCCATAAACACCCAAAGAAGAAACAGCGAATAGATAAAGGACACCTACATTAATATCAGCCAATACTTGAGTTGCACTGAATGGAATAACAGCCCACGAAACTAAGGCCAAAGTCATAGTTACAATTGGTGCTAGTATAAAGATTACTTTATTTGAACTTGAAGGAATTATAACTTCTTTAAAAATATATTTTAATGCATCAGCTAATGATTGAAGTAAACCAAAAGGTCCAACAACATTAGGTCCTTGCCTTTTTTGTACAAAGGCCCAAATACGCCGGTCAAGCCACACAATCATAGCCACAGAAACTAAAACAGGAACTAATAAAAATAATATTTTGTAAGTTTGTAAAAAAATAATATTAAGATATTCCATAAATTAACCTTCTGTTCCTGTAGACTTTAAATCTGCTTTTAAATGTCTACACTCAGACATAGTTTTTGAAGCTCTAGCAATTACATTTGAATAATAATAATCATTATCTATTTTAATCAATTCATTTTCAAAAATTAATTCCTTAACTTTTGATGAAGTTAAAGAGTTATTTTTTTCAATATGTAGATTTATTTGATTAATTAAACTGCTATCCAGCTCATCTTTATCATTAAATAATTTTCTATGGTTCATGGACTCTGCAAGTTCATTTATTATTACCCAATCATCTTTTGCAAGTTCTGGTGGATATGATGCTTTGTAGGCTTTTTGTAATTTACCTTCTAAATTTGTAAAATAACCATTTTGTTCTGTATAAGCAGCCCCTGGCAAAATAATGTCTGCTATTTCCGCTCCTTTATCTCCATGAGAGCCTTGATAAATAATAAACTCATTTTTTTTTTCAAAATTAATAGTGTCTAGACCTAGAAGATAAACAATTTCAAACTTGTGATCTTCCAAGTCTTTCAAAACTTCATTGTCACCATCAGTTGTTTTATATACACCAAGATCAAACGCACCTACCGTGGATGCATTTTCAGAAATTATATTTAAAGCATTCCAATCATTGGAAAGTTTATTATTTTCATCTAAAAATTGCTTGATTGATTCAAAAATATATTTAGATGATTTACTTTTTAGTGCAGATTGACCCATTATAATCATAGGTTTCTTTGCTTGTTTAATTAAATCAGATACCTCATGTTTACCTTCGATAATTTTTTTAACAGTTTCAGTGTTTCCATCTAAAGACTGGTAAGGGTATGTAAGGTCACCTACTTCATTTAGCGAAATAATTTTAGTTTTGTTTTGAAGATAGGATTTTCTAATTCGGGCATTTAAAATTGTTGCTTCAAATCTAGGGTTAGTCCCTAAAAGGAAAATAAAATCAGCTTCTTCAATTCCATTAATTGATGAGTTGAATAAATAATTTTCTCGCTTTCCTGGATTTAAATAACTGTAATTATCTCTAGACTCTATATTTTGAGAACCTAATGTTTTATTAAAAAATTCTTTAAATATATAAAGTGTTTCCATATTGACTAAATCACCAGTTAACCCACAGATTTTTTCTTTATCAGTGTTTTTAAACTTAGATTTAATTATATTAAAAACTTCAGACCATGATGCTTTTTCAAATTTTCCATTATACTTAATATAAGGTGTATCTAGTCTTTGATTTGATAAACCATCGCAAGCATGTCTTGTTTTATCAGAAATCCATTCCTCGTTAATGTCTTCGTTTATTCTTGGTAAAATTCTCTTAACTTCCCAGCCATAGGTATCAACTCTTATATTAGAGCCAATAGCATCCATAACATCAATAGATTCGGTCTTTTTTAATTCCCAAGGTCTTGCTTCAAAAACATATGGTTTAGATGTTAAAGCTCCAACAGGACACAAATCAACAACATTAGCAGATAATTCTGATTGCATTGATTGCTCAAGGTAAGTAGTTATTTGCATATCTTCACCACGTCCTATTGCTCCTATTTCTGGTACACCAGCAATTTCTGTTGCAAACCTAACACATCTAGTACAATGGATGCACCTTGTCATTTGAGTTTTAATTAAAGGACCCATATTTTTTTCAGGAACTTGTCTTTTATTTTCTTTAAATCTAGATTTATCTACCCCATAAAACATTGATTGATCTTGAAGATCACATTCGCCACCTTGATCACATACAGGACAATCTAATGGGTGATTTGCAAGTAAAAATTCCATCACACCTTTTCTTGCTTTTTCAACAAATTCAGTATTCGTTTTAATATTCATACCTTCAGCAGCAGGCATCGCACATGATGCAACTGGTTTTGGAGATTTTTCCATTTCAACTAGGCACATTCTACAATTTCCAGCAATTGAAAGTTTTTCGTGATAACAAAATCTTGGAATTTCAACTCCAGCTTTTTCACAAGCTTGTAAGACTGTTAAGCCATCTTCAACTTCAACTTCAATATTGTTAACTTTTAATTTAGGCATTTTTTTTATCCAATAAATGTTGATCGACTAAATAAGGAACTTCATTATTTTTTTTTATTGTTGGTTCAAAATTGTTTCGTTTCTCAATTTCTTTTCTAAAATGTCTTAACAAACCCTGGACAGGCCATGAAGATCCTTCACCAAAAGCACAAATAGTATGACCAGCAATTTGATTTGTAACATCACCAAGCATTTCTACTTCATCTTTTGACGCTTCTCCCTTAGCCATTCTTTCTAACATTCTCCACATCCATCCAGAACCTTCTCTACATGGTGTGCACTGTCCACAACTTTCATGTTTATAAAATCTAGCAATTCTTGCCATACATTTAATAATATCCTGATCATTATTTATAACGACAATACCTGCGGTTCCTAAACCACTTTTCTCAGCAACAAGTGAATCAAAATCCATTGTTAAAGTTTCACATGTTTTTTTTGGTATAATAGGCATAGAAGATCCACCTGGTATTACTGCTTGTAGATTATCCCATCCACCAATTACTCCGCCAGCATGTACTTCTATTAACTCTTTAAGAGATATACTCATTTCCTCTTCAACGTTACATGGTTTATTAACATTTCCAGATATACAAAATATTTTAGTTCCTGTATTTTTCGCTTTTCCTAATGACGCAAACCATTTACCACCTTTTCTCAAAATCGTCGGAACAACAGCTATAGTTTCCACATTATTAATTATTGTTGGACATCCGTATAATCCTATTAAAGCTGGAAAAGGAGGTTTTAATCTTGGCTGACCTTTTTTACCTTCGATGCTTTCTAGAAGTGCTGTTTCTTCACCACATATATAAGCGCCTGCTCCATAATGAATATAAATATCTAAGTCCCAGCCAGTACCAGAGGCATTTTTTCCTATAAGTTTTTTTTCATAAGCTTCATCGATTGCTTTTTGAAGTTTTTGTCCATCAATAAAATATTCGCCGCGTATATAAATATAGCAAACATGGGCCTGAACTGCGTAAGAAGCAATCAAACATCCTTCTATTAATTTGTGAGGTTCAAACCTTAAAATATCACGATCCTTACATGTGCCAGGTTCAGATTCATCACCATTTATAACTAGATAGTGAGGTCTAGAACCAAGTTCTTTTGGGGCAAAAGACCATTTAAGACCCGTAGGAAATCCAGCACCACCTCTTCCTCTTAATTCCGATGATTTAACTTCTTCTATAATCCATTCTCTACCTTTTTTTATTATTTCAGCAGTATCTACCCAGTCGCCTCTATTTTTTGAAGACTCAACATCTGAACCTTTATCATTATATAGGTTTTGAAATATTCTATCTTTATCGTTAAGCATTTTTTAAATCCAAAAGTGTTTTTCTGTTATTTTCAGGTTCATTATTAACTCTTCCTCTATAAGATCCTGGCTTTGGCGTCTTACCGTCAAGTATCTCATCTAAAATTTTTAAAGTTTTTTCTTTATCTAGGTCTTCATAATAGTCATCATTAATTTGCATCATTGGGGCATTAACGCATGCACCCAAACATTCAACTTCCATCCATGAGCATGATTTATCAGTAGATAATTCATTTTCATTTTCTGAAATTTTTTCTTTGCATGCTTCAACAAGTTTATAAGCTCCTCTGATCATGCATGGTGTAGTTGTGCAAACTTGAATAAAGTGTTTTCCAACTGGTGATAGGTTATACATTGTATAAAAAGTGGCCACCTCATAAACTTTTATATAAGGCATATCTAAAAACTTTCCGATATATTTCATTGCTGCAAGTGGTATCCAGTTATCATTTTGTTTTTGAGCGATATATAGTAATGCCATTACAGCGCTTTGTTGTTTTCCTTCTGGATATTTGGAAATCATTTCTTTTGCTGCGGCTAGACTATCTGCTGTGAATTCAAATTTTTCTGGTTGTTCTTTTGCGGGTTTTCTTAAACTCATTATCTATCAACCTCTCCAAAAACAATATCTAACGAACCTAAAACAGCAGGTACATCAGCAAGCATATGTCCTTTAATCAAATAATCCATTGCTTGTAGGTGAGAAAAGCCAGGAGCTCTAATTTTACATTTGTAAGGTTTGCTGGTTCCATCAGATATTAAATAAACACCAAATTCACCCTTTGGTGCTTCAACAGCAGTATAAATTTCATCTTTGTCAACACGATAACCTTCAGTGAATAATTTAAAGTGATGAATTAAAGCTTCCATTGATTGTTTAATATCTTTTTTAGGTGGAGGACTAATTTTTCCATCTAATGATTTAATTGGTCCTTTTTCCATTTTACTTAAACATTGTTTGATTATTGAAACACTTTCTCTCATTTCTTCAATTCTACATAAATATCTATCAAAACAGTCTCCATTTTTTCCTACTGGAATTTTAAATTCTAGTTGTTCATAACAGTCATAAGGTTGAGATTTTCTTAGATCCCAAGGAACTCCAGAGCCTCTAATCATAACACCACTAAAAGAATAATCTAACGCATCTTCCTTGGTTACAATTCCTATATCAACATTTCGCTGTTTAAATATTCTGTTGTCAGTCAATAATGTTTCTAGATCATCTATTATCTTCGGGAACGACTCACAAAAATTACCTATATCCTCTTCAAGACCCATCGGTAAATCTTGATGAACACCACCGGCCCTGAAGTAATTGGCATGTAGTCTTGAACCAGATGCTCTTTCATAAAATGTCATTAATGTTTCACGTTCTTCAAAACCCCATAGTGATGGAGTTAAAGCGCCTACATCAAGAGCTTGAGTTGTAACATTTAATATATGACTTAATATTCTTCCAATTTCACAAAACATTACTCTGATTAATTGGGCTCTAATTGGAACATTTATCTTTAAAATTTTTTCTATAGCTAAAGCAAAAGCATGTTCCTGATTCATTGGAGCAACATAATCAAGTCTGTCAAAATAAGGGACTGCTTGCATATACGTTTTATTTTCTATTAACTTTTCTGTTCCCCGGTGTAGAAGACCAATATGTGGATCAGCTTTTTCAACAACCTCTCCATCTAATTCTAAAATTAATCTTAACACACCATGAGCTGCGGGGTGCTGAGGTCCAAAATTTAGATTTAATGTTTTAATTTTTTTTGTCATTTTCAAGGTCAGCTTGATCTTTAATATATTTTGTTCCTTCCCAAGGGCTTTCGTAATCAAAATTTCTATAATTTTGCTCTAACTTAACTGGTTCACTAATAACTTTCTTTTGATCTTCGCTATATCTAACTTCAGTATGACCAGTTAAAGGAAAATCTTTTCTTAAGGGGTGTCCTTCAAAGCCATAATCAGTAAGTATTCTTCTCATATCTGGATGGTCTTTAAACTTAACTCCATACATATCAAAAACTTCTCTCTCCATCCAATTTGCTGCAGGATAAATGGGTGTTAGTGATGGAATAACTTCATTTTCACTTATTAGGTAACTTAATATAATTCTTTGATTAAATTCATGACTTAAAAACAAATACACAACTTTAAAACGTTGAGCATTTTCAGGGTAATCAACAACTGTAATATCAATTAACTGTCTAAATTTTGTATTCTCGTTACTTTTAATAAATAACGTTACATCTATCAAATCTTCATTATCAATATTAATATATAACTGTTCATGTCTAATCTCAGTTTTTTTAATTTTAGTTGTAAGTTCCGAGTTAATTTTTTTTTCAAGATCTATTAAATTTTGCATATAAATTACCTTTCAAAAGATCCTTTGTTTCTAATTTTTTTTTGTAATTGCAAAATTCCATAAAGTAATGCTTCAGCTGATGGAGGGCATCCTGGCACATAAATATCCACAGGTACTATCTTATCACAACCACGGACTACAGAATAAGAGTAGTGATAATAACCACCACCATTTGCACAACTACCCATCGAAATAACATATCTCGGTTCAGGCATTTGATCATAAACTTTTCTTAATGCCGGTGCCATTTTATTAGTTAAAGTTCCAGCTACAATCATAACATCAGATTGTCTTGGTGACCCTCTTGGTGCAGCACCAAATCTTTCTAAATCATATCTTGGCATTGCTGTTTGCATCATCTCAACAGCACAGCAAGCTAAACCAAAAGTCATCCAGTGTAATGAACCAGCTCTTGACCAGTTTATTAAATTATCAAGTGAAGTTGTGATAAAACCATTTTTACTAAAGTCTTCAGCAAGTTTTTTAAATTCTTCAGGAATTTCTTTATTTTTATTTTCTAAGTTCATAATCTAAAATTTTATTCCCAGTCTAGTGCACCTTTTTTCCATTCATAAATAAATCCAACCGTAAGAATGAATAAAAATATCATCATTGAAGTAAAGCCAAGACCTCCAATATTGCCCAATGATATTGCCCAAGGAAAAAGGAAAGCTATCTCTAAATCAAAGATTATAAATAGAATTGCCACTAAATAAAACCTTACATCAAATTCCATTCTTGAATCTTCAAAGGGTTCAAAACCACATTCATACGCAGATAATTTTTCTGGATCTGGATGTTTTGGTGATAATATTAAGTTTACAACAACAAAAGCACAACTCAGACCAAGTGCAATAATCAAAAATATAATAATTGGTAAGTAATCTTTTAAAAATTCTGAAAGCATTTGAGTCTATATAGCAGTTTTTACCTCTTGTTGAAGGGTACTTACGTCACATTTTTAATAATATAAATGTTAATTAATAGGGAAAAAGTGGCGGGAGTGAAGGGACTCGAACCCTCGACCTATCGCGTGACAGGCGATCGCTCTAACCAACTGAGCTACACCCCCACTTTAGTTGTTTTGGTGGGCAGTAAAGGACTCGAACCTTTGACCCCCTCGGTGTAAACGAGATGCTCTACCAACTGAGCTAACCGCCCAAAACAAGCG
Organism: Candidatus Pelagibacter sp. PS_34; assembly: GCF_059417845.1. NCBI lineage: Bacteria > Pseudomonadati > Pseudomonadota > Alphaproteobacteria > Candidatus Pelagibacterales > Candidatus Pelagibacteraceae > Candidatus Pelagibacter > Candidatus Pelagibacter sp. PS_34. Next base: position 701,538 of record NZ_CM182068.1, read on the forward strand.
CTACTATTACATCAAGGAATAGATAATGTAAATTGGTAATTATTGAATACTGGCTTGAGATTTATCATTAGATTGAGAAATTTTCTCAACCTCGACCCACTCAACTCTTTTTAATTCTTTTGTTAAAGCTATTTTTAATACTTCGTCAGCATGCTCAACAGGAGTAATTTTTATATCATCAATAATTTTCTTAGGCATATCAACAAGATCTTTTTCATTTTCCTTCGGAATTATAACTTGTTTTATCCCAGCTCTGTGTGCTGCTAATAGTTTTTCTTTTAATCCACCAATTGGCAATACTTGACCTGTTAATGTTACCTCGCCTGTCATTGCAACATCTCTTCTGACGGGGTTATTTGTGATTGCAGAAACTATTGAAGTGACCATACCAATACCTGCTGAGGGTCCATCTTTAGGAGTAGCTCCTTCTGGAACATGAATATGAAAATCCTTTTTTTCAAATAAAGGAGGAATGATTCCATAATCTAAACTTTTTGATCTAATAAAAGATTTTGCAGCTTTGATAGACTCTTGCATAACCTCACCTAATTTTCCTGTAATTTGCATTCTGCCTTTTCCTGGCATTATAACAGTTTCAATTTTAAGAATTTCCCCACCGTATTCAGTCCAAGCTAAACCAGTAACAACACCGATTTTATCTTTACTTTCAAGTTCACCAAATTTAAATTTTTGAATTCCTAAATAGTCTGGTAAATTTTTTAAATCAATTTTAACTTCTTTCTCTTCTCCAGAAACCACTTTCTTAACAACTTTTCTGGCTACTTTTGAAATTTCTCTTTCTAGGTTTCTTACACCAGACTCTTTTGTATAGCTTTGGATAATTTCTTTAATTATATCCTCAGATAAAGTCATTTCATTTTCTTTAACTCCATTATCTTTAACTTGTTTGGGTAGTAGATACTTATTTGCAATATTAATTTTTTCATCTTCTGTATAACCAGCTAATCTAATGACTTCCATTCTATCTAATAACGGTGGTAAAATATTCAAAGTGTTAGCTGTAGTAACAAACATGACGTCAGATAAATCATAATCAACTTCTAGATAATGATCATTAAATGTTGTGTTTTGTTCTGGATCTAATGCTTCTAACAAAGCAGAAGATGGATCTCCTCTATAATCATTTCCAATTTTATCTATTTCATCAAGAAGAATAAGTGGATTTTTTGTACCTGCTTTTTTCATCATTTGAATAATTTTACCAGGTAAAGAGCCTATATAAGTTCTTCTATGTCCTCTTATTTCCGCTTCATCTCTCATACCACCTACAGAAACTCTTACAAATTCTCTGTTAGTAGCTTTTGCAATTGATTTTCCTAATGATGTTTTACCAACACCTGGAGGACCAACTAAACATAAAATTGGACCTTTAATCTTTTCCATTCTTTTTTGGACTGCTAAAAATTCAATAATTCTCTCTTTAACTTTTTCTAAACCAAAATGATCTGCATCAAGAACTGCAAGTGCTTTTTTCAGATCAATATCAACTTGGCTTTTTTTATACCAAGGAAGATCTGTCATCCAATCAAGATAATTTCTGATAACAGTAGCCTCAGCAGACATTGGGCTCATATTTTTTAATTTTTTAAGCTCAGCCATACATTTCTTCTCAACATCTTTTGGCATTTTTGCTTTAATAATTAATTTATTCAAACTTGAAGTTTCATCTTTTCCATCTTCGATTTCACCCAATTCCTTTTGAATAGCTTTAAGTTGTTCATTTAAATAATATTCTCTTTGAGTTTTCTCCATTTGAGTTTTAACTCTTCCTCTAATTCTTTTTTCAACTCCAATAATACTGGTTTCATTCTCCATTATTTTAATTATAGAATTAAGTCTTTTCTTAACATCTATAGTTTCAAATATTTGTTGCTTCTCTGAAATTGTAGCTGTTAGGTGAGATGCGATATTATCAGCAATGTGTGATGCATTAGTTAACTTTTTAATATTATTAATCGTTTCACTTGATACTTTTTTATTAATTGAAGTTAGTTTTTCTAATCTTCTTACAGCAGTCATTGCTAGTGGTATTAAGTCTTCATCTTTAGTCACTACATCATGGTGATGAGCATATTCACAAATAATAAATTTCTCATTATCTTTAAAATCTAAAATTTTTACTCTTTTACTTCCTTCAACTAAAACTTTTACTGTACCGTCTGGTAATTTTAATAACTGAAGAATATTACCTTCACAACCATACATGAAAACATCAGTTTTTTTAGGGTCATCTATTTCTGAATTTTTTTGGGTAACTAGAACAATTTTTTTGTCCTTTTTCATAACTTCATTTAAAGCGGCAATAGATTTATCTCTACCAACAAATAATGGAACTACCATATTTGGAAATACAACAATATCTCTTAACGGTAATAAAGGTCGTTCAATTTTTACATCCATCAACTAAATATGGATATTAAATATGATATTGCAATAGCTATTTATTACTTATTAACGTGAAATTAGGCAGCAGAAGTTTTGTCAGTCTTTGTTTTGCTACTATTTTTTGAATGAACTATGATTGGTTGAGATAGTCCTTTGGCCGCACTAGCGTCTACAATAACTTCCTCCACATTGTCTTGACTTGGAAGATCGTACATTGTTTTTAATAAAATATTTTCTAAGATTGATCTAAGGCCTCTAGCCCCAGTTTTCTTATTAATTGCTTTTTGTGCAATCTCTTTGATCGCATTTTCTTTAAAACTTAACTTAGCTCCATCTAATTTAAATAATTCTTGGTATTGTTTAATTAGCGAGTTTTTTGGTTCTTGTAGTATTTTAACTAGAGATTTTTCATCAAGATCTTCCAATGTAGCTATCATTGGAAGTCTTCCAATAAATTCTGGGATTAAGCCATACTTTAACAAATCTTCAGGTTCTAAAGTTTTCATCCACTCACCTGTTTTTTTATCATCTGTTTTTTTTACATTTGCACCAAATCCTATTGATGTACCTTTATCTCTTTGAGATATTATTTTATCTAAGCCAGCGAATGCTCCACCACAAATAAACAAAATATTTGTTGTGTCTACTTGTAAAAATTCTTGTTGTGGATGCTTTCTGCCACCTTGAGGTGGAACGCTCGCCACTGTCCCTTCCATAATTTTTAATAGAGCTTGTTGTACACCTTCACCAGACACGTCTCTAGTTATAGAAGGGTTTTCTGACTTTCTGCTAATCTTATCAACTTCATCGATATATACAATTCCACGTTGTGCTTTTTCAACGTTGTAATCAGCAGCTTGTAATAATTTTAAAATTATATTTTCAACATCTTCACCAACATAACCTGCTTCTGTTAAAGTGGTTGCATCTGCCATTGTGAAAGGAACGTCAAGGATTCTTGCTAGAGTTTGAGCTAATAAAGTTTTTCCACAACCAGTTGGACCAACTAAAAGAATATTTGATTTTGAAAGTTCAACTGTTTTGCTGGTTTTAGTCTCATAATTAAGTCTCTTATAATGATTATGAACAGCAACTGATAAAACTTTTTTTGCGTGAGGCTGCCCAATAACGTAATCATCTAATACAGCACAAATTTCTTTAGGCGGTGGTAACCCATCTTGATGTTTAACAAATGTGTCTTTACTTTCTTCTTTGATGATATCCATGCATAGTTCAACGCATTCATCACATATAAATACAGTTGGACCCGCAATAAGTTTTCTAACTTCATGTTGGCTCTTTCCACAAAAAGAACAGTAAAGAATATTTTTATTATTTGTTGTCATATAATTTATAAACGAATCAGTACAGTTACTTTAATATAGAAGACTCATACTAATCAAGTATCAGTTTAATGGGGTGTCAAGATGTTGTGTATTAAGATCTATTTTCAACTACTTCATCTATCAAACCAAACTCTTTTGCAGTATCTGGAGTCATAAAGTTATCACGTTCTAGTGCTTTCTTCACATCATCAACAGATTTTCCAGTATGTTTTGAATAAATCTCATTAAGTCTTTTTTTCAAGGCTAAAACTTCGTTAGCATGAATTTCAATATCTGTAGCTTGTCCTTGAAAACCAGCAGAAGGTTGGTGAACCATAATTCTAGAATTTGGCAAAGAAAATCTTTTACCTTTTTTACCTGCAGCTAATAAAAATGAACCCATTGATGCAGCTTGACCAATACATAATGTTGAAACATCTGGTTTAATGTATTGCATAGTATCATAAATTCCAAGACCTGCTGTCACTAGTCCTCCAGGACTATTGATATATAAATTGATTTCTTTTTTTGGATCCTCAGACTCTAAAAACAAAAGTTGAGCTGTAACTAAAGATGCTACGTTATCATTTATTGGTCCTACCAAAAAAATAATTCTCTCTTTGAGAAGTCTTGAATAAATATCATAAGCTCTCTCACCTTTATTTGATTGTTCAACAACCATAGGTACAAGAGTATTCATTTGATCTAATAAATTTGTTGTCATAAGTTGATTCTCTTACTTATACAACTTGTGATTACTTTTTACTAACTTTTTTTGTTGAAGGTTTTTTAGATGCTGAGGGTTTTGGTTTTTTTTCAATTTTAGTAGATTTTGAAGCTTTTTTTTCCTCAGGATGATCGTGGTCATGATTGTGGTCATGTTCATGATTATGATCTTGTTTTTGATGTTCCTTTAAAATTTTTTCTGCTTCTTCTTTGCTAATTTCTTTTTTAGATGGTTTTGCTTTAGTTTTAATTAAATCGATAATTTTTTCTTCATACACGGTTCCTCTTAAGCTAGCTAATGCTGATGGATTTTTTTGATAAAATTCCATAACCATCTTTTCTTGGCCAGGCATCATTCTAAGTTGTTTTTGAACTTCAGCTTGAACTTCTTGTTCAGTTACTTTGATTTTATTTTGTTCACCGAATTCATTTAAGATCAACCCAACTTTAATTCTTTTTTTAGCGATTTCCTCAAAATTTTTTCTACTTTTTTTAGAATCTTCTTCAGTCATACCTTGAGATAAAATCTTAACTTCTTCTTCAATTAAGTTTTCCGGAATTTCATCTACTTTAAAATTTTCAATTTCTTTTAAGATTTGAGTTTTTGCCAATTTATCTAGAGAATTTTTATATTCATCATTAATTTGTTTACTAACTAATACTTTTAAATCAGCAAGATCTTTTGCACCTAAGTTTTTAGCAAAAACATCATCTATTTTTACTTCCTCTGATTTTTTTACTTCTGTAATTTTACAAATAAAATTAGCTTTCTTATTTGCGTATTCTTTTTGTGGATAATTTTCAGGCAGAGTAACGTCAACAGATTTTTCATCATTTTTTTTAACGCCGATAAGCTGCTTATCAAAGCCTTTAATAAATAAGTCCTTACCTAGAATTAATTGAGTATTTTTTCCTTCACCACCAGTAAAATCTTTTCCATCAATCGTTGCTTTGTAGTCAAAAATAACTAAATTTTCCTCTACTGCTTTAACATCTGCTGCAACTTCTTTAAAATTGTTCTGACTTTTGGCTATTTCTTTAATTCTTTTATCTGTTTCGTTTGTGTCAATTTTAACTGAATATTCATCAAATTTAATATTTTCAACAGACTTTAACTCTACCTTTGGAAGTTCTGTTATCGACATTACATATTCTAAATCTTTATCTTCACCATAGGTTTTAAGATCGAGCTTTGGTTGTCCAGCTGGTTTAATTTTATTATCTTCTAAAGCTTTAACTGATGTATCTTTAAGAACTTTATCTAGCACTTCACTAAAAATTGCTTGGCCAAATTGTCTTTTTAAAACTTCTTTAGGCACCTTGCCAGGTCTAAAACCTTTTAAGTTAACAGTTTTTTTAATTTCTTCATATTTTTCATCCATATAAGAATTCATAGTTTCTTTATCTATGAAAACTTTAATGTCTTTATTTAAACCTTTTTTATTTTCTACTGTAACTTTCATAATTTTTTAAGCTTGTTGGTAGGCGAAAAAGGACTCGAACCTTCACATCTTGCGATACTGGTTCCTAAGACCAGCGCGTCTACCAATTCCGCCATTCGCCCACAATTCTTGTGGCTTTATATAGGATAGTTTCTATTTGTCCAATGACAATAATAATGAAATATATTAATAATCAATTATATTTACTAGTAATTTAAAAAAAATGATTATTTCTCCATGTATAAGCATATGTAAAACAGATCCTCAAACAGGATATTGTTATGGATGTGCAAGAAATAATGAGGAAAAAAAAATGTGGAAAAAGCAAGAAACTACAGAAGAATGGAAAAAATCAAACTTAACAATCATTCAAACACGTCTGAGTGGCTGGCAATTAGAGAGTTTTAAAGAATCTTATGATCATAAGATTGAAAATGGAATTTCACTTTATAAAAAGAATTTAAATAATGAGTAAATCTACTTTGGCTATATTAATTTATGTTGCAGGGTTAATCTTTGGAGCATTGGTTTTAAATATATGGAGTGCAGAAACTGGACCCAAAGCTTTTATAGGGATAATTTGGACAGCAATTTTATTAATTGCACTTTTTTATGCTGACAAACATGAAAAAAAGTAAAAAAATAATTTTTTTTGGTATCTTTTCGACCTTATTAGTGAGCTTCCAGACATTTGCTTTATCTGAAATTATGTATTTAACAGGCTGTAAGAATTTAAAAGATGGTTTTATTAAAAATGAATATATTTTAGATTTAAAAAAGTCTTTAATGAAGAGAAATTATATTTATGACAGTAAAACTTTTAAAAAATATAAATCTACTGATCTTAGTGTTAAACAAGAAAATTTAATTGAAAGATTTATCTATGAAGATGAGAACTTAATATTAACAGACAAAATTGGTTACCCTCAATTTTATACCCAACTAGTCTTTGAAAAAAATAAACCATTAATTAAAATCAAAACAGTCATAAATGGAGAGCAAGGTATCTCAAAAATTTCAACATGTGATAAAGTGGAAGTTTTCGAAAAAGAAAGTTAAGATTTTTTACTTTTCTTATTGACTTTACTTGTAAAATTTATTTTTTTTGAACCAAATCTACTATTAGTTATATTACTTCTATGTTTAGCATAAGCCTGTTTTTGAGCTAACTTCATGGCTTTTTTAGATGACATTTTATTAGTTTATATTTTTTAAAAATTTTGTCGAGCAAGAACATCAAAATTTTTATCTGAAATGATTATCTCTCCAGAAGAAGGTGAAATATTTAGTACTTCTTGAATTGTTACATAATGTGTAACTAACACTAAATTGTTATCACCGTTCCATTCATTAATATATTTTTTTAAATCATAAATTTGTTTATTTTTATTACTTGCAAATTTTGCACTGAAAAATGAATTTAAGAAACTTTTTGTTTCATATTTATCAAAAGCATGTTGAGCAGTTTGTTTGCATCTACACCACTCACTTGATAACACCTTGTCAATTTTAATATTATTTTCTGAAAAAAACTTCCCAATATTTTTAGATTGTTCAATACCCTCTATGCTTAAATTTCGTTGGGTTTCACATTTTAATATATCAAAATCTAACGGATCACCTCCACCTGGTGCAATTGCATGTCTTATAAATATTAATTTTTTACCTTCTTTTAACAAACTTTGTATTTCATCATTTGAATTTGCTTTTACTGAAATATTGAAAGATAAAAGTATTAATAAAAAAAATTTTATAAATTTCATATATGAGTATAAAATTCAAAAAATTAAATAATTCAATAGTTAAATGTAAAAGTTGTCCGAGGTTAATTGCATTTAGTAAAAAAATTTCTATAGAAAAAAGAAAACAAAATATGAAAGATACTTATTGGGCTAAACCAGTTACCGGATTTGGTGATATTAAAGCTAAATTATTAATTGTAGGTCTGGCGCCTGCAGCTCACGGAGGTACTAGGACAGGCAGAGCGTTCACTGGAGATAAATCTGGAGATTTTCTATTTAACTGTTTATTTAAAGCTAACATATCGAATATATCAACTTCTACGCATATTGATGATGGTTTAAAATTAAATAAAACCTATATTACAAATATTCTTAAATGTGTCCCTCCAGAAGATAAACCTTTAAAAAATGAATTATCCAACTGTTCAACATTTTTTAAAAATGAATTGACCTTATTAAAAAATTTAAAAGTTATTATAGCATTAGGTAAAGTTTCATTTGATAATTGTATAGAATTTTATAAAAAAAATTATCATTTTGATAAAAAATTAATCTTCATTCACGGTGTAAAATATTTATTACCTGATAATAAAATTCTAATTCCTAGTTATCACCCTAGTCCAAGAAATGTTAATAGAAAAATAATTAATACACAAAAAATGGTAAGCTTGTTAAAGAAGGCTAAGAAAATTATTTAATTTTTATACTATCGCAAAAATAAGGTTTAAAAACTTTAAAAATGTCCTCTGGAACTTTTATAGGTTTTCCATTTTTATCTACAAAAACTAAATGTACTTTTGCCTCAACAATTAATTCGTCATCTCTAGAAATAAATTGTGACATAAAAAAAGAAGTTTTTGTAATAGATTTAACAAAGGATCTAATTTTTAACTCGTCTTCAAGATAAGAGGGTTTTTTGTACTCAATGTTACAAGATTTAACAACAATTAAGGCTCCATAATCTTCTTTAATTTTTTTATTATTAAATCCGATTGTAAACAATGCTTCTGTTCTTGCTCTTTCAAGAAACTTCAAATAGTTTGCATAATAAACAACTCCACCTGCATCAGTGTCTTCATAATAAACCTTTATATTGTGAAAAAAATTTTCGTGCATGAACTTATACTATCAAAAATAAATATTTTTAGCATCAAACTAAGATATAATATAACAATGAAAGTTTATATTATTTGGCTTTTAGGTGTAATTGCTTGGAATTATTTGGTCCCTAATGCTGCACCCATTGAAGATGTAATTGTTGCGGTACTTTTATCTTTTTTAAGTATTGGTCTTAAAAAAGTATTTAAATAATCTTATTCAGCTGAAAAATAAATATCTTGATAATAAGAGATAGCTTTTAATTTCGAATTATCAGTGTCAGTCATTATAGCTATACCTGAAATTTCTGTAACATCAATTTCATGAAGTTTCTTAAAATCTTTTTGCACATTTGCTTTAACAGTAACCCATGTATTTTTGTTATTTTTTGTAGTTGAGAGAACATAATCAATAGATTTTTTTGTATATGGACTTGGCCAATATTTTCCAACATCATTATTGCTTGAAAAAACATAATTAATTGCCCTGTTAGATAATGGTGTAGAACCTGTTTTTTTTATTACAAAAACTCTAGCAGCATAATCGTGCCCTTTTTTACTATTTTCAATAATTCCAGATAAATCTTTCTCAACTTTCCATGTAATATTAATAATAGGAGTTTTATTAAGATCAATTCTAATTTCTTTTCCCAAGCCTGACCCAACACCTTCAGCCTCTGCTCTTATAAAGTTACCATTTTCGTTAGACCCAACAGCCCAGCTGGTCTCTCCTTTAACTTTTTTAACTTTTAATGTATTTAGCTCATCGTTAGTAAAATCGAAAACGTAAACATTTTCAGCTAACAAAGGTTTTGTTGTTAAAAATAAATATCCTAATAATATTAAAAAAAATTTCATCAGTCTGAGGGTATATCTAAATTTAATTTTAAAACAATATTTGAACACACTTTAAGCATTAAATTATCAATATTGGATAATATATAAATAGAATGAAATTAATTTCTATATTTGTTTTATTAATATATTGGTCCATAATTCTACTGGCACCAGTTATTTCTAAAGAAAGTAAGTCTCCTAATGTTGATTCTAAAGTGCTAGTTAGTAAGTAGAACGACCACCACTAATATCAAAAACAGCTGCTGTTGAAAATGAGTTTTCTTCTGAAGCTAGCCAGCAAATTAATGAAGTAAACTCTTCTATCTCTAAAAATCTACCTCTAGGAACCTTAGAAAGCATTCTGGCAACATGTTCTTTTGACATTTGATCAAGAATTCTTGTTTTTGCACCAGCTGGGGTAACAGCGTTTACAGCTATATTTTTATCAGCCAGTTCTTTACCTAATGATTTAGTTAAACCAATAGCTCCTGCTTTAGCTGAACTGTAGGCACTAGCATTAGCGTTACCATCCTTACCAGCTACAGATGCAACATTGATGATTCTACCATAATTATTTTTAATCATATTGGGCACAACACACTTGCAACAATTAAAAGTCCCCATTAAATTAATTTGTACTATTTTATTCCACTCATCAACATCATAATCCCATAGAGAGGATGTCGAACCTGTAATACCAGCATTATTAATTAAAATATCAATGTTCGTAGATTTTGTTATTTCATCTACAGTTTCTTTAACATTTTTATAATTAGAAACATCAACAACTTTATAAGACAGATTTGGGTTGTTTAGTTCTTTAGTAGCTTTTTTAAGTTCATTTTCATCTATATCCCAAATAATAGTTTTAACACCTGAACTTAAAAATCTTTTTGCTATATCAAGACCAAAACCTTGAGCTCCACCTGTGATAATTGCTGTTCTATTATTTAAATCAAACTGATGCATTAGTTTATTTACTAGCTAAAAGATAATAAGTCAAAGATGATACAAATGCTCCAATGATCCAAGAATAAGAGTGAAAACTCATTAAACTTTCATTCCAGATAGTTGAGGCTGCAAAAATAAAACCTAAAACTAAAGAGTAGATAGCTTTCAAATGCCAGCCTTTAGAATAAAAATACATGCCCTTGTCGTCTAAAGAAAAAATCTCATTGTTATTTAAGTTAGTTTTTTTTAATAGATAATAATCAACAACCATAACACCAAATAATGGGCCAAAAAAAGAACCAAGGGTATCTACAAATGCTAATATTCCAATCTGACTTAATAATGGTAACCAAAACATACCAACAATAAAACCAATAACAGTAATAACAATAGCAGATTTTTTTAAATCAAGAGTTTGAGGAAAAAAATTCAGTAATGAATTTTGAGCTGGAACATAATTTGCTATTAAATTTGTTGATGCAGATGCAAAAACAATAAAAAATAAGACAATCACAGTTAACTGAGAATTGTCAATTTTACCAATGATATCTGTAGGATTTGTTAAAATTCTTTCCATAAGTTCTAAATTTTTGTTTAGAAAAATATCCGATCCAATGACTATAAAAACTGCAAAGAAAGAAAAAATTATCAAATTTAATATTAAGCTTAAGTTTCCTTTTTTTAATTCACTCTCATTCTTTACATATCTACTAAAGTCACCATAGTTGACTATAACTACTGAAAAATAAGCAAATAAAGTTGCTGCCACAGTAATCAATGGAGCAACATTGCTACTATTTAAAATGTTTTGTATCGAAAAAATATCAACAAATGCAGCAGAAGTAACCTTAACATCATAAAGAAAAACTGTTAAAAAAAATATAAGCATTCCTGAATAAACGGTAATCGCAGAAACTTTTATTATAAGTCTATTAAACTGATGGCTTTTACTAAATAAAAAAGCTTGTAATAAAATTGCAAAAACAAATGCTATCCAATCAATTAAATTTAAACCAAAAACAAATACTAAAAAAATATCCTGATCTAAAAGTGAACTATCAATAGAATATAAGGTTATTCTAATTAAGTAGCTAAAAAGTTTTGATAAAAAATATGTTTGAATTCCAAACATGAAAATTCCAACCAATCCTCTTAATAGAGCAAAATATTTAGCTCCTTTTATTCCAATCGAGGTTCTTAAAATTACTGGAAAAGGAAGTCCATATTTTTGAGATGGTTTACCAATTAAATTTGCAAAGAAATAAACAAATATTGAAGCAATTAAACTTCCAGTTAAAACTACAAAAACATTTAATTCATAAACTAAATAAAGTGAGGCAATTAAAGAAAAAGCAATCAAACTTTGGATATTATTTGCCCAAAAACAAAACAGATCTTTCCAATTCCAATTTTTATCATTTGGATTAACTGCAACTAATTCCCAGTTAATTAGAGTATTTTTTGATTTGATCTGATTCACTAAAACTATAATAAACTAATAAGTTCTACTGTCCATATAGATAGGTTGGTAACCATAAAGCTATTTGTGGGAAGATTATTATTAAAATCAATCCTATAATTTGAATTACCATAAATTGCATCATGCCGTAGTAAATATCTTTAAGATCCCACTCTGGAACAACACCTTTAAGAAAATATGCTGATAAGGCGACTGGTGGTGAGAGCCAGGCTGTCTGGAGATTAACTGCAACAAGTATTGCAAACCAAGTTAAATTAAAACCAAGCGCTTCTACTAAAGGCAATATGATTGGAACTATTATCATTACGATTGGTACCCATTCTAGAGGCCAACCTAAAAGAAAAATTATAACCATAATCATTGCAAGAATTAAGTATCTGTTCATCTCTAGACCAAGTAAAAATTCTGTAAGAAGCATGGGTGTTCCAAGTCTTGAAAATACAGCTCCAAAGAAGTTAGATGCAGCAACTAAAACCATAATTAATGCTGCTATTTCTAATGTTTTAACAAGAGAGTCTTGTAATTTTTTGAAAGTTAATTTTCTATAAGCTAAAGCTAAAAGTAAAGATCCCATAGCTCCACACCCTGCAGCCTCTGTTGGTGTTGCAAATCCAAACAAGATACTTCCAAGAGCAGCAAACACTAATGCTGCAGGTGGAACTAATCCTAAGAAAAATTCAACCCAAACTTCTTTCATACTTGTTGCTCTTAATTCTTTTGGTAATACGGGTCCTAAACTTGGATCTATCCAACATCTAATTGTTGTGTATGCCGCATAAAGAGTTGCAAGCAATACACCTGGTATTATTGCTGCAGCGAACAAATCTGTTACAGGAATTTCCATTATTGGACCCATCACAACAAGCATAATGCTAGGTGGGATTAAAATTCCAAGTGTACCACCAGCAGTAATAGTTCCAGCTGCTAATCTCACATTATATCCTGACTTATTCATTGATTTTGCAGCCATGATCCCAAGAATGGTAACTGATGCACCAACAATTCCGGTTGCTGCAGCAAAAACTACAGAAACGAAAAGCACAGCATAATAAAGTGAGCCTCTTACTTTAGCTAGCATGAGTTGGAAAGCTGAGAATAATCTTTCCATTAATCCAGCTTGTTCCATCATAATTCCCATAAAGACAAAGAGGGGAACTGCAGCAAGTGTTTGCTCTGTCATGACCATAGAAAACTGCAAGGTCATTAAATAGAATACTAATTTACCAAATCCCAAATAACCAAATACAAAACCTAAGAAAATTAAGGTAAAAGAAATTGGAAAACCTACAAAAATTGAAAAAAGCATTACTCCTATAAGAATAAATCCTAATAAAGCAGGATCCATAAATTCAGCTAACATTATTTCTCCTCTCCAGGCCACTTACCTTTAGTAGCTGCCCAATAACTTTTAAATAATTCCGATATCCCTTGAACAATCAAAAGAATAATTCCGACAAACAAACAAGCTTTAATTGGCCACATATAAGGCATCCATGCTGTGTCCATACCCTTTTCACCTCTCATGATAGACTCTTGAAGAAAGCCAGTTGACATGTAAAGAAATACACTTAGTCCTGGAAAATAAAATATTAGGTAAAGCCAAAAATCTATTCTTCCTTGGTTTTTGGTTTTAAAATTTCTGTATAAAAAGTCTGCTCTTATATGAACACCTTTTGAAAGCGCATAACCAGCTCCCAACATAAATAAGGCTCCATACATAAATCTACTCATGTCATAAGCCCACATAGTCGGTGCATTGAAAAGTTTTCTGGCTAAAACTTCATAAACCATTGCAAATATTAACGGTATAGTAATCCAGCAAACTGTGTTGCCAACCCATTTATTAAATAAATCAATTTTTGTAATTGCTAATGCCATCCACTTAGGCATATTTCTTGGCATTTTACCTGAACCACCTCTTCTTTCAGCAATCATTTCATCTGAAATGTCTAGTTTCATAGGCTTTATAGATTTAAGAGGTTTTTTAGATTTGTGGTTTCTTGGCATAAATATTTAAAAAAAAACTAAAGCGGATCGTAAAATCCGCTCTAGTTATATTTATTTTTTATCTAAATACTACTTTAAAGTAGCTGCGTGAGCCATTCCTAGCTTAGCATTAGACATTTGAGATCCAGACCAGAAAGGAACTGCAATATCAGCAAACGCTTTTTGAGAGTCCCAAACTTCTTTAAAGAATTTGTTCTCATTAGCATTTTTTTCTAGACTTGCTTTTGCAGCAGCCATATATGCTGGGAAATAATCTGCTGGAGTATCATGTAAAATCACACCGTGTTTTCCAGTCAACTCAGCAAGAGCTTTTCCGTTTTCATATATTCTGTAACTCATAGATTTTGATAGAGATGCATTCGCAGCAACTTCTAAAGCTTTTTTCTCTAAAGCAGACATCTTTTTATACTTAGATCCTGTAATGTAGAAATCAGCATTTACTACTACTTGGTGAAGACCTTGTAGATAGTAATGTTTTAGAACTTTCTGGAAACCGAATGTCATGTCTGGCTTAGGACAACACCATTCAGCAGCATCAATTGTTCCTGCTTCAAGTGCTGGTAAAATATCTCCACCACCCATTGCAACAGAAGCTACACCAATGTCTTTATAAGTTTGGCCAGGAATTCCCGGAGGAGTTCTGAACTTGTACTTTCTAAAGTCGGCCATGCTATTAATTGGCTCTTTGAACCAACCTAAAGCTTCAGGTCCTACTGGTTGTAACATAAATCCTTTGATGTCTCTTCCCATCTCAGACCATAGTTGGTCGTAAAGTTCTTTACCACCACCATATTGGAACCAAGATAAAAAAGCGATGTTATCGATACCAACACCTGCACCTGCTACTGGCGAACCAAATAACATAGCTGCTGGGTGATCGCCTGACCAATAGTGAGTCCAAGCAAAACCACAATCGATTAATCCTTTATCAACTGCATCTAAAGTTTCTTTTACACCCACTACAGATCCAGCTGGCATAATTTCAAACTTAAGCGATCCACCAGTTAATTCTGTTACTGTATCAGTGAAGTCTTTCAACATTATCACTTCATCAGCTTTTGAACTAATTACTGTTTGACACTTAAGAGTTTGTGCAGATGCACCCGTTACTGTCATTACAGTAAGTAGAAGCGATCCAACAAACAAAGATATGATTTTTTTCATATTTATATTTTCCCTCTTGTTGTGTTTTTTTATAAAAAAAGAACCTTCTCAAAAAACTATATTTTAAACAAGAGTTAATATTTTAAATTTTCACTCTATTAACACTGGTAACACTAGAATTTTTTGATTTTGTGATTATAAACATTCTAAATTGATGGAAAATTTTGATTATATTATTTTAGGAGCTGGATCAGCAGGTTGTGTTCTTGCAAATAGATTGTCAGAAAATCCAAAAAACAAAGTTCTTTTAATTGAAGCAGGTGGCAAAGACAATTACCCATGGATTCATATACCAGTAGGATATTTCAAAACTATGCATAACCCCAATGTTGATTGGTGTTATAATACAGAACCGGATGAAACTATGAACAATAGGTCCATAAGGTATCCTAGAGGAAAAACTCTTGGAGGTAGCTCATCAATAAATGGATTACTTTATATAAGAGGTCAACACAGAGACTATGATGTTTGGAGACAGCTAGGAAATAAAGGTTGGAGTTGGGAAGATGTATTACCTTATTTCATCAAAGCTGAAAATCAAGAACGAGGAGAAAATGAATTCCATGGTGTTGGTGGGCCTCTTTCAATAGAAAATCAAAGAATGAGTCTTCCTCTATTAAATGAATTTCAAAATGCTGCTCAAGAATTTGGCATTCCAAAGACAAAAGATTTTAATACAGGTGATAATCATGGTTGTGGATATTATCAAGTAACAGAGAAAAGTGGATTTAGATGTAGCACTGCTGTTGGTTATTTAAACCCTGTTAAAAAGAGATCTAATTTAAAAATAATTATAAAAGCTCATGTTAAGAAAATTAACTTTGAAAATAAAGTTGCTAAAGAAGTTGAATATTGGATTGAAAATGAATTATTTACTGTAAGTGCGAATAAAGAAATAATTTTATCTTCAGGAGCAATCGGCTCACCTCAATTATTACAAGTTTCTGGAATAGGAAATTCTAATAAATTAAAAGAATTAGGAATTAAAATAGTTCATGAATTAAAAGGTGTGGGTGAAAATTTACAAGACCATTTAATGTTTAGACCAATTTATAAAATTCAAAATATCAAATCCTTAAATAAAAAAATTAATAGCCTATTTGGTAACTTGTTAATTGGATTAGAGTATGTCTTTAATAGAAGTGGTCCTATGACTATAGGTGCAAGCCAACTAGGTATGTTTGCAAAAAGTGACCCTTCTTTAGAGTTACCAGATTTACAATGGCATGTTCAGCCTATGAGTATGGATACATTAGGTGCAACCAAAAACCATGATTTTCATGGTTTCACTCCAACGGTTTCACAAATTAGACCAACTAGTAGAGGTCATATTAGTATAACAGATAAAGATTCACGAACTTACGCAAAAATAAAAATGAATTATTTATCCACAGATGAAGATAGAAGAATTGCAGCAGCTGGTCTTAAATTAACAAGAAAAATTGTTTTAGAATCTGAGACATTTAAAAAATTTAGCCCAGAAGAATACCGACCTGGAATTCATTTAACAGAAGATGAAGATATTTTAAAAGCAGCAGCAGATTATGCTCAAACTATTTTTCATCCTGTTGGAACATGTAAAATGGGTCAAGATGATATGGCCGTTGTTGATGATCAGCTAAAAGTTCATGGAATTAAAAATTTAAGAGTAATAGATGCATCAATCATGCCCAATATCACCTCTGGTAATACTAATGCACCAACAATAATGATTGCAGAAAAAGGTGCTGATATGATACTAAGCAGCTGATGTTTGCAGAATTATTCGGACCTGAACAACTTGTAATTTTAGGCCAAATTATATTTATCGATTTAGTATTAGCTGGTGATAATGCCATTATTATTGGAATGGTTGCCTCTAAATTTCCACCCGAACAAAGAAAAAAAGTAATTTTTTGGGGGATAGGTGGTGCAGTAATTTTAAGAATTATCTTAACCATGTTAACTGCTTATTTATTACAAATAACAGGATTAAGATTAATAGGAGGATTGCTTCTTCTTTATATAGTCTACAAACTCTACACAGATGTAATTAAAGGTCAGTCAGGTGAAGAAGATATTAAAGTAGATAATTCAAGCTTTATGAAAGCTATATGGACAGTTTTAC
The DNA here is from genome assembly GCF_059417845.1 of Candidatus Pelagibacter sp. PS_34. NCBI lineage: Bacteria > Pseudomonadati > Pseudomonadota > Alphaproteobacteria > Candidatus Pelagibacterales > Candidatus Pelagibacteraceae > Candidatus Pelagibacter > Candidatus Pelagibacter sp. PS_34. Next base: position 718,822 of record NZ_CM182068.1, read on the forward strand.
TTGCTGATTTTACGATGAGTTTGGATAATGTTTTAGGTGTAGCTGGTGCTGCTGGTGATCACTATGTATTATTAATATTTGGTTTAGCTTTATCAATAATTCTTATGGCAACAGCAGCTACTGTAATTTCAAGATGGATTAATGAATATAAATGGATAGCCTGGATTGGTTTAATTGCTATACTGGTTGTTGCTATCGAATTAATTTATACTGATTTAAAGTTATTTATTTAAATGTACTTACAAAAAATAAATCTTAAAAACAAATATGCATTAGTTACAGGTGCTGGCAAAGGATTGGGAAGAGCCTGCTCAATTGCTCTAGCTGAAGCTGGAGCTACAATCATTGCTTTAAGTAGAACTCAATCAGATCTTGATAAACTTGAAAAAGAAATAAAAAAGATAAAAGGTAAAGTTATCAAAGTTAATTGTGATGTAATGAATTATGAAGATCTTAAAGAAAAACTAGATAAGATTAAGATTATAGATATTTTGGTTAATAATGCTGGGACAAATATTCCAGAACCTTTTGAAAAAATTAAACAAGAAAGTATGAACTACTTAGTAGATTTAAACCTTAAAGCTGCTTTTAATGTTGCTCAATTAGTTGTTAAAAAAATGTTAAAGAATAAAAAAAGAGGTGGATCTATTATCAATATGTCATCTCAACTTGGTCATGTTGGAATGTCTGGTAGAAATGTTTATAATATGACAAAATTTGGTATTGAAGGTTTGACTAAGGGTATGGGTGTTGAGCTTGCAAAAAACAATATTAGAGTAAATACGGTGGCCCCTACTTTTGTAGCTACACCAATGGTTAAAAGATTTTTTAAAAATAAAGAATTTAAAAAACTAGCTTTAGGGAATATTCCTATGGGAAAATTAGCAACAGAAAGTGATGTTGCAACAAGCGTTTGTTTTTTAGCTTCATCCGCTTCATCGATGATTACAGCCACATCAATCCTAGTAGACGGTGGATGGACAGCAAAGTAATATATAGATTACTTTCATTAGTAGCGTTATTTTTTTCAACTCAATCTTTTGCAGTAGAGTTTCAGGGAAAATTCATTCAAGGACATTACATTATTGGAAAAACTGAGCCTGGTTCATCAATTTTTGTAGATAAAAAAAAAGTTAAAGTCACAAAAGATGGTTATTTTGCATTTGGAATTGAAAAAGATAGAAAATTTGACATTACAATTACTGAAAATAATAACAAAATTATAAAAAAAATTAAAAAAAGAAAATATAATATTCAAAAAATTGAAGGCTTACCTAAAAAAAAAGTTACACCACCTGAAGAATTTTATGCAAGAATAAAAAAGGAAAACAAATTAATAGCTGATGCAAGAGAAATTGAAAGTGACTTACAGTTTTTTAAAGAAAAGTTTATTATCCCAGTTGATGATGCAATAATTACTGGTGTTTATGGTAGTCAAAGAATTTTAAATGGCATACCCAAATGGCCTCATTATGGTTTAGATTTTGCTCAAAAAAAAGGTACTCCAGTTAAAGCAATGAATAACGGTGTTGTTACTCTAGCTGAAAAGGACTTATTTTATACTGGAGCAACTTTAATATTTGACCACGGTCATGGTGTTTCAACTCTTTACATGCATATGGATGAAATTTTTGTAAATGTAGGTGACCATGTTAAAAAAGGAGATATCATTGCTACAGTTGGTTCCTCTGGTAGATCAACAGGACCTCATCTTGATGTAAGACTTAATTGGTTTGGTACTAGACTAGATCCTGCAACTATATTAAACATTCAATAATGAAAAAAACCATATTAGAAAAAACAGCAGATAAATTAGTTAATGCATTTGTTAACAATAAAATTATTGCACCACTCCCAATAAAATTTACAAAAACATTAAATGAAGCTCAAAAGCTAAGAAAATTATGCGAGAGTAAAGTTAAAGATCCAATAATAGGATTTAAAGCTGCAGGGACAGGTATACCCGTCATGAAAAAACTTAAAGAAAAAAAACCTTTCTATGCTGCAATCTTTAAAAAGAATTTTATAAAAAGTGGAAAAAAAGTAAAAATTAATAAATCAACTTTAGGGATAGAACTTGAGGTTTGTTACCTAATTAAGAAAAACTTTTTCTCATCAAAAGGATTAATTACAACGAAAAATATAACAAAACATATTTCTCACATGGCAGCTTGTATTGAGGTTATTGGTTACAGGCAAAAGAAAAAAGGCATTACTAGTTTTGGAGATTTATGTAGTGACTTTGGTGCTAATGTTAAGTTTTTAATTGGGCAAAAGAAAAAATATAAAAAAATTAATATTGGAAATTTAAAGACAAATATTGCTAATAAAAAAATTGGACAAAGTATTAATGGAAATACAAATACCGTTTATATAAACCCATTAAACTCACTTAGATTTGTTTTGAATGAATTAAAAAAAGATAAAGTCACTCTTGATAAAGATTTTTATGTATTTACAGGATCGACTGTTGGTGTTGTTCCAATCCTTGGTAAAGGTCTTTATACTGGAAAAGTTGATCAACTAGGTTCAGCTAAAGCTATTATTCATTAATTTTAGATTATCATTTAAAAAACCTTAGTATTTAACAATAATTTGGGTTCGTTTTACCAAAAAAAATCTTAATTTATGGCTACTTGTGATTAATATTTTTAAAAGTTATAGTTTTTATTATGGCACTTCATTTTAGCAAACAAGAATTTGAGAAAAGAAAACTGGCTACATTAAAATCAATGAAAGAGCATAATCTTGATGCTCTTTTAATGTTTCGTCAAGAATCTATGTTTTGGCTTACAGGCTACGATACCTTTGGTTATGTTTTCTTTCAAACATTAATATTGGACAATAAAGGAGATATTATTCTTTTAACAAGGGCTCCAGATTTAAGACAAGCACAAAATACATCAAACATTGAAGACATAAGAATTTGGGTAGATAAAGACCAGTCTAACCCTACAGATAATCTTAAAATAATTTTAAATGAATTAAATCTAAAAGATAAAAAAATCGGAGTTGAATACGAAGCTTACGGTATGACAGGTCGTAATGCTTTAAGACTTAATAAATCGCTAGAAGGTTATTGTGAGGTAGAAGATCAATCAGAATTAATCACCAAACATAGGGTTGTTAAATCTACTGAAGAAATTGTTTATGTAAAAAAAGCTGCAGAACTTGCAGATCAAGCGCTTGATGAGGCTTGGAAATATGCAAAAACTGGTGCTAGTGAAGCAAAAATTTTAGCTGAAATGCAAAGAGTTGTTTTAGAAGGTGGCGGTGATTATCCAGCAAATGAATATATTATAGGCTCTGGACACAATGCATTATTATGCAGATATCAATCCGAGAAAAGAATTTTATCAGATACTGATCAGTTAACTATTGAATGGGCTGGTACTTATAAACATTATCACTCTGCAATGTTTAGAACTATTCCTATTGGTAAAGCTGATCCAAAGCATATTAAGATGCATGAGGCATGTCTTGAGGCTTTAACTAATTGTGCAAAAACCCTAATACCAGGAAAAACTGCAGGTGATGTATTTGATGTACATGCTAAAACTTTTGATGATCTTGGGTACAATAAATCAAGAATGAATGCTTGTGGCTATTCATTAGGGACAACCTTCTCACCCAATTGGATGGACTGGCCAATGCTATACACTGGTAATCCTTATAAAATTGTTCCAGGTAATGTCTTCTTCATGCACATGATATTAATGGATTCAGATAGTAAACTAGCAATGAATTTAGGGGAAACCTACCTTGTGACAGAGAATGGCAACAAAAGATTAGGTAAGCAAAAGTTGGATTTAGTTGTTCTTTAACTAACTTTAGTACCTCAGTTGATTGCTTGATATTTGTATTTACTATAGAATACGTTTCAATCAAATGATTCAACTTAATTGTCAAAAATTTCTTAATCAATATTTAGATAAAAAAATTTTTATTAAAGATAATAAAGATTCAAAAAATACAATGTTAATTATAGATACAAGATTATCACTAAATTTAATTCTTGTTATAAAAAATGCATTACATAAATTACCACATTTTAATTTGATGGTTATTAGTACAAAAAATAACCTTGAATACCTTGAGTCAATTTTCGGTAAAATCACACACAAGGCCTTATTGAATAAATCAAAGATTAATTTAAATGAATATTCAGAAATTTTAAGAAATCAAGAACTGTGGAAAAAAATTCCTGGTGAAAGAGTATTAGTTTTTCAATCAGATACTATTTTCTTAAGAGGAATAAATAATAATGAATTTCAAGATCTTTCAATGATTGGTCCTGTTTGCGTAAATTTTGAAGATGATAAAAAATTTATAATTAATGGAGGCTTTAGTTTTAGAAATAAAAAATTAATGATTGAACTATCTAAAAATAAAATTATTAACTCACATATTGAAGATTATTTTTTTACAGAACAGTTAAGGAAATACTACCCTGAATTAATGCCTAATATTCAAGACTGCAATAATTTTGCTATAGAGTCTATTGGTAATAAGTTATTAGCAAAAGGAATTCATGGAACTGATAAATACTATACCTCTAATAGATTCTATAATGAACTATTTAACATTATTGATATTGAACAATAAATTAATAAAAAAAAATTAATTGTAAAAAAAAAGATATATAGTGACATTTTCATTGTTTTATTTGGACTCTAGTATAGTTTTAAAAAAATTAAAACAATATACTATTTTTTTATAAAGGTGACGATACTTTTTGTAAGCGTATCACTTATAATTAAAGTTCCTTTTTCATTTGGGTGCATACCGTCATCTTGATTAAGTTCAGGTTTTAAAGCAACTCCCTCTAATAAAAAAGGAATTAAATTTAACTCATATTTTTGAGCTAAACTTGGATAAATATTATCAAATTTTTTTTTATAACTAATTCCATGAGTTGTTGGTGCAATCATTCCTGCTAAAATTATTTCTATATTTTTTAATTTTGCTATTTGAATAATTTTTTCTAAATTTTTTTCAGTCTCGATTGGTCTTATTCCTCTTAACATGTCATTAGCACCTAATCCTAAGATCATTAAGTCAATATTAGGTTGAGATAAAGACCATTCAACTCGATTTAATCCTCCAGCAGATGTGCTTCCAGATACACTTCCATCAATAATCCCAATATCATAGCCACTATCATTAAGATTATTTTGAAGGACAATGGCTAAATGTTTTTCCTGTGGAAGACCATAGCCTGCCATTAAGCTATCACCAAATAAGATAACGTTTTCTAGAGCATTGACGTTTATGCTCACTAGACAGACGGCAATAATTTTAATAATAAATCTTTTAATCATGGATAGTCTTCTTAAGCTAAAAAACGTTAATCTTAAATACCAAACTGGTAATGATACTATTAAGGTTTTAAAGAATGTTAATTTAGAAACTAAAAAAAATGAGTCTATTTCAATAGTGGGTGAAAGTGGATCTGGAAAAACTAGCTTAATCATGCTTGCTGGTGGACTAGAGAAAGCAACCTCTGGTAAGATATTTTTTGAAGATCAAGAAATATCTAAAATGAGTGAAGATGAAGTTTCTAAAATTAGAAGAAAAAATATTGGTATTGTTTTTCAATCTTTCTATCTTATTCCAAATTATACAGCTGTTGAAAATGTTGCTCTAACCTTAGAGTTAAATAATTTAAAAAACCCTACTGAACGAGCCAAAGAGTTGTTGGATCGATTTGGACTAAAAAATAGATTTAATAATTTACCCAGTCAACTTTCAGGTGGTGAACAGCAACGTGTGGCAATTGCTAGAGCTATAGCCATGAAACCTAAACTAATTTTGGCAGATGAACCTACGGGAAATTTAGATAGTGAAAATTCACAAATGATTGCAGATATTTTATTCAAATATATTAAAGAAGAAAAATCATCTTTAATTATGGTCACCCATGACCCAAAACTTGCAAATAAAGCAAAAAGAAAAATTAAAATCAAAGATGGAAAAATTGTCTAAGCTTTCGAAGTACAAGTTAACTTTGATATATGCCTTAAGAGACTTGAGTAGAAATTATAAAAAAATTTCTAGTATTATTCTAACACTTTTTATCAGCCTATTTATCCTAAGTTCAATTTTCACCATTGAAGATAGTTTGAATAAAGAATTAAATAATAATTCAAGAGCACTTTTAGGTGGAGATATTGAAATTGACTATAATCGTAATGTTGGCAACTTAGAATTAATTAACCAAGTTAAAGAATTTGCTACTGTTTCACAAATGGTTGAGTTTAGCACCATGATCTCAACTACCAATCAATCTAAAAATAAATCAATATTTTCTAGAATTAAAACAGTAGATCAAAATTACCCATTATTTGGCAAGGTAGGTTATGAGCCAAGTGGTGCATTTGAAAAATTACAAACTATAGAGAATACAATCCTTGTTAATGAAAACATTTTCAAAAATCTCAATTTAAAAATTAATGATAAAATCAAAGTTCAAGATCAGTTGTTTACTGTAATTGGTATCGTAAAATCAGTACCTGATATTGGGGGTGCTTTTGTATTTGGTGATTTTGCTTTAGCTGGCAAACAAACATTAGAATTATTAAAACTTAATAATCTAGGGAGCTTTTTAAATTATGAGTATAAAGTAAAATTTAATGAGGGAGATAATCCAAATACTTTATCTAAAAAAATTGAGCAGTTATTCAAAAATGAAAAGAAGGTTAGACTTAGATATCACGAAAAATCTGACGGTCCTTTAAAGAGAATAATTGATAATTTCTCTCAATTTTTATCTCTTGTATCAATCAGTGCAATGTTAATTGCAGGAATTGGAATTGCTAACACTCTACTTTCGTTCATTAATCAGAACAATATGTCTATAGCAGTTAAGAAGTCTCTAGGCTTTTTCTCAAAAGATATTAAAATAGTCTACTATCTACAATTACTCATTCTATTATTCTTAATATCCACTGCCGCCTACTCTTTTAGTTTCTTTCTAGTTCCTATTGTTGATGTTTATCTGTCAGCTGGTCTTGGATTAAATATTGAAGGTAGTTTTTCTATTCTTAATTATTTCAAAGTATTTTTAGTAGGGTTATTAGTATTAATCATATTTTCTATACCAACCATTAATGCAATTGATCAAGTTAAGGCATCAAACTTATTTAGAAATGTATTTCAAAACCTTCAATTTTATTATTCAAAAAAATCAATTCTTTTAAGTCTGTTACTATTATCAATTTTAATTTCTTTATTTACCATCGGTTCTGCTCGACCTGTTTATAGTTTGGGTTATTTTGGAGCTTTCTTTGTTTGTTTATTAGTCTTCTACTTATTATCAAACTTAATCATTAAATTGTTTAAAGGACTTAAAGAGCATCCAAATATTTCAATTAAAGTATCAGTTAAAAATATTACTCAAACTAAAAGTATTACCCCTATAACTATTATGTCTTTAGGTTTAGGGGTCACTTTACTATTAACTTTAGCTTTTGTAGGTTCAAATTTTAAAAGAGAAATTGCTAAATCTATACCAGAACTTGCGCCTGATTATTTTTTCATTGGTATTCAAAGTGATGAAAGACAAATATTTGAAGATTTGATTTTTAAAATGGATAAAGAAGCTAACCTTGAAATTGTTCCAATGGTTTCAACAGGTATTGTAAAAATAAATGGAATAGATCCAAATACTTATATCGATTCAAGTAATGATAGCCACTGGGTGATCAGAAATGACAGAAGGTCTTCTTGGGCTGATAAAATTTTAAAAGATAACCCAATTGTAGAAGGCAAATGGTGGGATCTAGATAGACCTGATAAACTTCAAATTTCACTTGATAGTAAAATTGCTAAAGATTTTGATATTAAAATTGGTGATATTTTTACTCTTAATATTTATGGACGTGAAATTGAAGGTGAAATAGTAAATTTTAGATTAGTAGACTACAGAGATTTTACTATTAACTTTGCAATGTTATTAAATCCTCAATTTGCAAAAAATATACCTCACGAATATTTGGCTACTTCAAAGTTTAAAAGTTTAGAGAATTTTAACGAAACTGCTTTACTAGATAAAATGCCTAGTCTTTCTATTATAAAAATTACTGATTACTTGGAGAAAGTAACAGATCTTTTAAACAAAGTGTTTATTGCTGTAACCGTTATCTCTGCAATAACTATAGTCATTGGTTTAATTGTCATCTCAAGTGCAATTATAGTTCAGGGTAAAATTAAAGAATTTCAAAATTTAATATTCAAAATTTTAGGTTTTTCCAAAGTTGAGGTTATACTTTCTTCAATTATTGAGTTTTTTATAATATTCACATCCATAATTCTAATAGCTCTCTTTTTTGCGGTCATAGGTTCACAATTTATCATTGAAAATATTTTTCAAATCACTTGGAAGTTTGATTTAGTAATATTTTTGCAGGTAGCTATTGGAATTGGACTAGCTACTTTAATCTTAATTATGATTACTAATTTTAAATATTTAAGCCCTAAGGTTTATCCACTTATAAGAAATCAATAACTACACATCAGATCGAGATCTAAACCTCTCAAACATCAATCTTGTTTTAACCCCAATATTTAAAAAAGGCTGAGGTGGAAGCCAAGTAGGTTTAGTTCTAGATTCTATTATATTAATTTCATCACTATTTTCATTACTTGCTTTAATTGCTATCTGTTCACCAAATAAAGTTCCAACTCCAATACCAGAACCATTATAGCAGCCTGCCACAAAAACATTGTCTTCTACTTTTTCAAAAATTTGTGAACTATTTCTAGTTCTAGATACAACCCCAGACCAACTAGATTCAATAATATTATCTGCTAAACTTGGAAACCTTTTTTTGATACCAAGTTTTTGATTTAAAGATCTTTTATCTAACTCTATTTTTGACATTTTAAAAGGACTATGAGCTTCTGCAGTATTTCTAATTAAAATTCTTTTATCTTTTGTCATTCTAATAGTTGCTCCCATTGGTCTAACAGGCAGCACACCCCATTCTCTAGGCTCACCAATAGACTTATACTCTGTATCAGTTAATGGTCTTGTCATGCTTGCAGTTAAGGTTAAGGGGAAATTATAATTATTCTTAATACCAAGTGATTTTAAAAATCCATTTGTGCAAAAAATAATCTTTTTAGTAATTATTTTATGATTATTAAATCTAGAAATAATCGTATCTTTATTTTTTGACCATTCATTTAATTGAGTGTTTTCTAATAGCTCAACATTATCTGGCAACGTGTCAATCATAGCTCTGACTAATTTTCCAGGATGTAATAAAATTCCACCCTTAGTATAAAGTGCTAAGTTATAAAAATTCGTACCTAATCTTTTACCTAAATCATTTTTATCTAAAATATTATGCTCAAAATTTAATTTTGATAAAGTTTTGCTAAAATTATCCAGTATCTTTCTATCTTTTTCATTTGATGAGGCAAAATATTTTCCACATTCATTCCAATCACAATCTACCTGATGCTCTTTAATAAACTTTTTCACAACATCAATTCCTAATTTATAAATGTCAGTTTTCTTTTTATAATTAGAAAGTTCTTTATTTGAGGTGAAACCATCATTAAGGGTAGTATCGACTAAATATCCTGAGTTCCTTCCACTTGCACCCTCACCTGCTAATTGAGCATCAACAATAATAATTTTTTGATTTGGGTGTAGTTCTGATAATTTTCTAGCAGCAGACAAGCCTGTATAACCAGCACCTATAATTAGCCAGTCACAGGATTTTTCTTTATCTAAAAATTTTATATTAGATCTTCTATCAAGGTCATTAATCCAACTACAGCTAGTATCATTAACTACTTTCATGTAGTTAGATTATGACAGATAAGATATTTTTGAAAGATCTTAAGATACCAAAGAAGGTTGCTTGATCATGTCTTCTTTTTTGATCCCTGCAACTTTGACTGGTCTTTTCATAGCATCTCTTCTGAAAGGCTCTCCCAGTTCTTGGTTAAGAATTACTTCAATAAATGTTGTAATCCCTTTCTTTTGATCTTCACATGATTGCTTGATAGCAGCAGTAGTCTCTTCCATGGTTCGAACAGTGACACCTTTTAATCCACAAGCATCAGCAACTTTTGCATAACTTAATTCTGGATCAAGCTCTGTTCCAACGAAATTATCATCAAACCATAAAGTAGTATTTCTTTTTTCAGCACCCCATTGGTAATTTCTAAAGATTACCATTGAAATTGCTGGCCATTCTGGTCTAGCACATGAACTCATCTCATTCATGCTAATACCAAATGCACCGTCACCTGCAAAACCAATTACTGGTGTATCAGGACATCCAATTTTTGCTCCAAGAATTGCTGGAAAACCATAACCACAAGGACCAAATAATCCTGGTGCTAAATATTTTCTACCTTTTTCAAATGTTGGATAAGCATTTCCAATTGCACAGTTATTACCAATATCACTTGAGATAATTACATCATCAGGCATACCTGCTTGAATTGCTCTCCATGCTTCTCTAGGAGACATTCTATCTGCATCTCTTTTTCTTGCTTCTGCATTCCAAACTGTACCTTCATCATCATCTTCGTGATCTAAACTTGATAACTCTTGTAACCAAGCAGATTTAGTTTGGTGAATTGTATTTTTTCTCTCTTCTCTATTTGTATCTCCTGCTGTTGGAGAAAGTTGAGCTAAAATTTGTTGTGATACTAATTTTGCATCCCCACAAATACCAACTGTGACTTTTTTAGTTAAACCAATTCTATCTGAATTCATATCAACTTGAATGATACTTGCATCTTTAGGCCAGTAATCCATTCCATAACCTGGTAAAGTTGAGAAAGGATTTAATCTTGTACCAAGTGCAAGAACAACATCAGCTTTCTTAATTAATTCCATTCCAGCTTTTGATCCATTATAGCCTAAAGGTCCAGCTGCTAATGGGTGACTTCCTGGAAAACTATCATTATGTTGATACCCTGAACAAACTGGAGCATCTAATTTCTCAGCTAATTTTTTACAATCTTCAATTGCCCCACCAATAACAACACCTGCACCAGATAGTATTACTGGAAACTTAGCGTTTGATAATAAGTCAGCTGCTTTTTTAATTGCATCAACTCCACCTGCTTGCCTTTCAAGTCTAACAATTGGAGGAAGATCTATATCAATTACTTGTGTCCAATAATCTCTTGGAACATTTATTTGTGCTGGAGCTGATCCTCTGATCGCTTTTTCAATTACTCTATTTAATACTTCTGCCATTCTTGAAGGGTCTCTAACTTCTTCTTGATAGCAAACCATATCTTTAAATAAATTCATTTGTTCTACTTCTTGAAAACCACCTTGACCCATAGTTTTATTGGCAGCTTGAGGTGTTACTAATAATAATGGTGTGTGGTTCCAGTATGCAGTTTTAATTGGTGTTACAAGACCTGTAATTCCAGGACCGTTTTGAGCAATAACCATTGACATTTTACCAGTTGATCTTGTGTAACCATCTGCAATTAATCCACCGTTTGTTTCATGAGCAACATCCCAAAAAGTAATTCCAGCATCAGGAAAAATATCTGAAATAGGCATAAAAGCTGAACCAATAATTCCGAATGCGTGTTCAATTCCATGCATTTGTAAAACTTTTACAAAAGCTTCTTCTGTTGTCATTTTAGTCATAATAATTAGGCCTTCCTGCTTAAGTTGTTAAAAAATCTATAAATAATTTGTTAATTTTAAAGATTAATATATAAGATTTAAAAAATTTCAAACAAACAAATCGACACAATTATGGCTACAGATATTATTATACACGACGAGAAAGACAACGTAGGAGTGGTTGTTATTGATAAGATTACTCCAAAACAAGATTGCGCATGTTGGATTATGGAGAATGATAAAACAGTTCAAATTCAATCAGTAGATGAAATTCAATTAGGACATAAAATTGCAATGGTTGACCTTAATGAAGGTGATACTATTTTGAAATATGGTCATGATATTGGAAAAGTAGTTAAATCAATCAAAAAAGGTGAGCATGTTCATGTTCACAATGTAAAAACGAAGAAGTGGTAAAAAATATGGAAATTCCAAAAAGTTTTTTAGGTTATAAAAGAGAAAATGGCAGAGTTGGTACTAGAAATCACGTAATCATCTTACCTGTAGATGATATCTCAAACGCTTGTGCTGAAGCTGTAGCAAATAATATTAAAGGCACAATAGCTCTTCCTCACTCGTACGGAAGACTTCAATTTGGTGCTGATTTAGATCTACACTTTAGAACAATGATTGGGACTGGAAAAAACCCTAACGTTGCTGCTGTAATTGTTATTGGAATTGAACCTAAATGGACAAAAAGAATTGTTGATGAAATTGCTAAAACTGGAAAACCAGTTGAAGGATTTCACATTGAAAGAACTGGTGACATTGGAACAATCATGAAAGCTTCTAAAAAAGCTCAAGAATTTGCAATGTGGGCTTCTGAAAAACAAAGAGAAGAATGTCCTTTAAGCGATTTATGGATTTCGGTTAAATGTGGTGAATCTGATACAACATCAGGTCTTGCTGCTAACCCAACAGTTGGAAACTTAATGGATAAATTAGAGCCATTAGGAGTTCATTTATGTTTTGGTGAAACCTCAGAGTTAACTGGTGCTGAAAAAGTTTGTGCTACACGTGGTGCCACTCCAGAAGCTTCAGAAAAATTCATGAAAACTTGGAGCGATTACAACGACTTTATTTTAAAAGAAGCAACAGATGATCTTTCTGAAAGTCAACCAACTGCGGGAAATATTGCAGGTGGATTAACTACAATTGAGGAAAAAGCATTTGGTAATTTCCAAAAAATTGGAAATTGTAAGTTTATTGATGTTTTAGAACCAGCTGAAGAGCCTACTAAAGGAAAAGGATTATACTTTATGGATACTTCATCTGCTGCAGCAGAGTGTATTACACTTCAAGCAGCTGCTGGATTTAACATTCATTTATTCCCAACAGGTCAAGGTAATATCGTAGGTAATCCAATTGAACCTGTTGTTAAGTTAACTGCCAACCCATTAACTGTAAAAGGTATGGGTGAGCATATTGATTGTGATGTATCGAAAATTCTATCTCGTGAAATGAATTTATCACAAGCTGGTGACGAATTAATCAAATCAATGATTAGAGTTGCTAACGGTAGATTAACTTGTGCTGAAGCTTTAGGTCATAAAGAGTTTGTTATGACTAAACTTTACAGAAGTGCTTAAAAATTTATCTATAAAGTAATGTTATTTAAAAAATATCTGGTTATTTTGCCAGGTATTATTTTAGCATTTGTTCTCTACAGTTTATCTCAGGGTTTAAATAATATTATTGGTATTGAATTATTAGGTTACGTTAAAAGCCCAATATCAACAGCAATGATTGCAATTCTATTAGGAATTGTACTTGGAAATATTTTTCAAATGAGAGAAAGTTTTTCACTTGGGATAAATTTTACTCAAAAATATATTTTAAAACTTGGAATAATTTGTCTTGGTATTCAATTAAAGCCGTTTGAATTTTTAAAATTTGGTTCTATTGCTATACCATTAATTATTGTCTGCATTATAAGTGTATTAATTGTAATTAAATTATTAATTAAAAAATTAAAAATCTCAACAAGAATGGCTTACTTAATATCAATAGGAAGTACTGTTTGTGGAACAACAGCAATTATGGCAACCGCTCCAATAATTAGAGCAAACAAGGGTGAGGTTGCTTATGCAATAGCAAATATCACAGTCTTTGGAATAATTTCAATGTTAGTTTATCCATATTTTGCAAATATTTATTTTAATGGAGATCCGATGTTTGTGGGACTTTTTTTAGGAACTGCTATTCACGAAACATCTCAAGTTGCAGCAGCTGGATTAATTTATGACCAACAATTTAATAGTCCTGAAACATTAAATATTGCAACCGTTACAAAGTTAATTAGAAATACTTTTTTAGTAATTATGATCCCCCTATTTGCTTATCTATATAATAGAAATGAAACTAAGACTAAAAACTATTCTTTACTAAACATTTTTCCATATTTTGTATTAGGTTTTATTGGAATGATTATATTTCGAAATATTGGAGATCAGATATTTTTAACAGAAGGTTCTCAGATTATTTGGCAAAACTCAGTATCAACTATTAAAGATTCTGCAAAAATATTTTTAAGTATGGCAATGGCTGCAGTTGGACTATCAACTAACTTGAAAGACCTAAAATCTATGGGTTATAAACCTTTTGTTGTAGGGTTTATAGCAATGTTAACTATTGGATTAGTAAGTATTGTTGCAATGAAAACTTTTGCTGAATTGTTTCTATAACAACAATAATATAATATTATTTAAATTAACTGAATGAATAAAAATAAAAAAATATTAATTACAGGTAGTTCAGGTTTTATTGGTTTCTCTTTAGCTTTAAACTTGCTTAAAAAGGGACATAAAATTCTTGGCTACGACTCTATTAATGATTATTATGATATTAATCTTAAACATTCTAGAAATAAAATATTAAAAAAATTTAAAAACTTTAGCTTTATAAGGGGTGAGCTAGAAGATCAGAAAAAACTTAATAAAAATGTTCTAAGCTTTAAACCTGAAATAATCATTCATCTAGCAGCCCAAGCAGGTGTTAGATATAGTTTGGATGCACCTAGGAAATATCTATCTTCAAATATAATCGGAACATTCAATATAATTGAAATTGCGCATAAAATTGAAGTTAAACATTTACTGATAGCATCAAGTTCTTCTGTTTATGGAGCAAATAAACAATCTGCTTTTAAAGAAACGGATAAAACAGATACTCAATTAAGCATTTATGCTGCTACTAAAAAATCAACAGAAAGTATTGCTCATTCATATTCGTCACTTTGGAAAATACCAATTACCATGTTACGTTTTTTTACTGTATATGGCCCTTGGGGCAGACCAGACATGGCCTATTTCAAATTTACAAATGCAATAATTAAAAATAAAAAAATTGATGTATACAACAAGGGTGAGATGTACAGAGATTTCACATATATTGATGATGTGACAAGGTCTATCGAACTACTAATTAATAAAGCACCTTCGCAATATAAGAAAAGTAATTATAAAAATGATAGCTTATCAAATGTTGCTCCATTTAGAATAATTAATATTGGCAATCAAAAGAAAGTTTATCTAAAAGATTTTATATCAGCCTTAGAAAAGAAATTAAATAAAAAAGCTAATAAAAATAATATGTCTATGCAAAAAGGTGATGTTGAAAAAACATTATCAAATACAAATCTTTTGTACCAAATAATTAAATATAAACCAAAAGTAAACTATATTAATGGAATATCTACTTTTGTTGAGTGGTATAAAAAATATTATAAATAAAATCTAATTAAGATTTTTTTAGCAACATCTTTTTTTTGAAATTAGAAAAAATACGTCTAATAAGAGCAGCACCTACGCCCAAAAGAATTGCAAACATAATTGAAAATAATCCATAAAAAAATGGCATGTCTTCTGAAAATTCTAAAATAAATAATGAGAAAAAATTCAAATCTGCATTTAAAACTTGTATTATTTCTTTTTCAGTTTGTTCTGCAAAAAAAGTTTCATAGGCAATAACTATTCCAACTATCAATAATAAAATTGCCAGTAATGCTTTTAAACCTGAACTATCAATTTTTTCACCAAGTTTCTGTCCCGCTTGAACCCCTACAATTGATCCAATAACTAACATAAATACCAACATTAAATCTATAGAACCAAAATTAATTGAATGCAAAAAAGTAACTATGACACTGACAAAAATTGTCACAAACAAAGAAGTTCCTGGAACTAATTTTGTTGGCATTTTAATTATATAAATCATTGCGGGTACTAATATAAAAGCACCGCCTATCCCCATTATAGCGGCAATAAATCCTACAACTAAACCAATTATAATTGGAGTAAAAATACTTTCGTATAATTTTGATTTTGGAAACCTCATTCTTAATGGAAGACCATGTATCCAATAATGAACGTGTAATTTTTTTTTAACTAAAAGATTTCTTTTTGCTCTGTCTATTTCTCTAAGACTTTCAACCAACATTAATGTACCAACAATTGCAAGTATATACATGTAGGCTAAAGAAATAACCGTATCAATTTTTCCAATACCTTTAAAATATGTAAAAGTATAAATACCTAAGGCAGTTCCAATTGTTCCACCAATTACAATCATAAGACCCATTTTGTAATCTAAAGTATTTTTTAAATAATGAGTTGTTGATCCTGATACTGATGTTGCAAGAATATTGTTAGCTTCATTTGCAACTGCATATGCAGGGGGCACACCTAAAAAAATTAAGAATGGCGTCATTAAAAAACCACCACCAACACCAAATAGACCAGAAAGTACTCCAACGATTGCACTCAATAAAAGTATTTCAATCGGGTTAACAAATACTTGAGCTATTGGTAAAAATACATCCATAAAAAATTATTAGTTGTTAAAAAACAAACTAATTAAATGTGATAAAAGTTCCAACTAAAATAACACCCCAATAAGCAGCTAAGCTAAAAAAGATACCTGTTTTGATAATAGTTGCCTTAAAATCTAAAATTCTTTTTAATATTTTTATCTTGGAAATTGACATTACAACCGTCAATACACCCAGTTAATTATTTGTCAAATAAATATTTAATATAAAGTGATTTTTTTTATTAGTAGATTGTTGCTCCAAAAACCTTAACATCATCACCCTCGATACCAAGAACCAATCTTCCAAGGAACTCACCTTCAATCTCTTTACTTCTTTGTTTAAATAGAACGGTGATGTTTTGACCTCGTCTTAAACAACCAAATGCTTGGTAGTCTTCTTTTAGGCTTGTTAAAAGCTTATTATTAGCCCACTGTTTTCCAAGCTCTACTTCATTTGCTCCAAATAACATTTGAGTTCCAAAGTCTTTAGTAAAACCCCCATAATCTTTCATATTGGAAGTTTTAACAAGATTATCCCAAATAGGATTAGCAATTGCTATAATCTCATCATCAGATTTCTCTAAAAGATTCATAATTTAAGTTTAACTGTTTTAAGAAGCTTTTTTCTTCTCGTTCTCGTCAACTATGTGGTAAACCGGCACTTTCTCAAGAGAGAATTTACCAGTTTCAGGATCACGTCTAGAAACTGTTAAACAATGCCAATTATCATCATCAAGTTTCATATGGTCACCTCTGTAATAGTAACCAGGCCAACGTGTTTCTTCTCTAAACATTGTGTGTTCAGTTACACATTGAGAAGTTAAAGCTCTGTGTTTTAATTCCCAAGCTCTCATAAGTTGGTGCAAATCTTCAGCTCCTACTTTTTCTAAATCTTCCTCTAACCAAGCAAGTAATTCTAGGCCTCTTTTAAGCATATTACCATTTGTCATGTAGTTAGTTGCAATACCACCAACATATTCGTCCATAATTCTTTGTAAACGTTGAAGACCTTGAATAGGAGAAATATAACTTGGTGAAACTGTTCCACCTGTGATCTCATTTTGAGCTACTTGATAGGTCTCTAAAGGTTTGAATACAGCAGTTTTAAAGTCTTCACATTGTTTATCAGTAACTTTAATACCTTCTGCTTTTTTATCTTGAATATATTTAACAGCAGCTTTTGCAGCTAAACGACCTTCGGTAAACGATCCAGAAGAAAACTTATGGGCACTTCCACCTACAGTATCACCTGCACCAAAAAGACCATCAATTGTTAACATTCTGTTATAACCCCAGAAATATTCTGGTGGAGATAAATCTTCAGGTCCACTAACCCAAGCTCCAGAGCATGTTGCATGAGAACCCATAACATATGGCTCAGATGTAGTTAATTCTGGATTTGTGTATTTAGGATCTATGTTTTGAGATGCCCAAACAACAGCTTGACCAACGGTCATACCTAAAAAGTTTTCCCAACCAACTGTTTCTAAATGTGGATCTTGAAAGGCTTCAGTAGTCACCATATGAATAGGTCCACCACCTGCAATAGTTTCTTGTATAAATGCGTGGTTTCTTAAACATGTCGGTGTTGGATGGTGATCAATATACTCACCAACTAATTCTTTAGTTTGGTCATACCATTTCTTTTCATAATTCTCTCCATTTGCATTTTGAGTATATGTTTTAAGGTGTAAGAAGTATGCTCCAACCGGACCATAACCATCTTTAAATCTACATAACACAATTCTGTTTTCCATTTGTGTCATTTTAGCTCCAACAGCGATAGGTAATGCATAAGCAGAACCGTTACTCCATGGTGCATACCAAGTTCTTCCCATTCCCTCACCAACTGCTCTTGGTTTGAAAATGTGAGATGCTCCACCTGCTGCAACAATTACAGTTTTTGCTCTAAATACATGGAAGTCACCAGTTCTCATATTAAAACCAACAGCTCCACCTACTCTATTTTCTTGAGCCTCATCCATTAAAAGATGAGTAATCATTATTCTATTATAAATTTTGTCAGCTGATTTTTTTGCAGCCTCTGCAACGATTGGTTTGTAACTTTCACCATGAATCATGATCTGCCATTTACCTTCTCTAAGGTAACGACCTGTTTTTTCATTCTTCATCATTGGTAGACCCCACTCATCAAACATATGAACAGTTGAATCAACGTGACGAGCCATGTCATAACCTAAATCTTCTCTAACCATTCCCATTAGATCATTTCGAGCATATCTTACGTGATCTTCAGGTTGGTTTTCACCCCACTGCATACCCATGTAACAGTTAATAGCGTATAAACCTTGAGCAACCGCTCCGCTTCTATCGATATTAGCTTTTTCAACACAAATAATTTTCATGTCTCTTCCCCAGTGTCTAGCTTCAAAAGTAGCACCAGTTCCAGCCATACCGCCACCAACAACTAGAACATCGCAATCTTCAAAATGTGTTTTATGCTTAGCCATTAGTAGTAAACCCCTTTTTTAAATGAATCTTTTGGCACTACTGGTAATTTACCATCAATATTTAAACCATTAGGCTCAGTGTAAAGCATTTGAGAATTGATCTCACCTTGATTAGGTTTTTCACCTTCTGCTAATTTAGGAATAAATTTTCCCCAAGGTTTTGTTGTAATTGGAGATACAAAATCTTTTGTAGTTCCATTTCTAAATTTAATTTTCCAAGAAATAGTTCCTTTTTCTTCTTCACGTCTAACTCTTACACTGTGACCCATAGGAGCAAAGTCAGCATAACCACGAACGTCAATTGCATGATTAGGACAAGCTTTTACACAAGAATAACATTCCCAACAAAAATTTGGTTCAATATTTACTGCTCTTCTAATATTTTCATCGATGTGCATTATATCTGATGGACAAATATCCACACAGTGACCACATCCGTCACATCTCGTCATGTATACAAAAGTTGACATATTATTTTACCTCTCTCTTTTTAATAATGTTTTGGTTGTTCTCTTTTAATTCCTAGTCCAAATTGTTTTGGTGCATCTGCAAGTGGAGGAAGATTGTCTCTTGATCCGTCTGCTTCTGCTAAGTTTTTTTGGATTGCTGCACCAGGTTTATAAAACATATGTGCAAATTTTGACCAATAAACTCCCCCAAATAAAACAATGTTTGAGGTAATAAATAAAATTAAAAATAAATATCCTAATCCAGCTGACCCTGAAGATTGAAAGTATGACCAAGCAAGTCCAGTAGTAGCACATGCAAGAAGTGCTAAAACAAATAAGTCAGCTTTAATAATTCTATACCAAGGATGAGCTTCTGCTAACACATCCACTCTTAAAAATAACCAAAACCAGTATCCACCTACACAAGTCATAATTGCTCCGATATGCCAAATCATAGGCCAAACTATCGGTGTGGTAGTTCCTTGTGCCGTATAACAAAAAACCATTACAACAGATGCAACCCAAAATAAAATAGTTCCATACATTCCCATAACGTGTGCAACTCTTCTTTTTCCAACTCCAAGCTCTGCAGTAGTTGCGATATCATGAGCTACAGTTTTTAAAATAATTGATGTTTTTTCTCCAGCTCCTAATTCTCTTTCAGCTGCTAATTTTGCTTTTTTTGCGTTATTAAAAAAGTAAGTTACATTTTTATGATGGATCATCTGAACTATTGTTCCAATAATAATTAAAGCAATCATAGCTAAAACAAAAAATTGTATGGCTGCAGGAGATATAGTTTCAGCTAAAACTGAAAAAGGGTTAATTGACATCATAATTAGTAATACCTTTATTTAGAATCTGTGTTGATTGTGATTATTTAGTACAGATGAAATAATAGATCAACCGTTTTATATGGGTTATTTTACCATATAAGGTTTTACACCTTACGCTTGTAATGCTGTTTCTTTGCTATAACCGACCGAACTCCTCCTTGTGGGTTATTAACATCGCCTTCTCTACGAGGAATTAAATGAATATGACAATGCAAGATTGATTGTCCAGCAATAACTCCAGCGTTTGTTCCAATATTAAATCCTTTAACTGAAGGATCTTTTATCAATATTTCCTCTTTAATTTGTTTGATTAAGTTATTGCACGCAATCACTTCATCGTCATTTAAATCAAAATAATCCATAACATGCCGTTTTGGAATAATTAAACAATGGAATTCGGACACGGGATATGTGTCATAACTAGCATAAGCCAAATCATTTTCAGCAGCTAGCCCACTTTGTTTGGAGTTACAGAATAAACAAGGATTATTTGGGTCAAACATAATTTTATCTATAGATAGAACATTTATTAACTTCATTTTTATAAAAATTAGATAGTTTTTTATAAAATTTAAAACTTTTTCTCTTCCACTTAATTTCATTAATATTTTTTATTGATGCAACACCTTTTCCAGAACCAATGAGAAGAATTTCACTAAATTCGGATAAAGTTTTTATCAATATATCTTTGTTAATAATCTTACCTAATTTTTTATTAAAAAATTTATAGGTAATGCCCTTATAAATATTATTTATTGGAGAGTATACTTTATCATCTTTTATAAACAGCATATTTGAAGTTCCACTTTCTAAAATCGTATTCTTGTAACAAAGACCAACATCTGAAGTGGTATTATCCATTTTAGATAAATATTTTAATATAAAGTTATATTTAAGATTTTTGAATTTAGGGTCAAATCGTTTGTGACGGATAAGTTTTAAATTAAAATCTAATTTAGGAGTTTTTCGATTTCTCAAAGAAATTGATATCATTTTTTTATTTACTGCAACTCTAAGAAGATGATTATAAGATCTTTTTTTATCAATATTCAGTTTGATTAATTTAAGAATATTTTTTTCAAGGTTTGGATTATTTAATTTATAAACTTCTAAAGATTTTATTAAATTTTTAATATGTTTTTTAAAAAAAAGTATTTTAGCAGGTTTACCAAAAATCCACATCGTAGTAAATACACCATTATCCCCCCAAAGATCTTTAAAATTAATCTCTTTGTAAGTTTTATGCTGATAAGATTTTTTTAATAAGTAAGTTACCATTTTCAGTTAAAAAAGATTCAGGGTGAAATTGAAAGCCATATATTTTTTCTTTATTATTTTCTATTGTCATTGCTGTATTTGAAATAACACACCTCATTGTAATTTCAAAATTTTTTGCAGCAAACGGTTCTTTTAATTTTAGAGAGTGATATCTGCCTACAGTAAATTGACTGTTTTTTTTAAACAATGAATTTTTGCTAGTTACTTTAATTTTAGATTGGAAACCATGATAAATCTTTTTTTGTTCAATTATTTTTCCATTTTCACAATAAAGAATTTGTTGAAACCCAAGACAAATTCCAATAATTTTTTTTTTACCTTTAAATTTTTTATAAATCTCAGAACTAATTGGATAATCTTTTGGAGCACCTGGACCTGGTGAAAAAACAATAATATCAGCTTTTTTTAATTTATTTTGATTTATTTTATTAAAATTAGTGCAAACGACTTCATCAAAATTTTGAAATTGATGTACAACGTTTTGGGTAAAAGAGTCATGATGATCAATAATGTATATCATTTGTAAAGATCCATTAATGACTTTGCTTTAATATAATTTTCATTAAATTCATGAGCTGCATTACTGTCAATTACAACACCAGAGGCTACAGAGATTTCTGATTTACCTTTAAAATTTAATATTGATCTAATAATGATATTAAACCTCATATCTCCATTGAACTTTAAGTAACCAAAACTACCTGTATAAATATTTCTACTTTGTTTTTCCTGTTTGTTTAACAAATTTAATGTACTAATTTTAGGACATCCTATTACAGATCCTCCAGGCATCATTGCCTTTATAATCTCTAATGAGGTAACTCTACTCTTGAGTTGTCCTCCAATTAAACTCACATAATGATAAAGATCTTTATATTCTTCAACTATCTTCTTTTTTAAAATTTTTACTGAACCTGGTTTACAAATTTTAGATAAGTCATTTCTTTCCATGTCAACAATCATGTTGTGTTCTTTGGATTCTTTTAAGTTTTTTCTAAAAAAAGTAAGGGCTTTATTTTTATTTAATTTTTTAGTTTTCTTTAAAGTGCCTGCAATTGGTTTTGTGGTTATAAAATTATTTTTTTTTGTTATCAAATTTTCAGGAGAACAACTTATTATTGAATAATTTTTATCCTTAATCATAAAGGCTTCAGGTGCCATATTGCTTTTTACAAGTCTGCAAAAAAAGTCTAAAGCATCTATTTCTGATTTATTGCTATATTTAGTACAAATTTTAATCTGATATGTTTCTCCAGATTTTATTTTCTTTTTAAATTTATCAAATATTACCTTGTAGGATTTTTTATTAATATTTATTTTGAATAAATCATTAGACTTTAATGATCTTGTTTTTTTATACTCAAGGTTGTTTGGAAGTTTTATTTTTGTTTCAGGTTTATAAAATATGCCTTTAGGGAAATTTATTGTTTTTTGTTTTTTTATTTTTACGTCAATTAAATTATTTAATATTTCATAGCCAAAAAAACCAATAAACAGATCAGTTTCTTTATAGGGAAATTTTAACCTATTATTTTTGTTAATAAATTTTTCAATATTATTATTGTTTAAAATAATCTTTTTTGAAAAGTTTGTATAAAGATCAAACCCTTTATCTGATTTATAGATTATAAAGGGTTTTTTTGAATTATTTAAATCTAGTAAGTAGTTTTTCTTATTCAATTTTTATTCTGTTTTTAATCTTAGAACTGCTTCTTCTTTAATTGGTAGATGTATTATTGCTGCAAAAATAGATAAAACAATTGCTAAATACCAAGCATAATCATAAGAGCCATATAAATCATGAAATAATCCTCCAAGGAAAGCTCCAAAGAATGAGCCTACTTGATGGCTTAAAAAAACTATTCCATATAATACACCTAAATATTTTGTTCCAAAAATATGAGCAACTATACCACTTGTTGCAGGCACTGTTGATAGCCACAGAAAACCAAAACTTGCACCAAAGATAAATGCATTAATGTTACTCGCTGGTAGAAATATGAATAATATAATTGAAACTCCTCTCAACGCATAAATAGAGCTTAAGATAATTTTTTTACTAATTTTCGTAGATAAATATCCACTTAATAAAGAACCAAATATATTAAAGAGACCAATTAATGATAAAATTGCAGCAGCAGTCCAACTTTCTAAACCTCTATCGATTACATATTTTGGGACATGGGTTCCAACTAAAGTTATGTGAAAACCACACACAAAAAAGCCAGATATAAGCAATATGTAGCTTTTGTTTTTAAAAGCTTCTTTTAAAGCGTCAAAAGTACTTTGGTCGTTAGGTTTTTCAATAGACTGAGCAGCAGATGGAGATCTCACAAAAAAAGCTATTATAAGTCCAATAATGAGGAATATTGTGAATACAAAAAGTGTATCGACCCATCCATTTTTAATTAAAGAATAACTCGTATAAAGAGGAGAGATAAAATACCCCAAAGAACCAACAGCAGTCACAATACTCATTGCTATTGTTCTGTTTGATAATGGAAAATGCTTTCCAACAATTGACATTGGAATACTAATTGCAGTTCCACCTAAACCAATTCCAACTAAAAGTCCTAAATCGATTTGAAAAAAAATTCCAGTATTTGGACCAGCGTATAAAAAGTAAATCCCTAAAATATAAAAAACAAAAGCTAAGCAAATTGCTTTATGTCCACCATATTTATCTGCAATGGCTCCAAATATAGGACCTGTTAAACCCCACATTAACATTTGAATACCAATTGCTAATCCAGATTGAGTTATTGAGATATCTAGGTCATTTTTAAAATCCATGAAAAACAGACCAAAAGTTTGTCTAACTCCAAGAGAGATTAAAACAACAACACAGGCTGCAATCAGCGTTATTAAAGCTGTTTTATTTTGAATAAATTTTTCTGAATTCATTTAACGTATTTAAGAGATTTTTTTAAATCATCTATGAGGTCTTTTGGATCCTCTAAACCAATATGTAATCTAACTAAATGTTCATCTTTTGCTAATTTTAGATATTCTCTATTACCTTGTTCACGTTTATCTTGATATAACGCAAGGCTTTCAAATCCACCCCAACTATATCCATAACCAAATAATTTTAAAGAATTAACAAACTTAATTACAGAGTTTTTGTTTTTTGATTTAATTTTTAGACCCATCAATCCTGAGGCACCAGAATAATATTTCTTCCACATTCTAAAATTAAATGAATCTTTTTTATGAGGATATAAAAGTTTTATGTTTTTGTAATTAGATAAAAACTCAGCTACTTGTTTTGCACTTTTTTCATGTTTGTCTAATCTAACATCTAAAGTTCTAAGTCCTCTTGTTATTAAATACGCATCATCAGGACCAAGCCTTAAACCAGTAATCTTATTCGCTTTATCAACTTGTTTAAAAACTTTTTTATTAACAGCTAAACTTCCACCCATAACATCTGAATGACCTGAATAATATTTGGTAGCCGATACAATTGACATATCAAAACCAAGTTTAATTGGTTTTAGAAAATAAGGGGTTCCCCATGTATTATCAATTACTGAAAAAATTTTATTCTTTTTTGCAATTGATACTATTTTACCTAAATCTTGAAAATCAAACGTATTGCTTCCAGGGTTTTCAACAAAAATTAATTTTGTTTTTTTTGTAATTGCTTTTTCTAAAGTTTTCAAATCATGTGGGTCATAAAAAACAGATTTTATATTAAATTCTTTTAGAAAATCTTGAGTTAAAATTCTCGTAGGTGAATATGTTGGATCTGCCACAATAATTTCATCACCAGGACGAACAACGCTAAAAATAGATAAAAAAACTGATCCGAATCCAGTTGGTGTTAAAAATACATGGTAACATTCTTCCATTTCTTTAAGTATTTGTGACAAAACATGGGTTGTTGATGTTCCTTGTCTTCCATAATCAAAATGTCCGCCTGTTGGATCTTTTTTGCTCTTATCCTGCATTTTTCTAATATCTTGCATGGATTTGAAGATAATAGTTGAGGCTCTCACTACAGGAGGGTTAACTGACTGATTGTGGTAATCTTTTGCCGTATGTTTAAGGAAAGTCTTGAATGATTTAGTCATAAAAAATTTGATAAGTTAAGGGGACAATGCTATATCCCTCGAATTACGTCAATAAAATTAATAATAGGATAATATGGGTTACCCAAAAAAACATAGAGGCCGAAGAAAACAGGGTTCTAAAAAAAGAAGAGCTAAGAGAAAAAATAAGAAAAAATAGCTCTTTGTAATGGACGAGATTAAAAAAGTTAAATCCATAAGCATTTGGGTGTTCATTGTTCCATTCGTTGCAATAAATACCTGTCTAGTATTAATTACGCAGTTTCACGCGATATTCCCTAACCAAGAACACATAGTCCATAATTCGTTATGGCCTTATATAGATGGTGGTCTTTCTATTAGTCGAGCGGCTAGGCCTTACCCAAGCTGGTTGATATTTAAACCAGCAATGTTTTTGACATCATTTTTACTTATCAAATACTGGTATTTTAACCGAGACATAATATTAAACTTTAACAAAGACTTTAAACATCTTAAGAAAATAATTTTTTTTGGTGTGGGCTCAGCTGTGGCTCTGACTATTCATTCAATATTTCTTGGAATTGAATTTGATAATAATTTATATAAATTATTTAGAAGAGTAATAATGCTAGTATTCATTATATTCGAAATTACAGCACAAGCTTATCTAGTGGTCGCACTATATTCAGTTAAAGAAAAACTATCTAAGTTTATAAATATTAAAATTCTAAAATTAAAATTAATTTTAGTTTCAACATTAATTGTTGTTGCTGTAATTGCTATTCCAATAATTAGTTGGCCAGGAAATACATTTAAGTTTGTCAAACATGCACTGGAGTGGGATTATTTTTTAGGTGTTATAACTTTTTATTTATTAACTTATTTCATGTGGAAAAAGAAAAATTAGTTTGTAATCCATCCACCACCAAGAACTTTATAACCTTTATTATTTTTTGAATAAAAAACACATGCTTGACCTGGTGCAATGCCATGTTCTTCTTCCAATAAATTAACATTAGCTGAAGTATTATCTATATTTATCTTAGCCTTGATTAATCTTCCAGTAGATCTAACTTTCACAAATAATTCTTTTTCAAAATCTTTTCGGTCGTTCGTAATAATATTTAAATCTTTTAAATTTATTTTTGTTTTAACAAGATATTCTTTAGTTCCAACAATAATTTCATTTTTATCTGCAATGATTTTTACTACATACAATGGGTTTTTGTCAGAGACACGAATTCCTTTTCTTTGACCAATTGTATAGTTAATAATACCATCATGAACTCCTATTACTTCACCATTCATGTTTTTAATATTACCTTTACTAAAAGAATTTGGTCTAAATTTTTCTATAACTGAGGCGTAATCTCCATTTGGTACAAAACAAATATCTTGGCTATCAGGTTTGTCTGCAACATTAAGATCTAGATCTCTTGCTATATTTCTTGTTTCATCTTTAAGAAGGTTGCCAAGTGGAAATCTTAAAAAATTTAATTGATCTTTTGTTGTGTTAAATAAGAAATAACTTTGATCTCTATTTAAATCAATTCCTCTGTACATATCTGTGTTATTTTCATCTGTGATACTTTTTACATAATGACCAGTAACTAAAGCATCAGCTTTTAATCTCTTAGCTTCTTCAAACAAATCAGTAAATTTAACTGTTTTATTACATTGTACACAAGGTATTGGTGTTTCTCCATTTAAATAACTATCTATAAAATTATCAATTACACCCTCTTTAAATTTGTTTTGATAATATAAAATTTTATGTTCTATCTTTAATTTGTCAGCCACTCTTTTGGCATCCATGATGTCTTGTCCTGCACAACATTGTTTTGAAGATGCCGTTTCTTTACTATCGTTATAAAGTTTTAAAGTTATGCCTATGACATTATACCCTTCATTTTTCATCATTGCTGCTACTGTCGAAGAATCTACTCCTCCTGACATTGCAACAACAATTAAAGTATCTTTGGGTTCTTTTGCTATTCCAATTGAATTCAATTTTGTCATATTTAGTGATATTTATTAGTATATTCACTATAAGTAAATTAAATGATTTTAGATTATGAGCCAGGTGACAAGGTTACCAACAAAAATAACAAAGATTGGGGCATAGGTCAGGTACAATCAATAATAAATGGTAAAGTTACTGTAAATTTTGAAAATGCTGGAAAAAAAGTGATCAACTCAAAAGTAATTCAATTAGAAAAATTATATAAATGAACCTTGAAGAAAAAAAGAAAATTACCCTTTCACTTATAGATACTTTTAATAAAGCAAGTCAGGTAGCTTTAGATTTAAGAAAGGCTGGCTTAAAAAAAGAAATTAAGTCAGATAATACCCCAGTGAGTAATGGTGATATTGAGGTTAATAAAATATTAACAAATAAAATAAAAGAAATAACTCCTAACATTTCAATTGTTTCAGAAGAAAGTGCAAACCACAAAATGGATATTAATCTAAATAATTTTTGGTTAATCGATCCGATAGATGGCACTAGGGATTACATTAATAATCGTGATGAGTTTACTTTAAATGCAGCATTAATTTTAGACAAAAAACCTGCAATTGGAATTATAACAGCTCCAGCAAAGAAAAGAGTATTTTATTCTTATGGCCTATCTCATAGTTATGAAATAATTGACAATCAAGAAATTTCTTTAATGAATAAAAAAAAAGACTTTGAGGGGTATACGGCAGTAAGCTATTCAAGTGAACTTAAACCTGAAATTTTAGAAATTCATAAAAAATATAAGATACAATCTTTTCAAAAAATGAAGAGTTCATTAAAATTTTGTGTAATTGCTGCTGGTGAATTTGATATGTATGTAGCTGAACCAAGAGCTTGTGAGTGGGATATTGCAGCTGGTCATGCGATCCTTGATCACTCAGGGGGGAAAGTGACTGATTTTAATTATA
The DNA here is from genome assembly GCF_059417845.1 of Candidatus Pelagibacter sp. PS_34. Classification (NCBI taxonomy): domain Bacteria; kingdom Pseudomonadati; phylum Pseudomonadota; class Alphaproteobacteria; order Candidatus Pelagibacterales; family Candidatus Pelagibacteraceae; genus Candidatus Pelagibacter; species Candidatus Pelagibacter sp. PS_34. Next base: position 747,241 of record NZ_CM182068.1, read on the forward strand.
ATGAAATACTCTATGGAAAAACTGAATTTAAAAACCCAAGTTTAATTTTAAAAAGTAAAAACGTATTATAATGGATGAGCAATTAAGAATAATTTTAATAATTATAGTATCAGTTTCGATCTTTGGTTTATTAGTTTTTATATTTGTTAAAAATGTTATTAAAAATAGAATTCAGTCTCTTGTTGAAGAAGAAGAAAAAGAAAAAAAATTAAAGTAATCTAATTATTTTAATATAGTCAGCTTGATCAATATCCATGATCCTTTTAGAGGTTTCAAAATCAAAACCATTTCTTGCTAGTAAAGCAATATCCTTTTTGTAAAATAATACTCGATTATCCTCTACTCTCGCTGGTCCAATTCTCTTTTTTTTACATATTTTTATTCCAGAAAAAAAATCTTGGTCAGAGTTATCCTCTTTAATCTTATCTATTGTTTCTTTAATGTAACGATCATTAATTCCCTTTGTCATTAGATAGTTTCTGATTTTATTAACCGAACTACCTTTTTGAATTAAACTTCTAGACTTGCTTTCAGAATAGAATTTGTCATTAATAAACTTACTTTTTTCAAGATCTTGTAAAACAACATCAATTAAATCTGTAATATCTTGTTTTTTAATATTTTCTAAATTAGCTTTTAGATACTTCTTTAATAGATAGGTTCTAAGCTGTTGTTTTGACGGGGCATATCTTTCAATATATGCAAACGAGAAATTTCTCATCTCCTCTACCGTAGCTTTTAATGTTTTTTTTCTATTTCTCATATGAATCTTAATAGCTTATTATATAATACACTAAAAAATGATCGATCAAATCTATACATACTTTACAATTGAAATGATTTTTCTTTGGTTAAATCTAGGTGTCTTGCCTTTTTGGTTGATATTAGTCTTCTTTCCACAGTCACAGATATGTAGAGTTTTTATTACGTCAATTTTTCCTTTTATTATTTTAAGTTTTGCCTACGGTTATTTAACTTATGTGCTGTTTAACGAGGGCTATGACTTTATTAAAAACTTTGAATTATATTTGGGCTTAGATTCAATTGGTTATTTATTCAATGATAAATCCTTCTTAATTTTATTTTGGACTCATTTTTTATCTATCAATTTATTTTGTGGTGGATGGATTGTTAAGGACTCACAAAAATTTGGTATCAATAAAATAATAATGTCTTTTCCATTATTAATAACATATTTTATTGGTCCTATTGGACTTACTCTTTATTGGATTATAAGAATTTTTTACGCAAAAAGAATTAATCTATATGACTAAAGAAATAGATTTCTATTTTGATTTCATAAGTCCTTATGCATATTTAGCTTACAAAAAGATCCAGTCGTTACCAAAAGATATTAGAATAAATTATAAACCAATTTTATTAGGTGGTCTTCATAATTTAGAAGGAATAACAGCTCCAGCATTTAACAAGCATAAGTTAAAACATATGATTAATGACTGCCTATTAATTGCAAAAAAATATAATTTTGATTTTAAGTGGAATTCTAAATTTCCTATAAACTCATTAAATATCATGCGTGGATATTTTAATATTAATTCATCAAAGAAAGATCAATATATTAAAATAATGTTTGATGCTTATTGGAAGGATGATTTAGATATCTCTAATGAAGAAATTTTAATACAAATACTTGAACAGTGTAAAATTGATAAAGATATTTTTTTTAAAACAATTAAAGATCCTATTTTTAAAGAAAAATTAAAAGATGCCACTAAAAATGCTCATGAAAAAGAAGTTTTTGGAGCACCCACTTTTATTGTTAATAATAAAATATTTTGGGGACAAGATCGTCTAGAATTTGCTTTAGACGAATATAATAAATAGTTTAAACTATTTTAAAATCACTTTGGCTTATTGCTGCAAAGCCCCCATCAATGTGGGATACATTTTCAAAACCCATTTCTTTTAAAGATTTGGCTGCAAGAGCAGATCTTAGGCCACCAGCACAAAACAAAACCATTTCTTTATTCATGTCAATTTTTCCACTTTTAAAATAAGGACCTTCTGGATCTAACCAAAACTCTAACATTCCACGAGGTATATGATTTGAATTTTCAATTCTACCTGTTTTATCCAGTTCACCCTTTTCTCTAATATCAATTAAAGTGCATTTATCCTCATTCGATAACTTTAATGCTTCGTCGGCAGTAATAGTTTTAACCTTACTTAAAGCTTCAGAGACTAGAGTTTGTGATGATTTAATAGTCATAATATTATAAAGAAATAATTATAAACAATTACATGAAAAAAAACATCCTTAAAAAATTATTTATTAAACTTTCAAAAATTCTTGGTTACGAGATAATTGATCAAAGTGACTTTAGCTCACCTACACTCGAGAAACAATTAAATGAAAATCTTTCAATTATTAATGAAAACTCAATTATTTTACCGCTTGGTGAGGTAAAAATTACTAAAAAAGTTAGCTCTGTATTAATTATATTTAGAACTAATACTGATGTGGAAATATGGGATCAGAATAAAAGAAGATTATTTGAACAACCAAAAATTGAATATGCTTTAAAAGCTTTAAATTCATTAATAAAGTCAGTTAACTTTTCTATAAAAAAATACCCAAACATTAAATTTAAGACAATAATTGTTGATGATAACTCTAAAGAAGAAAATCTAAATAAATTAAAGAAGCTTATAGATCAAAGTAGTTTAGATATAAGTATTACTCCTTTAAACCATGAAAAATACAAAGATACAATCAAACAACAAAAAAATGATCAAACTTTTTCTAATTTAGCGAGCCTACTTCAGTCTTTTGAGTTAGCAAAAGAATATAGTGAGGATTTAGTTTTCTTTGTTGAAGATGATTACTTACATTTTGAACCTATGATGGAAGAAATGATTGCATCTTATGAAAGAATTGCTTCACAATTAAATAGGGATATCTTTATGTGTCCTGCGGATTATCCATACCTTTACATGAATAATGAAAAAACTAATATTTTAATTGGTAATAAACGTCACTGGCGAACAGTTAATCAAACTTTATGTACATTCATGACAACAAAAAGTTTGCTCAATAAATATTGGGAAAATTTTTATAACACTTGTTTAGATAGACATGAGCCCTTTGAAAAATATTTAAATAATATTTATAAAAAAGAATTTTGTATTTCACCTATAAAAAGTTTATCTTTACATTTAACTAATGTTAATTCTAGTTATGGATTATCACCATTTATTGATTATAAAAAATTATGGGATGAAAACGATATAACCAATGCTTAAAATTAATTCTAAAGCACCTTTGTTTAAACTAAACTCAACAGATGGTGAGATTTATTCTTTAAAAGATTCACTTGGTAAATATGTGGTTCTTTATTTTTACCCTAAAGATGACACTCCAGGATGCACAATTGAGACTAATGATTTTAATAAATTATTACCTAAATTTAAAAAACTGAATTGTGATATTTTTGGTATTTCCAAGGATGATCTAAAAAGCCACCATAAATTTAAAGAAAAATTTAAGATCAAATTTGATCTTTTATCTGATGTGGAGCTTAATATTTTAAAAAAATACAAAGTTTGGGCTAAAAAGAAATTTATGGGTAGAGAGTTTATGGGAATAGTGAGAACAACTTTCTTAATTGATCCAAATGGTAAAATAGTTAAAATTTGGGACAATGTAAAAGTTAAGGATCACGCTAAAGAAGTGTTTGATACCCTAAAAAACTCTATAAATTAAAAAGGCCCCAATTAAGGGGCCTATTTTCTAACTATAAGAGAGATAGTTTTTTATTAGTCTCTGATTGCGTAAGCAATTACTCCTGTTTCAGTAACATCTGTACCTTTGGCTTGAGCTTCTTTACTCAATCTAATTCCAAAGAGACTATTCATAATCGACCAGATTATGTAAGCCACTACAAAAACAAAAATATTAATTGATAAAACACCAATTAACTGTGCTCCGAATGTTGCGTCTGCGTTTGTCATTGGCACTATTAAAGTTCCAAAAATACCCGCAAACATGTGAGCTGGAATTGCACCTACTACATCATCAAGTTTAAATGAAAATAGTAGTTTAGTTCCAAATACAACTATCACACCACCTACAGCACCAATTAATATTGCTGCTAATGGAGATGGTGCTAATGGTTCAGCTGTTATTGCAACTAACCCACCAATTGCACCATTTAACATTTGTATTACATCAGTTTTACCAAACAATAATCTTGTAACTACGGCTGCAGCTAACACACCTCCACAAGCTGCTAAATTAGTATTAATAAAGATTGTTGAAATAGCCACTGCATCAGCAAATGAACCTAATGCTAATTGAGAACCACCATTAAATCCAAACCAACCTAACCATAATACAAACACACCAATAGTTACTAATGGAATTGATGATGCTGCAAATGGTTGAATAGCCTTTGGATTGCCTTTACTATCAAATCTTCCAAATCTTGGACCAAGTATTATAATACCAGCAAGTGCAGCAGCACCCCCAGTTGAGTGAACTAGGGTTGATCCAGCAAAATCAGAAAATCCGATAGTTGCTAACCAGCCTCCACCCCATTGCCATCCCATTACTATAGGATAAATAACACCAGATAAAATTGCTGCAAATAAAAAGAATGGCCATAACTTAATTCTTTCAGCCATTGCTCCTGAACAAATTGAAACTGTTGTTGCACAAAATACCATTTGGAAAAACCAGTCTGATCCAGCAGAGTAACCTGCCTCAAGTGAACTAGAGTCTGACCAAGGTGTAAAAGTGCCTATATATCCACCTTCTGGTATACCGTATGCTAAATTGTAACCAACTAACCAAAACATAATTCCTGAAATTGCATACAAACCAATATTTTTTGCACAAATTACAGAAACACTTTTAGAAGTAACCATTCCCGACTCAAGCATTGCAAAACCTGCCGCCATGAACATTACTAAAAAACCACAAATTAAAAATAGGAGTGTATTAAATACAAACCCTACTTCAGCAGAAATAGTTGTTTCTGCTATTCCAGCACTACTCATGTTTATTAAAAAAAATAAACTAATAAGTGGTACTGATATTTTTTTTATTATTTTTATCATTAAGACCTCCATGTTTAAGTTTTCACTTATATTTTGGATGAACTTAAAAACTAATGTTGATTAGGAAATTTAGCTATGCAGTGATTGCATATAGTAACAGCCTTATTACATTTCTGTAAAAGGCTGTTAATGAATTTACTATTTAATTACTTATTAAATATTTCTTTAAGTGCTTTAGCTGGTAAGAACTTAACTTTTTGAGAAGCTCCGATTTGGATTTGCTCTCCAGTTCTAGGATTTCTTCCAACTCTAGCTTTTCTTTTTGCTACTTTGTAAGTTCCAAATCCAGCAATTTTCACTGTATCGTCACCTTTTAAAGCATCTAGAATAGTGTTTGTAATAGTATCAAAAGTACGCTCAGCATCAGCTTTACTTAGGTTTAAAGAACCTGAAAGTTGTGCTATTAATTGTTTTTTGTTCATTTATTTAGCTCCGGTTTTATTGGTTATTTCCACATAATTGACATTAAACCTCATAAATCAAGCTTTTTGTTAGTGTCTCTTAAAAATAAAACCCCAATATATAGTGATTTATTAAATAAACGTTGATTTCAAAGGATTATTTAAGAAATATAATTATTAAAAAACTTAAATAAACCAACGTCTTTTAGGTCATTAAACGTTGTAAAAAACATCAATGATAGCAATAAAAACATTCCGATTCGAAAAAAACCTTCTTGAGTTTTTTGTGATAATGGACGCCCTAATACCTTTTCAATTCCATAAAACATTAAGTGCCCACCATCTAACATTGGAATTGGGAACAAGTTTATTAACCCTAAACTAATAGAAATATAAGCCATAAGGCTTATAAAAGGTAAAATTCCAAATTCTGCAACTTGTCCGCTAATTTTTGCTATTCGAATTGGCCCACCCAACTGTGAAGTATCACCATTTCCAGTGAGCATGCTTCCAATATATTTAAGAGAAGAAGTGCTTACATAATAAACTTCATTAACCGCATAAAACAGCGCTTTGGTAGGACCGAGTTTAACGTGATTTACCTCATTGTTATAAGCACCAAGTTTAATGCCAACCATACGTTTGCTGATTTTGTTTCCAAGATTATCTTCGCCTTCAACAATATTCGGTTTTACTCTAAAGGTTAAATCTTGATCAAATCTATTTACTGTAAAATTGATAAATTCATCAGTAGACATCATAATATATTTTGAAACATCCATAATGCTTGTAACCTCATTACCATCAATAGAAACCACAATATCATTGTCTTTAAGACCAGCTACCATTGCAGGGCTATCCTTTTGAACTTCGTTAATTACAGCTGGTGTAAAATCTTTTCCAAAAAAGGTATAAACTGAAAAAAATATTAAAATAGCTAATAAAAAGTTAGCTAAAGGGCCACCAAATACAATTAAAGCTCGTTGATATAAAGGCTTTAGTACAAACAGTTTATCCTGATCTTCTTTACTATATTCTTTTATAATTTTGTCATTATCAGCTTGGCTATAAACATTTCTATCACCAAAAAACTTAACATATCCCCCAAGAGGTATGACACAAACCTTCCAACGAGTTCCTGATTTATCATTCCAACCAAACATTTCTTTGCCAAAACCAATTGAAAAATCAGTAACTCCTACACCGTATCGTTTAGCAAAATAATAATGTCCATATTCATGGATAAATACCACCACAACAATTAAAGCAATAAAAGGCAATATATAAGATAGCATAATAATCATATTCTAACTGACTTTAAGGTCATTCTCAATAGTCAATTCATTTAAAAAATAAACAAATTAATGACAAATAAAAAAAAATTTTGTATTTAAATTTTATTAATTAATTTTTATGCAAAAAAAATTTAAAGCAATGGTTCTTTCTTGTATGGATCCAAGGTTCCAATCCCTAGTCTATAAATTTACAAAAAAAAAGAACTTAACTGGAAAATATAGCTCATTTACTATTGCAGGTGGAGCCATCGGTGTTACTCATAATAAATTTAAAAAATGGCATCAAACTTTTATTGATAATTTATCAGCTTCAATTGAGCTTCACAAAATAAGCAAACTCATTGTTATAAATCATGAAGACTGTGGGGCGATTAAAATTGCCGAAGGTAAAAAAGATTTAGATGAAGATGAAATTCACAAAACTTCTTATCAAAAACTAAAACAACTATTAAATAAAAAATTTCCTAAGCTTCGATTAGAATTTCATATCATGAAATTAAATCAAACAATTATAAAACTTTAGTAGTTATTAATCTTAAAATGAAAGCGAATTAACTTTTAATATTATAGCCTTTTTTAAGCAAGATAGACACAAGGGTAATACAAACAATTAAAAAGAAAACCATCGAACTAATACTAATCCAAATATCAAAATCAGAGACGCCGTAGAAAGAAAATCTTAAGCCATCAATTAGATAAACTACTGGATTAAAATATGAAATTGTTTGCCAAAATGGTGGCAGCATATCAAGAGAGTATAAACTGCCCCCTAAGAATACCATTGGAGTAATGACTAATGATGGAATAATCGACATCTGCTCAAAGTTTTTACTAACTACACCAATTAAAAATCCAAATAAAGCAAAAGTAAAAGAAACTAATACTAATAAAAATATCATTAACATTGGATGCATAACACTCACATCAGCAAAAAAAGAGGCGGTTGCATAAATTACAGCACCAACGACTAAAGTTTTAGTGGCTCCTGCCCCTACAAAAGCTAGAACGGTTTCAAGTGTTGAAATGGGTGCTGCTAAAATTTCATTAATAGTTCCATTAAATTTTGGAAAAAAGATTCCAAACGAAGTGTTACTAATTGATTGAGTAAGGAGTGTTAACATTAATAAACCTGGTACAATGTAAGACCCATAACTAACCCCATCAATTTTTTGAATATAATTTCCAATAACTGAACCAAAAACAACAAAGTATAATGATGTTGATATTACAGGTGAGAGAAGAGATTGACCTATAGTTCTTATAAATCTATTCATCTCATGAACATAAATAGCTTTAAAGCCGTAATAGTTAAATTTCATTATTCTCCTTTACTAAATCAACAAATATTTTCTCTAATGTACTTTGTTCTGTTTTTAAATCTTTTAACTTTAAGCCAGTATCTTTTATATCTTGCAATAAATCAGTAATACCCGTTTTTTCAGCCTGAACATTATAAGTATAAATTAATGACATCTGCTCTTCACTTATTTCAAGATTATACTTAGATAAATCTTCTGGAATTTCTGTAATTTTTTTCTGCAATTCAATGGTTAGTTTTTTGTGTCCCATTTTCTTAATTAATTCTTTTTTATCCTCAACTACAATAATTTCACCTTGATTAATTACAGCTACACGGTCCGCTATGGCCTCAGCTTCCTCAATGTAATGAGTAGTTAAAATAATTGTGACCCCTTTTTTTCTAAGGTCATCAACAACCATCCACATATCTCTTCTAAGCTCAACATCAACTCCGGCTGTTGGTTCATCAAGAAATAATATTTTAGGTTCATGAGATAAAGCTTTTGCAATTAAAACTCTTCTTTTCATTCCGCCTGATAATTGTCTTAATCTTTGATCTTTTTTATCCCACAAACTTAAATCTTTTAAAATTTTTTCAATGTGTTCTAGTTTAGTTGCTTTTCCATACAGTCCTCTTGAATAAGATACGGTATCAAAAACAGTTTCAAAAGATTCTAAATTTAATTCTTGAGGAACAAGCCCTATTCTTGATCTTGTCTCTCTATAATCTTTTATAATATCATAATTATCAATTGTGACAGTTCCTGAAGTAGGTGTAACAATTCCACAAATAATACTGATTAAACTAGTTTTGCCCGCACCATTTGGTCCAAGCATTGCAAGAATTTCACCTTGTTTTACTTTAAGGCTAACATTATTAAGGGCTTTAAAGCCATTATCATAAACTTTTGATAAGTTGTTAATGGATATTTGAATCTCAGACATTTGTTAAGGTGTATATAGTTACTTATACACCTTTTACAAATTATTAGGTCTATTTTTTAGATCCTTTTATTTTCCAAAATATTACGGGCAAAAAAGTTGCAATTATAAAAGATAAAAACAACAATGATTGAGAGACAAAAGCTGGAAAAGTATCTGCTGGTAAAATTATACCAACTAACAAACTCTTTGAAAAATCAGGAGCTGGAAATAAAAGAAACCCTCCAATTAATCCAATAATAATTGAAATATATGCCGTTTTTTCATTCAACTTTTTATTATAGAAACTATAAAAAACAGTAAGTACAAACGCACAACAAAATAAATCAGCTAATAAGAATAAGTATAAAACACTGAACCCTTTTGAAGCAATTGCAAAAGCTATAATTGAAAGTACTACTATAAAATATTTTGAAAGAGTTAAGTAATTAGTTTTCTTATTTAAATTAAAAGTTGCTTTACCATCAACCACTATTAAGCTTGATATTGCATTGACTAATGTATCAACAGTACTAATTGTCAATGATAAACCAAGGATCACAATTATTAATGATAAAAATTCTGTCTGTTCACTTAATAATAAAGAAAAGAAACCAAGATCGGGAATAACTTTTGGATTAGCTGATACTGCAACTAAACCACTAAAGCCCATAAAAAAAACAATTGGAATAATTACAATAAATGCAACAATCAAACTTTTCTTTAAAACTTCGTTATTTTTTGCTGCATAAACTCTTTGCCAATTTCCTTGATGAAAAAGATTAGTTGCAGCAACCGCGATAAAGAACGTTAATCCTGCAGTATAGTTTGGAATATAACTCGCACTTAATAAGTGAGGACTTTTTTCTTTAATAAATGAGAAAGAAAACTGATCTCCTGTGAATGATGTTAGATAAAATACTGAAATTAATAATAAAGTTACAATTACTATCATTTGAATATTATCTGTAAAAATTGAAGCTCTTAATCCACCGTATAAAGTGTAAGCAAGCGTTGCGATCAGAATAATTAAAGAGGTGACCCAAAGTTCAGTTCCTGAAATATAATTTATCAATATTGCAACTGCAGTAACTTCAGCGCATAAAAAGACGAACATATAAAATACTGTCATAAGCAAAATAAGTTTAAATAAACTCTTACCAAATCTTTTTCTTAAAAATTCAATTAACGTTGAACCTTTCGGAAATTCTGTCCTTATTTTTTTTCCAAGTGAAATTAAAAAGATCATTGGAAAAGCGGTGCCTAATGCATAACCAATCACAGCTCCAATTCCACCCCATGTTGCAGCAGATGCTGGACCAAATAAAATCCAAGCCCCAAGCGCAGATGCAATTAGGCTTGTTGTTAGTGAAAAGAAACCAATGTTTCTATTCGCAGTTAGATAATTGTTAATTCCTTGATATTTTTTAGAGTAAATTAATCCAACTATTGTAAAGATTAAGCTTATAGTTATGACGAGTGTTAATGATGTTGATTGACTTATAAAGTATGCTTTATCCATTGTTCTCCCTTTCTGAATTACCGGACAGGTTATTAGGGTTTATTCTCAGTCAGTTACGACACCCCTGACAATTTTTATAGACTATAATTTAGAATATTAAAGAGAAACTTAGTGTTTAGTATCTAATATTTCTAAAGGTAATGGTGCTTCAGGGTACTTTTCCTTACACAATTTTTCATAATTTTTGCAAAGAGTACTTACTGTTTCATGTGCTTCATCTTTTGAAGTTAAAAATTTAATTAAAGTATCTCTCTCGAGTTCAATTTCTTTAATATCTGCTCCTCTTAAATATTCACCAGTTTCAACTTCCCAGTAGGTATCATTTAATTTACCAATATCTAAAGTATTAAGTTTATTCTGGAGTTCAATAATAATCTCATCGTTTGTTTTACTATCTTTCATTGGAGAGTTAACTAATTTTCCTAAACACTTATCCTTAAGATCATCTAAAAAGGTATTGTAAGGTTTGCCTTCAGCTAAACCTTGAAAGTGATTACTTTCAAAGTATTTGTTGATTGCAGCATTGGTTGAAATTTTATTCTTCCCCTTAGCAACTGCTACTTGAACGTAAACTTCCTGACTAATATACTCATTTAGATACTCTTTAATTTTATCAGATAGCATTTTATAAATTTTTACTTAATAAGCTTAATTGTATAATTCATCAAATAATATAGACAAGCATTAATGATTTCAAAAAAATATTATTCAATTATTTTTGTATTTTTTATTAGTTTGGGAATGTCAGTATTTATGTCTTGTGTAATTACCATTGTTAACACTGGTCTTGAAGGAGATTTTCTTCATCGTTGGGGTACTGCTTGGCTATTTGCTTTTCCACTTGCTTTCTTAGCTGGAAATTTTTTTTCACCAATCTCGAGAAAGCTTACCGATAAACTAACTAAATCTTAACTTTTCAATCTTAAATTTTTAGGATCGAATGCTGGCTCTTCAATAATTTTTGATTTTATTTTTTGTCCCTGAATATCTATTAGAAATTCAGTTCCAACTTTTACTAAATTAGAATTCACATATGCAAAGGCTAAACTTTTGTTCACCCTAAATCCATAAGCACCAGAAGTAGTTAAGCCAACTCTTTCATTGTTATGGTACACTGGCTCATTACCCAAAACATCTGCTGTATTTGTCTCTACCTCTAAATAAACTAGTTTTATTTTAATTCCTTCTTTTAATTTTTTATCAATTACTTTTGATCCAATAAATTCACTTTTTTTATCTAAGTTAAAAAACCGATCTAAACCTGCTTCAACTATACTAATTTCAGGAGTTAATTCAGTTCCCCAACCACGATATCCTTTTTCCATTCTCATTGAATTCATAGCATGAGATCCAAAATTTATTATTTTTAAATTTTGACCTGCGTCCATTAACAAATCATAAAGTTCTTCTAATTTATTCATTGAAACGTGAAGTTCCCAACCTAATTCTCCCATGTAATTCACTCTTAAAGCTAAAACTTTTATATTATTAATTTCAATTTCTTTTGCTTTTAACCAAGGGAAATTTTCATTTTCAATACTTTCCTTTGTGGTTTTTGCTAGTACTTCTCTTGATTTTGGACCAATTAATCCAAGAACACCATATTCATTGGTAATATTTTTAATATCAACTTTTTCATTTTTTAATTTATTTTGATTAAACCAATCTAAATCTCTTATTTCAGATAATGCTGCAGATAAGCCATAGTAATGATTTTCTTTTACTTTAGTGATAGTTAGCTCACTTTGAATTCTACCAATTTTATTATTTATATGTGTTAAGGCTATACTGCCATTTTTTTTTGGAATAATATTTGAGCAAAGTCTATCTAGAAAAGTGGAGCTATCCTCCCCTGTTATTTCATATTTAGAAAAAGTGCTTAAATCTATAATTCCAACATGTTCTGAAACATGCTCACATTCTTTTTGAATTATAGAATGTATGTTGTTTCTACTATAGCTTAACTCTTCTGTTATATTTTCTTTATTAAACCAAGCAGGTTTTTCCCAGCCATATAAATCGTAATATTCAGCTCCTTGATCTTTTAATTTTTTATAAATACCTGATGTTTTCATTGGTCTTCCAGCTGCAACTGTCTCGTGAGGCATAGGTGTTACATACATTCTTCTGTATTGCTCTTTTGATTTCTCAATTGAATAATTTTTATTAACCCAACTCATGTATCTACGAGGTTCAAATTCAAGCATATTAATTTCAGAGTCTCCATGAACAATTTGTTGTGCCATATATTTTCCAGCTCCTCCACCATGAGCTATTCCAATACTAGCTGCACAAAACATCCAAAAATTTTTAAGACCTGGTGCAGGTCCTGCTAAAAAATTGTCATCTGGTGTGTGTGTGATTGGTCCACAAATTATCTTTTTAATACCCACATCTTTAAATTCAGGAATTCTATCCATCCCCTTTTCGAGATGTTTTTCAATTCTATCTAGATCAGGCTCAAGTAATTCCATGTCAAATTTCCAATCCATTCCATCTAAGGCCCAAGCTTCTACATCTTGTTCGTAAGGACCAATTAATAATCCTTTTCCTTCTTGTCTTAAATAAGATGAGGAATCTGGATCTCTTACAACAGGAAGTTCTTTTTCTAATTTTTCAATTGCTGGATGAGACTCAGTTACTAAATATTGGTGAACCATATTAATACTTGGAATGTTTTTTAGTCCAGCCATTTCACCCACTTCAGGACAAAAACTTCCCGCAGCATTTACAACGTGCTCACAAGTAATTTCACCTTTTTCAGTAATTAACTTCCATTCCTTTGATGGTAATTGTTTAATGTTTGTTACTCTATTGTTACGATAAATTTTAGCACCAGCATCTCTTGCACCTTTTGCCATTGCGTTCGTTGTGCTTGTGGGGTCTGTATATCCATCTTCTGGTGTGTAAAATGCACCAACGATTCCATCTAATTTAATAAATGGATGATATTTTTTAATTTCATTTGTGGTAATAATTTCACAAGGAGAGCCTACTACGTCTAATATACCTTTTGTGTGATGGAACCATTCAAGGTCTTCTTTCTTGTAAGCAAGCCTTAAACTACCCGTTTCATGAAAACCTGTTGCTTGACCAGTTTCTTTTTCTAAAGATTTATATAAATTTGTTGAATGTAAATGGATTTTTGCAAGGCTTAAACTGCTTAACATATGAGGACATTGCCCAGCTGCATGCCAAGTTGATCCTGAAGTAAGTTCACTCTTCTCAATTAAAACAATGTCTGTCCAACCTTCATTAGTTAAATGATATAAAAGACTAACACCCATTATACCACCACCTATAATGGCTAATTTTGCATGAGACTGAATTTTATCCATGATCAATAAAAGATATCATTCAAGAAATGGATTTACTATTTAAATTTTATTTAGTGCTCAGCTCTAAATTTTGAGTGACAAGATTTACAGCTACTCCACATATATTTTCCAAGAGTTGCTTTAACATCATCTGCTCCATCAATAGCAGATGTTAACTCAATCATATTACTTGAAGCTTTTGTCATTAATAAATTAAATTCATCTTTATTCTCCCAAATAGAAGGCAAAGCTTCTGTTTCAAATCCAGTTTTTGAATTTTCAGGAAAGAGATCTAATAATCTTTTATAATTATCACTCATTTCAATCATTAATATTTTTGCTTCATCTAAACTTCCATTAGATGCAAGACTATTAATTCTTTTTGCCGTTTTGTAATTTTTACTAAAAATAGATTGTCTTTCTTTAATGATCTCTTCTACTGTTTGCTCAGAAAAAGCACTGAAAGTATAAAATAATATAAAGATAAAAAATAAAGTGTTTTTAATTAATGTCATAATATGTTTAATTTAAACATGTCTATATTTAATAACATATCAAAATATGGATTACTTGCCAAATTAATCCATTGGCTAACTGCCGCAGGATTACTAATTCAAATACCGCTAGGCTTTTACTTGGTAGATTTAGACTTTGATCAAACTAGGGTTGATATAGAAAATTATCATATATTATTTGGATTAATCCTATTTTACACAACTCTAATAAGGCTAACTTTTAAACTATTATCTCCTACATCAAATTTTAATGACAATGCTTTTCCTGGTCAAAAACTTCTAGCAAAGTTAAACCACTTTTTTTTATATTTAGCTTTATTAACAATAACTATATCGGGTATTTTTAAGAAATTATTTAATGGTGAAAGTTTAGTTATTTTTTTCAAAAAAGTTAATCTAACTTATAATTTTGAACTCTCAGAACAGTTTTATTCAATTCACATATTAGCAAACTACATTCTAATTGGTTTAATAAGTCTTCATATTCTAGCGGTACTGTTTCATAAATTTTTATTAAAAGAGAATATTTTAAAGAGAATTTTGTAATTTTTAATTATCAAATGCACATCTAAAACCAACATAGATTGCATAAAAGTTCGAGGGTTTATATTGAACTCCATTAATACTGGTCTTTGAACCTCCATACCACCAGGAGGCCCCCGCTGTTAAAGAATTATTTTTTTCTTGATCATCCACCCACTCCCAAACATTACCACCCATAGCAACTAATCCATTTACGCCTTCTGGCAATATTGTGACATCTACATGCTTGTCATAATTTAATAAACCTTGGGAGTTCATTTCTTTAGCTATATCTCCACTAGGGTATCTATAAGTTTTTTCTTTAATAAATTTATCAGACTCAAATATTTGAGTGTAGGCAGCATAGGACCATTCCTCAAATGTAGGTAATCGGCCATTCATAAATTTACAATAATTCTCAACTTCAAATCTACTTAGATGAACAGCGGGCTCTAATTCACTATCAGGTTTTTTTCCATAAGGTGTTTTAAAATTCCAATTATCACGTTTAACCCAACCAGCACCCCATTCGTAACCTCCACCATTTTTTTCAGCTTCTGTAATGACTTCGTTTTTAATTGTATAATTATTAAACTCCATAATTGTTACTTCATATTTATTTAGTGAAAATTTTCCAAAGTTAATTTTCTCATTTTCAAAACTAAATACTTTAATTGGCAAGATTAATATAAATATCGAGAAATACTTTATACTTTTGTAAATATTATGCATTTAAGCTTATCGTTGAATAAAATATTTTTTTTATATTTTAGGTTAATTTCATTAATACCATTTAAAATTTGAAGTGAACTAAACTTTAATAAAGTTGATATATAGCGTTGTCTTATCATCTTTAAGTAAATATTTTTTTTGATATTAACTTTAAAATTAAATTTGATGATAGTTTTTTTAATATTAAGTTGAAGTAGTTTTTTCCAAATAAGATTGTCTCTTTTAAATGATTGAGTAAGTTTTTGTTTCATCAAAGAAAATGTGGGTATTTCATTATCTTTTGTATCTAAGGTTAAGATTAAAATAATTCCTCCAATGTTCAAACTAGAATATGAGTAGGCTAAAATCTTCTTAATATCCTTTAAATTAAACAAATGAATAGTTTGCTTGATCAGTATTAAATCAAATTTTTTTTTATTATTTTTGAGATATTTGATTGCATTTGTTTTTTTAAAAATGATTCTTTTGTCAAAATCTTTGTGATTTTCAATATCAAGTCCAACAGGCTTATTAATTAATTTGAGTTTAGAGGATAACGAACCCATTATCTTACCTCGGCCACAACCAATATCTAGAATTTTTGAGTGTTTAGTTAGTTTTTTTTGTTTTAATAAAAAATTATTGAATGATTGGATATATTTAGCTGATGAAATCCAAGTTTTGTTATCCCAATTTTTTATACTTAACATTACCTAATTTAAAACATTTTAACTTATATTTAAATAAAGTATTAGTAACTCATGTTTAAAAAGTTGCATATATTTCTTGGCGCAACTGTTGCAGATGCAGCAGCCCGACCTTTGCATTGGGTCTATGATGAAAAAAAACTAAAATCTTATATTAAAAGAAAAAAAAATATTGCATTCTTTAAACAAAATAGATCTCCGTTCTACTCTATAAAAACAGGAGAAGTTTCTGGTTACAATGATGTGGGTCAAGTAATGTTTAAAACATTAACTAAGACCACTAATCATAAAGAGGTTATTAAACTTTTTAAAAAGAATATTGTCAAAAATTTTGGACCAGGGTCAAAATATTGGAAAAATTTATCTTTAAGAAAAAAATACAAAAAAATTAAGTGGAAAACAGCCATGAAAGGTCCATGGATCCATCAAAATATTTTAGAAACTATCAAAAATATTAAATTAAAAAAAACTATCACAGGTGGGACTAAAGTTAACGAGTCTGATGGATATTGTGCAAGCCTACCCTTTTATTTTTCAAATAATTCAGAGCAGAAAACAAAACAAGTTATAAAAACGGTTGCTAATGGCAAAATTAGCGAACAATTTGCGTTGGCAAAACTTAAGATTATTGATTTAGCTGATAAGGGGGACAAGGATCCAGTTAATAGCTTTTTAAGAAAAAATATAAAAAATAAATACTTTAAAAATGTCATTGAAAACATCAAAAAAGTTAAAAAGGTAAAATCAAAACCCCACAATTTTGTTGTAAAGAAATTTGGTAAAGCATGTAGTTATCCAGGTACTTTTAATGGAGGAATACATGCAATCATAACCTCTAAAAATTTTAAAACTGCGGTTATTAAAACAATTAAAGCTGGTGGATGCAATTGTTCTCGTGCTAATTTTGTCGGTGCTTATTTTGCAGCTTATAAAGGTTTAAAAGGTATTCCTCAGGATTGGATAAAAAAAACAAATCCTGCAAAATCTATACTGAAATTTATTGCTTAAATGCAAAACCCATCCATTAAATACATTTTAAAATTATCTATTCCAATTTTCTTTGCAAATTTGGCTATTCCATTAGTTGGTATTATTGATACTGGTTTAATGGGTAATCTTGGTAACTTGTCATACTTATCAGCAACTTCTGTTGCTGCTAATTTATTTTCTATGATTTTTTGGAGCTTTGGGTTTTTAAGGATGGGAACTGTGGGTCTGGTTTCACAAGCGTATGGTAAAGGAGATTATACAGAAGTATTTAATATTGTTATTCGAAATTTATTCTTTGTTTTACTAATTTCATTGATCTTAATTTTATTACAAAGCTATATATTCAATCTAAGTGTGGGTATTTTTAATTTATCAGACACTACTGGGGAATTTTACCAGGATTACTTTCAAATAAGAATTTATTCAGCGCCTGGAGAGCTAACCCTTTATATTATAACTGGTTTATTTGTCGGATTACAGAAGACTAAAATTTCAAGTTTAGCGGTTGGTCTTTTTTCAATTCTAAATATAATTTTAAGTATTATTTTAGTTTCAATATTTGATTTAAATATTAAAGGGGTTGCTTATGGAACTTTAATCTCAGCACTTATAATTTCAACCACTTTTTTAATTTATACATTTTGGTATCTAAATAAAATGTCTAAAATCAATATCAATATTAATGAATTAATAGATCTAAATAAACTTAAAAACATTTTTAATATTAATCTAAATATATTTATTAGAACCATTTTATTAACTTTTTCATTTTTTTGGTTTACTTACCTTGGCAGTCAAATAGGTGAAGATTACATTGCAGCAAATGCAATTCTTATTAACCTGGTCTTTTTGTCTGCTTTCATTCTTGATGCTTATGCATTTTCAACCGAAGGTATGGTTGGTTATTCCTTAGGTAAAAAAGATATAAGCTTGTTTAAAAAAATTGTTAAAAACTCTTTTATTTTAAGCACCCTTACTGGATTAATTATTTCGATAATTTATTTTTTTATTAACAAACACGTCATTACACTAATGTCTGATATTGAAACTATTAGAAATCTAAGTTCTTCTTATGCAGTATGGCTAATACTAATGCCTTTAATTTCATCATTTTGTTATCAATTTGATGGAATATTTATTGGTGCATCACAAACAAAAGAGCTTAGAAATGCCATGATTTTTTCTGTATTTTCTTATCTATTAATGTCTTTATATTTAACAAAATTAATGGGTAATACTGGTATCTGGATATCTTTATGCTTATTTATGGTGCTAAGAGCTTTATCTTTATTTTATTACTTAGACAGAATTTATTTAAGATTTCGTAAAGTTTAATAAATTTAACTAGCACCAATATGATGATATTATAAATAAATGTTATTTCGACAACTCTTTGATAAAGCTTCAAGCACATTTACATACCTAATAGCTTCTGCAAAAGGCAGAGAGGCACTTATTATTGATCCTGTGTTAGAAAATGTTCCACAATATATTAAACTTCTTAAAGAACTAGATTTAAAGTTAGTAAAAGTTATTGATACTCATATCCATGCTGACCATATCTCAGGTATTGCCGAACTAAGAGATAAAACAAATTGCGTTACAGTAATGGGTGACAAAACCCCTGCTGATGTGGTTGCAATGCAAGTTGCCGATGAAGAGACAATTAAAATTGATGGCTTGGAATTACAGGCAATTTATACCCCAGGTCACACCATAGAAAGTTTTAGCTTCTTATTGAATGATAGGGTTTTCACTGGAGATGCATTATTAATTAGAGGAACTGGTAGAACAGATTTTCAAAATGGAAATGCAAGAGATTCGTATAATTCTATTTTTAATAAACTTTTAAAACTTCCAGATGAAACATTAGTTTACCCTGCTCATGATTATAAAGGAGAGATGGTCAGTACCATAATAGAAGAAAAAAAATTCAACCCAAGACTGCAGGTAAGTTCTGCAGATCAATATATCGAAATTATGAATAATTTAAATTTGCCCAATCCAAGTATGATGGATGTAGCAGTTCCTAGTAATTTACAATTAGGAATAGATTTTAATAGACAAAAAGTAAATAACGGTGTCGAACCAGAAAAATTTAATGAAATTAAAAATGATGCTCAGTCAATTTTAATTGATCTTAGAGAGCAAAATGAAATAGATAAAGATGGTATGATTAAAAATAGTACAGTGGTTCGTTTTCCAGAAATTAACGAGTATCTACAACAAAACAAAAATACTTTAAAAGATAAAAGAATTTTATTTTATTGCGCACATGGTCATAGATCGACTCTAGCAGTTCAATTATCAAAATCTTATCAATTTACCAATTGTTTTCACTTAATTGGTGGTCTTAAGAATTGGAAAAAAGAAGGTTTAGATTTATAAAATTAGAATTTAATAACTTAACTTTAAATTTAATCTTTTAAATTTATTTCTAAAGCTAAAAAATAATTTATTATGATTACCAGTATCTTTTTTAATTGTTTGTTGCCATAAGTGAACCATTTCATGAGATAAAGTATTTAAAAACTCCATTTTATTTTTATACTTAGGCATCATCTCAAGTACAAATTTATTTGTACCTTTTCTATAAGAGATATATTCAACACATTGCCCTGATCCTCTTACTATTCTTTTAATCATTACATCATTAAAAGGGTTGAGTTTATTATTAAATAAAGATTTATTAAAAATCTTAAAGTAATTTCTAATGTCTTTAAAATTAGTAGTATATTTTTTCTCAGACTCTATTGTGTCTCTAAGTATTCTTTTTTTTGTTCTTACAATGTAGCTATCTTTAACAATTTTCTTTTTTTTCATTTTTATAGAGTGTGTAAATAAGTGTTATTAAATGGGTATAATTTCTGATTATCTACTACTAAAACTGTAATATACAAGATAATAAAATCTTTAAAAATACGAATGTTTTTAACTTTATTATGATGATGTTATTTAAAGATTAAAGAGATTTAATAGCAGAATAAATTTTGTCTTTATTCATTTGACCGATGCTTCTATAGACCTCTTTGTTATTTTGGTAAATTACAATTGTTGTCCAATAGTCAATTCCTAATTGTTTTGCAATAGTCTTATCCTTTTCTTGCTCAAAGCTTAAAAAGAGGATGTCCTCAAAGTCTTTTTCGGCTTGATTTAGGATCTTAATTTGAGCCTTACATGTTGTGCATGTTTCATTCCAAGAGTTTATGACAACTATTTTTCCATCAAGTTGCGCTTTTTCAAAAATTTCATTATTAAAAGTAGTACTTTTATCTACAGCAAATGAGTTGAATGAAATCAGTGTAAAAATTATGATGAGTATTTTTTTCATAATCTTAATATATAAGATACAAGATTAATTAACAACTCATTGTTTTATTTTATAACTCCAATTTGTTTCTGTCTTGATATGATAATTAAACCACTAATTATAATAATTAATGCACCAATATAACTATTAGTTGAAGGAACTTCATCAAATAAAAAATATCCATAAATAATGCCCCATAAAATCACTGAATATCTAAAAGTTGATGTAACAGACACAAGTGCAATCTTGATAGTTGCAATTGAAAAAATATAACCCATTGCTAAAAAAAAAGCTGAAATGAATAAAATAAAAATATCTTTTAAGGTAAAATCATAAAATTTGTAAATACTTAATATTCCAAAAAAAATAGTCACAACAAAACACGTCATAAATGCAGTTTGAAGACTATGATAATCTTTTTTAAAATTTTTTGTGTACATATCTCTAATTGAAAGCATGATTGCTGCTAAAATTGGAAATATAAAATAATAACCAAACTCTAATTTCCCTGGATTAACAACTACTACCACACCAATAAAACCTAAAATTACAGCACTCCATCTTCTCCATCTTACTTTTTCATTCATAAAGATTGCCCCAAATGCAGTTAAGATAATTGGCGCCATACTTAATAGAATATAAACTTTTGCAAAAGGTAGTAAGGCAATACCTATAAAAAAAAATAATGCGGCTAAAGACTCAAGAAATCCTCTTATCTTTAGTTCTGTCGAAGAAAAAATTAACTTAAAATTTAATTGTTTTTTTATGTAAAGAAATAATAAAATAAATAGTAGTGTAAAGATCCCTCTTATAAAAATTATTTGATTTAAAACAAATATTTCATCGAAATGTTCATATATGTTTTTTACAAAAGCATCATTTGTTGCAAATGAAAACTGACATAAAAGCATATATAGTATGCCCAATAACTCATTGTTAATTTTAACTTTTGCAAACATTTTGGGAGTAAATATAGGCTTTTTTATTGATAATATACAAAAATTAGAAACCAGTAAGAAGCTAGGCCTGCTAAAATTGTAACAATAATACTTCTGCTAAAATAACCAACGATAATGGCAAATATGGCTGCTAGTAATTTTGGATTACTATCAATGTCTATAGACCCTGTAGCATTAAGAAATATAGGAGGAAATATTATTGCTGGAAAAATAGCTGATGGAACATAGGATAAAACTTTTTTTGTCTTTTCATTCAAAATATCTCTCTTTAAAAAAAAGATCATAGAAAATCTTGTCATATAAGTCAAAATTCCACAGTATATAATTGTTGTCCAATGCATTATTTTTTCTTCTTATCAATTAATGTAATTATAGTAGCAACTGATAAGGCTGATAGTGCTGCTACAATAATGTAAGCTTGAAATGGAATAGCATTATAACCAATGGTTGCCACAATACCTGATACTAGCATTACAATTACGTTCTTAAATTTTCTAAAATCATTAATCAACAAAGCAAGAAAGGTTAAGGAAATCGTAAAACTTAACCCTAACTCTTCAGGTACTACTGATCCAAGAACTATTCCTAAAATTGTTGAAATTTGCCAAATTGTCCAACAAGTAAATCCAGCACCTAATAGGTGATAATGTTTATACTTATTATTTAAATTTTTCTTAAAATAAATATTTGAGACCGCAAACGCTTGATCAATTAACACATAGGATAATATAATTTTCCAAGTAAGCCTTAAGTGAGATAGATATTCAGAAAAAACTGCACCGTACAACAAATGTCTAGAGTTTACTGCCGTAACTGATGTTATTGCAACTAATGATGATGCACCTCCAGAAAATAATTGCAATAAGACAATTTGAGAGGCTCCACCAAAAATTATAATAGACATACCAAATGTCATATACGCGCTCAAACCTAGCTCCATTCCAATAACACCATATATAATTCCAAATGGAACTACCGGTATCATTAAAGGACTTACATCAATAATCCCTTTGGATAATGTTTTTAATCTATTATTCATTTTAATTTAAGATTTTGTATTAGAAACAAACTATATGATCAATATTAATAGGACGCTTGATACCAAATTTTTCATCTACTTCATGTTGATGAATATGGTGGGAATGGACAAACACTGGTATTAATTTATTACTTGTAGTTTTAAGGGTGTAGATAAAATTTGTTCCCCTAAATTTTCTATCTACTACTTCTAATTTTAAGTTACTTTGATCATCATGTTCTAGATCTTCAGGCTGCAATAAAAGTTGAACTTCAGACCCTTTTGGATAATGTTTTATAAAATCTCCAGTTATTGTTCCAAGATCATCATTTTCTAAACTATTTTCACCTGTAACTTTTGCTGGGATTAATATGCCTCGATTTAAAAAATTAACCACCTCTATTGAGTTTGGAAAATGGTAAACATTATACGGATCATCGTATTGTTTAAGTTGACCATCTAAAATTATTCCACATTTTGTTCCCAAATAAAAAGCTTCGTATGAGTCGTGCGTTACAATAATTGTTGTAATTTTATGTTCTGTTAAAATTTGCTTTAATTTAACCTGTATTTCTTCTTTAAAGTTCTGATCAACATTTGAAAGAGGTTCATCTAATAACAATAAATCAGGATTAGATAGCAAAGACCTTGCTAATGAAGCTCTTTGAGCTTCTCCAGAACTTATCTGATGTGGATATTTATCAGCAATGTGTTCGATATGAAGAAGCTTATTTATTTCATTTAAATTTAAGCCTTTCTTCTTCTTTTTATTTCTATCAGCACCAAATTTTATATTTTCTAAAACCGTATAATGGGGAAAAAGTGAATTGTCTTGAAACCCCATAGAAATATTTCTATTTTCAGGTTCAATATGAGTTTTATCAGATGATAAGATTTTATTTTTTAAGATAATCTTTCCTGATTGTATTTTTTCCAAACCTGCAATTGTTCTAAGAATAGTAGTTTTACCAATACCTGATGGGCCTAATAAACAAACAATGTCTCCTTGATTTTCGATTGTAAGAGACACATTATTTACTTTGCTCTGAGCACTTGCTGCAAATGTTACATTATTTATTTCTAAAAAATTTTTTGTCATAATTTTAATCCTTAAGGATATATCTAGATGTAATTAAAATAAAGCAACTTGCAATAAGAATAAGCAGTAATGATGGGGCCGCTGCAGCTTCAAGTAAATCTTGGGAAGCATAAATGTATGCTTTTGTTGCAAAGGTTTCAAAATTAAATGGTCTCATAATTAGAGTAATGGGTAATTCCTTAATTATCTCTATAGTTAACAAAATACCTATTAATAAAACAGAATTCTTTAAATAAGGAACATGAATATTTTTAAATGTTTTAAGTTTTGAATAACCAAGAAGATAAGCACTTTCATCTATAGAATAATTAATCTTTAGGTAGCCAGATTTAATTCCATTATTTGCTAAGGAATAAAATCTTATAAAGTAAACTAAAATCAGACCAAAAATTGATCCAATAAAAATAGGTTTAATCGTTTCTGTTCCAAGATAATTAATCATATTTAGATCTAACCATGAAATAAATGTTATAAAAGCAACTGCTAAAATAATTCCAGGTATTGCATATCCAGAAATAGAAAATGTATTTAATGCTTCTAAAAATTTACTTTTTGAAACTCTGTTTCCATAGTTTGAAATAAAGGCTAATAATATTAATAAGCAACACGATAAAAAAACTAACAACATTGTATTTGAGAATAATTCAATTAAATTTAAATCTAAAAAGTGTTTTGGAAAAATAATTGTCCAATATAACATTTGAAAAACTGGAAATAAAAAGCTTAAGAAAAATACTAACGTACAAAATAAAAACGCTAAAATTGATTTATAATTATATAAATGAACTACAGATTTTGATTTAAACCCTCCTTTTGATGATGTGTGATATTGAGCTTTTTTTCTAGATAGATTTTCTATAACAAAAAGTCCAAGTATAAAAATTAACAAGTAAGATGATAACCTGTTTGCTAAAGTAAGATCGTCAAAAGATATCCATGCATTATAAATACCTGTTGTTAAAGTCGACACTCCAAAAAATGAAACAGAACCAAAATCTGATAAGGTCTCCATCGCAACCAACGAAAGGCCAGCAACTATTGCAGGTCTTGCTGAAGGTAAGATTATCTTAAAAAATGATTTTTGCTTAGAAAAGCCAAGGTTTTTACCAAGTTCTATTAAGTTTTGTGACTGATAATGAAATGATGCTCTAGTTAATACGTAAATATAACCAAATAACGAAAATGATATTGAAATTATTGCGCCTAACATTCCATCAAACTTTGGAATATGAGCGTTGTAATTTCCCTCGCCCAATAAGTTTTTTAAAATTGAAAAAGCCGTTCCATAGTTTTCAAAAAAAGCAGTTAATGAATATGCATAAATATAGGCTGGTACTGCAAAAGATAGGATTAAAGCCCATTTAAAGAAATTAACACCAGGAAATTTATAAAATGAAACTAAATAAGCACAACCAACTCCTATAATAAAAGTTAAGGTTAAAACACCTGTCAAAAGTATTAATGAATTATAAATATAATCTAAAAGAAAAGTATTTTTTAAAACTGTTACATAGCCTCCAGTTGTTTCAAAGAAACTACTGAATACAGTTATAATGGGTACAGCTACAATTATGGATATGACAAAAGAACTAAAATACCAAATGTTAATCTTATTACCCATTTTTTAACAACGCACTAATAACATCAAGCAGGGTAATTAACTTAATATTAAAAGCGCGCTGTGTTATAACCTCTTTATTTCCACTTCGCGTTAAGCATTATCTCTAATGCGATAGCTTGATTTTTTCCGTAATTAGCTACTTTAGTTTTAAGGTCTTGTTTAAAATTAAACCCCATTTGTGTAATTAATCCATGAGGCTCAACACCTTCAATCATTGGATATTCATACGTATTATTAACAATATGTTGTTGAGCATCTTTAGTTAATAAAAACTCTAACAGTTTAATTGCGTTATCTTTATTTGGAGCATATTTTAATATTCCACCTCCACTAATATTCATATGTGTTCCTCTATCACCCTGATTTGGGAAAAATGGTAATACTTTTTTTGCAGCCTCTTGTTGCTCTGCACCTTTACTACCAGAAAGCATAAGTGCGTAATAATAAGTATTTGCAACAGCAATATCAGCTTCGCCAGCTGCTACAGCTAAAATCTGAGCTCTATCATTTCCCTTTGAGTCTCTAGCCATATTCTTAACCAAATTTTCTGCCCAAATAGTAGTTCTCTCTTTTCCATTATTATCTATTAATGAAGCTACTAGAGATTGATTATAAATATTATTAGATTGTCTTATAACAATTCTACCTTTCCACTTAGGATCAGCAAGACCTTCATAAGTCAATCCATTAAGATCATTGTCACTTACTCTCTCTGGAGAGTAATAAATTATTCGTGCTCTTTTAGCTATTCCTGTCCAATTTTTAGATCTAAAGTTTGCCGGTACTGCAGATTTAATTGCTGGCGACATAGAGTTTTGAAACATCCCTTTTAAATCGAAAAGTCCTAACTTTCCAGCATCAGCTGTAATATAAAGATCAGCTTTTGAATCTTTTCCTTCTTCTATAATTCTTTTTTGAAGAGATTTATCTTTGCCGGATATGACATTCACTTTAATTCCAGTTTGAGATGTAAATTTATTGTAAAGCTGGATATCTGAATCGTAATGTCTTGCACTAAAAACATTAACTTCATTAGCTAATGTCATGCTTTTAAAAAAACTCAAGGTTAATATAATAAGTATAATTTTTTTCATTTTTTCCTTTATTTTTTACCCTTGATTAGTTTAGAATGCTTATTATTAACATTGCGAATGATTATCAATCGCATTTATTGACGCAGTTTACAATGGTTAATTAAGTTAATATCCGGATAAGCAGATTACTTAGGAAAGACATGAATGCATAAAACCCTATAAAGAAATTGCAGTACATTATTGAAACAGCCCGGTTTCTAACTCTTCTTTTTCTTACAAATGGCTTATCATCAAGGTCTGAAACATCTCTTTCTCCAATTACTTGATAGTCATATGACCAACGCCATACAGAATTACCAAAACGTTCATCTGTCTTATTGTAGTAGATAATCCAAGCAACAATGTATCTGTGAGAAATATAAAGAATGACTAAAAGTATACTACTTATAAGCATCTAAATATATAATCATATTTAGAAAGGTTATTAAAGACCAATTAAAACTGCTCAGATTCTGTTGATCCTGCCATAGCAGTTGTAGAACTTTTTCCACTACTTATGGTATTTGAAACTGCATCAAAATAAGATGTTCCAACTTCTCGTTGGTGTTTAACACTTGTATAGCCATCTTTTTCTCTAGCAAACTCAAGCTCTTGGATTTTAGAATAAGCAGTCATTCCTTCTGTTTTATATTTTTCAGCAAGTTCAAAAATTGCAATATTTTGAGTATGAAATCCTGCAAGAGTAATGAACTGAAATTTATAACCCATCTCACTAATTTTTTGCTGAAATGTTGCAATCTCAGCATCTGATAAATGCTTTTTCCAATTGAACGAGGGAGAGCAATTGTAAGCTAATAATTTACCAGGAAACTTTTTATGAATTGCATCTGCAAACTTTTTTGCCTCTTCTAAGTTTGGTGTTGCAGTTTCACACCAGATTAAATCTGAATAAGGTGCGTATGCTAAACCTCTGGAGATTGCTTGATCAATTCCGTGTTTAACATAATAAAAACCTTCTGGTGATCTTTCACCAGTTAAAAATGGTTTATCATTTTCATCAAAATCATTCGTAATTAATTTTGCAGCATTAGCATCAGTCCTTGCTAAAATTATTAAGGGTACATCTGCAATATCCGCTGCAAGTCTTGCAGCTTTTAAATTTTTAATCATTGTACCAGTTGGAACTAAAACTTTTCCACCCATGTGACCACATTTTTTTTCACTAGCTAATTGATCTTCAAAGTGAACTCCAGCAGCTCCAGCTTTAATAAATTTTTTTGTTAATTCAAAAACATTTAATGGGCCACCAAATCCTGCTTCTCCATCTGCAATAATAGGTAACATATAATCTGTTCTATCTTTTGATTTCATATCACCATCTTGTAATTCCATATGTTGAATTTGATCTGCTCTGATTAAAGCATTGTTCATTGACTCAACTAATTTTGGCGCACTATCATATGGATATAAAGATTGATCTGGATACATTTCACCAGCCGTATTTGCATCAGCTGCTACTTGCCATCCACTTAAATAAATTGCTTTTAATCCAGCTTTAGCATGTTGAATAGCGTGATTTCCAGAAAGTGATCCTAATGTATTAATATAATTTTCTGAATTTAACAGATCCCATAATTTTTTAGATTGATGCTTACACATCGAATATTCAATTTTGATAGAACCTCTTAATCGCTCTACTTCTTCTGGAGTGTAGTCTTTTTTAATTCCCAAAAATCTTTTTAAATCGTATGAAACTTTAGCTTCTGAGCTCATATGTAGGTCTTTCTAAATTATGTATTAAGAAAATTAAATCGTGTATAAATTAACGGTAAGAGGACTTATTTTTTTTCACTAAATTCTTGAGTGAATTCATTCATCCCACTAGAACCCCAATCACAATGATCGTCTCTTAGGTAAATACCTGATTGACTAAATTGATTCTGATTGTTGTTTTCGTTAATTTCTCTTTGATTTTCTTGATTTTTATTTGTATTTTTATTGTTCATGTAAACTTTATAATTTACTAAATTTACAAATTCCAGAAAAATCGTTAAAAGCCTTGTAAAACAACATAATTTATTGTAAATTTAAATTTACAAAATTTACAAATAACTAATATGAGTCAATTAGATATAAAAATAGGTCCAAAAATAAAAGCTTTTAGAAGACAGTTAGGTCTGCAAGCTAATAAACTTTCAGAAGATCTAGGAATTTCTCCAAGCTATTTGAATTTAATTGAAAGTGGAAAAAGAAAAATAGATGGAGATTTATTACTTAAGGTTTGTGAAAAATTAAATATTCAACTTTCAGACTTAACTTCAAAATCAGATATTAATTTAGAAAATACAATTTCAGAAATTTTAGATGATAAATTATTTGAAGATTTAGATATTCTTGGTCCTGAAGTTAAAGATCTTGTTGGCACAAACCCCAAAATCGGTAGAGCTCTTGTTAGATTAGGAGATATTCTTAAAAAAAAAGATCACGAACTAATTAATAAAATAGAAAAAATTTCAGGTAAAATAGTTGATAATAGAAAAAACTCTTTTCCTGGTGAAGTGATATCTGACTTTCTTCAACAACATAAAAACTATTTTCCAAAATTAGAAGAATTTGCAAATAAAGTTTTTGATAAAATTCAAAAAAATAACAGAACTCGATATATTGCGTTATGTGAGTATTTAAATAAAGAATATTCAATTACAGTAAAAGATATTTTACCCGAAGAAGGAAAGCCTTTTTCTAAAATCTATAATAAAAGTAAAAAAGAACTTTTGTTAAGTGATTATAGTTCTTTAGAAACAAAAAAACTTCATGCTGCTGCTCAAATTGCACAAGAAGGTGCAATGAAAGATATTGATAATTATTTATCTAAATTTTCTTTTCCATCAGATGAGTCTAAAAAATTAACTAAAGTTGCTTTATTAAATTATTGTGGTGCTGCAATTTTAATGCCCTACAAGCCCTTTCATGCTGAATGTAAAAAATTAAAATACGATTTAGAGTTATTACAAAATACATTTGCAACTTCGTTTGAACAAGTTGCTCACCGTGTAACATGTTTACAAGATCCAAAATTACCTGGAATTCCTTTTCACATGTTAAGAGTTGACATGGCAGGAAATATTTCAAAAAGATTTTCTTTGTCAGGAATTGATATACCAAGATATGGTGGAGCATGTCCTAGATGGAATGTTTATTCAGCCTTTACAAGACCCGGTGTTATTCAAGCAGCTGTTAGTAAAATGACTAATGGTGAAAAATATATTTGTATTGCAAGAACTGTAGAGAAAGGTGTCGGACGTTTTGGTCGATCGAAAAGTATATTATCAATTGGTCTTGGTTGTGATGCCAAATATGCAAAAGACTTTGTCTACACTGAAAACATTAATGTAAGTGATAAAACTACTGAAATTCCTATTGGTGTATCTTGCAGAACTTGTGATAGATTGGATTGTCCTCAAAGAGCGTTTCCACCTTTACACAAAAAATTTGATGTAGATATCAATTCAAGAGGTGTTTCAGTTTATGTTAACGATAAGTCTAGTTAATTAAGACTTCCAATCACCAATTTTACTAAACAAAAAATTCCTAAAAGCGGTTATTCTTGCTGTGTTTTTAAGTGATTGAGGATAGACAAAGTGAGCCTCTGTTATAGGTCCTTCAGAATTAGGAAGTACTTTTATTATATTATTTGAATTTGAAACTAAATACTCTGGAAGTGCTGCAAGACCTACGCCAGCTTCAACTGCCAAAAGTAAACCCATAACACTATTAACTTTCATTACTGGTTTTCTTTTTTTACCATCTTTAATTCCAAGCTTTAAAGCCCAATCTGGATCATAGACGGGAGATGGTGCTCCTTTTCCAAATGAAATAAATTTATGTTTATTAAGATCTGAAATGGTTTTCGGCATACCATGTTTTTCTAAATATTTATTAGAGCCATAAATATAATATTTTAAATCCACTAATTTTTTTTGAATATAATTGAGCTGCTTAGGTCTTCTCATGAAAATACCTATGTCTGCTTGTCTCGTACTTAAATCCAATTCCTTATCTTCAAAAATTAATTCAATTTCTATTTCAGGGTTTAAAGTCATAAATTCTTGAATACGAGGTGTTAACCAGTGGGTACCAAAACTTCTAACTGTTGTAATGGTTAATTTACCTGTTGGTTTATTTTTTTGATCTCCTAAGGTTGACTCAACTTCTTTTAATTTACTAATTACATCATGGGCTGTTTTAAATAAATATTCACCATTTTCAGTTAATGTAAGACCTCTAGCGTGCCTTTCAAAGAGTTGCACTTTAAGATCTTGTTCTAAAGATTGAATTTGTCTACTAATTGCTGATTGACTTAAGTTTAGGTTTATTGTTGCGTTAGTGAAGCTTCCCGCTTCTGCAACTGCATGAAATATTTTTAATTTATCCCAATCCATTATTTATTAAGATCGACTATATATCTTCCGGATGTTTCACCTTTTAACATTTTTGGATATATATCTATTAAATCTTCTAAGCTTACTGTCTTTATTGATTTTTCTAATTGTTCAAAATCGATAAGACTTTTAACCTCACCCCAAACAAACTCTCTTCTTTTAATAGATGCTGTAACAGAATTAATTCCCCAAAGTTTAACACCTCTAATAATAAAAGGCATAACTGTTGTATTTAATTTATAATCAGAAGCGTTTCCACAAGCTGCAACAATTCCATTATCTCTAGTTTGAGCAAGTGCATTAGCAAGTATCTTTCCACCAACTGTATCAACAACACCGTCCCACAAACCTTTGTCTAATGGTCTAGCGTCTTTATCTAAATCTGTTTTATTTATTATGTTTTTAGCACCTAATGACCTTAAGTAATCTTCATTTTCTGCTTTTCCTGTAACAGCTGTTACATCATAACCAAATTTATTTAAAATCATCACTGCTATACTTCCAACACCGCCAGATGCACCAGTAACTAAAACATCTTTAACTTTTTCACCTAATAGAAGTTCTTCTCGTGCTTTGATTGCAAAAGAACATAATAATGCTGTTAGTCCAGCAGTCCCTAAGATCATTGCCTGTTTAGATGTAATATCTTTTGGTTTTTTAACTAAGTAATCTCCGTTAACTTTTGCTAACTGAGAATACCCACCAAAGTAAATTTCGCCAACTCTCCAACCTGTAAGGATCACTTCATCCCCTTTTACAAATTTAGAATTATCACTTTCTAAAACAGTTCCTGCAAAATCAATACCTGGAATATGTGGAAATTCTTTTACTAATTTTGCACCATTGTTTAAAATAAGTGCATCTTTATAATTTAAATCTGAATAATCTACTTGAACAAGTACATCACCATGTTTTAAAAATGATTTATCAATTGATTTTACTTCTCGTGTAAAATTTTCACCTTCTTGATTAACAATTAGTGCTTTAAAATTATCCGACATGCTTTTCCCCCTTAGGAAGGTTACTTACTAATAAATCTTAAATATCTATTCTGAATACTTAAATCTTTTTTAAATTCTCCTAAGAAATAATTTGTAACGGTTGTTGCATTTTCTTTTTTAATACCTCTCATTGTCATACATTGGTGTGCTGCATCAATTGTAACAGCAACTCCTTTTGCATCTAATGAGGTCATTAAAGCTTGAGCAACCTGCATTGTTAATCTTTCTTGTGTTTGTAATCTTTTTGAAAAAACTTCTACTACTCTTGCAAGTTTACTTAAACCTACAACTCTTTCATTTGGAATATAGGCAACATGTGCTGTCCCAACTATTGGTGCCATGTGGTGCTCACAATGACTTGATACTGAAATATTTTTTTCAACAACCATGTCATCATAACCTTCAACATCACCAAAAGTTTTCTCTAAAATTTTATTTGCGTCCTCAGTATATCCACCAAAATATTCTTTAAATGCTTTAACAACTCTTTTTGGAGTTTCTAATAATCCTTCTCTACTAGGATCTTCACCCATCCAAGCTAAAATAGTTTTAAAGGCCTCTTCAGCTTCTTTATCAGAAACTTTTTTGGTATCTAAAATTTTGTTATCTGTGTCTTCTACTAATTTCATAAGGCAAGTTTATACAGTAAATCATTGTTTTTAAAATATTTAATATATTCCTCAATATGCTACATAATCACCTAGTTATGTTTAAAAAAAGAGAAAATATAGTCGAAATTGAAGAAGGGAAACTCCTTTCACCAAAATTTGATAATGATGGGTTAATTCCAGTTATTACTATGTGCTCAAAAACTAAAGATATTCTTATGCACGGTTATATGAATGTTGAAGCTTTTAAAAAAACCATTGAGACTAAAGAGGCTCATTACTTTAGTAGATCGAGACAGCAGATTTGGCACAAAGGTAAAACAAGTGGTTTTACTCAAAAAGTAACTGAAATTAGAATTGATGATGATCAAGACTCAGTCTGGTTATCTGTCGATATTGGTGATGGTTCAAGTTGTCATGTTGGTTATCGATCATGTTTTTATAGATCAATTCCACTGGGACCAATTGAAAATGGTAGAGAAGTTGAAATGAAATTTGAAGAAAAAGAAAAATCTTTTGATCCTGAGGTTGTCTATAAAGGTCAACCCAATCCTACAAAAATTTAAATGAGTGATAAACAAAAGAATGTTCTAGGTGAGGATCTAGAAGAATGCTCTAACGATCCTTTAACAGGATGGCACAGAGATGGCTGTTGTAGTACTGATAAAAATGATCACGGTGTTCACACAGTTTGTGCAAAAGTTACAACGGAATTTTTAGAATGGTGTAAGGAAGCTGGTAACGATTTAATAACTCCTCATCCTGAGTTTGGATTTCCAGGACTAAAAGCTGGAGATGGTTGGTGTGTTTGTGCTAGCTGGTACGCAAGAGCTGTTGATTCAGGTAAAGGTTGTCCTATTTATTTAAAAAGAACACATGAAAAAACTTTAAAGCTAGTTTCTATGGAAAATCTAAAGAAACATGCAATAGATCTCTCATAAAATAGCAACACAACTCTTACTTACTTTTTTTGTATACTATTATTTCTTATCAAAATAATTTACACTAACTTGAACAATTATCGCTATGGAAATAGTTACAAAAATTGCACCACTTGTTTTGGCTATAATTATGCTGGGACTTGGACTTGGCCTTTCAATTAAAGATTTCACAAGAATATTAAAATACCCAAAAGATTTTTTTGTAGGATTTATTTGTCAGTTAATACTTTTACCAATAGTTGCTTTTTGCGTAGCAATATCACTTAATTTACCAACACCAATTGCAATTGGTTTAATGATAATAGCTGCAGCTCCAGGGGGAGTGACATCGAATGTGTTAACAAAATTTGCAAATGGTGATGTAGCGCTATCTATCACCTTAACTGCTGTTGTAAGTTTACTTAGTATTTTATCAGTTCCATTTATCGTTATTACATCGGCAAATTTACTAGGTGTTACTATTTCAAGTGATGTCTCAATGGTTGGCATTGCATTGAAAATGGCACTAGTTGTTACGGTGCCTGTAATTATTGGAATGATTATTAGAAGTTTTGCAGAAAACTTTATTTCGTCAAAAATTAATATCATTAATAAATTAACGGGTTGGTTATTTGTAGTTGTTTTTGCAGCAATTTGGGTTGAAGAAAAAGATAATATTTTTACTTATTTAGCACAAGCAGGCCTTGCAGTTTTAATTTTAAATGTTGTAATGATGACGTTAGCTTATTTTATAGCTAAAAAATTTGTATCTGGAATTCCTCAACAAAAATGTATAGCACTAGAGTGTGGTTTACAAAACGGAACTTTAGCAGTGTTTGTTGCAACATTAATTTTTGATGATATTACATATGTAGTTCCAACAGGTGCTTATGCACTATTGATGTATATAACTGGTTTTATCTTTATTTATATTTTAAGAAAATCTAATTAGTTTGTAATTTTCAACTGATTAAAAACTCTAGAAATGAAATTACTTAAAGATAACATATTTTTATCTTGTAATCTTTGTGCTGTTTTAAAGCTTTCACCCTTCATGTTTACAGTAATTAAATTTTTTTCATTAATTTGAAGAATATCTTTTTTTATCAAACTTTTTAATTTTCTAATAACTGTTGATCTTGGAATTCCTGTTATCTCAGCAAGAGACATTGCGTTAACTCCCCTTTCATCAGAACCTTGAATTGAAGTTATATATTTTTTTCTATTAAATTCTTTTATTTTAAAAGTTTTATTCTCAACTGCATTAATAAAAACTAAAACTCCAATGATAAAAGTTTCTAAGTCTCCAAGTTCTTTTCTCCATCTGTTAGTAAAGATGAATATGAACTTATAAAATTGATACCAGACAAAAGAAAAGTTTTTTTTAATTGAATCTGAAATTTCTGTAGACTGGTAAGCTATCTTGATAATTTTTTCTTCTTCAAGAATTTTATTAAACTCATACAATAAAGTTGTCATATTCTTTAAAGTTAAATTTGCTTGAGTTGTAGTAAAAGCTGTTCTAGTTATAAAAATTTTTTTACCCTTTTTTTGAATGACATCTGCTTTTTCTAGTTCTTCAACTTTTCTTCTTACGGTCTCTTTTGGAATTTGAAGATCTTTTGAAATATCACTGATATTATTTTTATCTACTTCTAACGATTTATCCTTATAGAATGAATCATAATCAACTATAAATCCATTTCTTCTAAAGAATATGAAATCTTTGTTAATTATGTAAATTAAAATTATATATTTATCTATATCTGCATAGTTTTCGTAAGCCCCAATCATCCAAGTATTTATCCATTTGTAATAATGGGGTGCTAATCTACTAAAGTGTTTATCAATTACTTTGAAGATTATTTTTTCATCAATTTGAGATGATATACTTGGTATAGTGTTCATAATTATTAAAAGACCCAATTTGAACAATCGATGTGTAAGAGTCAACCCATTTTGGACATTTGGATTATTTTAATTTCTCAGAAAAGATGATTTGTTGACATCAATGAGTACTGAAAAAATAATTAAAAGAGAAATTAATGGTCTTCCTCCTTTAGAGACCCCTGAAAAGAGTGAGGAAGTTTCATCATCTGGAAGAGTAGATATTAATATTCTTTTAAATAGAGCTAGAAAAGAAAAAGAAAAAGAAAATCTAACAAACCTAGTTTTTGTTGGATTAACGTCTTGCCTAATTATTGTTGCCGGTATTATCTTATCCTTTTAACTACATATTTCCGTATTTAGGCCCACCACTTCCTTCGGGTGTTACCCAAGTAATATTTTGAGAAGGTTCTTTAATATCACAAGTTTTGCAATGAATACAATTTTGAGAATTTATAACAAATTTATTTACACCATTTTCATTTTGAACTTCATAAACGCCTGCGGGGCAATATCTTTGAGCAGGTTCATCAAATTTTTCTAAAGTATAATTTATCGGTAAGTTCGGATCTTTTAATTGTAAGTGTACAGGTTGATTATCAGTGTGATTGGTTCCTGTTAAATAAACAGAACTTGTTTTATCAAATGTAATCACATTATCTGGTTTAGGGTAATCAATTTTTGGCATTTCATTTGCTGGTTTTAATGTTTCATGGTCAGCATGCTTATGTCTTAAGGTAAAAGGTAATTTTCCTCTAAATAATATTTGATCAATTCCTGTAAATATTATTCCAAGAATTAAACCCCAGCTAAAACTTGGTTTAACATTTCGAGCTTGGTGGAGCTCCTCATAAATCCAACTTTTTTTAAATTTATCCTCATAAATTGATAAATCTTTATTTTCTTTTAAATGTTCGTTTATTGTTTCTGCAGCAATCATTCCACTTTTCATTGCAGTATGTGATCCTTTAATCTTAGGCATATTTAAAGTTCCCGCATCACAACCAATTAATAAAGCTCCAGGCATAAACATTTTTGGTAAACTCTGAAGTCCACCTTCAATTAAAGCCCTTGCTCCATATGAAATACGTTTTCCACCTTCAATTATCTTTTTAATTGCAGGGTGAGTTTTAAATCTTTGAAATTCATCAAACGGTGAAAGATGTGGGTTTTTATAATCAAGACCAATTACATATCCTAAAAAAACTTGTTTGTTTTCTGCATGATACATAAAGCTACCACCATAAGTATTGTTATCAAGTGGCCAACCTGCAGTATGCATGACCATTCCCTCTTCATGATTTTTTTCACTGATTTCCCAGATTTCTTTAAAACCTATTCCATATTGTTGAGGATCTTTACCTTCTGATAAATTATATTTTTCTATTAATTGTTTTCCAAGATGCCCTCTACATCCTTCTGCAAACACAGTAACTTTTCCTAATAGTTCTATGCCTGGTTCAAAGCCATCTTTTTTATTTCCATTTTTATCAACTCCCATGTCTTGAGTTGCAACTCCCTTAACAGATCCATCTTCATTGTATAAAATTTCACTTGCGGGAAAACCTGGAAATATTTCAACACCTAAAGCTTCTGCTTGTTCTGCTAGCCATCTGCATAGATTTGCTAAACTAATTATGTAATTATTATGATTTTGTTGAACTGATGGAAGCAGCCATGTTGGCCAGCTTAATGATTTAGATTTTCCTAAAAATAAGAATTTTTCTTTAGAAACCTTAGTTTTTATAGGTGAATTAAGTTCTTTCCAGTTTGGTAATAACTCATCTAATGCTCTAGTTTCAAAAACATTGCCACTTAAAATATGAGCTCCTATTTCGGATGCTTTTTCAAGTAGGCAAATATTTAATTCTGGATCTAATTGTTTGAGTTTAATAGCAGTCGATAGTCCTGATGGGCCACCACCAACAATTACCACGTCATACTCCATTGCTTCTCTAGGCATATGGTAATTTTTTATATTATTTGTTATTTTTGTATAGTGTTTAATTTATTCAATTCTTCTAGGAATTGAGGAAGGGCTTCAAACAAATCAGCTTCTAAACCGTAATCAGCAACACTAAAAATAGGTGCTTCTCCATCTTTGTTTATTGCGACAATAATTTTACTTTCTTTCATACCAGCTAAATGTTGAATTGCTCCAGAAATACCAACTGCAATATATAGATCTGGCACTACAACTTTACCCGTTTGACCAACTTGATGTTCGTTACTTATGTAACCTGCATCAACAGCCGCACGCGAAGCTCCTATTGCAGCATTTAATTTATCTGCAATATCAGTAATTAATTTAAAATTGTCACCATTTTGCATACCTCTTCCACCTGAGATCACAATTCTTGCAGTTCCAAGTTCTGGTCTGTCTGATTTAACTTCTTCTCTTTTAATAAATTTAGATAACGTAAACTCTTTTACCGAATCCATTTTTTCAATGGGTGCTGATCCACCTGAAGTTTCACAAGGTTCAAATGAAGTTGGTCTAATAGTTACACATTTTTTTGTATCAGTGCTTTTTACAGTTGCAAATGCATTTCCCGCATAAATAGGTCTGATAAATGTATCTGGAGATACCACTTTGATTATGTCACTAACTTGTGATGTGTCCATTAAAGCTGCTATTCTTGGCATTAAGTTTTTACCAAATGTATT
This sequence comes from Candidatus Pelagibacter sp. PS_34, assembly GCF_059417845.1. NCBI lineage: Bacteria > Pseudomonadati > Pseudomonadota > Alphaproteobacteria > Candidatus Pelagibacterales > Candidatus Pelagibacteraceae > Candidatus Pelagibacter > Candidatus Pelagibacter sp. PS_34. Next base: position 785,086 of record NZ_CM182068.1, read on the forward strand.
AGCCGAACTAATTACATGTGAATAATTTTCAGAAACTTTAACAATCAATGGTGCAAAATTTTCCGGTAGAAAATTTTCATAATGAGTGGCTTCAACTTGTATTACTTTTTTAACCAAGGGTATTTCAGATAAAACTTTTGCAACATCAGAGCAATTGTTTCCTATTAGTAATGCATGAACATCACCATCAATTTGTGATGCGGCTGTAATAGCGTTAAGAGTAAAAGGTCTTAATTCTTTATTATTATGTTCAGCAATTAATAAAATTGACATTATATAACTTTCGCCTCATTTTTAAGCTTTTGCACAAGTTCAGCTACACTTGATACTTTAATTCCAGCTTTTCTTTTTGGTGGCTCTTCAACTTTAATTTGTTGAACTCTTGGTGTTGCATCAACACCTAAATCTGCAGCTGTCATTTGATCTATTGGTTTCTTCTTAGCTTTCATAATATTTGGTAGAGATGCATAACGCGGTTCATTTAATCTTAAATCACAAGTAACTACCGCTGGAACGTTAACTTCAATAGTTTCTAAGCCTTCATCAATTTCTCTAATTATTTCTAATTTATTGTCTTTAATGTCAATTTTTGATGCAAAAGTTGCTTGAGGCCAGTTCAATAAAGCACTCAACATTTGTCCTGTTTGGTTGCAATCATCATCAATTGCTTGTTTACCCATAAATACTAGATCAGGTTTTTCTTTATCAACAATTTTTTGTAATATTTTAGCTACTGCTAAGGGTTCGACTACGCCATCTACTTTAACATGAATTCCTCGATCAGCACCAACAGCTAATGCTTTTCTAACTGTTTCTTGTGCTTTTTCTTCACCAATAGTAACCGCAACTATTTCTGTTGCTTTACCTGCTTCTTTAATTTTTACAGCCTCTTCAGTTGCATTATCATCAGGTGGGTTGGTTGACATCTTAACATTATCCGTAACAATTCCTGTGCCATCATCTTTAACTCTGATTTGAACATTGTAATCAATAACTCTTTTTACAGCGACTAATATTTTCATTATGCTCTTAATAAGTTGTTTTCAGGATCATATGGGCTTTCTTCTAAAATTGTACAATCGTACATTTTACCAAGAATATCAATTTTCAATTTTTGCCCTGGTGTCGCAATCTCTGGTTTGACCATTCCTAATGCGATTGATTTTCCAAGTCTAAATCCAAAATCTCCACCAGTTGCACGTCCTATAACTTTTTCATTATCATAAATTGGATTATTCCCTAAAACATCTGCATCCTCTATATTGTGAACTTCCAAGGTAACCAATTGATTTGAAAATCCTTTTTCTCTCCATTTATTCAAAGCATCCAATCCTATAAAATTTCCTTTGTTGGGATGAACAAATCTATCTAACCCAGATTCGTAAGGTGAATATTCAATTGATAATTCTGTGCCAACAAGTTTATAAGATTTTTCAAGTCTCAAACTATTCATTGCTCTAATTCCATAAGGCTTAAGACCTAAATCTTTTCCAGCTTCCATTAATCTATCAAAGATGTGATTTTGATATTCAATTGGATGATGCAATTCCCAGCCAAGCTCACCTACAAAGTTTACTCTCATAGCGTTAACTGGTGCATTACCAACATCAATATTTTTTGCACTCAACCATTTAAAATTTTCATTTGAAAAATCATCTCTTGAAACTCTTTTCATTAGTTCTCTAGCTTTAGGACCAGATACAACTAGAACTCCCATACTGTTTGTTAAATTTTCAAATTGAACACTACCATCAGTTGGCATCCACTTTTGAATCCAGTCATGATCTAATCTTTGGTTTGCTCCTGCAGAAACTAAATAGTAACTTCCCTCAGCTTCTTTCATGATTGTAAATTCAGAGTGCACTCCACCCTTAGTATTAAGTGCATGACATAATCCAATTCTTCCAATTTTTTTAGGAAGTTTGTTTGCAACTAAATAATCTAAAAACTCTTCAGCACCAGGTCCTTTAATTCTACATTTAGCAAATGCCGTCATATCTAAAAGACCAACATTCTCTTTTACATTTTTGCATTCTTGCTCAATTGCTTTAAACCATTTTGATCTTCTAAATGACCAATCATCTTTTTGCTCCATCCCATCGATTGCGAAGAAGTTAGGTCTTTCCCAACCAAATTTTTGACCAAATACTGCGCCTAATGCTTTCATTCTGTCATAACAAGGTGATGTTCTTAATTCTCTAGCAGCCTCTCTTTCTTCATCTGGGTAGTGAACTTTAAATACATGATTATAAGCTTCTTCGTTTTTTTCTTTTAAATAAGATTTTGTTGCATAATCACCAAACCTTCTTGGTTCAACACCAAGCATATCTATTGTAGGCTCACCATCAATTATCCATTCTGCAAGTTGCCAACCCGCTCCTCCTGCTGCAGTTATTCCAAAACTATGTCCTTCATTAATCCAAAAATTTTTCAATCCCCATGCAGGTCCAACAATTGGGTTTCCATCTGGTGTATAACAAATTGCACCATTATAAACTTTCTTAACTCCAACTTCTCCAAAAGCTGGTACACGGTGAATAGCTCCTTCTATATGTGGTGCTAATCTATCTAAATCTTCTTGAAATAATTCATACTCTGAATCTTTTGATGGCCCATCAACATAACAAGCTGGTGCACCATCTTCGTATGGTCCTAATATTAATCCACCTGCTTCTTCTCTCATATACCATCTGCTGTCGCTATCTCTTAAAACTCCCATTTCAGGTAAGCCATCTTTTTTTCTTTTTACGATATCTGGATGAGGTTCTGTTACAATATATTGGTGTTCAACTGGTATTACTGGAATATCTAATCCAACCATTTTTCCAGTTTGTCTAGCAAAGTTTCCAGAACAAGAAATTACATGTTCGCATTCAATAGCACCTTTATCTGTTTCAACAATCCAGCCATCTTTAGTTTGTTTCATTCCAACTACAGCTGTGTTTCTATAAATCTCTGCACCTAAATTTCTAGCACCTGTTGCCATTGCTTGTGTTAAGTCAGCTGGCTGAATGTATCCATCTTCAGGGTGTTGGATTGCTCCAAGTAAATCTTCTGTACGGCACAATGGCCAAATTTCTTTTACTTGATCTGGTGTTAAAAATTTTACATCCACACCAATTGTTTGAGCAACACCTGCATATTGATGATACTCATCCATTCTATCTTTAGTGCTTGCTAAACGAATATTTGACACGACACTGAAACCAACATTTTGTCCTGTCTCTTCTTCTAATTTTTTATAAAGATCCACTGCATACTTATGAAGCTGTCCAACCGAATAACTCATATTAAATAATGGAAGTAGACCTGCTGCATGCCAAGTAGATCCAGATGTTAATTCTTTTCTCTCAATTAAAACAACATCAGACCAGCCTTTTTTTGCTAAGTGATAAAGAGCACTAACTCCTACTACACCACCACCAACTACAACAACTTTAGCTTTAGATTTCATTAACACGATTCCTACTAAATTTTCATTACGAACGAAACAAAATTCGTTTACCCTCTAAATTAAATTGAAGATCCTAGGGGCATTGGAGCGGACACCATTGTGGTCAACCAGCAATCTTTGAAGGGACCATCTATTTTATACTTTTCAACCTGCCATTTAAATTTGTAATAGGATTTGTCTTTTCCAAGAACACTAACTTCAAACAAGGCTACTGAATTGTTAAGGTTTTCTTGAACAATTTCATGATCTAAATGATCTAATAATATTTTATATGACTTGCCCTTCAGCATGGTCTTAAATCTATCTAAAGGTCCTGTGCTTTTTCTATTACTGGGATGAGCAAATTCCCAGGTTTGTTCAATGCCATTATCTATGGTGGGAGAGTTGTTTTTTTGTAAACTTTTCAACTGAATTTCCACAACCTGGTATGGCTCAATATTACTATTAGGCTTTATTAATTCTGCTTGTGAAATTGTAAGACTTAGAAAGTAAATTAATAAGGTTTTATATATTATTTGCTGTCTTTTTAACGTCCTCAAGAAATTCTTTTCGTTTTTCATCTGTTACAAACGGTACTGCAAAATATCTTCTGTATACAATATTATAAATGCCACACATATGAAACACACCTCTTTTTAGCCTTCTAATAGGTAAATTTAAAAAAAATGTTGTAACCGCTAACCTTGGGGATCCATAGGTACAAAAGATTATAGCTTTTTTATCTTTTAAGTTTCCCATTGGATAACCATAATTTCCAACTAATTTTTTAAATGTGTAAGCCCATGGGGGTGACAAAACTTTATCTATCCAGCCTTCTACAATAGCTGGCATTCTAAAGTTCCAAATAGGTGCAATTAGAACAATAGTATCACATTTCTCAATACGTCTTCTATGATCTAGAACGTCTTCTCCAGCTTGTTCACCAGCAAAAACTGGGTTGAATTTATCTTTATATAAATCTACACAATCAACTGTATTACCGTTTTTTTCTGCTGTTTTAATAAATGTATCTCTAATAGCTGCATTAAAAGACTTTTCATTATAGTGCCCGTATAAAAGAAATATTTTTTTCATTACATTAAGGGTGTATAGACTAGAAAAATTAAAAATCTATGAAAAATTTTTACGTAGTTGCTGGTATTCATAAAGATCCAAATAAAATTGAAACTATCATTAAAGATACAGAAAAAAAATTTGGACCTTTTGAGGAGATTGAAGCTAATAATTTAGCTAAGAGTTTAATTCAAAAAAATATAGATGATTTTTATCATCGTGCTTGGGTTGTTAAATCTAATAATTTAACCAAATAAAACCCAACAAACATAAAGATTACAAAACTTACAGAATTTAAATTTAATAAAGCCAGTGAAGCTATTGCAGGTCCTGGACATAATCCAGCTAAGCCCCAGCCTGCACCAAAAAGCGATGAACCTATAATTAATTTCTTATTTAATTCTTTATTATCTGAATAAGAAAATTTATCAGCAAAAATTGGTTTCTTATTATTTTTAAATAAATGAAAAAATGGTGAAGATATTATTAAAGCTCCAATCATAACAAATGCTAGTGATGGGTCCCATTCTCCAAAAATATTTAAAAAACCTAAGACTTTAGCGGGATCTATCATCTGTGAAACAGTAAGACCTATTCCAAAAATTATTCCACAAATTAAAGACATAATCTTATTCATATTAAATTTTTTACCAAAACAGTTAAAATTCCAACAATCATAAATGTTACTGTTGCAATAATTGATCTTAAAGAAAATCTTCCAATACCACTGATGCCGTGTCCACTAGTACAGCCTCCCCCTATTCTTGTACCAGCTCCAACCAATAAACCTGCAACTGCTAATAAATAAAATGAGTTTGAAATTGTGATATTGATTTCCTGTTGAGTAAATATTTTATAAACAATAGGTCCGATAATTAATCCAATTAAAAATAAAAAATTATCAAATCTATTATCTTTAGAGGTTAAAAAATTACTGGCAATTCCACTTATTCCGATTAATCGACCATTAAATACAAAAAAAATAACTACTGCTAAACCAATTAAGGATCCACCTAGAAATGCAGAGATTGGGGTAAAATTAACTATATTCATTTAACTTTGTAACACTGGAAAAGCTGGGTTTATATTTAAAAAAAGCTTTTGATATTCCATTTTTGTACATCTATTTTCAATATACTCAATATCATTACTCTCCACTAATTCTTTAGCATCAATGCTTCTAATTCCAAGTTGTAACCAAAGAACTTTAGCTCCAATTTTAACACTCTCTTCAGCATACTTGTTAGCTTCTGCAGATGGTCTAAATACATCTACGATATCAATAGGTATATTAATATCTTCAAGTTTTTCAAAAACTTCTTCTCCTAAAATCTTTTGACCTTTTGCACTTGGATTAACTGGAATAACTTTAAAGCCATATTTTTGCATGTACTTCATCACTATTGTTGATGGCTTTTTATCATCTTTACTAACACCCACCATCGCTATTGTTTTATACTTTGAGAGAATTTCTTTTATTTTATCGTTCACTACTTATGTTTCCACTTAGGTTTTCTCTTTTGTAGAAACGCTGATATGCCTTCTTTAGCATCCATTGCCATCATATTTTTAGTCATCATTTTACTAGTGTACGCGTAAGCTTTTCTCAATGGCATTTCTAATTGATTATAAAAAGTTTGTTTTCCAATTTTAATTGTAAGACTTGATTTTGAAGCAATAGTTTTTGCAACTTTTAGCACTTCATTGTTTAATTTTGATTTAGAAAAATGATTATTAATTAGTCCAATTTCTTTTGCATAATTTGCTTTAATAGGATCTCCCGTTAACAGCATATGCATCATTCTTTTTCTATTAACCTTTCTACTAACAGCAACCATCGGTGTGCTACAAAATAAGCCTATATTTACACCTGGTGTTGCAAAAATTGCATCATTAGAACTATAAGCTAGATCACAACTTGCAACTAACTGGCAACCTGCTGCAAATGCTGCTCCATGAATTTTTGCAATAACTGGTTTTTTTCCTTCAACTATTTGAAGCATCAACTTTGAACAAAGATTAAAAAGTTTTTGATATTTTTCTCTTTTCTTTAATCCACTTACTTCTTTTAAATTGTGACCTGCACTAAAACCTTTTCCAGACCCTTCAATAATTATTACCTTAATATTTTTGTCTTCATATAATTTTTTAAAAGCTTTAATTAAATCTCCTAAATTTTTTAATGAAAGAGCGTTATATGTTTTTGGCTCATTTAGGATGATTGAAGCAATATCTTTATTTAAAAGTTTAATTTTAATATTACTTAAGTTTGCCATCTTCTCTCATTTTGGCTCTAATTTTTGTTGCAGAGATTTGTTGAATTTCTTCTGACAAAACAACTTCTTCTATTTTGTAACCAACTCCTCTTCCGTAACAAATATTAGTAATATTAGGAACCATCATTATTTTAAATCTTCCTTCAAATTCTGGGTTTAACTTTTCTTCAATATTTTTTTTAACTGTGTCAAAATCAAATGGATTATCGTCAACACCTTGAACGTCTCTTATTTGAATGCAAACTTGACCCGTTTTTTTAATAATTTCTTGAAATAAAGCATAGTGACCATCATGAAATGGTTGCCATCTGCCAAGCATTTGTGCTGTTGGTTTTTTATTATCCCATTCGTAAGTCATTATTTTATCTCCTTTATTATTATTGGTGCCCAATGTTTAGCATCTTGAGTTGTAACCTGACAATCAAATTTTTCAGGCTTTACAAACATCTTGTTAGTATCATCAAAACGTCCTTCTTTTATTGTATTTACCCAAACTATATAATCTGCAGGAAATAAGTTTCTTGCCTCTGGTGTTGGGCAAACAAAGTCTGCTACAACATAATTTCCATCATCTTTTAATTTTTTTGCAAAATCTGCCATTCTACTTGCTTGTCTTGTTCTGCCTTCTTCTGAAAAATCCCAATCATTAGCTTCCTTTCTTACTTCATCAGCATTAAGTCTTTTAGCATTTAGTAATGGAGCAATTTCATTTGCTAAAGTTGTTTTGCCAGATCCTGGAAGACCCATAATTAATATTATTTTCATTTTAAACTAAGTTTGTTGCAACCCATTTATGAAATTCATGTGTGGGGTTATCCATTATTGGTGAAAAATTCCCACCATTATATACTGGTGAATTTCTACCTTCTTGCATACCCTCAATAGCTTTTATATCCTCAATCATTACTTCTTTCCAAAATTCTGAATTTTTTTTTCTCATCTCAGCAAACTCAGATCCATTTGCACTATCATCGCCAACATAATACATTATTAAATGCTCTTTAGTCTCACTAATAGACTTTGGCTCTAACCAAAAAACATAAAAATGGTCTACATGAAGACCAATCATTACGTTTGGAAATAAAGCAATATATTCAGCTTTACTGGATAAGTCTTTAGGCCAATTTGGAAAATTATTGAAACTTTGATTTCCTTTGACAGGCTGATCGTATTTATTTGTTCCTTGGCCAGCAAACCTATTTGGTAAACCTTGAATATGGTAATGATTACTAATATTTGAAACTTTATTTAATTCAGGATGTATCCAGGGCAAATGATAACTTTCACAGTAATTTTCTATCGCAAACTTCCAATTACACTTAACATCAAGACTGAAGTGTCCATGATCTTTTGAGTGCTTAAGTAATTTTTGATCTTCCTTAGATATAAATTTTGACCATCTTTCTTCGAGAGGCTTGATATATTCATCAAACTCTAATTCATTACCATTTATATTGATAAATATTATATCCATCCAAATTTTGGTTTTAACCTCTTTTAAATTGCTTGATGATTTATCGAATTTTTCTGTCTCATGAATATTTAGGCCTCCTATGTGAGGTGTCGCAACCAACTTTCCATCAAAATCGTAGGACCAGGAGTGGTATGGACATCTTAAGACATTTTTCAAAGCACAAGGTTCATCTAAAAGCTTGAAGCCTCTATGGCTGCAGACATTGTGAAATACCCTTATTTTTTTCTCTTTATCTCTTAAAATAATAAGAGGGATGCCTAGTAAATTATAAGGTTGAGCGTCTCCTACATTTGGCACAGAACTTCCAACACCAATCACCGTCCATTTATCCTTGAAAATCTTCTCTCTTTCAATTCTTAGATAGTCAGGGCTAGTGTAGCACTCGTTTGGTAGGCCATGGGCTTTATCGATTGGGTTCCCAACCACTCTAATTTTTTCCAAGTCCAAGATTTTTGAAAGTTCAAGATTTTTAAGATTTTCAGACATTAAAAAAAATTATCATCCACTCAATTTTTGGCAACAAATATCTTTATCCACAAGATGAATTTCTTTGACAGCATATACAAAAAAGATAATCATCAGGAAAAATGAATTTTTCACTTGAGGTTGGACCTCAAACAGATCTTGATACACTGCCTCCCGTTAAGGATGTTTATGTAACTATGCTCCCAGGAGGAGACTATAAAGAGACAGCTAACCAAACAGCGGCGTTAGTTAAAAAAGGATTTAATCCAGTTCCACATTTTCCAGCAAGATCAATTACGGATGATGCTCAGCTTAAAGATTACATTGCAAGATGTAAAGATGTGGGTGCTAAACAAGCTTTAGTTATTGGAGGAAGTAGAGAGCCAGTTGGAAAATTTGATAGTTCAATTCAAATTTTAGAAACAGGATTTTTTGATGGAATTAAAATAGGAATAGCAGGACATCCAGAGGGAAGTCAGGATATTTCTGATAAAGAATTAGAAAAGGCTATGATAGATAAAAAACCTTACGCCGACTATATAGTGACCCAGTGGTTATTAGAAAGTCAACCTATCGTAGATTTCATTTCTAAGCAGTCAGTACCAGTGCATGTAGGAATTACTGGGCCAATGAAAATAACTAGCTTAATTAAATTTGCTAATATTGTCGGGGCGAAAAATTCTATAAATTTTCTTAAGTCTAATTTTAGTAAGGCATTAGATTTATTGAAACCTAAAGACCCTAATGAATTAATTGGGAAAGTGAAAGAGTTTACTGGTAACTTCCACATTTATACATTCGGCGGCTTGAAGGAAACAAACAAGTGGTTGAAGGAGAACGGTTATGTCTAATGAATTTGACTATACTAAACTAAATCATGTAACTTCAGTTGATCAATCAGATCGTGAAGTACCATACAACTTAAGACAGAGTGGGCCTACAAAAGTTGAAATGTTAATTTCAACAAGAGTAAGAAAATCTCCGTATTGGCATTTATCAATGCAAGCAGGTTGTTGGAGAGCAACTGTATACAATCGTATTTATCACCCAAGAGGATATGTAAAACCCGAAGATGGTGGAGCGATGGTTGAATATGAGGCAATTAAAAATCACGTTACAATGTGGAACGTTGCTGTTGAAAGACAAATTAGAGTTAAAGGTCCGGATGCAGAAAAGTTTACTGACTACGTTATAACTAGAGATGCAACTAAAATCTCACCTATGAGAGCAAGATATGTAATTTTATGTAATGCTTATGGTGGTGTTTTAAATGATCCTATTCTTCTTAGAATTTCAAAAGATGAATTTTGGTTCTCACTATCGGACTCTGATATTGGAATGTATCTTCAAGGTGTTAACGCTGATGGAAGATTTGATTGTACTATTGAGGAAATTGATGTTTGCCCAGTGCAAATTCAAGGACCTAAATCAAAAGCTTTAATGAAGGATCTTATTGGAGATCAAGTGGATCTAGATAACATGCCTTTCTATGGTTTAGCTGAAGCAAAAGTTGGTGGCAGAAGTTGTGTTATTTCACAATCTGGTTTCTCAGGTGAAGCTGGATATGAAATCTACTTAAGAGAAGCAACTAAATACGCTGATGATATGTGGAATGCTGTTCTTGAAGCTGGAAAAAAACATAGCCTAATGGTTATCGCCCCTGCTCACCACAGAAGAATTCAAGCTGGAATTCTTTCTTGGGGACAAGATATGGATCATCAACACAATCCTTTCCAGTGTAACCTTGGTTACCAAGTTTCACTATCTGGCAAAGGTGAGTGGAATAAAAAAACTGACTATGTTGGAAAAGCTGCATTAGAGAAAATGGGTGCAGATCTTAAGGCTGGTCAAAAACCTTACAAACTTCAGTTAGTAGGTCTTGAGTTGGGTGGAAAACCAATTGAAGAATATGCTCCTGACTTTTGGTTAGTGTCCCCTGAGAGTAGTGGAGATCCTGTAGGATTTATCACATCACCGTGGTATCACCCTGAAAAAGGTCAAAATATAGCAATGGGATATGTGCCATTTGATGGAACATTAAATGCTAATGGTTTCCCTAAAGGTAAAGTTGGAACTAAGTACAAAGTTCACTTACCCGCTAAATATTCTGACACACCAGGAACGCCTGTTGATGCTGTGGTAGTAGATATTCCATTTACAGAATCGTTTAACGCAAACACAAGAGAAGTCGTTAAAGGTTAAATTAATTATTTGGGGGAGGTTAATTCTCCCCCACTAATAATGACAAAATCATTCCTAATCGTAATTTGCATAATAATAGTAATTGCTTTAATACTCTTTCCACTATTTGTTTCTTACAAAGCACAGAAAAATAGTAAAAAAAATAAATAATGTTTGGTCAATTTTTAAATATAGTTGTTCAGTCTATTAAATTAGATAAATCTCTTTACAAAGATAATAAAAACTTTGGTGAAGCTGCAATATATTTTGCAGGGCTTATCATGATATTAGACGGGTTAGCAGGAGCAGTTGCTGCAAACACTGTTATTAAAACTGCTATTGCAATGTCTGGCTTAACAGCCATTCTTACTTGGTTTGTATGGGGATTATTTATTTATGTGATCGGTGTAAAATTATTTCCAGATAAAGACACTAAAGTTTCATTTAAAAAAGTATTAACAGCTGTTGGGTTTGCTCATGCACCGGGGCTTTTAAGATTTTTTGCTGTCACACCAGATTTAATGATCCCAATAATATTTTTAACTCAGTTTTGGATATTTGCTGGATTAATCATTTCAACAAAACAAGTTTTAAATCTAAAGTCTAATTTTAAATCTTTTGGAATAGTCTTTTTAGCTTTTTTAATAATTGCTTTTCTTTCAATATCATTTGTGATGAGTAAAATGAATGCTCTACCCATTAGCAATATTAGTTAAATTGGAAATATAGTTTTTGAAAGTTTACAAGAGTTACAGGTTTTAAATCCTGTTAAAATTAAATTTTGAGAAACACTTTCATCTTCTTTTTTACATTCTTCACAGAAATTATCAATTTCTTCAAAATTCTCTTTGATTTTACTCAGGTCATCTTCATTCATGACTTTTTTAATCCAGCTTTTTTTACAAAATAAAGTCCAACTAGTACTGCAAATAATGAAACTAAAACTTTGTCTGTGATTAGTTCATCTAAAAATATATAACTTAAAATAATTCCAAAAATAGGTATCAAGTAAGAAACTTGTGATTGAAATATTAACCCATTATCTTTTAAAATTTTAAACCTTAACAACCAAGCGATACCAGTTGAAACCATTCCTAAATATACAACAGAGATTGAAGATTGAATACTAGGAGTTGAGTTCCATGGTTTTTCAATAAAACAAACTAATGGTAATAAAATTATAACAGCCCAAATTAATATAGATCCTGTTACGTTTTCATTTTTTTTCTTACTAATTTTAAGAGTTAAAACACCACCAACAACATAACAAGTTGACCCAAGTAATATTAATAACGCAGAAATAAAATTATTGTCATTGATTAATATATTATCTGAAAACAGATAAATAATTCCTGAAAAACCAATTAAAATTCCAAATGTTTTAAGGGCATTAAATTTTTCATTTTTTGTGTAAAAATGACCTAATACAGTTGAGCTTAATGGTGTTGTAGACATTAATATTGCAGCTAAATTACTTTGTACAGATTTTACACCGTAAGCTATTAAGAAAAAAGGTAATACCAAATTGACAAATCCTATTATAGCAAACCAATACCAATCTTTAGAAAATGCTTCTATTTTTATTTTTTTGTAAAAACATAATAACAATACTGGAATAGATCCGAAAAAAACTCTCAAGAATGCTATTGTAATTGGTCCAAAAGATTCAGTTGCAATTTTGATATTAAAAAAAGCTGATGCCCATATTAAAGCTAAGATTACTAATAATGTATAATCAATTAATCTAGGTTGTCTCATTCAATTATATCTTCAACTTTTCCATTCGTAATCTTTTGAATATCGTTATAGTTTGTTTTAAATACACAGTTTGGATGTCCTGCTGCTGCAAACAATTCATTAAACCTTTCTAAAGAATTGTCTATTATAATTTCAATTTTCTCTAAATGACCAACGGGCGATACACCCCCTATTGTATAGCCCGTTTGTGTCTTAACTTCTTCTGGTGATGCCATTGAAATATCTTTTTTATCTTTAACTTTTTTTAGTTTATTTAATGAACACCTCTTATCGCCTGCTACTAAGCATAATATAAAAGTATTTTCCGCTTTAAATAATAAGCTTTTGACAATTGCACCTACATCACAAGCTAAAGCTGTTGCTGCATCCTGTGCTGTTCTTGCTGAATTTTCTAAAACTATTACCTCTAAGGATTGGTCAAAGTTTTTAAGAAATTTTTCAGCTCTTTTAACAGGTTCTTTATCTAATAAGCTCATATTTCAACTAATAATTGATTGATAATTTAACAAATAATGTTGTAATTCATATGTAAAAAACGCATAGGTGATATTTATTATTCAAGCAATATTATTAAAGAAACATTTGTTATTAATTGACCACAAAATTTAAAAAAGGAGAAACTATGACTGCTGCCAATGTTTTAAAATTCATGAAGGAAAAAGAAGTTGAATTTGTTGATTTAAGGTTTACTGACCCTCGAGGAAAACTTCAACATTTAACAATGGATCACACTATTGTTGATGAAGAAATGTTAAATGAAGGTGTATTTTTTGATGGTTCATCTATTGCTGGTTGGAAGGCAATTAACGAGTCTGACATGATTTTAATACCTGATACTTCTAGAATGATTATGGACCCTTTTACATCTCATAATACTCTAATCCTTTTTTGTGATATTTTAGATGCTGTTAAAAGATCTCCTTATGAGAGAGACCCAAGAGGAACAGCTAAAAAGGCAGAAGCATATTTAAAAAAATCTGGCATTGGTGATAAAGCTTTTTTTGGTCCTGAACCTGAATTTTTTGTTTTTGATGATGTTAGAATTAATAATGATCCAAACAACACTGGTTTTAAAATAGATAGTAAAGAAGGTCCTTATAATTCTGGAACAGAGTATGCAAATGGAAATATGGGTCATAGACCTCCAGTAAAAGGTGGTTACTTTCCAGTCCCTCCAGTTGATAGTGAACAAGATATGAGAGGTGAATACTTAAAAAGTTTAAAAGAGGTAGGTATTAAAGTTGAAAAACATCACCATGAAGTAGCACCAAGTCAACATGAACTTGGTATGTACTTTGGAACACTTGTTGATCAAGCTGATAATGTTCAATTATATAAATATGTAGTTCAAATGGTTACACATTCATTTGGAAAAACAGCAACTTTTATGCCAAAGCCGATTGCAGGAGATAACGGTTCAGGTATGCACATTCATCAATCAATTTGGAAAGACGACAAACCAGTTTTTTCTGGTGATGCTTATGCAGGGTTATCTGAAACAGCACTTCACTATATTGGTGGTATTTTGAAACATGCAAAAGCAATTAATGCTTTTTCAAATGCTACAACAAATAGTTACAAAAGATTAATTCCAGGTTTTGAAGCCCCTGTTCTACTTGCTTACTCTGCAAGAAATAGATCTGCTTCATGTCGTATACCAATTTCATTAAGTAAAAATGGTGCAAGATGTGAAATAAGATTTCCTGATGCTTCAGGAAATCCATATTTAACTTTTGCTGCTATGCTTATGGCTGGTTTAGATGGAATTAAAAATAAAATACATCCAGGCGAATCTTTTGATAAAGATCTTTATGAATTACCTCCAGAAGAAGTTAAAAACATTCCGACTGTTTGTGGATCCTTAAGAGAAGCAATGGAAAGTTTAGATAAAGATAGAGAATTTTTAACTGAAGGTGGTGTATTTACTGACGATCAAATTGATGCTTACATTGCATTAAAATTTGAAGAGATACATAGATTTGAACACGCACCTCATCCTGTAGAGTTTGAGATGTATTACAGCAGCTAAGACTAATTACTGTCTAGTTGTTGCGATTGTATCTTTGTTAATTCCTTTTTTAACAACGTAATCCTGTGTGCCATTAGCACCAGTGTTTACTTCTTTTCTAAGAGTCTTGAAAAAAGTTCTTTCTTTAAGTGACTTTTCTAAAGATTTAACAAGATTTTTAAATTCAAATTTATTCATAACTATTTAATACCACAGATATGTGATATTTGCAATACTGATATGCGTTTAAGTAATGTTATACTTTAAATGACTCACCACAACCACAACGTTCAGATTCATTGGGGTTATTGAATACAAATGATGATGAAAATTCCTCTTTTTTATAGTCCATTTCAGTGCCTAATAAGTACATAACAGCTGCAGCATCAACAAAAACCTTAACACCTTTGTCTTCAATTATTTCGTCTGAAGGATTTATTTCTTTTGCATATTCCATTACATAAGACATGCCAGCACAACCACCAGACTTAACTGCAACTCTAACGCCAATTGAATTCGACTCTACTCCAGACATAATTTCTTTAATACGACTTGCAGCATTATCACTTAATTTAATGATAGGACTCATTATAGATTTAACTCCAATTTAGCAGCTTCCGACATCATTGATTTTTCCCAAGGCGGTTCAAAAACTAAATCTAGATCAACTTCTTCAATGCCTTCTACTTGCATTGCACTATCCTTAACTTCCTGAGGTAAACTTTCTGCAACAGGACAATTTGGTGTAGTCAAGGTCATTATTATTTTAGCTTTAGACTCGTTTACCTTAACATCATAAATTAAACCTAATTCATAAATATTGACCGGTATCTCTGGGTCATAAATTTTTCTAATTTCAGCTATTACTTGTTCTCTTAAATCCATAATTTAATCTAATTTTTCAGTATTAATTTCTTCTTGAGTATTGTCAATTGCAGAAATTAAAGTATGCCATGATAAAGTCGCACATTTTACTCTCATTGGATATTGTTTTACTCCAGACAAGCACATTAATTTAGTTTTTTCATCTTCTTCTAGGTTTTTTGATTTTAATTCAGGATTCTCCTTAATCATACCTAAGAAGTCATTTACAATTTCTTTAACTTCTACCTCTTCTTTGCCTTTAATTAAATCAGTCATAATTGATGCTGAGGCCATTGAAATTGCACAGCCACTACCTTCAAATGAAATATCTTCTACTTTTTTATTCTCATCAAGTTTTAAAAATACATGTACATTATCACCACATAATGGATTCTTACCCATTGCATCTTTATTAAAATTTTCAGTTTTTCTTAAGTTGCGTGGATTTTTACCATGCTCTAAAATTATTTCTTGATAAAGTTCTTTTATATTCATTAGAGGTTAAAAATTTTCTTACAGTTATTGATAGAATTATTAAGTTGATCTAAATCATCTTTTGTATTGTAAACACCTAATGAAGCACGTGCACTTGCCGGTATTCCTAATTTGTCATGTAGGATTTGACAACAATGATGACCTGCTCTAATAGCAACACCATCTTCATCCAATATTGTAGCTATGTCATGTGGATGAACACCTTCTATAGTAAAAGATAAGACTGCTGACCTATGTTTTGGGTTACCAATTAATTTAACTGAATTATTTTTTCTTAAAATTTCTTGACCATACTGGATTAATTCTTGCTCATGTTTAATCATGTTTTCAATTCCGATTTTTTCTAAAAATTTTATAGATTGATCAAATGCTATAACTTGTGCTGTAGCCATTGTTCCAGCTTCATATTTATTAGGTAAATCACCATATGAAATGCTATCTTTTTTTACATCTTGAATCATTCCACCACCACCTTGATAGGGTGGTAATTCCTCTAG
The DNA here is from genome assembly GCF_059417845.1 of Candidatus Pelagibacter sp. PS_34. Lineage (NCBI taxonomy): Bacteria > Pseudomonadati > Pseudomonadota > Alphaproteobacteria > Candidatus Pelagibacterales > Candidatus Pelagibacteraceae > Candidatus Pelagibacter > Candidatus Pelagibacter sp. PS_34. The sequence goes on from NZ_CM182068.1 coordinate 801,611, forward strand.
CCACTTTTTCTTTGCATATAAAACACCAAGACCAGTAGGCCCATACATTTTGTGGCAAGAAATAGCATAAAAATCACAGTCTATGTCTTGCATATCAAGTTTTAAATGAGGAGCACCTTGGCATCCATCAACTAAAACCGCAATACCTTTTGAATGAGCAAATTCTGTTATTTCTTTAACTGGTAAAACTGATCCTGTTACATTTGATAAGTGTGTAATAGCAATTAATTTTGTTTTTGATGTAATTTTTTTTTCAATACTTTCTAAAGTAATTTCTCCATCATCATTAATTTCAGCAAACTCAATCTTTATACCTTTAGATTGCCTCAAAAAATGCCAAGGTACGTAATTAGAATGATGTTCAAGTTCTGTTATAAGTATTTCATCACCTTCTTTTAAAAATTTTTGACCATAGGTATTAGCTACAAGATTAATTGCCTCAGTTGCACCTTTTGTAAATACAATTTCATTTTTATCTTTAGCGTTAATATATTTTTGAACAGAAGATCTTGTATTTTCATAAAGATTAGTTGCAGCTACTGCTAAGTAATGAACGCTTCTACCTGTGTTTGAAAATTCATTTGTATAAAAATCATTAACTCTATCAATTACAGATTGTGGTTTTTGAGATGAGTTAGCACTATCAAGATATACAAGATCATTATTATGAACTTTATTATTAAATATTGGAAATTCTTTTTTAATATTTTCTATACTCACTCTGCAACTCCCATCATATCTTTGATTAAATTTTTGATTTCTAAATCTGTAATTGTTTCAACTGCATCCATTAGAAAACCATTAATCAATAATTCTTTTGATTGCTGATGACTTAGACCTCGAGACATTAGATAAAATATTGAGTCTTCGTCTAAGTTACCCGAAGTTGATCCATGCGAGCATTTTACATCATCTGCATAAATTTCAAGTTCAGGTTTACCATCGAATTCTGTATTTTCATTTAAAAGTAAAGCTTTACTTAGTTGGTACCCATTTGTTTTCTGTGCTTTTTGATCAACAAAAATTTTACCTTGATAAATACCTTTGGATTTATCATTTAAAACCGTTTTGATTAATTGATAGCTTTTTGTATTTTCTGCCAAATGATTTATGTTTGTTTTAATTTCATGATGTTGTGAGTTTTTTAAATTTATCACACCATTAATAAATGCTGAACTGTATTGATCATTTAAATTACAATTTACTTCATTTTTGATAAATTTAGATCCTGTTGAAAAAATAAAATTTTCAGAGATACTATTTTTTTCAAGATTAATATTATTATAAAAATATTTAATATTAGAATTAGTTTTATGATCAATTTTATAGCTTTTAAGGATTGCATCTTGAGCAATATCAAAATTTTGATTAATATTAATGAAATTATTTTGAGAGTGATCATCAAATATAGTAACTAATTTCAAGCTACTATTTTTTTCTAACTTAATATCTGTTCTTAAATTGAGTGCTGTTGAATTAACATCCTCAGTAGTAATATTGTATAAAATTAATGGCTTATTTAATGCATAATTCTCCTTAACGATAATACCAATATGTGCACTAGCTAGAGCATGATTTAAGGATACTAATGGATTAATTTCATTAGTATTGTTGCTTAAATCTAAACCATTATTAATTAAAACTTTAGTGTCATCCTCATACTTGATGTCTACTTTTGAAATAACTCCATTAATAAAAATAATCTTATTATGTTCGAACTTATTAATTAATGATATTTGATCTTTAGGCTCGTAAGTCTTATCATCATAAAAACTTAAATTTTCAATATTAGATGAGATAATTTGATTTAAATCAGAAAATTTCCAATCTTCAATTCTTTTATTTGGAAAGCCTTTATCAATAAAAATTTTTAAATTTTTTTTTCTAAACTCAACATTATTTTCAGAAAATTTTAAATTTTCAGTCATCTTATTGAAATCTGATTTTAATTGTTCAATCATTTAACTAAGAGTTTCGTAACCTTTGCTTTCTAATTCCATTGCCAATTCAGATCCTCCAGATTTAACAATTTGACCATCAATTAAAACATGAACAAAATCTGGTTTAATATAATCAAGTAATCTTTGATAGTGGGTAATAATTAAAAAAGAACTGTCTTTACTTCTTAATGCATTCACACCTTCAGATACTATTTTTAAAGCATCAATATCAAGTCCTGAGTCTGTTTCATCTAAAATAGACAGCTTAGGATTTAGTATAGACATTTGAAGTATTTCATTTTTTTTCTTTTCTCCACCAGAAAAACCTACATTCAATTGTCTACTTAATATTTTTTCATCAAATTTTAATTCTCCAGCTTTTTGTTTAACTAACTTTAAGAATTCAATAGCATCTAATTCTTTTTCACCTTTAGCTTTTTTAATTGCATTTAAAGATGTTTTTAAGAATATATTGGTATTAACCCCTGGTATTTCTAATGGATATTGGAATGCTAAAAATATTCCTTTATGAGCTCTTTCTTCAATTTCTAAATCTAAAAGATTTTCATTAAAATACTTTACTTCGCCAGTTACAGTGTATCCTTTTTTACCTGAAAGAACATTTGATAGAGTGCTTTTTCCAGATCCATTAGGACCCATGATTGCATGTACCTCTCCTGGTTTAATTTCTAAATTTAAACCTTTTAAAATTTCTTTATTATCAATATTCGCTTTAAGATCTTTAATTGTTAACATCAACCAACACTCCCTTCTAAACTAATTCCTACTAATTTTTGAGCTTCAACAGCAAATTCCATTGGCAATTGTTGCAGAACCTCTTTACAAAAACCATTAACAATTAAACTTACTGCCTCTTCTTGATTTAAACCTCTTTGATTACAATAGAACAGTTGTTCATCACTAATTTTAGATGTGGTTGCTTCATGCTCAATATTTGAGCTAGAATTTTTATTCTTTATGTATGGAACAGTATGCGCTCCACACTTATTACCCATCAAAAGAGAGTCGCATTGAGTAAAATTCCTTGCATTGTCAGCATTTTTTGCAATATCCACTAAGCCTCTATAAGTATTATCTGCAAATCCAGCTGAAATACCTTTTGATATTATTTTGCTTTTTGTATTTTTACCCAAATGAATCATTTTAGTACCTGTATCTGCTTTTTGATGATTGTTTGTTATTGCTATTGAGTAAAACTCTCCTACAGAATTATCACCCATCAATATACAGCTTGGATATTTCCATGTAATTGCTGAACCTGTTTCAACTTGTGTCCAAGATATTTTTGAATTTTTTCCTTTGCACAAACCTCTTTTAGTTACAAAATTATAAATTCCACCTTTTCCATCTTTGTCTCCAGGATACCAATTTTGTACAGTTGAATATTTTATTTCAGCATCATCTAGTGCAACTAATTCTACATTTGCTGCATGTAATTGATTTTCATCTCTCATTGGTGCTGTGCACCCTTCTAGATAACTTACATAACTTCCTTTATCTGCAATGATTAAAGTTCTTTCAAATTGACCTGTTTCTGTAGCATTAATTCTAAAATAAGTTGAGAGTTCCATCGGGCATCTTACACCTTCAGGAATATATACAAATGACCCATCAGTAAATACTGCAGAATTAAGTGTTGCAAAATAATGATCTGATATTGGAATTACAGACCCTAAATATTTTTTTACTAATTCGGGATGATCTTGTATAGCTTCAGACATAGAACAAAAAATAATTCCTTTTTTATTTAGTTCACCCTTAAATGTGGTTGCAACAGAAACTGAATCAAATACAGCATCAACTGCTATTCCATTAAGTCTTGCTTGTTCTTGAAGAGGTATTCCAAGTTTATTATAAGTTTCTAATAATTTTGGATCTAACTCGTCTAAACTTTTTGGTTTGTCATCCATGCTTTTCGGTGCTGAATAATAATAAAGATCTTGATAATCTATTTTGGGATATTTAGGTTTTTGCCAATTAGGTTCTTTTAATTGCTTTAATCTTTCAAAGGCTTTCAATCTCCAATCAAGCATCCATTGTGGTTCTTTTTTAATATTTGAAATAAACTTAATTACTTCTTCATTTAAACCCTTGGGTGCTCTAGTATTTTCAATATCAGTTGAAAATCCATATTTATAATCTTTTAATTTTTCTATTTCTTTTTCTCTTGCATCCATTTTAATTTCTACTTTCTGAAGAATTGCTTATAAGATCTTTTAAATTTTTTTGTTCGAAAAAATGATTGATATGAACTTCAAGTTCGTCCCATAAATTATGAGTGATACATTTCGTAGTCTTACTATTGCATCCTTTTTTAGATTCCTTCTTGCATTGAACAGTTTTAACTTCTTCATCTACGGCACTAAGTATGTTAGCTAATTTAATTTCTTCTGGTTCTTTGTTTAAGATATAACCTCCATTGGTACCCCTAATACTTTTTACGATATTATATTTTTTTAACTTAGAAAAAATTTGTTCTAAAAAATCCAAAGAAATACCTTGTCTTAACGATATATCTCTTAAAGATACTGGATTAACACTATTGAACTTAGCAAGATCAGCTAAAGCCATTACTGCGTATCTACCTTTTGAAGTTAATTTCATATTATCCTTATTTAAGTGGGCTTTTTATACAAACCTGACTAAATTAGTCAAGTATACAATACATAAAAAAGATAACATATTGTCGCTTAGTTATGATATGTGTATTTTTTTTTGAGAATAATAATCAATATCATTTATGGACAATAAAATAGTTGAAGTTTTTATACCTGGGCCTGCTGGAAGAATGGAGGCCAAGTATTACAAAAGTGAAAAAATTACATCACCAATAGCGTTAGTATTACAACCTCATCCTCAATATGGAGGAACAATGAATAATAAAGTTGTAGTTGATACATTTCATACTTTTATGGAAAATGGATTTTCTGTATGTAGAGTAAATTTTAGAGGTGTTGGAAAAAGTGATGGTGAGTTTGATAATGGTCAAGGTGAACTAGCTGATGCTGCTGCAGCCCTAGATTGGTTAGAACGTGAAAATTTTGATAACTCACAATGTTGGGTTTCAGGATTTTCTTTTGGGTCTTTAATTGCAATGCAATTGTTAATGAGAAGACCAGAAATAAATAGATTTATTGCAATTTCGCCACAACCAAATGTTTATGACTTTTCATTCTTATCTCCATGTCCTACTTCAGGTTTAATGATTTATGGAAAAAAGGATGAGTTAGTTCCCTTAGAACATATTACAGATCTAGATAAAAGATTGAGTGCCCAAAAAGGTATTAAAGTTGACTTTCAGGCTATAAATGATGCTAATCATTTTTTTACTAAAACAGAAGACGTATTAGTAAAATGTTTAGATAAATATATCAAAAAAGAATCTGCTTTATTTTAATCTTAATAGTTTTTAACTAAAACTCCACCTATTGACGGTTTTTTGACATTTGTAGTATTGGGGAATGAAATTACTTTTTTAAGTGCAGACCTAATTGCAAGATAAGCAAAAGCTTGGGACTCGATGAAATCACCATCAATCTTATAATCATCAATTATTTTTAAACAAATATTTTTTGGTAGTCTTTTTCTTATACTCTCCATTAATGAAAGATTTTTTCTTCCACCACCACAAACTATTATTAATAACTTTTTATTTTCTTCACTGTTGATTGATTTTAAAATTGATTGATAAATTATTATTGCTGTAAAATCTACTAATGTAGATAAGCCATCCTCATATGTGAGACCTTTTACAAAACTTAAATCAAAATCTTTTATATCAAATGAAAGTTTTTTTTGATTACTTATATTGTCAAAATTATCAATCGCTTGATTTAGAATAACTTCACTTGTTTTTCCTATATTTGATGCTTTTCCATTTTCATCATATTTCATTTGTGTGTGTCTTCTAACCCATTCATCTAAAAGACAATTACCAGGACCTACATCAAAACTTTTTAAATCTTCATTATTTTTTGAGATAACAAGAGTAATATTTGCGATACCTCCTATGTTTAAAACACAAGCAGGTTTCTCTATTTTATTCTGGTTTATAAGTAAGTTGTGAAAGATTGGAGCTAATGGAGCTCCTTGGCCTCCATTATGAATGTCATTTTCTCTAAAGTTATAAACTACATTTTTTTTTAAAAGACTTGATAGTAAATTGCCATCTCCTATTTGTTTTGATATTTTTTCCTGAGCATTGTGAAAAATTGTTTGACCGTGAAACCCAACTATATCTACATCTACTCCTGCATTCTTTATAATTTCTTTGCTAATTTTTGCATGAAATAAGGTAATTTTTCTCTCGAGCTCGTTAATTTGATAAGAATTAGCTTTTATATCTTTTATTGAATTTATTTTATCTCTGAGATTTAGTAAGTTTGAATAAATTACCGCATCATACTCAAAATATTTATCAAATATAGGCTCATAGTTACTTTCACCATCTGATTTAATAATTGATGCATCAACCCCATCCATAGATGTGCCACTCATTAACCCTAAAGAAGTATAAAATTTTTCCATTCTTATTTTTAAAGTAAATATTGTATATTCTAGATAGCATATTTATGAATAAATTTTTAAAAGAATTTAAAGATCGTGGTTTCTTTTACCAGTGTACAGGTGAAGAAAATCTATCTCAATTATTAGATAAAGAAAAAATCAGAGCTTATATTGGTTTTGATTGTACAGCTGAAAGTCTTCACGTTGGTAGCTTACTTCAAATTATGTGTCTTAGATTGCTCCAAAAACATGGCCACCAACCAATTGTTTTATTAGGAGGGGGTACTACTAGAATAGGTGATCCATCTGGAAAAGATAAAACTAGGACAATTTTATCTGAAAAAGAAATAGAAAAAAATATAAATAATATTGAAAAAATTCTAAAAAATTTTTTAGATGATAAAGATCCAGAGACAAAACCTATATTTGTTAATAACTACTCGTGGCTTAAAAATTTAAATTATATTTCTTTTCTAAGAGATGTTGGAAAACATTTTACAATTAACAAAATGTTGAGTTTTGATAGTGTCAAAATTAGATTAGAGAGAGAGCAGTCATTAAGTTATATGGAATTTAACTATATGATTTTACAAGCATACGATTTTTTAGAATTAAACAAAAAAGAAAAATGTATGCTTCAAATTGGTGGCTCTGATCAATGGGGTAATATTGTTAATGGAGTTGATCTTATAAAAAGATATTCAAATAATCATGTTTACGGTTTAACGACACCTCTTATTACATTGGCATCAGGTGCAAAAATGGGTAAAACTGAATCTGGAGCTGTTTGGCTAGATAAAAAATTTCTTTCATCATATGACTACTGGCAATTTTGGAGAAATATTGATGATCGAGATGTCTTAAAGTTTTTAAAAATTTTTACAGATATTAATGTTGATGAAATTGAAAATATTAAAAATGATAATATTAATGAGCTAAAAATTTTACTTGCCAACAAAGCTACTTCTATGTTGCATGGAGAAGATGAGGCAAGTAAATGCCAAGAAACAGCCAAACGAACATTTTCTGAAAATTCGTTAGGGGATAACCTGCCAACCACTCAAATTAATAAAAAAATGTTAGATGATAATATAAGTATTCTAGATTTGGTAATTTTATCAAAATTAGAAAGTTCTAAAAGTGAAATTCGAAGATTAATTAAAGGGAATGGAATTAAAATAAATGGTCAGGCTATTTCTGATGAAAAGTTTTTAATTACTAAAGATTTATTTAAGAGTAGTTTAATTAAACTTTCACTTGGTAAAAAAAAACATATTAAAGTTGAGTTAATTTAGTTCTTTTTAATTTTTTCTAAAGTTCTTGTTATAAATCTAGGTGTTAGAGTTTTAATTGGATTAACTGTTGTGGATAAATTCTTTGGAGGTCCTTTTATTTTAAAACTTACACCAAAAACACCTTCACCTGTTTTTTCTCCTATTAGTATTTTACCCAGTAGTGGAATTGAGGCTATAGATCTATTTATAGTTGTTGCTGGAACCAATGTTCCTCTCAAGCTAACCAATTTCTTTGATTCAATATAGCCATCCATTAATATAGAAATAGCAGGTCCAATTGCATACATTTCTTCAATATTAGTAAGACCTTTTTGACTTGAATATCTCATTTCAAAATCGGTAAATCTTATTCCCTCACCCGTTAAAAGATCTGCAATACCTTGAAGTGACGCTAGGCTTAAAAGCTTAGCAAAAACAGGTACCTCTTTAACTTTAAAGTTATCAATAATTAATACAGAATTAGAAACACCATCTTTTTTTATAGAATTAAAATTTAGATAACCTTCTTCAAATCCTTTAATGAAATCATATCTTTTAATTAAAGGTTTTGGATAGTCTGAAGAGAATTTTGTAACAGTTTCATTTTGGTTATTAGTTTCAATAGATAAGTTCATTTTTTTATTGTTAGAAAAAGTAGATGCTAGATTTAATTTATCTAATTTATTATTTTTAAAAGTGAAGTATCCAGCTAAGTTTTTAGTATAATCGTTTTTATTTATAAAAGTTGTGTCTATTTTAATATCAAATTTAGAATTAAAATTTTCAAAAATTGAAGTACTTTCATCATTACTCATGCTGTTGTTAATTAACTGTGTTGCATCAAAACTTTTACCATTTATGGAAAAATTAGATTTATTTTTTTTTAGCTCTAAATTGTTAAGAAGATCATTTTTATTTCGATAATTAAGTTTAATGTAACTTAAATCTTTAACTTTAAAATTTTTACTAAACAATAAATCTTTAATTAAAATTTGATTATTTTTTTCTGTTATAGAAATATCTTTTAATATCAATTCTTTATTTTTTTTGTAAATACCTTTTAATAAAATTTCTGAATTGTTTCCCTTTTTCCTCTTATAATCTAAAAAATTTATTATTAATGGATTATTTTTAATATTAAGGTTTGTATCAAATGTTATCTTTCCATCATCTTTAATAACACTGTAAGATAATTGTTCAGACTTGTCACCAATATAGATATCTCCATCTCCCCTAATATCAAATATACCTTTTATTAATTTAATTTTAATTTTATGATCTATAAATTTAATTTGCTCTGTATAATTAGGTAAAAAAGTTTTTAAATTAAGGGGATTTTTAACTATTTGAAAATTTTCTAAGCTTAAGTTGGTCTCTAGTTTTAAATCTTTTAATTTTAATTTTTTGTTAACATTGAAAGAAAAAATATTTATAGAATTAAAGTCAATTTTTTCTATCTCTATATTATTTAGTAAATCACCAAATATAGGTTTTAATTTGTTTATATCAAAATTTTTTTCTTCATTTGCCACCTCTCCATCAACAAAAAATATATCTTTCTTTTTTTCAATTTTGATTAAGGGCGATTTTAATTTTATACTATTAAAATTTGTTTCTATCATTTTTAATGTTAGCTGATTGTTGCTTATATTAAATGAAAGGTTTAAATCATCAATTTCAACCTTGTTAAAAATATTAAATTTTGCTTTTTTGACAGTCCCAGTTATTTGATAGTTGTTTTTTATTTCTCCATCTATATCAAATTTAAGATCTATATCTGTAGAAATTAATCCCTCTTTAGTGATGTTATCTAAAACAAAAAGTTGTGGTGAGCCTTCAACTGCTCTTGTTAATGAGATTAAATCTTTGATTTTAATTTCTTTTGTTGAAATTTTTAAATCATCAATAGAAAACTGATTACTTATAAAAGATTTTAATGAAATATTGCTAGTAATGTCTTTTAAATATAGACTTTTATCTTCCAATAATATTTTAGGGTTTTTTGTTGAAATATTAATACTAAAATTCAGTGGGTTTAATAGATAATTAACCTCATTTAATGAAAGGTTAATTTTTTTATTAATTTTTGAAACATTCTTTATAATTTCTTTATTAAACTTGTCAGTTTTTACTCCATAGAGGCTCAAGTAAATAACAATTGTTGCAAGCGTTATTATTAATATTACAAGAATTTTAACTATTCTTTTCATTATTTCACTTTATATAACGAACTTTCTAAAAAATCATCAATCTCGCCATCTAAGATTTTATCAGGGTTTGAGCTTTCAAAGTTAGTTCTGTTATCTTTTACCATTCTGTACGGGTGAAGTACATAAGATCTAATTTGATGACCCCAACCAATTTCTGACTTGGAAGACTCTACTGTTTGGCTTTCTTGTTCTTTTTTTTTTAATTCAAAATCATATAGTCTTGCCTTAAGCATATTCATACAGGTATCTTTATTTTTATGTTGTGATCTTTCATTTTGACATTGAACTACTATTTTAGAAGGTAGATGGGTTATTCTTACCGCACTATCTGTAGTATTCACATGCTGCCCTCCTGCTCCACTTGATCGATAGGTGTCAATACGTAAATCTTTTTCATTAATTTCTATTTCAATATTTTCATCTACGATTGGATAAATCCAGATACTTGCAAAACTAGTATGTCGTCTAGCTCCAGAATCAAAAGGAGATATTCTAACCAACCTATGAATTCCTGACTCAGCTTTTAACCATCCAAAAACATAATCACCCTCAATTTTAATAGTTGATGATTTTATGCCTGCTTCCTCTCCCTTATGTTCACTAATTAATTCTGATTTAAAATTCTTAATATCTGACCATTTTAAATACATTCTTCTTAACATTTCTGCCCAATCCTGGCTCTCTGTTCCACCAGCACCGGCATGAATTTCTATATAGCAATCTAAACTGTCAGTTTCATTTGACAAAAAACATTTAGTTTCATTTTTTTTAGCTAATTTTTTTAAATTTTTAATACTCTCAAGAACTTCGTTTATGACAGATTGATTTTTTTCTTCTAAAGCAAGTTCGTTCAATTCATCAAGATCAATTATTGATTTAGATGAATTTTCATATGAATTTATTAATTCTTCATATAATTTTTTTTCTTTAATAACTTTCTGAGAATTTGCTTTATCTTGCCAAAAATTAGCTTCTAATATTTTTTGATTATTCTTTTCTAATTTTTTATGAATATCATTTTTTTCAAAGGTACTCCTTAACTCTTTGATTGATTTTTTCTATTTCAGATTTGTAATTTAAATATTCATTGTCCATTAGTAGAACCTTAATATATTATTATTTTTTAATCTATTATTAATATCTTTATTTAATAAATTTTCTACTTTCATATCTTTATATGCTTCAATAATTGTTCTTCTTGTCCCAATTTCAGCTTTTTCTCCTGTAATAGGATCAATAACTTTCATTAAAATATTTTTTGCAACTTTAAACGGTCTTGCATCTTCTTTTTTTACAGCTTTTTTTACAAAGCTTTTAAAAATTGGTAATGCTGTTTTTGCTCCTGTTTCAAACCTTCCAAGTGATCTTGGATTGTCTGAACCTACATAAACTCCTATTACTAATTTTGAAGTAAATCCTATAAACCATGTATCTGTATTTCCATTTGTTGTGCCTGTTTTTCCAGCCAAATCCAAATTTAAATCTTTTAAATTTTTTCCCGTTCCATTTTGAACGGTTCCCTCCAATATCGAGGTCATTTGATATGCTGTTTCTGGGGAAAATATTTGCTCAAAACTGTCCTTTATATTTGGATAATTGTCACTTAAGTAAGATATTTGATCACAATTTATACACTCTCTCATTTCATTATTAAAAATTGTATTACCTTCACTATCTTGAATTCTGTCTATCATTATTGGTTTAACTAATTTTCCTCCATTAACAAAAGAAGAGTATGCAGATGTTAATTTCAATAAAGTCGTTTCTGCCGAACCTAATGAAATTGATAAAAGCTCACTGGGGTTTTCATAAATACCAAGTTTTTTTGAGAAATTAATAATTTTTTTAAGCCCAAGATCTTGTGCAATTCTAACTGTCATCAAGTTTCTAGATTTTTCTAACCCCATTCTTAGTGTTGATGGTCCATAAAATTTTTTTCCATAATTTTCTGGTTTCCACATTTTTAAATCAGATCCTTGCTCTAAAACTAGTGGTGCATCTAGAATTAAAGTTGATGGTGTATATCCATTCTCAAGAGCTAAAGCATAAACAAAAGGTTTGAAAGCTGAACCTGGTTGCCTTAGTGCTTGTGTGGCTCTATTAAATTCACTTTTTTTAAAGCTAAACCCTCCGCTTAGAGCTAATACCCGTCCAGTAAAAGGGTCCATAACAACAATTCCTCCATTAACTACTGGCAGTTGCCTTAAGGCAAATATATTTTTTGTTATGTTTTCAACATAAATAATATCTCCAATTTCTAATATTTCTTTAAAATCTTTTTTGATCCAAGAGATGTTTTCATACTTAATAATTCCTTTTTTTTCATATTCTGTTTCAATTTCTACTGAAAATTTATCAATCCTTTTAATTATTGCTAAATCCCAATTAATCGATCTTTCTAATCTAAATTTATCTAAATCTTTATTCCATTTCTCTAAATTTTTAATATTAGTCAATGGACCACGCCACCCTTTTCGTTTATCGTATTCAATAAGACCTTGTCTAAATGAGTCAGTTGCAATTTTTTGCAAGCTAATATTAATAGGTGTACTTATATTTAATCCTTGTTTGTAAACTTTATCAAATCCTAATTTTTCAACCACATCTTTTCTAATATCCTCTACGTAGTAACTAGTATCTTCTGTAAATATTTTTTTTCTTTTTTTTAATATTATTTTTTTCGACAAAAGCTCTTTTTGATTTTGTTTACTTATATAATTATTTTCAAACAAATTGTTTATAACTAAATCTCTTCTAAATTTTGCGAGTTCTATATTTTTATACGGGTTATATCTACTTGGAGCCTTTGGCAGAGCTGCTAATAAAGCTGCTTCCTCATAATTCAATTCACTAATTGATTTATCAAAATATTCTAAGCTAGCAGATGCAACGCCATAAGTACCTTCACCCAGATATATTTGATTTAAGTATAGTTCTAATATTCTTTCTTTTGAAAGGGCTCTTTCTATTCTAAAGGCAAGAATTGCTTCTTTAATTTTTCTATTGAAGCTTACTTCGTTTGTTAATAAAAAATTTTTTGCCACTTGTTGAGTTATCGTTGATGCGCCTTCCAATCTTCTTGATGCAACTACATTAGAAATGTTATTAATTATTGCTCTTAACACTCCTTTGGCATCTACACCTGGATGCGAATAAAAATTTTTATCTTCTGCAGATAAAAAAGCATTAATCACTTTTTCTGATATTGATTTATAGGGTACAAATATTCGTTTTTCTGATGAAAAATCATTCACCAACTCACCATCCCCTGAGTAAACTTTACTAGAAACTGATGGTTTATAATTTTTGAGGAATTTATAATCTGGTAAATTGTTAGAAAAAGCCCACAAAACAGCTAATATAGAAAATGCAGATAACAAACCAACACTTAAAACTACTATAAATATATTTTTAATTATTCGAAGCATTTTAGTTTAATATATACAAGAATTTGTTAAAGTTAAGGCATCAGAATTCAAACAAAATTTAAAATTATTTAAATATAAAATGAAACAATTAATCAAAAATATATGGAAAAAAATTTATACATTGATGCTTCGCATCCAAATGAAACAAGAGTTGTACTTAAGTCAGGTGAAAACATTGAAGACTACGAGTACGAAGGCTTAAAAAACAATTTAATAAAAAATAATATCTACCTCGGCAAAGTAAGCCGTGTAGAGCCATCTTTACAAGCTGCATTTATTGATTTTGGAAGAGATAGACACGGTTTTCTATCCTTTAATGATATTCAATCAGACTATTACCAAATACCTCAGAGCGATTTAGCAAAAATAAAAGAAGAGGAAGAGAAAGCTAGAGAAGAACTATTAAAAAAAAGTGAACTAGAAGAGCAAAAAAATATTAACGAGGGCAATCTTGATATTAATGATCCAGTTGAAGTAAAACCTGAATCTGAATTAGAAACTGATGATCAGACAACACAAGAGAGTGACGCTCCAATTACAGATACTGCTCAAGTAGATGAAAATAAAGAACAAACTTCGCCCACATTATACGGTAGAAAACCTGAAATAAGATTTAGATCTAAAAGGTATAAGATTCAAGAGGTTATAAAACCTAACCAAGTAATTTTAATACAAGTTTTAAAAGATGAAAGAGGACAAAAAGGTGCTGCGTTGAGTACATTTATTTCTATAGCAGGTAAATATATTGTCCTAATGCCCAATACACCAAAAGGTGGTGGCATATCTCGTAAAATATTTAACCCAGGAGAAAGAAAAAAAATTAGAACTATTTTAAACGATATAGTTATTCCAAAAGAAATGGGGCTTATTGTAAGAACTGCAGGATCAAACAAAACAAAAAATGATATTGATCATGATCTTCAAACTTTGATTAAAACTTGGAATGAAATTAAAGAAAATGCATTAAACTCTATAGCTCCATCATTAATCCATCAAGAAAGTGATATTATAAAAAGAACTTTGAGAGATATGTATGATGAAAGCACAAATAGTATCGTCATTGAAGGTAATGAAGGTTATAAAAAAGCCCAAAACTTTATGAAGTTAATGATGCCCTCTCATGTAAAAAAAATAAAAAAATATAGAGAAAAAGTTCCTTTATTTTTTAAAGAGAACATTGAAGAAAAATTAAATCAAATTTATGACTCAGAAATAAAACTAAAATCAGGAGGTTACCTAGTTATAAATCCAACTGAAGCGCTAGTTTCAATTGATATAAATTCAGGAAGCTCTATTAAACAAAAAAATGTAGAAAGTACTGCTTTAGACACTAATCTTGAGGCAGCAGAAGAGATATCTCGACAAATAAAAATAAGAGATCTGTCTGGTCTAATTATTATTGATTTTATTGATATGTTGAGTTTTGGAAATAGAAGGTTGGTTGAGAGAAAACTTAAAGAACAATGCAGAACTGATAGGGCAAGAATTCAAATTGGAAGAATTAGTACATTTGGACTTTTAGAAATGTCCAGACAAAGATTAAGGGAAAGTGCTATAAAATGGAAAGTTACTCTTACAGATGAGTCTTTTGCAATGAAGATTCTTAAATTAGTCGAGGTTAAAGCTGTTTTAACAAAAGCAAAATTTGTAGAACTTAAGATTTGTGAAAAGATATCAGACTTTATGAAAGAAAACTTTATTGAAGATTTAAAGTATTTTGAAGAAAAAAACTTAATTAAGATCGATATAATTGCGGATAACAGTCTTATTATTCCTGAATACATAATTGATCTTCAAAACAAAACTAAAAAAACAATAGAAACAGTTCAACATATAGAAAAGTTAAAAAATCTAGAAGAGCAAAAAAAAGAGGTTAAATCTTTTGAAAGTCCTATTAAAAAAAAGCCTTATAAAAAACCTTTTTTTAAAAAGAAATTTTTTAAAAAACCTGTAGCTTAGATAATTCCAGTTTTTGGAGAAGATGCGCTACCGTAAATAGATTTTTCTATACGACCTGCTAAATAAGATTGTCTTCCTGCAATTACTCCGTTTTTAAATGCCAATGCCATTTGAAATGGTTTTTTAGCTTTAGCGATTGCAGTATTAGCCAATACTCCATCACAACCTAACTCCATGGCAATAGCTGCGTCTGACGCTTGTCCTAAGCCAGCATCAATTATCAAAGGAAGTTTTGTTTGGCTTCTTATTATTTTTATGTTTGTTGTATTTTGAATCCCCAGTCCAGATCCTATAGGTGCTGCGAGAGGCATAATCGCACAAGCTCCTACATTCTCTAATCTTTTAGCCATTAAAGGATCATCATTACAGTAAACCATTACTCTAAACCCTTCTCTAGTTAAAACTTCTGTAGATTTTAATGTTTCAATCATATCTGGAAATAAATTTTTCCTATCTCCTAAGACCTCAAGTTTTACCAGTTTCCATCCACCAATTTCTCTTGCTAAACGTAAAGTTCTAAGAGCCTCTTCAGAATTAAAGCAGCCAGCAGTGTTTGGTAAGTAAGTTATTTTTTTTGGATCAATGTAGTCCATCAACAAAGGTTTTTTTTTATCAGAAATGTTTACCCTTCTCACAGCAACAGTGACAATTTCTGCTCCAGATAATTTAATAGCTTTTGCACATTCTGCCATACTTTTATATTTTCCAGTTCCAACTATTAATCTGGAATTAAATTTTTTTTTATCAATTATTAATTTATCGTTAACCAATTTTATCCACCTCCAATAAAATGAACAATTTCTATTTTGTCATTATTTTTTAGTTTTATAGTTTTTAAATTATTTTTATCTATTATTTCTTGATTTAATTCAATTGCTACTTTTTTAAGAGGTATTTTTAGCTCTTTTAAAAAAATAGAAAGGCTTAAATTTTCATTTATCGATGAAAATTTACCATTTAATTTAATTTTTATTTTTTTTATTTTTTTCATAATGTATAAGAATTTGATGAGTAATAATATTATAATTATTAATGGTCCTAATCTTAATCTATTAGGTGAAAGAGAACAATCACAATATGGATCAATAACTTTTGACAAATTAAAAGAAAACTGTTTGGGTAAAGCTAAAGATTTAAATATTAATTTAGAATTTTCCCAGTCAAATATAGAGGGTGAAATAGTTACAACCATCCAAGAGGCTAAAAGTAAATTTGATGGTATAATTATTAATGCTGCAGGTTTTACGCATACATCTGTAGCTATCAGGGATGCTTTAGATATTTATAAAAAACCAATTATTGAACTTCACATATCAAATATATATAAAAGGGAAGAATTTAGACACAAATCTTTAATCAGCGACATTGCTACTGGTGGAATTTTTGGTTTAGGTGATAATGGTTATATTTTAGCCATAATTGCAATGCAAAACATGTTACAGAAATGAAAATAGATAAAAATATCATTAAAGAATTAACTGACTACTTAAATGAATTCAATTTAACTGAAATTGAGTACACTGATAAAGATACTAAGATAAAAGTATCAAAATCGAATCCAGCTAATTCAAATCAAACTGTAAGTGTTGCTGCTTCAACACCAGCCCTTGAAACCGTTAAGTCGACTGTTGTTTCTGGAACTGAAGTTAAATCTCCTATTATTGGTACAGCTTATCTTGCGGCAGAACCTGGTGGTAAAAAATTTGTAGAAGTTGGAAAAAAAATTAAAAAAGGTGAAACGGTTATGATAGTTGAGGCTATGAAAACTATGAACCATGTTCCATCAACAGCAGATGGAATTATAAAAGAAATCTGTGTAGAAGATGGCCAACCTGTTGAATACGGTCAAACTATTATCATCGTAGAGTAATGTTTAAAAAAATTCTAATTGCAAACCGAGGGGAAATTGCAGTCAGAGTTATAAGAGCTTGCAAAGAATGGGGTATAGCAACTGTCGCTGTTCATTCTGATGTTGATAAAGATAGTATGCATGTAAGACTGGCGGATGAAAGTGTATGCATTGGCTCACACCAACCTGCAAATAGCTATTTAAATATCCCAGCTTTGATGTCAGCAATAGAACTTACAAAAGCAGAAGCGGTTCACCCTGGATATGGTTTTTTATCTGAAAATGCAAATTTTGCTAAAGTACTAGAGGAAAATAATATTAAATTTATTGGTGCTTCTTCAAAACTCATAGAGATGATGGGAGATAAAATTCAAGCAAAAAAAATTGCAAAAGAACATGGTCTACCTGTTATTGAGGGTTCTGAAGGCGGAATAACAGACATAAAGGCAGCCAAAGAACTTTGTAAAAAAATAGGCTTTCCAGTTCTGATTAAAGCATCCGCAGGTGGTGGTGGCAAGGGAATGAAAATCGTTCGTAAAGAAGAAGAATTTGAAACATTATTTTCAACAGCAAAGTCTGAAGCACAAAAATATTTTGGCAATGATGAAATTTATATTGAGAAATTTTTCCAAAATCCAAGACATATTGAAGTTCAGGTATTATCTGGAAAAAATAGAACAGTACATTTACATGAAAGAGACTGCTCAGTTCAAAGAAGACATCAAAAATTAATAGAAGAAACTCCTAGTCCAGTTTTAACAGATCAGATCAGAAAAGATCTTTTTGAAAGAACTGTAAATATGGTTAGTAAAATTGGTTATGAGGGTGCTGGAACTGTTGAATTTATATATGAAGATGGAAAATTTTATTTTCTAGAAATGAACACCCGAGTTCAAGTAGAGCATCCTGTAACTGAAATGGTAACTGGTATTGATATTATTAAAGAGCAAATTTGGATAGCTTACACTGGTGAAACAGCTTTAAAACAAAGTGACATTAATCCTAGGGGCCATGCAATAGAATGTAGAATTAATGCAGAGGATGCGAGTAAAAATTTTCAACCTTCACCAGGAACTATAGGAATGTGTCACCAACCATCAGGTTTTAGAACAAGAGTAGATGGTGCAATTTTTCAAGGTTATAAAGTTACACCATTTTACGATAGTATGATTTGTAAAGTTATCACTCATGGCAGAAATAGAACTGAAGCAATACAAAGAATGAATCGATCTTTAGATGAATTTGTTATTGAAGGAATAACAACAACAATACCTCTTCATAAAATTCTACTAAATCATAAAAAATTTGTTGAGTCAGACTTTAATGTTAGCTGGCTAGACAATGAAAAAGTATTCTAATAACATCTTGTTAACCAAATATCATATACTGGGTGATCAAAAGGATTTACTGCAGGACTAGATGAAAAAGTCCACCCATTAAATATAAACACTTCGTTGTTATCTTTATTAATTGTATCTTTAACCTGAATATAAGCTGTAATTTCTGGGCTGTCATCAAATTCAGAGTTTTTGCATTTGAGACTTTTTATTAATAAACTTTTAAATCTTAGCTCCTCTCCTATCTTTAATTTTAAAAGATCGGTCTTTGAACTTACTTTATCTAAAATTTTTATTTCAACAAATTTTCCTCCATTATTTTCACTAGCTACTAGGGGTGATGATAAGCTTTTTAAAAAAAAATAAATTAAAAGAAATAAGAAACTAACTTTTCCAGATTGTATATTTTTTTTTAATAGGATCATTATTTTTATTAGGATGATAGGCATTCTCAGTACCCGTTTGATTTGATTGATGCGGTTTTTGCCAATCATATTTTTTCAATTCATGATTGTTTTCAATTCTATTATTAGTGAAATGCATCCAAGAGTACCATTCATTAGGGATTTTTGATGCATCAATTTCATCATTGTAAATCACCCATCGGTTTCCAGATTTACTTTCGTAATATTTGTTGCCACTCGAATCTTTTCCAGCAAGTTTTCCGTAAAAAATAGTTTTTAATTTTGTACCTAGTGTTTCTTGGTTCCACCAAATGAAAATTTTTTTTAAAAGTGTCAACATATTATTTTATTAATTCTTCAATCCTAAATTGTATTATTTAAATTAGACTAAAGTAAGGATTTGTATATAAATTAATTATCTTACGATTCAAAATAAAAAATTAATTAAAGGAAAAATGGCAAAATATTTAGTAGAAACTTATTATACTTGTAGCTTTAAAGTTAATCATTATCTAGATGATATTAATGAAACAGAGTTGGCAAACCTTGAAAAACGGGACGATGGAAAATTTGAAGTTTTAGACGTTAAACTTGATACAAGAAAAACAAAAAGTTTAGATTCAAATAATAAAGTAACCGAGACTAAAAAAATAGATATTATTACTGAACAAAGCAAACCTAAGGTCATTTCAAAAGAAAATAATACTAATTTTGTTAAAAAAATTAACGAAGGTGTCAGTAAAAGATTTAGTATGCCTGATAGAAGAAAAGGTTACATCCAAAAAGCGACAATTGGCGACCATAAAGTTTATCTCCACACTGGTGAATATGAAGATGGTAAAATTGGAGAAATTTTCATAGACACAAGTAAAGAGGGTGAACTGGTAAAAGCTTTGATGAACAATTTTGCAATAGCAATTTCACTTGGTCTTCAATATGGCGTTCCTTTAGATGAGTTCATCAGTGCTTATGTTGATACTAAATTTGAACCATCTGGAAAAGTACACGGTAATGACAGAATAATGAGTGCTTCTTCAATACTTGATTATATTTTTAGAGAATTAGCAATTTCATATCAAAATAGAGAAGATCTTGCTCACACTCCATCAATTGGTGGATCAGATAGATCTTTACCTGAGGAAGAAAATACTGAAGATCAAAATCAATTACTTAAAATTATAAAAGATGTTACTAGCAAAGGTTTTGTTAGAAATAATTACAAAAAAAATCTTGTTGATTTATCTGATGTTAAAATAAGCTTAAAAGGTAAAAAGTAATATTATTTTTTCAGTTTTAAAGCTAAACCAAGCTCTTTAAGTTGCTCTTCGTTAACGTTTGATGGAGCGTTCATCATTAAGTCTTGAGCATTTTGATTCATTGGGAACATTGTAACTTCTCGAATATTCTTTTCATTTGCTAATAACATTACAATTCTATCAATACCAGGTGCTATACCACCATGAGGTGGGGCTCCATAACTCAAAGCATTGATCATTCCACTAAATTTTTCATCAACTTGTTCTTTTTGATATCCAGCAATCGAGAAAAGTTTATACATCAATTCAGGCACGTGATTTCTAATTGCACCAGAAGATAGCTCTATCCCATTGCAAACAATATCGTACTGATAGGCTTTAATATTAAGAGGATTATCAAAATCAATATCTTTTAAGTCTCCTTGAGGCATTGAAAATGGATTGTGACTAAATTCGATTTTATTAGTTACTTCGTTTTTTTCAAACATTGGATAATCAACAACCCAACAAAATGCGAAAGTATTTTCATCAATTAATTTTAAATCTTTAGCAATTTTATCTCTGGCTAGAGAGGTTATTTTTTCAACATCATTTATTTTGCCACAAGCAAAAAATATACTGTCCCCTATCTCAGCTCCAGTGATTTTCATAATTTCCTCTAGGGCTTCTTTAGAAAAAAATTTTCCAACCGGTCCTTTTGCTGAAATATTTTCTTCTTTTTCAATTGTAAAATAAGCAAGACCAGACGCTCCTTGTTCTTTTGCCCACTTATCAATATTATCAAAAAAACTTCTAGGTTTATCTTTTGTATTTTTTGTTACTATACATCTCACTTTAGAACCAGATTTTACAAGCTTTTTAAATATCTCAAACGTAACATCATCACGTGTAAAAATGCTTGATAAATCTGAAATTATTAATGGGTTTCTTAAATCTGGCTTATCTGATCCATACTTAAGCATAGATTCCTCATAAGGTATTCTTGGAAATTTTTCATACATCAATTTTTTTTCAGAAAATTTCTTAAAGACATTGACTATTAGTTTTTCAACAACTTGAAAGACATCTTCTTGTTCAACAAAAGACATTTCTAAATCAAGCTGATAAAATTCTCCTGGACTTCTATCTGCCCTTGCATCTTCGTCTCTAAAGCATGGAGCGATTTGAAAATATTTATCAAAACCAGAAACCATTATAAGTTGTTTAAATTGTTGTGGAGCTTGTGGCAGTGCATAAAATTTTCCAGGATTTAGTCTACTTGGTACTAAAAAATCTCTTGCACCTTCAGGGCTAGAGGATGTTAATATTGGTGTTTGGAATTCCAAAAACCCAAGTTTAGACATCTCGCTTCTAATAAAAGAGATAACTTTTGACCTTAAGATAATATTGTCATGAATTTTTTTTCTTCTTAGATCTAAGAATCTATACTTGAGTCTAATTTCTTCAGCATACTCTTGATCACTAAAAACTGGCATTGGTAACTCCTTGCAAGTACCCAACAGTTCAAATGAATTTATATTAACCTCAATCTCTCCAGTTTGAAGATCTGTGTTAATAGTCTCTTTTGTTCTCTCTACAACCTTACCATTTATCTTAATTACACTTTCTAATTGAATTTTTTCTAATGAATTAAAATTTTCGTTACTTTTATCTATGATACATTGAGTCATTCCATAATTGTCTCTTAAATCTATGAATAGTAAATTTCCATGATCTCTTTTTTTGTTTATCCAGCCTGATAAAACAACATCTTTACCACTACTATCTATTGTTAACTCACTACATGTATGTGTTCTATATTTATTCACTTATTCCTCAAGAGCTTCATTAATAATTTTAAAATCGATAGATTTCTTTTTTTTTAAACTAATCTTGTCAATTTTATATATGAATTCAAATATTTTGCTATACGATCTCTCAATTCTTTTAATAATAAAGTTAATCAGCTTTTTATCTAAAGTAATTTGCCTATCTGATAAATTTTTTAATATTAATGCAAACATTAGCTCATCATCAGGGTTTTGAATATTTGCAAAAAGACAGTTCTTTGTTCTAGATCGAAAATCTTCAAGTTTAAAATTAATCTCTGATATTGGTTTTATTGATGTGACTATTAAAAATTTGTTATCTTGATCTATTATATTAAAAAGTGAGTAAATCAGCTTCTCATTTATATTTAAATTTAAATCCTCTAAAACAATATTTTGGTAAGGTTTAATGGATTTAATATTTTCGTCATTTAATGAATTAACATCAATCCTAATGCCATTAAATTTTTTCAAAAAAATATTAACTAAGTGGCTTTTTCCAGAAAATTTTTCACCATTAATGTTTAAAAAATTTTTTTCCCACTTTGGCCATTTGTTAATCATTTCAAAAGCATAAAAATTACTCTTTCCAACATAAAAATCATCATCTTTAAAGTTTTGTTCATAATTAAAATCTAATAATAATTGATTTAAATTTTTCATTTTAATATCCACATATTATTCTTCATTTCGAATTCAAGGTTTTTTTCTCTCATGTCATTTAAAAATATATTAGGTGTGCCATTATAAGTAATTTTATATTGAATAACCTCACTATTAAAATTCAAAATACTAAAGTCAGAAACTAGATCTAAACTATAAAGTACCTGTTCCAACTCTTTAATTTTTTTAGTTTTTTTGGAATTAATAGATATTGTTATAGGAAGTTTTATGGAAGTATTAATTTCATTATTTTTTTTCCATTGATCCTCATAAAGCTGTTTTAAATTTTCAACAATATTAGAAAAGTCATTATTATTCAAAATATCTAATTTGGGATAGTTCTTATTTTGAATTTTCAAGTTATTATTTAAATTAATTTTTGAAAGTGTTCTTACTCTGTTGCTTTCTTTATATATTATTAAAATTATACTATCTTTAATATCATATTTATTAATTAGATTTGAAAAATCATAAGTTTCAATATCTTTTGAGATTTTTTGTAGCTCTATCAAATCTTCAATATCTTCACTTGGTAATAAATAATCTAACAAATCATATGAGTTTTTTTGTTCATTCCATTTATCGTAAAAAATATTGTTATTAAAAAGATATATATTGTTATTTTTAGTTTCTATAAGGATAGGAAATAATAAGACCTTATTTATTTGGGGTATGGATGGGAAAATATTTTTATTTTCTAAAAATTTAAGAATTTTTTTCTTATTAAATGTTGTTTCTAAATTTGCAAAATACTCATTATTTATAAATTTTTCATCACTAATAGTGAAAGAGTCGATCATCCTCTTAATTTCTTTTATAGAAACATTTTTAATCTTTTTTCTATCACCAGAGGTTGTAATCATTGAAATCAAATCAGAAAAGGAAGTTTGAAATCCTTTGTCAATTACGTTATTTTTTTCAAAATTTAATTCAAATGGAGAGGATATTTCAATATTAGGTACCCTAAATGCATTTGCACTAGAATAAGTTGTGGAAAAAAATACTATTAATAGAGAGAATAAAATAAAAGAAATATATACATTCAGTAATTTATAAAATTTATTAATTATTTGCATATAATATACTAATGAAAAAAGAAAAATTTACCTATGAAAAAAGCGGTGTAAACATAAATGCTGCTGACAATTTTGTTAAATTTATATCGTCAATATCATCAAATAATAAAGGCAAAAAAAAGTTTAATAATATTGGTGGCTTCGGCTCTATAACTAATATTCCAAAAAATCTTAAAAATCCTAAAATTGTTGCTTGTACTGATGGCGTTGGTACAAAAGTAGAGATTGCCAATTTACTCAATAAATACGATACAATTGGCATTGATTTAGTTGCTATGAGTGTAAACGACCTAATTGTTCAAGGAGCAAGACCACTTTTATTTTTGGATTATATTTCTATTAATAAAATTGATTTAAATAAATTAAAATTGATCCTCAAAGGAATAGTAAGAGGCTGCAAAACTTCTAACTGTGAATTGGTTGGTGGTGAAACAGCAGAAATGCCAGGTACCTATGAAAAAGGTAAATTTGATATAGCAGGTTTTGCAGTAGGTTTGGTTGATGAAAAAAAAATATTATCAAAGAAGAATATAAAAAAAAATGACTTAGTGCTGGCTATACCATCTAGTGGTGTTCACTCAAATGGTTATTCTTTAGTTAGACACGTGCTTAATAAAAAAAAGATTAATTTAAAAAATAATTCGTTTTTAAAAAAAGAATTACTAAGACCTACAAAAATTTATGTCAAAGAAGTTCTAAATTTAATTGATAACAATCTTTTAAATGGATGTGCAAATATTACTGGAGGTGGCCTAGCAGATAATATTAAGAGAGTTATTCCAGATAAATTAGTCGCTGATATAGATTTAAATAAAGTTAGAACTAAAAAAATTTTTAAATGGTTGAAGCAAAATAACATTGATGATAAGGAAATGTTAAAAACATTCAACTGTGGAGTTGGTTTTTGTTTAATAGTTAATCCTAAAAACTTAAATAAAATTACTAAATTTTTTACAAAAGAATTTAAACCCTATGTTATTGGAAAAATAACTACAGGAAAATATAAAGTTAAACTTAATGGTGAAATTGACTGGTCCTAAAAAGATTAAAACAGCAGTATTTATATCTGGAACTGGAAGTAATTTAAAAAATTTAATAAAATTTTCTAAAATAAAAAATTCACCTATATCCGTAGATTTAATTTTTTCAAATACTTCAAAAGCCAAAGGTTTAAAATTTTCAAATCAATTTAATATAAAAAAATATGTATCAAGCTTTAAAAACTATAGAATAGCTGAAGCAAAAATATTAAATTTATTAAACAAAGAAAATATAAAGTTTATTTGCCTTGCAGGTTTTATGAAAATTTTATCTAAAGATTTTATTAAAAAATTTAGTGGAAAAATAGTTAATATACATCCTTCTTTACTGCCAAAATATAAGGGGCTTGATACTCATTTAAAAGCAATACAAAATAAAGATGAGGTAGCTGGTTGTACTGTTCATTTTGTAACAGCAAAACTTGATTCAGGAAAAATAATTCTGCAAAAGAAAGTTAAAATTTCAAAAAAAGATAATTCTATTTCTTTAGCTAAAAAAGTTTTAAAACAAGAGCACAAGCTCTATCCAGCGGCTATAAAAAAATTATTTAATTAATCTTTAAAGAAAAAATTAATTTCAATTTTAGCATTTTCAACACTATCAGAGCCATGTACAGAGTTTTTATCAATAGAAATTCCATATTTTTTTCTTATAGTTCCTTCTGCAGCTTCTTCTGGTTTAGTTGCACCCATTAATTCTCTGTTTCCTAAAACTGCATTTTCTTTCTCTAACACCATCACAACTATCGGTCCTGAAGACAAATAAGCACATAAATCATTATAAAAAGGTTTAGTTTCATGAACTTTATAAAATTGTTCCGCTTCTGCTTTTGTTATCTGAATTTTTTTATCTTTGATAATTTTAAAACCTTTATCTATAAACATGTCTTTGATTTCATTATCTAAATTTCTTTCAACAGCATCAGGTTTAATGATTGATAGTGTTTGTTCTAAATTACTCATAATTATCCTCTATTAGTTGGTTTAATAAT
The DNA here is from genome assembly GCF_059417845.1 of Candidatus Pelagibacter sp. PS_34. Taxonomy (NCBI): domain Bacteria; kingdom Pseudomonadati; phylum Pseudomonadota; class Alphaproteobacteria; order Candidatus Pelagibacterales; family Candidatus Pelagibacteraceae; genus Candidatus Pelagibacter; species Candidatus Pelagibacter sp. PS_34. The sequence continues at coordinate 827,374 of NZ_CM182068.1, forward strand.
CTTACTCCATAGCTAGTTGCACCACCTGAATTTAAAGCACCTCCATATTTTGAAAATGCCATACCAGCTATATCTAAGTGGGCCCAAGGTGTTTTATTTAAAATAAATCTTTGTAAAAATTGTGCTGCGGTTGTAGATCCTGCGCCACCTACATAATTAATATTTTGCATATCTGCATTTTTTGAGTCTATAAGTTTGTCAAAGTTTTTATGCAATGGCATTCTCCACAATTTTTCTTCAACTTTATCACCCGCTTCTAATAATTGTTTTGACAATTTATCATCGTTTGAAAATAGACCTGCATATTCAGAGCCTAATGAAACTATAATAGCACCTGTTAAAGTTGCTAGATCAATCATAAACTTAGGTTTAAATTTTTTCTCAGTAAAAGTTAAAGCATCAGCCAAAACTAATCTACCTTCAGCATCTGTATTTAATACCTCTATTGTTTTGCCACTATAAGATTTTACAATGTCACCAGGTCTTTGAGCGTTTCCACTAACCATATTCTCAACAAGCCCTACAACACCAACAGCATTTATTTTTGCTTTTCTTATTGCTAAATTTTTCATTAAACCCACTACAGTAGCTGAGCCTGCCATATCATAAGTCATATCTTCCATAAACTTTGCTGGTTTTAAAGAGTAACCTCCAGTGTCAAAACAAACACCTTTTCCAACAAAAGCTAAGGGATTAGAATTATTTTTTGCACCATTCCATTCTATTGTTACAAGATATGATCCTCTAATACTACCTTGCCCTACACCAAGTAAAGCATTCATTCCAAGTTTTTTTAATTTTTTTTCATCATAGATATTTATTTTTAATCCAAACTTTTTAAGTGTATTTATTCTCTTTGCATATTCATCAGGGTGCAAAACATTTCCCGGTTCAGACACAAGGTCTCTTGCAAAAAAACTTCCTTCTTCTAAAGCTTTAAATCTTAAATGATCTTGAGTAGATATTTTATTTTTGTTTCCTATAACATTTACGGAAACAGTTTCTTTGTTTTTTTTAGATTTATAAATATTAAATTCATATGATTTTAATTTAAGTCCATGCAGAAAGTAACCAACGAAATTTTTAATTTTATTATTAATTGTATCTGAATTTACAAAGTATTCTTTTTTCTTATCATTATTAATATAACTGTGAAATTTAGCTCCTAAATTTTCTATATCTGATATTTTTATATCTTTCTTAATAGACACTAAAAATACTGTTTTTTTTGAATTAACTTTAAATAAAAGAAGATCTTTTTTTAAATCACTATTTTTTAGTAGGTCAGCTATGTATAAAAATTCAGAATTTGAAATATATTTTTTAAGATCTTTAATATTGAAATTTTCATCGACAAATAAAACAAGATTTTCAAATGGTTTATTGTCAAGTTTTTCTAAATAATTAATCTTAATAGACATAAATTTTTAAATACAATCTGAGATAGATGAATGCTATATATGAATAAATTTATTATATTACAATGAAAAAATTATTATTTGCTCATTTTTTAAAAGATACCTTCTTTTTTTTTTATTAATGACTTTATCTCTAGGTTTAATTGTATGGGTAATTCAAGCAGTTAACTATCTAGATTTTATAACAGAAGACGGACATAGTTTTAAAGTTTATCTCTCATATACTTTATTTAACTTTCCAAAAATTATTCATAGAATCTTACCTTTTATTTTCTTTGTTTCCTTGTTTTATCAAATTAACAGATATGAATTAAATAATGAATTAATTATCTTCTGGACCCTAGGCATAAGTAAATTTCAATTTATTAGGGTAATTATGATTTTTTCACTAATTTTTGTTATTCTTCAAATAATTATAGGGGCATATCTTTCACCTGGTGGTCAGGATAAAGCCCGTAATTTCATAAGAAATTCTAATATTGATTTTTTTCCATCACTTTTTCAAGAAGGTAAATTCATAGATGTGGTAAAAAATCTAACTATATTCATTGAGAAAGAAAAGCCAAAAGGAGTTTATAATAATATTTATCTTAAAGAGACAGATAAAAGAAGTACTTCAACATCAAAAGTTATTTATGCCAAGAGAGGTTTTATAAAAGAATTTGAAAATAAAAAATATTTAGAGCTATCTGATGGAAGTGTAATTAATATAGAGGGATCCAAAAATAACAATTTTTCATTTGAGAAAATAGATTTTAATTTAACTCAGTATGGAAGTAAAAGTACTTCCTATCCCAAAAATCAGGAATTAAGCAGTAGACTTTTGCTAAAGTGTTTAAATTATTACAACCAAAATAAAGTAAATCAATTCAAAAGTGAGATTTTAACTTGCCAGGAAAGTTCTATTAAAAATATTAAAGAAGAACTTTTTAAAAGGTTTTACAAGCCTATATACTTGCTTCTACTATCTCTAATAGCATGTTTTATTTTTTTTATTTCAAAAGAAAATAAAAAATTTACTCTTTATAGATATATAATATTTTTTATTGGTATTGTTGTTATAATTATTTCTGAAATATCTTTAAGGTATTCATCTAATAATATTTTTGGACAATATTTTTTTATAATTTTTCCAATTTTCTCAATTCTTAGCTTGTATTTTTTTGCATATATTAGATCAAAGAGAAATTACTGATGATTAAAACTTTTGAATTATATTTAATATTACTTTTTACAAAAAAAATTTTGAATGTTTTTTTTATTTTCTTAGCATTAATTTTTATTCTTAATTTATTTGAAGAAATTAATTTTTTTAAAGATCTTCAAACAAACATTTTTTTTCCAATAATATTGAGTAGTTTAAATGCTCCAGCTACTCTTTTTGAAATCTTTCCTTTTATTTTTTTAATTGGAACTCAATTTTTTTTTCTAGATATAATTGATAAAAATGAGCTTGAGATCTTAAAGATTAATGGATTAAGCAATATCAGAATTTTAAAAACATTATTTATTACATCACTTCTATTTGGTTTTATTTTAATGACTATATTTTATGCAATATCTGCTAAATTACAGTTTATTTATTTTGATATAAAAAATTCATACTCAAATGATGATAAATATTTGGCAGTTGTTAAAGAAAGTGGTCTTTGGATTAAAGATGAGATTGATAATAAGATATATATTATTAATGCAGATGAAATATCAAATAATTCATTAATCAATGTTTCGATTCATGAGTTTGATAATAATTTTCAATTAACTCATATTATTAATTCTGAAGAAATTGATATTTCCAGTTATGAATGGATTTTATCTAAACCAATGCTTTTTAAGGATAATAAAACTACGCAACTTAATGAAAAATATTTTATTAAAACACACTTTGATATTAAAAAAATAAATAGTTTGTTTGATAATTTGTCCTCTTTAAATATTTTTCAATTACTAAAATTAAGAAATGATTACAGCTCTTTAGGAAATTCTACCAGAGAAGTTGATATTCATTTGCATAAGCTTTATTCTCTCCCATTATTTGTCTCGATTATGACAATTCTTTCTTCAATAATAATGTTTAATAATAAAAGGAATACTTCTATTATTTTTCATTTATTGTCAGGGATATTATTTTCGGTGATTGTTTATTATTTGTCTTATTTGTCTTATCTAATGGGGGAAAATGGTAAAATACCAATTATAGTATCAACATATCTTCCATTTATGATATTGATACTCATTAGTTTAATTGGAATTGTAAGGCTAAATGAAAAATAACTCAAAATTTTTAATATTTTTATTTTTTTTTGTAGTTTTAATTATTAATAATAAAGCTTACGCAAATGAAATTATTTTTAGCACTTCAGATTTAAATATTACAAATAACGGAAGTATTATAAATGCTGGAATAGGTTCTGCATACTCCAAGTCTTCAAATATAAAAATTGATGGTCAAAGTTTTAAATTTGATAAAAGCTCGTCAATATTAATTGCTAATAAAGCAAAGGTTATTTTACCTGAAAAAAATATTGAAATTAATGCAGATAAATTAATTTATGATCAAAAAATTTCATTAATTAAGGCAATAGGAAATGTTGAAATTAAAGACCTTGCAAACATTGTTACATTTAAATCTAAAGAGGTTTCTTATAACAAAATAGAAGAAACAATTTTTTCAAATGTCAGATCAACTTTTTATGATAAAGCTTTAAATAATTTTACTTCAGAAAAGTTTAGTTATACTTTAGATGATGGTTTGTTAAAGATATCTAGAGCAAATATTTTAGATGTGCAAAATAACAAATATTATATTGAAAAAGCATATATAAATTTATTAACCAATAAATTAATTGGAAAGGACATATTTTTAGATTTTAATAATTTAGCTGAAAACAATGATCCAAGAATAAAGGGTAAAACTGTTAAAAGTGACAATGATAAAACTATTATAGAAAAAGGTGTTTTTACAACCTGTAAAAAAAATGACGATTGTCCACCCTGGGAATTTTTAGCTTCAAAAATTACACATGATAAAAAAAAAAGACAATTAATTATGAAAATGCGTGGTTAAAAATTTATGATAAACCTGTTTTTTATTTTCCAAAATTTTTTCATCCTGACCCGACTGTAAAAAGACAATCTGGATTTTTGATGCCCTCTTTTACAGGGTCTAATTCTACAGGCTCAGCATTTACACTGCCATATTTTCATGTGCTTTCTAACAATAAAGATTTAACATTTACTCCAAGACTTTATTCAACGAATAAAATACTTGCACAATCTGAATATAGGGTAGTTAATGCAACTTCAAAACATACTATTGATTTAAGTATGTTAAGTGAAAAAGATAATTCTTCTCAAAGTCATTTTTTTTCAAATAGTCAAAAAAAATTAAACTCAAAGTATTTTGATAATCTGGATTTATCAGCTGATTTACAATTTACTTCTAAGGATACATATCTAAAAAATTATAAATTAGATTCTCCTCTTATTAACAATGATACTGGAACTTTAACTTCTTCAATTAAATTTAGTGGATCAAAAGAAGATTTGAGTTTGGAGGCTGATTTTATAGTCTACGAAAATCTAAGTGATGTACCAGATGGAGACAAATATGAATATGTTTATCCTAGCTTCAACCTTAAAAAAGATCTCTACTCAGATATGTTAACATCCGGAAGCTTTAATTTAGACTCAAGTGGCTTCATTAAAAATTATGATACTAATGTTTTTGAAAAGGTTATTGTTAATGATTTTCTTTATAGTTCTTATCCTAGATTTACTAATAAGGGCTTAAAAAATAATTATAATATTTTATTTAAAAATATTAATACAGATAGTGAAAATTCTAAAAATTATAAAGAAAGTTTAGATACAAAAATAGCAGCTTTGATTGAGTTTAATTCTTCTTATCCAATGGAAAAAAAGACTAACGATTACTCAAACATACTCAAACCTATTATTTCAGCTAGATATAGTCCTAACAATTCTAAGAATGCAAGAAATGAAGATAAAAGAATTGATGTGAGTAATGTTTTTGCTCTTAACAGACTTGGATCAAGTGACTCCGTTGAGGGAGGTGGATCGTTAAGCTTTGGTACTGAATTTTATAATACCGATTCTTCTAATAGAGAGGTTTTTAACTTAAAAGTTGCTAACGTTTTTAAATTAAAAGATGATCAAAATTTACCTGTAAATAGTTCACTGGGCAATAAAACCTCAGATATAATGGGAGAACTGAATTATAACCCCAATGAGTTTTTTAGTCTTAACTATAAATTTTCTCAAGATCAAAATTTAAAAGATACAAGTTATCAAATATTAAAAAATGAATTCAAAATTAATAATTTTGTAACTACTTTTGAATATCTAAATGAAAACAACAGTATAGATAAAGATAGTTATTTATCAAATAAAACTTCATATAATTTTAAAGAAACAAGTAGCTTGATTTTTGAAACAAGAGAAAACAAGAAGACCAATGCAACAGAGTTTTACAATTTAATGTATCAATATAGAAATGACTGCTTAATTGCAGCAATTCAATATAATAAAGATTATTATACAGATAGAAATTTAAAAGCGAATGAAAGTATATATCTAAACTTAACTATAATCCCATTTGGAGAGACAAAGTCTCCAAATCTTAAAAAATAATGCCTAAAGTAAAATTTATTTTATTTTTGTTTTTATTTCTAATAATAAGTTTTAAATCAAGCACTGCTGAAAATTTTTACATCGTATACAAAGTCAATAATGAAATTATAACAAATTCTGACATAGAAAAAGAATACCGATATTTAGTATCACTTAATAATCAATTAAAAAATTTAGAAAAACAAAAAATTATTGAACTATCAAAAGAGTCAGCACTTCGAGAAAAAATTAAAAAAATAGAATTAATAAAATATTTTGACTTAAAAACAATAAATATAGATATTGATAATTATCTAGAAAATTTTTATAGAAACTTAAATATCAAAAATAAAAAAGAATTTAAAGAATACCTGCAAAGTAATAATATATCATTAAGCTATGTCCAAAAAAAAATTGAAATAGAAATATTATGGAATCAATTGATATACAATCGATATATTGGTCAAATTAATATTGATACAGATCAACTAAAAGAAAAAGTAAAAAAATTAACAAGTACAAAAAAGCAAAAAAAATACTCTCTATCTGAGATTTTATTTAACATAGAAAATAACTCAAATTTTGAAAAAAAATTAGAAAATATTAATCAAAGTATAAGCGAGATAGGATTTAAAAACACTGCCAATATATACAGCATATCAGACAGCTCAAAATTTGGAGGTAAAATTGGATGGATAGAGGAACAAAAATTATCAACAAAAATTTTAGAACAATTAAAAGCACTAGAAGTTGGTCAATACACATCTCCTGTGCTAGTAGGTTCTTCATTTTTAATTTTAAAGATAGAGGAAATTAAATATGAAAATACGATAATCAATGAAGATGAAGAGTTAAATAAGATGATTCAATTTGAGACCAGCAAACAACTAGATCAATTTTCAAAAATATTTTATGAAAAAATAAAAATTAATAGTTTCATAAATGAATTATAAACCTATATTAATTGTTGCAGGTGAGCCAAATAGCATTTTTTTAGAAATATTTTTTAAAAGCATTCAAGCCCATCATTATAAAAGCCCTTTAATAATTATTGCTTCAAAAAAATTACTTGAGCAACAAATGATTAAATTAGGATTTTTTTTTGAAATCAATACTATTGATCAAAATTTTAAAAAATTTAATTTACTAGATAATAAAAAAATTAACTTAATTAATGTAGAGTATAAATTTAAAAGTTGCTTTGAAAAAATTTCTAGTAAATCTAATGATTACATAAAAAACTCTTTTGAGTTAGCATTAAAAATTATCAAGCGAAATAAATTATCTAAATTTATTAATGGACCAATTTCAAAAAAATCTTTTTTAAAAGGTAAAGCTTTAGGTATTACTGAGTATTTAGCAAAAAAAACAAAAAATAATAATAAAGTTGTGATGCTTATATTTAATAATAAACTATCTGTTAGTCCACTTACAACACATTTACCTTTAAAAGATGTTCACAAACAAATCTCAAAACAAAAGATATATCAACATGTTAAGCTTATTGATAAATTTTATAAAACAAAATTTAATAAACTGCCAAGGATAGCAATAACTGGTTTAAATCCACACTGTGAGAGTAATTTTAAAAATTCTGAAGAAGATAAAGTGATAATTCCAGCTATTAAGAAATTGCGATTAAAAAATAATAAAATAAATGGTCCATTTCCAGCTGACACTATCTTTACAAAATCATTTTTAAATAAATATGATGTAATTATTGGTATGTATCATGATCAAGTACTTTCTCCTATGAAGGCTTTATTTGGTTTTGATGCAATTAATATTACTTTAGGTCTACCATTTACTCGTATTTCTCCAGATCATGGCCCAAATTATTCAATGCTAGGTAAGAATTTATCTGATCCAAAAAGTTTAATTCAAGCCTTAAAATTTTTGGACAAATAAGTGTTCATAAAAGCAAAAAAAAGTCTTGGCCAAAACTTCTTAATAGATAGAGAGGTGCTTGAAAAAATTGTATCCATAACCGATATTACTAACAAGGAAGTCTTGGAAATTGGACCAGGTAGTGGAAATCTAACGACATATATTTTAAAAAAAAAACCAAAGAAACTCTATGTTGTGGAAAAAGATGATGATTTAGCTATATTGCTAAAAGAGAAGTTTGATACTGAAATTGAAATCATCAATGATGATATCTTAAAAGTATCAGAAAGTAATATCTCGGCGCAAAAACTATCTGTCTTTGGTAATTTACCTTATAATATATCGACAGAAATCTTATCTAAATGGATTCTTAATATTGGCTCAAATTTTTGGTTCGATAGTCTCATTTTAATGTTTCAAAAAGAAGTTGCAGATAGGATTATATCTGAATTTAATAACTCTAATTATGGTAGACTATCAATTTTATCAAGTTGGAAATTAAATGTAAAAAAGATATTAGATATTAAACCACAAAGCTTTTCACCAAGACCTAAAATAGATAGTTCTTTACTTTTATTCACTCCCAAAGAGAATTTTTTTAAATTAAAGGATCCTAAAAATCTTGAAAAAATAACTAGAATATTCTTCAGCCAAAGAAGGAAAATGTTAAAAAAACCCTTTAACCAAGTTTTTGATAATGGAAAAAAAGTTGCAGAAAAATTTGGTATTGATCTTAATCTTAGACCTCAAAACCTTGAGCCTGAAGTATATTTTAAACTTGTAAAAGAATATGAAGACTTAAGAGGTTAGTTTTTCAACATGCTTTCTAATGAAATCTTTATCGTAGTCTTTTGAGCCATTGTTAATTTCAGCATCAATTAAACTGCTAATTTTAGAATAACATTCTTCTAGATTGTCATTAATAATTACGTAATCATAATTAATCCAATGCAAAACATCTCTGCTAAACTCTTTCATGCGTTCTTCTACTATCAGTTTATCTTTCATGTCTCTATTTGATAGTCTTTCAAATAGTATCTCTTTACTAGGAGGTAAAATAAAAAAAGTGATTAATTTATAATTTAATTTTTTATTCTTGATTTGATCAGCTCCTTGCCAATCAATATCAAATATTACATTTTCACTTTTTTCTAATTTTTCAATAACTGGTGTTCTAGTTGTCCCATAAAGGTGATTAAATACTTTTGCATACTCTAAAAATTCTTCATTTTTTATTAAATTTTCGAATTTATCATGATCAACAAAGTAGTAATCTTTGTCTGCAATTTCGTTTAGTCTAGGTTTTCTTGTGGTATGAGAAACTGAAATATGAAAATTTTTATTTTTAGAGAGGAGTTTTACTAAGGTTGTTTTACCTGCCCCAGATGGGGATGATAAAATTACCATTATCCCATCTTTTTTTATGGACATTTAATTTCTAGTTTGCTTTTCCTGCTATAAAGTTAACAGCGTCACCTACAGTAAGAATTTTTTCAGCTTCACTATCTGAAATTTCTGAACCAAATTCCTCTTCAAAAGCCATTACTAACTCAACTGTATCTAAACTATCTGCTCCAAGGTCATCTATGAAGCTTGAATCGTCCAACACTTTAGCTTCATCAATACCTAAGTGATCTGCTACAATTTTTTTAACTTTGCTTGAAATATCTTCTGACATAATGTTCCTTTTTGTTATATTTCGTTAATAGTTCAAAAAGTAGTTTTGTCAACCCAAATACATACCACCATTAACATGTAATGTTTCTCCATTAATATAGTCTGACTGATCTGAACTTAAGAAATTAACAGCATTAGCAATATCTTCGGGTTTACCTAGTCTATTAGATGGAATTTTAGCAATTATTGTTTCTTTAAATTTTTCATCTATTTGGTCTGTCATAGCAGTACTAATAAAGCCTGGGGATATGCAATTAACATTAATATTTTTTTTTGCATATTCAATTGCTAAGCTTTTTGACATTGCAACTATACCTGCTTTAGATGCAGTATAGTTTGCTTGTCCAACATTACCAGTATGCCCAACAACAGAGGTTATATTGATAATTTTTCCAGATTTATTTTTAAGCATCTTTTTAATCGAATATTTACACATTAGAAATGTAGAAGTTAAATTAATATTTATAACTTTTGACCACTCTTCTAAGCTCATTCTAATAGTTAAATTATCTTTTGTAATGCCTGCATTATTAACAATGCAATCTAAAGATCCACCTAGTTCTTTGGTAGCATTTTCTATAAATTCCTCGATTTTATCATGTTGAGAAATATCAAATTTAAGAATTTTTATATTATTAAATTTTTCTTTTAACTCTTCTAGTTTTTCAATTCTTGTACCCGTAGCTAAAATATTTGCACCATTTTGGTTTAGCTTCTCAACTATTGAATTACCAATTCCACCTGAAGCACCTGTGACTACAATATTTTTATCTTTTAAACTACTCATTGATATTAATTAACTTTATATCCTCTTCTGTATTTATTGCACTAACTTTAACATTTTTGTCAATTCTCTTTATTAATCCAGATAAAACTTTGCCTGGTCCTATTTCAATAAACTCTGTAACGCCCTTCTCAATCATTAATAAAACACTCTCACGCCAACGAACACTACTTTCAATTTGCTTAACTAGTAATTCTTTTAATTCCTTTGAATTAGATATTTCTTTTCCTGTTACATTTGAAATAAGGATGTTTTTAGGTTCATTAAAATTTAATTTTTCTATTTCTTCTTTCATCACAAGTGTTGCATTATTCATCAATTTACAATGAAACGGAGCACTAACCGGTAATTTAATATTTTTAATATTTGAAGCCTTCAAATCAACCATAATTTTCTCCAGGTCTTCAATTTTTCCACTTAAAACGATCTGGCCTACAGAATTGTCATTTGCAATAAAGCATTCGTATTTATCTTTATTCTCATCAATAATTTTTTTTATTATTTCAATTTCAGAACCCAAAACTGCAACCATTCCACCCACTCCTTTTGGAACAGAGTTTTGCATCGCACTACCTCTAATTTTTAATATCTTTAAAGTATCTGAAAATGACAATGACCCAGCTGCGGTCAATGCAGAGTACTCTCCTAAAGAATGTCCTGCATAAAATTTTGCTTTATCTAAATCAATTTTAAACTCTTCTTTGATTAACTTAAATATTGAATAACTGAGCAAAAATATTGCTGGTTGTGTATTTTCAGTTAAGTCTAATTCTTCCTTGGGACCATTTAAGATAAGGCTTGATAGTGAGAAACCAAGAGTATCATCTGCTTCCTTGAATAGATCTTGAACTAAGCTATATTTAGCATGTAGGTCTTTACCCATTCCTACTAATTGTGAGCCTTGACCTGGAAAAATAACAGAAAACATTTAAATATCTAAAGTTTATTATGGTTTTAAGTGTTGTAATTCAATAATTATAATAGTATATCCTCACTTTTTATTAAAGAACAATTATGAATTTATACGAACACACTATAGTTGCTAGACAAGATACTAGCCCAGCGCAAGTTAAGCAATTAACTGAAAAATATTCTAAAATAGTTGAAAAAAATGAGGGAGAAATAGTACAAACTGAAGATTGGGGTTTGTTAAATTTAGCTTACATTATTAAAAAGAATAAAAAAGGCATCTATATGCACTTTAAGATTAAAGGTCCTGGAAAAATTATTGATGAATTAGAAAAAAATGAAGCAATTGATAAAAATCTTCTAAGATATATGACGGTTAAGGTTAAAAAGTTTAATTTAGAGGCTAAATATTTTTCAAAGAAAGATGAGTACGAAAAAAAAGAATATAAAAAAGAATATAATAGAGACTAATTATGCCATCAAAAAAAAGAGCAGGAAATAAAAAAAAAGGTAGTCAAAGTAACTTTGCAAAACTAAGTATTTTTCAACCTAATAAATACAAATTTAAAAAAACTTGCCCTTTATCTGCTAAGGGTGCTCCAGAAGTTGATTATAAAAACATCAGATTGTTAAAAAAATATATGTCCGAAAATGGTAAAATTTTACCATCAAGAATTACAAATGTTTCACAAAAAAAACAAAGAGAGCTTTCTCTGTCTATCAAGAGAGCTAGAAATTTAGCGTTAATTTAAATGAAAGTTATCCTTTTAGAAAACTTAAGAAGAATTGGATCTATTGGAGAAATCATAGATGTTAAAAGAGGGTTTGCTAGAAACTTCTTAATATCAAATAAAAAAGCTCTTTATGCTTCAAAAGAAAATATTGCAGAAGTTGAAAAGATTAAATCTGAGCTAAGTAAAAAAGATACTGAAAAGAAAAAAGAAGCTCAAAAAATTTCTGAACAAATTAACAATAAAGAGTACGAAATTAAAAAATTAAGTACTGAAAATAAAGAATTGTATGGATCAGTTAAACCAACTGAAATTTCAAAACTGATATTAGAAAATGACAAACTAGATATTAAACCTTCAATGATACAACCAATAACTGAAATTAAATCAATTGGTAAATTTAAGGTTAAAGTTATTCTACACTCTGAAGTAGATTCTGAAATTACTATTAATGTAGTTACAGCTGATACTATTCAATAATTATACAATTTTTTCCCCAGCATATATTTGTTATTTTTTTAAACCTTAATTAAGATAAGATTTATTCATGGAAAATAACCTCAGCCTAGTTAAAGATACTTTTAAAGAACTTCCAAATAATATTGAAGCAGAGCAGGCTGTAATTGGATCAATATTAGTTCAAAATGAAACATTTGATGAAATAAATACTATTGTTTCTAGTGTTAATTTTTATGACCCAATGCATCAAAGTATTTTTTCAGCAATTGAAAGCCTAATTTACAAAGGGATGCTTGCAAACCCCATAACTTTAAAAAATTATTTTGAAAATGAAAAAGACGAATTAAATGTTCCTGAGTATTTAGTAAAAGTTACAAAATTTTCTACTCCTCCAAGACAAGCAATAGAATATTCAAGAATTATTTATGATATGTTCGTCAGACGTGAACTAATTAAGATATCTGAAAATACAATTGATGCTGCAAAATTAAATGCTCTTGATGTTAATGGACAAAATATAATTGAAAATTCAGAAAGATTATTATTTGATCTTGCTGAAAAAGGTTCTTTCAATTCATCACTTATTAAATTTGATGAAGCCATGAAACAAACTATTGAGATGGCCTCAGCTGCTTATCAAAATGATGAAGGCATTGTGGGTGTACCTACTGGTCTAAGAGACTTAGATGATAGGCTGGGTGGGCTTCATAATTCAGATTTAATTATTATTGCAGGTAGACCTTCAATGGGTAAAACTGCTTTAGCAACAAACATAGCTTTTAATGCTGCTCAAAAACTACAAGAAAGTGGAAAAAAATCTGCAGTTGCTTTCTTCTCATTAGAGATGTCTTCTGAACAATTATCAACTAGAATTTTAGCAGAACAATCTAGAATTAAATCAAACGATATAAGACGTGGAAGAATTTCTGATGAGCAATTTGATAAATTTATTGAGACTTCAAAAAATATTTCTGAACTTCCTTTGTATATAGATGAAACGCCAGCTATCAGTATCGCTGCTATGAGTAACAGAGCAAGACGTATTAAAAGATTATTTGGTTTAGATTTGATTGTTGTAGATTATATTCAATTGATGAGAGGATCTGGAAATAATAGAGATGGTAGAGTTCAAGAAATTTCCGAAATTACACAAGGCCTTAAGGCAATGGCAAAAGAACTTAAACTTCCAGTGATAGCTCTATCACAGCTATCAAGAGCTGTAGAACAAAGAGATGATCATAAACCTCAGTTATCAGATTTAAGAGAATCTGGATCAATTGAACAAGATGCTGATGTTGTAATGTTTGTATATAGAGAGGCCTATTACTTAGAAAGAAAAGAACCTAGACCTGCAACTGTTGAGCACGCTGAATGGCAAGCAAAAATGAATGAAGTGTCAAATCTAGCAGAGCTTATTATTGGAAAACAAAGACACGGTCCAACGGGTAATGTTATGGTAGAATTTGAAGCAATGTTTACCAAATTTAAAGATACTCAAATTAACTAATATCCAATATATTAGCTGTGAATGCTGTCTCTATTTTATCAAAATATTGTTTTAAAGAATCCTAAATCAATTTTTATATTACTGTTAATTACTCTCTTAAGTTTTGGGTATTTTTCTAAAGATTTTAGACTAGATGCCTCATCTGATACTCTGTTAATCGAAGGGGATCCTGATCTTGAATATTTAAAAGAAGTCACTGAAAGATATGGCTCTAAAGAGTTTTTAATCTTAACTTATTCCCCCAATGAGGGAATGGTTACTGAATCTTCTATTAATAATCTTTTAAGTTTAAAATATAAAATCCAAAGTCTAGATTGGGTTCATAGCGTTATTACACTACTTGATATCCCTTTATTAAATAATTCAGAAGCGCCTCTTCAAGAAAGACTAGAAAGTTTTAAAACTTTAAAAGATGAAGGTGTCGATACTGAAAGAGGATTTAAAGAAATATTAAATAGTCCAGTTTTTAGAAATTTTGTAATAAGTGAAGATGGTAAAACAAGTGGCATAATTGTTTATATAAAAAAAGATGAACTAAAAGATATTGAAAATAAATCATCTCAAGAAATTGAAGAATATAAAGATACTTTAAAAAAGAAAAATCATGAAAATATCACCCAAATAAGAGAGGTTATTAAGTCCTATGGAGATGTTGGAAAAATATACTTAGGAGGTATTCCAATGATCACTGATGACATGATGTCATTTATTAAAAGTGATATTATTGTTTTTGGTCTAGGAGTTCTTTTATTTATTATTGCTACTCTGTGGTTTATATTTAGAAAACTAATTTGGATTATTGTTCCAATTAGTAGCTGCTTTTTTTCAGTTTTAATTATGACAGGTCTACTTGGTCTTTTAGGCTGGAAGGTTACTGTTATATCCTCAAACTTTATTGCTTTAATGTTAATTCTAACTATGGCAATGAATATTCATATGAGCACCCGGTTTCTACAATTAAGAGAAGATTTTCCGAATTTAGATAATTTAAAAATTATTATAATGACAACTAGCAAGATGTTTTGGCCTATTATTTATACAGTTCTTACAACTATATGTGCTTTTCTATCTTTAGTATTTAGTGGCATAAAACCTATTATTGATTTTGGGTGGATGATGACTTTAGGATTAATAACCTCTTTTATAATCACATTTACTTTACTCCCTACTCTACTGAGCTTTATGTCTAGCAATAAAGTAAAGATTAAAGAAGATACAGATTCTAAAATTACTTCTTTTTTTGGTAAAATTTCTATTAACAATAAAAGTATAATTTTTTTAGTAACAGGTTTGGTTATCGCCTTAAGTGTTGTTGGAATAAGTAAGCTTGAAGTTGAAAATAGTTTTATAAATTATTTTAATAAAAATACTGAGATTTATAAAGGTATGAAACTTATTGATGAAAAACTAGGTGGCACGACACCTTTAGAAGTTATATTAAAATTTCCTGAAAATATCATAGTAGAGACTAGCGAAGATGAAGAATTTGAAAGCTGGGATGATGAAGGCAGTAAAGATGATGAAAAATACTGGTTTACAAAAGACAAAATTGAAAAAATTCAAAATGTTCATAATTATTTAGATAATCTTCCTGCAGTTGGAAAGGTTTTATCATTTAGTTCAATTATTGAAGTTGCTACACAGTTAAACAATAACAAGCCCCTTGGAACATTAGAAATGGGTGTGCTTTATTCAAAAATTCCAGAAACTATAAAAAAAGATATTATAGATCCTTATATATCCATAAAAGATAATGAGGCTAGGATAAGCCTTAGAATTATTGATTCACAGGATGGTTTAAGAAGAAATGATTTAATAAACCAAATAAATTATGACCTTGAAAATGAATTAAAGCTTAGCAAAGAAGAGTTTAAACTAGCTGGTGTTTTAATTTTGTTTAATAATTTACTCCAAAGCCTTTTTAAATCTCAAATACTCACATTAGGTTTAGTAATGATTGGAATTTTTGCAATGTTTATGATTTTATTTAGAAATTTTAAACTATCTCTTATTGGTGTTGTTCCTAATTTTATTGCAGCTTTCTTTATTTTAGGAATTATTGGCCTGCTTGGAATACCCCTTGATATGATGACTATTACTATTGCTGCAATCACAATAGGGATCGCAGTAGATAATAGTATTCACTACATTTATAGGTTTAAAGAAGAGTTTTTAAAAATTAAAGACTATAATAAAACACTAAAAGTTTGTCACTCAACAGTGGGTGTTGCAATCCTTAATACTTCAATAACCATTGTCTTTGGTTTTTCAATTTTGGTTTTCTCTAAATTTATACCCACGATTTATTTTGGTGTATTTACTGGTTTAGCAATGTTACTTGCAATGATTTCAGTATTAACTTTGCTGCCCTCTCTTATTTTAATAAGTAAACCATTCGGAAAATAATATTATTATGCTTGATGCTTTAAAAGATTTTTATCAAGCGGTGTCTTTAATAGATCTAATATTTCTAATCATTACAATTTTTTCAGTTATCAAGTGTTATAGTAAAGGTTTTGTTTTAAGTTTATTATCAGCTTCAAAATGGGTATTGGCTTATGTTGTAACTTTACTTCTTTTTCCAAAAGCTAAGCCTTATTTTAAAAATATAATTGATAGTGAATATGTTTTAGATATTGCGCTCGGCATAACTATCTTTATTTTAGTGATCTTTGTTATTCTTATTACAAATAAAGCCATTAGTAAGACGGTAAAATTTGTTGGTCTAGGAAGACTCGATTCCTTATTTGGGTTATTTTTTGGATTTATCCGAAGTTATGTAATCTGTATTTGTTTATTTTCAGCTGTAGATATTGTGTATAATTATAGTAAATGGCCAATTAATACTGATAAATCATACGCCTTCCCATATATTGAAAAAGGTAGTAATTATTTATTGAAAGAGTTTCCAAATGAAAAAAACTATCAAGATTCCAAAGAAAAAATTCAAGATTTATAATCCCAAATTAAAAGAAGAATGTGGTGTCTTTGGCGTAAGTAACAATAAAGATTCAGCTGCACTAACCGCTTTAGGATTGCATGCTCTACAACATAGAGGTCAAGAAGGTTGTGGAATAGTTACATTTGATGGAAAAAAATATTACTCTGAAAAAAGATTTGGCTTAGTTGGAGATAATTTTAATAAAGAGAAAGTGTTAAATAGTTTGCCTGGTAATTATGCTATAGGTCATAACAGATATAGTACAACTGGTGAAAACACTTTAAGAAATATACAGCCTTTTTTTGCAGATACAAATGCTGGAGGTATCGGTGTAGCTCATAATGGAAATTTAACTAATTCAATAACTCTTCGAAATAGATTGGTTCAAGATGGTGCAATATTTCATACTACATCTGACACAGAAACAATTGTTCAATTAATTGCTAAATCAAAAAGAAACAAAACAATTGATAAAGTTATAGATGCCATATTCCAAATACAAGGTGGTTACGCGCTTGTCATGCTAACACAAAATACTTTAATTGGCGTAAGAGATCCTCATGGTATCAGACCATTAGTGATTGGGAAAATCAAAGATAGCTATGTCTTTGCTTCTGAAACATGTGCGCTAGATATAATTGGTGCAAAATATATTAGAGATGTAGAAAATGGTGAGGTTGTTTATATAGAAAATAATGAACTAAAAAGCATTAAACCCTTCCCTGCTAGAGAAGTTCGTCCGTGTGTTTTTGAGTATATTTATTTTGCAAGACCAGACAGTTTACTAAATGGTAAATCTGCTTATGAACATAGAAAGCAATTTGGAATTGAACTTGCAAAAGAAAACAAAATCAAAGCAGATATTGTAGTTCCTGTACCAGACTCTGGAAATGCAGCAGCCCTTGGTTTTGCTCAACATTTAGGAATTAACTTTGAATTAGGTTTGATTAGAAATCATTATGTTGGTCGAACTTTTATTGAACCCAGTCAAAAAATTAGAAGTCTTGGTGTGAAATTAAAATTAAATGCAAATCAATCTACTATTAAAGATAAAATAATTATTTTAATAGATGACTCGCTTGTAAGAGGGACAACTTCTCATAAAATTGTAAAAATGTTATATGATGCAGGAGCCAAAGAAGTTCATGTAAAAATTGCCTGTCCAGAAATTAGGTTTCCTGATTTTTATGGTGTGGATACTCCTACTAAAAAAGAGTTACTTGCTGCAAATAAAACTAATGACGAAATTTGTGAATATATTGGTGCTAAATCATTAGATTTTTTATCTTTAGAAGGTGTTTATAGAGCAATGGGTTTTAACAAAAGAGATAATAATTATCCTCAATTAACAGATCATTATTTTACAGGTGAATATCCTGTTAAACCTATAGATGAATTAGGGGATGATAAAATTACTCAATTATCATTACTAAGCACCGCTTCGAACAACTAAAGCAATCTATACAAAACTTTCAAACAGAAGCGTTAAACATAAAGACTTTAAAATAAACTTTAAATCCTTATATATAAATCAATGATCACTCATAAAGAACATATAATCAAATATTTTGAGTCTGGAATTAAAGATGTTAAAAATTTTAAAATTGGCATTGAGCATGAAAAATTTTTATTTGATGAAAAAACAAACAAAAGAGTAGATTACCCTACTATCCTAAAAATGTTTTTACTTCTAGGTGAATTTGGCTGGAAGCCAATAATGGAAAAAGAAAATATTATTGGATTACAAAAACAAGGAAAAAGTATTACTCTTGAGCCTGGAAATCAAATTGAGTTATCAGGTGATAAACTAAATAATATCCATGAAGCTTGCGCTGAATCTCATGATTATTTATTTGAGTTACAGCAAGTAACAAAAAAATTAAATTTAAAAATTGTTAGTGCTGGTTTTGATCCGATTTCATCCCTTAATGAAGTTCCTAATAATCCAAAACAAAGATATCAAGTAATGACTAAGGATATGCCTAATGGTGGTTCTTTAAGCTTAGATATGATGTATAGAACTTGTGGTACGCAACTTAACTTGGATTACGATTCTGAAAAAGATTTTATTAAGAAGTTTAAAATAATTAATTCTATAGTGCCAATATCTATCGCACTATTTGCAAATTCTTCAATAGTTGAAAAAAAAAATAGTGGTTTCAGTTCTTATCGTTCTAAAGTTTGGCAAGAAACATCGAGAGGAGGTTTACCTGAAGTTTTTTTTGATAATATGGATTTTGAAAAATATGCAGATTTTTCAATAAACTTTCCTTTATTATTTATTCAAAACGAAAAAGAATATTTATCAGGAAGTAATTATTCATTTTCAGATTTCATGAATGGAAAAATTAGAGAAATTAACAACCGACTTCCAACTGAAGATGATTTAACCACTCACCTAAGTACAATTTTTACAGAAAATAGACTTAAGAAATATATAGAGTTAAGATCAATGGACACTTGTGGTTGGGACTGTTTGTGTTCTGGACCTGCTTTTAATACTGGAATATTATATGGAAATTTAGATGAGGCTTACGAATTGGTTTCTAAGTGGGATAAAAATAAAATAATTAATGCCTACCTAGAAGCACCTAAAAAAGGGTTTAACACTGAGTTAATGGGAAAAGACCTATTACATTGGGCGTCATTGCTGCTTGGGATTTCTAGAAAAGGATTATTAAACAGAGACATTTTGAGTAAATCTAATGATAATGAGGCTAAGTTTTTAAATCACTTAGATAAACTGATTGATAATAAGACAACAAACGCAGATCATATGATAGATAAATTTTCTAAGAATGAAAATTTAAACGATTTATATGACAAATAAGATAGTTGCAATTCAAGGTGATCATCCTTCAAAACTAAAGCCTCTAACGGATACTAGTATATTTCTTGCCATTGAAGCACAAAGGTTAAAATACAAAATTTTTTATTATGAACCTAAAGAGCTCTCAATTATTAACGATAAGGTCGTAGCGAATGGATTTTACGTAGAGTTTAATTATTCAAATAAACGTTTTTTTAAAATATTAAATCAACAAAAACTAGAGCTTACACAATGTAAGTATATTTTGATACGGCAAGATCCTCCTTTTAATTTAGAATATATTTCAACAACTTACATTTTAGATAAGATAAAAAATAAAGTTAAAATTATTAATAATCCAACCTCTATTAGAAATATCTCTGAAAAACTATATTCAACATCTTTTCAAAAATATATGCCAGATACAATTTTCACAAAAGATATAAAAGAAATTAATAAGTTTTTTTCTAAAAATAAAAGAATGATTATAAAACCTATTCATAGTTTTAGTGGCAATGATATTCACTTATTTCAAAATAAAATAAATACAAAATTGATTACAAATTTCATAAAAAAACATGGGCATATTATGTGTCAAAAGTTTTTACCTAAAATTAAGTTTGGAGATAAAAGAGTTTTTATAATTAATGGTAAAGTTTGCGGTGCGATCTCTAGAGTTCCAAAAAAAGGATCTTTTTTAAGCAACATGAGTAAAGGAGCCATACCTATCTCGGTTAAATTAACAAAATTAGAAAATAAAATTTCAAATATAATTGGTAAAGATCTTAAAAAAAATGACATCTATTTTTCTGGTATTGATTTTATCGACCAAAAACTAAATGGAGATATTAATGTAACTTCTCCTACAGGATTAAAATCTTTTTATGATCTTACAAGCATTAATCTTGCAAAAACATTTTGGAAAGGATTAAAAGCTTGAACAAATTATCCGACCAGCAAAAAGGATCTTTACTCGCATTTGTTGCAGTAATGTTTATTACTCCTGATAGTTTATTTATAAGACTTTCTAATGTTGATACTTGGGGGCTTGTTTTTTATCGAGGCCTCATTCCTTTCGTCACTGTATTTTTAGGAATGTTATTAATTTATAAATTAAATTTCTTTAAAATGCTTTTTTCAAGTGGCTATCATGGCTTACTTTATATTGGTACTTTCTCTGTAACCAATATTACCTTTGTTGTTTCAATACAAAATACCAATGTTGCAAACACATTAGTTATGATTGCAATGGCTCCTATGTTATCTGCAGTGCTTGGTGCAATATTTTTAAAAGAATTACCTGATAAAAAAACATGGATTACAATATTTGTAACTTTTACTGCTGCTATTTATATATTCTACGATTCAATACAATTAGGTAACTTTTTTGGAGATATATTAGGCTTAATAACTGCTTTAGGTTTAGCTGTTGGAGCGGTTACTATTAGATCCGCAAAGGATAAAAACTTAATCCCAGCTGCTGTTGTTGGAAAATTAATTGTAGCGATGTTTGCACTTCTGTTCATTGAAAGTTTTGCACTAGTTGATAGTGATCTAATTATTGTTCCTCTAATGTGTGTTATGTGTGTTGCTATACCTTTTGTGCTAGTGACTATAGCTCCAAGGTTCATACCAGCAGCTGAAGTGAACCTATTCTTCTTACTGGAGACTATAATTGGTCCTATTTGGGTATGGTTAATTATTAAGGAACAACCTAGCCTGGAGACTATCCAAGGTGGTGCCGTTATCATTACAGCAATTGCCATTCACTCTTTTATTAAGCTAAAGAATTCATAGTTTAATCATAATAAAGACTTGATTTGAAAGTAGATGAGAAATATGTACGGTCAATTTTATGAATAAAGTTTTAAAGAACTCTTGGGCGCTATTTACAGGTATCAGTTTTCTCATGATATCTCATGGGTTCCAAGGCTCATTGCTCGGTGTAAGAGCGGTAGCAGAAGACTTTAGTTTAATGTCAACTGGCTTCATGATGTCTGGCTATTTTGTTGGATACTTTATTGGTGCAAAAATTATACCTGTTATTATTGCCAGCGTAGGACACATTAGAGTTTTTGCTGCATTTGCATCTATTGCTTCACTTGTTATTTTACTCCATTCAGTTTTTATTCATCCATTTGCTTGGTTTCTTTTAAGGATTTTTACAGGGATAAGTTTGGTCTCGATTTATACTGTTACTGAAAGTTGGTTAAATGACAGGGCTAGTAATAAAAATAGAGGAAGTGTTCTTTCTATATATATGGTTATTTTATATACTTCTATGGGAATTGGAATGTTTCTTTTGAACTTTAGCAATCCATTAAAATTTGAACCATTTATTTTAATTTCAGTGCTTACTTCAGCAGGTTTAATACCAATTTTACTTACTAAAAAAAAACCACCTAATTTTAAAAAAATTAAAGCTATGTCTTTAAAGGAAGTTTATAAAGCTTCTCCGTTTGGAATGGTAAGTTCATTTTTTTATGGAACCATACAGTCTGCTTTATTTACGTTACTTGCTGTTTATGCTGCATCAATGAATTTTTCAATTTTTGAAATTTCACTTGTAACTTTTTTATTAGCTATATCCGGTGCTATATCACAATGGCCCATAGGAAAAATTTCAGATTCTTTTGATAGAAGAAAAGTAATTATCTATTCAACTTTTGGAGCTGCTTTTTTTGCTTTTTGTGCAATAATTGCATCAAGACAAATGTATTTACCGGGTGATTTAGCAACTAGTAGGACTTGGTTTTATTTATCCTTAATATTATTTTCAGTATGTAGTCTTCCTATGTTTTCTTTAATCCTTGCTCATACAAATGACTTTATACCTAAAGAACAATTCGTTGCAGCTGGTGCTAGTTTACAGTTTACGTTTGGTATGGGGGCAATGAGTGGGCCTTTCTTGTGTTCTATCTTTATGAATTTAGTTGGATTGAATGGGTTTTTTGTTTTTTTAATATTCTTTCACATATTAATTGGAGCATTTGGTATCTATAGAAATACTGTGAGAAATGTGGTTGATAATCCTGACTCGCAATTCGTTGCAATGCCCTCCTCTATCACACCTGTTGGAATTGAGTTAAGTCCAACAGTAGAACCTATTGATGAACCTCAAAAAACTGAAGATACCCAAACAACAACTAGCCTTTAAGCATACTGGCCAGCAACATATCCAGAAGACCAAGCCCATTGGAAATTATAACCGCCTAAATGACCAGTAACATCAACCACTTCTCCAATAAAAAATAATCCAGGGTGTTTATTGGACATCATTGTTTTAGAAGAAATTTCCTCAGTATCAATACCACCCAAAGTTACTTCAGCAGTTCTATAACCTTCAGTTCCTGTAGGATTTATCGCCCACGCATTTATAGAATTACTCAAACTAGTTAATACTTTGTTCGATAATTCACATATATTTCCATTAACATTATTTTCATTGCAGATTATATGAGCTAATCGTTTAGGAAGAATTTCAGAAACTGCAATGCTGATATCTTGTTTAGGATTAGAGATCTTTCTATCATTTAGAAATTTATCTACATCAAGCTTTGGTGATAAGTTAACTTTGATATTATCTCCTAATTTCCAATAAGAAGAAATCTGCAATATGGAAGGTCCACTTAAACCTCTATGAGTAAATAACATTCCTTCCTCAAAAAAAGTTTTTTTAAATGAAACAACTGCTTCAACAGATAACCCAGTAAGCTCCTTACAAATTGCTAGTATTTTTTCACTAAATGTTAATGGAACTAGTGCAGGTAATGTTTCAATAACTTTTAAACCAAATTTTTGAGCAATATCATAGCCAAATTTACTTGCTCCAATTTTTGGAATAGACAACCCACCTGTTGCAATAATTAATGACTGACAGAAATATTTATCACTTCCAACAACTATAAAATATTTATCATTTTGTTTGTCTATATCATCAATAATTGTATCTTTTTTTAAAACTACTTTTGCCATCTCGCACTCTAAAAGTAGCATATCTATAATTTGTTGAGCACTTTCATCACAAAAGAGCTGTCCTAATTTTTTTTCATGAAATTTAATATTATGTTTCTTTATTAAATCTATGAAATTATTTTGCGTGTATTGTTTTAAAGCTGATATTACAAATTTAGGATTGTTTGAAATAAACTTACTAGGATGAGTATGTATGTTGGTAAAATTACATCGTCCACCACCTGATATTCTAATTTTTTCTCCTATTTTTTTTGCATGATCGACTAAAAGAACTTTTCGTCCCCGTTTGCCAGCTTCTATGGCACTCATCATGCCAGCAGCACCCGCACCTACTACAATAACATCAAATTGTTCTGTCATGGATTAATAATAAAGTTTAATAATGTGGGGGTTTTTTATCAATCATAACCATACCCGCTTCATCACTGCTCTCTAATTCGTTAATTCTTTTTTCAAGATTTGAAACTTGTTTTTTTAAAACTGATACTTCTTTTTGTTGAGAATACAGTTCATCACTCATTTGCGATATTTCATTTTGAAGAAAGCTGATCTGTTCTTCTAATTTTTTGACTAAATCTTCCATATAATTGCAACTTAAAAGAGTTTCAAAATAAATCAAATAGTCAATTATGAAAATTTTTGTTAAGGTCAATTCATTAGATAATAAAAAATTATGCCTTCATTTGATGTAATCAGTAAAGTTAGTTACCCGGAGTTTGATAACGCTCTTGCAAACTGCCTTAGAGAAATTGGTAATCGATTTGACTTTAAAGGACTTCATATCTCAATTGAAAGAAAAGATAAGATTATCACTACATTAGCTCCCGATGAGCTAAAATTAAAACAAGTTAATGAATTATTACAGGTTCATCTTATACGACGAAAGGTAGATCCAAGAGTATTATCAATTAAAAACTCAGAAAATGCTGCAGGTTCATCGATTAGACAGGTTAGTGAACTCCAAGAAGGTATTAGCCAAGAAAATGCAAAAAAAATTATTGCTGAAATAAAAAAACTAAAGCTTAAAATTCAGATTAAAATTCAAGGAGAAGAGTTACGCGCTGAAGGAAAAAAAAGAGATGACCTTCAAGAAGCAATGTCAGCAATAACTGCTATTGATATTGGTTTGCCCGTAGAATTTGTAAACTTTAGAGATTAATCTTACTTTGATGAATAAAGAAAACGCAAGTAAACTGTGGAAAATGATACAGGAAGCTGGCGATTATTTACTGGGTCAGTTACCAAGCCATCCAAATCATCCTAAAGGAAGAAACCCTTACGCTCATGTTGCTCTATGTGTAAAAGAGAAGTTTGAGAACTCTTATAAAGATATACCTGACGAACAATTTGATGAAGTTGTTAAATATATTGAATTTTTAAAACAAAATCCTAGTTAGATTTTTTTAAGGTCTCTAATAATTGATCCACATCACTCTCTTGAGTATTCCAGGCAGCAACTAATCTAACTGCTTGTCCATCAAGCTCATCTTCATTCATCTTGTAGCCTTCAGAATTTAAATGCTCAATCATATTTCTTGGAAATTTTGCAAAAACTTCGTTCGCTTCTGTTGGGTATGCTAGTTTAATACTATTATGTTTTGCTAATCCTTCACTTAATTTTTTTCCCATTTTATTTGCATGTCTTGCATTTCTTAGCCAGATATCATTTGAAATATATGCATCAAGCTGAGCAGATACAAAACGCATCTTAGACAATAAATGCCCTGCTCTTTTCATTAAAAAAGCAATATTACCCACTAGATCTTTGTTAAAAAAAATTATTGCCTCAGCTGCAAGACAACCATTTTTGGTTGCTCCAAATGATAAAACATCAATGCCTGATTTCCAGGTCATTTCAGCAGGAGTACAATTTAATGCAGTTAAAGCGTTTGCAAATCGTGCTCCATCCATATGCATATTTAAGTTATGCTTATGCGTAATTTCAGAAATCTTTTTAATCTCATCTAATTGGTATACTTCTCCTGTTTCACAAACTTGAGTAATGCTTACTGAAGCAGGTTGAGTATGATGCACAATGCCTTTACCGGTAATAGACTGATCTAATTCTTCAGGTGTTATTTTTCCATTTATTCCATTTAAAGTAACTAATTTTCCACCCCCTGTATAAAACTCAGGTGCCCCACATTCATCTGTATTAATATGAGAAAGTTTATGACAATAAATATTACCATATGATGGGGTCATTGTTGCTAAAGCTAATGCATTAGCAGCCGTTCCTGATGCTGTTGGAAAAACAATTACATCTTTTTCAAATAGTTCTGAAAACTTCTTTTGTAATTCAGCTGATATTTGGTCATTACCGTATGGAGTGCTATCACCATCATTTGCTTTCAATACCGCATCTAATACCTCGGGACAAGCACCCGCTACATTATCAGAAGCAAATTTTATTCGCTCTCTTTTTGTTTTAACTGTTGCCATATTTATTGTTTTGGAAAATAATCTTTTAATTCACCTTCACGGTACACATCTGCTGTACAACAATGAAGGCCTCCACCAAATGCATAAGCATCTCTTAATTCAACAGGGATTACTTCCATTCCTAATTTATCTAATTGTTCTGCCTGATATACTTCACTTTTTTCGACACAAACTGTTTTTGGATCTAATACTAGAACGTTCATTGATAACCAAGTTGAAGAGTAACATAATGGTGGTGGCTCATTATGTGCGGGTTGTGCGCTATCAATAATCTCCCATCCATTATTTTCAAATAATTTTCTTTGTTCTTTTGGTAGTCTTCTTTGAGGGTTGTTAATGATTAATCCTTCTTTAATAGGAGTAAAGGTTGCATCGATATGAATTGGATAAGGATCACCTGGAAAATTAACAGCATGAACTCTATGATCTTTAAAATGTCTTTTAAGCCAATCAATTCCTTTAAGATTAGTAGTAAATCCATGTTGAACTACTAAATCTTTTCCAAATCTTAAAACATCTGCTGCATCAAATAATGGTTCTTCTTCAGTTGTTACAAAAAACTTATCTTCAGTCCACTCTAATCTTTTTTGAATACCAATTTTATCAGATAAATAATCTTTTCTATAATCTGCATCAGTTAACCTTGGTTTTGGCGCAGACTCGTGTCTCATATTAGGGTCATCATTATAATATTTCTGTAATAATGGTCGGTAACAAAGGTACTCAAACCATCTACATCTATAACTCATAGTGGCTTCTAAAATTTCACTACCCACAGTTAACAACACATCTCGTGGTGGCATGCAGCCAAACATTGTTTCCGCTTCCCAGTCTGGTGTAGATGTTTTTTGGCTAAAATCTATTGGGTCTGGTCTATCTACCTTGATACCTCTTTTTTCAAGCATGTTTGAAAAATTGTCTAAAAGTTCATTTGCCTTATCAACTGTATCTTTTGTTCTTGGTCCAAACTGACCTCGCATGTCACTGTCCTCTGGAACTTTTGCATCTAATGCAGGTTCTGGTGCTGGAATACAAGTGCCATCAGCCTTGCCAACAATTATATGTTTTAAAGGATCCCATTCATTCCAACTATTAACTACAGTTTTTTCACTCATGATTTATGATTTGATAATATTATGTTCTGGACCAAAAGGAAACTTAGTAATGTTTTCAGCATTATCTTTTCCTATAACCAAGATATCATGCTCTCTATATCCACCAGCTCCTGGTTTACCCTCTGGTATCATGATCATTGGTTCCATAGAAACCACCATGTTTTCCTCTAAAACAGTATCTATATCTTCACGAAGTTCTAATCCTGCTTCTCTTCCATAGAAATGAGATAAGACACCAAATGAATGACCATAACCAAATGTTCGATAATGAAGATAACCAAGCTCAGCAAATAGTTCATTCAACTCATGACAAATATCAGAACATTTTACACCTGGTTTAATTAGCTCTAATCCTCTTTTATGGACTTTAACATTTGCTTCCCAAGCTTTTAAGGATGCATCATCAATTTTATCTAAAAAAAGAGTTCTCTCTAAAGCTGTGTAGTACCCTGAGATCATGGGGAAAGTATTTAAAGAAAGAATATCTCCTGATTTTAATTTTCTATTGGTTTTGGGGTTATGAGCACCATCTGTATTAAGTCCCGACTGAAACCAAACCCAGGTATCCATATATTCTGCATCAGGGTACGTTTTTGCAATTTCACGCTCCATTCTATCTCTACCGGCTATTGCAATTTCAAGCTCACTTTCTCCAACTTTAATATTTTTGACAATTTCTTCGCCCCCAAGATCAGCAATTCTTGCACCATTTTTAATAATTTCTATTTCTTCGGCAGATTTAATCATTCTAAGTTGCATTAAATTTTTTGAAACATCGCTGAAAACTGAAAAAGTAAAAATAGACGTAAGCTTTTCTTTAACATCTAAGGTTACATGATCATTTTCAATACCAATATTCTTAGGAGGTTCGTCTCTTCCAATAATTGAAACAATTGCTTTTAAAAAATTATCTCTTTTCCAATCAGTATAAATAACATTATCACTATGAGATCTACGCCAAGGTTGACTAGCATCAATATTTGCTGAAATTGTTGAAATTTTATTAGCAGTTACTACACAGCCATAAGGTCTACCAAAAGAACAATAAATAAATCCTGTATAGTAAGCAATGTTGTGCATTGAAGTTAAAATAATCATATCAAGATTATTTTTACTCATTGTGGTTCTTAATTTAGTTAATCGACTTTGATATTCTTGATCTGTAAAAGGTAGTTTGGCCTTTTCACCATTCTTTAGAGTAAAAAAATTTGGTCTTTCCATTTTTGATTAGTTTAGAGCAATAAATCGTCTATTAGTTTTAATTGTAAGACTATAATAAATGATAGACATAAAAAGAAAGAAGCCACCTATTATCGTATTAGTCGATGGGATCTCATTAATTCCTAAAATTGGAATCCATACCCAAAAAATTCCTCCTATAACTTCAGTTAGTGACAATAAAGTAAGTTCTGCAGCAGGGATTGCTTTTGATCCAATAGAATATAAAATTAAACCCATACAAACTAACGTTCCATGTATAGAAAATAGTGCTCCGTTATAACTTGAAGACAAGAAAACCATATCATTAGATAAAATAACTATTGCAGCAACTACAAAGCAAAAAAGACCTGCAAAAGCAACTGTTGTAAATTTTGGAGTTTCTTTTTTCCATCTTAAAGTCACTGAAAAAACAGAAAACCCAATTGAAGAAGTCATTCCAAAAATAAGCCCTAATAAAGAATTTTTTTCAGTATTACCAATGGCTATAATTATTATTCCAACTGTTGCAATAAATATAGCTATCCAAACATTAAGTGAAATTTTTTCTTTTAAAAATAAGAAACCTAATAAAGCTGTAAAAAATGGCATTGCAGCTAAACAGAGTAAAGTAACAGCTGCACTAGTATTTGTTATTGAATAAATAAAGGTAATCATTGCAATTCCAAGTCCAGTTCCACCAATGATACCCGACATTCCGATTTTTAAATAATTCTTATAAAAATCTTTTCCTTCTTCAAAAAATAGATAAAGATTTAAAATCAAAAAAATTGTAAGACCCCGTGCAAAAATATATTGCCATGGGACTAAATTGGGTTGATCCATGTATCTTACAACCAAAGGTCCAAAGGACCATATAAGACCTGCTAATAAAACTACTGGAATTGCAATTTTTTCATTTTTTAGCTCAATCATAATTCGATACTTAATGCTTATTAATTGGCACTACAATAAAAATGAGATCTATTTAAAAATATTAATATTTGAACCAATTGGAGAATAGCAATCAATAAGTTCGCTCTTTTTAAAATTTGACTGACCATGTTTAAATAGGCCCCAAATATTAGACTCTACAAAAGATTTTATTCTAAAAGATTCTTGACCTTTGAGGACCTTGATTTCTAAATTTCCATTATGAGTTGTAGTAAGCCTTGCTTTTATAAATCTAGTAAAATTTTTTTTCTTAAAGAAAGAATTTTTTAACTTAGCTTTAAAAGGTTTTTCCTCCTTAACTCCAAGGACATTTAAAATATAGGGATATACAAAAAATCTAAAGCAGGCGGAAGAAGAAATAGGATTACCTGGAAGCCCAAAGAAAGCCTTTTCACTTCCTTTAAATTTAGCAAATAAAATTGGTTTACCCGGTCTAATAGCCACCCCTTTGAAAAAATTTGATAAATTAAATTTTTTTACTACAGAGGGGATAAAATCATGTTTACCTGCTGAAACAGCACCTGAGGTAACTATGATATCTATTTTTGATCTAAGATTTTTATCAATTTGTTTTTTAAAAAAATGTTCATCTTTATCTCTCAAAATTCCACCTTCTATATAATTAAACAAAAAATTATTAGATAAAGATTTTATATAATGACTGTTTGAATTTCTAACCTTCCAATCAGCAATATCTACGTTATTTGAAATTTCATTTCCTGTTGAAAAAAATAAAATATTAAGCTTCTTTTTAACCTTAATGCTTTTAATACCTAATGTTTTAAAGGCTAAGATATGCGATGGCTGAATAATAGTTCCTTTATTAATAACTAATTCCTTTTTTTTATAATCAGATCCTGCATGTCTTATATGTTGATTAGTTTTAATCTTTTCATTTATTACGATAGACTTTTTATTGTTAGTAAACACAATTTTTTCTATGGGAATAATGGTGTCAAAATATTTAGGAATTAGAGCACCCGTCATCACTTCAACAGCTTGAAATTTTTTTACTTTATTTAATTTAGGATTATCACCCGCTGATATTGATTTTAAAATTTTAAATTCTTTAGGATTTTTTTTATTAATCGTAGATGTATCTTTAGAATTAATGGCAAAACCGTCAAATGCAGCATTAGTTCCTGCAGGATAATTCACAGGACAATAAATATCTTGAACATTAATTCTATTTAATGATTTTGATGTGTTTATAACTTCATCTTTAATGTTTATTTTTGATTTTATTAAAATACTTTTTGCTTTTTTGTAATCAATCATTTTTATCAAGATTTAAAATAGTTTGAGCAACATCAAGGTCTTCTTTGGTATTTATATTAAAAAAAGGATCGTAATTTTTTATTTTAATATCAATTGTGCTCACACCAACTTTATTAGCCCATTCCTCAACTTTTCGATAATTATTTATTATTAAATCTTCTTCTAATTTTTCCATTAAATCAATTGACCATAAACCAAAAATATTATGTCTTTTTTTGTTAGATTTAACAAAATATAAACTACTTTTACTTTGTTCAATTCTTGCTTTGTATTCTTCAATAATAATTGGATCAAAAAATGGAGTATCAGATGGAAAAGTTGCAATCCATTTGTATGATTTTTTATTTTCTTTTACCCACTTCATGGAACTTAGCACTCCTGCTAAAGGTCCTAGATCATTAAAACAATCTGGAATTACTGTGGTATTTTTTGCTTCTTCTATCTTCAATGGATTACTTGAGACAATCAATATTTCTTCAAATTTATTGCTAATTTTGAACAAAACATGCTCTAGCAATGTTTTGGATCCAAGTTTTACGCAATTTTTATCTTGCCCAAATCTTTTTGATTTTCCACCTGCTAGTACAACAGCTAAAATATTGTTATCATTCATAAATCAAAATATAAAACATTAATCTCTTAATTAAAGAATTATAATGGACCTAAGAATTCTCGAAATTGCATCTAACACAGCAAATCACAAAATAGTTAAAAATCATACCCATCACTCAAAAAATAAAAACCCCTTGTGTGGTGACGAAATGGAAATCAGATTAATTGTGAAAAATGATAAAATTAAGGATATGGGTTACCAGTGCCGTTCATGTGTGTATTGTCAGGCATCAGTTAGTATGCTGTCTCAAAAGATTATTGATCAAAATATAAGTGATATTAAGTCTCTTATTATTTCAATTGAAGGTTTGTTTAATGAAACAGATATTAAAATTGAAAAAAAATGGAATGATTTCAAAGAAATTATGAATAAAGATAATATCTCAAGAAAAGAATGTCTTTTATTACCATTTAAAACAATATCGAAGGCATTGAAGTTTTAATCATGATTAACATTACTAAAGAAAAACTTTTAAAAGCATCTATTGCAGGAGTTTTATCAACTATTACTATTGGGTTTCTTACGCTGCTCACATATAAAACTACAATGGGGTTATTTTTAGCGGCCTCTTTTGGTTCTTCAATGGTATTACTATACGGATTTCCTGAAAGCCCATTCGCTCAACCTAAAAATATATTCTTTGGTCATTTCTTAACTGCACTAATAGGAATTTTGTTTATAAACTATGTTGATCTGCCAATATTTATAAATATTGCCTTGGCAGTTGGGTTCGGTATTTTTTTTATGATTGTGTTAGATGTTGTTCATCCACCAGCAGGTGGAAACCCTATTATGGTCATCATTGGAGGTGTTTCATTTGAATATTTAATAAATCCTATAATTTTTGGTTGTCTAATAATTTTAATTTTTGGAATAATCTTAAATAAATTTATTTTAAAAAAGAACTACCCCTTAAGTTAATCCAATGAACTCAAAATATAAAATACAAAAATATAAGTCTAATAATTTAAATAATGTAGAAGACTTAATCTCTATTGAAGAACCTTTAGAAATTTCAATCAAATTTAAAACTAAAGAAACTTGGATACAAAATATAATCTCTATAACAATGAGAACGCCAGGTAATGATGAAGACCTAGTTAGAGGTTTTCTTTTCAACGAAAAAATTATTGAAAAAAATGAATATATTGAGAAAATTGAGAGTGTTGGAGATTATGTAGGTGAATATAAACTTCAAAATAAAATTGTTGTCACATTAAACAATTCTGAAAACATAGATATTGATAAGATTAAAAGAAATTTTTTAACAAATTCATCTTGTGGTGTTTGTGGTAAAACCTCTTTAGATTCATTAGAGATTATCAAAAAAGATAAGGTCTTAAAATCTTTACCTAAAATCTCTAAAGAAATAATTATCAAATCTCCTTCTGTGCTAAGGGATAATCAATCAGAGTTTTCTAAGACAGGTGGCATTCATGCTAGCGGTCTATTTACAAACGATGGTGGAATAGTGTGTATAAAAGAGGATGTTGGTCGACATAATGCTCTTGATAAATTAATTGGTTATTCATTAAATAAGGGATTATTAACCCCCTCTTCACAATTTATAACATGCTCTGGAAGACTAAATTTTGAGCTAGTTCAAAAGGTTTTAATGACCAATATTGGTATTCTAATTGGAGTTGGTGCGCCAACTAGTCTAGCGATCGATTTAGCTAATAAGTTTGACATTACATTGATAGGTTTTGTAAAAGAAGATAGTTTTAATATTTATAGTAACGAAGACAGAGTGATAATTAAAGGTTAATAAGTGTCAAAAAATATAAGTAATTTATCCGGCAGAATAGGTTTAAAGAATAATCTGTTCGAAAAAATATCTGAACGATCATTAAAATCAAATAATGCTGATGGTATTAAGGAAATTGCAAAAGAATATAACATGGGTGTCTCAACTATTCATGGTGCAGAAAGTTTTTATGAATTTTTAAGACCCTCTCATAGAGAAAAAAAAGCTTTTGTTTGCAATGGAAGTGCTTGCATGTGTGCTGGTACTCAAGAGCCGCTTAAAAAAAAATTACAAGAAAAATTAGGTGACGATAAAGTTGGTGAAATGTTTTGCCTTGGTCACTGCTATGAAAATAATGCTTTTCATTATGATGGTGAGAATTATGCCGGAAACGATATTAATAAGATTGATCAAATAATTAAAGGTGAAGACATAGTTCAAGAAAAATTCTTTTCTAAAAGTTATGCCTCAACTAGTTTTTTAATGGATGACAAACTTTCTAATTTAGATCAATTTAAGGAACAATTAAAAAAATTTATTGCTACTGACAAACAAGAAATAACTAAATCCCTTCTAGACTCTAATTTAACTGGCAGAGGTGGTGCTGGTTTTCCTACTGGTATGAAATGGGATTTTTGTAGAAAAGCTCCTTCTGAAAAAAAATATGTTATATGTAATGCCGATGAAGGTGACTCAGGTGCTTTCTCTGATAGATATTTATTAGAAGATCAACCATTAAAAGTTTTATTTGGAATGGTTATTTGTGGTTATGTTATTGGTAGTGATGAAGGTGTTTTATATATAAGAGGAGAGTACCCAAAATCTATAGAAGCAATAAATGGAGCAATTAATTCTTTAAAAAAAGCAGGCTTGCTTGGAGAAAATATTTTAGGAACTAAATTTTCTTTTGATTTAAATATTTGTATTGGTCAAGGTGCTTATATTTGTGGAGAAGAAACAGCATTGATTGCATCAATTGAAGGAAGAAGAGCTGAAGTAGATGTAAGACCTCCCTTCCCTGTCACTGAAGGTCTTTACAAGAAACCAACAGTTGTAAATAATGTTGAAACATTAGCTGCAGCTACGGGTATACTTATTAATGGAGCTGATAAGTTTTCTGCAATTGGAAATAAAAAATCTGCTGGAACCAAATTAGTTTGCTTTGATAGTTTTTTCAATAATCCAGGTGTTTATGAAGTTGAAATGGGAACACCAATGAAAAAAGTTTTAAATGATATTGGTGGTGGTTTTAAAGAACCCATTAAAGCATTACAAATTGGAGGTCCATTAGGAGGTGTAATTCCTATTACCGAGATTGAAAAATTAAATTTAGATTTTCAAGAATTTACTGCTGCAGGTTTTATGTTAGGACACGCAAGTATAGTAAGTATTCCAAAAGACTTTCCTATGATTGAATATATCCATCATTTATTTGAGTTTTCTGCCGAAGAATCATGTGGAAAATGCTTTCCTGGAAGACTTGGTTCTTACAGAGGTAAGGAAATGTTTGATCAAGCAAAGAATAAAACTGCTAAGATTCCATTAAAATTACTAAATGAGCTGCTTGTAACTATGCAAAAAGGCTGTTTATGTGCTTTGTGTGGAGCAATTCCTACTCCCATCATGAATATATTAAAATATTTTGGTGATGAAATGAAGGATGATATGGTGAAAGATAATTAATGAGCTCAGAAAAAAGAAAAATCGCCTACATAGATGGAAAGCCATATGAAATTGGTCCAAACCATACGTCTGTTTTAAATTTTGTAAAAAGTTATTTAGGTGAAAAAAAAGTTCCAACTCTTTGTGATGATCCAAATTTAGCCCCTTATGGTGCTTGTAGAGTTTGTTCTGTAGAGGTGGCTCTTGTAAAAGATGGTCCAACTAAAGTTGTAGCATCATGCCATACACCAGTTGGTGAAAACCAATACATCTTTACAAATAATGAAAATTTAACGGCTTTAAGAAAAAATATTGTTGAACTAGTTTTAACTGACCACCCAATGGAATGTGGAACTTGTGAAGTAAATAATAATTGTGAACTACAAGATGTTGCAAATGATTTAGGTATATCAGATCATAGATATAACACACCAAAACAACATAAAGGTATTCCAAGAGACACCTCTCATGATTACATGAGAATGAATTTAGATAACTGTATTAACTGTGGAAGATGTGTTCGTGCTTGTGACGAAATTCAAGGATCTTTTGTTTTAACAATGAGTGGTAGAGGATTTGAATCTAAAATCACAACTGACAACGATGCATTGTTTGGAGATTCGTCTTGTGTATCTTGTGGTGCTTGTGCACACACATGTCCGACAGATGCTATCTCTGATGTTTACCAATCAAAATCTGTTGCAGTAGATAAAAAAGTTAGAACAACTTGCTCTTACTGTGGTGTTGGATGTAATTTAGAAGCATCAATTAAAGATAATAAAGTTGTTGCAATATCTACGCCTAAAGAATCTGAAGTTAATGCAGGTCACACTTGTATTAAAGGAAGATATGCATTTGGATTTTACGATCATCCAGATAGGTTAAAAACTCCTTTAATTAAAAAAAATGGAAAATTTGAAGAAGCATCATGGGATGAAGCATATGACTTTATTAAAAAAGAATTAAATAGAATTACAAAAGAAAGTGGCCCTGATGCTGTAGCTGGAATTTCTTCTGCAAGATGTACTAATGAAGAAAATTATGTATTTCAAAAAATGATTAGAGCTGCAATTGGAACTAATAATATTGATTGTTGTGCAAGAATTTGTCACTCACCAACAGCTTGGGGAATGCAACAAACTTTTGGAACTGGTGCTGCAACTAATTCTACAGAAGATATTTATCACGCAGATTTATTTATGGTTATAGGAGCAAATCCTACAAATGCTCACCCTGTTACTGGAGCAAAAATTAAACAACAAGTAATGAAAGGAAAAAAACTAATAGTTTTAGATCCTATTACTACTGAATTAGCAAAACTTGCTGATTATCATATTAAACTTAGACCAGGAACAAATGTGGCTGTTTTAAATATGATGTTACATTTTATATTAAAAGCAAACCTTTATGATAAAGATTTTGTTAGAGATAGAACTGAAGGTTTTGCGAATTTTATTAAAGAAATTGAGAGACAAGATATGGATCATCTAGCGAAAGTCGCTGGTGTTGATAAACAGTTAGTTAAAGAAGCAGCAATTGCTTATGCGACAGCTAAAAACTCTATGGAATTCCACGGTTTAGGAGTTACTGAACAAGAACAAGGATCTAAGACGGTGATGTTAATTGCTGATCTTGCAATGATTACTGGAAATATTGGTAGAAAAGGTGTTGGAGTTAACCCATTAAGAGGACAAAATAATGTCCAAGGTGCAGCTGACATGGGTTGTCAACCTCATCAAGGAGCTGGTTACTTTGAAGTAGCTGATGAAAAAGTTCAAAATTTCTACACTGAAAAATATGGAGTGGTTCACCCAACCAAAGCAGGATTAAAAATTCCAGAAATGTTTGATGGTGCTATTAATAAAGAAGTTAAAGCAGTCTGGATTATTGGAGAAGATATTGTTCAAACAGATCCAAATAGTGCACATGTAGTTCAGGCAATGAACTCATTAGAATTATTAGTAGTTCAAGAAATTTTTATGAGTGAAACAGCAAAACTTGCAACAGTAGTATTGCCTGGAACAACTTTTTTAGAAAAAAATGGAACTTTTACTAATACCGAAAGAAGAATTCAAAGAGTTAACCAAGCCGTGCCTCCTCTACCTGGTACTAAAACTGATGGAACAATTGTAACAGACATGATGCAAAAATTAGGCTTTGACCAACCTACATATGACGCTGATCAAGTTCTAGCAGAAATAGCAGATATTGTTCCTTTCTTTAAAGGGGTAACAAGAGAAAGACTTGGTAAAATGGGATTACAGTGGCCAGTTCAAGAAGATGGAACAGACACTCAAATTTTACACCAAGAAACTTTCAAACTTGGAAAAGGACGTCTTAAAAACTTTGATTGGAAAGAGTCTACAGAAATTGAAACTAATAAAAAAGAATATCCATTAATTTTAACAACTAGTAGAGTTCTACAACATTACAATGCTGCAACAATGACAAGACGTACAAGTAACATCAATATAGTTTCTGAAGACTTATTATTAGTTCACCCAAATGATGCTAACAAAAGAGAGTTAAATACAGGTGACATAGCAAGACTTTATTCTGGACGAGGAGAAGTTGCTCTAAAAGTAGAGGTTACAGATAAAGTTAAAGAAGGCATAGTATTCACAACATTCCATTTTCCAGAACACATGGTTAATATGGTAACCGGTCATGGTAAAGATGAAGAAACAATGTGTGCAGAATATAAAGTGTCAGCAGTTGAAGTTCAAAAAATCTCAAACCAATTTAAAACTGAAATCAAGCCAAAAGAAAATCAAGCAGAAGTTAACTAATCGATAAAATGACAATTGGTTGGCATTTCGACAATAGTTATTCAAGATTACCAAAAACATTCAAAGAAAATATCAATCCTGTTGCAGTAAACGCACCAGAAATATTAATATTAAATAAAGATCTGGCAAATAAATTAGATCTAGATTTTTCAAATATTAATGATGACGACTTATCAAAAATTTTTTCAGGAAATATATTGCCTGAAGGGTCTAACTCTATAGCGCAAGCTTATGCTGGTCACCAATTTGGTCATTTTACAATGCTTGGTGATGGAAGAGCTGTTTTAATCGGCGAACACCTGACCAAAAACAATGAACGATTTGATATACAATTCAAAGGTTCTGGTAGAACTCCATTCTCACGAAGTGGTGACGGTAGGGCTGTTTTAGGCCCAATGTTGAGAGAATATATAATTAGTGAAGCAATGCATTTTTTAAAAATACCTACTACTAGAAGTTTAGCGGTAGTTAAAACTGGTGAAGATGTGGTTAGGGAACAAATTTCACAAGGTGCAATTCTAACAAGGGTGGCCTTAGGCCATCTAAGAGTTGGAACATTTCAATACATTGCTGCAAAACAAAATATTAGTGATTTAGAAATCTTAATTAATTACACAATTGAAAAGTACTACCCCAATATAAAATCATCAAAGAATAAAGCATTAGACTTACTAAATGTTTTAATCGAAAAACAAACCCAACTTGTAATTGATTGGATGCGTGTTGGTTTTATTCATGGGGTTATGAATACTGACAATATGTCTATCTCTGGTGAAACAATAGATTATGGTCCTTGCGCCTTTATGGATGTTTATGATCCTAAAACAGTTTTTAGTTCAATAGATCAACTAGGTAGGTATGCCTATGAAAATCAACCAAAAATTACCAAATGGAATTTAACAAGGTTTGCTGAATGTCTAATTCCTCTTATTAGTGCCAATGAAGATGAAGCGATTAAATTAGCCACAGAAGCTTTAGATAAATTTGAACAAAATTATGAAACAAAATGGTTAAATATGATGAGAGATAAACTTGGGTTATATGGTGAAGATAAAGAAGATAAAAATTTAATTATGGAGTTATTAAATTGGATGTATGAAAAAAAAGCAGATTATACAAATACTTTTATTTTTTTGATGAATAAGACAATTAAAAATTCTGAAATTTATGATAATGCAGACTTTAATTTATGGAAAACTAAATGGATGAAAAGATTAGTAATGTTTGGTAACACTCATAATAAATCTATGGACTTAATGAGTTCTTGTAACCCGATGGTAATACCTCGTAATCACAAAATTGAAGAGGCTTTAATGTTAGCTAATAATGGTGATTTAACCTTGTTTAATAAATTGACTGAAATTTTGAAAAATCCATATCAGGTTAAAGAAAATGATTTAGAATTAATGTCCCCTGCTCCTCATAGTCATGTGAAGTATCAAACTTTTTGTGGAACTTAAATTATTTATAAAACGTAAGGTTCTGGTCTAGCATTGTTATCAAGAACTCTTTCAACAGAAAAATCACTAATATCAATCGTTTGATAAGATCCTGTAGAAATTAATTCGGTTAATGCTCTTCCTATTCCAGGGGCTTGCATTAATCCTCTACCGGTAAAACCTGAAGCCATATATACATTTTCGTATTTAGGGTGTTTACCAACTACGGCATTGTTGTCTAATTTATTACAATCATAATAACCAGCCCATCCACCAGTTAATTTTAATTCTTCAAAAGCAGGAATTCTTTGTGCTAATGCAGGCCATACTAATTCTTCAAAATCATTCCAAGCTGGTTCTAGATCAGTAGCATCAAATACTGAATTAGGTGAACCTGCTAAATACTCTCCACCCTCAGGTCTCCAGTAAACGCCCGTTGTTAAATCTCCTGTTAATGGCATTTCTTTAATATATTTAGGACATTTAACTCTAAAAACTGTGTGTTTTTGTGGAACTACCGGAATATCTTTTAATAATTCTTTAGTCCAACATCCTGCTGCCGATATAATTGTTTTAGCTTTGATATCAGAAATATTTTTTACTTCGCCTTTAATAAATTCAGCGCCTAATTCAATTGCCTTACTTTTTAAGGCGCTATGAAACATGAAAGGATCAATCCATCCCTCACTTTGGTTGTCAGTATAAGTTGCTGTTTCAATACCTTCACTATTTATATAAGGAAATATTTTTGATAGTTCAGAACCTTTGATATTTTTAGTTCCAGCTTCACAAGCTTCATGATTTTTTAAGGCTTCATATTGTTCCTCAGCATGCTCTGGACCAAACATTAACAAGTATCCATTTGTAACCATGCTTGCTGTAGGATTTGGATTTTTTTCAGTTTTAAGTAATTCTGGTATTTGAAAAATAAATTCTCTAGCAAACTTTCCAAGTAATATGTTTTCTTTTTGAAAAAACTGTCTTCTAAATCCACCAAGGGACAATGGAAATGAAGCTGTTTTATAAGTTGGGTCTCTTTCTATAACTTTTACTTTTCTACCTTCTTTAGATAAAAAATAAGCTGTAGCAGTTCCAATTATTCCACCACCTACTATTACTACATCATCCATAATTTATTTTAATTTAATATGATTAAACTTATATTAAGAAGTAAAGCAAAGAGACACCAAAGTAAATAAGGAATCATTAAATAATAACTATACAAGTTGACACGCTTAAATCTAATTATGAGAATAATTATCAATAAGATTAAAATTACTAATACAATCATAGCTAAAACTATTTTATGAAAAACAAAAAAAACTATACTCCAAGTTGTATTAAAAATTAAATGAATGAAATAAAGGTAAATAGTGTTCATGTCTCTATTTTTACTATGCCAAAATTTCCAGATAGCAATTGTCATAAAAAAATAGAGTGTTGTCCAAACTGGTGCAAAAATCCAATCTGGTGGATTAAATGAAGGTTTGATGATTAAAGAATACCAAGGCTCTTTAAAACCTACAGTAGCTAAACCTCCTATTGCCGATGCAGAAAAAGTTACAAGAGCAAATAATAAAAAAGATAAGAATTTGTTTTTTAACATATTTCTATTATACAATAGAATATGGAAGATAAAAAAGTTATTTGGATAACGGGTGCAAGTAGTGGAATTGGTAAAGCTCTTGCAATCAAATTTGCAGAAAATGGGTGGATGGTTGCTGCATCTGCAAGACGTGAAAATTTATTAAATGAACTTAAAAAAATTAATCAAAATATATTTCCTTTTCCCTTGGATGTTACTGAAGTCGATGCATGTAAATTAGTCGCAAAAGACATAATCAAACAATTTAATAATATTGATATATGTGTGTTCGGTACTGGCATGCATGATCCAAAATCAGAGAAAAAATTTAATTTAGACAAGATAAGAGAAATAATGGAAGTTAATTTTTTTGGAACCATGAATTCAATTAATTCAATCTATGATTATTTTTCTGAGAAAAAAAATGGCCAAATATCTATAATTTCTTCTGTTGCGGGCTATAGAGGATTGCCTGCAGCTGGTGCATATTGTGCTTCAAAATCAGCACTTACCAGCTTTGCTGAAAGCTTAAACTTTGATATGAGAATGAAGAATGTGCGTGTTTCGTTAATCAGCCCTGGTTTCATAAAAACGCCTATGACTGATCAAAATGATTTTCCAATGCCCATGATCAAAACTCCAGAATTTGCTGCAGATGAAATTTATAAAGGATTAGTAATCAAAAAAAGTTTTGAAATACATTTCCCCAAAGCCTTTACCTATTTTTTAAAATTCCTTCAAATGCTACCTAGTAGTTTATATTTTAAACTAGTTGCTAGAGGTATGAAGAAGATTGATTATTAATTTTTTTTAAAGAAAACTGTCAATTCACCAACTTTAAATCCAAACTTTGTAAGTGTAGCTCGATTAATTGCAACATCTTCATCCTGTTTAAAAATCCAATCATCAAAAGAAACTTTAATATTCTTTCCTTTAAATGGGACCATTAAATCGTACTCAAATTTAAAAGCTGATCCATATTGATAACCTTTAGCTGTACCCACGACATCGGGTGCCGTTCCTTCGTAATAATTTTGATCAATCTTTTTGATTTTCCATATACGATTTTGTTTTTCTCCGTCTGTCCAATAAAAATCTTCTTTAAGAGTTAAAATATCTCCCTCAAAACTACCTGTCATATCAGCTTTAAACTGTCTAGTAACTTTACCACTACGG
Source organism: Candidatus Pelagibacter sp. PS_34 (assembly GCF_059417845.1). Taxonomy (NCBI): domain Bacteria; kingdom Pseudomonadati; phylum Pseudomonadota; class Alphaproteobacteria; order Candidatus Pelagibacterales; family Candidatus Pelagibacteraceae; genus Candidatus Pelagibacter; species Candidatus Pelagibacter sp. PS_34. The sequence goes on from NZ_CM182068.1 coordinate 869,100, forward strand.
TCTTGTAGTAGACCCCATGCTTTAACCGGACCATTAAAATATTGCTCTATAGTCATAGTTGGTTCAGTGTTTTTAAAATCTGTCGGTTTCATAGAGTTATTGTTTATACAACTTGCTGTAAAGAATAAAGCAAATATTAATACTGTTAATCTAATTATCTTTAAGTTTATCATGTAGCTCCTATAGTTATTTATTTTGTAGTGAAAATTGAATTAAGTCTATGTTTTTTGATTTAAAACCAGCTTCACAATATGAAAGGTAAAATTCCCACATTTTTTTAAATTTTAAATCAAAGCCTTGTTTTTTAATTAAGTCCCATTTTTTATTAAATATTTCTCTCCAAATAATCAAAGTCTCGGAGTAATGATTGGCATATGAATTATACTCACCAAATTTTAATCCATTTTTATCAACATAATTTTGTAGTTCACTTTTTGAGGGTAAAAAACCACCTGGGAAAATATATTGTTGTATAAAATCTTTTTTATTTTTATATCTATTAAATAAACTATCATCGATAGTTATGGCTTGAATACCTACCGTACCCGAGGGTGTTAGATTATTTTTAATCGTATTAAAATAACTGTCTAAATAGTTTTGACCTACAGCCTCAATCATTTCTATTGATGCAATATGATCATATTTATCCTTTAAATCTCTATAATCTTTAATTTGAATATTTACTTTTTCATTAAGTCCACATCGATGAATTCTCTCTTTAGCAAATTCATATTGTTTTTTGGAAATAGTAATACAATCTAATTTAACATCATAATTAGTACCTAAATACTCAGCAAAACCACCCCAACCACAACCAATTTCTAAAATTTTATTACCACTTGAGGGTCTTATAAGATCAATTAGTTTTTGATATTTATTGTTCTGAGCTTCAAAAAGTTCTTGTTTGGGGCTTTCAAATATAGCACTGGAATAGGTTAAAGTTTTATCAAGCCATAATGAAAAAAAATCATTTCCTAAATCATAATGTTTGGCAATATTTTCTTTACTTCTATTTTTAGTATTTTTTATAATTTTATTTTTAATAAAATTGATAAAAGGCAAATCGAAGATTCCAGAAAATTTATAAATAGTTTTTATATTCTTTGCTGTTAACTCAATCAAATCAGAAAGATTATTTGTTATAAAAAGATCTTTCATATAAGACTCTCCCAAACCAATACTTCCACTTTTAATCAAATTATAATTTAGGCTTTCATCTTTAATTTCTAAAAAAACTTTTAAATTTTCATCAGGGTTGCCAAACTTTAAAACTTCACCATTTACTTTTTTAATTTCAAGAAAACCATGCTTAATATTTTTTAATGCACTAAACACAATCAAATCTGAAATTTTGTAAATTAACATTAGTTTTCGATAGTAATATTATTCTTAATATTTAATTTTTTTTTTATAAATTTAATTCCTTTTGTCCATAATTTAAATGCCTCATAATGTATCGCTATAATGATTTTGAATGTCATTAATGGATGTTTTAAATAAGCTTTAAGTAGGTTTCTATTGGTCAATTCACTTTTAATACCATCTTGTGAAGCATATAATACTTTGCCAACTGGATCATTCAGATCAATTATTACAGATATTTTATTACCAGGTTTCAATAGTCTAAAAAAATAAATACAATTCATTTCTATAAATGGAGATACATGAAATTTCTTCTTACACATATGTTGAATCAGATTTTGGTCTTTTTCAGTTTTAAAAACATAAACATGTTGCTCGCCAAATGTGTTTTTTACCTCATATAATATAGATATTAGATCAAAATTTTTGTCGTAGACATAAAAAACACTTAATGGATTAAATACATATCCAAATATTCTTGGGTAACATAAAAGTTTAATATGAACATCGTTAGTATCAATATTATTTTTTCTAAGATTATCTAAAACCCATTCCTTAAGAGAGCTCCCATCTCTTGCTCCATGGTCTTTATCAAAGAAACTAATAATATTTAGTTTATTGTATGAAAATATCTTTAAAGTTTTGTGTAGTAAATCTATTTCCGATAAATCTATAAGAAGTGAAAATACATTGTAATTAAAACTATGAATTTTGGGCTTAAATCTTTTATGAATTACATTTCCTGTATAAATATAAGAATTTTTAATCATTAAGTGTTTTTAGCATATCAATAGAGGACTTTATTCCATCCTCGTGAAAACCATAACCAAAATAACTACCACAAAATAAAATATGTTTTTTATTTTGAATTTTATGCAGGTTACTTTGATTGGTTAATGCTTCTGTATCGTAATAAGGGTGAGTAAATGCTACTTTTTTAAATATCTTATCATTTGGAATTTCTTTAAATGGATTAATTGTTAAAAAAATATTTCTATCTATCTTTAAATTTTGTAACTGATTTATCCAATATGTTACAGCTGTCTTTTCATTATTATTTGAGTCCATTGAAGAATTCCAAGCACACCATGCTTTTTTATTTTTAGGCATAACACTTTCATCAAAATGTATTACTGCAGTGTTTGCTCTATATTTAAATTTTCTTAATATTGACTTCTCGTCTAGTGTTGGATTATCAATTATCTTTAATGCTTCGTCTGCATGAGTTGCTATTACAACTTTATCATATTCAAAGAACTCATTTTCCTCCCCATAAAAAATTTTAGCACCTAAATCATTTCTAGTGATTTTATTTATATTGTAATTCTTAAAATGTTCTCCACTAACTTGACCTATTATCTTATCGACATAAGTTTTGCTTCGATTTGTAACCGTAAACCATTGAGGTCTATCTTTAATTTTAAACAGTCCATGATTCTTGAAAAAGCTTAGAAAAAAAGATAATGGCATTTGTTTTGCTTCATATGGAGGCATCGACCATATAGCAGATACCATTGGTATAATATGATAATTAATAAAATATTCTGAAATTTTTATTTCTGTTAAATACTCCCCTAATGTTATCGAACTAATTTTTTTAATTTCTATTTTTTCACAGTTTTTATAAAAGCTTAAAATTTCAAAAAACATTTTTAAGAATTTTGGATTAAATAAATTTTTTTTATTAGAAAAAATTCCACCTAATCCTTTTCCACAATATTCTAATCCACTATTTTCTACAGTAACAGAAAATGACATATCACTTTTTTCAATCTCTATTTTATTTTCTAAAAAAAAATTAATTAAATTTGGATATGTTTGCTTATTAAAAACCATAAATCCAATATCTATTGGAATTTCTTTGTTAGGGTTGTAAGCAACCTTTATTGTATTTGCGTGACCCCCAAATTGATTTTCTTTTTCAAATAAATCAACTTTATGTTTTTTAGATAGGTAATAAGCAGCACTTAATCCTGATATACCAGCACCTACTACAGCAATTTTCATCTTAGTAAATATCTAAGCAGCTGTGTCTTCGTACTCTTCCATAGATGGACATGTGCAAAACAAGTTTTTATCTCCATAAACATTATCTACTCTACCAACTGGAGGCCAATATTTATTTGTTCTTAAAAACTCTGAAGGATAAGCGGCCTCTTCTCTTTCATACTTATGATCCCACTTATTGGATGTTAATTCAACGTGAGTATGTGGCGCATTCTTCAATGGGTTGTCAGTCTTGTCATATTCACCCGACTGAATTTTATCTATTTCTTGTTTTATTTTTATAAGAGTAGAACAAAATTTATCAATTTCACTCAAACTTTCACTTTCTGTAGGTTCAATCATCATTGTACCAGCAACAGGCCAAGACATTGTTGGAGCATGGTAGCCAAAATCAATCAATCGCTTTGCAATATCTTCTTCAGTGATCCCTGTTTCACTTTTTATCGTTCTAATATCAATGATACATTCATGAGCTACATTGCCACTTTTACCCTTATATAAAATTGGAAAAGAGTCTTTTAATTTGTGGGCAATATAATTTGCATTTAGTATTGCAACTTGTGATGCTTTTCTTAAGCCTTCAGAACCCATCATCTTTATATACATCCATGAAATCGATAAGATACTTGAGCTACCCCAAGGAGCTGCAGATACCGCTCCCATTCCAGTCACTGGACCACAATCTTTTATCACAGAATGTTTTGGCAAAAATATTTCTAAATGTTTTTTACACGCTATTGGTCCCATACCAGGTCCACCACCGCCATGAGGTATACAAAATGTTTTATGCAAATTTATATGACAAACATCTGGTCCAAAATTTCCTGGTTTAGCAATACCTACTAATGCATTTAAGTTAGCTCCATCCATGTAAACTTGCCCACCATGATTATGAATTAACTCACATATGTCAGTTATTTTCTCTTCAAATACACCATGTGTTGATGGATAAGTGACCATAAGGGCAGCTAAATTTTCTGAATGTTCTTCAGCTTTATTTTTTAAATCTTCATAGTCTACGTTTCCATATTGATCACATTTAACAACAACTACTTTCATACCAACCATTTGAGCACTAGCCGGGTTTGTGCCATGCGCTGAACTTGGAATTAAACAAACATTACGATTCGTTTCACCATTTTTTTCATGAAATTTACGTATTACCATTAGACCAGCAAACTCTCCTTGAGCACCAGCATTTGGTTGCAATGAAACTCCATAAAATCCAGTAATTGATCTCAACCAGTTTTTCAAATCTGTAAATAATTCTCTATAACCATCCATTTGCTCTACAGGAGAAAAAGGATGTGGCTGTGAAAATTCTTTCCAGGTAACTGGTATCATTTCTGCAACTGCATTAAGTTTCATAGTGCACGAGCCTAAGGCAATCATAGATTTATTTAAAGCAATGTCAGAGTCTTCTAATTTTTTTAAATATCTAAGCATTTCTGTTTCCGAATGATAACTATTAAAAACTGGATGATCTAAATAAGTTGAAGTTCTTAATAGGTTTTTTGGAATATTAGATAAACTTTCATTCATATTTTCTTTAATTGTTTCTGAACAATTAAAGATTTTTAGTAACTGATTTGCTCTATAAAGATTTTTTCTCTCATCAAAAGATACTGCTAACATTTCAGAATTCACTTTTCTGATGTTCACTCCTTGATCTAAAGCATTTTTGTATATCTTCTCTGTTTTATCTAGAGTTTTTATTGTTACCGTATCAAAAAATTCATTTGAATAAAGTTCATAACCAGATTGCTTTAGTTTATCTGCAAAATTTTTAGTTAATTGAGAGACACTTTCTGCAATTTTTTTAATTCCTTGTGGACCATGATAGACCGCATATGCTGCAGAAACTATTGCCAATAATGCTTGTGCAGTACAAATATTACTTGTAGCTTTGTCTCTTCTTATATGTTGCTCTCTTGTTTGAAGGGCAAGTCTATATGCTTTTTTCCCATGTCTATCTACTGACACACCTACTATTCTGCCTGGCATTGATCTTTTATATTCATCTTTTGTAGCAAAAAATGCTGCATGGGGACCACCATAACCCATTGGAATTCCGAAACGTTGAGAGCTACCGACAGCAATATCGGCACCTAACTCAGCAGGTGTTTTTAGTTTAGCGAGTGCTAACAAATCACATGCTAAAACTGCTTTTCCATTAAATTTATGTATTTTACTAATAGCCTCACTTGGGTCTTTAATATCTCCAAGAGTTCCTGGATATTGAATGATACCACATATAATATTTTCTTTAATATCTTTATCTTCGTCACCAACTATTATTTCTAGGCCTAAAGGTTCAGCTCTTGTTTTAATCACATCAATTGTTTGAGGATGACAATTTTTTGAAACAAAAACTTTTTTAGATTCAGACTTAGATATTCTATAACTCAATCCCATAGCTTCCGCTGCAGCTGTTCCTTCATCTAAAAGAGAGGCATTAGCGATATCCATTCCAGTAAAGTCAATTATCATTTGTTGAAAATTTAATAACATTTCCAATCTGCCTTGTGCTACTTCTGGCTGATAAGGGGTATAAGAAGTATACCATCCTGGATTTTCTAAAATATTTCTAAGTATTACATAGGGAGTATAAGTTCCATAATAACCCATTCCTATAAAGCTAGAATAAATCTTATTTTTTTTAGAAATATCTTTTAATTTTCTAAGTGCTTTATATTCAGAATTTGGATCACCAATATCCAAATCATCTTTAAGAAGAATTTTTTCTGGTACAGTATCTTTTATTAAATCATCAAGATTTTGGTATCCCAACTCTTTAAGCATAACATTTTGTTCATCAATAGATGGACCTATATGTCTTTGTATAAAATCTTTTTGAGCATTCTTTAACATTTAACTACCACTTTCTTTTGAAAATTTTTCGTATTCTTCTTTATTCATTAATGAATCCATTTCAGACTTATCAGTAATTTTTAATTTAAAAAACCATGCTTCATTTTCTGGATCAGAATTAACTTTTGCAGGATCGTCAACAATGGCTTGGTTATTTTCGATAATTTCTCCAGATACAGGAGTATAAATATCACTTGCAGCCTTTGTAGATTCTACAACTCCAGCATTGCCATCTTTAACCACAGAAGATCCTATTTCTGGTAACTCTACGAAAACAATATCTCCTAGCATTTCGGTTGCATGTTGTGTAATTCCTACAATAGCAGTGTCTCCATCTAACTTTATCCACTCGTGTTCTTTAGAATATTTTACTTCACTCATTTGCTAGCTCCTTTCACATAACTTTTTTTATAAAATGGCAAATTACTTATAATTGCCGGATATTTTTTTCCTCTCACTTCTAAAAAAACCTTAGTATCAATTTTAGAAAATGAATTTTCTACATAACCCATTGCAACTGGGGCCTGAACGCTGGGTCCAAAAGTTCCACTTGTAATTTCCCCAATATTTTTATCATCCTCACTAAATATTGAAGTTTTTTCACGGGCTATAATTCTTCCTTCTGGCTTAATACCTACGCGGATTTTGCTTACTCCTTTCTCAATTTGAGATTTAATTTTTTCACATCCAATAAACCCACCCTCAAGAATTCTATTTTTTGATATCGCCCATTTTAAATTTGCTTCTACTGGGCTTTTATTAATATCCATGTCATGACCATACAAACAAAGTCCCGCCTCCAGTCTCAAGGTATCTCTGGCACCTAATCCAATTAAATTAGCCCCTTCATCTATGAGTTTTTGCACAAACACTTCTGCGTTCTCATTTTTGATCGATATCTCAAATCCATCTTCACCGGTATACCCTGATCTTGTGATATAAACATCTTCTTTAAGATAATTAAACGTATCGCCATTCATAAATTTTAGATCTGATACTCCATTGATTATCTTTTCTAGTATTTGGACTGCTTTAGGACCTTGAATTGCTATAAGCGATAGCTCTTCACTTAAAATCATTTCATACTTATCTTCTAACAATTTAGTTAAAAGTTTAAAATCTGTATTCTTACAAGCAGCATTTAATACAATGTTAAAACCACCTTCAACTTTTGTGATAATCAAATCATCATAAATTCCTGCTTCATCATTCATTAAAAAACTATATTTGGATTGATTTAATTTAGCCTTACTCAATTCAGCTGGAAAAATTTTTTCAAGATCTTTTGCCAACTTATCATCTCCTTTAATGAATAACTGACCCATATGGGACACATCAAAAATACCTGCATTTTCTCTTGTACTTTTGTGTTCCTCAATAATTCCTTTAGAATATTGAATTGGCATTTGATACCCAGCAAATGGAACAAACTTAGCTCCATGCTTTTGATGTAAACTGTAAAGTGCGGTTTTTAAAATATCCATATTAACTTACTGTACCCATCTGTATGTTTGCCTGAGAGTTTTATTCCGTCGGCGAGAACTTAATCTCTTTCCAGAGTTAATATGTTACGGTCCTTTTGCCTGAGAGATTCCTGGGTGGTTGCTCCTTCGGCGCTACGATTGTTTGTAGTCTCTCCCGTATATAAGAATAATCTACCAGATATGTAACAGAGTCAATTAATAATTTTTTCTTTTTTATTTGAAAAAAGTAGTGAGTAAAATTGCAATAATACTGCAAAAAGAATTACTCCTCCTCCGATTAAAGTAAATAAAGAAGGTCGTTCAGCTGCAAATAAAAAGGCCCACATTGGCCCCAACACAGATTCGGATAACATGATTATACCAACCATTGCAGATGGTGTACTACGTGCACCCATAGTTATAAATATAAAACCAAATCCTACTTGAAAAAAACCTGCTGTAAAACCTAAAAATATATCATGTGAAGAAATCATAAGCTTCTCAGATAATAAAAATCCAATAAAGCATGAACTCACACCAGCTATAAATTGAGCTGGCACCATGTCAACTGTAGGAAATTTTCTAACAATTATAATTAAGACTGCAAATGTAATTGGCATGCTAAAAGCCGCTAAGTTTCCAGACATCTCTCCTGGTGATAAAGAATTACCTACCATTAATAGGACACCCGTAATTGCTAAAATAATTGAAGCTAAAGTAATAGATGAAATTGTTTCTTTTAAAAATAAATAACCAAATATTGCTAAAAAGAGTATTTGCGTCGAAATAATAAAATTAGTATTGGCAACAGTTGTATTATACATCGCAAAGACGTACCCACAAAAACCAAATGATAAAATAACTCCGCCAATAAGTCCTGGTAAACCTGAATCGTAAAACGCTTTAAATAATTTTTTTTTATAAGTAATTATTAAAAAAAGTAAGACTGTAAGCGAGAAAAATAAAGATCTCCAAAATAATATTTGCCATAAGGTTGATCCTTCAAATGATTTAACAATTAAGCCTCCAAAGCTTAAGCAGCAAGCTCCCATAAAAACTAATATAGGACCTGGAATTTTATTAATTACATTCATTTAAATATTTATTTGTATCTTCTATGTATGCTTTAAATATATTCTGAGCTTCTTCAAGACTTACTTCCTTAAAATTTATAATAGTGCCTGGTGTCAATTGACCTACTCGATCTAAGTCTGCTGAAATAACAACACCTATTTTGGGATATCCACCTATAGTTCCGTGATCAGACAACATAACAATAGGGTTTCCATCAGCAGGTACTTGTATTACTCCTTTTACAAGACCTTCAGATTTTATATTAGAGCTAACAATGTTTTCTAACTTGGGACCACTTAGTCTAATACCCATTCTATCTGCTAATTTAGTAACTGAAAATTCTTTGTTAAAAAAATTATTTTGAGCCTCTGTTGAAAAATAATCAAAATTAGTACCCTTAATAACTCTAATTATATAATCTGGAACTTCTTTATAATTAATTTCTGTTTCTTCAATTTTTTTAAAATCTGAATTTTTTATAAAAATTTTATCTTTTATAGAATATTTTTTTCCATTATTTGGACCAACATTTGCCTTGGTATTTATAGAATAACTATTCCATGTTTTGTTCAATTCTAAACCCCCACTAATTGATAAATATCCATAAGCAGTATTTTTTGTTGATATTAAATCAATTTGATCTTCGTCTTCTAAAATATAGTTTTTATAACAAACACCATTTTCAATGTTTGAATTTTTTCTAATTATCTTGAAAAGCACATCCCCAGTAACACTAAGATTAATTTTCCCATTTTTTAATTTTAGAAGTGGACCCTGATAAGCAAATTCAATAACAGCTTCATCTAAATTATTACCAACTAACTTATTGCTTAGTTTATAATTTCTTTGATCAATTGCCCCACTTACAGTAATACCCACATAATACATGTGATTTCTTCCTCTATCCTGAATGGTTGTGTTAACTCCTGATCTTATAATTTCAAAATATGAATTACTCATTCCAGTCTAGATACTCCTCCTTAGAAATTTGATAAAAGATCACTTTGTTACCTGGTTTAATTAAGGTTGGATCTAATAAATTTGATTTATCAAAAACCTTTTTTGGTGTGTTGCCGATAATATTCCAGCCACCAGGGCTTTCAAAAGTGTAAATATTTGTAAATTGTTCGGTTATGGCCACAGAGCCTTTTGGAACTTTTACTCTTGGCGTTTCCAATCTATCGCATCTGATACCTTTATTAATATCTCCTAGAAAAGGCATGCCAGCAATAAATCCTGTCATGTAGCAAAAATATTCCTTACCAAAATATAGTTCTAATATTTTATCTTTATCTATATTCAATTTTTTAGTTAGCCTCAAAAAATCTAGTCCATACTCATCATCACAACAAACTGGTATTCTAATTTTTTGATTATTATCTTTAATATCTCTAATAATAGTTAAACCTTCTATAAAATTTTTGATTTTTTTATAGTTGGTTATAGATAAATCAAAATTAATGATTAATTTATTATAAGAAGGTGTTAAATTAATTATTCCTTCAATTTTTTTATCTTTTATTAATTTTGATATATGGTGAAAATAATCTATGACATTTGCATTTATTTTTTCATTAACCTCTGAGCCAAAATCACAATATACTGCCGCATCACCAAGATTTGATATATTTTTAACCATGCCATGTTATACTAGAGAGTAAAGAGTATGGAAATTAATATCAATTGTGATTTAGGAGAAAAATCTAAGTTTCATTCTATCGAGAATGATCCAGAATTACTCAATATTGTAAATTCTGCCAACATTGCATGTGGTTACCATGCAGGTGATGAACAAACAATGGAGATGGTTATTCAAATTTCAAAAAAAAATGGTGTTAGCTTGGGTGCCCATCCATCATTTAAAGATCCTGAAAACTTTGGAAGAAAAAGAATGAATTTAAGTTCCTTAGAAATAAAAAAACTAATTTTCGACCAATATGAAATATTACAAAAAATTGCTCAGAAATATAATGAAAATGTTACTCATATTAAACCCCATGGGGCTCTTAATAATATGGCTTGTGAAGACCTGGAATTAGCCACAACTCTAGCTGTGGCCATTAAAGAGATTAATAAAGATATTATTTATCTGGTACCAACGGGTTCACAAATGGAAGTTGCTGCTAAGAAAAATGGTTTGAAAATAGCTTGTGAAATTTTTGCAGATAGAAATTATGAAGATAATGGAAATTTAATTTCTAGAAGTAAACCAAACGCTTTAATCACTGACCCTCAATTAGCAAAAAACCATGTGTTGAACATGGTTAAAAATCAGGCAATAAATTGTCTCAGTGGTAAACAGATACCTTGTGAGATTGACTCGGTTTGTATACATGGTGATAATGAAAGCTCATTGGCAACTGCAAAATCTATCAGAGATAATTTAGTTGATAATGGCTTAGAACTAAAACCTTTAAATAAAATGGATAAATTTAATTAAAATATGAAAAAACTTATTTATACTTTACTAATAATTATAGCACTCACTAATAATTTATTTGCAGCAGGAAGTAGCAGTGATAGCGATTCTACACCTAAAGCTTCAGACTACACAAAAGCAAAAAATTTAATTAACGACGCTAAAAAATATGAAAAAAAAGGAAAAATTGACAAAGCACAAGAAAGATATGCTAAAGCACAAAAGCTTCTTTTAAAATCTAATGATGAAAAACCACTGCAGGCAGATACTTTAAATTATTTAGGTTTTACTACTAGAAAACTTGGAGATTTTGAAGGAGGTGAAAAATTTTACTTACAAGGCCTAGAAATTGAACCTAATCATAATGGAATAAATGAATACCTTGGTGAGCTTTATGTGGTTACAAACCGAATAGATATGGCTAAAGAAAGGTTAGAAGTTTTAAAAACTTGTAATTGTGAAGAATATGAGGAGCTAAAAGAAATTATCGACGGTTCAAAGAAGTCTAAATATTAAAACATTGAATTAAAATAATTATTTAATATTATAAAAAAATCTTGATCGAAGAATTCATAATTTTAACCCAAATCATCTTTATTGATATCATCTTAGCTGCTGATAATGCTATTATTATTGGATTAATTGCTGCTAACTTTGTACCAAAAAATAGAAAGCAAATAATTCTCTGGGGTGTAGCTGGAGCTTTAGTTTTTAAAATTATTTTTGCTCTTTTTGCTACTTACTTATTTGAATTTTATTATATTAAAATTTTAGGTGGACTACTTCTAATTTGGATTGTTAATGATTTAAGGAAAGATTTAGTTGAAATGAAAAATAAGATTAAATCACCAGTAAAAAAATCAACAGAACCTTCATTTGTAAAAAGTATTTATAAAGTTTTATTTGCAGATATTACAATAAGTTTTGATAACGTTATCGGGGTAGTTGGTGCTGCAAAAGGTCATTTTGGCTTCATGATATTTGGCCTTGTTTTATCTGTAGTATTAACTGGAGCATTAGCTACTTATTTAGCTAATTATATTCAAAAAAACTTATGGATAGCCTATGTAGGGTTAGGTTTTATTTTAATAGTAGCACTTCAGTTAATTATTGGTGGATTAAATGATTATGGTGTCTTATCGATTAATGAAACTTTTAAACAATATTTCTAATTAACTTCAAAAATTTTTCCAAACCCAACAACTGGACCTTTATTTCCAATTAGGTTTAAAGCATCCCAAATTAATGTTTGATTACTTGATAAAACTATCTTATTCAATTTTTTTTCAAGCTGATCTATTATTGATAAGACTGGCAATGCAGTGCAAGACACAAATAATGCATCACTATCTTCTAGATCTATTTTGGATAAAACTTCAAATAAATAGTCTTCATCAACTTTTCCAATATCTAAATCAGATGCAATATCAAAATAAGTTAAAGAATTAACGCATACGTTTTCTTTTTCAAAGTAACTAACCACAGAGTCGTTTATTGTCTTTGTATAAGGTGTAAAGATAGAAATTTTATTAATACCCATTACATTTAAAGCTTTAATTGCAGAAGTTATGGGAGTTGTCACTTTTGCTTCAGGCTTAGCTAAATTTACTTTATCTTTTATCACATCATATCCAGCAGCAACTGTCCCTGACGTACAACCATATGCTACACAATCTATTTTTTGATCTGGCAAAATATCTTTCGTAACATCGGTAATGTCATCAGCCATTTTAGCTAATGTTTCATTGGTTAGAGGGTTATAACAATGAATCCGGTTAACATAGAGATCTATATCTCTTCCATAGATCACGTTATTAAAATCCTTTTCAATTCTGAAATCACTACCCAGCGTTATAAGACCAATTCTTGGGTTCGATTTTGAAATGTATTTTGGCTCAACCTTGTTTAATTTCATAAATTACCTGTAATATTTGGATTAAATATATATTAAATTAGGAGTCTAGTTAAAATAAAGTTTGAAAAAGCAAACATAACTCATCGTTACTAAGGTTTAAACACTAAAAAATACGAAAGTGGGATCAGTCTCCCCTAAATAGCAATCTCCCATCTTACTTCAACATCCCCTGACACTACTTATTCCTACCTAATTTTCCTAATCACCTAAGAAATGTTTTAAAGATTAAGGACTATTAATGAAAAAACCTACTGACAAACTATCAACGAATATGGTACATCACACTCATCTAAAAAAAAATTGAGATAATTTTTTTAAATTTGCACATATGAATTTATTTTTGATTAAACAAATGAATTCTTAAATAAATGTAAAAAATATTAAAAAAACCAAAAATAATATTTGTAAAGGTCATCTTTGAAGAACCAGCATATCTTTTTGGCAAAAGAACAGGTATTTGTGAAACATTATAAATTTTATTAATAATTATAGTACTTTCAGTAAAAAAAATGTAACCATCATTTTTAGCTAAAAGGATGTCTTTAAGTCTAATTCTCTTACAATTGTAGAGCCGATAAGCACCAGATGAATCTAATTTTGTATTAAAAAGAAAAGCAACAAGAAAGTATCGAAAACTTGTTATTATTTTCCTTAAAATGTTCCATTCAGACAAGGAATTTTTTACACCAAAACGATTGGTAATTATTAAGTCTTCAGTATTTGCTAATTTAAGCATTTTATTAATATATTTTGGATCATGAGTGCCATCACAGTCCATTGTAATTATATATCTATATTTATTTTTATATCCATACTTTATTCCATCTTTATGTGCAGATCCAATTCCTAATTTTTTTTTTCTTTTTAAAAGAAAAATTTTTTTAGAGTTAATATTTTTAATAAGATCAAGGGTTCCATCATAAGAATTATCATCTACAAATAATATATCATGTTTAAATTTAATATATTTTGAAATTTTATTTAAAATAAAATAAATATTATTTTTTTCATTATAAGTGGGTATTATTATTAAACAATTTTTTTTGAAAGATGTCATAATGAGTTTTTTTTATTAATATTAAATATTTCATCAGCTGCAATAAAAATATTTTTTTTTATTTTCCAATTAAGTTTCTTTTTGGCAAGTTTGTTATTACCTATTATATAAAATTTATTTTTTTTTGGTTTTTTTGTAATTTTAATAGATTTATTATATTTTTTGATAAGATGGTTTATAATTGAATTAATTTTAGTTTTTTTTGAAGATGATAATATTAAATTATCAAAATTAATTTCTTTTTTTATCAATAAATAAATTGCATTACAAATATCCTCAGCATGAGAAAAATCTCCCTGGATATTACTTTCATAAATTTCATTTATAAATTTTTCATTATTATTAATTATAGCTTTGGTTAGTCTAGGTAAAAGAAATTTCTTATTTCTATAAATAGAGTCATGATTAAAAAGTATTAAATTTGAATATTTAAAATTTTTATTTTTTTTTTTCTTTTAAATAATTAATTATTTTTACTCTAAATTTTGTGTAAATATTTGGTGTGGATATTTTACTACTTTCATTGATTATTTTATTTTTTTTATTAAGATAAATTTGAGATGTATTTGCAAATATAAAATTTATTTTTAAATTAGTTTTAATTATGGCATCTATCAAATTTTTTGCTGATAGTATATTATTTGTTGAGAAATCTTTTGTTTTTAGATCTAAATATGATGGATTATCTGATCCGAAATGTACAATAGTACTTGGATTTATATTTTTTATTAAATCCAACAATTTTTTTTTATTTTGTAGATCAATCTTTTTATAAATAACTTTTTTTATCTTTAGTTTATTATTTTTTGGTTTAATAAAACCAAATACTTTATATTTAAAACTAACAAGTATTTTTGATAAAATTCTACCATCTTGTCCAAGTGCTCCCGTAATAATTATTCTATTATTATGCATTAGATATATATTATAAATTTATATGCTATACATTTCTAATATGAAAAGAAAAAAATGCAGATCATGTTCCAATAAAAATTTAAAGGCTGCTTTTGATATGGGGTCTCAAAAGCTTTCAGGAATTTTTCCTAATAATAAAACTCAAAAAAATGTCCCTGAAGGAAGCTTAGCAATGGTTTTTTGCGACAATTGTAAGCTATTACAATTAGAAAATTCATTTGATGCAAACACAATGTATGGCAACAATTATGGCTATATGTCCGCATTAAATAATTCAATGATCCAGCACTTAAAAAAAAAAGCATTTAATCTTAAAAAAATTACTAACCTTATACAAGGTGATTTAGTGTTAGATATAGGTAGTAATGATGGAACTTTTTTAAGTTTTTTTTCTAATAAATTTAACTTGATTGGGATAGACCCAACAATTAAAAAATTAGGTGCTCTTTATAGAAAAGATATAAATAAATTTCCTAATTTTTTTACAAAAGAATTAATTACAAGAAATTTTTCAAAAAAAGTTAAACTGATTACTTCAATATCAATGTTTTATGATTTAGAAGATACTATAAAGTTTGCTGAAGATATTTATGATATTTTAGATGAAAATGGCTTATGGCATTTAGAACAAAGCTATATGCCTATGATGTTAAAAAATAACTCCTATGACACTATTTGTCATGAACATCTTGAATATTATTCGTTAAGATCAATTAAATATATTTTTGATAAAGTTGGATTTAAAATAGTAGATTTAGAGTTTAATGAAATAAATGGTGGCAGCTTTGCTTTGACTGTTGCTAAGAAAAAAAATATAAAATTCAAAGAAGTTAAATATTTAATAGATTGGCTTTTAAAAAAAGAAGATTTATTTAACTATAACTCAATGAAATCATTTAAAAATTTTTTTGAAAATACAAAAAAACATAGAACAATATTTAAAGAATTATTACTTAATTTAAACGATATGAAAAAATCTGTTATTGGTTATGGAGCTTCAACTAAAGGTAATATAATTTTACAATATTGTGGCATCGATTCAAATTTAGTTCCATTTATTGGTGAGGTAAATAAATTTAAATATAATAAATATACTCCAGGATCAAAAATAAAGATAATCTCTGAAAGAAAGGCTAGAGCTTTAAATCCAGATTATTTCCTAGTTTTACCTTGGCATTTTAAAAATCATATAGTTAGAAAGGAGAGAAAATTTTCCAAAAATAAGGGAAAATTAATATTTCCTTTACCTGATATTGATATTATATAATTAGACTATTATGAAAAAAAATTGTTATTACTGCAAAAATCCCAGTGACCTATATTTAAAGTCCTCTACCAAAAATAAAAATAGTAATTTTAACTTTACATCAACCGAAACAGATGCTCATAAAGAAATAAAACCAAATCTCTTTTATTGTAAAAAATGTGAAATTATATTTTCGGAATTATGTGATACTAAATTTGAAGAATATTATGATATAAAAGATCAATTATATGTCGATCAAATAGAAAATAAAAAACAATATTTTAATCATTTAATTAACAAAATATCTGATAAAATTAAAAAAACTGATAATGTTTTAGAGATTGGAGCTTATTATGGTGCTTTTGGGTCGCAAATTATAAATAAAATAAATAACTATAATGGCTTGGAACTTTCCTCCTATGCAACAAAATATGCAATAGAAAGTTTTAACTTAAATATTAGTAATCAAAATATTTTTGATTTTTTAAATTTGAATGAAAAAAAATTTGATATTATATTCATGTTCGATGTAATAGAGCATTTAGATGACCCTATTTCAGTTATGAATATATGTTCCAAAAATTTAAATCAGAATGGAAGATTGATAATTACGACTATGAACATGGACTCTTTTTTTGCAAAAATTACAGGCAAATACTACCCATGGATAATACCAATGCATAAGTTCTATTTTACAAATTATTCAATGAAAAAATATTTAGAAAAAAACAACTTTCAGCTAGATAAAACTGTAAATGATGTAAGAATAGTTAGTTTGGACTACTTATTTTTAAAGCTCTCTCACAAAATATCTATGTTTAAGTACTTACATAGATTTATAATTAAGTTTAATTTCCTTAAAAATTTTAAAGTTAAGTTTTCACTTTTTGATATTAATATTTATTGCGCTTCACTTAAAGGTTAATTTAACTACTAAAGAGTAGGTTTATTTATTAGCAATAATTTTTCTATACCTAAAAAAATTTTTAATATGCAAAAATAAGATAGATGTAGAAAGTGAAATAACTACAAAATCTAAAATACTTTTAATTGTTATCGCTATTATGAATTTTTCTGAAAATATTCTTACGTTATCAATATGTTTTATTCCATCATGAATATTTATATAAGAATATGGAAACAAAAATAAAAACCTAATAATTATTAAAAAAAATAAAATATTTAATAAGTTATTTATATTTTCTTTTTTTAAAAAAATAATATGAGGAAGTAGCAATAATATAAAAACTTCTCTGTAAGCATAATTTGAAAATGCTACATAACAAAATAAAGTAATACCTGCGCCAAGTGTAAACAGTTTGCCACTTATTAAAAAAGAATTTTTTGTAATTTTTAAATCATCTATATCTATTTTTTTATAAAAAAATTTTGTCAGTAGGACAAATGAGGAATAGAATATTATTAATAATAATATATAATTAAAATTTAAGATATATTTGAATATTTTTGGAAGTGAATTAAGAGAAAATAAGTAATGGTATCCTGCTTTGCCTGAATTTAAACCTCCATCAATTATTGAAATCATATACTTGTCATAATTAACATAGCTATAAACTGCGGAAATCATGATTAATAAAAAAATTATTAATAAGTTTTTTTTAAAACTTCGATCAATATTTTCTATAAAAATATTTATCCCTAGTATTGCTGGATAGATTTTAATAAATGTTAAACAAAATATTGTAAACCAATTTATAATATAAAAACTGTTAAAAGTTATAAATACTATTGACAAAAATACAAAAATATCAAAACCTAATCTCTCAAATAATAAAACTGTCGAAGGATTTAACAATGCTAATATTAAAACAAAATATTCCAATAAAGATTTTGGATTAATTATAAATGTAATACTAATGAAAAATAAAAATATTGTTATGTATGGGAGATAATCTAAATAAAAAAATTTTAAATTTTCATTAAATGGAATGTTAAGCCATAAGTGACCATAGAAAAGTACCGAAACATAACTGGGACAATTTTTCGTATCTTCTAGATTATAAACATCAAATCCTAAATAATTACATTCCAACCAACTTATAATAGTCTTAAAATCTCCAAATAAAGTTTCCCCCTTCCAAATAAATTTTCCCACTATGTCTGAATGTAATAAATAAATTATTACAAAAAAAAATAAAATCACAAATATAGATTGATATAATTTTTGATTATTCATATTAAAAAAGTTGTTATTTTTAAAAACTCATTTTAACCATGGTTAATTAAATTTATTGCTATTAACATTCTCTCATCAATATTATTTGAAATTTCTGCATTAATCATACAATCTTTTTATCATTTTTTAACAACATTTATTTGAGAAATGATACAAGATTCTTAATCAATAGGTGCGGATTTCGATTTCGTGCAGGGGCACCATTACTCAATAAAATCTACACTAATTATTTTGCTAAATTAAATTTAAACATTAAGTTCGGTCAATCTGAATGTAAATTTCTAAAAATATAGAATAATATTATTTATTTAAGAAATGAGACTTGAATTGGTTATTTTAAAAGTTTTTTTCTTATTAAAATATTAAATTTTTTCTCAAAAAAAATAAAACTTATTAGCGCTACAAAAGAAACTAAAATTAGATACGATAATAAGAATTTTACATTCAAATATATTTTAGCATCTATATCAAAATTATATATCAGCATTATACAAATAATTTGTAATGGAACGTGACAGAGATACATACCATAGGTTAGATTTCCAAGTATATTAAATATCTTTTTTAGGTAGTTATTTATATATTTTTCAAAGCTTAAAAATAATAATAATAAACCTGGACAGAATAAAAAGGTTTTAAAATTTCCAATAAAAGATAAAAAGATTAAAAAAATACCCGCAATTAAATGTATTTTATTATTTTTATATTTATCAATGAAGAAATTTATCAAAACACCTGAATAAAATAAAGTACCACAGTCAATTATCGAATTAAAATTCAAAAGATTTATTTGATCAAGGATATTAGCTTTTCTTAAAATTAAAAAAGTTATAAAAATTATAAATATATGATAAAATTTATTTCTTCGAATATTAATTATAAAAAAAACATAAATAATTAATTCAATAGAAACACTCCAAATTGGACCATTAAAAGAACTAGTCTTTTCAAAACCCCACCCACTAATAAAAAAAAGATTTAAAATAAAATGATAAGTATCGTTGACTGAATAAATTTGATAATTACCAAATTTATTCATTGAATATATCTGAGCTAACAAAACAACAATTAATGTTACAAAATGCAATGGGTATAATCTTGCAAATCTATTAACAGCAAATTCTTTTAGTAATGGTTTGTCGGAACGTTGTAGGTAGATATATGAAAAAACAAATCCAGATATTGTAAAGAAAATTTGAACACCTAAGTCACCATATTCATAAAAAATAGAAAGATTGTTAAATAGCGGTTGAACTTTAATATCATCAAAAATATTTATTGATGAAAATTTATTATATGGATAAAAAAAATGTTGATAGTGCCAAATTAAGATCATAAATGAGCTTATGAATCTTAGTAGTTCTACTGAAGAAATTCTATTCATATAAAAACATTTTCACAATTAATTAAATGATTTCATAACCATTTCTTTAAATTCTTCAATAACCCATTCACTTAAAATAGATACCTTTTGAATTACTAGAGTATTCCACTATATTTAAACCATCATTAGTAACATTTCGTTTAACCCTCAGGTGTGTCATTGCCATAACTTTGAAAGACCTGGGGGTTTTTATTTGCTGACAATTTGCTAACAATTTGGAGATAATCATCTTTGAACATCGTCAAGATCGCTAGAGAATTTTCTGTATTCCTAGAAGTCTTAAATTGTGCTAGTGTTTCTTTAATAAAGAGAGTGACATAACTCGTCGACTAAAGATAATTCATTAGCGAAAGTGGGATCAGTCGTCTTTAAATTTAACTATTTAAGGGGGTTTGAATGAAATTTGGATATTTTTGTAATACTACTAACTGGAACCATAAACCATACGATCAATTATTAAATGAAACCCAAGAAATCACTACTTACTGTGATGAAAATAATTGGGACTCTATTTGGTATACCGAACATCACTTTAATCATGAAGGAATGGAATCTTGTACAAATCCTTTAATGATGGGTGTGGATGCAGCCGCAAGAACTAAACAAATCAGAATTGGTCAAGCTTGTAATGTAATTACATTTCATAACCCTATCCGTCTTGCAGAAGACATTGCTTTACTAGACCAGTTATCAGGTGGAAGAGTTGATGTTGGTATTGGTAGAGGAATATATGGAAGAGAAGCTATCAACATGAACAAAGAGGCTGATTTAAAAGATCAGGCAAAAAATTTTAGATTGTTTGATGAATCATTAACCATAATGAAAAAAGCATGGACTGAAAAATTTTTTAGTCACCAAGGTGAATTTTATAACTATCCTACACCTGGATTTAATTGGCAACACGACATGAGTCCACCTAGTGAAGAATTTCTTGATACAAAAACTAATGAAATAAAAAAAATTAGTATAGTACCAAAACCAAAACAACTACCTCATCCACCTATATGGCAGGTTGTTGATGGTGCGAGATCAATTGAATGGGCAGCACAAAATGGATTAAACACCATAATGTGGATACCAACTGTAAAAGCTTTAAAAACTAGATTTGAAATTTATAGAGATGCAAAATCAAAAACTGAAAATAGAGAAGTGCCGCTTGGAGAAGGTATATCTTTAGTTAGAGATATGTTTGTTGCAGAAACTATGGAAGAAGCTGAAAAATTAGCTAGCGAACATATTATTAATTACATGAAGTGGGTTTGTCATTGGAGAGGCTTGGGTAATCATATGGATCCAGGAGAAGAATTACCAGAAACAAAACACAAATTAGATTTGCTTAATTATGACTTTCTACATAAAAGAAATTTATTATTTGGGACACCAGAGTATGTTGTTAATAAAATAAATGAATTAAAGTCTGAATTAAATTTACAAAATCTTCAAGTTTGGTCAAATTTTCCTGGAATAGATCATGAAGCTTGCATGAGAAGTATAAAGTTGTTTAATGATGAGGTTATACCAAAGATTAATTTAGATAATTCAAATATAGAGAAAGCGAGTTAATGAAACTAGAACTTAGAAAGTTTACAAAATTTGTAGATAAGACTTTTATTGAAGGCGGTAAAGAAGCTAAAGAACCAGTTTTAATGGTTTCTGTTGCTGCTGTATTTAAAAATCCATGGAGTGGAAAAGGTTTTGTCGATGATCTTAAACCAATCATTTTAGATTTAGCACCTAAGTTAGGTGATATTTTAGTTCCAGAGCTTATAAAAGAGATTGGCTCACCTGAAAAAATTTTAGCATATGGAAAAGCTGGAACTGTTGGCTTAAATGGTGAAATTGAACATGCATCCGCATTTATTCATACATTAAGATTTGGTAATAAATTTAGAGATGCTGTTGGGGGGACATCTTATTTGAGTTTTACCAATACCAGAGGTCCTGCTGGATCAAAAATGTCTATTCCAATGATGCATAAAACAGATTCAGGTCTAAGGCCTTATTATTTAACTCATGAATTCACAATTCATGATGCTCCTTTTGATGATGAAATTGTTATAGCAATTGGTGGAGCCTCCACAGGTAGAGCTCATGCTAGAACAGGTGATCGTTATCAAGACATGAAAGAAATGGGAATAGATCCCAAATAAATTAATGTTTCAAAATTTTGATCCAAATCAAAATTATTATTCATTTATTGATAATAATACAGTTCCTATAGTTTTTATTCATGGAGTTGGACTTGATCAGCGGATGTGGGAACCTCAAATTGAAGCTTTCAAAGAATATTCAATAATTACATATGATTTATTGGGGCATGGAAAAACTATTCTTGATAAAGAAGATGTAACATTAGATGATTTTTCAAACCAACTAAAATCAATATTAGAATATTTAAAAGTGGGTAAGATTAATCTTGTCGGTTTTTCTTTAGGCTCTTTAATTGCACTAAATTTTGCCTCTAAATTTCAAGACAAACTAAACAGTCTTGTTGTAATGGGCACAACATATAAAAGAACTTCAGAACAAAGGTCCTTAGTTATAGAAAGATTTGAACAGGCTAAATTAAACAAACCTATTTCAAAACAAGCCCTAAAAAGATGGTTTACTGATCAATACTTAAATGACCATCCAGAAACTTATAATCAATTTATAAAAATTTTGACAAAAAATAAAAAAGATCATTTAAACTTTTTAAAAGCTTACAAGTTATTTGCTTATCATGAGGATAATAAAGATATAATTAAAAATATTAAAACTAGGACCCTTGTGATGACAGGTTCAAATGACTCAGGATCTACTGTCGAGATGTCAAAATCCTTATCTAATGATTTAATAAACTCAAGTTTTATTGAGATAAATAATGGAAAACATCTTTGTAGTATAGAGTGTGCAGATGATGTTAATATCAATCTTAAAAATTTTATTAATAGATAGATGACAAAAATTCAAAACTTTAAAATGTATATAAATGGACTGTGGGTTAATTCAGAGTCTGGAAAAACAATAGAAACTGTAAACCCAGAAAACAACGAAGTTTGGGCAACTGTTCCTGAAGCTAACGAGAAGGATGTAGATAAAGCAGTTAAGGCTGCACAAAATGCTTTTGAAAAATCTTGGTCAAATTTACACCCAAGAGAAAGAGCTAAATACTTAAGATCTCTTGCAGATCAATTAAGACAAAATGCTGAACATCTTGGTACTATAGAAACAATTGATACAGGAAAAATTTTTAGAGAAACAAAGACACAAGCTAACTATATTGCTGAATATTATGATTATTTTGCAGGACTAGCCGATAAAGTTGAAGGAACAGTTGTACCAATTGATAAACCAGACATGCAAGTAACAACTACTAGAATACCTATTGGTGTTGTTGCTGCAATAATTCCTTGGAACTCCCAAATGTTATTAACTGCGGTAAAACTAGCACCCGCATTAGCAATGGGTAATACAGTAGTAATAAAAGCTTCTGAACTAGCTCCTGTAACATTATTAGAGTTTGCAAAACTAGTTGAAAAATCAGGTATACCCAAAGGTGTTGTAAATATAATTACTGGTCTAGGTGAGCCTTGTGGTAAAGCTCTAACTACACATGACCTTGTAGAAAGAATTGCTTTTACAGGTGGTCCTGAAACTGCAAAACATATTGTTAAAAATTCTGCAGAAAATTTATCGCAAGTAAGCTTAGAACTTGGTGGAAAAAGTCCTGTTGTCGTATTCGATGATGCTGAGCAAGAGAACGCACTAAATGGAATTACTGCTGGTATCTTTGGTGCAAGCGGTCAAAGCTGTATTGCAGGATCACGACTTTACATACAATCTAAAATTTATGATGACTTTTTAAATAAGCTAATAGCTAAAGCAGAAAAAATAAAATTAGGAGCTCCTATGGATAAAGAAACTCAAATGGGACCTTTAAATAGCTATAAACAACTAGAAAATATAGAAAAAAATATCAAAGCAACAGTTGAGCAAGGTGGGAAAATTAGATGCGGTGGAAAAAGGTCTAATATATCTAGTAAAGCTTATTATTTTCCAGCTACAATTATTGAGTGTGAAAATCATAATTTGCCTACAGCAGAAAATGAATTATTTGGTCCAGTTTTATCTGTTATGAAATTTGAAACAGAAGAAGATGTGATTAAATTAATGAATGATAATAAATATGGCTTATCTTCTGGAGTTTATACCTCTAACTTTGGAAGAGGCTTGAGAGTATCAAAAGCAATTAGAGCTGGAATTACTTTTGTAAATACCTATAGGTTAATTTCACCCATGGCTCCATTTGGGGGAATTAAAGATAGTGGATATGGAAAAGAAGCAGGAATTGAGTCAATTAAAGAATACACAAGAATAAAAACCACATGGTTAAATTCATCGGATAAACCAATGACTGATCCATTTACAATGGGTTAATTTTTTGACTGTCAGACATTATTTTTTAGTTTTATTTATCATGTTTCTTTTTGGAAGTTCTTATCCAATTAATAAACTTGCATTAAATACATCCCTCACCCCTGTATTGGCAGCCTCATTGAGAATGTTTATACTTTTTGTTTGCCTTGTTCCTTTTTGTAAATTTAAAATCCCAAACAAAAAATACTATCTGCCTTTAGCAGGTTTTTCTTTATCAATGGGCTTTGGCGTTTTTATTTTTTTAAATTTATCTCTGCAAAAAGCAACTATGGTTGCTCCTATAATTATTGGAGCACAACTGGCAATACCTTTTGCAGTTCTTGCAAGCTCTTTATTTTTAGGTGAAAAGGTAACTCCTAAAATGTGGGGATTAATATTTATTTCTTTTTTTGGAATTTTTTTAATTGGTTATGATCCAAATTTAAAAAGTGAAATTTTTGCAATTTTTCTTTGTGCAATATCTGCTTTTTTCTATGGTGTGGCGAATGTGTTTTCTAGATATATTAAAGATATAGATGTGAAATTAACAAACACAGTTATGGGCTTTACTGGTTTTATACTACTTTTTCTTTTTTCTATTTTTTTTGAAGGAAACACAGTTTATCAATTACTAAATATTGATTTTTATACTTGGCTTTTATTACTCCATAATGGGGTGATGGTTTCTGTAATTGCACACACCTCATTATTTTATTTATATAAATTTTATTCAGTAAACAAAATTATGCCCTTTTATTCTTTATTTCCTGTATTTGGCCTAATCCTAACGTTCTTTATATTTGGAGAAATTCCAACTCTACTTAGTACGATTGGCGGTTTAATTATAATATTTTCGGTATATAGGCTTCAAAAAATTAGATAATTCTTCTATTGAAAATTAATTTAAATAGTCTTTAATTTGATTTTTATAAATTGTTAACAATCAAAGAGGAAAATAATGAAAAAACTATTTATTGCTGCTTTTATATTCGTTTCTACTTTTACAACGAATACATTCGCAGAAGTTAAAATGGGGATCATTTTAGGATTTACTGGACCTATTGAATCTCTAACACCAGCTATGGCTGCATCTGCAGAGCTTGCATTTAAAGAAGCTTCTGACTCAGGTTCGCTATTAGGTGGAGAAACTATTTCAGTAGTAAGAGCAGATTCAACTTGTGTTGATTCAGCAGCAGCAACAGCAGCAGCAGAAGGTGTTATTGCACAAGGTGTTGCAGCAATTATGGGTGCTGACTGTTCAGGTGTGACTGGTGCTATCGCATCTAATGTTGCTGTACCAAATGGTGTAGTAATGATTTCACCTTCAGCAACTTCTCCAGGACTTACAGCTTTAGATGATAAAGGCTTCTTTTTTAGAACAGCCCCATCAGATGCTAGAGGTGGTCAGATTTTAGCTGATATTACTAAAGACAGAAAAATCAAAAGTGTAGCAATTACTTACACTAACAATGACTATGGAAAAGGTTTGGCTGATGTTTATGAAGCAGCTGTAAAAGCTCATGGTATTAAAGTAACAACTGTATCTGCACACGAAGATGGTAAAGCAGATTACTCATCTGAAGTAGCAACTTTAGCTTCAGCAGGTGGTGATGCCGTAGCTGTAATTGGTTACCTAGACCAAGGTGGAAAAGGAATTATTCAAGGTTCTTTAGACTCTGGCGCATTTGATAAATTTATTTTATCTGATGGTATGATCGGTGACTCGTTAACTGAAGCTTTTGGAAAAGATTTAAATAAATCTTTTGGTTCAATACCTGGTTCAATGAATAAAAAAACAGCAGGTACTTTTGCCTCTGTTGCTAAAGCAGCAGGAATTGATTCTTCTGGACCATACACTGGTGAATCTTATGATGCAGCAGCTTTGATCGTTCTTGCGATGCAAGCAGGTGGATCAGCAGATAGAGCTTCTATTGCAAAAAATGTAATGGATGTTGCTAATGCTCCTGGTACTAAGATTTACCCAGGTGAACTTAAAAAAGGTTTAGACTTACTAGCTAAAGGTAAAAAAGTTGACTACGAAGGTGCAACTGGTGTTACTTTTACTAACGTAGGTGAAGCCGAAGGTTCTTTCCTAGAAAAAGAAATCAAAGGTGGAAAATTCAAAAATAAAAAACAAAGATAATTAAAATCTTAATTTTAAAACCCTCAGCAGTGAAAATTGCTGGGGGTTTTTTTTATTTAAAAATTACTAATAATCCTAAAAAAACCAAATATCGAAATTAATATAAGAAAATAAAAAACAACTTTTCTATAAGTTTCCTCTTTGCTTTTAACGAAAAATTTATCACCAATATAAACACCTATTGGCAAAATAATAATCAATGGAATAGTTCTATAAATAGTTGTCAGGTCTACAATTCCTGCAAAAAAACTAAGAGTAAATGCATAAATATCTGTTAAAAAGAATAAGGCTGCTAATGAACCTCTAATTACTGCTGGTTGAATACTTGTAACTAATAAAAAAAGTGCCACAGGCATTCCACCTAATGTGGTTAATCCATTTAATGTTCCAGAGACTATTCCAGTAATAAGCTTTCCATAATTATTATTAATTTTTTTATTCTCATATCCTTTCATTAATAAAAATGAAAAAAATATAATTAATGCGCAAACTGACAGGTGCGTTGTATCTGGAGATAAATATTTTAATAAATAAAGCCCAATAGGTGACCCAATGAGTATTCCTATCAATAATTTTAAAACAAAATTCCAGTCTATTTTGTTCCATATATATGGAACCATAAAAATACTAATAATAACCTCAAGTATTAGAATAATTGGGACTATCTCTATTGCTGGAAGAATAAAAGAAAAGCTAGAAATACATGTTGCAGAAAAGCCAAAGCCATTAAAACCTCTTATAATAGATGCAATAAATACGGTAAATATTACAAAATAGATTTCAATTAAACTCAGTTGAAGATTAGATAAAAAATCCACTCTATTTTCTTTCTTTAAAGTCTGCTCTTAATGTTGATAAAACAATTATTACTAAAAATATTACACAAACTAAATTCATTGTTTTCCAACTTGTTAAGGTTAAAAAAACTCCAGCCGATAAGCTTGCTACTGCCTGAATAGAATAAACAATTAAATCATTAAAGCCTTGTGCCTTAAATTTTTCATCCTCTCTATAAGATAAAACTAGTAAACTTGTTCCAGATATAAATAAAAAGTTCCAACCAAATCCTAAAAATATTAATGCAATTAAATAATTAATAAAATTTTGCTCAAATAAACTAGTCAAAATTGTTATTAAAAATAAAAAGACACCAGCATACATTATTTTACTATGTCCAAATTTTTTTATCAAATTACCTGTTATCAATGAAGGTAAAAACATAGCTGCAATATGAAGTTGAATTACAAAACCAGTTTTAGTTAAACTTATTTTTTCCATTACATGCATACTTATTGGTGTGGCTGTCATTAAAAATGACATCACCGCATAAGCAAATGCCGAAGCCACTAATGCCTGTAAAAATCTTGGTTGAGAAATTAACTCCAAATAACTACGTTTAATTTTCTTGTTAACATGATTGGGTTTATGTCCATCTTCATAAAATAATAGAAAAATTGTTGAAGTAAGAGTTAAAGCAGCAAGCGCAATATAAGATCCGGCATATAAATGTTCGACTATAAAACCTTTTGTTATATTAGCAACATTTGGTCCTATAAACGCTGAACCTATTCCTGCTAATAATATTATTGAAATAGCTTTTGGTGCCATATCTTTTTTAACAGTCTCAACTGCTGCAAAACGATATTGATGACTAAAGGCTACTCCTGCACCAAGTAAAAAACATGAAAAATTAAAAAGGATAAAACTTTCAATAATTATTGAGTAAGCAGCTAGAACAGATGATAAGGAACTCACTACAGAAGCAAACATAAAGCCTGCTCTTCTACCAATTATACTCATAACCTTTGCTGCAAAGATTGCAAAAATTGCAATACCAACAATTGATAAAGCCATCGGTAAAGTTGCTAAAGATTTTACTGGACTAAATTGAGAGCCAATTATTCCACTTAAGAAAACTGTTACAGGTGCTGCTGTAAAAGCAAAAATTTGGCTTAAAATCAGCAACCATAAATTTTTATTCATTAAAAAAAATATTTATCACCAATGTACATAGCCCAAGCTATTGCAGCTCCGAGTATAATATATTTCATAATATCTTTATTTTATTTCGATTTTTTCAGGAAGTATACCTTTAGGTCTATACCTCATGATCAGCAGAAGCCCCATCCCCATCATTAAATATCTAAAGTATGGAACGCTTTCAGTTAAATGAATTTTTAATGAATGTGTATCTGCTAAACCTGCTGTAAATAGATTAATTAAGAATAATGCAATTGGCGCCGCCTCGATCCATAAAAACCAGACTGCAAAACCTCCTAAAATTGCTCCAAAATTATTCCCACTTCCTCCAACAATAACCATAACCCAGATTAAAAAAGTATACCTCATAGGCTGGTAACTACCTGGAGTAAATAAACCATCTTGAGTAACTAACATAGCGCCAGCAATTCCAACTATAGCTGAGCCTAAAATAAAGATTAATAAATGTTGCTTGACGACATTTTTTCCCATTGCATTAGCAGCTTCTTCATTGTCTCTTATCGCACGCATCATTCTTCCCCATGGAGAGTAAAGGGCTTTTTGAGTTACTATTAACAGGACTATAACAACAATTAAAAATAAACCTGAATAACAAAGTTTTACAAAAACTGATGATCCCTCAATTACTAATTGGTTAAGAGCAGCTTGTTTATCGGTAATACTAGAGATTAAATCTAATTTCCCAGAATTAAATTTTGCAACTAAATTTATAAACCATTCTTTAGTTTGGAGCTCAATTTCATAAGGTACTGGTCGATCCAGTCCAATTACATTTTTAACACCTCTTGTTAACCAATCTTCATGCTTGATTATGGCTATAACTATTTCTGATATTAATAGTGTGGCAATAGCTAAATAGTCTGCACGTAAACCTAACGCAACTTTACCAACTATAAATGCTAGACCTGCCGCAAAAAATGCACCTACGATCCAAGAAAACATAATTGGCAATCCTAATCCACCAAGAAACCCTGTTGTTGCAGGATTAACATTTTCAATAGCCTCAATACTTGTCTCTGATGTAACTCTTATAATAATAATTCCAGCAATAATAATTGTAGCAATACCATAAGTTCTAATTTTAGATTTTTCAAAATTTTTTAATACAAAACGTATTGCAAGGACCATTGCAACTATTAACCATAAAGACATTAGAATACTAAAACCTCCCGCAACCCATGCTTCTTGTACAGGCTCAACAGAAATTAAAACTGCAGCTAATCCACCTAATGCTGCATAACCCATTAGACCAAAATTGATTAACCCTGCATACCCCCATTGAATATTTGCACCCATTGTCATTACTGCAGAAATTAAACACATGTTAAAAATTGATAGAGCTACATTCCAAGATTGAAATATTCCAACTAAAATAATAAGCCCCAACATAATTGCGTAAGCTATAATTACATTTAAGTGCTTTCTCACAGTACCTTACCTTTGAATATTCCATTAGGTCTATAAAGTAAGACAATCACCAGTATAGAAAATGAGACAGCAAATTTATAATCTGTTGATAATAACTGAACTAAGGTTTCTGGCTCCATGCTTGCTGGCAAAATATACATAAAGAATTTTTTATAAGCATAAGTTAGGAATATTTCAGAAAATGCTATGACATATCCTCCTAAAAATGCTCCAAACGGGTTTCCAATACCTCCAACAATTGCTGCAGCAAAAATTGGCAGCATGTTATTAAAGTAGGTAAATGGCTTAAAACTTTTGTCTAATCCATATAAAGCCCCTCCAATTGTCGCTAAAATACCTGCAATGATCCAAGTAATCATAACTACTCTTTTAGGATCAATTCCTGACAATAAAGCTAAATCCTCATTATCAGAATAAGCACGCATGCTTTTTCCTGTTTTAGTTTTGTTTAAAAACCAAAATAAAATAGAAACCAATACAATTGTCACAAATATAGTTAATACCTGACTAGATTTAATTGCTAAACCTTCATTAAGTCCTGTCATTTCTTTAAACTCACCTGCTTTTATAATAAATTTTTCCCCATCAAAAAATCTCTGATCTGATGGACCAATTATTATTCTAACCACAGCTTGAGTTACAAACATCACACCAATACTAACCATTGCAAGTTGAACAGGAGGACTTTTACTTACTCTATAATATCTAAAAACAAATTTATCAACTAAGAGCATGTATCCAATTGTTAAAACAATTGCAAAAGGGATGGCAAGTAATGCTGTTGGTAAAACTCCTAATGAAATTCCAAGTGATTGAAAATACCAAGTGAATAATATGGTGACCATCGTACCAAAAGCCATCATGTCTCCAGTTGCAAAATTAGCAAACCTTAAAATTCCATAAATTAAAGTTACAAATATTGCACCTAGTGCTAACTGAGAGCCATACGTAAGTGCTGGCATAAAAATATAATTTAATAATAATATAATTGCGTTTAAAAATTCCATACTATCCACCTAAAAAAGAACTTCTTACTCTTGGGTCATTTAATAATTCTTGACCTGTTCCTGAATATTTATTTTCACCTGTAACTAACACATATCCTCGATCAGAAATATTAAGAGCTTGTTTAGCATTTTGCTCAACCATTAAAATTGCCACATTAGTTCTTTTCACTTTGATGATATGATCAAATAATTCATCCATTACTATTGGAGAAACTCCAGCAGTAGGCTCATCTAACATTAACACAGATGGTTTTATCATTAATGCCCTTCCAAGAGCTACTTGTTGTCTTTGACCTCCAGATAATTCACCAACTAATTGATTTCTTTTTTCTTTAAGTATTGGAAATAGTTCATAAATTTCTTCTATAATATTTTGATAATTGTCATCTCTTAAATAAGCACCCATCTCTAAATTTTCTTCAACGCTCATTCCAGAAAATACATTTTTTGTTTGTGGTACAAATGAAATACCTTCTCTCACCCTATCTTGTGGTGAAAGTTTTGAAATATCTTTACCATCAATTATAACTGAGCCTGATTTTAGATTTAAAAGTCCTAGCATTGCTTTCATAGCCGTTGATTTGCCAGCTCCATTAGGTCCAAGAATTGAAACTATTTCACCTTTGTTTACATTAACTGAACAAGAGTTGATGATATCGGGTCCAGTACCATAGCCACCCGTCATTTTTAAACCTTCAAAAAAAGCCATTAGTTCTCATCCTTTAATTTTGATCCTCTACCTAAATAGCTTTCTATAACTTTTTCATCTTTCTTGGCTTCTTCAGCAGTTCCTTCAAATAAAACTGAACCTTCTGCCATAACAATAACAGGGTTACATAATCTACTTATAAATTCCATATCATGCTCAATCATACAGAATGTATAACCTTCTTCCTTATTTAGCTTAAGAATTGCAGTCCCTAGATCTTTAAGGAGTGTTCTATTAACCCCAGCTCCTACTTCATCAAGCAATACTAGTTTTGCATCAACCATCATGGTTCTTCCAAGTTCTAATAATTTTTTTTGGCCACCTGATAAGTTACCAGCTAATTCATTTGATAAATGCGTCAGATTTAAAAAATCAACTACGTCTTGAGCTTTTTGTTTAACTTTAAGTTCTTCAGTTCTAACTAAACTTGGTTTCAGTAAGGCTGTCATTAAATTTTCACCTGACTGATTCGCAGGAACCATCATTAAATTTTCAAGCACTGAAAGATTTGTGAACTCATGTGCTATTTGAAAAGTTCTTAAAATTCCTTTAGAAAATAATTCATATGAAGGGACATCGGTCACGTCTTCATTATTAAATAATACTTTTCCTTGTGAAGATTTTAAATTGCCAGCAATTAAATTAAATAAGGTAGTTTTACCCGAGCCGTTAGGTCCTATGATACCTGTAATAGATCCTTTTTTAATCTTTAAAGAACAATCTGAAACTGCTGCCAACCCTCCAAAATATTTAGATAGATTTTCAATTTGTAAAATATTCTGTTCTTGATCCATGAAATTTATTTATTTAATCTTTTGTGTATACTGTTGAGTGTCTTTTCTAAAGATTTGTAAAAACCTGCTTTTGTTAACTCTTTAACTCCTTGCTCATTCAATCCTTTTGGTGTTTGAGATTCTTTCACTAAATATTTTAAATCTTTTTTAGAGTTTGCAACCGCATCTTCTGATAATGCTAAAAATAAAGATGTTATATATTTTTGAGCATTATCTCGTTTAACTCCTCTTTTCACTAACCAGTCTGTCATTACTCTTAGTAATTCATAAAAGGGTGCCATCATTCCAGAAGTTGACCAAAAATTTATTGAAGATTTTTCATTTTTAATTTCAATTGTTGTGCCAATTTTATTGAAAAAATTTTTTACTTTTTTATTGGGTGGACAAATGGGAACAGGTCCTTTTTTTAAAGATATGGGCGGTAATGGTATGGCTCTAACTATTTTTGCTTTTACTTTAATTGCTTTTTTTAATTCTGATAAAGTGATTGTTGATATAAAACTAATGATTGTTTGAGTAGGTCTAAAATTAAGATCTTTAATAATTCTCTCTCCTACTGTTGGAGTAATGGATAAAAAAACCCAATCACAA
This sequence comes from Candidatus Pelagibacter sp. PS_34, assembly GCF_059417845.1. NCBI lineage: Bacteria > Pseudomonadati > Pseudomonadota > Alphaproteobacteria > Candidatus Pelagibacterales > Candidatus Pelagibacteraceae > Candidatus Pelagibacter > Candidatus Pelagibacter sp. PS_34. Next base: position 902,081 of record NZ_CM182068.1, read on the forward strand.
TTGTCCACTATTTTTTGATTATCTTTTGTAATTACTACTTTTTTGAATTTTTTCTGAAGCTGATTTGCTATTTTTTTATTTCGAGCAGATATATGAATTTTAGTGAATGATATTTTTGAACTACAAATACCATTAATTACTGATGATGCTATTTTTCCACTTCCAATAAAACCTAATTTCATTTTGTAAATATAGCAGTAATTTTTTATATAACGTGCAAAAAAAAAGCCCCATTAATGGGGCTTTATAATTTTATTTTTTATTCGTAAATAATTAAAATGCTTTACCAATAGAAATTTTTAACGCCATTGTGTCTACATCAGCATCAACTTTGTTTGTTGTTCCAGTAACTGCATCAGCAACGCCTGAAGTCAATGTAATTGTGTCATAAGCTGTGTACTCTGCAGATGCTCTAAAGAAAACTCCAGTATCACGAACCTTGTGAATACCAACTCCAATAAGTTTGCCGTCTACTGATTTATTTCCGTAAGTTGATCCAGTATTTAACGTTTCTTTTGTTACAACATCAGTTTGAGTTATTCCTGCTTTTAAGAATAATCCATTATCAAATGTTTTAATCGCATACAAAGAAGTAAGACCATCAATTTCAGCTGATGCTTTGTTACCACCACTTGTTTCCGCATCATCATCTGATCTTGATCCAGTTCCAATATCTGCTGACCCAGGAACATGCTCTATACCCAATCCAAATCCATTGTCTCCTGCTAATTCCAAAAAGATTGATGGGATAACAGTAGTATCATCAACAGTTTTTGAGGCTTTTTTGCCTGAGTCTTTCAATGTTTCAGTACCATCACCCTCAACATTTGTAAGACCAGCTGCTAGTCCAATTCTTTTTTCAACTGCATTAACATTTGCAAATGCTAAAAGCATAATGCTTGTTGCAATAATCGTAAATTTTTTCATTTTATTTCCTTCTTTTAATTTTAATATTAGCTAATAAGACTGTACATATACAATAATTCTATTTAATTAGGAATTTTTTTTATAAATAAAAAAAAAATTAATATTATGTTGTATTTTTACAACAAAAAACTCTTATAAATTAAGCCTTATTAATAAATAAAATTAATTTGAATAGATAAAGTTAATATTCAATCATTAATTGAACAAATTACATGCAATTTTCAATTTTAACTGAAAAAAGAGCCCCTGATTCTTAATAACTCTCTACTTAGTTCTTTGTTTTCCTTAAAAGGTTTTCTTCCATGTAGCCAAAAATAATTATTAGCCACAATGGTTGATCCCGGTGCTAATTTAGTGATTACCTTATTCTTACTCTCCTCTAAAGCGTCTGATAATTTTTGTAAAAAAATTCCTTGATCCATATTTTTTGGTTCAGGAAATTGATCAATATAAGAAATATTTGGCTTACCGTTATCATCTGTTGTGAAAACTGGATGTTCAACTTTATATTCTATATTTTTACTTTTAGGAGATCCCCATACAAAGTTTTGTTGTCCAATGGGGTCATTAAATAAATCCTCGCAATGTTCCCAGTCATCAAGATGCAACATTGCTGTTTCTCCTCCTTGGACATTTTGTTCTTCAATTTTAGTCATCAAAAGCCAATCTGTGATCTCTTTAACATATGTCCCATCTGTATGGAGATCCATATTTGTGTAAGCTTTTCTTAAGTACGAGTCACTTTTATCTTCATGCTTTACAAAAAATCTTGCATAATATTTTCCAGCCATGGCATCATAGTTTGGATTGCCAATTAAATAGGCAATTGCCGTTGATAGCTTTACTAAAAAGATATCATTAATTTTTGCACTTACATTTTTTGGTCCAATTATAAAACAACCTGTTTCTCTATCTCTTATTATTGAATTAAGTAGTTTACTTAATTTATTAGAAGTTAAATCATCTAAACTTTTAGCAATAGTAAATCGAGTAAATGGTTTGTACTCTAAAGCAGTAATATCAAACTTATTGAATGGAAATATTAATTTATCTAAAATTTCATCTTCAATTCTAATATCAATTATTCTTTTTGAATTTTGATGTTCGGTTATTGATATTCCAGAGATATTTTCCATTAGAGATAATTACCCAGTAGTGCCATCATAATAGCAGAAATAACAGTTGGATAAACAAAATTTTTTTTTGAAATAAAAAATATGAATAAACAAAATAAAACTACAGCAACTCTACTTAAATAACTAGCATCAGACAAAACGCCTACTGGAAAAATAATTGTTCTTGCTATTAATGCGGCTAGAGTTGAATAAGCAAGACAATTAAACCATTTAAATAATTTTGAAGTTTCTTTTATTCCTTGTGAAGAAATTGCACCTAAAAACCTTGAAGAGAAAGTTGCAAGGGACGTGACTAAGATTGCAAGAAATACACTAGTTGACATTTAGCTCTCCTATAAAATAAGCAATTGTTCCACCAACAAGTCCTCCCAATAAAATTGACCACTCGGGAGATAGAAAATAAAAAATTGGTCCTAATATCAGACCTAAAATTACTGCAACTGTAATTTGAATAGTTTTCATTGCCCCAACCATCATGCATAAAAAATAAATTGGGTTTAAAATTGCTAAGCCCATCATCATATTCTTATCCAAATAATCAGATGCATAAAATCCTATAAAAGTTCCTATTACTGCTGTAGTCCACGTAGCACAACCAATTCCAATCCAAAAATCAATTCTATGTTTTTTTTCAATACTTTTGTAATTACTTTTCATAATTAGCCATGCAGATACTGCTATAAAATGACATGAAAAGTAATATTTCCATTTTGGTTGGCTTTTGTGCATCATTAATGGAAATAAAGAAACAGCCATTGGATAAAGACGAGCATTAACAAACCAAACAGCTAAAAAAATATTTAATAATGAAGCTCCAACTAATAACGACTCTGCCATAACTAATGATCCAGGCAAAGCATAAGTAAGCATCGTTGAAAAAATACTTTCTTGAATATTAAATCCTAAATTTTTAAGAAGTGCCCCAATTGCTATAAAACAGCATCCAAGTGCAAGGGCTGGGCTATCTGGAGCTAAAATAGATTTGAAACCTTTAAAGAAAAATTCTTTATTAATCATTAACCACCAAGGAATAATCTACCAACGTCAGGATTTTTTAATAAATCGTCCCCTTTGCCAGCAATAGCAGTTTGTCCTGATACTAAAACATAACCTATATCAGCAAACTCTAATCCTTTTTTAGCATTTTGTTCCACTAGGATAATAGTTTTCTTTTCTGTTTGTTGAAGGTCTCTTAATATTTCAAAAACCATATCTATATATCTCGGTTCTAAACCAATTGAAGGTTCATCAACAAGTAATACAGAAGGTTTCATAACTAGTGCTCTAGAAATTTCTAATAGTCTTCTTTCACCACCAGATAAAACTTTTGCTGGTTGGTTTCTTCTGTTTCTTAATCTTTCATATTTTTCAAAAATTCTTTCAGCTTCTTGATAAGATTCGTCTGTGTTTTCTTTAGTATAACCACCCATTAGTAAATTTTCTTCAACCGTCATATCTGGAAAGACTGAATTATCTTGTAAGATATATGCTATTCCACACGACTTAAGTTTTTCTGCTGGGGTTAGATGCGTAATTTCTTTACCATCAATTTCTATTTGCCCTGAAAAGATATTTGTAAATCCATAAATAGAGTGAAGAATTGTAGATTTTCCAGCACCATTTGGACCAATTAAACATAGAGATTGAGCTTTACTTACACACAAATCAAAATCATGTAGAATTTCCATCTTACCATAACCAGCAGATAAATTTTTAATCGTTACATGGTTATTGTCTGGAGATAGTTTTTTTAATTCTTCAGGTCCTGGTGCTTTTCCTAATACATCATATTGATTTGACATTATTGTGCTCCCAAGTAAGCGTCTAGCACACGCTTATCATTTTTAATTTCATCTGGAGTTCCGTTTGCCAACATTTGACCATGTGCTAAACAAAAAACTCTTTGTGCTAAATTCATAACTACTTTCATATTATGCTCTATAACTAACAGGGTAATCCCATAATCTTTATTAACACTAATTAAACGATCAATAATTCCATTAATTAATGTTGGATTAATTCCAGCTGTTGGCTCATCTAACAAGAGCATTTTGGGCTCATTCATTAATGCCATTGCTAGTTCTAATAATTTTTGCTGACCAAAAGAAAGATCTCCTGCTCTAAGTTTTCTTTTTTGATGAAGTCCTACAAACTTTAATAATGTTTCTGCTTTATCAGTTAAACCTGAAGGTATTTTTTGGAAAACTGTTAAAATTCCATCATTTTCAGGTTTGTGGCTGATTAGCATATTTTGAATACAGTTTAATTTTCCATAAATTCGGGTTTGTTGAAAAGTTCTAAGTAATCCAAGTTTAGCAATAACAGGTACTGGTAACTCAGAGACTTCTCTGTTGTTAAATTTAATTGAACCCCCATCAATTGGATAAGTTCCAACTATTGAGTTAAATAAAGTAGTTTTTCCAGAACCATTTGGCCCAATTAATCCAACTATTGAACCTTGCTCAACTGACATAGAGATATCTACGTTGGCTTTAACACCGCCAAAAGATTTACTTACATTTGATATATCTAATATAGCCATTATTTTAATTCTACCTGTGCTTTTCGGTCAGCTTCATCAATTACTTCTCCAAATCTTTCAGGATATTTCTCTCTTAACCATCCCATTAAACCTTCAGGAAAATAAACAACGATTACAATAATTAAAACTCCAAGAGCTACATACTGCCATCCTAAAAAGTAAGTCCAAAATCCTTCTTTAAATAAATGAAATAAAACAGCACCAACTAGTGGTCCCCATAAAGTTCCTTTACCACCAAGAATTGCCATTAACACCATAAACACTCCAAATGTAGGTCCAGCAAATGCAATTTCATTAGGTTCAATGTAACCATTAATATGACCCATTAGTCCTCCTGCAATTCCAACAAAGAACGCTGATACCATCCAACCTATAATTTTATACCTCATAGTGTGAATGCCCATTGCTTCAGCTTTATCTTCGTTATCTCTTATTGCATTTAAAACTAATCCAAATCTTGTACTGTAGGCCCACTTTAAAGTAATAAAAGTTATAACTGCTAAACCAAAACTTAAATAGTACATAAACTGTGATGATGATGCGTTAGATCCTAAATCTTTTGGCCAAACAGGAACCGTCATACCTTGTCCTGCTCCAATAATTTCAATTCCACCTGCAATTTCGCCAGCAGCAATTCCTAAAGCTAAAGTACAAATTGCAAAGTAATGCCCTCTTAAACCTAAAATTCCATAACCAATTACTCCTGCAATTATTGTTGGAATAATTCCTGCTAACAATATTCCAACTCCAAACCCTTGAAAAAATTGTGGAACTGTATGAACAAAAGTTTTTTCTCCACCAGCATCCGTCCACTCAGCTAATGAAAAAAACATTGCTATTTGTGTACTTGAAGCAACATACATTCCAACTCCAAAAAATAAAATATTTCCAAATGTATTGTATCCCATTTGCCCACCTTGAACGTCCCAAGTCATCGCAAGAACGATTAAAATATAAAGAAACGACATCTGAAGTTTGTAAGCAGGAAATATAAACGCACCAGCTAAGCCAAAAATTATTAGACCCGCGTATAAAAGAGTATTTTTATTCATTATTTTAGATATTCTCTTTTTCTTGATAATTTAAATCTTCTGTAAACAAGAATTAATACGAGTAACGAGAATACAGCTGCTATTCTAAATTCTGTTCCAAGCAGATAATCTGCCCATTCTTCAAATATACCAAGACCCATACCAGATATTGCAACAGCTGGTAAATTTCCAAGTCCAGCAATGATTACAATCATGAATGATCTTACCGTGTAAGGCAATCCTGTGTATGGATGAAGTGTAAATGTGATCGCAACACAAGCTCCTGCTATTCCACATAGTGCTGCATTTATTCCAAATGTTGCAGCATAAACTTTTTCTGTATCTACACCTAAAATTTTAGCAGCTCTTGCATTTTGTGCGGTTGCTCTAATTGCTCTACCTAATTTTGATTTTCTCATATAAATCACCAAAATAAATGCAGATATGACACAAACAGCTCCTGAAAATAACTTAGCATTAGGAATTGTAACCATATCGTTAAATAACATTGTTGTTCCAAAATCTGATTGAGCAACAACTACGTCTGCACCAAATGCAAAATTCATTAACTGTTGTGCTAAAATACTAATTCCAAAAGTTGCAAGAATTGATGTAAATAAATCTTTATCTACCACTTTATTAATAACCAGCTTGTACATTCCCCATCCAACACAATACATTACAATTGGAGATACAATTATACCAAAGGCTGGATGAATTCCTGAGAGATACATAAAGTAAGCAATGTAACCACCCATAATTACTAATTCTCCTTGAGCAATGTTTATTATATTCATTACTCCCCACTGCAGAGCCATTCCATAAGCAATTAATGCAAATAAAATACCTAGAAGTATTCCATCCATTGAGGCTTGGACCATTAGTATTGGTGCTTGAAAAATTAGAAAATCCATAAATTATTTAAATGTTTATAAAAAAATGCCCCCTATTTCTAGGGAGCATTTTACATATTAGGTATTATCTTTTTGACCAAGATGGAATTGGGTGTACCAACTCAGCTGATGCCCATTTTGTAGGAGCAACAACTTTGTTTTCACACTTACTACCATCATCGTTACATGATACTTGGAAAAGTACCATTGGTTTTGATACGTTCTGCCCACCTTCTGCAAATTTTATGTTCCCATAAAAAGTTTGCATATCAGTTGCAGCTAATGCGTCTCTAACTTTTTTAGTGTCAAATGATTGTGCTCTTTCGAATGCATCTTTAAATACTAATAAAGCAGCTGACGACTCTGCAGCTTGGTATGGCGGTGCATAACCAAATGCTTTAGTAAAGTCTGCATCATAAGTCAAACCATCTTTAAAGAAGTTATCTTTGTAAGATAGAGATTTGTGCCATTGAGAAGCACAAAGTGCATACTCAGAAGCTTTACCATGCATCTTAGATAATTTAGCAGCATCACAGTGAGTCATTGCTAACATAGGAACATCAACTTTCATTTCTGAAATTTGTCTAACAGCTGTTAAAGCTCCTTTTGTGTGACCTGAAACTACAAGAACATCTGGTTTTACAGCTTTTACTTTAGATAAAGTAGCAGCCATATCATTAAGTTCTTTCGGTAACTTATCATCAATGATGATTTTAGAACCTGTTCTTTTAGCAGCATCAAGAATACCTAATCTCACATCTTGAGAGAAAGCATCTTGTTCAAATGCCATTGCAATCTTAACTGGTTTTCCACCGTTTTTTTCAACTGCAAGATCAATTGCTACATCAAGATATAAGTTCGCAGGAGCTAGTACTGCAAATAAATATTTATAACCCTTAGTGAATAACGATCTAGACGCGCCGTTTGCTTCAACCATAGGAATACCATATTTTTCAGTTACAGGAGCCATAGCTTTAGTCAAACCTGAACTATAAGGTCCAAGCATGTATTGAACACCATCTTGTTGGATTAATCTTTCTGCAAGTTGTGCTGCCCTTCCAGAGTTTGACTCGTCATCGTAATAAATGATTTCAAACTTGTAAGTTTTTCCACCAACCTTAATACCACCCATGTCATTTATTCTGTCAACTGCTAAGTTATAGCCGTTTTGAGTATGAACACCATTTGATGAGTATTTTCCAGTCAATGAAATAGCTGCACCTAAAATAATTTTATCCCCAACAACCTTCGCGAAAGATATTGTTGAAGTTGAAATTAAAAGAGCAATTGCAGAAACTAAAGTAATAATTATATTTCTGATTTTCATTTTTATTTCCCTCTATTAGTTTTTAAATTTAAATAAATATTTAACCCTTAAATGTAATTACACGCAAGTCCTTAAGACAAAAGTGTGACCTAATAGTTTTGAATAAATGCTATGATTAAAGCGATTAATATCAATACACACGCTGAAATTGTATTAATAACTTTTGGGTTTGCTTTTATCCAAACAATTAATTTTCTAGCAAGAACAGCATAAGCAATTAAAGATAAAAAATCTAAAACTGCATATGTTGTAATTAAAATTATAAATTGGACAATATAATTTGAATTAAAATCTATAAACTGTGGGAATATTAAAGGAAAAAACATCCAAGCTTTTGGACTTGTTCCTGCAACTAAAAAACCATCTTTAAAAAAAGAAAAAAAGCTTTTTGACGAAATATTATTTGAATTTATATCTTTTGGTCTTGAATTATAAATATCATAAGCAAGATAAAGTAAGTAAGCTATACCAATCCACTTAAAAGTATTTAGAAAGTTTGGATTATCGACAAAAAAAGATCCTAAAACAAAAATTACTAAAGTGGCTTGAATAATATTTGCTGTAACATCTCCAAGAGCTGTCCAGATACATTTTTGAACACCATAATTCATGGAATACGAAATGATTACAATTCTAGGTGTGCCAGGAGTGATAAATAAAAATAAAATAATCTGTAAAAAAAGAAAATAATTTAAGGGAAGCATTTTGTTGTTTGGATAGTCCTAAATAAAACCGGGAGCTAAAGATGGCTAAATAGGACTATCTTAGAAATGATAATATCATGAGCTGAAATAAAATGCATTAACCATTTTTTTCAAATATAAGGTATTTATGAAAAAAAAAGGTCACACCCCTATAACTAGGGTTAAAAATCCAGAGCCTCATGTATCAGATCCTGAATGGATCATCTGGGCTGCTTGGGCTGACCGGATTACCTTTGAAGAAATAGAGCAAAAAACTGGAAAGACAGAAGGTGAAGTAATCAAGATTATGAGGCGTTCTATAAAGCCTGTTTCTTTTAGATTGTGGAGAAAAAGAGTTAATCAAAAAAGTATTAAACATAGAAAAAAATTTGAATACTCTAGAAAAGAAATTACTAGTAAAATTAAAAAGAATGATTATTTATAAGATATGAAAAATGTAACTATTTATACAGGTCCACTTTGTAATTTTTGTGATGCAGCAAAAAGATTATTAGCTAGAAACAACGTTGAATATAAAGAAATTAATATTGCAACAGTAGATGGAGCAATGGATGAAATGATTACTAAAGCTAATGGAAAAAGAACTATTCCACAAATCTTTTTTGATGATAATCATATTGGTGGTTACGATGATGTTAGAGCTCTTGAAAAAGAAAATAAATTACTAGAACTTTTAAAATAAACTAGTTTTTAGGTTTAAAAGTCAGACAAACACCATTATTACAATATCTTTTACCAGTTGGTTTAGGTCCATCTTCAAAGATATGACCATGATGTCCACCACATTTTTTACAATGATATTCTACCCGCTCATAACCTAATAGAGTATCTGTTTTAGTTTCAAATGCATCCGGTAACGGTTGATAAAATGAAGGCCAACCTGAACCACTTTCATATTTGGCATTTGAGTCAAATAATTTTTCACCACAATTAGCACAATGATAGCTTCCTTCTCTCTTCTCGTGATTTAATTCACTTGTACCAGGCGCTTCTGTACCATCTTCAAATAGAACTAATTTTTGTTCAGCTGTAAGGTCTTTGTTAATTTTTTTTGTCATGGTTTATTCTAATATTCTTAAGGGTTTACCTGCAACACATGCCTCTAATCCTTCAATCATCTGTGTATAAAATATACTATAATTTTCTGCTGTTACATAGCCAACATGTGGCATTAATAATGCATTTGGTAAAAATCTTAGTTTGTTACCTTCTGGCAGAGGTTCTTTTTCATAAACATCAAGTCCTGCTCCAGCAATAACATTGGTTGATAATGCTATAATTAAATCATCTTCATTAATAATTGATCCTCTAGATGTATTAATTAAAAAAGCAGTTTTTTTCATTGAATCTAACTCTTTTAGTTTTATTAACTCTTTATATCTTTCTCCACCTTGAACATGGATTGATAAAAAATCAGAATTTTGAAATAAATCTTCTTTACTACATGGAAGAACACCAAGTTCTTTACAAGTATCCAAGTTTAAATTTTCACTCCAAGCCATAACTTCCATGCCAAAAGCTTTAGCAATTTTAGCAACTTGTGAACCAACTCTTCCAAGTCCAACTAACCCCAAAATCTTTCCTTTAAGCTCAAACCCAATAGTGGTTTGCCAGTAACCTTGGTACATATTGTCAATTTCTTCTTTAAAATTTCTAGCTAACCCTAAGATTAAACCCCAGGTTAATTCTGTTGTGCCTGCAAAATCAATGTCTGTTCCACACACAGTAACTTTTCTCTTTTTAGCAGCAGCTAAGTCTATTGCTTTATTTCTTGAACCACTTGTGATGATATATTTAAGGTCGTTTAAATTATCGATTAAATTTTTAGTAATAGGAGTTCGCTCTCTCATTATCAATAATGCTTCAAAGTCTGATAATTGCTCTATGGCATCTGCTTCATCTTCAAAGGGTTCACTGAATATTTTAAATTCATATTTGCCAGATAATTTTTTTAAATCAACAAATTCGTGAGACACGTTTTGGTAATCATCTAAGATAGCAACTTTAAGCATTTTTAATCTTTCTGTTTGATAAAAGAATTCCTGTTAAAATAAATATTGCGCCCAACATATGATAAAACATAAATTTTTCATTAAAAATAATCATTGCCATAATTGCACTTAAAATAGGCATCATATGTAAAAAAACACCTGCTCTGTTAGCACCAATTAAAGCAACTCCCTTTATCCAAAAAATAAAAGAAGCAAGACCTGGAAATAGAACTACATAAAATAAAATCATGTAAAAGTTTTGATTTAAAACAATTCTAAAGCCCATTTGATACTCTATAAAGTAAATTGGTATTAAAAAAATAAAGCCAAATGAAATTACTACTTCTAGTAAACCTAGTTGAGATAGTTCGTGTTTTTTTTTCTTTAAAAGAGCTGAATAAGTAGCCCAAGAAAGCATTCCAAAAACCATCGTGATATCACCCTTGTTAAAGTCTAAATTCATTAATATTCCAAGATTTGCTTTGGTTATAATTAAAACAACTCCAATAAAAGAACATGTAACGCCCATTATTTGAAAAGTATTAGTTTTTTCAATTTTTAAAATTGAAGAAATGAAAATGATCATCACTGGTATTGTTGATATCATCAACACTCCACTGATTACTTGCGTAAAGTTTAAAGAATAATAGACAATTGAATTAAAGATGGTGACGCTCGTTATTCCAAGAATTGTATAATATTTATAATTTTCTAAAATATAACTTCTTTTGTTAAATAGTTCTTGAATTGTAAATGGAGCTAAGATCAACCAAGCAAAAAGCCATCTATAAAAATTTAATGAAAATGGAGGTACTTGATATTGACTAGCAAATTTTCCAACTAAAAAATTTCCTGACCAAAATAAAGCTGCTAAAAATAAAAAAATATAAGCAACATTATTTTTATTTATCACTTAGCTAAACCTAAGAGAGCTATATGGCTTTAAATCTAAGTTTGTATTTTCTTCAGCAATCATTCCAGAGATTATTTTCCCTGAAATAGGTCCTAATGTCCATCCTAAATGATGATGACCAAAGCAATAAAAAACATTTTTATATTTTTTTGAAGGTCCTATTACAGGCAAGTAGTCTGGTAATGTAGGTCTAAAACCAAGCCACTCATCTTCATGTTCGGGTAAATCACCCATCATGTATTTTGCATTATTAATTAAATTTTTAACTCTTGATTTTGATAATGGGTTGTCTAATCCACCAAATTCAACTGTACCTACAACTCTAAGTCCCTGTTCCATGGGTGTAATACCAAATCCTCTATTTTGGAAAATTACCGGTCTACTTAAAAGATGATCGCAATTTTTAAAATGCACATGATACCCTCTTTCAGTATCTAGAGGTATTTTTTCATCTAAATTATCTGTTAATTTTTTTGAAAATGAACCACAGGCAATAACAATTTTATCAAATAAAAAGCTTTGCATTTCAGCTTTTATAACTGGCTTTTCATCATTAAAATTTATGTCTTTGATATTCATTTTTAAAAACTTGCCACCTTTTTTCAAAAACAGATCATAGAGTTTTAAAAGAATTTTCTTAGGGTTTCTCGCATGTCTACCATATTGATAATAAACACCTCCATGATAGATAGGTTTTATATTCGGTTCTAAGTCATGAATTTCTTTTGGAGTAATTACTTGTTGATCAACCCCCAGTTCATTTCTAACTTTAATCTCTAGTTCTCTGCTTTTTAAACTTTGATCGTTCCAAATATATAAAATACCTTTTTTTTCAACCAATCCTCCAAGCTCTACTTCATCAAATAATTCATCATAAGCAGGTAATGCTAAATCTAAAATTTGATGCATATTTTTAGCGGTATGCATCATTCTTTTTGTAGTACAGTTTCTTATAAATTGTAAAAACCAAGGCATCATTTTTGGAACATAGTTCCATTTTAAAGCAAGTGGACCTGTAGAACTTAAAAGCATTGCAGGGACATCAGTTAATACATCAGGTCTATTTATAGGAACAGATGCATATGGAGAAAAGTGACCTGCATTACCGTAGGATGCAGCAGGACTTCCTGGTTCATCTCTATCAAAAATTGTTACACTAAAACCTTTTTTTTGTAAAAATAAAGCATTCGAAATACCTTGTATACCAGCACCAACAATTCCAATTTTTAAATTTTTTTCCATGACACTTTATATAATTCTTAAAATTAAATATTCTCGCGACAAATTCGACAAGTAAAACATTAAAATACTTACGCTATTAGCTGTTTATGATTAATTTTAGCACTCATGACAATTGCAAATCCAATCATGGTTGCAAGCATTGAAGACCCTCCATATGACATAATTGGCAAAGGAGACCCAACGATAGGAAGTAAACCTAAAACCATTGACATATTTACTGTTACATAAAAAAATATTGCAGACCCATAGCCGTAGCAAAAAAGTTTAGCGAAATAACTCCTCGAGATTGCACCAATTCTTAATACTCTATAAATAATGATTATATAAATTAACAATAAAACTAGAGAACCTAAAAAACCATGCTCCTCAGCAAATAAAGTGAAAATGAAATCTGTATGTTTTTCTGGTAAAAATTCTAAATAACTTTGAGTTCCTTTTAAAAAACCTTTACCAATTAAACCTCCAGATCCAACTGCTATTTTAGATTGAATAATTTGGTAACCTGCACCTAGAGGATCCCTATCTGGATTAAGAAAAGTCAAAATTCTAAGCTTTTGATAAGGTTGTAAAAAAGCAATGGCAAAAGGCATTGAAATTAATAAAGTTATAAATGAATAAACAAAATATTTAATATTAATTCCTGCAAGCCATATGACAACTAATCCACTTAAAGCAATTAAAATTGAAGTTCCCAAATCAGGTTGAGTAATAACAAGCATGATTGGTAAAATTAAAATTACCAAAGCAACAAACATAACTTGAAAACTATTAACTTTATTCAATTGTATACGGTGATAATATTTAGCAAGGCATACTATTATTGCAATTTTCATTAATTCAGATGGCTGTAAATTGATAAAATATAAATTGATCCATCTTTGTGATCCTGAAGCTTTAATGCCATATAAAGAAGCCCAGACTAGAAAAAATAAAACTACAATATAAAAAAAGTAAGCAAAGTAATGCCAAAATTTAATATTAAAAAATGACATAAAAATCATCATTGTGAAAAAAATTAAAAATTTTGAAATATGACTTTTACTATGAAATAAGATTTGCCCCCCATCTGTTGAGTACATGGACAAAGCACTAATTAACCCAAGCAATAAAATACAAATTAACAAAATGTAATCAAAATTTCTTAATTTTTGAAAAAAAGTGGTTTGTGTACTAAATGAGTTGTATTGCATTTATATTTTTAAATCATTTTGTTTAGTTTGTTTCTCTCTTAGCTCATGTCTATCTACAATTAATTTAAATAGTTTTTTTGCAATCGGTGCAGCGGTCGAGCTTCCTGATCCACCATGCTCTATAACAATACTTAATGCGTATCTTGGATTCTTATATGGACCAAAAGCTATGTATAAAGCGTGATCCCTCTCATTATATGGAATTTCAGAAGTACTTAAATCTAGTTCTCTTGCAGCTTCAGTTATTCTTTTAACCTGTGATGTTCCTGTCTTTCCAGCAAATTGGTATTTGGGATCTTCGATACGTGAATTATAAGAAGTCCCTCTGACCTCATTTGTAGATGCAAACATCGCTTCACGAACTAAGTTTATATTTTTAGAACTTTTAAATAAAGTTTCATGTTCTTTTTTATCTAAAAACTCTAAAAGTTCTTCTGTTGTATTTTTTAATCCACTGTCTTTTTTATTTAATTGTTTTTTGTTTTTATTCATTATGAATCTAATTTCTTCTGCAGTTTTACTATCCTCATCTACTATTATTTTTGGATAAATCTTAAATCCTCCATTTGCAAGCTGAGCTGTCATTTGGCATAATTGTAGAGGTGTTGTTTGAGTATAGCCCTGTCCAATACCTGTGATTAATGTTTCACCTATAACCCAACCTTTTCCTAAATTATTTTTTTTCCATTTAGTGTCAGGAATTAACCCTTTTTTCTCAATACTAAATGTTTCATTTAAAACTTTTTCACCAAGGCCAAATTTTATAGATGTTTCTTTTAATCGATCCACACCAAGTTTTCTCGCAATCTCATAAAAATATGTATCACAAGACTGTTTCATTGCGCTCTTTAAATCTACAATGCCATGTCCTTTTTTTTTCCAACAATGATAAGTTTGACCATACATTTCAATTTTTCCTGTACAGTTAACTTTGAAATTTTCATCAATAATTTTATTTTCTAGTGCTGATAAAGCTACCATTGGTTTGAATGTTGAGCCTGGTGAATACAAACCAGATAAAGTTTTATTAACTAATGGTTTTAATGGATTATTTCTAATTAACTGCCAATCATCTTGATTAATTCCAAAAAGAAATAAATTAGGGTCAAATGACGGTGAAGATTGCATAGCAACTATTTCACCCGTATAGATATCCATTACACTTATTGAGCCAGCTACACCTTTTAAAAGCTCATTACAAAACTTTTGAATTTCTGTATCTACAGTGAGTTTAATTGTTTTGCCATTTAATCCATCGGTATAATCAAGTTGGCTAATTCTTTTTCCATAGGCATTAACTTCATACCTTTGGATACCATTCGTACCAATTAATTCATCTTCAAAAGTTTTTTCTAAACCATTTTTTCCTACTTTGAGTCCTGGTACATGTGTGCTTCTTATAATTTCATTATTTAGAATATCTTTTTCACTTGCTTCACTAACATAGCCCAAAACATGTGTATAACTTTCATTAAAGGGATAGTTTCGTGATACAGATAGAACTGGTTTGGCTCCTACTAAATCGTGTAAGTAATAATTTATTTTTGTAAACTGCTCCCATGTTAAATTTTTAGAAATGATTATAGTTTCCCAGGGTTTTTGTTTATTTTTTTGGTCTATTATTTTTTTAAAATCACTATTAGTTATTGATAAAATATCTTTTAACCTTACCATCAAATATTTAAAGTTTTCTACTTCCTCTGGAATTACGTGCAATTGATACACTTTTAAATTTCCAGCAATAATATTTCCAAAATAATCTAAAAACTCACCTCTAATTGGAGGTAATCTCCACTCACGTAACCTATTTTTGTCAGATAGAGTTAAATATTTTTTATTCTCTGTAATTTGTAATGAAAATAATCGAGTAATTATTCCAGTAAATACAACTAACTTGGCAACACCAATAATGAACATTCTTCTATTAATAGTTTGAACTTTTTTTACACCAAAATCTTCACCCAGCATTATTATTTCTCACTACATAATTTTCAAAAAAATTAAATAAATTTGAAAATAAAAAATAAAACAAAAAAGTAAATGTAATATTTATTATTTGTTCAAAATAATTTAACTCATAATTAAAAATAAATTTTAAAGATAAAAACAATAATGAATTTATAATTAAAATTGTTAAAAGAAAAAATATACCATCTTTTAGTAAACTTGGTCTTAAAGTAATATTTCTAAGATAGGATGCTGCTCCACAAAGTATTAAATACATTAAACTGCTTAATCCAATTGGAGTTCCTATCACAACATCGTTAAACAAACCTGCAATAAAAATATAGGTATATCCTAAACTTTCAGTTTTTTTTAGACTGTAGTAAAAAATTAAAATGTAAGAAAAATTAAATGAAAAATATTTTAAACCTAAATAATTAAAATCATAATCATTTAAAACAGATACGAAAAGTAAAATTAAGGGTACATTTAATAATATTATTCTAATAAAATTTTTATTTCTTAACCCTGTCATTTGTTCTCACTTTTTTTAAATGAAACAACTTTTACAAATTTTAATTGAGAAAAATCTGAAAAAAAATCTACTTTTTTTTCATCACTCAAGTTATTAATATTCATTCTTCCTATAGGTATTCCAGCCTTGAATAAACTACCTGCTCCCGAAGTGTAAATAACGGACTCATTTTTGATATCCTCATATTTTTTGCTATACTGAATTTTCCCATAATCTTTACCCGTCCCTGAAAGTATAGAAAATACTGTGTTCGGCTCTACTATGACTGGAATTTTACTATTCAAATCTGAAAGTAATAATACCCTAGATGATGAATAGTTAACCTCAACAATTTTTCCAACAAGATATTCACCATCTATTACAACCATTCCAAGGTTTATTTTATGTTTACTGCCTTTGTTAATGATGATTGATCTTAAGTATGGACTACTTTTATCACTTAAAACTTTAGCAATTATAGTGTCTGATTTAACCAAATAATCATCAACAATATTTTTTAATCTTTGGTTTTCTGAAATTATAAATTCATTTAATAAATCTTTGGCTTTTAAAATCTCTAGTTCAGACTTAATTTTTTCATTTTCCTTATAAAGTTTTTTGTGATTTTGGATTGTAAGATAACTATCTTTTAATAAATTTTCTGGCACAGAAACTATAAAAGACGATCTATAAACTACTTCCTTAATGCCTATTTTTACATAGTTTATAATTTTAAAGTTAAAACTGCCCAAAATTAAAAAAACTATAGAAAAGAATATTAAACTTAATAATGAGAACCTTTGCTGTGTTCCTTTTTTTAAAAAAGCAGATCTTAATGCAATTACAAAATCATCTCTGCTTGTTTCCATTATTTCTAATACTCAGATAACATAGTAGAGAATGTTTCTTCTTGATCTAGCGCTTTTCCTGTCCCAATTGCAACACATGCTAAAGGATCATCTGCTATAAAAACTGGCAATCCAGTTTCTTTTGAGAATCTTTTATCAATATTTTTTAATAAAGCCCCACCACCTGTTAACGTTAAACCCATATCCACTAAATCAGCAGATAATTCAGGAGGAGTATTTTCCAGAGCATCTTTTATCCCATTTACCATTTCTTTTAAAATATCATTTAAAGCTTCTGCTGTATCTTCTTCAGTAATATTTACTTCTTTAGGTGTTCCTGATCTTAAATCTCTACCTTTAACTGCATAAGTATTACTGTTTGACGGAATAGCAGTACCAATTTCTTTTTTTATTTTTTCAGCAGTACTATCTCCAATCATTAAATTGTATTCTTTTCTCATATAATTTACTAAAGCCGTATCCATTGCATCTCCAGCAACTCTTAAAGATTTAGAATAAACAAGACCTCCCAGTGACATAACAGCTATTTCCGTAGTACCTCCACCAATATCAACAACCATTGATCCAGTTGCTTCTGAGATTGGTAGACCTGCACCAATTGCTGCAGCAATAGGTTCTTCAATTAACTGAACTCTTCTGGCCCCCGCCGCTAACGCACTATCTTGAATGGCTTTTCTTTCAACGGGTGTTGACCCTGTTGGAACACAAATTAAAATTCTTGGGTTTGCAAAAGTTTTATTTTTGTGAACTTTTTTTATAAAATGTTTAATCATTTCCTCGGTAACTATAAAGTCTGCAATCACTCCGTCTCTCAAAGGTCTAATAGCACTAATGTTACCAGGTGTTCTTCCAAGCATCGTCTTTGCTTCATCACCTACAGCTAACACAGTTTTTTTTCCCATATTCTCAGCAATGGCTACTACAGAGGGTTCATTTAAAACTACTCCTTGTCCTTTTAAAACAACAAGTGTATTAGCGGTTCCAAGATCAATCGCCATATCTTGACTCCAAACGTTAGTTATACTTTTAAACCAATTAGCCATCTTATATTCCCTTCACTTTCTGAGTTTCATGCTCCATTGGAACAGTTTTTTTTCTTTTAATAATCATTTTATTTAAAGCACTTAAATAAGCATTAGCTGACGCTACTAATGTGTCAGTATCCGCAGCTTGTCCAACTGTAGTTTTGCCTTCTTCTTCAATTCTAACACTTACTGTAGCTTGAGCGTCTGTTCCCTCAGTAACCGCATGTACTTGATAAAGTTGTAATTTAACGTCGTGTGGATATAAAACTTTTATACATTTAAAAATAGCATCTACAGGACCATCACCTGTTTCTGATGTTGATTTTACTTCTCCATAAACGTCAAGTGTCATTTCTGCTTTTTGAGGTTCACCTGTTCCTGCAAAAACTTTTAAAGACTTTAAATTTATTGCATTAATTTTATTGTCTGAAATTAAACTATCATCAACTAAGGCCATAATATCATCATCATAAACATGTTTTTTCTTGTCAGCTAAAACTTTAAATTTACCAAAAGCAGATTGGATTACGTCATCAGTTACATCTGCATAACCAAGATCATTTAATTTTTCTTTAAAAGCATGTCGCCCCGAATGTTTACCCATAACAAGAGATGTTTTTTTAACTCCTACACTTTCAGGAGTCATAATTTCATAGGTTTCTCTATTTTTAAGCATTCCATCTTGATGAATACCTGCTTCATGAGCAAAAGCATTTTTTCCAACAATTGCCTTATTAAATTGAACTGGAAACGTTGCATTAGAGACAACTTTTGAAGCTTTGCTTAATAATTCAGTTTTAATTCCTGTTGTAAAAGGCATTAAATCATTTCTTGTTCTTATCGCCATTACAATTTCTTCAAGTGCAGCATTACCTGCTCTTTCACCAATACCATTAATTGTACATTCAACTTGTCTTGCACCAGCCTGAACTCCAGCCAAAGAATTTGCAACTGCTAATCCTAAATCGTTATGACAGTGAACAGATAAAATAGCTTTATCTATATTTGGAACTTTGTTTTTCAAAGTTGTGATAATTTTAGTAAATTCTGATGGAATTGTATAACCAACAGTGTCAGGAATATTTATTGTTTTGGCTCCACTGCTGATTGCTGTCTCAACTATCTTACACATAAAATCCATGTCTGTTCTAGTTCCATCTTCACAAGACCACTCAACATCATCTGTTAAATTTCTTGCATAAGTTACACTTTCTTTTATTGCATCCAAAACTTGTTCTGGAGTTTTATTTAATTTGTGCTTCATGTGTAGTGGACTTGTGGAAATAAAAGTATGAATTCTAAATCTTGGTGAAGCTTTTAATGCTTCATGACATGCATCTATATCCTTTTTACTAGCTCTTGATAATCCACATGGAATAGAATTTTTTAGAATTTTACTTATTGCAGTTACAGCCTCAAAGTCACCAGGGGATGCAATTGGAAAACCAGCTTCAATTACATCTATGCCTAATTCATCAAAAATTCTTGCAATTTGAATTTTTTCTTCAATACTCATTGATGCACCAGGTGACTGTTCACCATCTCGCATCGTAGTATCAAATATAATAACTTTATCTTTATCGCTCATAACCAATAATTTTAGAAAATCTATAATACAATCTATAATAGAGATTGCAAAATAAATGTTATATTTTGGTTATAATTTATGATCGATTTAGGTTTTTAGTAAAAATTAACTCTTATCACTATCTATTAATTTTTTCTTACCAATCCAAGGCATCATGGCTCTAAGTTCTGCACCAACCTTTTCAATTGGATGATCCGCAAGATCTTTTCTCATTTTTAAAAAGTTCTTTTGGCCGCCTTCACACTCTTTCATCCAGTCTTTTGTGAACTTACCAGATTGAATATCAGCTAGAACTTCTTTCATTCTTTTCTTGCTCTCACTATCAACAACCTTTTTACCAGATACATACTCTCCATACTCTGCTGTATTGGAAATTGAGTAATTCATATTAGCAATTCCTCCTTCGTAAATTAAGTCTACTATCAACTTTACTTCATGTAGACATTCAAAGTATGCCATTTCTGGTTCATAGCCAGCTTCAGTTAGGGTTTCAAAGCCATTTTTAATAAGCTCAACTAATCCACCACATAAAACTGATTGTTCACCAAATAAATCTGTTTCACACTCATCTTTAAAGGTAGTTTCAATAATACCAGATTTCCCTCCACCTATTGCCGAGGCATATGATAATGCAAGGTCTCTTGCTTTACCTGTTCCATTTTGATGAACTGCAAATAAACATGGAACTCCACCACCTCTTTCAAACTCACTTCTAACCAGGTGGCCCGGTCCTTTGGGAGCAACCATAAATACATCTAAATCTTTTCTAGCATCAATCAGCTTGTAATGAATATTTAATCCATGAGCGAAAGCTAAACTTGTTCCTTGTTTAATTCTTTGCTCAATATGATTTTTATAAATTGAAGCTTGTAATTCATCAGGTGTTAAGATCATTGCAACTTCTGCCCATTCAGCAGCATCTGACATATTCATAACTCTTAATCCTTTTGACTCAGCTTTTGCTTTACTTGCTGATCCATCTCTAAGGGCTACAACAACTTCTTTGGCTCCACTATCTTTTAAATTTAGTGCATGCGCATGACCTTGGCTTCCATAACCAAAAATTGCTATTTTTTTACTTTTAATTAAATCTACATCTGCATCTTTTTCATAAAACATTTTCATTTTTTTTCTCCTATTGGTAATTAATTTAAAATTTCTGCACCTCTGGTCATTGCTACCGCTCCCGTTCTTGAGGCACTGACAAGACCAAGTGGTTTTAAATTCTTTATCATACTATCTATTTCTCTTCTTAAAGCTGTTATTTGAATTACAGCAGATTTATTTGTGTGATCTAATATAACTGGATTATACTTTTTACAAGCATTTAAAGCTTTCTTAATTTTGATAGAATTTGCAACAATTTTTAATAGGGCCATTTCTTTAAATATCACTTTTTTATCTTCTCTTTTAAAATTAGCAACATTATGCACTGGAACTAATTTTTTGAGCTGCAATACAATTTGTTCTATAACTTGTGGTGTCCCTGTTGTTACAATAGTAATTCTAGAAAGATTTTTTTTATGGTCAATTTCAGCAACTGCTAAGGATTCAATATTATATCCTCTACCTGAAAATAGCCCTACCACTCTTGATAAAACACTTGCTTCGTTATCAACCCATACAACAATAATGTGTGTATCAATTTTTCCAGATTTACTCGGTGTGCTATATGCGGATTTAGATTTTACCATTTAAACTAACGCTTTTCCTTTTCCTGTAATTTTATTTGCATCCTGATCCTTTGGACCTAAAAGCATTTGGTTGTGAGGTTTTCCCGATGGGATCATTGGAAAACAATTCTCTCCTTGGTCTACAAGACAGTCAAAAATAACAGGTCTATCTGTGTTAATCATTTCTTCAATTTTTTCATCTAATTCACTTGGATCTTTTGCTCTAATACCAACACATCCATAAGCTTCTGCTAATTTAACGAAATCTGGTAAAGCTTTTGAATAACTTTCAGAATAATTTTTTTCATGTAGTAGCTCCTGCCACTGTCTAACCATTCCCATATATTGGTTATTTAAAATAAATATCTTTATTGGCAAATTATACTGAACTGCCGTTGATATCTCCTGCATATTCATAAGAATTGAGGCTTCACCTGCTATATCTACCACTAGTTTTTTTGGATGAGCTACCTGAACACCAATAGCTGCTGGTAATCCATAGCCCATTGTTCCAAGACCCCCAGATGTCATCCATCTATTAGGTTTATCAAATTTATAATGTTGTGCTGCCCACATTTGATGCTGTCCGACTTCAGTTGTAATATAAGTGTCACTATTTTTTGTTAATTCGTACAATCGTTGAACTGCATACTGAGGTTTAATAATTGTATTGCTGTTCACAAAACTTAAAGATTGTTTAGTACGCCATTTTTCAATTTGTAGCCACCAGTTTGAAATTTTTTGTTTATTAGATTTTTCTAGATTTAATTTTTTCTTTTTTAATGTTTTAGTCGTTGAACTGATTACATCCGATACATCACCAACTATTGATAAATCAACTTTAACTATCTTATTGATTGAAGATGGATCTATATCAATATGAACCTTTTTTGATTTAGGGGAGAACTCATCTATTTTTCCTGTAATCCTATCATCAAACCTTGCACCAATATTAATTAATAAGTCACAGTCATGCATTGCATTATTAGCTTCATATGTTCCGTGCATTCCAAGCATTCCTAAAAATTGATTATCATTTCCAGGATAAGCACCTAGGCCTTGTAAAGTTGAGGTTATAGGAAATCCTGTTAAAGAAACTAGTTCTCTTAACAATTCACTTGCTTTGGGTCCTGAGTTAATTACTCCACCACCAGTATAAAATATTGGTTTTTTAGACTTACTCATTAAATCAATAAGTTGATCTATGTCTTTTTGATTAAATCTATTTAAATTTTTAGTAACAACTTTTTTATCTTTATTTGGTTTTGAGTATTTTGTTTTTGCAAATTGAATATCTTTTGGAATATCAACTAATACTGGCCCTGGTCTTCCTGTTGTTGCAACCTCAAAGGCTTCATGCATAATTCTTGGCAAATCATTTATATCTTTAACTAACCAGTTATGTTTGGTGCAAGGTCTTGTAATTCCTGTAGTATCGCATTCTTGAAAAGCATCTGTTCCAATTAAGTGTGTAGGTACTTGTCCTGAAATACAAACTAGAGGAACTGAATCCATATATGCATCGGTTAATGCAGTTACAACATTTGTTGCACCTGGTCCTGAAGTAACCAATACAACACCTGGTTTTCCAGTTGATCTTGCATAACCTTCTGCAGCATGACCTGCTCCTTGTTCATGCCTAACTAAAATATGTTTTATAGTTGGATGATTTTTTAGTTCATCATAGATAGGAAGAACTGCTCCACCTGGATATCCAAAAATATGTTCAACTTTTTGGTCTTCAAGACACTTAAATACTATCTCTGCTCCTGAATATAATTTTAGCATCCAGGCAATCTATCGGACTTTATGTTAATTGGTCAAGTTTAAGAGAAGATTTTTTTAATTTTTTTATATAACCATCTAATTTGATTGGATCAATTTTAATCCACGATGTCATCCTAGTTCTTGCCCAAGTCGCTTGTCTTTTAGCGTATTGTCTTGTTTTAATTGATATTAACTCTTCTGCTTCATCCAAGGTAATTTTATCATTTAGATACTGTGTCAATTCGGCAATCCCAATTACCTTGTTTACACTCTGATCTTTTTTAATTTTTAGTTTAAGAAATTTTTTAACTTCAGAAATGGCTCCATTATTTAGCATGCTAGAAGTTCTTAAATTAATTTTTTCAATAAGCTTTTCTCTTTTTGTATCAATATGTAGTTTTAAAAAATCACTATCATTAAATTCAGATTTAGTCTTAGCTAACCAATCATACATAGATATATTTGTATAAGATTTAATCTCATAAGCTCTTATGGATCTTTGAGTATCATTTGGATCAAATTTGTCTTTGATTTTAGGATCAAGTTTTAAAAGTTTTTTATAAAATTTTTTTTGTCCTTCTTTTTTAGACATTAGTCTAACTTTGTTTCTAAACTTGAGAGGTATCTCTGGAATTTTAACTAATCCATCGATTAATGATTGAAAATATAGACCTGTTCCACCAACTAAAATTGGAATTTTTTTCTTTTTTTGAATATTTTTAATTTTTTTAATTGTTAGTTCTAACCATTGTCCAGTTGAAAATTTTTCATTTAAATCAACAAATCCATATAGATGATGTTTAATATTTTTTTGTTCTTGCTTGTTGGGTCTTGCAGTTAATATTTTTAATTTTTTGTAAACCTGCATGCTGTCAGCATTGATGATTTCTCCTTCAATTTTTTTTGCAATCTTAACAGCAAAATTTGATTTACCTGATGCAGTCGGTCCTGAAATTAAGATAATTTTGGACTGTTTGTCCATTATTAATCTAGCTTAACACCAATATATCTTCTTTGGTTTTGATTATTGTAAATTACAATCAAAATAGTTTTTTGATTAGATTTTAAAACAGTGCCTACAATATCTTCAAGATCTTTAGTAGATTTTATTTTTTTCTTTTGAGCTTCAACAATAACATCTCCAACATTTAAGTAATCTATTGGGCTATTTTTTCCAATATTTGTTATAACTAAACCTGTTGTTTGATTGGGTAATTTTCTTTGCTCAATATCTTCATCATTCAATGGTCTTACAATTATTTTTAAAGATTTAATTTCAGAAATTTCAGGTGTTTCTTCTTTGGTTTCTTTTTTTTCTACTTTAAAATCCTCTGAAGTTTCAAGTCTTCCTAGTTTAATTTTTTTAGTAATCTCTCTTTTATTTCTCCAGATTTTAACATCTACAGTTTTACCAACTTCTGTTTGCGCAACAATTATTGGTAATTCTTTCATCTCTTTAATTTTAGTATTATTAAACTCTAATATAATGTCTCCTGCTTTAATTCCTGCTTTGTCAGATGGGCTATTTTCTGCAACACTAGCAACTAATGCTCCTCTAGGTTCATCTAATTTTTCAACTTCAGCAATTTCTTCAGAAACTACCTGAATTCTAACACCCAGCCATCCTCTTTTAGTTTCACCAAATTCTATTAATTGATTTACAACTCTTTTTGCATCGTTCGATGGTATCGAAAAACCTATCCCAATAGAGCCACCTTTACCCAAAATTGCTGTGTTAATTCCAATTACATCACCATTCATATCAAATAAGGGTCCGCCTGAGTTTCCTGAGTTTATTGATGCATCAGTTTGAATGTAATCTTCATAACGAGACAGACCGATTGATCTATTTCTTGCTGATATTATTCCTGCAGTAACCGTTCCTCCTAAACCAAAGGGATTACCAATTGCGATAACCCAATCACCAATTCTCGCTTGATCAGAGTTTCCAAATTTAACTGGTGTAAATTTTTCTTTTGAATCTATTTGAAGGACTGCAATATCAGATAAGGGATCAGCACCAACAACCGTTGCTTTATATTCTTTATCACCATCAACTCGAACTAAAATATCTTCTGCATTTAGAATAACATGATTGTTAGTGATTACAATTCCACTCTCTTCTATTATAAATCCTGAACCTAATGCTGCAGACTTCCTTGTTTGAGGTGTTCCAAATTCTTTGAACATATCTTCAAAAGGTGAACCTGGGGGAAACTGAAAACCAGGAAATGGATTAGAATTTGTAGTAACTGTTGTCGTTGTAGAAATGTTTACAACAGAGGGCATCAATTTTTCTGCCAGATCTGCAAATGATGCTGGTGCGTCTTTTGCTAATACTTGTGATGCAAAACTTATTGCAAAAAATATAATAAATAATTCTTTAATTCTGTTCATTTTAACTTTTTATATACCAAATAATTATAAAACCTATAACTGCAAAAATTAACCCACCACTTCTTAATTGTGAGTCTTTTATCATCTCCATTTTTTTTAACATACTTTTCATTTTTGATGGAAATAAGGCATATAAAATTCCTTCTATAAAAAGAAAAAGTCCAAAAGCTATAATCAGCTCTTTCATTATTTTAGATTAATTTTTAGGTTTTATGTTACCGAAAAATTTAAAGAATTCACTATCAGGCGATAAAATTAAAGATGTCTGTCCACCAATTAAAGCAGTTTCATAAGCTTGCATCGCTCTGTAGAAAGCAAAAAATTCTGCATCTCTTCCAAAGGCTTCCGCAAAAATTTTATTTCTTTCACCATCACCTTGACCCTTCATGATCTCAGATTCTTTATTAGCATTTGCTAAAATTACAGAAACATCTTTATCTGCAGTTGAAGTAATTGTAACTGCCATCTCAGCACCTTTTGCTCTAAATTCTTTTGCTTCTCTTTCCCTTTCAGTCTGCATTCTTCTATAAATTGCATCACTGTTTGCTTGTGGAAGGTCCGCTCTTTTAATTCTAACATCTACTATTTTAATTCCAAAACTTTCAGCTTCAGTATTTACACCTTCTTGTATTAAAGCCATTTGTTTAGTTCTATCTTTTGAAAGTAAAGTTTGTAATTCTTGCTGTCCGAGTACATTTCTCAGTCTTGAGTTAATAATCGTTGCTAGTCTTGATCTTGCAACTCTTTCATTGCCAACTGAAATATAAAATTTTAAAGGGTCTACAATTCTAAATCTTGCAAATGCATCAACAATTAAACGCTTTTGATCTGATGCAATAACTTCTTCTGGTGGTGTATCTAAATTTAAAATTCTTGTATCTAGAAAAACTACGTTTTGAATAAAAGGAATTTTAAAATTTAAACCTGGTTTTGTAATAATTCTTTTAGGATCACCAAATTGGAGAACAATCGCTTGGTTTGTCTCTTTAACTATAAACATAGATA
Organism: Candidatus Pelagibacter sp. PS_34; assembly: GCF_059417845.1. Lineage (NCBI taxonomy): Bacteria > Pseudomonadati > Pseudomonadota > Alphaproteobacteria > Candidatus Pelagibacterales > Candidatus Pelagibacteraceae > Candidatus Pelagibacter > Candidatus Pelagibacter sp. PS_34. The sequence continues at coordinate 928,759 of NZ_CM182068.1, forward strand.
GAAACGCTAATGCTCCTACTGCAATAATTATTGGTAATAAAATTTTTTGTACTTTCATTAGTTACTTGCCTTTTTTTTACCTAGCTCTGGTAATGGTAAATACGGCACCACACCTGAACCTGCATTTTTTTCTATAATTACTTTATCAATATCAGCTAAAACTTTTTCCATAGTCTCTAGGTACATTCTTTCTTGAGTAACTTCTTTTGCTTTTGCATACTCTTCATAGATAGATACGAATCTGCTAGCTTCACCTTCTGCTTGAGCAACCACTTGTTGTTTATAAGCTTCAGCTGCTTGCATAATTTTTGCAGCTTCTCCTCTAGCTCTTGGGATCACATCGTTTGCATAAGCTTCAGCTTCATTTTTGGATCTTTCCATATCCGCTCTTGCAGCTTGTACGTCTCTAAAAGAATCAATTACTTGATTAGGTGGGTCTGCTTTTTGCGTTTGTACTTGAGTTACTTGAATACCACTATTGTATTCATCTAATATCTTTTGAATAATTTCTTGTGTTTCAATTTCAATTTTAGCTCTTCCTTCAGTTAAAATTGATTGAATATTACTTTTAGCAACAACTTCTCTCATTGCAGTTTCTGCAGCAGCTTTCACAGTGCTTTCTGGGTCTTGGACCTCAAATAAGAATTTTCCTGCATCTTTAATTATCCAGAATACTGAAAAATCGATATTAACAATATTTTCATCTCCTGTTAACATTAAACTTTCTTGAGGGATGTCTGCCACTCCTCCACCTTGTGAAAAGCCACTTTCTCTTTCAGATCTAAAACCAATATCCATTCTATTAACTTTTGTAACTTTTGGTGTTTCAACAGCCTCTACTGGAAAAGGAATATGATAATTTAATCCTGGTTGTGTAGTTTTAATAAACTTACCAAATCTAAGAACAACACCTTGTTCATCTGGAAGTACTCTATATAGGCCACTTGCTAACCATACGAAGGCTAAAATAATTAGAACTAATATAATTGGTTTTCCTCCTGATGAGCTTCCACCAGGTAAAAATTTATTTATTTTACTTTGAATATCTCTAATAATTGCATCTACATCAGGTGGTGTAGGTCCTTTTCCCGAACCATTTCCTCCTCCTGGAGGTGTTCCCCATGGGCTTCCGCCTCTACCTTGAAAATCATCTGACATATGACAAAGTATATAATGTCTTTATAATAAAAAACAAGTAATGATGAGATTATGACAGATAAAAAGCCAGAACTAAGTGACGCAATGAAAAAAAAACTGGAACCTAGAAAGTTCACAAAGAACCCAATTTTAGGAACAAAATTTACAATAGCTGTTTCAAGTGCAAAAGGAGGAGTTGGAAAATCAACTTTTGCAACCAACCTTGCTTTAGCATTAAAACAAATTGGCTGCAAAGTTGGTTTACTTGACGCTGATATTTATGGTCCTTCAATTCCAAAGATGTTTGATATTAATGAAAAACCAAAAAGTGATGGTCAAACCTTAACTCCAATTACAAAATATGACATTCAATGTATGTCCATTGGTTTTCTTGCAGACCAGCAAACTCCAATGATTTGGCGTGGACCTATGGTTACTAGTGCAATTAAAACATTTACACAAAAAGTTGGTTGGAAAGATTTAGATTTTATCATTGTTGATATGCCTCCAGGAACTGGAGATACCCAATTAACTTTTTCTCAAGAAATTAAGATGGATGGAGCAATTATTGTCTCAACTCCTCAAGAAGTAGCTCTTCTTGATGTTAAAAGAGGGATTAAAATGTTTGACAAGCTTGGAGTTAAGATCTTGGGTTTAGTTGATAACATGAGCTATTTCACTGGTGATGATGGTAAAAAATATAAAATATTTGGTGAAGGTGGGGTTAAGCGAACTGCAGATGAATTTGAAAAAGAATTTTTAGGAGAAATTCCAATAAATCCTGAGGTTGGAAAATGTGGAGATGAAGGAAAGCCAATTGTTGAAGCTAATCCTGAACACGAAATTTCTAAAATATATTTAGACTTTGCTAGAAAAATTAAATCAACTTATCTTTAAGATCAAAAGAAACCATAAGTTCATTCCATTCTCTTTTGGATAAGCCTGAACTATCTTGATTAACATCCTCACCTTTAATAAGTTTTTGAATGATAATTTTTCCTTTAGCTGAAACTTCTGTGCCCCCTACTCTATAATCCATGAACGCATCATAAGTTATAGGTACCCATTTCTTAACAGTGTTTAACATGATGTCAGCATAAACTCTTATTTCATACTGAGCATGACTATCAGCTCTTAATCTTAAAAAATTCATTAAGTTTAATAAATCAGTTTTCCAATACCACTGGGTATAAGTGTTTAAAGTTAAATTCATTCTTGCAAGTTCTCTTGCTAACCCTTTTTTATTTTCATCAATCGTTGATCCATCAAATCTTTGATTGAGCATCATCTCATAGTTGTCATAAGTTTGTTCAGCATCATTTTTTAAAAGTTCTAAAACTTCTTTTGCTTGTTCACCTTCAATAACATCACCTCTACCTTGTCTGTTGCTTGAAGATTGAGCTGCTAAATTTTCTGCAGATGGCAAATAAAATTCTTTATCTAAAATTGAATACCTAGCTGAGTACTCATTAACATTTGCTGTTCTATGTCTTATCCATTGACGAGCAATAAAAATTGGAAGCTTCACATGATATTTGATTTCACACATTTCAAATGGAGTGCTGTGCCAATGTCTCATTAAATATTTAATTAAACCTGCATCTGTTGAAACTTGTTTGGTTCCTTTTCCATATGAAACTCTAGCTGACTGAACAATTGAAGTGTCATCTCCCATGTAATCAATAACTCTTACAAAACCATGGTCTAATGCTGGCATTGCCTCATACAGAATATTTTCAAGCGCTGGGGCAGTAACCCTTTTCGTTTGATTTTGCTGACCTTGTTGATCTTTGATCTCTTGTGATTGTTCTTTAGTTAATTTCATGATTTTTATTGAATCTCTCTCAAATGCTTTTATAGTAATAGTGTTGGCTTGCCAACTACGACGATAAACGAATTTCGTAATAACCATTACGGACGTGGGGGCAGTACCCACCACCTCCACCATTTACAACTTACGGGGGTGAAATAGGATCGACGGGTGACTAAAGGCTATTCTTTCGTTCGGGATTGTTCCACCGTAACGGGCTAAACTTTAAATGCTGACGAAAGTTACGCACTTGCTGCATAATTAACTTAGGTTAATTATAGAAGCACGGTCTGGGGCACCGGGTAACAGAACGCCCCTACTTGCTAAATGATTCTTTAATCATATCAACGCTTCCAGAAAAAAATAATCAAAAAGACGTTCATAGGACGTTATTTAGAAAGTGGAATAGTCGTTATGGCATACATAAGAGTTAAGCGTGGCAAATTCAAAGTTGAAATAAATAAAAAAGGTCATCCCCATATTAATAGAAGTTTTTTCATTGCCTTACACACTCTGTCCAAAGAATACTGCTAGAACTAGATATTCTCACAGTACAAATTACAATGTAACCTCTTCTATGCATTAATGTATAAACTTTTGTTGCAACTCTTGAGTTTTTAGTAGTTACAATATCTTCATTTTTAACCTTATATCCTTTTTTAATCCACTCGTTCATTGTTTCAGCATAAGCATTCCCACTCAACAACAAACCCAGAACCACGATCCCTAAAAGTTTTTTCATAAGTTTTCTTTTATGAATTTAACACTTTTAAGAAGCATTTTATTATCTACTTGATGTCCTAAGTTTTTTGGGCTTTCAAATTTAACATTATCTACAATTTGATTTATGTATTTTTGAGAATTTTTCCACATCACGGTATTAACTTCTAAAGAAACAGGACTTGATTCAAAAAGTAGCCCATCTACAAAAAGTTTTTTTACTATTCCAAACTCTTTATCTGTTAAATCTTCAGCACCTTTCATAAATGGATTTGATTTATCTTTTGTTCCTTGCCAGTAAAATTGAGGTGTATTTTTGTATTCTTCTAGATTAAATTTTTTTCCAGTAATTTTTACAAAATCATACGTTCCAATAGGGTATATAGTTTCAATTCCATTAATTTTATCAGCTGGAACAGGTAGCAAACCTCCTATTCCTCCACCAACTGCAACTGATACTCTGTCTGGATTTAAAAAAGTAAATCTTGCTGCAAATAGAGAGGATGATGAAAAACCAGTAAAAATAACCTTTTCATTTATACTTTGGTTATTTTCTTTCAACAATCTTTCTCTTGCATCGTCAATCATGGCAATTAACTGCAAATCAATTCTTTTGTATTTATCATTATTTATTTTTATAGTGTCGCTATCTAATTGAGGAAAATAATAATGCCATTTTAAATTGGGTAAATCTTTTTCAATTTCTTTAGTAGCGAATGGAAAAACAGGCATTAATAAAGGGAAATTTAATTTTTTTGCAATATCAGAACCCAAAACCCAACCCAGAGACTTTTTAGCTTTACTGGTCATATCTTTTATTGATTTACCGTTACCAGTGTTATTTGACTCAACAATTAAATATTTTGCATCTGAAGTTTTTTTTGAAGTTTTTAACAAATAAGGAAAATTAAAACCTTTTTCTGGATTAGCTTTAACCACTATTGTTTTAGAATAAGCATTCCCACTCAACAACAAACCCAGAACCACGATCCCTAAAATTTTTTTCATTATTTAATTTCCTTGATAAAAAGATTTTGCTATTTGATCGTTAAAAATTTTCATTTTTCCTGATTGTTGATCCCAGTAAGAAAATTTACAGCCTGAACCACCAGATCTATAATTCCACTTACCATTTTTTAAATCTTTTTTTTGTTTTTCTCTTAGCTTGACTAACTTTTTATGATTATATTTTTCCCATTCATTTTGACATATAAGTTTAAATGGATCATAAGGATCTTTTGATGTTGGAGTTAAGTAAACTGAATCTTCTCCTTTGGGACATCCTTCTACATCATGAACATAAGCTTTACCAAAAAACATTTGTTTAGCAGGAGTGTCTTGACCACTGGTAAAATGAGCATTTTTACTCATACCAGGAACACAAGCAAACCCTCCACCCATTGCATGATGCATTTCATGAACGGAAGTTCTAATCATATTATCTACTTTTTTATTATATTTGTTTTTTAAGAACATTGATGCCATTCCCACTCCACCTTCACCACCATCTACACTTGTTACATCAGCAAAGGTAAAATAAATCTTTTTTGGATTGTTAAATCCATTAGCCCACAACCAGCCACTATAATTTTGATTGATATGTTTGTGAAGCTCTTTACGTTTTCTGTCTAATCGAATGAAAGAAACATCAAGTTTACCATCTTCTCTATAATCATATTTATATTTTTTAGGACCAGAGGAGCCTTTTGTTTTTTTACTAAAACTTTCATGAAGTTTATTCATTTTATCTGCATATTCTTCAATTTTTCCATTAATGTCTAATTCACGATCTTTATCATTTGCTGTAAGCATATAAATAAAATGAATTTGATAATTATCTGTTACATCGGGCTGATCTTCAAAAAATCTTCCTGGTTTTTTATCTATCTTTAGATTCTTTTCTTCTAGCACTTTTGCTTCTGCTATTTTAGTTTTTGCTATGATAGATGCTTTAGCCTTGTCGTATTTCCAAACAATTTCTTCATTAACTGCATACAAATAACATTCTTTGCCCGTATGTTTCTCTGCATATTTCATACATTGTTTATATGTTTTTTTATGAAGTTTTTCTAAATCCTTACCTTTATTAGCTGCCCAGGAATATTGGTCATAATTACAACTAGCATAGAGAACACCAGTTTTATTTTTTTTTATTAATTCTTTTAAATGTTTTTTTATAAGTTTTTCGTGTTGAAATTTAAGTCCTTTATCACACCCTGCAATAGACGTTACTCCAGGTTCATTAACGCCTGCATTAGCATTCCCACACAACAACAAACCCAGAACCACGATCCCAAAAAGCTTTTTCATGAACCAAGATCCTAGCACCAATATCTTTGTCGGGCTAGTGTCGGGATTTTAGGTAATTTTCTAGCTTTTAATATTTCAACTTTGTAGCAAAATAAGGATTATAGAAGCACGGTCTGGGGCACCGGGTAACAGAACGCCCCTACTAATTTACAAATTTAGTTAGATCAGGTTTAAAATATTTAGGGCCCTTCATAACTTTTCCAGATTCGTTATAAATTGGTTTACCATCTTCACCTAACTTACTCATATTTGAGTTTTGCACTTCCTCAAAGCACTTATCAAGATCAATACCAAACGCATGTCCAGCTCCATACGTTACATACAATATGTCTGTTAAAGCATCTGCAACTTCTAAAAGATCTTTATTTTCCATTGCTTCTTTAAGCTCTTCTAATTCCTCTTTTATTAAATCATATCTAAGACTATTGATCTTATCAGTGCTAAAAGATGGCTTAGTTTTGACTTCTTGACCAAAGGTTTCCATAAAAGTTTTTACTTTGTTAAAATTTGACATTTAGCTCCTGTAAGTTTTTAATAATTAATATATAAGTATATTAAATTATTAATTATATATTAATCAATGAAATTAAGAAAAGAGTTTGACAGTATTGGAAGCATCAACGTACCTGGTGATAAATATTGGGGTGCATCAACTCAAAGGTCTAATAAGTTTTTTAATATTGGAAAAATTTTAGTTAATATTTCTATAATAAAATCTATTGCGATCATTAAAAGATCTGCTGCTTTAGTGCATTATAAAGAAAAGCAAATAAATAAAAAAATTACCAATTCAATAATTAAAGCTTCAGATGAAGTTATAAAAGGAAAACTAGATGAAAATTTTCCTCTAAAGGTTTGGCAAACAGGATCTGGCACACAAACTAATATGAATGTTAATGAGGTAATTGCAAACAGAGCAATTGAAATATTGGGTGGAAAAAAAGGTTCAAAAAAACCAGTTCATCCAAACGATCATGTAAATAAATCTCAATCAACAAATGATGTTTTTCCAACGGCTATGCATATATCTGTTGCTCAGGAGACTATATCAAAACTATTACCTAGTTTAAAAATTTTAGAAAAAGAGTTAGCAAAAAAATCTAAAGAATTTAAAAATATTATTAAAATTGGTAGAACCCATTTACAAGATGCAACACCATTATCACTTGGGCAAGAATTTTCAGGCTACCAGGTACAGCTAAAAAAATGTATTGAAAGAGTAGAGCTTTCACTTAAAGAAATATATTTTTTAGCGCAAGGTGGGACGGCTGTTGGAACAGGTATTAACTCTAAAAAAGGTTTTGATAAAAAAATTGTTAAAGAGATTGCTAAATACACAAAAATCCCCTTTAAACCAGCTCCAAATAAATTTGCAGAACTTGCAGCTCACGACTCTATTGTAAATTTTTCAGGTACACTAAATACTTGTGCTGTTGCATTAATGAAAATATCAAATGATGTGAGATTTTTAGGTTCAGGGCCTCGTGCTGGATATGGTGAATTAATATTGCCAGAAAATGAACCTGGTTCATCTATTATGCCAGGAAAAGTTAACCCCACTCAATGTGAGGCAGTAACAATGGTTTGTGCCAAAGTAATAGGCAATCATACTGGAATTACAATTGCTGGATCGCACGGACATTTTGAATTGAATGTATTTAAACCAATGATTGCTCATAATGTACTTCAATCGATAGATCTTATTGCTGATAGTACTAAAAATTTTGCGATTTATTGTGTTAAAGGAATAAAAGCTAACAAGAAAAGAATTAAAGAGCATCTGGATAATTCTTTAATGCTAGTAACAGCGCTAGCCCCACACATTGGATATGATAATGCAGCAAAAATTGCAAAGACTGCTTTAAAAAATGGGACAACACTAAAGTATGAAACTCTTAAAACAGGACTTGTTGATGAGAAAGATTATGAGAAAATTGTAGACCCAAAAAAAATGATCTACCCCTCATAAAGTCCTATTAGTTCGTTTAATAATCTTCTACTTTTAGTTAAATTATTAGAATTATTATCGCTAAAACCTTCAACTATATTGTAAAATTGATCACTTACTTTATTTCCATCTATCATAATATTTTTAAATACAGTTTTATTACTCAAGTAATCATAAGTTATATTTAGCTTAATGTTTTTAATATTTTTTCTTAATCTTTTATTGGTGATTAAAAAAGAATACAATCTATCAGAATCTTTAATATCTATTGATAAATTAGCTGTTAAAATTAATTTATCATTGTCTAAAAATAAATTGCTATTAGAGATTTCCATTAAACCAATATTATTGTTTATAAATACTGATTTATCAAAACTAATTTTTCCATTTAAAACTTTTACCTTTAGTTTAGCTTCATTAAAAATTTCATCTTTTTTATTAGACTTAATATTTACTAAAGTTTGTATACTAATATTTTCATTAAATAATAAACCTGATTTAATAAATTCATCAATGATGGAATTTGGTACAAATAAATTGGAAATTTTATAATCGTATAAATTAATTTTTAGATTTAGATCAAATGGATTTATTGCAAGTTGTCCATTGTAATCTATTTTAGAATTATAAATTTTAGAACCATCTGATTGAAATATTGCTATTTGATCCTTAATATTAAATTTTGTATTAATGGATGAACTTAAAATAGAAATATTACTTATTCCACTACTTAAGTTTTCATCTTTTTTAAAGAAATCATTTATAACTTTTAGTTGAAGATCGGGAGCATTTATCTCAATTTTTTTTTGTAAATTAAGTATATTTTGATATTTTAGTTTGAAAGGTATGTTAAAAATTTCTCCTTTTAGATCAAAAAGGTTAAATAAATTTTTTTCATCAAACAATAAAAATGCATTGGAGATTTTTATAATTGAAATTACTTCATTTAAATTGTTCTTAAAAAAAATATTACTATCATTAATTTTAATTTTTTTTTTAGAAAATTTATTTTCACTGTCTTTATAAAGTGGTTTTAAATCATTACTTAATAAAGAAAAATTTGCTTCTTCAATAACTACTTCGTTTATTCTAATACTATCCTTATTGAAAAAATTATTTTGACTAATAAAAACATTTAATGTTTTAATCTCTGCTAAAGAAGTTTTGCTGTCTCTAATTAAATAATGAGGTTTTGGTAAAATACGATAAGAAAAATCAAATGAATTGTCTAGATTTATATTAAATTCATTACCTAATTCAGTTACAATTTTATTTTGTATCCAATTTTTGTCATATAAAAGGGGTATTGATAAATAAAAAATGTAAATAAATAATACAACTATTGCAGATATTAAATATTTACTAAATTTGCTGACATGAAACTTATCATTTGTTTTATTCTCAACTTTGAATATTGTCTTTTTAATTAAGTTATTAAAATTTTTAACAATTTGTTTCATAAATTACATTGAAAGTTTAACAACTTATAATCAAATTTAAAAAATGATAAACTCTGAATATTTAAACAACCTGAATAATGCTCAAAAAGAAGCTGTTTTATATCTTGATGGACCGTTACTAATTGTTGCAGGAGCTGGATCTGGAAAAACGAAAGTTCTCACTTCAAGAATTGCTCATATAATCAACCAAAAAAAAGCTTTTCCAAACCAAATCTTATCAGTGACTTTTACTAATAAGGCTGCAAAAGAAATGCAAAACAGAGTAAGCTCAATATTAAATTTTGAGGCTATAGGGCTTTCTTGGCTTGGAACCTTTCACTCTATATGTGCAAAGCTACTTAGAAAGCATGCACCAGCAGCTGGATTAACCTCAAACTTTACAATTATTGATACAGATGACCAGGTAAGATTAATCAAAAATATATGTAAAGCTGAAAATATAGACATAAAACAATTAGCCCCAAAGTTTATTCTTTCAATAATTGATAGGTGGAAAAATAAAGGCTTCTATCCAGATGAAGTCGTTATCAATAAAAATGATATTTTTGAAAGAACTATACGTCCTCTATATAAAATTTATCAACAAAAGTTATTAGATTTAAATGCATGTGACTTTGGAGATTTAATTTTACACGTGGTTAAAATTTTAGAAAAAAATCAGGACATTAGAAATATTTATTCAAATAATTTTAAATATATACTTGTGGATGAATACCAAGATACTAATTATATACAAAGTAGATGGCTAAACTTACTCTCAGAAAAGCATAAAAATTTGTGCTGTGTTGGAGATGATGATCAATCCATTTATAGTTGGCGTGGAGCAGAGATAAAAAATTTCTTAGAGTTTGATCAAGTGTATAAAAATTCAAAAGTAATAAGATTAGAAGAAAATTATCGTTCCTCACAAAATATATTATCTGTTGCTTCAAATCTTATAGCTAACAATCAAAACAGAGTTGGAAAAACTTTAAAGACAACTATGGAGGAAGGAGATCTTGTTAAGCTTAATTGTTTTAAGAATGGAAAAGATGAAGCAATAGGGGTTTCTGATGAAATAGAAAAAAAACTTAAAAAAAAATATTCTTTTAATAATATTGCTATTCTAGTTAGAGCTATTTTTCAGACAAGAGAATTTGAAGAAAGATTTTTAAAAATTGGCTTACCCTACAGAATTCTTGGTGGGACAAAATTTTATGAAAGAGCGGAAATTAAAGATTGTGTTGCCTATTTAAGATTGATTCACCAGCCAAAAGATGACTTAGCTTTTGATAGAATAGTCAATAATCCTAAAAGAGCAATTGGAGAAAGTACTATAAAATTAATTCATGAGTTTTCAAAAACAAATGCTGTTAGTTTGGAAATTGCTTCTAAAAAATTAATTGAAGAAAATTTAATTAAACCCAAAACTAAAACCGGTCTTAGCTCTTTTTTATTCTTAATGGATAAGTGGAGGAATGACATTAATATTAAAAAAATTAACCATGTTAAATTATTACAACTAGTTTTAGATGAATCTGGTTATTCAAGTATGTTAAAAAACAAAAAAGATTTGGAAAATGAAAACAGACTTGAAAACATTAAAGAGCTTTTAAGTGCGATGAAAGATTTTGATAATTTAGAAAATTTTCTAGAACATGTTGCTCTTGCCACCTCAGTTGATCAGGATTGGGATGGGGAAAAAGTTAATATGATGACAATGCATGGATCTAAAGGACTTGAATTTGATGTGGTTTTCTTACCCGGTTGGGAAGAAGGTCTTTTCCCACACCAAAAATCTATTGAAGAGAAAGGCCAAAATGGGCTTGAAGAAGAAAGACGATTGGCATATGTGGGAATAACGAGAGCAAAAAAAAAAGCACTGATCTCTTTTGCTATGAATAGGTTTTATCAAGGAAATTGGATAGACAGTATGGCTTCAAGATTTATTGAGGAATTACCAGAAAAATTTTTAGAAAAGAATTCTTTTTTTGACGACTCTAAAGATAATGAAGAAGATTTTGAATTTAATCAAGATTTTGAAATTGAAGAAGGAACTAGAAGTCCTGGATGGATAAGATATCAAAAAAGAATTAAATGATTTTAAAAAAAATAAAAATTCTAAGAAAAAAATTTAAACAACATAACATTGATGGTTATATTATTCCGAAAAATGATGAATATTTTTCTGAATATGCAAAAAATGATAGGTTAAAGAATATTACAGGATTTTCAGGTTCTGCAGGTTTTGCAGTAGTTTTAAAAAAACAAAATTATTTATTTGTTGATGGAAGGTATACTATTCAAGCGCATCAACAATCATCTAAAAATTTTAAGATTATTGAAATTCATAAAAAACTGCCTCACACAATTATTAAGAATTTTAATTTAGGCTATGACCCAACACTATTTACATCAAAATTACTTAATAAATATTTCAAGAATAATAACTTAATTTCAATTGACCAAAACTTAATTGACCAAATATTTAAATTCAAAGAAAAACCTACTAAGCCATTTTACTCTTTAGACACAAAAATTGTAGGTGAGCCATATAGTTCTAAAATTTCTAAAGTAGTGCGATTTCTTAAAAACAACAAAGCAGATTATTGTTTCATTTCTGCACCTGAAAATGTGGCATGGCTTTTAAATATTCGTGGATATGATAATCCCAATAGCCCAATTGCGAATGCAAGATTGATACTAAATAAAAAAAAAGAATTTTTTTTAATAACAAATGAAAAAAGATTAAAAAATCTTCTATTAGATAAAAAGATTAAAAAGAAACAAATTTTACCAATCAAATCACTTCCACAATTTTTAGACAATTTAAAAGGTAAAAATTTTATTATTGATAATAAAACCTGCTCAATTTTTTATGAAAAAATAATTAAATCAAATTTTAATATACTTAAATTTGATGATCCTGTTTATGAATTAAAATCAATCAAAAATTCTAATGAAATAAAACATATGATCGAAGCCCATAAAAAAGATGGCTTAGCGTTAACAAGATTTATTTATTGGATTAAAAATATTAATAAAAAAAAAATTACAGAAGTGTATGCACAAAACAAATTAGAAAAATTCAGAAAACTAAATAAAGATTATTTATTTCCAAGTTTTGACACTATTGCTGGCGCTGGCTCAAATGGGGCAATTGTTCATTATAGGGCTAATAAAAAAACAACTAAAAAAATTGAACAGAATGATATTTTATTGGTAGATTCTGGTGGACAATATCAATACGGTACTACAGATGTTACGAGGACTATTTCATTCTCAAAACAAAATAAATTTATCAAAAATGCTTATACGAATGTATTAAAAGGACATATTGCAGTTGCCTTAACAAATTTGAATAAAGATGACACTGGAAAAAAAATCGACATAAGAGCTAGAAAATATTTAAAAAAAGAAGGTCAAGATTATGCTCACGGAACAGGCCATGGAGTTGGTTTTTTTTTAAACGTCCATGAAGGACCTCAATCTATCTCAAAACATAATTCGATAAAGATAAAAAATGGAATGATCCTGAGTAATGAACCTGGTTTTTATAAAAAAAACCACTTTGGTATTAGGATCGAAAACTTAATCTACACCAAAAAAAACAAAAGAAGCTTTAATTTTGAAAACCTTACACTTGCTCCTTTAGAAAAAGATTTAATAAACTACGCGCTATTAAATAAAATAGAAAAAGATTACTTATTTAAATATCATTTAAATATTTATTCAGAATTTTCTGGTTTGCTTAATAAAAAAGAAAGAAAGTGGTTAGCCACTCTTATTTAACATTTTTAACCATTCTATTTGATTAATAATTTTTATATTCCACTCTTTAGCTGTGTTTATTTTTTTTAGAGTTGGTTTGTCTCCAGCAATTAAATAATCAAGTTTTTTATTAACGTTACTAATTATTTTTCCTGAATTTTGCTCTATCAATGATTTTGCTTCTGCTCTGCTTATTCCATTTAACTTCCCAGTTAACATAAAAGTTTTATTTTTTAACAATCCATTATTATTTATTAAAATTATATCTTTGATTAATAAATTTTTTTCTAACTCAGACAACACTTTAAGATTGGTTTTATTTAAGAAAAATTTTTTAATGGATTGAATTTGAGTTATTCCAATTCCATCAATATTAGATAAACTTTCAATATTCTTTTCCCCTGATAGTCTAAAAAAATTAGATGCTGTTTTAAGGTGTCTTGCAATAAGCTTAGCATTTTCTTGTCCAATATGTCTTATTCCTAATGAATAAATAAATCGCTCTAGAGAAATATTTTTTTTTTCTTCAATTGAGAATCTTAAATTAGCAACTGATAATTTTCCCCATCCTTCGAGTTCTTCTATTTTATTATAATTAAGCTTAAATATATCCTGTGGAAGTCTTACTAATTTTAGGTTCCAAAAATTTTCAACAATTTTTTTGCCAAATCCTTCTATGTTAAATGCGTCCTTAGAAACAAAATGTTTAATTCTCTCTATGGCAATTTTTTCACATTCAAACCCCTCACTAGCACACCTTCTTACAGCATCTTGTCTTTTAGTTGTCTCATTATAATCTTTAATTGTTTTGCTTCCACACGATGGGCACTTTAATGGAAAAATAAATTTCTTTGAGTTTTGTTTTCTTTTTTTTAAATCTACTGAAACTACATGTGGAATTACATCTCCAGCTCTTTCAACAGTGACCGTATCCCCTACTCTTATATCTTTTCTAACAATTTCATCTTCATTGTGAAGAGTTGCATTTGAAACAATTACACCCCCTATATTAACTGGTTTAATTTTTGCAACTGGGGTAAGTGCCCCCGTTCTACCAATTTGTATTTCAATATTCATTATTTCTGAAATTGAGCTATTAGCTGAAAACTTATGTGCTATCGCCCATCTGGGTGCATTAGCAGCAAAACCCAATCTTTTTTGTAAATCAAAATCATTAACTTTATAAACAATTCCATCTATATCAAATGCCAGCTCTTTTCTTTTTTCCTCTAATTCTTTATGATTTAACATTAAATTTTTAACCCCAATAATTTTTTGATTAAATGGGTTTGTTTTAAACCCCCATAATTTTAAATTTTCTAAGAAACTTGTTTGATTATTGATGTTCATTTTTTTTTCATAACCATATGTGTAGGCAATAAATTTTAATGGAATTTTTGCAGTTATTAATGAATTTTTTTGTCTTAATGATCCAGAAGCAGCATTTCTAGGGTTTGCAAACTTGTCTTTAATTTTTTTAAAATCATTATTTTCTATAAAAACTTCACCTCTAATATCTATTTCTTGAGGGAAGTTATTCTTAGTAATCTCCAAAGGTATATCCTTAATAGTTTTTAAATTTTGTGTAATATCCTCTCCTTCATTACCATCTCCTCTAGAAAGCCCTTTGGTTAATTTTCCATTAATATAAATTAGGGATGCAGATATTCCATCAATTTTTGGTTCAGCACTATATTCAATAGAATTTACATCTTTTAAACTTAAGAAATTGATTATTTTTTTTTCAAAATTTTTTAAGTCTTCTTCATTAAAAGCATTTCCAAGTGACAACATTGGAACTTTATGTTTTATTTTTTGAAAATTTTTTGATGGTTTAAAACCAACTATTTTTGTAGGTGATCGATCATTATTTAGAAATTTATACAAATTTTCTAAATCAATTATTTCTTTTTTAAGTAAATCATACTCTTGATCTGAAACAATTGGATTATCTTTGTCATAATAGTTTTTATTATATTCTTCTAATAAATTAATTTTATGCAAATAATCTTTACTTATTTTTTTCTTATCCATTTATTAAAAAAAGTTTTTTAAATTTTTCTTTTAAACTTTTTTTCTCACTTTTAATTTCATCTACTTCATATTCTTTGTTAAATATATTGTAAGTTTTTTCATACCATTCACTAGATAGATAATTATACCCCAGTAAACTTGCATATTTTTTAGCTTCACCTTCTAAACCTATTTTATAATGAATTTCCACCAATCTATGTATTGCCTCCTCTGTATAAATTGTGGTGTCGTAATCCTTCAATATAGTTTTAAATCTATTAATTGCTGCTACCCATTTTTCTTTTTTTATATAATGTCTACCTAAATACATTTCTTTTGATGCCAAAATATCATTTATTAAGCCAATTTTAAATTTTGAATCCAGGGCAAAATCAGTATTTGGGTAATTCTCAATTATAAATTCAAATTTTTTTTTAGCTTCCAGTAGTGGTTTGAGATCTTTTTTTTCTCCTTCGATATTTTCGTAATATGATAAACCCATTAAATAATACACATAATCTAATCTAGGGTCTTTTGGATATGTTTTTAAAAATCTTTCAAGATTGTATATAGCATTAAAATAATTGCCCTCTATGTAATAGGCGTAAGATGCCATTAAAGAAGATTTCGGTGCCCAATCAGATTGGGGGAACAATAATTCTGCTTCTAAAAATTTTTTTGCAGCAAAAAATGTATCATTTTCCTCTAAGGCTTTTACACCTTCTTTGTATGCTTGTATCATTTCATCTTCTTGATTAATTTCTTTAATTAAAGAAATTTCCTTATCATTTTTTGAACAAGCGTTTAGGATCAGGATTGCTAATATTATTATTAATTTAGAAAAGAAATTCATTTAATTTTACTATAATTTATATAATAAAAAAAGCTAAGCGATAGACCTTAAATGACTCTTATTTATGAAGGTATTTGGCAAATGTTTTTCTGTAATCTCTATTAATGAAAAATTTTCATCGTTTTGGAAAACTTTTCTCAATAATTGGTTAGTTAATTTATGCCCTCCTTGAGAACAAATAATTTTTCCAATTATTTTATAACCTGCTAGATATAGATCTCCCATACAATCTAAAATCTTATGGTTTACAAATTCTTTTTTATTTCTAAGACCTTTTTCATTTAAAATTTCATTGTCCTTAACAACTATTGCATTTTCAAGACTTCCTCCTTGGGCTAATCCCATTTCTTTTAGCTTTGCAATATCCTCAAAAAGACAGAAGGTTCTTGAATTATAAATATCAGTCAAATCTGACTCGAATACACTTACTAAATTTCTTTGCGTTCCAATTAAATTATTTTCATATTTTAGTTCAAAATCTATATCCAAACTAACTTTGCTTGGCTCTATAGAAATTGTTTTTTTACCATCATTAAATTCAATTCTTTTTTCAATTTTAATAATCTTTATTGGTGCTTCACTACTTTTTATTCCAGCTTTTGATATTTCTTCAATAAAAATTTTTGCTGACCCATCAAGAATTGGTACTTCTTGATTATCAATTTCAATTAAAACATTGTCGATACCCAATCCATACAAGGCTCCCATCAAATGTTCTACAGTTGATACACTTACATCTGCTTCATTTGAAATAGTTGTGCAAAATACTGCGCTACTAACATTAAAAATATTTGGAACTACTATATTATTTTCTTTTAGATCAACTCTTTTAAAAAGAATTCCTGAATTTGGTTTTGCTGGCTTGACCGTCATAGTTACATTTGTTCCACTATGAAGCCCAACGCCTTTAAAGATAATATCTCTATTGATAGTTTTTTGATTAAGAACAGACATTATTATTCTTATAAATAATTGATTTAAATTTAGAAAAACAACAAATGTTACGAGAAAATACTAGTCTATTTGAAAAAATGAAAAAGTTTTTCAAAAAAACCTTGTTTTATTTGTTTTTTTGGCACAACTACAACCTCTTGTTTGTCATACATTTTTCTTAGTTTGTACCCAGATTGACAAACATCACCCAGGGTTTCCTCTAAAAAATCAATATCTTTAGAAAATGAAATTTTATCTTTAAATTTATTATCTAAAATTTTTGATCCTTCTCCCATTAGTATCATCTTAGATTGGGTCTTTACCTTTGCATTTGAGACAAGAGATTTATCGCATAATTCAAGAATCTCTTCTGTTCTAGCAAAAGCTATTTTTTGTAACATTTCCAAAGAAAAATTTGGATTATCGGTATGTTCGTTATTTTTTTCAAAATTTAATTTAAGTTTTTCTGCTTCATTAATATCAATTTTTAAAAGTAGAGAGATATCTTTAGTAATATGGTTTCCACCTATCGGCAGAACGTCTAAAAAGATCAATTTATCATTATTAAAGGAAATAATTGATGTTTTTTTAAAACCAATATCAATGAAAGATACCTCTCCTATTAAATTTAAATTATTTTTATAATTGATTGATTTTGCATAACTAGAACAAATTATTTGATTAATTGATATATTTAATTCTGAAAAAATATTTTTAAAGCTAAAGACTAATTCACTTGGAAGACAGATAAAAATAATGTCTAGCGATATAAATTGGCAATCGATTTCATCTGGTAACTCAGAATAATCAACATTATCAATTTTATAATTATTTATAATTATGTGTGCAATATTATAATCTGAATAATATTTTTTTATTTGTTGCTTTGCTTCTTGAATTAAAAATATGATATCATCTTGTCTTAATTTCAGTTCTTCAATTTTTTTAAATACAGAAATTGCAACAGAAATCGTTTTTGAACTATCTATCATCAAATCTATATTATCAATATATTCATTTGTGGATTTTTCTAGCGAAGCAATAATTTTTTGAATATCTGGTTTAAGATTAAATTGCTCTGTATAAAAATTACTCTCAATAAAAAAAGGATTATTCTTACTTTCCTCATTAAATGCACCTGCTCTTATTTTTGAAGAACCACAGTCAATTATTATTTGAAATTTTTTATCACTCATTACTTAGCAACTAAATGATTTTTAATTCTCAAATCAATAAATTTAAAATCTTTAAAATTATCATTATTGATAAGTTCCTTAGATAAGTTTAATGACGCTACAATATGTTCTTGTGGTAACTTAATCAAAATATCTTTATCAGTTAAAATATCCCATCTACCTGATGGGAAAAAAGATAATTCTTTTAAATTTGAAAAAGACCACATAGATTTTTCAATATTTTTTTTAAATGATAAAAAATCTTGAGAATTAAATTCACCAAAAATGTATGGGAGTAGTTCGTTGTTACTTTTATCTTCAATTAACTTACCATTAGCACCTACTAGATATTGACTATTATTAGAAACTCGAGCAATTAATTTAGTTGGTTTAATTTTAATGTTAAGTGTTGATGGGTAAATTTTTTTTATATTAAACTCTTGTATAATATTATGTTTTTCTAAAATTTTTATTATTTCTTCCTCATTAATGACAAATATACTTTTGTATAAAAGGTTATTAAGGTTATTTAGGATCTCCAAATTTTTTCTCTCAGAAAAACCTGTAATGTTTATTTTAGTTATTGATGAAGATAATTTTTTTTGATCGTTTATAAATTTTGCACTAGTAGTGCTTAAAATGAATAAAAATAATAAATAAATTATTATTTTATTTTTTTTACCTATTGATTGATGCATCTTTTAAAATCCATTCAATTAATTTTATAAAACTTATACCCTTATGTTTTGCTATCTCAGGGACTAATGAAAGTTTAGTCATTCCAGGCTGAGTATTAATCTCTAACAAATAAAACTTCCCGTTAAAAAATTTAAAGTCAGATCTTGTAACACCTTTACAGCCTATAATTTTATGAGCTGCTCTTGCTATGCCAGTAATTTTAGCTAGATTATTTTTACTCAAATCTACAGGAATTAAGTGCTTTGTCTTAGCACTAGAATTATATTTTGCCTCATAATCATAAAACTTTCTTTTAGGCTCAAGTTCAATTGCACCAAGTGATTTATTATTCATTATTGCAACTTGGATTTCTCTACCTGGTATAAATTCCTCAATTAATATTTCATTATAACTTTTTAATACTTTTAAGTTTTTTAATATATTGGTCTTGTCACAAATATATACATGAACGCTAGACCCTTCATTTATAGGTTTTACTACTACAGGGAATTTTAAAAATTTTTCAATTAATTTTATAATGTTAAGTTTATTTTTTTTATGATTAAATTTAATATATTTTGGAGTTAGTATTTTATTTTTTATAAAAATTTTTTTTGAAATTTCTTTATCCATTGCTATTGATGATGCAATTACACCTGAGTGTGTGTATGGAATTTTTTTAGTCTCTAAAATTGCTTGAATGTATCCATCCTCACCAAATTGTCCATGTAGCGCATTAAAAATAACATCTGGTTTAAATGAAGTGATATTCTTTGAAAGATTTTTATCAGGCTCACTAATTAAAACCTTATATCCATTTTTAATTAACTCTTTGGCAACTTGCTTTCCAGTATCTAAGCTAATTAACCGTTCCTTAGATATACCTCCAGATAATATTAAGATTTTTTTTGTCATTTTATTTTAAAATTTTAATTTCTTTTTCTAGCACTATTCCAGTTTTTTTTTCCACACTTGTCTTAACAAATTCAATCAATTTATTCATATCCTCAAAACTAGCATTATTTTTATTTACAAAAAAATTACAGTGCTTATTTGAAATATGAGCATCCCCAAAGCTTATATCTAGTGGCACAGAATCTTTTATCAACTCCCAGACCTTTTTATCAGTTTGATCAATTGGATTCTTGAATGTGCTACCACTTGTTTTTAATTTTGTTGGTTGTGCTTTATCTTTCTTTTTCTTTAATTCTATAACTTCGTTTTCTATTTCTTCTTTATTTTTTTTTGTTCCTTTAAACGATGCACTTAAAAAAATTAAGTCCTCTTTTAAATCATTGCTTCGGTATTTAAATATAACTTTACTCGCTGGTATTGTAAAAACCTGTCCATTTTTATCAATTGCTTGGATTGATACTAGCACATCTTTAAACTCTTTATTAAAGCATCCAGCATTCATCTTTAATCCACCACCTATAGTACCAGGTATGCATGCTAAAAATTCAAATCCACCTATTCCATTATTCAGTGCAAAATCAGAAAGCTTTTTATCAAGACAGGCACTGCCAGCTATAATGACATCATTTGGTAATATAGAGATGTTGGAAAAATTTTTTCCTAGTTTGATAACAACACCATCAAATTTTTCATCACTTATAAGAGTATTCGAGCCTGCACCTAAAATATGTATTTTTTCTTTTTCTCCAAATTTTTTTAAAAACAAAATTAAGTCAGGTAAATTATCTGGTCTAAAGTAAACTTTAGTTTGTCCACCAATATTAAACCAATTGCTCTTTTTTAAATCATAATCAAAGTTAATTTTACTACTAATTTCATTAGAAAATTTTCTTATTTCTTCAATGCTCATTAGATCAATTCTGGTAATTGTCTCATCCATGCTGAAATTGTACCAGCACCCATACCAACAACTATCTTTTTGCCAAAAATAGTATTTTTAATAAATTTTGCTAACTGGTACTGATCTTCAACCATAAACAATCTTACTTTTGAATTTTTAATAATATCTTTTGCAAACTTATTATATTTAAAACCTAATTTTATTTTTTCTCCAGCGGTATAAATAGGGCATAATATTACAACATCAGCTTTTTTAAATGATAAGCTGAATTCTTTTTTAAGATCTTTTAATCTGGAAATTCTGTGTGGTTGAAATATGCAAATCACTTCTTCCTTTTTATAAGCAGCTCGCACACCATTTAATACTTCTCTAATTTCAGTTGGATGATGGGCATAATCATCATAAAAATTAGTTTCTCTATGTGTAAAAATTTTATTAAATCTTCTTTGAACACCCTTAAATTCTTTTAATCCTTTTTTGATTATATTTTGTGATATTCCTATTGTTACTGCCACAGCAATTGCTGCTGTAGAGTTTCTAATATTGTGAATTCCTAATAATGGTAATTTAATTTTTCTTATAGTTAAATTCTTTTTTCCTGGCAAATTTATAGCTAAATCATATTGAGAATATTCTTTTTCTTGTTTTATATTCTTAATATAGAAATTTGATTTATTATTAGTTCCATATGTATAATAATTCTTCATTTTTAATTTACTTAATAAATCTTTATTGTTCTTGTCATCTATACAAATAAAAGACTTCCCAAACGAAGGGACCTTATTGATAAATTTTATAAATAATTCTTTAAGATCTTTCATTGAATTATAAAAATCCATATGCTCACGATCAATATTTGTTACTATAGAATAAGTTGGTGGCACATGTATAAAACTACCATCTGACTCATCAGCTTCTAATATACACCAATCACTTTTACCTAGTTTTGCAGAATTTTTTATTGCATTAAGGACACCTCCATTAATAATTGTTGGGTCCAATTTTGTCTTTGAAAATATTGAGGCTAATAAAGATGTAGTTGTTGTTTTTCCATGTGAACCGGTAACAACTATATTTTTTGTTAAAGAGACTATATTTGCCAACATCTCTCCTCTTTTATAAATAGGTAATTGTTTTAGTTTGGCTTCAATTAATTCAGGGTTATTATTTTTAATAGCTGACGAAATGACAACAATTGTTGCTTTTGCTATATTTTTTTTAGTATGACTAATTGTAATTTTAATCTTATCTTTTTTTAATCTTTCAATATTTTTATTTCCAAGGACGTCACTCCCTTGAACATTAAATCCCATCCTTTTCATAATGAGTGCAAGGCCACTCATTCCAATACCCCCTATACCAACAAAATGTATAATTTCAGTTTTAGCTAATTCAATTTTCATTAATAACAGATATAATTTTCAGATTTATATTATTCCATGTGTTTTCATAGTTAAAATCCTTCATGTTCTTTTTTTTAACAAGATATTCTTCTTTATTATCAATAATATTAATTAGTTTATTGAGTAATATTTTCTCATCTATTTCTTTTTGATTTAACAACCAATTAAAGCCAAGTTTATTATAAAAATGTGCATTTTCAAATTGATGGTTATCTTTCGCAGTTGGCAAAGGTATTGCTAAATATGGAGTCTCAGTAAAATTTAACTCTGCTAATGTTGATGCTCCTGCTCTAGTAATGCACAGGTCTGTTTTTTGCATAAAATTTATGACATCATCGTTAAAATTGAATAATTCACATTGAATATTCTTATCTTCGTAAATTTCTTTAAAACTTTCAAAGTTAATAGAATTAGTTTGTTGGTAAATTTTTAGTTTATAGTTTTTAGCTAATTCAATAATTGCATTTTTAACTAAATCATCAAATATTTTAGCTCCTTGACTACCACCTATTATAAGTAAATTAATTGTATCTAAGGATTTATTGTAATCTCTCTTATTATAAAAATTTTTTCTTAATAATGCTGGAATTACTTTAATTTTATTTTTAAATTTAATAGGAAATTTTTTGATATTATTAGAATAACAAAATATTTTTTGACAGTAACTTAAAAAAAATTTATTTGATCTACCTAAAACCATATTTGGTTCAAATAACAACAGCTTAATATTTAAAATTCTAGCTCCTAAGCATAAGGGTAGTGACATGTATCCACCTGTTGAAATTAATGTATCAATTTTATTTTTTCTTAAAAAAGAAATTGATTTAAAAATCAAAAATATCATAAAAATAAAATCAAGTGGTATGATTAATAAGTTTTTTGAAATTGGCCTCACATTAAATATTTTTAAATTGTATTCATCTTTGTTTAAAAATTTGACACCCCTAAAGTCAGATGTCATTGAAACATCAAAATTGTCCTCTAAATGTTTATATATTATGGTTGCGGGTATAACGTGACCTCCTGATCCACCAGTACTAATTAGTATTTTTTTACTCATTTAATTAATTTTTCTTTTTGTTAAATTTAAAATTATTCCAGATAATATAGAAACTCCTATAATTGAAGAACCTCCATAACTTAAAAATGGCAATGTCATTCCAGTTGTAGGAAATAGTCTTATATTCACCCCAAGATGTATTAATGCTTGAAAAATTATTAGACTTATTGCTCCAGTTAGCACTAGTTTTTTTTTTTCACTTTTTTCTAAATAAATTTTTTTAAAAACAGAATAAATAAAAAATAAAAATAAAATTAATAAAAATATTATTGCAATAACACCAAACTCCTCTGAAATAACTGAAACTATATAGTCGGTATGAGCCTCTGGAACTCTTGTTTTTAAGGTACCTTCTCCTATTCCTTTACCAAAAAAACCACCACTACTAATTGCTTCTATAGCTTTATCAGATTGAAAATTATGGGTTCCACCATCAGGGTTGAAGAAAGAGAGTATACGACTTTTAATATAAATAAATTTTGGGATAAAAAAAACTACATATAGCAGGCTTATAATAGAAAGACTTATAAATAATAAAATGAATAATAAGTTTATGCCAGATACAAAAACTAATATTACCCAGGATAAAAACACCAAAAGTGTTTGTCCGATGTCAGGCTGCATTATTAATAGTAACCCAGTTGGGATAATAGAAATGATAGTCAATAAGTATTTGATATAAATATTATAATTTTTTTCACTACATAAAATTGTTGCCACAAAAATAATTATAAATGGTTTTAGTAATTCAATTGGTTGAAATTGAGGAAGAAAAAAAAGATTTAACCATCTTTTTGATCCTTTAACTTCAGTACCAAAAATTGGCACTAAAAATAAAAAAAATAAAGTAATAAAAAAAAGATAAATAGAGAATCTAAAAAGATTCTTTTCACTTAGAGAAGAGAAAAACACTAAGGTCAACAAGCCAATGAAAATATATACCAAATGTTTAAAAAAGAAAAAATAATTATTTGTATCTAATTTATCAGAAGCAATTAATGAAGTTGAAACTAAAGAAAAAAATAAACCCAAACTAAACAAAATTATTATCAATAAAAAAATTGTTTTATCTATATTTTTCCACCAGTTATAATATATTGAGTTGAGCGAACTATTATTTATCATTTTATATAATTTTTAATAAGTTTATTAAAATATCTACCTCTTTCTTCAAAGTTTTTAAAAGTATCAAATGATGCAGAGGCTGGACTAAAAAGAATTGTCTTTTTAATAAAATTATTTTCATTTTTAATATCTAAAAAAACCTTAGCAATTAGACTCTTTAAATTTAAAAATGATTTAAACGCCATCTTATTTTTTAATTCATTAATAAAAAATTTTTGATTTTTACCAAAAATGTATAATTTGATCTTTTTACAATCGTTTTTTTTAAGTAGAAATTTATCTCCTTTTTTAGGTAAACCACCTATTATCCAATAAATATTTTTTAATGATTTCAATAATTTTTCTGATGAAGAAAAGCTTGTTGCCTTAGAATCATTAATAATTTTTAAAAATTTAGAATTATGAATTATTTCTTGTCTAAAACTTAGTCCTTTAAAATTTTTTAATGATTTTAATAGCAAGTTATTCTTTAACTTTAATATCTTTGAAACCTTCAGCACAAATGTCAAATTTTCTTTATTACCATCTGTATCAAAATAATGATTATCAATTTTTTTAATAAACCTATCACTTATATATTTTTCTATTTTCAAAATTGATGGTAAAAATTTTTTTTGCTTTAATTTTTTTTTGATATAAAAATTTTTTGTATTTAAAATTGCAATATCATTTTTAGATTGATTTTTTATTAATTTAAATTTAGCACTTACATATTTATTTATAGTCTTGTGTCTTTCGAGGTGATCTGGTGAAATGTTTAAGATTAAAGATATATTTGTTTTAAATAACTTGCTGTATTCTAGTTGATAGGATGAAGCTTCTATTACAAATAAAGTGTCTTTTTTGATCTTTTTTTCAAGTAAAACTGGATTTCCTATATTGCCAACTAAACGAACATCTTTTTTTTGATCCTTTAATATATCGTACAAAAGCTTAGCGGTAGTTGATTTTCCGTTTGTTCCTGTAATAGTTATTTTTTGATTAAAAGCATATCGACTATAAAAAATGTCTAAATCTGTATAAATTTTTTTATGGTTTTTTTTTAAAAATCTACTTAATTTACAATTATTAATATCTATTCCTGGACTAATTATAATACAGTCAAATTCTTTTTTAATTATTTCTTTGTATGTTGTGTGGGTATCTTTTATATTTTTTTTAGTAATTATTTGATCATCATATAAACTAATAATATTATTTTTTTTTAAATAACTATAAGTGGATAGACCACTTTTACCCAGACCATAAATCAGTATTTTTTTTTTAAAAAGTTTTTTTCTAGATTTAACATTATCTAAGTTTTAATGTCGCTAATCCAATCATTGCTAAGATTATTGATATAATCCAAAACCTAATTACAACTGTTGATTCTGCCCAACCTTTTTTTTCAAAATGATGATGTATAGGTGCCATTCTAAAAATTCTTTTACCTGTAAGTTTGAATGAAAATACTTGGATTATAACTGATACAGCTTCTAGTACAAATAACCCTCCTGTTATTGCTAAAACAATCTCATGTTTAGTAATAATACCAATTGCCCCTAAAGATCCACCTAATGCTAATGAACCAGTATCACCCATAAATATTTTAGCAGGTGGAGCATTGAACCATAAAAATCCTAAACAAGCTCCTATAATTGATCCACAAAAAACTGAAACTTCCCCCATACCTTCAAGATAGGGAATATTTAAATATTCAGAAAATACAATATTGCCTGTTACATAACTAATAAATGCAAAACATGCTGCAACTAATATCACTGGCACTGTTGCTAAGCCGTCTAAACCATCTGTTAAATTAACTGCGTTGGAGGATCCAACAATTATAAAAATTGAAAATGGAATAAAAAACCATCCAAGATTAATAATTAAATTTTTAAAAAAAGGAAAATATAAATTTGTAAGTTCAGTGTTTTGAGATAATTGAGTTAAACCATAAATTCCAACAATAGCTATTAAAATTTGAGAAATAATCTTAAATTTAAATGAAACACCAGATGAATTTTTAAACTTAATCTTTTTATAATCATCATAAGCACCTAATAGCCCAAACCCTGAAACAATAAATAATAAAAACCATATATGGTAATTTGATAAATCACCCCAAAGTAATATTCCTGAAAAAAGTCCAAGTAAAATTAAAACACCCCCCATTGTTGGTGTTCCAATTTTCTTAACGATATGTTCAGTAGGGCCATCATCTCTTATTGGATTTAATATTTTTCTTACTGAAAAAAATTTAATAAAAGGAGTGCCAATTAATAAAACTACAAACATTGATGTAAACATCGAAAGGCCCGTTCTAAAAGTTAAATACTTAAATACATTTAGAAAACTGTATTGGTCAATTAATTGAGTAATAAGACTATAAAGCATTAAACTTTCCAGTTTTTAATTTGTTAACTAGATTGTTAAGTCCAGTAGAGTTTGAGCCCTTAATCATTAAATAATCATTATTATTTAAATCATTTTTAATCAAATCAATTATTTTAGACTTATCTTTCAAAATGACCCCTCTTCGGTGCTTATCAAGGTTTTTATAAGTATGTAAAATATGTTTACCCACTACATTAATATTTTTAAGAGAGGTTTTATTAATTTCTTTGCCAGCCTCTAAGTGTAGTTTCTTTGAATAATTTCCTAACTCCAACATGTCACTCAGTATTAATTTTTTTTTAGAATTATCAATTTTTAATTCATCAAAATTTTTTATAGCAGACTTTAATGATAATGGATTAGAGTTATAACTCTCATCTACAATGTAAATATTCTTTTTTTTTAATTTAACTTTTATAATATCACCACGGCCTTTTGTCATCTCATAATCAAGAAATATATTTTTTTCTAATTTTTGTGTATCTTTAAAAATTGATATAATTGCAATTGTGGCTAATAAGTTTTTTAAATTATTTTCAAAAATTAATCTTACATAAAAATAAATTTGTTTTTTATTAACATTTACAAATATTTTGTATTTAGATCTTTCTTTAACTATTTTTTCTAGATAAATATTTGCTGATTTATTTTTTAAACTAAATGTAAAAATATTTATGTTTTTTTTCTTGGCAATTTTTTTATGTAAATTATAAAATCTGTCATCTTGGTTTAAAACAAGAATTCCATTTGTTTTTATATTATTAATAATTTCTGACTTTGCTAAAGCTACTTGATGAATGTTTTTAAAATTTTTAATATGTGCGTAGGAAATATTTGTAATAACACCCACATCAGGCTTGATAATTTTTGATAGATAATCAATCTCACCTTTTTTATCCATTCCAATCTCAAAAATACCAAATTCATCATTTTTTTTTAGATTAAATAAACTTAATGGTACACCAAATTTATTATTAAAAGATTTTGGTGAATAAGTTACATTACTAATCTTACTTAAAGTTTTTCCTAATAATTCTTTAAGAGAAGTTTTTCCACAACTGCCTGTTATAGATATAATTTTACTAGATAAATTTTCTCTTAATTTTGATGAAGCCTCTGTTAAAAGTTGCAATGTATCATCTACTACAATTTTTTTTTTAGATTTTTTTTGATTGTTAGCTATTACTAATGATGCACCATTTTGGAAAGCTTCATTAACATATAGATTTCCATCTTTATTATTTCCTTTTATTGCAAAAAATATGTCATTTTTTTTTATTGTTTTTGAATTAATTGATGCATTTTTTATTTTTATATTTGAATTAATTTGGGGAGAGTTGCTGATTTCTTTTAAAATATTTATTTTAATATTAGTTGAAAGAATTTTATTTTTTAATTTAATATTCTTAAGTATTTCTAATCTGTCAGAAAATTTGTTTACAAAATTTCCATAATCTTGTGTCTGTTCATGACCTTTGCCTGCAATAACTAAGATATCACCAGTTTTTAAGTCTAATATAGCCTTATGAATAGCTTTAGACCTGCTTGAAATCTCAAAAACTTTTGATTTATCAATAGTTTTTTTAATAGCTAGTCTTATTTTTTTTGGATTTTCGTCTCTTGGATTGTCGTCAGTTAAATAAACTCTTTCACAATATTGATTGGCTATTTTTCCCATTATGGGTCTCTTGTCTTTATCTCTATTACCACCACATCCAAATACAATGAAAATTCTTTTATTTTCAAATTGTTCTTTCAAATTAGTCAAACAAGTTTTTAATGCATCAGGTGTATGAGCATAATCTAAAATAACCTTTGAATTATTTTTTAAAGTTCCAATTTTTTCAAACCTACCAATTACTGATTTTACTCTTGAAGCTAATTTTACTATTTGATCAAATTTTAAATTACTTTTTTTAGCAGCAAGCATTGCCATAAATAAGTTTTTTAATTGAATTTTACCAATTAAGTTTATTTTTAATTTATAATGTTTCTGATTATATTTAATTTCGACTATTTGTTTATCATCCCTAAATTGATGAGAATAAATATCTATTCCATTATTACTTTTTGATAAAGCCTGAAGATCCAATTTATTATTTAGCGATATTCTTTTTAAATTTTTATATTCGGGAATTTTACTATCGGTGATGATAGTTCCTCTAGGTTTTAATAGCTTCTCAAAAAGATATAACTTTGATTTGAGATAATCATTAAATGTTTTGTGATAATCTAAATGATCATGAGACAAATTTGTAAAAATTGTAGTATTAAATTTTAAACCATCAAGTCTATTTTGCTTAAGACCATGACTAGAAGCTTCCATTATAACATTGTCAATTTTTTGTTTTTTTAAATCATTTAATATTTTGCTTAATTTAATTGGATCTAATGTTGTATTAGAAACTTTCTTTAAACTATTTTTTGTCTTAACTCCTAATGTTCCAATAGAAGCTACTTTTTTATTACCTAAGTTGAGTAGCTGAAAATAAAAATCTGCAATTGATGACTTTCCATTTGTTCCTGTTACAGCAATTAAATTTTTAGGTATATTTTTTTTTGTCTTATATGATAATTCTGATAATACTTTTCTTACATTTTTTGATCTTAAAAATAACACTTTATTTTTAATACCTTCAAATTTTTGCTCTGAAATAATAACTGTTGCACCCTTTTTAATTGCATGGTCTATGAATTTAGTTCCATCTGATTTTGTTCCCTGGATTGCAAAAAAAATATAATTCTTTTTACAATCTTCACTGTTAAAACTAAGACCAGCAAACTGATGATTTTTAAATTCTTTTTTAATATTTTTAAGGAAGTTGCCAATCAACATATAAGTATTAATTTTCTATATGTTTTGTGGCCAAAATAGGCCCAATTTTTTCTATGATTTTTCCAGCTACTTCAACAGATGTCCACCCTGCTGTATTAAATGGGGTTCCTTTATATGAACCTTTTTTATTTTTATATTCATATACGTAGTCTGATGAAGTTTTTGGCTCATCAAGTAGAACTATCAGCACATATTTAGGTTTAGAAGTGGGGAAAATACCTGCAAATGTATTTACTTTTGCTTTAGAATAACCTCCTACTATTGTTTTTTGAGCAGTTCCTGTTTTTCCACCAACTTCATAACCTTCAATGTTTACAAGTCCTGCTGTACCTTCTTTAGTATTTACAATTTTTCTAAGTATTGGATTTATCTTCTCTGAAATACCAGCTTTGATTATTCTTCTTTCTTTTTCAGGATCTTTTAATTCTTTTTTTATTAAGCTGGGCTCAATAGCAAAACCACCATTTGAAATTATTGCATAAGCTTTTGCTAATTGTAATGGAGTGGTAGTTATTCCATGTCCAAAAGACACTGTCGCAAGTTTACATTTTCCCCACTTAAATGGAATAGGCTCTCCAACCTCCTCTATGTCAAAATTTATTTTACTTAAGATTCCAATTTTTTCTAAAAAAGCTTTTAATTTAATAATTTCTAATTTTTGTCCAATTCTTACAGATCCTATATTTCCAGACCTAATTAAAATTTGTTCTACAGTAAGATCTGATGGTATTTTATTGTCATATTCAGAAATACTACTTTTTCCACATTGTAGTTTTTTTTCTAAATTTAAAAATTCTGTGTCAGTATCAATTAAGCCTTCCTCTAATCCAGCTGCTACTGTAAAAGTTTTAAATACCGAGCCCAGCTCATACACTCCTTTTGTTGCTCTATTAATAAAGTTGAGATCAACTATCTTCTCTCTTTTATTTAGATCAAAATCTGGATATGAAACCATAGATATAATTTCTCCATTATTAACATTCATCAAAATTGCTGTACTACCTTTACTTCTAAATATAGATTGAAACTTTACTAACTCTTCTCTAATTAAAAATTGTATGTCAGTATCTACTGTTAATTTAAGTGGTTTATTTGTTTGTTTTAATTTTTCATTAAAGGATTTTTCAAGTCCTGATATACCTTTATTGTCATCATCTATTTGACCAATGATGTGACTAAAGAGATTTTTTTGAGGATAAATTCTAGTTAATTTTTCTTCTGACTTAATTGATTTATCTCCAAGTAACATAATTTTTTCATAATTGTCAGAAGATATTTTTTTTTCCAAATAAAAGAATTTATTTTTTTCAAGCTTCTTAGTAATCTCTTCATAGTTTTTATCTGGGAATATTAACTGTAAATTAATTAATAGTTTTTTTTTATCAATTACTTCAATAGGGTTAATACCAATATCTATCGACTTAACTGTTTTAACTAAATAATTTCCATTTCTATCAAGTATGTCTGCTCTATAGTTTTTATTTATAGTTGAGAATTCCTTGCTATTTTCTTCTTTTAACGAGCCTAAATGAAGCAATTGTATTGAATAAATTACTGAAATCACCAAAAAAACAAAAAAAATAAACGCTATTCTATTAAATTGTATGTCTAAATTAGTTTTACTTTTTTTATATGAAAATTCATTTTCATATTCTTCTAGAATAATATTCTTTTTATTATTCATTTCCATTTTTGCTGATTAAGTCTTTTATTTCTAAAGTTTCATTATTTTTAAAGATTTCCTTAATATTCATAATTTCAATTTTGATTAAATCTTTTTCAAAATATTGCGTTTGATACTGAACTAGTTTTTCAGGAGAGCTCAAATAGTTAAACTCAAGCAATACATCTTCAAGTTCCGATTTTAAAGGTCTTATATTTTCTTTAACTATAAAAATTTGATCTTCTATTTCTTTTGTAGAATTTTTAATAAGTGATGTAATTAATATTAATACTAAAATAACAGCTACCACTAATTGTTTCATAGTTTTTTTGACAAATTTTCAATGTCAATTAAATGTTTAAATTTATCCAAGATATCTGTTTCAAAATCGAAAAAATCTTCTTTTTTAATTACATAACGTAACTTGGCTGATCTAGAAGGTGGATTTTCTCTAATTTCTTTATCACTTGGTACTATTGGTTTTTTTATAACAGATTTAAATAAATTTAATTTTTCTTCTGTTTTTGGCATATGTCTTGAGATGCTTTTATTTTCAGATAAACTTTTAAAAAAGTATTTAACAATTTTATCTTCTAAAGAATGAAATGTTACAACTGCAATAACTCCATCCTTTTTAACAACTTTAGCAGCATTAATTAATCCATAAATTAGTTCACTAATTTCTTTATTTACAAATATTCTTAATGCTTGGAAAATTTTAGTTGCACTATGTGTCTTATAATTTCTTTTTCTTTTCGAAGATTCTATAATCCTAACTAGCTCTTCTGTTGTGATCTCTCTTTTAGATCTGTCTTCAACAATATTGTGTGCTATTCTTTTACTGTCTGCTTCATCCCCAAAATATTTAAATATTTTGGTAAGTTCTTTTTCATCTAATTGATTAATTGCTTCTTTTGCTGAAAATTCATTTATACCCATTTTCATATTAAGTTCACCAATGCTATCGAATGAAAGACCTTTTTTTGGGTCTTTAATCTGGTTCAAGGAATACCCTAAATCAAAAATTACAGCTTTTATATTTTCATGTTTTAACTTTAGATTGTTTAATTGACTGAATTTTATATTTTTAAATAATAGCCTATCCTCAAAACTATTTTGAAGTTCTTGAGCTTTTATAGAGCTCTCAGAATCTCTATCTAATGCAATTACTTTTGTTTCAGGAAAGTTTAATATTCTTTTTGTGTATCCGCCTTGACCAAACGTACAGTCAATAAATGTGCCACCATATTGAGGGGTAATAATGCTAATTATTTCACTTAGCAATACCGGATAATGATTTCTCACATCTGGTATTATGGTGGCTATCATTTATTTTTTTGAAGACCATTAATTCTTTTGTCTTCTTAAAAATGCTGGAATTTCTAGATCATCATCTTCTGAGGTGTTTTCCGAAGTTTCAGTTGATAAAAATCCTTCTGTCTCTGAAGTTGCACTATCCGAACTAAATAGATCTGGCGCGTCTTCACCTTCTACACCAAAGTTTTCAAGTCCATTAGAAACATGCTCCTCCTCCATTGGGCTATTTTCTTCAGGCTTTGCAGTTGTAAGTGCCTCCTCTGAAAAAGATTGCTCATAATCATTTGATTGATTGTTTTCAACAATACTTTCAACTTCTTGATTGCTAACAGTTTGCTCATTCATCATTTCTGATGATGTAGTATTTGTAACTGGTTCTGCAATTATTTCATTTTCTAACTTTAATGCATTTGCTCCATGAGAAATAGGGCTAGTCATTGTAGGTGAAAAATTAAACGATTGAGCAGAACTAGCACTGTTAAAATCTGAATAACCAGGATTTCTATTTTGTATTCTGTGAACCATATTGATTACAGATTTACTTTCTGGTTGTTGTCCATCTAGTGCCGTTGCAACTATTGATACTCTAATTTTTCCATCAAGGTCGCCAGATGTAATAGCACCAATAATCACCTCTGCTTCAGGATCTACTTCAGCTCTTATTTTATTAACCACTTCATCAACCTCAAAAAGTTTAAGATCCTTACCACCGGTAATATTTACTAGTAATCCTTTCGCACCTTTTAACGTATAATCATCAATCAATGGGTTGCTAATTGCCATGTCTGCTGCTTTAGCTGCTCTACCTTCTCCTTCAGCTTCACCAGTTCCCATCATTGCTTTACCCATTGAAGCCATTACAGTTTCAACATCAGCAAAATCTAGATTAACTATACCTGGTCTAACCATAAGATCGGTCACACTCTGTACACCTTGCATTAAAACATTATTTGAAAGATTAAAAGATTCTTCAAATGTAGTTTGTTCATTTGCAACCTTAAATAGGTTTTGATTTGGAATTACAATAATTGTATCCACATGTTTTCTTAATTCTTCTAGGCCTACCTGAGCTCTTCTCATTCTTGATGGCCCTTCATATAAAAAAGGAAGTGTTACAACACCTACTGTTAAAATATTTAATTCTTTAGCAGCTCTTGCAATAACGTGTGCAGCACCTGTGCCAGTTCCACCACCCATACCAGCAGTTATAAAAACCATGTTTGCACCCTGAAGAGTATTTACAATTTCATTTAAAGATTCATCTGCAGCTGCTTGACCAATGTCATGTTTTGCTCCAGCACCTAAACCTTTTGTTAAACTTAGGCCAATTTGAATTCTTGCTTTAGCTTTACTTAACTTTAAATCTTGAGCATCAGTATTTACTGCTATGAACTCTACTCCTTGAAGTCCATTATCAATCATTTCATTAAGTGCATTTCCACCTGCTCCGCCAACTCCCACTACTAATAATCTTGGTTGTAATTCTTTTATTTCTGGTGATTTAAAGTTAATTGTCATTTTTATTTCCCCTCATTGTTATTAAAATGTTTTTCCCATTTAAGACTTGCACGATTTAGATTTGCTTTTTTTCTTGCGTTGATCTTAAATTTTTCAAATGCTGCTGGTTCCCATATTTGGAATGTTTGACCTTGACCAACAAACAACATGCTATTTTTTATTTTTGCATGTTTTAATAATTTTGTTGATAATGAAATTCTACCTTCACTATCAAATTGTAAATTCATACTCTCAGATAAAATTGATGTTGCAAAATAATCTCTTTTTTCTTCAAATGGACTTAATGAATCTATACTTGCAGAAAGTTTTTCAATTCTATCTTGTGAGCAAGCTTCTATAGACTGATTATTAAATGAGGGATAACAGATAACACCATTGTATCCTAAGTTAGAAAGGTGAGATCTAAAACTAGCAGGCACAGATACCCTTCCCTTTTTGTCTATTTTGTTCTCGTAAGTAGATAAAAACATATTTTTTATATTTCATAAATTCCATATTTGGGAATATATGGGACAATATGGGTTTTTAAAGATAGAGTCAATATGTTCATTTTAGGCTTATTTGGCAATGATTGTAGATAACTTTTATGTATCTACATAAAGTCAAAAATCAATTTTTAGTTTTAACTCAATACAATTCTAAGACTAAAAATAAGAACAGAAATGATTCAATTATGAATCAAAAGGTGAACATCTAAAGTTAATTAAAATTGAACTGTGGATAAGTTTGCTAGACAAACTATAAGCCGGGTTCTGTCATTTAAACCTATCATTTCTCTAGGCTTAAGATCACTCTTAAGCTCATGCAACTAACCCTGATGACTAGCCAAAGACGGCTTTTAGTTTTGCAACAATGTCATCTCTACTTAGTCTTGCTCCCAGTGGGGTTTTCCAGCGTTCATTGTTACCAATAGAACCGGTGCGCTCTTACCACACCTTTTCACCCTTGCCATGTTATGGCGGTATATTTTCTGTGGCACTATCCCTAGGGTTTCCCCCGCCAGGTATTATCTGGCACTGTGTCTTTGCGGAGCCCGGACTTTCCTCTTTAATAAATTAAAGCGATAAGTCGTTCATCTAGCAAATGTAATTTATTACTTAATTATAGAACTTCAAGAAAAATTTAATTGTATGCTTTGATGAGGCTTTTATTGATTAATAAGGATTCTTGATCAATTTTTCCATCAACCAACTCTTGTCTAAATCTTCTTTGAAAAGATTTTATTAATTCTCTTAAATATTTATTCCTACCAATATTTTTTGCAAATGTTTTTGAATATCCAATCTTAAACAGGTTTCTAAAAAAAATATTCTCTTCTACCTTGCTTATTTTTAGCTTTCTATTCTTTAGTAAATCTTGCTTATTTAATGTGTGCCATATCCCTATTTTATTTTTAGCCAAATATTCCCATGGGAACTTTTCACCTGGATCTTTTTTTCTAAGTACTGCTATGTCTGAGTGTCCCAAAATATTCTTAGGATTAATTTTATATTTTTTTATTAAAAACTTACTTAACTTTACAAGAGTAGTAATTTGTTTTTGTGTAAAATTTTTATAACCGTACTCATGTCCTGGGTTTGTAATTTCAATACCAATAGAATTTTGATTTAAAGACTTATAATTTTTCCAAGAAGATTTTCCTGCATGCCATGCAATATATAAATCAGGTACTATTTTTACAATTTCTCCATTATTTTTGATTAAATAATGACAGCTAACCTCAGATTGTATTTCTGTTAATCTTTTCAAAGCATCAGACTCGCTTTTCATACCCGTATAATGAAAGATAATAAATTTGATTTGCTTAGAAGTTCTTTTTTTAGGATTAAAATTTGGGGAATAGTTTAATATTGTTTTTAAAGCCATTTTTGCGTCATATTTAGAGCTAAATCTAGATTTACATTGATATTATATACATTATATAATCATAGGATAATGAAAAAAATTTTAATAACTTCACTAATAAGTTTAATGTTAGCAACAAATGTGAGTGCTGATACAGACGGTGAAAACAACTTATCTAAAAAAAATTCTGGTGAAGTTAAAGACTGTTTTGAAAGTGTAAATAGAGCAACATTTAAATTTAACCAAGTGTTAGATGGTGTTATTTTTGAACCTGTTGCAAAAGCTTATAGAATTTTACCCTCTCCAGTTAGGGCTGGGACAGGTAATGCTCTAGACAATCTCTCTACACTTGTAACAATACCTAATAATATTCTCCAAGGAGAATTTAAAAAGGCTGGTGTTAACACGGGTAGATTTATTGTTAATACAACAGTTGGAGTTGTTGGAATATTTGATGTGGCTGAAAAAATTGGTTTTCCAGAGTATGAAAAAGAAGATTATGGCCAAACACTTGGTGTAATGGGTGTTGGTCCAGGATGTTATCTTGTTCTACCTGTTTTAGGACCATCCACTGTTAGAGACACAGCTGGATCATTTGCAAGTATATTAGGTGGAGATGCTTGGTATAACGTTACTGTAGCTAATGATACACAGCATTTTTCTGACTTTGATTATTACGCATCAAGAGCAAGTTCTGGGATAGATTTTAGAGCAAAAAATATAGACTCGTTTGAAAACTTAGAAAAAAATTCAATAGACTTTTATGCTTCAGTTAGAAGTTTATATTTGCAAGATAGACAACAAAAAATAGCTAACTCTAATGCAATAACTGAAACCCAAAACGATAGTGATTGGGAAGAAATAGAAGCTCAATAAATTATAAAACTTAATGAGATTAAAAAAGTTTTTAATATTTACCTTCATCATAATTAACTTTGTTGGTATTAATCAATCATATTCAATTGAACCAGATGTATTTGTTCAATCAACTGTGAATAGAGCCTCTGAGGCCTTAAATAACAAATATTCAAAAGAAGAAAAAATAGAAAAGCTAAAACAAATTGCAGGTGAAACAGTTGATATCAATGGTATTGGTTATTACACTTTAGGAGCTTATAGAAAAAATATAAGTGACAATGAAATAAATCAATATGAAATGCTTTTTGAACAATATTTTCTAAAAAGTTTTTCTAGTCGACTGGCTGAATACTCAAATCCAGAGATTGAGGTCGTGTCTAAAGAGAAATTAAATGAAAATTATACAATGGTATCTAGTATTTTAGTTGGAACAGAACAAAGGCCTGAGGTTAAAATTGATTGGAGAATTTATACAAAAAATCCAGAAAATCCTTTAATCAGAGATTTAATTATTGAGGGCTTAAGTCTAGCAAGAACTCAAAAGGAAGAATTTTCTTCTATCATTCAAAGTAATGATGGGGATATCAACGCTCTTTTTTCTATTTTAAAAGAGTTTATTAAATAATCATCTATAAAAATAATTTTTGGTGGGCCCGCCAGGACTCGAACCTGGGACCAATACATTATGAGTGTACTGCTCTAACCAACTGAGCTACAGGCCCTAAAAATTAAGCTTTAATTATATTATAATGTAACCGATGTCTAGCATAGGTAAAAGATAATGAAAATGGTGGGACTGGTTGGTTACGCTCCAACTACCCCTGCAATGTCAATGCAGTACTCTACTATTGAGCTACAGTCCCTTTGAATTTTAACTTTCTAAAAAGCTTTTTAACTGTTTGGATCTGCTTGGGTGTTTTAATTTTCTTAAAGCTTTAGCTTCTATCTGTCTAATACGCTCTCTTGTTACAGAAAACTGAAGACCCACTTCTTCAAGAGTATGGTCTGTATTCATTCCAACACCAAATCTCATTCTAAGAACTCTTTCTTCTCTTGGTGTTAAAGTTGATAAAATTTTAGTCGTAGCTTCACTTAGATTAGATTTAATAGCTTGTTCTAAAGGTGCTAATGCTTTTGTATCTTCAATAAAATCACCTAAACTACTATCCTCTTCATCTCCAACTGGTTTTTCAAGAGATACTGGTTCTTTTGATATTTTTAAAACTTTTCTAACTTTATCTAAAGGCATTCTTAATTTTTGTGCTAGTTCTTCAGGCGTAGCCTCTCTACCAAACTCACTTAAAATTAATCTTTGGGTTCTTACAATTTTATTTATAGTTTCAATCATATGAACTGGAATTCTAATCGTTCGAGCTTGGTCAGCAATAGATCTAGTGATTGCTTGTCTAATCCACCAAGTGGCATATGTTGAAAATTTATAGCCCCTTCTGTATTCAAATTTATCTACAGCTTTCATAAGACCGATATTTCCTTCTTGAATAAGATCTAGAAACTGAAGTCCTCTATTTGTATATTTTTTTGCAATTGAAATTACCAATCTTAAGTTTGCTTCAACCATTTCTTTTTTTGCAATTCTAGATTCTTTTTCACCTTTTTGAACTCTGCTAACTATTTTTTTATAATCAGTTACTGAAATTCCAAGTTTATGACTAATCTCAATTAATCTCTCTCTTATGTTTTTAAATTCATCTTTATTTTTTGAAAAAAACTGTTTCCACATGGGGTTAGTATCCAAGAACTTTTTAAGATTTGGGTTAATTTCATTGCCAATATAAAACTTAATAAATTCATTTCTTGGAATTTTTTGATCCATTGCCAACCTTAGAAGATTTCCTTCTAGTGAAACAATTTTTTTATTTTCCACATAGTGTTTTTGAACCAATTCCTCTAATACAGAGGGTGACAATTGTAATGATTTAATATTTTCTAAAATATCACTTACAATTTTATCATGTCCTTTTTCTTTAGCAGCTGAGAAACTTACTGCGTTTAAAATACAATCAAGTTTTTCTTTTTGATACTTGATTAATTTTGCATATTCTTTTGTTAAAGTATTAACAGTTTTTAAAACTTTTGGTTTGATTTCAGTTTCCATTGCTGCAAGCGTTGGATTAAACTCATCATCGTCTCCATTATTCTCTTCATTTTTATCAGTTTCCCCAGAATTTCTTTGTTTAGCACTTGGCCCTGTATTTTCATCTTCCATGTAGTTAGTATCAATATCAATAATTTCTCTAACTAATATTTCATCACTTTGAAGTTTTTCATCCCACTCTACAAATTGTTGTGCAGTAATTGGACTTTGTGCTAATGCGATAAGCATTACATCTTTTCCAGCTTCTATTCTTTTTGCAATTGCAATTTCACCTTCACGAGACAAGAGTTCTACTCCACCCATCTCTCTTAAATACATTCTTATAGGGTCATCACTTTTCTCAATTGTCTTACCTTCTTCTTTAGATGAATTTTCTTTTTTTCTTAAAACTTTAAAGTCAGATTTTTTTTCAACCAATGCTACACTCTCATCAAGAATGTGCATGAAGGCTTGTTCTAAATTTTCGTCTGAAAGATTTCTTTTACCTAATGATTTATTTAGCTCATCAAAAGTTATAAATCCTCTATGGGTTCCACGACCCATAAGTCTAGCAAATGATTTTGTAATTATTCTTTCCACAATAGTATATTTGAGAAGACTTATATAAGCCCAATTTGAGAAAAATCCACGTATTTTTTGAAGGATTTAATTGATGTTTTTTTGTTTTTTTAGCTCTCTTATTTCGTTGAAAGTGCTTTCACTTAAATCTTTAGAGAACTTCGACTCGAGCTCTTCAATCCTAAACTCTAAATCGTAGTTTTTGAGGTCTCTAGATACTTCGTCTAATAATTCAAACATTTTATTCTGATCATTTTGGTGATTATTTAGAATATGTTTTATTGAGGCAAATTTAAAGATTTTTTCCGTTAATTGAGGGTCAATTGGAATTTGATCTAAGGTAAGTTTTTCTCCACTCTTTAGTTTGTTTATCAAAGTTTCAAGGATTAATTTATTTTCTTCGCTAAATAGATTTATATTTTCAATCATGTGAATATTTTCTTGAAATAAATCCAAGTTATTCATTATTAAATAAAGCAATGAAAATTCTTTAAGCTCAACGCCACTCAATAATTTACTTTCGTTAAAGTGTTTTTGAGTAGACTGTAATGATTTAACTTTTTTTGTATAAAATTGTTTTTTTCCAATATTACTATGTGGGGTTAAAGATGAAATTTTCTCCAAGAAAAACTCTAGTACGTATTTTTTTATGAAATCATCTTTAATAGTTGCAGCAATAGTTCTTAATTTTTTTTCAAAAATAGCCATTGATGAAGGATTGTTATCAGTTTGTTGTTTATAATGGTTAAATATAAACTGATGAATTGAAATTTTTGCCTGTTTTGTAAAATCAATAAAATTTGCTTTACCATTTTTATTTGCATAACTATCAGGGTCTTCTCCATCTGGTAAAAAAAGAAACGAGATTTGTTTTTCTGGTTGTAACTCTTTAATTGAATTTTCTGCTGCTCTAAGAGCTGCTTTGTATCCACTTTCATCACCATCAAAACAAATAATAATATCTTCAAAGAATTGGTTAAGCATTAAAATTTGACGATCCGTTAAAGAAGTTCCAAGATTTGCCACAACATTTTCAATTCCATTTTTACTTAAACCAACTACATCCATATATCCCTCAACTAAATATACATGATCTATTTTATTAGATAATCTTCTAGCTAAGTCTAAATTATATAAATTAGAACCCTTTTTAAAAAAAGGTGTTTCGGGAGAATTAATATATTTTGCTGAATAACTATTTTCCTGGATGGTTCTTCCTCCTAATCCAATAGGTTGGCCTGAAATATTATTAATTGGAAATATTATTCTATCTCGAAATCTTTCAACGTATGTATTCTTTTTTTCATCTAAATAAAAAAGACCACTTTCAACCAAAACTTTTTCACTAAATTCATCTTTTAATTTTTCATAAAAATTTGAGTTTCTTTCAATAAAACCTATTTTAAAATTTTTAACCTCTTCTTTACTAAGGTTTCTTTTTTTTAAATAATCTCTTGCAATAGTTAAACTTTCATTTTTTAAAATTTCATCATGATAAAATTGAACATATTGATTGTAGATTGAGCAATATTCTTGCCAATTTTTTTCACGTTCTTCATCTTGCTTTGAAAATGTGTAAGGTCTCATACCTGCAAGATTTGCTAATGATTTTACCGCTTCTCCAAATTTCAAATTTTGAGTTTTCATTACAAAATCAAAAATATTTCCATGTTCCGATGTTGCAAAACAATGATAAAATTCTTTTTCATCATTAACTGTAAATGAAGGCGTTTTTTCAGTTTTAAAGGGTGATAAACCTACAAATTCTTTGCCTCTTTTTTTTAGACTGACAGACTTTGATACAACTGTCGAAACCTTTAAACGAGTTTTAATTTCATCCAAATACTCTTTTGGGTATTTCATTATTTATTTAATAGTTCTTTTAGCAAAGGTCCAGCTTTAGCAAAATCTAGATTGTCAGGGTATGACTTTTTTAATTCACCCATTACTTTACCCATGTCTTTAATTGATGCGGCACCCAATTTACTTATTGTATCTGCACATATTTTTTTAGTTTCTTCATCACTTAACTGTTGTGGTAAAAAACTAGATAAAAGATCAAATTCATTTTGCTCAACTTCTAACAAATCCATTCTTTCATTCTTTTTATAGATCTCTATTGATTCGGCTCTTTGCTTAATCATTTTCTTTAAAAGTTTTTTTATATCATCATCGTCTGTTTCTTTTATGTTGGCTCCAGATCGATTGACAATATCAAGATCTTTTATTCCAGATAAAATTAACCTGTAGGTTGAGATTTCAACCTTATTTTTTGATTTTAGAGAATTTTTATAGTTAGTTTCTATTTTTTCTTTCAATGTCATAATATTTTTTAATCTACTGCAAAGTGAAAATTCTTCAAAAGAAAAATTGTTTTTTTATAATTTTATAATACATCTCTGTTGCGATAATTAGGGTTTTATTGTATTAACCTTTAACTCATGAGTTGTAATTGATCAAAAAAGCAAAAAAGATTAGCTCTAACAAAATCTCACAGATTCACACAGGCGTTTTAGTTCTTGAAAATAAAACTATCTTTAAAGGAGTTGGTATTGGCTATCAAGGAACAGCGACAGGTGAAGTATGTTTCAATACTTCTCTAACTGGTTATCAAGAAATTATTTCAGATCCCTCTTACGCTGGGCAAATTATCAATTTTACCTTTCCTCACGTTGGTAACGTTGGAACTAATAAAGAAGATTTAGAGTCTGATAAAGTTTGGACCAAAGGTGTAATTTTTAACTCTGAAATAACAAGTCCTTCTAACTATAGATCTTTAGCTAATTTAGACCTGTGGTTAAAAAAAAATAAAATTGTTGGGATCACTGGTTTAGATACAAGAGGCTTGACTAATTATATTAGAGATAAAGGAGCCCCTAAAGGTACTATTTCTTTTTCTAGTAAAGGAAATTTCAATATTAGTAAATTAGCAAATATCACAACAAAATGGAGTGGATTAAATAATTTAGATTTAGCAGAACAAGTAACTACTAAAAAAAATTATATTTGGTCAGGTTTTAAAACTTGGAAAAAAGAAACTGGTTATTTAAAAAATAAAAAAAATTCATTACATGTTGTTGCTATTGACTATGGGATAAAGAAAAATATTCTAAGATATTTCTCAGATCTTAATTGTAAAGTAACAGTAGTTTCGTGCAAAACGAGTGCAAAAGACATACTTAAATTAAAGCCAAATGGGATATTTTTATCTAATGGCCCTGGTGACCCTGCAGCAACTGGTAAAT
This sequence comes from Candidatus Pelagibacter sp. PS_34, assembly GCF_059417845.1. Taxonomy (NCBI): domain Bacteria; kingdom Pseudomonadati; phylum Pseudomonadota; class Alphaproteobacteria; order Candidatus Pelagibacterales; family Candidatus Pelagibacteraceae; genus Candidatus Pelagibacter; species Candidatus Pelagibacter sp. PS_34. The sequence goes on from NZ_CM182068.1 coordinate 971,282, forward strand.
ATGCAATTGGAATCATTAAAGAATTAATCAAAAATAATTTACCTATTTTTGGTATTTGTCTTGGTCATCAAATTCTAGCTCTAACACTAGGTGCAAAAACTAAAAAAATGAAACTAGGTCATAGAGGCGCTAACCATCCAGTTAAAAATTTAATTAAAGACAATGTTGAAATCACCAGTCAAAACCATGGCTTTGAAATTGTAAGAGCATCATTGCCAAAAAATATTGATGTCACTCACAAATCTTTATTTGATAATTGTATTGAAGGAATTAGATTAAAAAATAAACCTGTTTTTTCTGTTCAATATCACCCTGAATCAAATCCTGGACCACAAGATAGTGTTTACTTATTTGAAGAATTTATTAACAACATAAAAAAAAATGCCAAAAAGAAAAGATCTTAAAACTATATTAGTCGTTGGTGCTGGACCCATTATCATAGGTCAAGCATGTGAGTTTGACTACTCAGGGACACAAGCCTGTAAAGCCCTTAAAGATGAAGGTTATAAAGTTATTTTAATTAACTCTAACCCAGCAACGATCATGACAGATCCTGGTGTTGCAGATAAAACTTATATTGAACCAATAACGTTAGAGGTATTAGAAAAAATTCTAAAAAAAGAAAAACCAGATGCAATTTTACCAACAATGGGTGGCCAAACTGCTTTGAATTTAGCAATGGAGGCGGAAAAAAAGGGAATTCTTAAAAAATATAAAATTGAGTTAATTGGAGCTAATTCTAAAGCGATCTCTAATGCAGAGGACAGAAAAAAATTCAGAAAAAATATGTTAGATATTGGTTTGGACTTACCAAAATCTAAAGTGGTATCTCATATTAGAGATGCTGCAAAAGCTTTAAAACAAATTGGGTTGCCTGCAATCATTAGACCTGCTTTTACTTTGGGTGGTTTGGGTGGAGGAATTGCTAAAACTGAAAAAGAATATCTTAAAATAGTTAAAGATGGTTTACACGAATCCCCTGTTAACCAAATTTTAATTGAAGAATGCCTTGAGGGTTGGAAAGAATTTGAAATGGAGGTTGTCAGAGATAAAAAAGACAACTGTATTATTATTTGTTCTATTGAAAACATCGATCCAATGGGAATTCACACAGGAGATTCAATTACAGTTGCACCCGCTCTAACACTTACGGATAAAGAATATCAAGTTATGAGAAATGCCTCAATTGCTTGTCTTAGAAAAATTGGAGTAGAAACAGGTGGATCAAATGTTCAATTTGCAATCAATCCTAAAGATGGCAGAATGGTTATCATTGAAATGAACCCGAGAGTGTCACGTTCATCTGCCCTTGCATCTAAAGCAACTGGATTTCCAATTGCAAAAGTTGCAGCAAAACTAGCAGTTGGTTACACCCTTGATGAATTAAAAAATGAAATTACTAAAACAACGCCTGCTTCTTTTGAACCTAGTATTGATTACGTCGTAACTAAAATACCAAGATTTACCTTTGAAAAATTCTCAACATCTGAGGCGGTTCTTGGAACATCAATGAAGTCAGTTGGTGAAGCAATGGCAATTGGGAGAAACTTTAAAGAATCTCTTCAAAAAGCATTGGTTTCTCTTGAAATTGGCTTTTCAGGTTTAGATCGTATTTTTCCATTAAACAAAAAACAAATTGAAAAAGAATTAAAAAAAAATATTCCAAACAGAATATTATTAGCTGCTGAAGCGTTTAGAAAAAAAATAAATCTTAAAAGAATTCACCAACTTTGCAAAATAGACCCTTGGTTTTTACAGCAAATAAAGGAAATTGTTGATGAAGAAAATAAGATACAAAAAAAAGGGCTTCCTAAAGACTATAATGAGTTTAACAGAATTAAATCAATAGGTTTTTCTGATAAAAAATTATCTGAAATCACTAAAATTCCTGAAGACCTTGTTAGAAAAAAAAGAACTGCTTTAAAAGTATTACCCGTTTACAAAAAAGTAGATACCTGTGCTGCTGAATTTAAATCATTCACACCTTATATGTATTCAACGTACCAAAGAAATTATGCTTTAAACTCAGAGTGTGAAGCAGAACCTTCTACAAGAAAAAAAATTATAATCTTAGGCGGTGGACCAAACCGTATAGGCCAAGGTATTGAGTTTGATTATTGTTGTTGCCAAGCGAGTTATGCTCTTAAAGATAGTGGTTTTGAAACTATAATGATTAACTGTAATCCAGAGACGGTTTCAACAGACTACGACACAAGTGACCGACTTTATTTTGAACCTCTTAAAGAAGAGTATGTTTATAATATTATTAAAAAAGAACAGCAAAAAGGAAACCTTGTGGGGATCATCGCTCAATTTGGTGGGCAAACTCCTATAAGACTCGCAAAGTTTTTACATGACAACAAACTTCCAATTTTAGGTACGCAGTACACCTCAATAGATCTTGCTGAAGATAGAGATAGATTTAGAAAGTTACTTGATAGATTAAAATTAAAACAAGCTGAAAGTGGTATTGCTAAAACTTACAAACAAGCCATTCAAATTGCTGAAAAAATTGGACTGCCTTTAATGGTTAGACCTTCTTATGTCTTAGGCGGAAGAGCAATGGAAATTGTTCATGAGAAAAGCCAATTAAAAAACTTTGTAGAAGAAGCATTTAAAGCTGCAGAAGAAAATCCGATATTAATAGATAAGTTTATAAGTCATGCGATGGAAGTTGATGTTGATGCAATATCTGATGGTAAGCAAGTGTTTGTTGCAGGTATCATGCAGCATATTGAAGAAGCAGGTATTCACTCAGGGGATTCTGCTTGTTGTCTGCCTCCTGTATCTATTAAACCTAAACTAATATCTGAAATAGAAATTCAAACTAAAAAATTAGCCTTAGCATTAAATGTTAAAGGTTTTATGAATATTCAATTTGCCATTAAAAATGATGAAATTTATGTAATTGAAGTTAATCCAAGAGCAAGTAGAACGGTTCCTTTTGTGTCTAAAGCAAAAGGTCTTCCTCTTGCTAAAATTGCATCACGTGTAATGGCTGGTGAAAAACTATCAAAGTTCAATTTAAAAAATAAAAACAAAAACCTATTTGCAGTTAAAGAGGCTGTATTTCCTTTTAATAAATTCCCAAATAGCGACTTATTGTTAGGACCTGAGATGAAATCAACAGGTGAAGTTATGGGATTTGATAAAGACTTTGGTATGGCTTACGCAAAAAGCCAAATTGCTGCATCAAATTCATTGCCCACTAAAGGTCTAGCATTTATCTCTCTAAAAGATGGTCATAAAGATGAAGGTGTAGATCTAGCAAAACAATTAATAAAATTAAATTTCACTTTATGCGCTACTGGTGGAACTGCCGACTACATTCGTAAACATGGAATAAAGTGTAAAACAATAAACAAGGTAAGTGGAGGCTCACCTCACATTGTTGATGTACTAAATTCTAAAAAAATTGCACTTGTAATTAATACGGGAGGTGGAAATAGTGAGCATCGTCTTCATGATGCAATGGCTTTAAGAAGAGCAACCCTAGGTAATAAAGTTCCTTATTGTACAAACATGTCTACTGCTCAAGCTTGCTTAATGGGAATTAGATCTCTGAAAACAAAAGAGATTACAGTTACATCTCTTCAGGATATTTAATTATTCAACTTTCCAATCTGTTGAAAAAGTTACATAGTTAACCTGAAGACATCTTCTTTCTTTAACTATTTTTTTCTTCTCCATGCCATGCCAAGTATTAGGTCCACTTGAAAAGAGATACCCATAGTTATTTTTGTAAGGAACTGTTTTAACTTTTTCTAATTTTTCATTATAAAAATCAGTGCCAAGCTCCTCAGATTCGTTGGCATTGTTTACAAAAATTAAGCCTGACAATAGTTTTTCTTTGATATCACAATGAGGTTTTAACCAGAACCCTTCCCTATCGCAAATAACTTCAACTCTAACATATGAACTAGATAAATCTTTATTAATCATTTTTGAAATAGCTTCATGGGTTTCTTTTGACTGAAGCTCATTGATAAATTTAACTAAATTTGGAAATTGTTTTTCATTTTCTTTTGTAACAAAACATCTAAATTTTATAGCTTGGCCGCCAGATGCGTTACCTTCTCTAAATTCAGCAGCACCTCCATCTATTGCTCGTGTGCCATCATAATTTAAATCATGCTTGCTAACATCGGGTATATCTGCAGTTATAATTTCTTGAATTGCTCCATCTGTTAATGCATTAGTATATTCCCAATGCGTAAAAGGTGTGTCATGTTTTTTAGAATGATTTTGAATAGATTTTAAAAATGACATTAAGATTTAATTTTTTGTTTTATTATATTTGCCACTCTATTAGTTTCATCTAATTTTTGATAGTTCCAAATTTCTAACTCTTCCCCTAAATTTCTTGTTATATTTAATTCTTTAAACAAGTTTCTAAATTTTTGAAACCTTTTGTCATTTTTTTTAGGCTCAATATTTGCAATATAAATTGGCTTTCCTGTTAGTGCTGCTTCTGAAATCATTGAACTAGAGTCGCATGTTACAACAATATATTCGGAAATTGCTAATGCTGATAAATAAGCTTTTTTATCCACATCATCAATAACAGTATGATTTTCTCCAAAAAATTCTTTGGCATAATTAATAATATTTTTTGGTGTCCTCATCGATGGAATAACTACTAACTGAAAATTATTATTTTCTACTAAGCTTTTTAAATTAATAAAAATTTTTTTAACATTTTCAGTCGAATAGTCATAATATTTAGTTGGACCTCCAATAATCAATGTTATTATTTTTCTTTCATCTCTTTTGATAAAAGAGTCGAGATAATCTTTGTTTGCTTGAATCTCTTGTTCACTTAAATAATGAATTGCTCCTTTTGTATTTATTACATTTTCTCCAGTAATTCCGTCATGCTCAGGCGCTACAATGAAATCAAAATTTTTAAAATTAATCTTTGGATTTTGAATATGAATATTAATAACTCTTTTGTTAGAATTCTTTTTTAAATGAATAGATGGAATTACACTTTTTCTTCCACATGAAATGATTACATCAAAATCAGATGATTCTACTTTTTTATAAACATTACTTGAAACTGGTGTTAGCTTTGGGGGAAATAATTTCCAAAAATTATTAAGTTCAATCTTCTCGTGTATAAAATCTAAATCTAAAGCCTTAGCTAGTCCTTCAACTTGACTGATCATGCCGTGCATGCCCTCAGTTAATAATAACCCTTTTAATTTTGTCATTTATCCTTATATAACTTCTGCATGAGTGAAAATCCAATTAAACACACAAAAGTGTTAATAATAGGGTCAGGTCCAGCTGGCTATACAGCCGCTGTATATGCTGCCCGAGCAATGCTAAATCCTATTCTAGTTTATGGAGTTCAGCCTGGTGGGCAATTAACGACAACAACCGATGTAGAAAATTATCCTGGGTTTTCAGATGTAATTCAGGGTCCATGGTTAATGGATCAAATGAGAGATCAAGCAAAAGCAGTTGGAACAGATCTAATTGAAGATCATATTTATTCAGTTAATTTAAAATCTACACCCTTTGAAGCTGTTGGAGATAGCGGACAAAAATATACAGCTGACAGCATAATTATTTCAACTGGTGCTCAAGCAAGATGGTTAAACTTAGAATCAGAACAAGCTTATAGAGGCTTTGGAGTTTCAGCATGCGCAACATGTGATGGTTTTTTCTTTAAAGAAAAAGTTGTAGCAGTTGTTGGTGGTGGAAACGCTGCAGTAGAAGAGGCAATGTTTCTTACAAAATTTGCATCAAAAGTAAAATTAATTCATAGACGAGATACTTTAAGAGCAGAAAAATTACTTCAGAAAAAATTAATGGAAAATAAAAAAATTGAAATAATTTGGGATAGTGCTGTTGAAGAGGTTATTGGAGATAGCGAACCTAAAAATGTTAAAGCTATTAAGATTAAAAATTTAAAAAATAATAAAATTGAAGAAATGAAAATAGATGGCTTATTTATTGCAATTGGTCATGATCCGGCAACAGCATTATTTAAAGAACAGTTAGAGATGGATAAAGAAGGTTATTTATTGACCAAACCAGATTCAACAGAGACGAATATCCCTGGAGTTTATGCTGCAGGGGATGTTAAAGACAAAACGTTTAGACAAGCTGTAACAGCTGCAGGAATGGGTTGTATGGCTGCACTTGAAGCGGAAAAATTCTTATCCCACTAGATAGCTGGATCTATTTTAAAGATCCTTCTAAAATATATTTTAATATACGAAAAGCTTGTTTTTGATCTGCCGCAACAGCAGCAGCAGAGCCATCCACTTCTTTAAGAGCATGTTGGTGATCATCGTTATGAATAACAATCATAGATTTATTAAGTGCTGTAGCATATCCCGCATCAAATGCTGCATTCCATTGCTTAAATTTTTCACCAAACTTAACAATAATTACATCGCAATCTTGAATAGATTTTTTGGTTCTAATTGAATTAATATTAGCGCCTTTTCTATCTTTCCAAAAATTTTTTTCTTCAGCTCCTAGAATTTCTACACCACAATTGTCAGAGGCTTCATGATCGGTGACAGGAGAGGTGAATTTAACATCTAATTTCTCTTTTTCACAAAGTTGAATAATTTCTTCTCGCCAATTACTATGAATTTCGCCTGCTAAATATACGTTTAACATTAGTTTAAGCTTTTACAAAAAGTAGATATTTTTTCTAAAGCTTTTTTAAGATTGTCCATTGAAGTTGCATATGAAATTCTAAAAAAACCTTCTAAACCAAATGCAGAGCCTTGAACAACTGCTACACCACTATTTTCTAATAAAGACTGAACAAAATCAGTATCTGTCTTAAGCTCCTTACCACTTGCATCTTTTTTTCCAATTAACCCTTTGCAACTTGGAAAAACATAAAATGCTCCATCTGGATTTAAGCATTCAATTCCATCTATTTCATTTAATGCTTTAACAACAAAATTTCTTCTTTCTTGAAATGAAGTTGCTCTTTCTTTTATAAAATCTTGAGTTCCATTTAATGCTTCAACAGCTGCAGCTTGACTAATTGAAGATGGATTTGTTGTTGATTGCGATTGTATTTTAGCAATTGCTTTAATAATATCTTTAGGACCAGCCGCATACCCTATTCTCCAGCCAGTCATTGAGTAAGCTTTACTAACCCCATTCATTGTAAGAACTCTTTCTTTCAAGCTATCAATTTGTGCAATAGTAAAAAATTTAAATCCTTCGTATGTTACGTGTTCATAAATATCATCACTTAAAATATGAACATGAGGATGTTTTACTAAAACATCTGCAATTTCTTTAATGTCACTTTCAGTATAACAAGCACCCGTTGGGTTTGATGGTGAATTTAATATGATCCACTTTGTTTTTGGTGTTATAGATTTTTCTAATTCAGCTGGATTAATTTTAAATCCTTGTTTTTCATTACACTCCAAAATAATTGGAGTTCCACCGGCTAATAAAACCATATCAGGATAAGAAACCCAATATGGCGCAGGAACTATAACCTCATCCCCTTCATTTAGGGTTGCCATCATGGCATTATAAATTACATGTTTTCCACCAGCACCAACGGTTACTTGATCAGTTGTGTAATCTAGATTATTTTCTCTTTTAAATTTTTTAACAATGGCATCTTTTAAAGCTGGTGTTCCATCAACGGCTGTATATTTGGTATCACCATCATTAATGGCTTTTATGGCCGCTTGTTTAATATTATCAGGTGTATCAAAATCAGGCTCTCCTGCTCCAAGCCCTATCACGTCTTTTCCAGCAGCTTTTAACTCTCTTGCCTTTTGAGTTACAGCAATAGTTGGTGATGGTTTAATCTTTTTTAGACTGTTTGATATAATGCTCATTGAAATAAATTTTTATTCTAATAGTTTTATAGATAATGCAAAATACTTATCAAGATTTAATTACTGAAATCCAAAGCAAAAACCCAGAAATACACCAGAAACTAGAAGGTGGACAAAAGTTTAAACTTGTAACAGATTTTAAACCAGCAGGTGATCAACCTGAGGCAATTAAACAATTAGTTAAAGGTGCAAATAAAGATGAGTTAAACCAAGTTTTACTTGGTGTAACAGGTTCGGGGAAAACTTTTACAATGGCTCAAGTTATTGAACAAACTAATCGACCCGCTCTTATACTTGCTCCCAATAAAACATTGGCCGCTCAACTTTATGGAGAGATGAAATCTTTTTTTCCAGAAAATGCCGTTGAATATTTTGTCTCTTACTATGATTATTACACACCAGAAGCATATGTTCCAAGATCAGATACTTATATTGAAAAAGAAGCATCTATTAATGAACAAATCGATCGAATGCGTCACTCAGCAACAAGATCACTACTAGAGAGAGATGATGTAATTATTGTATCCAGTGTTTCTTGTATTTATGGATTGGGATCCGTCGAAGCTTACAGTAAAATGACTTTAAGTTTAAAGAAAGATTATGACTACAATAGAGAACAGTTAATAAAAACCTTAGTACACCTACAATATAAAAGAAATGATCAAAGTTTTTATAGAGGTACCTTTAGAGCACGAGGTGAATACATTGAAATATTCCCATCACACCTTGAAGATAGAGCATGGAGATTAAGTTTATTTGGAGACAAATTAGAAAAAATCGAAGAATTTGATCCTTTAACAGGAGATCTATTAAAAGATTTAGATGTTATAAAAGTTTATGCGAATAGCCACTACATCACTCCAAAACCTACTATCGAACAAGCAGTAATAAAAATTAAAAGAGAGCTTGAGGTTACTCTTAAGAAATTTAAAGAACAAAATAAACTTCTTGAGGCTCAACGATTGGAAGAGAGAACAAAATTTGACTTAGAGATGATTGAGGCTACTGGTTCTTGTGCTGGTATTGAAAACTATTCTAGATTTTTATCAGGACGAAAACCTGGAGAGCCACCTCCTACTCTATTTGAATATTTTCCAGACAACACACTTATATTTGTAGATGAATGTCACGTTACTGTTCCACAATTAAATGGAATGTACAAAGGGGACAGATCAAGGAAAAGTAATCTTGCAGAATATGGTTTTAGACTACCTTCTTGTATGGATAACAGGCCACTTAAATTTGAAGAGTGGGACGCAATGAGAACGCAGACAGTTTTTGTATCAGCAACACCTGGTCCATGGGAGTTAGGACAGACTAAAGGTAAGTTCGTTGAACAAATAATAAGACCTACTGGCTTAATTGATCCACCAGTTGAAATCAAACCAGCTAAAAACCAAGTCGATGACGTAATGCATGAGTGTAAGAAAACAATCGATAAAAATTTTAGAGTATTGATTACAACTTTAACTAAAAAAATGGCTGAAGACTTAACCGAATACTTTCATGAAAATGGTATTAGAGTTAGATATTTGCATTCTGACATTGATACACTTGAGAGAATAGAAATTATGAGAGATCTAAGACTAGGAGTTTTCGACGTCTTGGTTGGTATAAATCTTTTAAGAGAGGGGCTTGATATACCTGAGTGTGCATTAGTTGCAATTCTAGACGCTGATAAAGAAGGGTTTTTAAGATCTGAAACTTCACTAATCCAAACCATAGGAAGAGCAGCAAGAAATTTGGATGGTAGAGTCATTCTTTATGCTGACAAAGAAACTAAAAGTATAAAAAAAGCAATTCAAGAAACTGATAGAAGAAGAACAATTCAGGTCGCCTATAACAAAAAACATAACATTGATGCAACCTCAATTAAAAAAGAAATAAGTGATGTCTTGGAAAGTGTTTATGAAAAAGACTACCTAAAAGTTGGAACAGGTGACAATATTGGTGGCAATTTAAAGAAACATTTAAAACAATTAAATAAAAGAATGAAAGATGCTGCAACCAACCTTGAATTTGAAGAAGCTGCAAAAATTAGAGATGAAATAAGAAACCTTGAAGCATCAGAGTTAGAAATTGTATTAAATCCAAAAGTAAAACACTATAATCAAGAAAATAGAGTGTATCCAAAGGGTAGATCAAAGATGGGCTTACCTGGTACAAGAGCGCAAAAAGGTAAGAAAAAATGGAAGCAAACAAAATAATTATCACAGGAGCTGCAACAAGAATAGGTGCTGCTATTGCAAAAAAACTCTCAGGTCCAGGAGTTGAAATGGTTATTCATTACAATAGCTCCAAATCTGCGGCTGAAAAATTACAAAAAGAATTGTCAAAAAATAAAACAAAAGTTTATTTAGTAAAAGGTGATCTTGCAAAAGAACAAGATTTAAAAAAAATTATAAGATTTTCAAAGTTAAAATTAAAATATTTTGATTGTTTAATCAATAATGCTTCATTATTTGAAAATGACAGTCTTAAAAATTTTTCTTCTAAAAGCTGGAATCAGCATATTGATGTAAATTTAAAAGCACCCGCGTATCTTACAAAAGAATTTTCAAAAAATGTTAAGGGTAAAAATAGCAATATTATAAATATAATTGATCAAAGAGTTTTTAAGTTAACTCCCTTTTTCTTTTCTTATACTTTAAGTAAAACGGGACTTTATACTCTAACAAAAACTAGTGCCATGGAATTAGCTCCAAATATAAGAGTTAATGGAATAGCTCCTGGTCCTACTATTAAAAATAAAAGACAAACTGACATGCATTTTAAAAAGCAGTACTTGGCAACTCCTTTAAAACAGCAGGTAAATGTACGGGATATATGTTCTGCTGTTGACTTTTTTATCAAAAACAGTTCAATTACAGGTCAAGTAATAGCGATAGATAGCGGACAAAGTTTAAACTGGCAAACACCAGATGTAATTGGAAAAGAATGAAAAAAACTAATTTAAATATTATTAAAATAGATAAAAATAAAAGTTTATTTAATTACGAAAAAAAAATTCTTATTAAAGAGTTAATTCTAGATTTAAAGCTTGGTTATTATGATTTTGAAAAAGAAAAAACTCAAAAAGTAAAATTCAGTTTAGAGATTGATTATGAAGATAGAAAACCAACAAATGACAAGGATATTAAATCAATTGTTAATTATGGTCAGGTTGTAAAATTAATTACAAAACTTGCAAAAAAGAAACATTATAATTTTTTAGAAACACTTGCTGAAGATGTTTTTGATGTATTATTTAAAGATAAACGAATTGGAAAAATTATGCTTCAAATTGAAAAATTAGAAATTATTAAAGAATGTGCCTCTGTTGGTATCCAAATTACCAAAAAAAGAAGTTATGAAAAGTGCTGAATTAGGCAAAGACGTAATTAGAAAAGAGCTCCCATTAATTCCTAAAAGCCCTGGAGTTTATCGAATGCTTGATCATAAAGATGTGATTTTGTACGTAGGTAAAGCAAAAAACCTTCCTAATAGATTAAAGAGCTATGTGGCAGAAAAAAACCATATTATTAGAACAGCAAGAATGCTCTCTCAAACTTTTAAGCTAGAGATAACAACTACTGCCAATGAAAGTGAAGCTCTACTTTTAGAGGCTAATTTAATAAAAAAACATAAACCTAAATTCAATATATTGCTCAAGGATGACAAATCTTTTCCCTTTATTTTTATCAGTAATAAAGACCAATGGGCACAAGTTACAAAACATAGAGGGAAAAAGGATAAAGAAGGATTTTACTTTGGGCCGTTTGCTTCAGCAGGAACTGCTAATTGGACTATTAAGATGCTTCAAAAAATATTTCAAATTCGAGTTTGTGATGATAGTACCTTCAAGAATAGAAAAAGACCCTGCATTCTTTATCAGATAAAAAGATGCTCTGGTCCTTGTGTCGATTATATAGATAAAGAAGATTATAAAAAATCAGTAGATCAAGCAATTCAGTTTGTATCGGGAAAATCAAGGGATATACAAAAAAACCTATCTAAACAAATGGAGGAAGCTAGTGAAAAGCTAGATTTTGAAAGAGCTTCTATTTTTAGAGATAGAATTAAATCTTTAAATATAATTCAATCTTCACAAAGAATTAATGAAGCAAATTTAATTGATGCAGATGTAATTGCTGCATACAAAGAATCTGGTAAAACGTGTATTCAAGTATTTTTTTATAGGTCTAAACAAAATTGGGGCAACCAAGCTTATTTTCCAAAACATGATCCTGATCAAAGCTTATCTGAAATAATGTCTTCGTTCTTGATGCAGTTTTATGAAAATAAAAATGTTCCAAAATTAATAATCATTAATACAGAAATAGAAGACAAAAAATTAATTGAAGAAACTTTAAGCAAAAAAGAAAATAGTGCGATTTCTATTAATGTAGCAAAAAAAGGCACTAAAGCTAAAGTAATTGCTATGGCAGAAAAAAATGCCAAAGAGTCACTTAATAGAAAAATTTATGAAACAAATAATAATAAAAATTTATTTGAGGGTGTTGCTAAAAAATTTGATCTTAAAAATGGCCTAAACTTAGTTGAGGTTTATGATAATAGTCACATCTCAGGAACAAATAGTGTGGGTGCTATGATTACTTTTGGAAATGAAGGGTTTGTTAAAAAAAGATATAGAAAATTTGATATTAAGACAAAAGGTAATGAACAAGACGATTTTGCAATGTTAAAAGAAGTTCTTACAAGAAGATTTAAAAGAGCAATGTTAGAAAAAGGAAATTATTTAACTCTTCCTGATTTAATTTTAATTGATGGTGGTAAAGGTCAATATTCATCTGCTAAAGAAGTGTTAGATGAATTTGGTTTACATGATCTTCCTATGATAGCCATTGCTAAGGGGAAACTAAGAAATAGTGGAGATGAAACTTTTTTTTACAAAGGAAAATCATTTAAATTTGATAAGAATGACCCCACTCTATTTTTTATGCAGAGACTACGTGATGAAGCACATAGATTTGCCATCACCTCTCATAGAGCAAAAAGAGCAAAAGGAATTACAAAATCCTTGCTGGATCAAATTGATGGTATTGGATCGATTAGAAAAAGAGCACTATTGAACCATTTTGGCTCTGCTAGAGCAGTAGAATCTGCAAGTTTTGATGAAATTAAATCAGTTGAAGGTGTTGAGGAAAAAGTTGCAAAAAAGATATATAACTTTTTTCACGAATAATTATGCTTAAAAAAATTCCAAATATTTTAACAATAGGTAGGATAATAATTGTACCTTTTTTTGTTCTAGCATTTTATTTGCCAGGTTTTTATGGTGATTTAACTGCATGCGTATTGTTTGTAATTGCCTCATTTACTGATTTTTTGGATGGAATGTTGGCTAGAATGATGGGTGAAGAGTCTAAGTTGGGTGAATTACTTGATCCTATAGCAGATAAAATTATTGTTGCAACTGCACTTATATTGCTTGTCATGAGTGGAACAATTAAACATTACGAGGTTATTGCAGCAATTATAATACTTACACGAGAAATACTAATTTCAGGTTTAAGAGAGTTTTTAGCTAGAGGACAAATTAAATTACCAGTAACTAATTTAGCAAAATTAAAAACTTTTTTACAAATGGTTGCTATAGCTCTTTTACTAACTGGTGAAACTGGTAATAAAATTTTAAATTTTCAAGATTATAATACTCAAACTATTGGCATAATCCTGCTTTGGCTTTCTGCATTTTTAACTCTGTATACTGGTTATGAATATTTAAGAAAGGGTATTGACCATGCAATATCTGAAGATAACAAAAACTAAGCTGCTTTTCTTTTTCTAACTAATGCTTGGTAACTTTCATTTAAGTCAATTATAGTTTCACAAACTTTAAACTTATTTTCAGCAATACATGAAACTGGCGTAACCTCTGCTGCCGTACCAGTTAAAAAACAGCCTACAAAATTTGATAATTCAGCTGGTGCAATTTTTCGTTCATTGACTTTTATTCCTTTAGATTTTGCAATTTCAATTACTGTTCTTCTTGTAATACCGTCTAAAAAAGAATCTGGAATGGGTGTGTGAATTTCTCCATTTTTATCTTTAAAAAAAATGTTAGCACCTGTTGCTTCTGCAACATTTCCTTCATGATCAAGCATTAGAGAGTCTGTATAGCCTTGTTGTTCAGCTTCATGTTTTGATAAAGTACAAATCATATATAATCCAGAAGCTTTTGTATCCCAAGGTATTGTATTAGGCGCAGGTCTTCTCCAATTTGATATATTCAATTTAATACCTTCTATTTTTAGTTTTGGATCAAAATATGAACCCCACTCCCAAGTTGCTATAGCAACATGAATTTTTGTTTGTTGAGCAGATATAGCCATCATCTCGCTACCTCTCCATATTGTTGGTCTAACATATCCATCTTTGACACCCTGAACTGAAATTATTTTTTTTGATGCTAAATTTATTTCTTCTTCAGTATAAGGAATTTTAATACCCATTCTTTTTGCAGAATAAAAAAGTCTAGATGTGTGTTCCTCTAATTTGAAAATTGAATTATCATAGACTCTTTCACCTTCAAAAACACAACTAGCATAGTGAAGACCATGATTTAAAACATGAATTTTAGCATCAGCCCAATCAACGAGCTCACCATTAAACCAAATTTTACCTGATCTTTTATCGTATGGTATCATGAATGAAATAATTTAAATTTTCTCTAAAATTATCTTTGTATCTATAATATGTCAATATAACTTACCCATAATGAAAGAACTTTTATATTTAAAGGATAATCAGTTAAAACAGCTGATTGAAAAGTTATTTACAAGTTACCGTGAGTCTTTTTCGGATGCCAAAAAAACATTGGATAAATACTCTATAGGTATAGCTCACCACAAAGTTTTACATCTATTATCAATGTATAAAGGGATTACAATTTCTGATCTATTAAAGAAGTTAAAGGTTACCAAGCAGAGTTTAAATAGAGTTTTAAAAGATTTAATTAAACTTGATGTGGTTTTTTTTGAAAAAGATCAACAAGACACAAGAGTAAAACACATTTTTTTAAATGAAAAAGGAGAAAAAATTTTTGACGAAATATTTTCGATACAAAAAAAAAGAGTTTATAATGCTCTTTTAAATTCAAGCTCAGATCAAGTTTTAAACTTTGACAATGTTTTAAAGAAGATAATTAATGAATGATTTTATAGCCCATATTTTAGTTGTAGATGATGATGAGGGAATTAGATCCCTAATTAAACAATATTTAAATGAAAATAATTTTCTGGTTACTACATCAAATAGTGCAGAAAATGCAGAAGAAAAAATTTCAATAATTAAATTTGATTTAATCGTTTTGGATATAATGATGACAGGCAAAAGTGGGTTGGATTTTATCAAACAAAATAAATCTAAAATTGATACCCCTATAATTTTATTAACAGCTAAAGGGGAAGCTGAAAATAGAGTTGAAGGTTTAGAGATAGGTGCTGATGATTATTTACCAAAACCATTTGAGCCAAAAGAACTTATTTTAAGAATAAAAAATATTTTAAATAAAACAAAAAGAAATGATGAAAAAAGAATTATAACCTTTGATAATATTAAAATTGATCTTAACAAACTTTTAATCATAAAAAATGATATTGAATATAAAATAAATAGTACTGAAAAAATTATATTAGAAAAAATGATTAACAATCCTGGCAAAACCTTTTCAAGAGAAGATATTGGCAAACTAACTGATCTTGATAAAGAAAGGTCAATAGATGTGATAATTACAAGACTTAGAAAAAAAATTGAAATGGACCCAAAAAATCCAAAATACTTACAAACTTTAAGAGGTGCTGGCTATGTTTTATGGATTGAATAATTTTGGAAAAAATTTACTACCAAAAAGATTATTTTATAGAGCTTTATTAATCGTAGCAGTTCCAATAATTGTTCTTCAAGTAGTCATATCGATTGTTTTTTTTGATAGTCTTTGGATTAAAACAAATAAAGGTATGACAAGAGCATTAATCGGTGAGATGAAAGCATTCATAACAGCTTACGATAATGGAAAATATAATAATAACGACCTGTCAGGCTTATTCTCAATTTATTTAGATCTTAATGTTCAATTTAAAAAAGATGATTTATTTGAAAAAGCTCAAAAAGAAAGATGGTTTAGTCCAATAGATAGAACACTTAGAAGAGAACTGAAATCTAATATGGGCACTCAAAATTTCTGGTTCGATACAACAAGTTATAAAGAGCTTATTCATATAAATATTAAACATAACGAGGGTTACTTTGAATTTTTTATTCCAAAAGACAGGGTTGCAAGCTCATCTGCTAGAATATTTGCGTTATGGATCACTATACCAGCTCTACTAATGATAACCATAGCTATACTATTTCTAAAAAATCAAACTAGACCAATTATAAACCTGGCTAAAGCTGCAGAAAGATTTGGTAAAGGAGAAAACATTGACGAGTATAGACCATCAGGTGCCTTAGAGATCAGAAAAGCAGGTTTAGAATTTGATAAAATGAGAAAAAGAATAATGAGACACCTAAATCAAAGATCTGAAATGTTGTCTGGCATAAGCCATGATTTAAGAACACCCTTAACAAGACTAAAACTTCAGCTATCTTTTATGAAAGATAAAGATTTATCAAAAAAAATGTCTTTAGATATAGATGAAATGGAAAAAATGCTTAATGAATATCTGCAGTTTACAAGTTCATCATATTTAGAAAAAGATGAAACCTTTGATATTTCAGAATTAATCGAAACTACAATAAAAAATTATAATAATGATAAAATAACCAAAGAAATAATTCCAAGAATTTACCTGAATGGAAGAAAAAATTTAATACAAAGATCTATAAATAATTTAATTGATAATTCAATTAAATATGCTGAAAATATAAATTTTCATCTATCAAAAAAAGATAGTAACATAATAATTACTATTGATGATGATGGAGTCGGTATTCCTAAAGAAGAGTTCGAGAATGTTTTCAAACCATTTTATAAAGTAGATAAAAGTAGAGGGGATTCTAAATCTAGTGTTGGTCTTGGATTGTCAATTACATCTGACATAATCAAATCCCATGGAGGTAATATTTTATTAGATAAATCTCCTTTAAACGGCCTTAGAGTTAAGATTTTTTTACCTTTGTAGATTTTTTATTTGGACTTTTTTTTTCAAATTTGTTGATTTTTTTTTCTAAATTTTCAACTCTTTTAATTAATATATCCATTTCTTCTTTGCTAGTTAATTTCATTTTAAAAATGATCTCTTCTCTTTTAGATCTTAAAACATTTATTATTTCAGAACTTAAATCTTTATAAGAAATTAGCCCTTGTTCAAATAGCTTTGTTAATTTATCAATTACAAATTTTGATTTTGTCATATATTCGCTTATAAAATTAATATACTTTATACGTAGTTTTTTAAAAATGTTTATTAATAATTTTGACCCAGTTGCGTTTCAAATATTTTCATTAGAAATCAGATGGTATTCTTTGGCTTATATTGTGGGTATTGCACTTGGTTGGCTGTATTGTAAAAAAAAATTAATAAAAGACTCTCATATTCTTCAGCTATTTGATGACTTTATAACCTATCTCATTATAGGTATGATTTTGGGAGGTCGGCTTGGTTATACTTTATTTTATAATCTAAAATATTATTTAGATAACCCTATAGAAATATTGATGGTTTGGAATGGAGGAATGTCATTTCATGGTGCTTTAATTGGAATTATAATTGCATCAATATTGTTCTCAAAAAAACACAATACAAATTCGTTTATATTTTTAGACTTGGTTGCCCTATCTGCTCCAATTGGAATCTTTTTTGGTAGAATTGCCAATTTTATAAACTCAGAGCTTTATGGAAGAGCTACAGACCTTCCTTGGTCAGTTCAATTTGTCCTAATAGATAATATCAAAAGGCACCCTTCACAATTATATGAGGCTTTTTTTGAGGGAATAATTCTTTTCTTTGTACTTGGGTATTTTTTTAAAAAAGATTATTTAAAAGTACCTGGAAAAATCTCTGCTTTATTCCTGGTCTTTTATTCTCTATTTAGATTTTTTATAGAGTTTTTCAGATCTCCAGATCCACAAATCGGTTACTTAGTTTTGAATCTAACATTAGGTCAATTGATAAGTGTTCTTTTTTTTCTGACTGGGGTTTACCTTTTATCTTCAAAAAATGAAAATTAAGAATAATCAGTCGTTTACCCTAGATAAATTTATAGAGGAGTCTCTTTATAATAAAACATCAGGCTACTACATGAAAAAAAATCCCTTTGGCAAAAAGGGTGATTTCATAACTTCACCCAACATATCTGTATTATTTTCAGAAATGATTGCAATTTGGGTGGTTTCATTTTGGCAAAATCTAGGTTGCCCTAAAAAATTTAATTTAATCGAATTAGGGGCCGGTAATGGTGAAATGATGAAAGTTTTAGTCAATACCTTTGAAAAATTTCAAATATTTAAAAATTCTTGTCACATTAAGATTTTAGAAAGAAGTAAATTGCTTCGAAAAAAACAAAAAATTAATATCAATAAAAAAAATATTCAATGGTTAAATGATTTAAGCGAATTAGATAATTCGCCATGTATTTTTTTGGCAAACGAATTTTTTGACGCCTTACCTATTAAACAATTCATAAAGAAAGAAAGAAAATGGTTTGAAAGACATGTCAGATTTTTTAACAATAAATTTGAGTATTTTGATGTTCCTTTTGATATGGAAAAATTTGAAAATAAAATTAAATTTAAAATTACAAAACAACAGAACTTAATTGAGTATTCACCACAATCAACCGAATACCTAGAAATTATCTTCAATAAGATTAAACGTAATAATGGTGGAATTTTAATAATAGATTATGCGTATACTGATAAAAAAATGAAAAATACCCTGCAAGCTGTATCGAAACATAAATATTGTGATGTACTAAAAAGGTTTGGTAATTCTGATATTACCTACAATTTAAGTTTTAGTTTATTAAATAGAATAGTTAAAGAATTAAGCTCACTTACCTCAATGAATACTACTCAAGGTGAATTTTTAACAAAACTTGGTATTCTTGAAAGAGCAGAAATATTGTCCAAGAAAATGTTATTTAGTGAAAAAGCTGATATTTATTTTAGAATAAAAAGACTTATAGATAAAAATCAAATGGGTGAATTGTTTAAAGTAATGCTAATAACAACAAATAAAAATAAATTTAAATTGGGGTTTTAAACTGATTAAGTCAAAGAAACTCAGTAAATTTAAAAACTTACAGCATGCTTTCTTTAATAGAAAGGGTGGAAAATCTCTAGGTATTTTTAAGAGCTTAAATTGTGGCCCTGGGTCCTTAGACAATAAAAAAAATGTTTTAAAAAATCTTCAAATCGTTCAAAGGAAAATTAAAACTAAGCTTAAAAAAATTATTTTACTAAAGCAAATTCACAGCAATAAATTTCATTTTATAGATAAAAATCTAAAACTTAAAAATTATAATTTTGAAGGAGATGCGCTAGTCACAAATAAAAAGGAATTTCCTATAGCTATATTAACTGCAGATTGTGCTCCAATACTTGTTTATGATGAGAAAGAAAAGATGATTGCTGCAATCCATGCTGGCTGGAAGGGTGCTTTCAAAGGGATAATTAAAAGAACCTTAAATTTTATGATAAAAAAAGGATGTGATCCTAAAAATGTTACTGCAGTTATTGGTCCGTGTATTTCAGTAAAAAATTATGAGGTAAAAAAAGATTTTATTAAAAAACTTATTAAAAAAGATGGAAAAAATAAAAAATTTTTTAAAAAAATTCAAAATAAAGATTTCTTTGATTTAAAGAAATATGTCCTTTCTCAATTAAAAGCCTTAAATATAAAGAAAATTGATATAATTAATAAGAATACATTTAATCCAAAAAATAATTTTTTTAGTGCACGAAGATCTATTAGCCGCAATGAGAATGATTATGGTAGAAATATTTCTGTAATTATGATTAATTCATAATATCTCATGAAATTATTAACTGGAAACAGCAATAAACCTCTAAGTAAAAATATTGCAAAATATTTAAAAACTAAGCTTGTAAACTCAAGTATAAAAAAGTTTTCTGATGGAGAAATTTATATAGAAATTAATGAAAATATTAGAGGTAATAGTATCTTTATAATTCAGTCTATTTCATCACCTGCAAACGACAACCTAATGGAATTACTACTTTGCATTGATGCTTTAAAAAGATCTTCAGCAAAAAATATTACTGCTGTTATTCCTTATTTTGGATATGCACGACAAGATCGAAAAGTAGTGCCTAGAACTTCTATTTCTGCAAAACTGGTTTCTAATTTAATTACTAAAGCAGGTGCTGACAGAGTTGTTACTGTAGACCTTCATGCAGGACAAATTCAGGGCTTTTTTGACATTCCTGTAGATAATTTATTTGCTACACCAATTTTTGCAAGACATGCTAAAAAAAATATTAAAAGTAAAAATATTATTTGTGTTGCACCAGACGTTGGTGGAACTGAAAGAGCGAGAGCACTTGGTAAAATTTTAAATGTGGAACTTGCTATTGTGGATAAAAGAAGACCTAAACCAGGACAATCCAAAGTTATGAATGTTATAGGAAATGTTAAAGGGAAAACCTGTATTATAGTTGATGATATAATTGATTCAGGTGGAACTATAGTAAACGCTGCGAAAGCTTTAAAGGATAGAGGTGCTAAAGAGGTTTATGTTTATATTACTCACGGAGTTTTAAGTGGAGAAGCAGTAGATAAAATTAAAAAATCAGTTATTAGAAAATTAGTAATAACGGATACAATTGATAATCACGATAAAATTAAAAATGTTAAAAATATAGAAGTTTTGCCTATTTCAGCACTTATGGGTGAGGCAATTAAAAGGATCTCTAACTCAACATCTGTATCCGATTTATTTAAATAATTATCTTGAGTTATTAAGAAACTTGGGCTAAAAGCCATCTTTTTATGAATTCACTTGATGCAAATACTAGAAATACTAAGTCAAAAGGAGATGTCCGTTCTCTTAGATCGGCTGGAAATATCCCTGGCATAATCTATGGGGGACCAGATCAAAATCAAAAAGTTACTGTATTAAAAAAAACATTAAAATCTTTAATAGATAAAGGAAGTTTCTTATCAAACATAATAACTCTTAATTTAGATGGCAAACCTCAAAATGTTTTACCAAGAGAAATTACTTATAACGTAATATCTGACGAGCCAACTCATATTGATTTTCTAAGAGTTGTACCAGGTGTAAAAATTAGAATAGAAGTGCCTGTGGTATTTATTAATCATGAAACTTCACCAGGCCTAAAAAGAGGTGGAGTACTAAACATTGTGAGAAGAAAAATAGAATTAAAATGTCCAAGTGAAAAAATTCCATCTGCAATAACTATTGATTTAGATGGGGTGGATATTGGGGAAAGTTTCAAAATATCTTCAGTAAAATTAGAAGAAGGTGTTACACCAACTATTATTGGAAGAGATTTTGTAATTGCAACTTTAGCAGCACCTACAGTGATGAAAGAGCCAGAAAAACCAGCTGAAGCTGAAGCAGAAGCAGCAGAAGATGGTAAAGAAGCAGCACCAGCAGCTGAGGGTGATAAAAAAGATGACGGCGAAAAAAAAGCCACTGAAGAAAAAAAATAATCAACTTATCATAGTGAAGACTCCTAGATACGATTTAAAAAAAATATGCTTTTATTTGTAGGCTTAGGAAATCCAACACCCGATAGCGAAAACAACAGACACAATATTGGTTTCAAATTAATTGATGCTCTTAATCAAAAGTTTGGTTTGTCTAAACAAAAACCAAAATTTAAAGGATTATTAACTACAGGTAATATTGAAGATAAAAAGGTTTATGCAATAAAACCATTAACCTTTATGAATAATTCTGGAATTTGTATAAGGGAATTAATTGAATACTTCAAAATTGATGCTGAAGATGTGATTGTCTTCCATGATGACCTTGACCTTGAATTTGGAAAAGTGAAAGCAAAATTTGCAGGATCAAGTGCAGGACATAATGGAATTGAATCTATAGATAAATTTATTGGTAAAGATTATTCAAGAGTTAGAATAGGAATTGGAAAACCCAAAACTAAGGCTGATGTTGCAGATCATGTATTAAAAGATTTTGATGAAGATGAAATGATACAACTAGAAAAAATTACTAAAAATATTATTGATTCAATGGCTATATTAATTGATAAAAAATTAGATTTATTCTCAAGCACTGTAAATAATAAATAATGAGTTTTAAGTGTGGAATTGTTGGCTTACCTAATGTTGGTAAATCTACACTATTTAATGCACTTACAAATTCTAGTAAGGCACAAGCAGCTAACTTCCCTTTTTGTACGATAGAGCCAAATGTTGGTGTGGTTCCTGTGCCAGATGAAAGACTAGACAAATTGGTAGAAATATCAAAATCAAAAAAAAAAATTAACACTACTATTGAGTTTGTAGATATAGCTGGACTAGTAGCGGGTGCCTCTAAAGGTGAAGGCTTAGGAAATAAATTCTTATCTCATATAAGAGAAGTCGATGCAGTCATTCATATGATCAGATGTTTTGACTCTGATGATATTCAAAATGTAAACCCAACTGTTGATCCAATTAGAGATTTGGAAATTATTGAAACAGAAATGATGTTGGCTGACCTTGAGTCAATACAAAAAAGATTAGAAAAAAATAATAAGAAAAATGTAGATGAGGAGCAATTAAAAATATTAGAAATTGCTTCTGACTGCATAAATAATTCTAAAGATATTCAAATACTTTATGAACAATTTGATAAAAAATTAATAAGCCAAAGTGGTTTATTGTCTTTAAAGCCTAAAATTTTTGTATGTAATGTTGATGAGGCAAGTGTTCAAAATGGAAATAAATACACTCAAGCATTTATTAATAAATATGGTGAAAAAAATACCTTAATAGTTTCGGCTGATATTGAGAACCAAATAAATCAATTAGAAAATGAAGAAAAAGAAAATTATATGGAGATGATTGGATTAAAAAGAACTGGTTTAAATATGTTAATTCAAAAAGGTTACAATATTTTAGAGCTAGACACTTATTTTACATCTGGGCCTGAAGAAACTAGAGCTTGGACTATCCAAAAAAATTGTACTGCACCAAAAGCAGCTGGTGAAATACACACTGATTTTGAAAAAGGTTTTATAAGAGCTGAAACAATTGCTTATGAAGACTTCATAGCTAATGATGGTTGGGTCAATTCAAAGACAAATGGAAAAATGAGACTTGAAGGAAAAGATTATATTGTCAAAGATGGTGATATATTAAACTTCAGATTCAATACGTGACCAAATTTTCTTCATACTAAAGTAAACTAGAATAGTTAAAATAATTAAATACAAGATAGCCTTAAAGCCCATCTTGTGTCTGCTTTCTAAATGAGGTTCAGCTGCCCACATTAAAAATGTTGTAACATCTTTTGCCATTTGCTCTTTAGATGCTGTAGTTCCATCACTATATTCTACCAAACCATCTGATAATGGTTCTGCCATCTTAATATTATTTCCATACATAAACTTGTTATAGTAAACACCATCATCAAGCGTTACACCACTCGGTGGATCTTCATAACCAAGTAGCAATGAGTAAATATAATCAACCCCACCAGTTCTAGCTTTTGCTAGCACAGACATATCAGGAGGATAAGCTCCTCCATTTGCTGCTTGAGCTGCTTTAACATTTTCATAAGGCATGACAAATTTATCAGATAACTTAGCGGGTCTTACAAACATTTCTCCATCATTATTGGGTCCATCTGTAATTTCAAAACTTGCAGCTATTGCTTTAGCCTGCTCTTCAGTAAACTCTGGTCCACCTGGCTCAAATAAGTTTCTATAACTTACATATTTCATTGAATGGCACGACGCACAAACCTCAGTATAAACTTGATATCCTCTTTGAAGTGAACCTCTGTCAAATTTTCCAAATAATCCCTTAAAACTCCAATCTGTTTTTAAAAGATCTACTTTTTCTGCAGCATTAACTGTAAGAGTTCCTACTAATAAAAAAATAATTGAATAACTAATTTTTAAAATATTTTTCACTTAATTAATCTAAACTTTCTTTTTTTTTAACAGCTGATGCCATTGGCATCCCTCCAAGTACTGGTTCTGTAATACTTAAGGGTAAAGGTATGGTTTTTTCTTTAAATCCTAATACCGGTAAGATTATTAAAAAGTGAATAAAGTAGTAAGCTGTGGCAACCCTGGCAATCAATAAGTAAAGCCCCTCAGCTGGCATCGCACCTACGTAACCTAGAACTAATACATCCACTACTAGTATCCAATAAAATTGTTTGTAAAGAGGTCTAAATACTGCTGATCTAATTTTTGAAGTATCTAGCCAAGGCAGTGCAGCTAAAATTAAAATTGCTGATAACATTGCAACTACTCCCATTAATTTATCAGGAACTGATCTTAGGATTGCATAAAATGGTAATAGATACCACTCTGGAACGATATGGGCTGGTGTTACCATTGGGTTTGCTTCTATATAATTATCTGCATGCCCTAAAATATTTGGTGAATAAAAAACAAAAAATGCAAATACAATCATAAACATTAATAATGCAAAGCCATCCTTGATCACAATATATGGATGGAATGGCACTGTATCCTTAGAAGGTTTTTTAACATCAATCCCCACTGGGTTATTGTTTCCAGGAACATGAAGCGCCCAAATATGAAGAACGACTAAGCCCAAGATTAAAAATGGTATTAAGTAATGTAATGTGAAAAACCTTGTTAAAGTTGGGTTATCTACAGAATAACCTCCCCACAACCAATTAACTATTCCCTCACCCACTAAAGGTATGGCACTAAAAAGATTTGTAATAACTGTTGCTCCCCAAAAACTCATCTGACCCCATGGTAAAACATAACCCATAAATGCTGCAGCCATCATTAAAAGGTAAATTATTATTCCAATAATCCAAATAATTTCTCTTGGAGATTTATATGATCCATAAAACAAAGATCTAAATATGTGAATATAAACTGCTAAGAAAAACATTGAAGCACCGTTTGCATGAATATATCTTATTAACCAACCATAGTTAACGTCCCGCATGATATGTTCAACACTTTCAAAAGCCATGTCAGCATGAGCAATGTAGTGCATAGCCAAAGTTAAACCAGTAACGATTTGTGTAATTAAACAAAAAGTTAAAATTCCACCAAATGTCCACCAATAATTTAAATTCTTAGGTGTTGGATAATCAGTTAAATGACTAGCGAGTGATAAAAGTGGAAGCCTGTCATTAAACCATTTTCCAAATTTTGAACTAGGAACGTACTCGTGATCACTCATAATTATTTATTATCCAATTTTAATAGTGTTGCTGTTAACAAATTCATATTTTGGAACTTCCATGTTTGTTGGAGCAGGACCTTTTCTAATTCTTCCAGAGATATCATAATGTGAACCATGACAAGGACAGAACCAACCATTGTAATCTCCTTTATCATTTAAAGGGACACATCCTAAATGTGTACAGACCCCTATCATTACTAGCCATTCTGGATCTTTCGCTCTATCTTCGTCCTTCTCTGGATCTTTTAAATCTTCCATCTTAACAGCTCTAGCTTCTGCTACTTCATCAGTAGTTCTTCTTTTAATAAAAACAGGTTTTCCTCTCCAAAGTACGGTGATTGTTTTTCCAGGCTGAACTGAACTAACATCAACTTCTGTACTAGCTAATGCTTTTACTGAAGCATCTGGGTTCATTTGATCAACTAAAGGCCAAACAACAGCCCCCACTCCAACAGCACCTACCGCATATGAGGCTGTAAATAAAAATTCTCTTCTTTCAGGTTTTTTTTCAGACATCTTTAATTTTTTGTATATTGTTATCTAATATATGATTTCATATAAGAAAAAAGTTTTTTTTCCACTGAAACAATGACACATAAAACATGAATTTGAGACCTAAAATAGCCTTATATGAACCTGATATTCCTCAAAATACAGCTGCTATTATCAGAACATGTGCGTGTCTAGGGGCTGATTTAGAAATAATTGAACCATGTGGTTTTTTATTCAGCGATAAAAGATTTAAAAGAGTTGTGATGGATTATATGGATGAAAAAATGATAAGATTTTATCAAAGTTCAGATGAATTTTTTAAATCAAAAAAGAATGAGAGAGTAATATTATTAACAACTAAATCAGCAGATTCTTATACTGACTTCAAATTTGAGAGTAATGATACACTTTTATTTGGAAGAGAAAGTGCTGGCGTACCAGACCATGTTCATAATTTAATTAAGTATAGGTTAAAAATACCCATGATGGACAATAAAAGATCTTTAAATATAGCCTCTTCAGTTGCTATAATTCTTTCAGAAAATTTAAGGCAAACTAACTTTAATAAATAATGGACAAAGAAATTAAAAAAAAACTTGCTTCTAATTGGTTTAAGTTGCTGCAAAACACAATTTGTAATGACATTGAAAAACTAGAAGGTAAGAAATCTAAGTTTAAATCTAAAACTTGGAATAGAAGTGAAATTAAGGATGAAGGTGGTGGAGAGTTTAGAATTTTAAAAAATGGTAAGATTTTTGAAAAAGTTGGTGTAAATTTTTCAGAAGTGCATGGAAAGTTTTCAAAAAAAATGAGTAAAAAAATCCCAGGTGCCTCTAAAAATCCAAATTTTTGGGCATCAGGAATTTCTATTGTAATGCATATGAAAAATCCTCATGTTCCAGCAATTCATTTTAACACTAGATTTATCTACACAACACATGGATGGTTTGGTGGTGGTATGGACGTAACCCCTTGCATCCAAGATCTTAAAGAAAAAAGCTTCCTTCATACTGAATTAAAAAAAATGTGTGATCGACATGATAAAAAATTTTATAAAAAATATAAAAAGTGGTGTGATGAATATTTTTATTTACCCCATAGAAAAGAAACAAGGGGAATTGGTGGTATTTTTTTTGATTACAAAAAAAAAGATTGGGAGAAAGACTTTAAATTTGTAACAGATCTTGGAGTTACCTTTCAAATGTTATTTAACTCGATAATACAATTGAAA
Organism: Candidatus Pelagibacter sp. PS_34; assembly: GCF_059417845.1. NCBI lineage: Bacteria > Pseudomonadati > Pseudomonadota > Alphaproteobacteria > Candidatus Pelagibacterales > Candidatus Pelagibacteraceae > Candidatus Pelagibacter > Candidatus Pelagibacter sp. PS_34. The sequence continues at coordinate 998,191 of NZ_CM182068.1, forward strand.
CACAAAAAGAAATGGACTGTAAAACAAAAGGAGATACAATATATTAAAAGAGGTAGATATGCTGAGTTTAACTTACTATATGATAGAGGAACAAAATTTGGCCTACAAACAGGTGGTAATGTTGAGGCAATATTAATGTCTTTACCTCCAATAGCAAAATGGAATTAAAATGGATAAAGAACCAATAACAGCAGATGGTCTTGAAAGTTTAAAGGAAGAGTTAATTTTTTTAAAAGAAAAAAAAAGACCTCAAATAGTTGCTGCGATATCTGAAGCAAGATCTCATGGAGATCTGAAAGAGAATGCTGAATATCATGCTGCAAAAGAAGAACAATCTCATAACGAAGGAAGGATTACAGAAATAAATGATATTATTGCAAGAGCAAATGTTATTGATGTAACCAAAATGAGTAATGATGGCAAAGTCATCTTTGGCTCAACTGTAGATTTAGAAAATTTGGATACTGGAGAAAAAATTACCTATAAAATAGTTGGAAAAGATGAGGCTGACCTTCAAAAAAAACTGATATTTTTTCAATCACCTATAGGTAGAGGTTTAATTGGAAAAAACAAAAATGATTTAGTTGAAATTAAAACTCCTGCAGGTGTAAAAAACTTTGAAATTAAAGATGTTAAGTACGTTTAATTACTTACTATTTTTTGAAGTTCTTTATCTGAAATTTTAAAATTATTACTAGTCCAGACTTCTTCTATTGCTTTTAACTTCTGTCCCAGCTCCCTTCCCTCAGGAATTTGATATTTTTCCATCAAAGTACTAGCTTTAAATGGCATAACAGGCATTTCTTTTTTTTTAAAAATTTCAATCATTTTAATTAACTTATTGTCTACTTTTTTGGATTTAAAAATTTTAAAATAAAGAACATCTAATAATGCCTCCCTACCATTAAAATAAAAAATTTTATTTAGATTTTTTTCTGAAAAGGTTTGGTTCATATTTTTTTCTAAATTAAACTTATCTAAAAATATAAGTCTTTTTTGATCTTTTTTGGATAAATTAAATTTATAAATAAAGTAATCTACATTATCAGTTCCATCAATAATCATTAAAGATAATAAGAAAATAAAGTCCATTTCAAGAAAGTTTTTTTTTGCAAAACTATTCATTTTATTGAATAGAGAAATATTTTTTATTTGTGGAAAAATAAGATTTATAATTTCTAAACAATCCTTATCCTTAGTTAACTTTAGAAAACCATTTGATTTTAATAATTTTTGAAATTCATCTATTAATCTTTCTGAGGAAATACTTGAAACACCACTTAGGTTTTTTTTAATTGCTTTAATAACTTGTGGGTCATGACTATGCTTAGAATAACTAAGAAAAAATCTGACATATCTTAATACCCTTAAATAATCTTCTTTAATTCTAGTTTCTACATCTCCAATAAAATTAATTTTTCCACTTTCTAAATCTTTTTTTCCATCAAATGGGTCAAATAAACTTCCTTCAATATCCGCGTAAATAGAATTGATGGTAAAATCTCTTCTAGAAGCATCTTCTTTCCAGCTATCAGAGAACTCTACTTTTGCATGTCGTCCATCTGTATCAATGTCTTTTCTTAATGATGTAATCTCAAACTTTATATCATTAATTAACGCTGTAATTGTTCCATGTTCTATTCCACTCTCGTAATATTTTATGTCCTTTTTAGTAAGAGCCTCACATACCTTTTTTGGATTTAAATTAACTGCTAAATCTATGTCGTCATATGCTTCTTTATTAATAATCTTTCTTACACATCCACCTACATACCGGATTTCACTATTGCTAGAGTATGAATGAATTGCTTCAAATATTTTTGAAACTTCTGTTTTCTTTTTAATATTTTTGAAGCCTAAATTTATGTGATTAAGATTTTGAGATCTAAAAAAAATTTTATCTAATAAGTTATTCATATATGGCTGGCCCACAAGGATTCGAACCTCGGATCTCTGTACCAAAAACAGATGTGATACCACTTCACCATGGGCCAATATTAGTTGCATATATCACAAAAAAAAAAAATTATATAGTTTTTGATTCAATGCACCAGTGGTTATTAAATTTTCGTTTATATTGGCTACATGCTTTTTTGCAGGCCTTTTTAGAATGAAAATAAGCCACTATTGAGGATCCTGATCCAGACATTCTAACAAATAGGGTGTTGGGTAAACCATTGAGGTAGGATTTAATTCTTTTAAGTTCTGGATATTTATTTAAGGCAACCTTTTCAAGATCATTGTCTAAATTTTTTAAATATTTTGCTTCAAATAGTTTCTGTTTAGGAGGGTTAAATTGAGGTTTGGAGAATGAATCAACTTTAGAATAAATATATTTTGTAGAACATCCAAAGTTAGGTTTCGTAACTAATATATGAAATTTAATTTTATTTTTGAATTTTTTAATATCTCCATTAGATAAAAGAATAGCAAGTGATGGCTTTATACCTAAAATCACATCTGATCCTATTTCATTACTTATTTTTTTTGAGTCATTTTTTTTTATTTTAATTAATTTTTTTTTAATAAAAAAATTTAATAGACTGGCAGCATTCATAGACCCACCTCCCATTCCAGCTTTTTGAGGTATATTTTTTATAACTTTAATTTCAAATTTTTTATTATTCAAAAGTTTTTTGTTATCTAAAATTTTTAACAATTTTGAAATAGTATTAATTTTACTGATGTTTTTAGAAAATCTTCCAATAAAATTAATTTTATGCTGTTTTGTATTGCTTTCTGTTATTGTAATTAAATCATGTAAATCGATAAAAGAAATTAAACTTTCGATATTATGAAGCTTTGATTTTTTTCCTGTAACGTTTAGAGCTAAATTTATCTTTGCATAAGACTTTATCTTAAAACTATTCATAATTTAGGAATTTTTTAATCCCTCTAATAATTTATTTTTAATAGTTTCTTTCATGGCATCTTCGGTCTCATCTAAATTTAAAACAGCTTGCCAAAAATATCTTGCTTGAATTTTTCTATCAAGCTGCCAAAGAATATCACCGTAATGATCATTAACTACTGGATCCTGAGGCATTAATTCAACTGCTCTTTTAAGAAAATTTTCTGCTTTTTCATATTCGTCGACTAAGTAATATGCCCAACCGATTGAATCAATAATGTATGGATCATTACTTCTGGCTTCATAAGCTTTTTCAAGCATTTTAAGAGCAGTATCAATTTTATGCTCTCTTTCTAACCACGAGTAAGCTAAATAATTTAAAACATAAGCATCATCTGGGTTAGCTTCTAGAGACTTTAATAAGTCTTTATCTGCTTTTACATAATCTCCTGATCTCTCGTAACTTCCTCCACGCCTATATAATATTTCAGCGTATAAGTCAGAATTAACATTCATTTTTAAAAGTATTTGATCATAAAAATTTATTGCTTCAATATATTTTTTTGCATTTTTATGCATATTTGCAATATCAAATATAATTTTTTTATTTGGGTTTTTAATTTCTTTAAATTTTTCATTGATAAATTTTAGAGATGCTTCTTTATTATTTTTTTTTAAAATAATTTGAGACTCTTTTTTTAACTTAAACCAATAATAAAATTCATGCTTTTTATCAAATGCTTCAAGAGTTTTTAATGTATTGGAATAATCATCACTCAAATAATAATTTTCAGCTAATAAAGACAAATTGAAAATAAATTTAGGATTTAAATAGTTAGCTATATTTAAATAAAAATTTGATTTCTCATAATCATTCTGAGAGGAATAGAGATTTGCTATTAGAAAAAATAGTTCACTAACAATGTCATTCGAATTTGTACATGAAAAAATTTCTTGAAAATTATCTAAGTTTTTATCTTCTATCCATTTTTTACCTTGAGAAATTAATACTGATGAATTTAAATAATCAAAATTATTAGTAACTTTTTTTGCCTTATCGTAATTATCTTTCTTGATTAAATAACTGATCAAAAAAAATACATACCTTGAATAATCAGCATCGTTTTGTGAATTAATTAATGTATTAAAATATCTCTCTGTATCTTTATCATTTAAATAACATCTTTGAAAAACTTCGTTAATAAATGAAAAATTTCCAAACGTATTAGTTTGTTTCACTAATTTTTTTTCTTCAAAAACTGATAAATATTGCTTGAAGGTTTCTGCAATGATTAATGAAAGTCTATCATTGTTAATAAATTCATATGATCTATCAATATAAACTTTACTTTTTTTAAAGTTTTTTTTCTTTAAACTATCAACTGCCAGCAACAGATTAGCCTGAAAAAAGTCAGAGTTGTTTTTTGTTGAGTTCTGTTTAACTTGATTAATTGCTTTCTTAACTTTGCCATCAAGTACTAAGGAAAATACATACCTCTCAAGATAGGCATCATGCTGTTTTATTAATATTTTTGATGAATTAAAAAATTTTAAAGCTTCTGTATTATCTAGATTTTCATAAGCTACAATTCCTGAAAAATAATTAGACAAATACCTTGCATTAAAATCATTTAAACTGGTATTTTTTGAGTATAATGGACTCTGATAAAGTATTAATATTAAAAAGAATTTAAAAAACTTTACCAACATTTGACCATTCTATGTCTAAAAAAGTAATAAATCAAAAAACGAATTTTGACTCTGAGTTCTTAAACTCTACTGGATCTGACTTTATTTTTGATGAAAAACCAATCAATAGACTAAAAAATACTAGCAATGATTTAAAAAAAGATCTGAGTATTCAAAAAATAGATAAAGTTAAAGAGCTTGAAAATCTTAAAGAACAAATAAACTCAATTAGTGATTGTAACTTAAAGAATAATTCAAAAAAGATAATTTTAGGAGATGGGAATATTAATAGCTCAATAATGATAATTGGTGAAGCCCCAGGCATTGAAGAAGATAACGCCGGATTAACTTTTATGGGTGAAGTAGGAGATCTTTTAAAAAAAATGCTGATTGCAATAAACATTAAAAAACAAAATATTTACACAACTTATGCTGTAAACTTTAGACCTCCTGAGGATCGAAAACCAAACTCTACAGAAATTAAAAGATATTCCCAATTTTTACAAAAACATATTTCAATAATAAATCCTAAAATAATAATTCTTATGGGTAGTACTGCTATGGAATCTTTAACAGGTTTAAATAGCAAAATTTCTATTGAGCGAGGAAAATGGAAGGAAGTAATTATCAAAAATACAAGTTACAACGTTATCATAACTTTTAATCCCTCTTATCTTTTAAGAGCTCCTGAAAATAAAAAACATTCATGGGATGACTTAAAAAGGATTAAACAAAAAATCTTAGATCTAAAACTATCCATTTAATGAAAATTTTAGCAGGTGTTGATGAAGTTGGCAGAGGAAGTTTAATTGGGCCTGTTTATGCAGCAGCTATCATATTAAATAATTCTATTGATAAAAAATTATTGAAAGATTCAAAAACTCTAACAAAGGACAAAAGAGAAGAGCTTGAAAAATATATTAAAAAAAATTCTATATGGGCTATAGGCCAGGCATCGACTAAAGAAATTGAAAAAATTAATATATTGCACGCAAGTTTACTTGCAATGAAAAGAGCTATTCTTAAATTGAAAACAAAACCTTCACTTGTTTTAATTGATGGCAACAAACTGCCTGATCTTAAAAACTATAAATTAAAATATGTAATTAAAGGAGATCAAAAAATTCCAAGCATTTCTGCTGCATCAATTGTTGCAAAAGTCAGTAGAGATAAATTTATTACAAAACTTTCAAAAGAGTTTAATAATTATGGATGGGATACAAACTCTGGTTATGGAACCAAAGAACATTTAAACGCAATTAAGAAATTTGGTATTACTAAATATCATCGAAAAACTTTCTCACCTATTTGTGATCTTTTATAATTTTCACGTGTAACAGCACAACATCTAGTTCTCTTAAAAATTCAGACACAATTTGAATCTAGTTATTTCAATCTCAGGTTGACGCAAGAATCCGTATGGAGTCTAATTGTTTTATACAAAATGGAAAACAATTTTAAAAATAAGATTATTAATGGTGACAGTCTTGAGGAATTAAAAAAAATTCCAAGCGAAACCTTTGATCTTGTTTTCGCTGATCCACCATACAATTTACAATTAAAAAATTCACTTACTAGACCAGACAGAAGCAAAGTCAGTGCTGTTAACGATAAATGGGATCAGTTTGAAAGCTTTAAAAAATATGATGACTTTACGGTTGCTTGGCTTTCTGAATGTAGAAGAATATTAAAAAAAGATGGAGCCATCTGGGTCATAGGAAGTTATCATAATATTTTTAGAGTAGGCACTGCAATACAAAATTTGGGTTTTTGGATTTTAAATGATGTTATCTGGAATAAGAATAACCCAATGCCTAATTTCAGAGGAACAAGGTTTACAAACGCTCATGAAACTTTAATTTGGGCTTCTAAAAGTGAGAAGTCAAAATATACTTTTAACTATCAATCTTTGAAATGTTTAAATGACGATCTTCAAATGAGATCTAATTGGAATTTACCTATTTGTAATGGTGCAGAAAGACTTAAAAAAAATGGTAAAAAAGTTCACTCTACTCAAAAACCAGAATCTTTATTACATAGAGTTTTATTGGCATCATCAAACAAGGACGATTTAATTCTAGACCCATTCTTAGGATCTGGAACAACTGCAACGGTTGCAAAAAAATTAGGTAGAAAATATTATGGTATAGAGAAAGAGAAGACTTATTTTAAAGCAGCAGAAGAAAGGTTAAAAAATACAAAACCTTTAGAGGATAATTTCTTAGACACTTTAAAAAATAATCGATCTAAGCCTAGAATACCTTTTGGATCACTAGTAGAGCTTGGAATAATAAAGCCTGGAACAAGTATTTTTGATCAAAAGAAAAAAATAGTTGCTAAGATTATGGCAGATGGAAGTATCAAGCATAATCAAGCTGAAGGATCAATTCATAAAGTTGCAGCAACAATACTTGGTTCTGAAAGCTGTAATGGATGGACTTATTGGCATTGTACAGTGAATGGTGTTTCTGTGCCAATTGATAATTTAAGACAAAGATTAATTTCTAAAAATTAGTCTTTATAAATTTTACCAAGATAACTGTTAATAAATTTTTCATTTTTAACTAATTTTTTTATTACTAAATTTCTAATCCAAATTATTAATGGATTAGATAAATGAAAAGCAAAATAATTGAGTTTTGATTTCATATCAATCATCCTTACTCTTTTAACTCTTTCAGAGTTAAATTGAGTGTTTTCATTTTCTAAATTTTTATAAAGTTCATTGGCAACCTCTATTGATTGAGAGGCGCCTTGAGCAAAGGTTGGGGGTAAAGCAAAAAAGGCATCTCCAATGATAAAAGTATCTTTATTTTTTGGTTCATTGACATCAGAACTCACAAATATTGGAAAACATTTAATACTTTTTAGATTGTTCATTGTTTCGGTGGGTACTTGCTTTGATATTTCAGATACAATAGATGCAGCAAAATCTTTGTTCTCAAATAAAGAATAATCAGATAACTCTTTAGTGCTAAGCTTTTTTCTAAGAATGGTAATAAAATTAAACTGTCCTTTGCTATTAACTGGATAAAGAACTGAGTGTAAATTAGACCCTAAAAACAAAGATATATTCTCTGGGTTAATACCCTTAAGGGCACCCTGGTCTATTGTTGCTCTTAAGGCAATAGAGTTAAAATACTTTGGTTTAGTTTCTTTATTGGCAATTAATGATTTTGTTTTTGAAAAAGTTCCATCAGAGATAATTAAGTAATCACATTTAACAGATAAACCATCCTCAAAAGAAACTTCTTTATTTTCTGCTTCTTCATTAATTTTTATAACTTTTTTATTATAATGAATAATATTTTCATGAAGCCCATCTTTTAAGAAATTAACTAAAGTAGAGCGCTGTAAGGTAGTATGTTTTGTATTAGTGCTGTTAAACATGGATATATCTAAATCACATATTTTTTTATTATTTTTTAAAGAATAAAAATCTAGTTTATTGGGGTGAAATTTATCTTCCATCCTGATTTTTTGAAAATTTATTTGATTTAACAATTTGATACTATTAACTGAAAGTTGAATTCCATATCCTTTTTCCAAATTAACAGAAGCATTTTTCTCATAAATTGTGACTTGATAATTAGAGTTTTGACTTAAAAGATTTGCAATATACAGACCTGAAATACCGGCTCCTATTATTGCTATATTTTTCATTAAATCTTTTTTAAATAATTAAAAATTTTTTTAGTAAATGTGGGCAAAGTATAATCTTCAAGCTTAGAGCTATCAATCCAAGAAGAGTTAGAAATTTCACCTTTTAACTTGGAAAACTTGATTATTACATTCATATTCATATTGGATATCTTGAAGTTTAAAGCTTTTGCTAAATTATCAGGTTTGGGTATTTGCTTCATGGGAAATATTTCTAAATTCTTTAAAAAATTAAATTTAGTATTTTTGATTAACAAAAATTTATTATTCTTTTTATAAACTTCTAATAAATAAAATTTATCAATCTTCTTTTTTCTTTCTTTTATTATTTCAAAATCTTTTTTTTTAAAAGACTTACAATTTTTAATTAAAGGACATTGGTGACATAAGGGATTTTTAGGTCGACAAATCAATGCACCTAGCTCCATTAGTGCTTGTGCATAATCACTTGCTCTAATTGAACTACCTAATATTTTTTTACTCTTAACAAGGTTATCTTTTGCAATTTCTTTAGGTAATTTTAAATTTAATAATCTTTTAATTACTCTTTCAATATTTCCATCTAGGGGAATAAATGGCTTGTTGAAGGCAATTGCCATTATCGCATTAGAAGTATAGTCACCTACCCCAGGTAATAATTTTAATTCTTCAATTGTGCTTGGTAATCTTCTATTAAAATTTTTTTCTAATATTTGAGCAGTCTTTTTTAAGTTTCTTACTCTTGAATAATAACCAAGGCCCTCCCAATACTTTAAAAGCTTATGTTCCTTAATTTTTGATAGAGATTTAATATCTGGAATATCTTTTATAAAATTATTGAAATATGGAATTACAGTTGCAACCTGTGTTTGCTGCAACATAAATTCACTTACTAAGGTATAATATTCTCGCTTAACTTGTGATAGCTTTTTTCTCCATGGGAGTGATCTTTTATTATTATCGTACCAATAGAGAATTTTTTTTGCTAGTATGGATTTAGTCATATGCATTTTAAAAATAATACTAAGCAGAGGTTTAAAACTATTCAAGGCTTAAGGTCTTTTAAAGACACTTTGCCAAAAAATATTAAAAAAATAATCAAAAAAAAAGGTCATATATTTTCTGAAACACTTAATAACTGGAAGTACATAGTTGGAGATGATCTTTTTCAAATATGCTATCCTAAATCCTTTAAAAATTCGAATAAATTTGGAGTAAGCACTCTTCAAATAATGGTAAAGAGAGGACATGAAATTGATTTAGAATACTCAAAAAAAGTAATAATGGATAAAATGAATAGTTTTTTTGGCTATGCCGTTGTTGAGAAATTGAAATTTATAAGTTTTGATGATGCTCAAACAAAATTCAAAAAATTAGATACTAATGAAAATCATGTGACAAATATTAAATATGCAGATAGGATAAATAGTATTAAAAACGATAAAATTAAAAAATCATTACTTGAATTAACGAAACTATTTAAACAACGATGAAAAAATTAACCTCAACATTATTTATAATATTTTTAATCTTCTCCTCTAAAGCGTTTGCTGCAGAAAATGAAATTTTCAAAAGAATTACTGAAGGAGAAGAAAGTGCTAAAATAACAATAATTGCTTACGAGTCGTTGACTTGTGGTTACTGTGCAAATTTTCATAAAGATGTGTTTCCAGAACTTAAGAAAAACTTCATTGATAAGGGGTTGGTAAAAATAGAATTTAGACATTTTCCATTAGATTTAGCAGCTTTTAATGCATCAAAAATTGCACAGTGTAATAACGATGGTAGTTCAGGCATTATGAATATTTTATACTCAGGCCAGAAAAAATGGGCTAGAGGAAAAACACCAGAAGAAGCTACAGGTTATTTGAAAAAATTCTTAGAAAGTGAAAGTGTAAACTTAGATTTTGATAAATGCTTAAGTGATAAAGCTATAGAAGATTACATTTTAAATGACCGAATCGAGGGTGTAAAAAAATTTGAAGTTAATGCTACTCCTACGATAATAATTAATGATAAAAAGTTTGATAAAGCCCTAAATTATAAGAATTTAAAAAAATATCTGGAAAAACTGATATAAGTTAGTCCATGGAGTTTAAAAAAATCCAATTAAATGGATTTAAATCATTTGCTGAAAAAACAAATTTTCTAATAGAGCATGGCTTAACCGGCATCGTTGGTCCAAACGGTTGTGGGAAATCTAATATTGTGGAATCCTTAAGATGGGTTATGGGTGAAACCTCAGCTAAGAGTATGCGTGGTTCAGGTATGGAAGATGTTATCTTTAATGGCACATCTAATAAATCTTCTAAAAATATAGCAGAGGTTTCTATTAGTGTAGATAATGCAAGTCATGATGGTCCAATGCAATATAAAGATTTAGATCATATTGAAGTTAGAAGAAAGATTGAAAAAGATAAGGGTTCAAAATTTTATATAAATGACAAAGAAGTTAGAGCTAGAGACGCTCAAATGTTTTTTGCAGATTTATCTACGGGTGCTCATTCACCATCAATGATTAGTCAGGGACGAATTGGAGCTTTAGTAACTGCTAAGCCTACTGACAGGCGTGCAATCTTGGAGGAAGCAGCTAATATTTCAGGGTTACATGTGAGAAGACATGAGGCTGAACTTAGATTAAATGCTGCAGAGACAAACTTAAAAAGAGCTGATGAATTAAGAAGACAACAAGAAAAACAATTAGCAAACCTTCAGAAACAAGCTGAAGAGGCAACGAAATATAAACTTATATCTGAAGAAATAAAAAAAATTGAAGCAGGGCTATATTATTTAAAATTATTAGACATTGATAATGAGATTAGAATAGAAAATGAAATTAACAATGAAGCTGAAGGAGAGGTAAGTAACTTCAATCAACAGATTGCTCAATTTGAAAATTTAATTAAAACTGAAACAGATAAAGTTTCTCCCTTAAGAGAAAAAAATATAGAAAATCTATCCAAAATTCAAAGATTAAATTTAGAGCTACAAAATTTAGATGAAGAAAATGTTAGAACTCAAGATGAAATTGAAAATATTAAAAAATCCCTAAAAACTATCGAGGAAGATATAGACAGAGAAAAGGGGATTGTAATTGATGCTAACTCAAATGAAAGACGCCTAAAAGAAGAGAAAGCTGAATTAATAGAAATAGATTCTAAATATTTTGAAACAGAAAAATTATCAAACGAAGATCTTGAGAAGGCAAAAAACCTATTAAAAGATGAACAAAAATCTGTTGATGAAATTATTAATATTTTTGCTGATGGAAATATAAATATTGCTATTGGGCCAATTAAAAATGTTAAAAATACAATCACCAGAGCTAAAGAATTGATTAATAACAATGAAATTAATCAAGCGCTTACTTTACTTGATAGATGTCAAATTGAAATAGATGGTTTTTTAGATAATCTTGAAGATGAAGAGAGTAAGAAAAAGCTTTCTAATATTAATGAAAAAAATGAAAATATAAAATTATTGCAAGAAAAATATGCTGATAGTTTTAGTAAAAATCAATCAATAAAAAAAGAGTCTGTAAAAAGAAATGAAAGAATTAAAGCCATAGAATCAGAAGTTGAAAGTTGGAAAAACTTACTCTCTAATTCTGAAAAAATGGTAACAGAATTAACTGAAAGAAAAAATAAATTACTATCACAGTTAAATGAGCGTGATCAACAACCCAAAGCCCAAGCAGAAAGAAAAGGGCAAATTACTGAGGGTCTAAGAATTTCACAAAATGAAAAAATTGAAAATGAAAAAATAATTGAAGAAACAGATAAAAAGATAAACTCTTTAAGACTTGAGTTAAATGACGTTCAAGAAAGATCTATTCAAATCAGAGAAAGAAAAGCAAGCTCAGGAGCAACTGTTGAAGGTTTAAAAAAACGTAAAGAAGATCTGTTAGAAAGAGTTAGTTCTGAACTTAATCTTGAAGAAAATGATATTCTAGAAAATTCTAATTTAAATGGTGTTGAAGAGCTACCTGACTCTGTTGCGCAAGAAGATGCTTTAGATAAAAAAAAAAATGAAAGAGAAAAATTGGGATCAGTTAACCTTAGAGCTGATGAAGAAACTAGTAAATATGAAATAGAAATTAAAAAAATGGAACAAGATAGAGAAGATCTTGTATCTGCTATTATAAAATTAAAAGAAAGTATTAATGAATTAAATCAAAAAGGAAGAGAAAGACTGTTAGAAGCTTTTGAAAAAGTTAATAGAAAATTTAATGAAGTTTATACAAAACTATTTAATGGTGGAAATGCAAAACTAGAGTTAGTAGACTCTGATGATCCACTTGAAGCTGGTTTAGAAATGCTGGTAAGTCCTCCTGGTAAAAGACTTCAGTCTATAACTTTATTATCTGGTGGTGAACAAGCTTTAACAGCCTTGTCTCTTATTTTTGCAGTGTTCCTTACTAACCCATCTCCAATCTGTGTTTTAGATGAGGTTGATGCTCCACTAGATGATGCTAACGTAACAAGATTTTGTGGACTTCTTGATGATTTAACTAAAATAACTGACACTAAATTTATTATCGTAACTCACCATGCTCTAACTATGTCAAAAATGAATAGACTTTATGGAGTTACAATGCCTGAAAAAGGTATTAGCCAACTTGTTGCTGTTGATTTACAAAAAGCAGAGAGCATGGTTGCTTAATAATTTGAATGCCAAAAGATAGCCTTAAAACTCGCTTGGAGATTGCAAAAAATAAGCTTTCTAAGAAAAATCTGTATAAAAATGAAGAGGCACCCTCTTCTATTGGAACTGCCTTTAAATTAAGTACAGAATTAGTGTCCGCAGTAGCAGTTGGGACAATTATAGGGTTTATTTTAGACAAGACCTTTGGTACTAAGCCCTGGTTAATATTAATATTTTTTTTTGTAGGTGTTGTTGCTGGAATTATAAACGTATTCAGATCTGCAAAAAATATGCAAAAATAGACTTAAAAAATTATGGCTACAAACCCAATGAACCAATTCGAAGTTTATAGAATTGGACCAGAAATTAAATTAGGCGCAATAGATATTTCTTTCACAAATGCAAGCTTGTTTATGGTGATTAGTTCTCTTGCAATCTTACTAATTTTTAATTTAGGGTCAAAAAAAAATTCTTTACTACCAAGCAAGATGCAACTTCTTTCTGAATTAAGTTACACTTTTGTTTCCAAAATGATTAGTGATACCGCAGGATCAAAAGCAAAACCTTACTTTGCGTTTATCTTCTCAATATTTATGTTTGTGCTATTCTGTAACATGTTTGGGATGATCCCTTATGCCTTTACAGTAACTAGTCATATCATTGTTACTTTTATCTTGGCTTCATTTATTTTTGTGGGTGTAACAATTATTGGATTTATGAAACATGGATTAGGATATTTAAAACTATTTGTACCTAGCGGAGTACCTGCTGTACTATTACCACTAATAGTTGTTATAGAAATAATTTCTTACTTAAGTAGACCAGTTAGTCTTTCAGTTCGTTTATTTGCAAACATGATGGCTGGTCATACAATGATGAAAGTTTTCGGAGGCTTTGTAATAAGCCTTGGAATAGTTGGTGGATGGCTTCCACTGAGTTTTTCGGTTGCATTAACTGGCTTGGAAATACTAGTTGCTTTTCTTCAAGCATATGTTTTCGCAATCTTAACCTGCATCTACTTGAATGATGCATTAAATTTACACCATTAACTAACATAAGGAGGATATAATGGAATTAGAAGCAGCAAAAATGATCGGAGCAGGACTAGCAGCAATAGCTCTAGCGGGTGCCGGTGTTGGGATCGGAATTATCTTTGGTAATTACCTTTCTGGCGCGATGAGGAACCCATCTGCAGCTCAAAAACAATTTCCTAATCTTTTATTAGGTTTTGCTTTAGCTGAAGCAACTGGCCTATTTGGATTAGTTGTAGCGTTAATTATTTTATTTGCATTTTAAATTTAATGATTAAAAAAATATTTTTTCAGTCGATATTTTTAAGCTTCCTGTTTTTTATGGAAGCTTTTGCAGCTGAAAGCGGTGGAATGCCTCAATTAAATCCAGAGTTTTGGGTTTCTCAAATTTTTTGGTTAATTATTACTTTTGGAATTTTATATGTTGTTTTATCTAAACTTATACTTCCAAAAATAAGTGCCAATCTAGAAACTAGAAAATCTCAAATTTTAGAAAATATTGAGGCTGCGGAAAAACAAAGAGAAGAAAGTGAACAAAAAATTGAAGAATACGAAAAGATAGTACAATCTAGCAAGAATGAAGCAAAAAACTATTTTAAACAAGCTAGAGAAAAAGTACTGAAAGATATTGGTGTAAAGAAGGAAATACTGGAAAAAGAGCTTGATGAAGAAGTTAATAAAGCTGAGATTGAGATAAAAACTTTTAGAGATAATGCACCAGAAAAAATCAAAAAAATTGCTGTAGAGACCTCTTCGGACTTACTGCAGGAACTAATAGGAACTGAAGTTAACAGTAGTAGTATTTCTGCAATAGTAGAAGATCTTTCAAGAAAAAAAATGGATGAATATTATGGTAATTGATGCAACTTTTTGGGTAGCTATATCCTTTTTAATATTTATTGGAGCTTTAGTTTATTTAAAAATACCTCAAAAGATTAATGAACTTTTAAATAAGCTTATCCTTGATATTAAAAATGAAATAGATGAAAGTGAAAAACTAAGACAAGAGGCAAAGGTTTTATTAGATAACGCTCAAAATAAACTTGATACCGCACAAACTGTGAGCAATGATATTTTACAACAAGCCAAAAAAGATAGCGATCATCTTATAATCGAAATGAATGATAAATTTCATAAATCTTCAGAAATTAAAAAAAGTTTAGCAGAAAATAAAATTTCACAAATGAAAGAAGCTGCACTTAAAGAAATAAAAGATGTTTCAATTAAAATTGCTGTTGATTCTGTTAAAAAAATTATTAACACATCTGTTGATAAATCAAAACTTGATGGTCTTTTTGAAAAAAACCTTGAAGAAACAAAAATAGCTTTAAAAAAAATAAGCTCATAATTACCTTACAATTTTTTAAAAAAACTATAAATTAACCCAATGAAATCTATTGTCATTGGTTCTGGATTTGGTGGTATAGCTGCAGCATTAAGATTAAGAGCCAAAAATCATAAAGTAACTTTAATAGAAAAACACCCTGACTTGGGTGGAAGAGCTAGAGTGTTTAAAAAAAATGGTTTTACTTTTGACGCTGGTCCAACAGTAATTACTGCGCCATATCTAATTGAAGAGCTTTTCACTTTATTTAATAAGAAGTCTCAAGATTACATAAAACTCACTCCCTTAAAAATTTGGTATAGATTTATTTATGAAGATGGAGGAGTATTTGATTACTCTGGTGATGAAGATCAAATGAAAAAACAAATTGAAGAAATAAACAAAGATGATGTCAAAGGATATGAACAACTTGTAAAATTTACAAAAAAAATATTTGATAAAGGTTTCACAGAACTAGCTGATGTTCCATTTGATAAACCTCTTGTGATGATGAAACAATTGCCTTCTTTACTAAAACTTAAAAGCTATAAATCAGTTTATTCATTAGTTTCTTCATATATAAAAAATGAAAAATTAAGACGTATGCTAAGTATGCATCCTCTATTAGTTGGCGGAAACCCCTTTACTACAACATCAATATACGGATTAATTCTATATCTCGAAAAAAAATGGGGCATACATTACTCAATGGGTGGAACTGGGAACATAATCAGTGGCTTAGAAAAATTAATGATTGAACAAGAAATTGAATTAATCAAGGGACATGAAGTAACAGAAATAATTTCAAGTAATGGAAAAATTAGTGGAGTAAAATTAGACAATCAAAAAGAAATACTTTCAAATAATGTAATATGTAATGCTGATCCTCCTGCTGTATATGAAAAACTTCTAAGTCTAAATAAAACAAGCCCTCTATTTAAATGGAAACAAAATCGAATGCAGTATTCTATGGGTCTATTTGTTTACTATTTTGGAACAAAAAAAACATACCCAGATGTTGAGCATCACACAATCAAATTTGGTGATAAATATAAAGAACACCTGTGTGATATTTTTGATAATAAAAAATTAAATGATGACATAAGCTATTACCTTCATAGACCATCAGCTACAGACAAATCAATGGCGCCTGAAGGAAATGATTGCTTTTATGTTCTTGTACCCGTCCCAAACAATCAATCCAAAATTGATTGGAAAATTGAAGGTGAAAAAATGAAGAATTTAGTAATAGATAAAATGGAAAAAGCATTACTACCGAATCTTAGAAAAAATATTATTGAAGATTTCTACTTAACGCCAGATTATTTTGAAAATGAATTGAATACCAAATTTGGATCAGGTTTTTCGATTCAGCCAAAATTTACTCAATCTGCATATTTTAGATTTCATAATAAATCAGAAATTTATGATGGATTATACTTTGTTGGAGCAGGAACGCACCCCGGTGCAGGGGTTCCAGGTGTACTCTCTTCAGCAAAGGTTTTAGATAAAATATTATAATGTCAAAAAATAATTATTTATCTATTTATGCCAAGTCGTTTAACTGGGCAGGTTTTTTTTTACCAAAAAATATTTATGAAAAATGCTCATCTCTTTATGATTTTTGTCGAACAATAGATAATATTGCTGATGATAAAAATGAACTAAGTATTAAAAAGAAAAATTTATTAATTTTTAAGAATAATTTTATAAATAAAAATTTTGATAATTTGATAATAAAAAATATGTGGATCCTTATGGAGGAAAATAAAATTTCAATCAAGATTGTTGAAGATTTATTTGATGGTATTGAGTCTGATTTAAATGAGGTAGTTAAATTTAACAAAAAAAAAGAATTGTTAATATACTCTTATAGGGTTGCTGGTACTGTAGGCTTAATGATGGCAAAAATTTTAGGTGTACAAAATAAAAACTCCATGAAATCAGCAATAGATCTTGGTATTGCAATGCAATTAACAAATATTTCAAGAGATGTAATTGAGGATATGAATAATAATAGATTTTATATTAATCATGACTTCGAGACTATAAAGAATACATTAAGTATGGCTGATTTGTTCTACGAAAGCTCCTTTGCCTCTATAAAAGAAATTCCTTTTAGGTTTAGGTTTGCAATACTTGTTGCTAGAAGAATTTATAGAAAAATTGGTGCTAAAATTTTACATAAAGAAAATATATATAATTATAATAAGAGTAGAAAAATCTATGTAACTAATTTAGGCAAGTTGTACCAAACATTTCTATCTATATTAGACTTGATAAAACTCATATTTATAAATGAAAAAAACCACCTTAGAAATAAAGAGCATCTTTTAATCAATGAAGAAATAGATTTAAATGAAAGAATTTGATTATATCATAATTGGAGGTGGATGTGCAGGATTGTCACTTGCGTATGAGCTAGACCTTCATAACAAACTAAAAGATGCAACTTTAGCAATCATAGAGCCACGATTAGAATACAAAAGAGATAAGACTTGGTCTTATTGGAAGACCATAGATCATAACTTTCAAGATTGTGTTCAGAAAAGTTGGAATAATTTTTCAATAAATATACCTGGAAAAACAAAATTTTTAGAGTGCAACGGATTACCTTATGAAGCTATAGATAGTGGTTTATTTTATGAAAAAATAAATACACGATTAAAAAAAAATAAAAATATTAGCTTTTACAAAAATACTAATGAAATAGACCTAAATAGTGCTTTTATCTTTAATAGCGTTCCCCTACTGGATTCTAAAGAGGATAAGCTCTGGCAACATTTTAAAGGTATTGAGATCGAAACTAAAAAAAATGTATTTGATGATGAAATTTTTAATTTGATGGATTTTGATTGTGATCAACGTGATAGTGTTCATTTTTTTTACACATTACCTTATACAAAAAATAAAGCTTTAATTGAAACTACTTGGTTATCTAAGATAAAAAATGATTCTTTAAAAGATTATGATGAACAATTAAAAAATTATATAAGAAATCATCTTAATATCAGAGATTATAAGGTTAACTATAGCGAAGTAGGTGCAATCCCATTATTTCATCCCACAGTTTCTAATGAAAGAAATAAAATGAATATAGGTACTGCTGGGGGAATGACTCGATTGAGTACTGGTTATACTTTTTTAAATATACAAGAGCACAGCAAATACATAAGAAAAAATATTCACACTATCAAAGAGAGTAAAGGATATGAAATTAATAAAAAATATAAATTTTTGGACAAAATATTTTTAAAAGTTCTTAATTACCATCCTGAAAAAATGGCAAATATATTTTTTGATATGTTTAACAATTCGCCTGAGACAATTATTAAATTTTTGTCCAATAAAAGTAGTTTATTACAAGATTTATTTATAATACTTAAAATGCCTAAATGGCTTTTTATCAAAATATTTTTTAAAAATGATAAATAATCAAATTAAAAAAATTAATTTCTTTCATTCTATTATTTTTTTATTTTTTTCTACTTCACTTGCTCTTATTTTTGATCAATTTAAAAGTCTGTCTATATCTCCAATTATTTGTCTATTACTAATCCTATCAATTGGAATCTCACATGGTGCATTGGACAATCAAAAAGGTAAAACACTGATAAAATTATATAATATTAATAATATTTATTATTTTTATTTAATTTATTTAATAATTGCTGCTACTATAATTGTTATTTGGCTGCTTATGCCAACTTTATCACTGATTATTTTTTTAGTTGTTGCTGCCTATCATTTTGGTAAAGAAGATACAGAATTTCTAATAACTAAAAAATCTAACATAAATATAATTCTTTATTTTCTAAAAGGAATATTAATTATTATTGCACCCTTAATGTTTCATTTTGTTGAAACAATCAATATTTTTAAATTATTATTAATACAAAATGAAAGTTTTTATTTATTTTTAAATTTTATAGAAAATAATTATATAATTTCTTTTATTTTTTTAATCTCCTTACTCACAAATATTTATTTTTTTTTAAAAGATTTTAAACTAGTTAACTTATTAATATTTTTTGACTTCACTTCAATTTTAATTTTAAATTACTTCTTTGCACCTTTGGTCGCCTTCACATTATATTTTTGCTTTTTGCATTCTTTTAGGCACTCTCTCTCATTAATTTCTGAATTAGATAAATATAATTTTAATAATGGGCTATTAATTTTTATCAAAAAAGCTGCGCCCTTGACGATTTTGACTGCTATTTTCTATTTGTTAAGCTTATATTATCTTTCAAATCACTACCTAGTAAACGAGGCAATATATAAAGTTATATTTATTGGTTTGGCGTCCTTAACCTTTCCACATATATTGCTTGAATACTTTCTAGAAAAAAATGAAAAATAAAGAAATTAAAATATTATTATCAGCACCACGTGGCTTTTGCGCTGGTGTTGAGCGAGCTATAGAAATTGTCAAAAAAAGTATTACAAAATATGGAGCTCCAGTTTATGTGCGTCATGAAATAGTTCATAACAAATATGTTGTGGATAGTCTTAAGGCAATTGGTGCAATATTTGTAGAAGAACTTGATGAGATTAAAGATAAAAGTAGGCCTGTAATATTTTCTGCTCATGGTGTTCCAAAGTCAGTACCACAACAAGCAAATGGCTATAAAATGGAATATATAGATGCTACTTGTCCACTTGTATCCAAAGTACATAGAGAAGCAGAAAATCTTTATAAAGCTGGATACCATATTGTCCTTATAGGACATATTAATCATCCCGAAGTTATAGGAACTATGGGGCAATTGCCTGAAAGCTCAATTGATTTAATTCAGGATGAGCATGATGTTGAGACTTATGAACTAGATGATAATAAAAAAATTGCTTATGTTACCCAGACAACACTCTCAGTTGATGACACAAAAAATATAATTAAAGCTTTAAAAAAAAAGTTTCCTAAAATTAAAGAACCATTTAAAGAGGATATTTGTTACGCAACTACTAATCGTCAATCTGCTGTAAAAAATATAGCTAAAAAATGTGACATGTTTTTTGTTTTAGGAAGCAGAAATTCTTCAAACTCTGTGCGCCTAGTTGAGGTAGCTGAACAATCAGGGTGTCCTCATTCTGAATTGATACACTCCGATAGTGAAATTCCATTTGAAAAATTAGAAAATTGTAAAGTTATTGGTATTTCCTCTGGAGCTTCTGCACCAGAAATTTTAGTTGAAAACTTTATTAACGAAATTAAAAGTAAATTTAAAGTAAAAATTGAAATAGTTGAGATCATAAAAGAAAACATTGTATTTAAAGTTCCAGGAAAATTGAATTAAATGGCTGTATACACGAAGTTAATTAAAAAAGATATTTCATCATTAATTAACAATTATCAAATTAATAAAATAGAAAAATTCCAAGGTGTAAAAAAAGGAATTGAAAATACAAATTATTTATTAAAAACAAAACAGAATAAATTTATTTTAACAATTTTTGAAAAGCGGGTTAAAAAAAAGGATCTACCTTTTTTTATGAATTTAATGGAGAAGTTAAATCATAAAAAAATTATTTGTCCTAAACCTTTAAGAACTAAAAAAGGAACACATATAACCAATATTAAAACAAAATCAGCCTGTATTGTAACTTTTTTAGAAGGCAAAGATAAAACAATCCTTAACAATAAAAACTGTTTTGATGTGGGAAAAAATATTGCAAAATTTCATAAAGTTACTACAAAATTAAAATTATATAGGCAAAATTCTATGTCGATACATAGACTTAATGGTTTGTTGAAAACTATAAAATTTAAATCTAATCAAATTACACCTAATCTTAAAAACACGCTCAACCTGTGTCTAAAAGATATCAAAAATAAATGGCCCAAAAATCTACCTCAAGGAATTATTCATGGTGATCTTTTTATAGATAATATTTTTTTTGATAAAAATAAATTTTCGGGTTTTATTGATTTTTATTTTTCATCTAATGACTATTTGATATATGAAATTGCAATCTGCATTAATGCTTTATGCTTTGATAAAAAAAAAATAAGTTTGTAATGAATAGTAGTAAGATTAAAAACTTAATTAATGGATATGAAAGTATAAGAACTTTATCTAAAAAAGAAAAAGATGCGCTAAATGTAATGTGT
Source organism: Candidatus Pelagibacter sp. PS_34 (assembly GCF_059417845.1). NCBI lineage: Bacteria > Pseudomonadati > Pseudomonadota > Alphaproteobacteria > Candidatus Pelagibacterales > Candidatus Pelagibacteraceae > Candidatus Pelagibacter > Candidatus Pelagibacter sp. PS_34. The sequence goes on from NZ_CM182068.1 coordinate 1,019,481, forward strand.
AGAGGTGCTGCATTACGATATCTTTTAACAAGGATATATGATTATTTTAACACTCCAAAAACTGCTTTGATTAAAATAAAAGACCCTATGGAATATCTACAAAAATTAATTATTCACAATAATCTTGGTCACTATAAAGATTATTATAAGTAATGATTAAAATTTATACTGATGGATCATGTTTAAATAACCCCGGTAATGGTGGTTGGGCTGCAATTATAAACCAAAATGGTGAAGTCAAAGAAATTAGTGGGAGCGTAAAAGACACTACTAATAATAAAATGGAATTGATGGCTCCTATTATGGCTTTAAAACAAATTAAACAAAATGATCAAATTGAAATCTATACAGACTCACAATATGTAAGATTAGGAATTACTGAATGGGTGCATAAATGGATAAAAAATAATTGGCAAACTTCAAAGAAAGAACCTGTTAAAAATAAAGAACTTTGGATACAACTATACGAGCTAACAAATCAATTTGAAATAAAATGGATTTGGGTTAAAGCACATGCAGGTAATGCCCTAAATGAAGAAGTAGATTTACTCGCAAAAAAAGCTGCCGAATTAAACTAAAGATAGAAAATTTTGTGCTGCTGAAATTTCACAAACACCGGCGTCTTCCTCTTCTTGTAATTTAATAACTTTAAGATTATCAATTAACATTGTGTATCTATTAGATCTAATTCCCAATCCTCTAGCACTTTTATCTACATCTGCACCTATTGCTTTTGTAAATTCTAAGAAAGGATCTGCCATCATTATAATTTTATTTTCTACATTTTGGCTTTTTCCCCAAGAGTCCATTACAAACGGATCATTTACAGAAATACAGACGACGTGATCTATCCCTTTTTCTTTATATTTTTCATAATTATTTACGTATCCAGGCAAGTGTTTAGCTGAACAAACGGATGTATATGCTCCTGGTAAACCAAAAAGAACAATTTTTTTATCCTTATAAAATTCATGCGTATTTTTTTTAGTAGGATTACCATCTTCCATAATAAAAAATTCTGAATTTGGTATGTTATCGTTCTCTTTTAATTTCATTGTAATTTTTCCTTAATATATTTTTGAGTTTCATTTATATTATTTGAAATTATATCATAATTTTCTTTTTCATTCATTATATATTGTAATTCATTTGGAAGACTTGGCTTGATACCAATTGATTTATCAATTGCCTCTGGAAACTTACAGGGATGTGCTGTTGCTAAAACAATATTGTTACCTTCTAGGTTAATTTTTTTTAATGCACCAAAGCCTATTGCACTGTGGGGGTCTAATATAACATTATATCTATTATGAACATCTTTAATAATATTTAAAACTTCAGTTTCACTCATATTTTCTGAAAGAAAATCTTTACTAATTTTTTGTAATTTATCTTTTGGAATAATATATTTTCCCTCTTCTTTAATTTTTTTCATAACATTGCCAGTTTCAACATCATTAAAATCATTTAAATCATAAATTAATCTTTCAAAATTACTTGCAATTTGAATATCCATACTTGGCGAATTTGTTTCAATCACTGTTTCAGCTTCATATTTTCCATTTGTGATTGCTCTATGCAAAATATCATTTTGATTTGTCGCTACTATAAGTTTATTTATTGGTAGACCCATTTTTTTAGAAAGATAACCAGCATAAACATCGCCAAAATTACCAGTTGGAACTGAAAAATTAACAAGCCTGTCATCCCGTATTTGAAAATATGTATAAAAATAATAAACAGCTTGTGCAATAATTCTTGCCCAATTTATTGAATTTACACCAGACATGTTTATTGAATTAGAGAATTCTTTATCTGCAAACATTGCCTTAACTAAATTTTGACAATCATCAAAATTACCATTTATAGCAATATTAAATACATTTTTTTCTTTAACTGTAGACATTATTTTTCTCTGAACCTGTGAAACTTTATTGTGTGGGTGTAGAACAAATATATTTATATTCTCTTTACCCTTAATTGCATCTATAGCAGCAGCACCAGTATCTCCTGATGTTGCAACTATAATATTAATTTGTTTACTATTTTTACTTAGATAATATTCATAAAAATTACCAAGTAACTGCATTGCTATATCCTTAAAAGCAAGTGTTGGACCATGAAATAATTCTAAAATCTTAGTATCACCAATTTTTATTAAATCAACGACGTTCTCTTTTCGAAATGAAGAATATGACTTGTCTACAATTAATGACAGCTCTGCTTCTGTCATGAAATCACCAATAAATGGGAAAATTATTTTTTTTGCTAAGTCTTGATAGCTTAAATTACTTAAAGAGTTTAATTCTTCAGTAGTGTATTTTTTTATCTTTTTTGGGATAAATAGACCACCATCATCTGCTAGTCCTTTGATAAATACCTCCTCAAAACTGTACTCTTTTGAATTATCTCTAGTGCTTATATATTTCATCTAATAATTTTTTTTTCTCAAATATAAATATATTAAAAGAATTGAAATCGCTAACGAAAACCAAGTTAATGCATATTTTTTATGATTATTTGAAATATTTGCTGTAATTGATTTTGGTTTAGGAAATTCATTATTTCCAGAAAGATAAATTACATAAGGAGAAAAATTTTTACCTGTGAATTTAAAAATATCATCTCTATCTAATGTAAACCAGTAATTTTCAGATAGATCGTTTTCAGGCTTAAACATATTGGGTTTGATTTGTTTTCTCAAAACTCCATTAATATAGTTTTCATCTATTACGTTTATAGTTTCATCTTCTTTTTTATTAAATGGTATCCAGCCTCTATTTAATAAATAGTTATTATTTCCAACTTTTAATGGGTTAATAACTTCAAAGCCCGGTTTCCCTTTTTCATTTAAGTTATAAAGATAAATTTGTTTTTCAAAATCAATTGATCCTCTAGTTTTAATTCTAAGATAATTTTTATGTTTACTATTTGATAAATTGACAGGTATGTCTTTCAGAGATGACTCTATTTGATTAATTAATTCTAATTTCCAATTAAGTCTAATAATCTGCCAACTCCCTAATGCTAGAAAGACAGAAATAAAGAAAAATACAAAAATAGAAAATAAAAATTTATATCTCAAGAGCTAAAAATTAACTTCCCCAAATATAAATGGCAGCAAATAAGAATAGCCAAACAACATCTACAAAGTGCCAGTACCAAGCAGCTGCTTCAAATCCAAAGTGATGCTCTTCAGTAAAGTGACCTTTTCTTGCTCTCATTAAACATACTGCTAAAAATATAGTACCAATGATAACGTGAAAACCATGAAAGCCTGTTGCCATATAAAATACTGAGCCATATATATTTCCTGCAAAATCAAAAGTTGCATGCTGATATTCATAAACTTGCAGTAGTGAAAAAGAAAAACCAAGTATCACTGTTAGAACTAGTCCTTGAATAAAGCTTTTTCTATCACCTTCTAGCAATGCGTGGTGTGACCATGTTACTGTCGTTCCTGATAATAATAAAATTAATGTATTGATTAGTGGGATATCCCATGGATCAAAAGTTACAACATCTTTAGGTGGCCATATTCCTCCTATTGCTAAAGATGGAAATAAACTTGCATCAAAATAAGCCCAAAACCATGCAACAAAGAACATAACTTCTGAAGCAATGAACAATGTCATTCCATATCTGTGGTGAATTTGTACTACTGGTGTGTGATGACCTTGGTGCTCTGCTTCGATAACAACATCTCTAAACCACATGTATGTTCCATATAATAGTAGTGCTAATCCCAAATACATTCCCCAAGAAACTTCGCTATGTAGATAATAAACTGAACCTATTGCTAAAATTAAGCATGAAAATGAAACGTAGATAGGCCATGGACTTGGGTCTACTAAATGATAGTCATGTTTTTTTTCTGCGGACATTTTTATAATTTTGATTGGTTATAGTAATCTGATGAAAAAAAAGTATAGGACATAGTTACATCTTTAATATTTTTAGTATTGGGATCATTTACCATTTCTGGATCCAAATAAAAAGTCATAATATAAGTGGCCTTTTCGCCTGCTTTTAAGGCCTGTTTTTCAAAACAAAAACATCCCAATTTGCTATAATATTTACCAAATGATGATGGAGAAACATTGAAAGATGCAACTCCATAAGTTGTTTTATTGCCATAATTTTCAACTTCAAATTCGATTCGGTTCACTTGACCAATTTTAACATCCATAACATTTTTTTTTGCTTTAAAATTCCAAGGAAGTTTATTTACATTTGTATCAAAACGAACGCTAACTTTTTGGTTTAAAATTATATCTGGCGCTTCTCTTGATATTTGTGTTGTTCCACCAAACCCAGTTACTCTACAAAATAAATCATACAAGGGTACTGCAGCAAATGAGAGTCCTAACATTAAAAAAAATATTCCAGCTAAAAGAATTGGAGTTAAGGTTTTATTTTTCACTATATTGATCTATCAAAAACACCAGTATTATAAAGTGTAAAAAAAAACAGAAATATCATAAATCCTATTATTGCTACTGCTGTTAAAATATTTTTTCGCTTAGTTTTTTTGTCTGGTATCATCATAATATCTTATCTATCAAAAAAATAACGAATATCAAAAATAAATATAAAATTGAATATCCAAATATTGTTTTTGCTTTCTTGGGGTTAAATTTATTTTTTTTAAACTTATAAAGCTCAAAACATAAAATGTTATAATACAATGTAAGCATTAGGGCTGGTACTAGAAATACTAATCCAACAAAATCTATTGCGTAGGGTAAAATAACCATTGGCAACATTAATAATGAATAAACTAAAATATTTATTTTAGTGCTCTCTATCCCATTAGTTAATGGAAGCATTGGAATTTTTGCCTTTTTATAATCATCTGATTTATAAAGACTTAACGCCCAAAAATGCGATGGTGTCCAAAAAAATATAATCAGAAAAAAGGTTATTGGCTCAAGAGATAATGAGTTAGTTGCTATAGTCCATCCAATTACTGGCGGTAATGCTCCTGCAGCACCTCCAATGACAATGTTTTGTGGAGTTTTTCTCTTTAACCAGATTGTATAAACAAAAACATAAAATAAAATTGTAAACAGCAGTAATACTGCTGAAATTGTATTAGCAAAATAATCTAATGCGATTACTGAAAAAAATGAAAGTGATGTTCCAAAAATTAAGGCTTGGCTTTTATTAACTTTTCCCATTGGAATTGGTCTCAGGCAAGTTCTTGTCATTAATGCATCAAGATCAGATTCGTACCACATATTTAGAGCACCAGCGGCTCCTGCACCAATTGATACTAAAAGAATTGCAATCATTGCATCTTTTGTAGAAACTGTAGAAGGTGCCATTAATAAACCCACAGCACACGTGAAGATTACCAAAGACATTACTCTCGGTTTCATTAGCTTGAATAATTCAGAAAAATTAAACACATTCACTTGGTTTAAATTTCTATTTTTTAATTTAGAGTTAATCATCAATATTTAATATAGAAAAAGCTGTAACTTTATTAACTAGATGCTTTTTCAACACCATCTGGATCTTCAAATTTTGGCAATTCCTCAAAAGTATGAAAATTTGGTGGCGATGGTACAGTCCATTCTAGAGTTGTAGCTCCTTCTCCCCAAGGGTTCTGAGCTGCAGCTTTTTTCTTAGAAAAAGAATAAATTAAGTTAGCAAAAAATACTAGTAAGCCAGCAACCGCTATGTATGAGCCAATTGACGAAACATAATTCCATCCAGCAAATGCATCAGGGTAATCAGCATATCTTCTTGGCATTCCAGCTAAACCTAAAAAATGTTGAGGGAAAAATACTAAGTTCACTCCAATGAATGTTAACCAAAAATGTAATTGTCCCATCCATTCTGAATACTCATACCCAGACATTTTACCAAACCAATAATAAAATCCTGCAAAGATTGCAAATACTGCACCTAAAGATAATACATAATGAAAGTGAGCAACTACATAGTAAGTATCATGCATTGCAGTATCAACACCTGCATTTGCAAGAACAACCCCTGTTACACCACCTACTGTAAATAAAAATATAAAACCTAATGCCCACATCATGGGAGTTTTAAATGAAATTGATCCACCCCACATTGTTGCAATCCATGAAAATATTTTAATCCCTGTTGGGACCGCAATAATCATTGTTGCAGCTAAAAAATATGCTTTAGTGTCTGTACTTAAACCTACCGTATACATGTGGTGAGCCCAAACAACAAACCCAACAACCCCAATTGAAACCATCGCATAAGCCATTCCTAAATATCCAAATACAGGTTTCTTAGAAAATGTTGAAACGATATGACTGATCATTCCAAAGCCAGGTAAAATTAAAATATAAACTTCAGGGTGACCAAAGAACCAAAATAAGTGTTGGTATAAAACTGGATCTCCTCCAGTTTGAGCATCAAAAAATGCTGTTCCAAAATTTCTATCTGTTAAAAGCATTGTGATAGCACCAGCTAAAACAGGTAGTGATAGTAATAATAAAAATGCTGTAACTAAAACAGACCAAGCAAATAAAGGCATTTTATGCAAAGTCATGCCTGGCGTTCTCATATTTAAAATTGTTGTAATAAAGTTAACTGCTCCTAAAATTGAAGAAGCTCCAGCTAAGTGTAAGCTTAAAATAGCAAAATCCATAGCAGGTCCTGGTTGTCCAGCTTTTGACGATAAAGGTGGATATAAAGTCCATCCTCCACCAACACCTTGCTGACCTGGAGGGCCATCTACAAATATTGAAAGTAATAGTAAAATAAATGAAGCTGGTAATAACCAAAATGAAATATTATTCATTCTTGGAAAAGCCATATCAGGTGCACCGATCATAATTGGGACAAACCAATTACCAAATCCACCAATCATTGCAGGCATTACCATAAAGAAAATCATTATTAATCCATGGCCTGTAACCAACACATTATATAAGTGATAGTTGCCACCTAAAATTCCATCACCTGGATGCATCAATTCAATTCTCATTAATACTGAAAAAGCTGTACCAATAATTCCTGCAACAATTGCAAAAATTAAATACATTGTACCAATGTCTTTGTGGTTAGTTGAGTAAGCCCAACGTTTCCAACCTGTTGGTGTGTGATGATCGTCGTGTGATGCTGTTTTTGTGTACATTTTTATTTACTCGCTAGTTTTTTATATTCATTTACTGCAATTGGCTCTTTTGCAAATTTCATTTTAGCCTCTGCTAACCATATTGCATATTCTTCATCTGTCACAACTTTTACTGTGATAGGCATAAAAGCATGCTCAATTCCACAAAGTTCAGAACATTGACCATAGTACGTTCCAACTTTTTCAGCTTTAAACCAAGTCTCGTTTATTCTTCCAGGAACTGCGTCTCTCTTAACTCCAAATGATGGTAATGCCCAAGCATGCAAAACATCGTTGGCTGTAATTAAAACTTTAACCACTTTATTAACTGGAACAATAACTTCATTATCAACAGTTAATAATCTAGGTTGGTTTTCTTTTAATTCAGCTTCTTTAATCATATACGACTCAAAAATAATATTTTCATCAGGATACTCGTAGCCCCAGTACCACTGGTAACCAACAGCTTTAATTGTTAGGTCAGCTTTTGGAATAGTATCTTGTTTATACAAAATTTTAAAAGATGGAACTGCCATCACTATCAAAATTAAACATGGAATCAGTGTCCACAAAACCTCTACAGCAACATTGTGAGTAGTTTTTGATGGGTTAGGATTTTTTGACGCTCTAAACCTTATACAAACATAAATCATAAGAAATAAAACAAAAACACTAATAGCAATAATTACAGGAAGGAGAATGTTGTTATGAAAACTAACAATCTCAGTCATACTTTGAGAGGCAGAATCTTGAAAGCCTAGCTGCCAGTTTTTAGGCTGATCCGCCCAGGCGCTAGTTATTAACATTGTAGTTATAATTGTTATTAAAAATTTTTTCATTTGTTACACACTATATAAAGTGTCTTTTAAAAAATTACACTTTAGTTTTCGCGACAAAATATCAATTAATTAGGTAATTAACAATTGATAAGGCTGAAATTACAGCAGTTTCTGATCTAAGTATATTTTCGTTTATTTTAATTGGCTGAACCCCTTTAAAGGCAAGAATCTCCCCCCTTTCTTCTTCAGAAAAATCTCCCTCTGGACCAATAATTACACAAGTTGGATTATGAGCTAATTTATTAAAATCTAATTTTTTATTTTCAGAATTTAAATCTGTGAATATTAAGTCCATCTTTTCATGATTTAAAAAACTTTTTAATGATTGGGGATCTTCAATAAGCGGAACATTAATACGATTAGATTGCTCAGCAGCTTCTATGATTACTTTTTCTAATCTTTCTTTATTTATTTTTCTAACAATTGTTCTATCAAATATTATTGGTAAAAATTTTGTAACACCAAGCTCTGTTGCTTTTTGAATCATAAAATTAAAATAATTTGATTTAATGGGTGAAAAAGCTAACCACAAATCTTTTACATTTTCTTTTTGTCTTAATTGTTTTGTAATATTAAATTCAACTATACTTTTTGAAATAGTTAAAATTTTTGCTTCCCACTCTCCACCGTTATTAAATAAAGAAAAAACCTCGCCCCCTTTGATTCTCATTACTTTATTCACATAGTGAGATTGAGATTTATCAAGCTTAGCAGTTAAATTAAGTGATAAACTTTCTTTAAAAAATAATCTAATATTACTCATTAATGTTAAGTTAATTTATGAAAAATATTAAAGCAATAATTTTTGATGCATATGGCACTTTATTTGATGTCAATTCAGCAGCAGAAAAATGTAAAGATAAAATTGGTGATAAATGGGAAGGCTTTGCTAATTATTGGCGAACTACTCAATTAGAATACACTTGGCTTAGAAGTCTAATGAATAGACATAAAGACTTTTGGCAGGTGACAGAAGATAGTTTGGATAAATCTATGAAGGCTTACGAAATAGATTTATCAATGAAAAATGAATTATTAAATCTTTATAAGGTGCTCTCACCTTTTCCTGAAGTACCTGAAATTTTAAAAAGATTAAAAGAAAAAAATTATAAATTAGGTATTCTTTCAAATGGAACACCCTCTCTTCTTAACGAATTAGTTAAGAGTAATAATTTAGATAATATATTTGATGATATTTTTTCAATTGAAGAAGTTGGAATTTATAAACCAGACTCAAAAGTTTATGACATGCCAATTAAAAAATACAAAATACAAAAAGAAGAAGTCGCATTTTTAAGTGCTAATACTTGGGATGTTTCTGGTGGTGGAAATTATGGTTACAGTTCTATTTGGGTAAACAGAAATAATAATATTTTTGATAATCTTGATTATAAACCTAAAGATGAGGTTAAAAACTTAAAACAATTGCTTGATATTATCTAATTCTATTTTCTTCAAAATTCTTATTTAGTTTTACTGAAATAGTTCGAGTATTTCTTTTATTCCACTCTGAAAAGGATCTTAAGATAGGCATAACCGAAAGCCCAAATTCTGTAAGTGAATACTCAACTTTTGGGGGCATTATTCGAATTACTTTTCTATTAATTATTCCATCTCCTTCTAGTTCCTTAAGCTGCTTGGATAACATTTGTTGTGTAATGGTTTTTAATCCTTTTTTGAGCTCACCAAATCTAATTTTTTTACTTTGCAGCAAACTAAACAAAATTCTAATTTTCCATTTACCTCCAAGAAAGTAAACGGCTCTTTCAGCTGGACAATCTATTAAATTTTTCATGGTATGTTTTTATATACTAGTATGTTTACTTTGCGTTATTGCTTTATTAATACCAAAGCACTAAATAGAAGTCAAATAAATTGAAAGGATCAATATGACTAAAGGACAAAACGCAGGTAACGGACCAATTGCAGTAGATGTAGAGAAAGATAAATCTTACTACTGGTGTTCATGTGGAAAGAGTTCAAAGCAACCATTTTGTGATGGATCTCATCAAGGTTCAGAATTCACTCCTCTAGCTTACAAAGCAGAAGAAACAAAAAAAGTATTTTTTTGTGCTTGTAAACAAACTAACAACCAGCCTCTTTGCGATGGTTCACACAGCAAGTAATGATTAAAGCAAGTAAAAGAACTAAAAATATGAACAATATCTTAGATATGACTGGTAGAATACTTATCTCTCTAATTTTTTTGTTAAGTGGAATTAATAAAATTGGAAACTATGAAGGAACAGTTGGTTGGATGGAGTCTTTAGGTGTGCCTGGCATTTTTTTAATACCAGCTATCATACTTGAGATAGGTGCACCGATATTAATTATGATTGGATATAAAGTAAAAGTTTCAGCAGCTTTATTAAGTATATTTTGTATCGCCACAGCGGTTATTTTTCATAATAATCTTTCTGATCAAATGCAGTTTATATCTTTTATGAAAAATATTGCTCTTGCTGGGGGTTTTTTATTCTTAGTTGTTAATGAAACAAAAGATTTCAGTCTAGATAAAAAATTAAATAATCGTTAATTAACTAAATATATAAGTGTCTTGATGCTTTAAATTAAGACACTTATAAAAATTACATATTATTTTAAGATTTAATTTATTAGAGTAAGGGTATTAATGGACAAGCCAACTATAGCAGATAACAAACCTAAAAAAGTAGAACTAGTACAAAATGAAGAATACATGTTTTGTACTTGTGGAAAATCTAAAAACCAACCATTTTGTGATTGGTCTCATGCTGGTACTTCATTTGAGCCTATAAATTTTAAAGCTGAAGAAACTGGTGATGCTTATCTTTGTATGTGTAAACATAGTAGTACCAAACCTTATTGTGACGGTACGCATAAAAATTTTACCTCTGATCAAATTAATAAATCAGAAGAAGTTTCAGGCACTAATGAAACAAAGAGTACAGAAGAAGAGCCACATCTTGCATACATTCATGAGCTTGCAAAAAATGGCTTAACAAAACTTGGTCATCATGGAGAAATGGGAGCAATGGGTGTTCCCTCAAAAGACTTGCCAAAGTGGGAAGATATTCAAATACTTACAGCCCAACTAGCAAAAAAACCTCTTCTAGATAATGATAAAGTTGAGACAGATATAATTATAGGTAAAAACTCAAATAAACCTCTAACGTTAAAGATTCCAATTTTTGTATCTGACATGAGTTTTGGTGCGCTATCAGAGGAGGCAAAAATTGCTCTAGCAAAAGGTGCTGAGGGAGCTGGTACAGGAATTTGCTCCGGAGAAGGTGGAATGCTTTTAGAAGAGCAAAAAAATAATTCAAAGTATTTTTATGAACTTGCTTCTGCTAAATTTGGTTATTCAGAAGATAAGTTAAAAAATATTCAAGCTTTTCATTTTAAAGGTGGTCAAGCTGCAAAAACTGGAACAGGTGGACATTTACCAGGGAACAAAGTTAAAGGTAAAATATCTGAGGTAAGACAAATTCCAGAAGGTGAAGATGCTATCTCCCCTTCTACTTTCAAAGACCTGACAACAGTTGATGATTTTTTAAAATTCTCAAACAGAGTTAGAGAGTTAACTGGTGGTATTCCAATAGGATTTAAATTATCTGCTCAACATATAGAAGATGACATTGAATTTGCCGTAAGTGCTAGTGCTGATTATATTATTCTTGATGGGCGTGGTGGTGGAACTGGGGCTGCTCCTTTAATATTTAGAGATAATATTTCTGTTCCCACAATTCCAGCCTTAGCAAGAGCTAGAAATTATTTAGATAAAAAAGGTTATGACCATGTATCATTAATTGTAACAGGTGGATTAAGAACTTCTGCAGATTTTGTAAAAGCACTTGCTCTTGGAGCAGATGGTATTGCAATCTCTAACTCAGCCATGCAAGCAATAGGATGCGTTGGTGCTAGAATGTGTAATACAAATAATTGCCCCGCTGGTATTGCCACTCAAAGACCAGAACTTAGAAAAAAATTAAATATTGACGAATCTTCTGCAAGATTAACTAGATTTTTTAATGCATCTGTAGATCTAATGAAGATATTAGCAAGAGCATGCGGACATGATCATCTTAATAAACTTTCTATAAATGATTTAACAACTTGGAAGAAGGAAATGAGCGAACTATCTGGTGTGTCATTTGGTGGAATTATAAATAATAAGCAAAACAATAAATAGAGGATAGAAATGAGTAATATTGAAGTAGAAAAAATTATAGAACCAGTTGCAGCGTCAGATGGTGCTGGTGTTAAATTAAAAAGAAGTATTGGCACTCACCTTATTGATTACCACGATCCCTTTTTAATGTTGGATGAATTTGGTTCTGAAAATAAAGATGATTACATTGGTGGTTTCCCTCCTCATCCTCACAGAGGAATTGAAACAGTAACATATATGCTTGCTGGCGACTTTGAACATAAAGACAGTACAGGTGGCGAAGGAATAATGACTGCTGGAGATGTTCAGTGGATGAAAACTGGAAGTGGTATCATTCATTCAGAAATGCCTGCAATGAAAGAAGGTAAGCTTCATGGATTTCAATTATGGGTAAACATGCCTGCTAAATTGAAAATGACTAAACCTGAATATATTTATATTGATGCAGATAAAATGAGCACTCATAAAGACGATGATAAAACTGTCAAAGTGATTGCTGGAAAATTTCAAGATGCAGAAGGACCTGTTAAAGGTCACAATGTTGAACCTGTTTATTTTGATGTAGAGCTTGAAAAAGGAAAAGAATTTAATTTTGATCTTCCCTCAACTCACAATTCATTAATATATTTAGTTGAAGGTGAAATTAAGGTAGGAGATCAAAACCATGACCAAGCTAAAAACTCTACTTTAATTATTCTAACTAGAGGTGAAAAATTAAAAGTCTCTAGCTTAACTAAAGTCAAGTTTTTATTGATATCTGGAAAGCCAATTGGTGAGCCTATTGCTAGAGGAGGTCCATTTGTAATGAATACTAAAGCAGAGATCTTGCAAGCAGTTCAAGATTATCATAATGATACATTTGTAAAATAATGAAAACTATTAAAATAGAAAAATTTGGTGGTCCTGAAGTATTAGAGGTTAAAGATATTGAAATCGGTAAACCAGGTCCAAAAGAAGTTCTTATAAAAAATCTATCAATTGGTCTTAACTATATTGATGTTTATCATCGAACAGGCTTGTACCCTATTCCTCTACCAAGTGGAATTGGCCTAGAGGCATGTGGAATAATAGAAGAAGTTGGTTCTGAAGTTGATCTGTTTAAAGTTGGAGATAGAGTGGCTCACTCTTCAATGCCAATTGGAAGTTATTCAGAAAAACAATTGTTTCCTCAAGAAAAATTAGTTTTAGTTCCAGAGGGTATCTCAGATGAAATAGCATCTTGTATTATGCTTAAAGGGATTACTGCTGAATATTTATTACACAGAGCTTATCCAATTAAAAAAGGGGATAAAGTATTATACCACGCAGCCGCTGGTGGTGTGGGTCAAATTTTATGTCAGTGGGCTAATGCATTAGGAGCTGAAGTTATTGGAACTGTTGGCTCTAAAGAAAAAGAAGCTATTGCTAAAAAAAATGGTTGTCATCATGTAATAAATTATACAGATACAAACTTTGTTGAAGAGGTGGAAAAAATTGCAGGTAAAAATGGAGTTGATGTTGTCTATGATGGTGTTGGTATTAAAACATTTGATGGATCGATTGAAACCTTAAAGGTTAGAGGTATGATGGTCGCTTTTGGTAACGCATCAGGTTACGTTGATACGATAGATGTTAAAAAACATATTAATGCAAAAGGATTATTTTTTACTCGTCCTTCTATTGCACATTATACAATGACAAGGGAAGAATTAGTCGAATCAGCTAAAAAAGTTTTTGATGCAATTTTGTCTGGAAAATTTAAAGTTGAAATTTCAAAAAAATACTCACTTGATGATGCTAAAAAAGCTCATGAAGAATTAGAAGCAAGACTATTAACCGGTCCTGCAGTTATTATTCCTAATTAATCTAAATTAACATCCATATCAGACATATGCAATTTTAATGCATTTGTTGATACTTGAATTTCTCTCATAAAAACAACAATTGAAATCATCATCGATAAACAACAAGATCCAAAGATTAATCTTGCAGCAAAAATTTCATTCAAATAAAGGGCAAACACAGTCAACATATTAAATAAGAAACCAAATGCAGCAAACATAATAGTCCATTTTAAAAGAACAATTCTTCCACTTAAATTTATAAACTGTTTTTTCCACTCAGGAGGAATATGATTTTCATACACATGTTCATCATGAAGCTGCCTAATAAGCTTGCTCAAAGAATGAAATCTGTTGCTATATACACTCATCAATAAAGGAATGGCCGGAAACATCAATGCTGTAACTGTGTAATCTATATTCATACGAATCAGTTTGATTATGAAACTAGCCTTTGTTATTTACAAGTAAATTATTATGAAACAATTAAATCTCTTTATTGAACTAACAAGATTGAAAAGACCTATTGGCTATATGCTATTATTTTGGCCTTGTGCATGGGGACTAACTATTGCTTATGATTTCTCAAAAAACTTAAATGATTATTTTTTTTACTTATTATTATTTTTTTTAGGATCAGTTCTAATGCGTTCTGCAGGATGTATTGTAAATGATATTTCTGACAAAGAATTTGATAAAAAAGTTTCAAGAACAAAAAATAGACCTATTGCGTCTAACCAAGTTTCCATAAAATTAGGAATATTATATACTTTGATTTTATGCCTACTTGCACTTTTGGTTTTAATTAACTTTAATAACTTAACAATCTTGCTTGCTCTTGGGTCTATGCCTCTAGCCTTCACTTACCCTTTAATGAAAAGATTTACTTATTGGCCTCAATTATTTTTAGGAATAACATTTAATTATGGTCTAATTTTAGGATGGACTGCAATACAGGGTGAAATAAATGCTGTTGCTATTATCTTTTACTTAGGAGCCATATTTTGGACACTGGGATACGACACAATATATGGGTTTCAAGATATTAAAGATGATGAAATTATAGGAGTAAAATCTACTTCAATAAAATTTAAAAAAAAACCAAAATTATTTTTAACAACATGCTATTTAATCTTTATAATTTCTTTAATACTAGTAGGTATTTATATGAAGCTTAATACGATGTTTTATTTTTTTATTCTCATTCCAACTACTCATTTATTTTTTCATCAAATCCATAATTTTAATTTCAAAGATCCTAAAAATTGTCTAAGAATTTTTAAAAGTAATAATTTTTTTGGTGCTATAGTTTTGTGTAATATTTTGATTGGGAAACTTTAAGTGAATAAAATTGATATTATAAAAAGACTTTTTTTTAATTATACAAAAAAACATATTAATAAAATAATATTGTCTGTATTTTTTGCCTTACTTGTGGCTGGTAGTACATCAGCCATTGCCTATCTTTTAGATCCAGCAATAAAAAAAATATTTATTGAAAAAGATCAAGCTTTAATAATTATCATCCCAATTTTCATTATTATTGCTTTTGCTGTGAAAGGCTTTTCACTATATGTGGCAAAAGTTCTTATGATAGGTGTTTCAGAAGAAGTAAGAAAAGACCTTCAATGTGACATGTTAAATAATTTAGTTGAGGCTGATACAAAATTAATTGATGGAAAACATACTGGAAAATTTATATCCAATATAACTAATGATGTAAGTCATATTACCAACTTAATCAGCACTGCAGTTTTAAATATTTTCAAAGATAGTTTAACTTTAATCGGATTATTGATTGTAATGTTTTTTCAAAATTGGAAGCTTTCTTTGGTGGCACTTATAATGATACCTCTAGCAACTTTTGCAGCAAGAACCTTGGGTAAAAGAATAGGTAAGGTTGCAACAGAACAAATGTTAAGAGCTGGAATTCTTAATACATATTTAATTGAACTTTTTAAAAATCATAAACTTATTAAAATTTTTCAACAGGAAAAATATGAAAAAATAAGAGCAGAAAAGTTCATAAATGATGTTAAAGAAAAAACTATAAAAATTGCAACTGTCTATGTGAGATCATCACCAATAATGGAAACCTTAACTGGTATCATGATAGCAGTTTTAATTTTTTACTCTGGAAAGTTAGTTTTAAAGAATGAGATTGATATAAATAATTTTTTCTCTTTTCTAGCGGCTATGATGCTAGCATATCAACCGGTTAGATCACTTGCTACATTGAATATAACAATTAGCCAAGGGCTTTCAGCTGCAAAAAGAATTTTGCCTGTTATTGACGAAAAATCTGAACTTGTTCAAAACAAAGATGACTCTGAAATTAAAGTTGATACAGGCAATATTGAATTTAAAAATGTATCTTTCAAGTATGAAAAGGAAAAAGAAATCAAAACCTTAAATTCAGTAAGTATAAAAATGTTAGGTGGAAAAATGACTTCAATTGTTGGTCATAGTGGTGCTGGTAAATCAACAATATTAAATTTAATTCCAAGGTTTTATGATGCAATTTCAGGAGATATAGAAATAGATAATCAGTCAATCTATAATTGTACAATAAGCTCTCTTAGAAAAAATATCTCACTCGTTAGTCAAGACACTACTTTATTTGATGATACGATTAGAAATAATATTGCATATGCAAACCTAGGTGCAAGTCAAAAAGAAATTGAAGAAGCAGCAAAATATTCTTATGCCAGTGAATTTATAGAAAAACTTCCAAATAAGTATGAAACTATTATTGGTGAAAATGGAACAAGATTGTCTGGTGGAGAAAAACAAAGACTATCTATAGCGAGAGCAATGCTAAAGAAAAGTCAAATTATTCTGTTAGATGAGGCAACATCGTCACTAGATGCAGAAACTGAAAATAAAATTCAAGATGCTATAAATTTTTTAACCAAAGATAGAACAACAATTGTGATAGCTCATAGATTATCAACAATTTTAAACTCAGATAAAATTTATGTAATAGATGCTGGCACAGTTGTTGGTGATGGAACGCATGACCAATTATTAGCTAATTCAAAAGTTTACAAGAACTTCTATGAAAAACAAATTAAGAAAGTTTAATGTTTCTTTTTTATAGAATACTAATAAATTTAATTTTACTTTTATCACCTATAATTATTTTAATAAGATTATTACAAAAAAAAGAGGATCCACTAAGATTTAAAGAAAAACTTGGTTTTTTTTCTAAAAAGAAGCTAAAGGGAAAATTAATATGGTTTCATGGTGCAAGTGTTGGAGAAATACTAAGTGTAATTCCATTAATAGAAAAGTTAGAAAAAAATAAAGAAATCAAACAAATTTTAATAACTTCAAATACACTAAGTTCTTCTAAAATTTTATCAAAATTAAAATTAAAAAAAACTGTCCATCAATTTTTTCCAATAGATACAAATTACAATACAAATAAATTTTTAAGATATTGGGATCCATCCATTGCAATCTTTATAGACTCCGAGATATGGCCAAATATGCTCACAAATATAAAAAAAAAATCAATATCATTAATGTTAATTAACGCAAGAATAACTGAGAAATCTTTTAAGAAATGGAAGTTTTTTTCTTCCTCAGCTAAAACGATATTTCAAAATTTTGACATATGCATATCATCAAGCTTGGCGTCTAAGAATTATTTAAGATTACTTGGGGCAAAAAAAATTTCATATTTTGGTAATTTAAAATTTACTCAAAGCAAACAAACTACAAATGAATTAAGTAGTAATTTAAATAAATTTTTTTTAACAAAAAAAATATGGTGTGCATCCAGCACACATGGAATTGAAGAAAAAATATGTGCAAATACACATAAAAAACTTAAAGCTAAGTATAAAAACTTATTAACAATTATAATACCAAGACATATTCATAGAGTTAAAAAAATTCTCCAAGATATAAAGGAAATGAATTTAAAAATTCACTTGCATGACTCTAAAAAAAAGATTGATAAAAAAACAGATATATACCTAGTAAATACTTTTGGACAAACCCAATCCTTTTTTAGGATTAGTAAAACTGTTTTTTTAGGAGGCTCAATTATTAAACATGGAGGGCAAAATCCTTTGGAGGCAGCAAAGTATGGGTGTCAAATATTACATGGCCCAAATATATGGAATTTTAAAGAAATTTATAACCTTTTAAAAGCTAATGGAGCATCACATAAAGTTACCACACCCAATCAATTAACTCTTAAAGTTAGCAAAATACTGAACAATAAAAGCAATTCTAAAAAACTTCAATTAAAAATAAAAAATCTTAGTTCTAAAATTTTAAACTCAACCTTAAATGAGATAAACTTTCATATAAAGAAAAAATGAAATTTAAAAAACCAAAATTTTGGGACTATCAACGTCCAAATTTATTGTCATTTATTTTATTGCCACTAACTTTCCCTCTAATTTTAAATAATTTTTTCTTAAATAAAAAAAAAAATAAAAAAAAAGATCATAAGCCTAAAAAAATTTGTGTAGGAAATATATATATAGGTGGCACAGCAAAAACTCCATTGACAATAAAAATTTATCAAATTTTAAATAAACTTAATATTAATACTTGCACTATTAAAAAGTATTACAAAAGCCATTATGATGAGCAAAAAATGCTATCTGAAAAAACTAAACTTTACTGTGAAAAAAATAGAATTGATGGACTTAATAAGGCAATTCTAGACAATAAAGATGTGGCAATTTTTGATGATGGTCTACAAGATAGATCAATAAATTATGATCTAAAAATTGTTTGCTTCAATGATTTAAAATTAATTGGAAATGGTTTTTTAATTCCTGCTGGACCTTTAAGAGAAAAAATAAATAGTATCTCAAAGTATGACATGGCTTTTATTAATGGAAATGAGGTAGATAACTCTAAACTAAAGTTACTATTAAAAAGCTATAATGCTAATATTGAAATATTTGAGACTAACTATAAAGCTATAAATATCAAAGAATTTAATATTAACGACGAATATATGGTTTTTTCAGGCATAGGTAATCCTGAAAGTTTTAGACAAACATTGATCAATAATAATATTAAGATAACTAAAGAAATAATTTTTCCTGATCATTACAACTATACTCATAAGGATATTGACCAAATAAAATATCAGGCAAAAAAACTTAACCTGAAGATATTAACTACTGAAAAAGATTATATTAAGATTAAATCAATCGATAACAATGATATTAGATATTTAAAAGTTGAGCTGGATATCAAGAATGAAGATAGGCTAATAAATCATTTAAAAAAATATATATGAAATTAATAAAATATTTTTTTCAATTTTTAATTATAATAACACTTCTTCTTTTATTTAGAATTTTAGGGCTTAAAATTGCTTCATTTATTTCTAATAAAATTGCATCTAGTTTTGGGCCCTTTTTTAGATCTAAAAATTTAATTAAATCAAATATTCTTAGAGCACTTCCACATTTAAGTCCTGAGGAATTAGATAAAATTTCTAAAAAGATGTGGGGAAATTATGGAAGAATACTTGCTGAATACGTTTTTATAAAAAATTTTAGAGGGCCCAAATTTAATAATAATATAAAAGTTAAAGGTCAAGATGTGCTTGAAAAAATTAAAAAAGATAATGAGCCTGTTATATTTGTTTCAGGACATTTCAATAACTTTGAATTAATGGCTCTACATATTGAAAAATCAGGGATTAACCTAGCAGCAATTTATAGACCGCTTAATAATAAATTTCTAAACTATATAATGGAGAGGGTAAGAAAAAAATACATTTGTAAAAATCAAATCAAAAAAGGAATTTCAGGTACTAAACAATTACTTGGATTTTTCAAAAAGAAAACTTCTATAGCACTCATGATTGATCAAAGAGTTTCTCAAGGTATTAAGGCTAAATTTTTTAATGATGAGTGTTTTACAACTACTATTCCTGCACAATTTGTTAAAAAATTTAAATGCAAAATAATCCCTGTTTATATTGAAAGAATACAGGGCACAAATTTCCAAATTACTATACATGAGCCAATAAATTTTTCAGGTGATGAAACAATTGAGTCGATAACTTTAAACTTAAACAGTTTGTTAGAAAAAATGATTTTAAAAAATCCTGAACAATGGATTTGGTCTCATAATCGTTGGAAATAAGAATTCTTTAAAGTTATTCACTTTCTCTTTTTTTTGCTGCCTCGACGTACGAATAATATGGTTCTTGCAAATCCACATTCCAATAATTCAAAGTATTTAGATCAATCTTCTTACCAGATACCGCGCAAATTACATGATCACCCTCCTCAATAACTTCAAAATTATTTGGTAAATATTTTATTTTTGCTAATTTTTTATTCATTTTTAGTTTATACATTATTACATGAAAGTTGGGATAATAGGAAGTGGTGGTCGTGAACATGCTATTTGTCACAAACTCAGTACTATTAAAAAAATAGAGCAATTATATTGTTTTCCAGGAAATGCTGGAACAGCAAAAATTGCCAAAAATATTTCAATAAACTTAGAAAATTTCAATGAATTAAAAGATTTTATAAAATTAAATAAGATTGATTTAATTATTGTTGGTCCTGAAAAGCCACTCGTGGAGGGAATTGTAGATTTTTTAGAAGCAAACAATATTCAAGTTTTTGGTCCTAACAAAATTGCATCTCAATTAGAAGGTTCAAAAATTTTTACAAAAAACTTATGTAAAAAATATAATATTCCAACTGCTAACTTTGGAATTTTTCAAAATATTGATGAAGCTAGGCAATTTATAAATAAAACTAAATATCCTATTGTTATAAAGGCTGATGGATTGGCTTCTGGAAAAGGTGTTTATATTTGTAATAAGCTAGATGAAGCTAAAATTGCAATAGATGAAATTTTTAATGGTAAATTTGGTATTGCTCATAACTTGCTAGTTGAAGAATTTTTAAGTGGTGAAGAAATGAGTTATTTCATAATTAGTGATGGTAAAACAATAAAAAAGTTTGACACTGCTCAAGATCATAAAAGAGTTTCAGAAGGAGATGTGGGTAAAAATACTGGAGGTATGGGTGCCTACTCTCCCTCAAGATTAATTAATGATGAATTAGATAAAAAAATTTTATCAAAAATTATTGAACCGACAATTTTAGGTTTAAAAGAAATGGGCACAACCTATAAAGGTTTTTTATATGCAGGCCTCATGATTGTAGAAGGTGAGCCCTATTTAATAGAATATAACGTACGTATGGGAGATCCTGAGTGTCAAACTATTCTACCAAAACTAAAATCTAATTTATTAGAAATTTTTTTATCCTGTTGTAATGAAAAACTAAATAATGCTCAGATAGAATGGCATAATAAAAAAAGTTTATGTATTGTAATGTGCTCAAATGGATATCCAGACCAATTTAAAAAAAATATTTTGATTGAACATTTGGATGAAATAAAATTAGGCACAAATGAATATTGCTTCCATGCTGGAACAAAACTTATTGATGATAAATTCTATGCAATTGGTGGGAGAGTTTTAAATTTTGTCTCTTTATCAGAAAATTTTTCTACCTCTAGAATAAAGATAATAGATATGATTAAATCACTTAATTGGAATGGTGGCTTTTACCGAAAAGATATTGGTTACAAGGTTATTAATGAATGAGGATAATATCTGGAAAATCAAAAGGTAAAAAAATATTTGATCCTATAGATATTAATACGAGACCACTTAAAGATTTAACAAAAGAATCTATATTTAATATAATTACTCATTCAAATAAATTTAATACTGCACTTGAAAAATCAAATATTTTAGATTTATTTTCTGGAGTAGGGTCTTTTGGACTTGAGTGCCTTTCTAGAGGTTCCAAAAGTGTAACTTTTGTAGAAAACTACAGTATTGTTTTGCCAATCTTAAAAAAGAATATTTTTAATCTTGGTTACAAAGATAATTCATCGGTGATCGATAAAAACATTTTAAACCAATTAAATTTTAAAAACTTTGATACTAAGTTTGATATTATTTTCATGGATCCTCCTTATAAAGAAAAAAACCTGAGTAAAATAATAAAAGATATATTTGAGGCAAAGATAATAAAAGATAACGGAATAATAATTATTCATAGACACAAAAAAGATAAAGATGAATTTCCAAAAGTATTTAGGATTATTGAAGAAAAAACTTACGGAATATCAAGGGTATTTTTTGGTTCGTATACTTATTAAAATAATATTTTTTTTGTCTCTTTTTTGATGAGCTCTACAGCAGGTTGATCATATGGGTTAATTTTTAACGCTCTCCCAATTAAAATAGTTTCTAAGATAAAAAAACAAAATAACTCTCCTAAAGCATTTTCATTCCGATTGATTATTTCGAAACTTCTAAAAGGAATTTTTTTATTTAAAAAAACTTTTTCCGTTGCTAATTTTTGAGAAATAATTATTTCGCTGAGACTTTTATTTTTTAAATGACTGTGTGAATCAAGAATCTTGCTATTAATAATTTTATCTGATTTTTTATTGCTGACATGAAAAAAAGTAAAAAAATTATTTTTTGGGCCATCTAAGTAAAGCTGCATCACACTGTGATTATCTTTTGGCATTAATGATATTGTAGGCAAAATTCCATTTCCCTTTTTTCCTAAACTTTCAGCCATTAATTGCTGATACCATCTGAATAAACTTTCTGAACTTTCGTCATAATTAAGAATAATTGAGTTAAATTTTTTTTTCTTTAAAAAATATAAAGAATTATTTACATTTATAACTAAAGCATCAATAAATTTTTTGTTTTTAATCAGGTTATTTAATTGTTTAAATTTAGTACTATTTAAACCCATAAGTTCAGCAGGTAACATTCCCACTTCAGAGAGAACAGAATATCTGCCTCCAATAAAATTATTATGGTGTACTATTTCAGTTTTTAATTTTTGAGCCAATAAGTGTAAATAATTATTTTTATTTTCTGTAATAAAAATATTTTTATCTTGATTTTTAATAATAATATTTGAATTTGATATTGTCTCAAGAGTGTTTCCTGATTTTGAAACAATAATATTTAGGTACTTTTTTTTACTAGAACCTGTATCAATCTTTGACTGAAGATTATTAAAAAAAAATAAATTTTTTTTTATTCTACTCTTCAAGAAATAAAAAATAGATTCTGTTCCTAGAATCGAGCCACCCATACCAATTATTCTTATATTGCTAAATTTTTTAAATTTAAGAATAGTTTTTTTATTATAGCTACTCTTATAATTTGTACTTAGAGAATCTAATACTGCATTTCTATTAAGTAAAATATTTTTTAGGTCTTTTTTTATTTTCTTACTATTTTTTTTAATCTTAAAATTTTTAAATTTAATATTTTTTGTAAGCATTAATTGCTTTTAATTTTTTCTAATATACTTTTTTCTAATGAACTATCTTGTGACTCAGATAAAGTAACTGCACTCTCAGTATTAGAGCCTTTAGTTAAAATTTCTTTCAAACTAATCTCACTTTCTTCCTGATTGTCATCTTTATTTAAAGTTGTTGGTTCTGGTAAATTTTCAAAATCTGGTGGAAGTGATAATGGATTTTTTTTCTTAACTAAAAATTCGTCTGAATTGGATTGTTTTTTTCCAGTCAAACCATCTTTGACACTTTGACAGGCGCTGACCATAAACAAAATTGTTAATGTAAGAAATATTTTTTTAAATAGATTTTTCATTTTTTTTATTATTAGCAAATATTTCATCAAAAATAAGGCATATAACACCTAATGTTATAAATATATCTGCGATATTAAAGACAAACCAATGAAAATCATTAAAGTGAAAATCAATAAAGTCTGGTACAGCAGAATAATATATTCGATCAAAAAGATTTCCTAAAGCTCCACCAAGAACAAATATTAAGGATATTTTTTTAAAGCCATTACTATTATAGATCATTATCACTAATATAATACTTATCAGTGCTATTATTAAAGTGATCGAGTTATAAATAAAACTTTCATTAAAAGAAAATAATCCAAAGGCGATCCCTTTATTCCAAATAAGGTAAAAATTCAGATACTCGGTCAAATAAATATCAACTTTACTTTCTATTTCGCTAATTTTAATAATGTAAATTTTAGAAACCCTATCGACTAAAAAAATAAAAAAGATAAGTAAAATGTCGATTGATATTTTTTTTAAATTCACTTTAGGTATTTAATTTTTTTAGTTTGGATGTCTTTCACAGCCATTTTTATTTATTTTCCAGCAGACAGTACATTTTTCACCTTCAGCTTTATTAGTAATTACTGTTATTTCACTTGATGAACTTTTTTCAACTATAGCGCTTGAAGTGATACATAACTCTGAAAAATCTATATCTTTAAAACTATCAATCATTTTATCATTTAAATTAATTAATATATTTGCCTCTAAGCTTGAGCCTATCTCTTTAGTTGCTCGTTTTGCTTCTATACTAATATTGCAAATATCTCTTATTTTTTTTAATTCAATCCATTTGTTATTTAATTGATTGTTTTCAAAAGATTTTGGAAACTCCATAAATTTTTCAAGATGAATGCTTTTTTCATCTTTATTAATCAACGTAAAAATTTCTTCAGTTGTAAATGATAAAATTGGTGCAAACCATTTGCTTAAAGACTCAAGCAATATATTTAAAACTATAATACAACTTTTTCTTCTTTCCGAGTCTTTGCTATCACAATATAAAGCATCTTTTCTGATATCAAAATAAAATGCAGATAAATCTACAGTACAAAAATTCAATAGTTCTTTATAAAGATTATGAAAATCATATGATCTAAAATAGTTTTTAAAATTTTTATTTAGCTCATATACTCTATGAAGCATATATTGCTCTAATTCAGGTAATTGATTTAAATCTAATTTTTCTAAATCTATCTTTTTAAAATCATCATTTAAATTTCCTAATAAATATCTAAAGGTATTCCTAATTTTCCTATAAGAATCCGCATGCTGTTCTAAAATTGAATAATCTATTCTTAAATCCTCCTCATAATTGGATGACGCAACCCATATTCTTAAAATATCAGCACCATATTTTTTTAGAATATCCTCAGGTGCAATTACGTTTCCAACAGATTTTGACATTTTCAGACCTTTGCCATCCACAACAAATCCGTGTGATAATATCGACTCATAAGGCGCTCTCCCTCTTGTTCCACAAGATTCTAATAGTGACGAATGAAACCATCCTCTATGCTGGTCAGAACCCTCTAAATACATTGATGCTGGCCATTGAAGATCTTCTCTTTTTTCTAAAACAAATGCATGAGTGCAACCGCTATCAAACCAAACTTCAACAATATCACTTATTTTTTCGTAATCTTCTGCTTTATATTTATCCCCTAAAAATCTTTGAGGACTATCAGAAAACCAACAATCAGAACCTTCTTTTTCATAAATACTCGCAATATTCTCATTTACATTATCATCTACTAAAATTTCTTTAGTAGTTTTATGAACAAATATTGGAAGTGGAACTCCCCAAACTCTTTGTCTTGAAACACACCAATCTGGCCTTGTTTCAATCATTGCTTTTATTCTTTCTCTGCCTTTGTCTGGATAAAATTTAGTATCATCAAGAGCTTTTAATGCTTTTTTTCTCAAGCCATGACTTTCCATAGAAATAAACCATTGCGGAGTTGCTCTATGAACAAGAGGTGCTTTTGATCTCCATGAATGTGGATATGAATGAACTAGTTCCCCATCAGATAATAATTTTTTTTGTTCTTTTAATTTTTCAATAACAATTGGATTAGCTTTGAAAATATGAGTTCCCTCAAATAAAGGAAGGTTTTTAGTATATTTACCATCACCATCTACTGTCTCTATGGCTTTTATCCCATGCTTTAAACAAAGATTAAAATCATCAGGACCATGACTGGGTGCACAATGAACAATGCCTGTTCCCTGTTCTGTTGTAACAAATCTTGCTTCAAGCATTGGTACATCATAATCATAACCTAGCTCTAAGAAAGGGTGACTACAAATTGTATCTTTAAAATCCTTACCCTTAAATTTTTTTATTTCTTTGTAACTTTTGATTTCACAATCTTTGATCACAGATTCTAGTAGAGCTTCCGCAACAACTATTTTTTTATTCTTAAAATCTCCTTCATCACCTAATTCAATTATTAAATAATCTAAAGCTTCATTATATGCTAGAGCTTTGTTTGCAGGTATGGTCCATGGAGTGGTTGTCCATATAATAACATCTGTATTTTCTAATTCTTTTATATTTGTTTTCTTAACTGGGAAGGCTGTATAAATTGTATCTGATTTATGATCTTGATACTCAACCTCAGCATCTGCTAAAGCTGTTTTTTCTACAGTTGACCAAAGAACAGGTTTAAAACCTCTATAAAGACTTCCTTCTTTTAAAAATTTTCCTAATTCTCTTACGATTTGAGCTTCTGCTTCAAAGCTCATTGTTGCGTAATGATTATCCCAATCTCCAACAACACCTAATCGTTTAAATTGTGTTTTGTGAACTTCAATCCATTTTTCAGCAAACTCTCTACACTCTTTTCTAAATTCTGTTATTGGAACTTCATTTTTATTTTTTTTGTTTTTTTTATATTGCTCTTCGATTTTCCACTCAATCGGTAAACCATGACAATCCCATCCTGGAACATATACAGAATCTTTACCATCCATTTGATGAAATTTAACAATGATATCTTTCAAAATTTTATTTAAAGCTGTACCCATGTGAATATTACCATTCGCATATGGTGGGCCATCGTGAAGTATGAACTTCTCTTTTCCCTTATTAGATTTTCTCAACTCCTTATAAAGGTCAATTTTTTTCCAATATTCTAAAATTTCAGGTTCTTTGTTCTGTAAATTTGCTTTCATGGAGAAAGCTGTTTTAGGTAAATTTATATTTTCTTTGCTCATATTAACTTTTTTTAGCAACTTTTAAGTCACTTTGAATTTGTTTTTTTAATTGATCAACGTTTTTGAATTTTTTCTCTTTTCTTATAAATTTTGTGAACTCTACTGATAAATACTTATTATAAAGATTTCCAGAAAAATTAAAAATATGAACTTCTAATAAAATTTTTTTTTGATTAAAAGTTGGTCTATAACCAAGATTAGCAATCGCTTTTAGTGATTTATTGGAGTTTTTTTGTTTTACTTTAACGGCATAAACTCCGGGCATTGCTATCACATAATCTTTAATATCAATATTGCAGGTTGGAAAACCAATTTTTTTTCCTTGCTGTCTTCCCTTTTGAACAATTCCTTCAATAGACCAATTTCGACTTAATAACTTATTAGTTTTCTTTAACTGTCCTTTTTCTAGAAGAGAGCGGATATATGTTGAAGAGATAACTTTTTTATTTAAAATTAGTGGTTGTGGTTTTACTATTTTGTAATGGTATCTTTCTTCATTTTTTATTAACTGCCTAACATCTCCCTCTCTTTTATTACCAAATCTAAAGTTATTGCTAACAAATATGTATTGAGCTTCTAATTTTTTTGATAAAATTTCTTTAATAAAAAAATCAGACTTAATTGCAGAAAATTTTTTATCAAATTTTTTAGTAATTATAAAATCGACCCCTAAATGATCTAAAATTATTTTTTTTTGATTTATATTAGAAATTCTAAAGTTTTTAAAATTTTTATTAAAAAACATTTTAGGCATTGGCTCAAATGTTAAAACACCAATTTTTAGGTTAAATTTTTTTTTATAAGTATTTGCTAATTTAAATAATTTTTGATGACCTAAATGAACGCCATCAAAATTTCCAATCAAGATAATTGATTTTTTATGATTATTTGAAATTTTAAAATCTTTATACAGCTTCATATTTCACCACTTTAATTCTGTTTGAATAAAGTTTACAACAACTTCATATTTTTTTGAAATTACATCAATACCTTCTTTTTTAATTTCATCTTTATGAACACCATTTGATATAATTAATGAATTAAAATTTAAAAGATTGGCTCCCTTAATATCTGTATTTAAATTATCACCGATAGATAAAACTCTTTTTCCTTCATTGTTAATTGCTTGATTATAAACTTCAGGAAAAGGTTTTCCAAAATAAATAACCTCTCCTCCCATTTTTTCAAAAACAAGAGCTACAGACCCTGCACATAATTCTCTTTTTTCACCTCTATCAACAATTAAATCTGGATTAGTGCATATCATTTTCTTATCCATATGATCATTGAACAACTCTTTGTAATATTTTAAATCCTCACCTTGCTGCTCAAATAATCCTGTACAGAGTAAGTACGAGCTTTCTTTAATGTTATTAGTCTTATTTTTTTTAAAATCTAAAAATAAATCAAAATCTCTTGGTGGTCCCACATGATAAAACTTTTCTTCTAGAGAATTTTTTTTTAAATAATTCAGCGCCGCTTCTCCTGAGGAATAAACTTTTTCTCTAATTTCTTTATTCATCCCCATTTTTTCTAAAAAATTGTTTACTATTTTATTGGGCCTTGGCGCATTGGTTAAAAGAACATAATCTTTGTTTGCTTTGGTAATTTCTTCTAAGGCTTCGATTGCGTTTTTATGAAGAGTTATCCCATTATGAACAACACCCCATAAATCGATATAAAAAATATCATAATTCTCTACAATCGACCTTAATCCATCCTTATCTAAATTCTTAGTCATTATGGGAGGTATAACTTATAAAAAACACAATTTCTCTGGTTTTTTGCCTTACATATTTTTTTTAACATCTCTTGAAATAGTAAACCTAATAGCTATATGAGTCGCATAATAAAAGGAGAATTTATGAAATTTAAACCGTTACACGATAGAGTTTTAATAGAAGTTTTAGACAGTAGTGAAAAAACTGCTGGAGGAATAATTATCCCCGATACAGCTCAAGAAAAGCCTCAAGAAGGTAAAGTTATTGCTGTTGGTGGTGGTGCAAAAACTGAAGATGGAAAACTAATTCCAATGGATGTGAAAGTTGGAGACAAAGTTCTTTTTGGCAAATGGTCAGGAACTGAAATCAAAATAGATGGCAAAGAATACAGCATAATGAAAGAGTCTGACATTATGGGTATTTCTGGCAAATAATTTAATTTAAAGGAGAAAATAAAATGGCAAAAGTTGTAAAATTCGACTCTGAAGCAAGAGCAGCAATGATAAGAGGTGTTGATATCCTTGCTAACACAGTAAAAGTTACTCTTGGACCAAAAGGTAGAAACGTTGTTATCGACAAATCTTATGGTGCACCAAGAATTACTAAAGATGGTGTTTCTGTTGCAAAAGAAATTGATCTTGAAGATAAATTTGAAAACATGGGTGCTCAAATGGTTAAGGAAGTTGCTAGCAAAACAAATGAGGAAGCTGGTGATGGAACAACTACAGCAACTATTTTAGCACAAGCAATTGTTAAAGAAGGTGTAAAATATGTAACAGCTGGCATGAACCCTATGGATGTTAAAAGAGGAATAGACTCAGCAGTAGATCATGTTAAAGCAAGTTTAATTGCTTCAGCAAAAAAAGTAAAAGATACTGATGAAATTGCTCAAGTTGGAACTATTTCAGCTAATGGTGATAAAGAAATTGGTAACATGATTGCAAAAGCTATGCAAAAAGTTGGCAATGAAGGTGTTATCACTGTTGAAGAAGCTAAGGGAGTAGAAACTGAGTTAGACGTTGTTGAAGGTATGCAGTTTGATAGAGGTTATTTATCACCATACTTTATTACTAACGCTGATAAAATGACTACAGAGTTAGAAAACCCTTTCATCTTATTGCATGAAAAGAAATTAACTAACTTACAACCAATGGTTCCACTTTTAGAAGCTGTTGTACAAGCTGGTAGACCACTAATGATTATTTCTGAAGATGTTGAGGGCGAAGCTCTTGCAACTCTTGTTGTAAATAAACTTAGAGGTGGTTTAAAAGTTGTTGCAGTTAAAGCTCCAGGTTTTGGTGATAGAAGAAAATCAATGCTTGATGATATTGCAATTTTAACTGGTGGTCAGGTTATTTCCGAAGATATTGGTGTTAAACTTGAAAACGTTAAACTTACTGATCTTGGATCTTGTAAGAGAGTTAAAGTTGATAAAGATAACAGCACAATCATTAGCGGCAATGGTAAAAAATCTGAAATTGAAGCTAGATGTGCTCAAATCAAACAACAAGTAGGTGAAACAACTTCTGATTATGACAGAGAAAAACTTCAAGAAAGACTAGCAAAACTTGCTGGTGGAGTTGCTGTAATCAAAGTTGGTGGTGCAACTGAAGTAGAAGTTAAAGAAAGAAAAGATAGAGTTGAAGATGCTCTTAATGCAACTAGAGCTGCTGCTGAAGAAGGAATAGTAGTTGGTGGTGGTTGTGCTCTTTTATACGCTTCACAAAGTCTTGACACACTTAAAGTTAAAGGAGACGATCAAAAAGCTGGTGTTGCATTAGTTGCAAAGGCTTTACAGGCTCCTATTAGACAAATAACTTTAAATGCTGGAGTTGATGGTTCAGTTGTAGTTGGAAAACTACTTGAACAAAATAAAAAGAATATGGGTTACGATGCTCAGAACGAAGAATACGTTGATATGTTCGCGAAAGGTATCATCGATCCTGTTAAAGTTGTAAGAACAGCTTTACAAGATGCAGCTTCGATTGCTGGATTACTTGTAACTACTGAAGCCATGATTGCTGATAAACCAGACGACAAAGATTCTGGTGCCGGTGGAATGCCTGGTGGAATGCCTGGTGGAATGGGCGGCATGGGTGGCATGGGTGGAATGGGTATGTAATACGTTTCCATTTAGAGAACACTCTAAATACATACACTAAACAAAATTAGAACCCTCAGAAAGAAATTTCTGGGGGTTTTTTTTAATTCTTAATCACCTTGTAAACAATTTTGTTCCAATTGTAATGTTGAGAGATGGTGTTAACAATTAATATTCTTTTATTATCCATATCAATTATCATTTGTTGACCTGCGAAACCATCCATTGCAAAAATAACTCTATCTTTCATACCTTTGTATGAAAAATGAATTTGACCACCATATTCATAAGTGGCGCCTGCAGAGTTATTATTAGTTTCTCTTTTATGTTTACTTTTTTTGGTGATTCTATTGTCATAAATAAATCTTAGATAATCACCAATACAACTATCTGAATGGTAATCATTCATAATTGTTTTTGCTATTCTTAAATAATCTTCAGAAGTTGCAAAGAAACTATATCTTTGACTGCCTTTCACCACATCTTTTGGAGACCATGAAACTTTCATAAAGTGAAAAGTATCTTTAATCCCAACATGATCAGCAAATATTTTTTTTAATAATTTTTCGTAATCTTTACCAACTTTGTGTATTGCATAGTTAATTGCAACACCAGTTGACATTGCATTATAATTGTAACGTGAGTTTTCTTTTTTCTTTTTTGTACCTTTGAACCACAGCATGCTCTCTGCAACAGTTCTTCTATTGACTTGTTTATTTCTTTCACCATTAAAAAGTCCATCATCGTTAAACTTTGTTTCACCTATGTAGTCTTCATCACCTGATGTCATATTCAATACTTGTAATAAAGTGTTGTCTGCATACAGAGTGTCATTTAAAACAATCCAATCATCTAGTTTAACATTTACTGAGTCGATGTATCCCTCACAAACAGCATGACCTATAACGTATGAAATCATCGATTTACCAATTGAATTTGATCTTAAAACATTTTTATTTTTTTTAATTACATCATTATAATTTTTCTTATTAATAACAATCTTGCCATTTTCATATAATAAATAATTAACTAATCCCGTTTTGTCTCTGTTATCTAATTGTTTTTGCACATATTGAGAAAGTTTATTATCAACCAATTCTGTTTCTAATTTTTGATAATTGTCACCACCTTGAACCTTATAACTAACACCTGTAAAATTTTGCTCCTCTATTTTATGATCTGAGTATGCATTTGTGTTAAGTATTATTGTTAGGATTGCTATTATAAAATAATTTTTCATATTAAAATCATTTCATTTTTTAATTAAATTTTCAATACTTTTGAGTTTCTTTTGAATTTGACCCCAAGAGTGATGAACAGTGATGAACAATTTTAAGAAAACTTAAGTAAATCAGTAATAATTAAACTGCTTAAAAAGAATGTAATCCCAATCTTTTCAAAAAGAAATTCAAAGGCCATCTTTTTAGGTGGCCTTTTTTTTTATTAAGCTGTTATAAGATTAAGATATGTCAAAAAGATACAGTGGAAAATCATTTAAAGATTCAAGTACTGCTAAAAAACCAAAATTAAGCCTGAAAGAAAAAAGAAAAAATAAAAAAGAGAAATCTAAAAAATCTTAGACTTTAGCTCTTTTTTGACTGTGTTTTTTGAAGGTAAAGCTTTTAGGTCTATCACTTCTGCTTTTAAACTTCTTCTTTCCATCAAAACTAGAGTTTTTTTTCTCTTCACTAGTTGATGAACTTTCAGATGTTTTTTTTCCAAAGTATTTTGGATTATTTGTGAATCCTGTTGGTTTCGAGTTATCCTTTTTTGTAAAACTAGATTTTCCTTTGTACCCGAAACTTTTTTTCTCTCCATCTCTTGATGATCGATCAGGTCTTCCATAACTAGAGGGTTTTGATTTATCTCCAAAACTAGATTTTCCTTTGTACCCGAAACTTTTTTTCTCTCCATCTCTTGATGATCGATCAGGTCTTCCATAACTAGAGGGTTTTGATTTATCTCCAAAACTAGATTTTCCTTTGTACCCGAAACTTTTTTTCTCTCCATCTCTTGATGATCGATCAGGTCTTCCATAACTAGAGGGTTTTGATTTATCTCCAAAACTAGATTTTCCTTTGTACCCGAAACTTTTTTTCTCTCCATCTCTTGATGATCGATCAGGTCTTCCTTTACCGAATGATTTTTTTTCATCTCTGAATTTTCTTTTTTTATTGTAAGGAGCTTTTCCTCTTTTTCCTCCTCTTGAGTCTCCTCTTGCGCCACGAGGTGCAGGTTTAAAGTTTGGATCAATTAATTTACTAATTTCATTCCACATCGATCTATCATCTGGGGTAAGAAAAGTTAAAGCAGAACCTTCTGTTCCTGCTCTAGCAGTTCTTCCAATTCTATGAACATAATCTTCTGGTACTTGTGGAAGATCAAAATTAATTACATGTTGAATTAAAGGAATATCTAAACCTCTTGCAGCAACATCTGTTGCAATTAATATTCTCTTAAGGCCTTTTCTAAATGAGGTAATTACACGATCTCTTTTACTTTGACGAAGATCTCCATGAATAGCATCCGCTGAATGACCCTCTTCTTTAAGACGCTTAACCATTTTATCAGCACCTCTTTTAGTTTTAACAAAAACTAATATTGATCCTTTTCTTGCTATAAATTGGTCTACTAGTTGATCGTATTTATTCTCTTTAAAAACTTGAAGAGTTTCTTGTTTAATTTTTGCAATAGGTACTGATGTTGACCCTGTTGAAATTCTTTGAGGCTTATTTAGATATCTCTCAGAAATTCTAACAATATTCTGAGGTAGTGTTGCAGAAAATAATAAAGTTTGATGATCTTTTGGAACAAATTTTAAAATTAATTCTATTTGAGGGGTAAAACCCATATCTAACATTCTGTCAGTTTCATCTAGTACTAGATATTTGGTAGCTGATAGATTTAAACTTTTTCTTTTTAAGTGGTCATTAATTCTTCCAGGAGTTCCAACTATTATTCTTGATCTATTACCTAGTTGTCTAAGTTGTTTTTGCATTGCCTCTCCACCAATAAGTAAGGCAGTTTTAATGTTAATTTTATCACTAATAATGCTTTTAATTGCAGCCATTACTTGAGTTGCAAGCTCTCTAGTTGGACACATAACTAATGCAAATGCATTTTTATCTAATATTAATTTATTTATTAGAGGAATGCTGAATGCCAATGTTTTTCCAGTTCCTGTTTGAGCTGTTCCTAAAATATCTTTTCCCTCTAAAGCAACAGGAATTGCCATCGCCTGAATTGGAGTTGGTTTCGTAAACTTCATTTTTTCCAATGAATTCTTTAACGAATCTTCTATTTTTAGTAATTTAAAGTTTTCCATTTAGGTATTTAGATTTTTTAAAATTTAAGGAGATATGCTCTTAATCCTTTAATACGTCTAATTTATATAGGGATATCTATACGTTTTTATAACAATCACAAGAAGTGAATTTTTAGAATAATTAATTTAAGCAAGCAAATATTGATTTTTTTTAAGTTTTCAAATGACTCAATTAATGTATAAGAGCGTCAAATTATGAGTAACAATATTCGAAACATCACAATTATCGCTCACGTTGACCATGGTAAAACAACTATGATTGATAATCTAATGAAACAAAGTGGTTCATTTAGAGAAAATGAAGTTGTAGATGAAAGATTGATGGACTCTGGGGAGTTGGAAAAAGAAAGAGGAATTACTATTCTAGCTAAACCTGCTTCTATTGATTGGCAAGGTACTAGAGTTAATATTATCGATACACCAGGTCACAGAGATTTTGCAGCTGAAGTAGAACGTGTTTTAAGTATGGCTGATGGTGCTTTATTATTAATTGACTCTGCTGAAGGTGTAATGCCACAAACAAAATTCGTACTAGCAAAAGCTCTTAAGCAAGGTTTAAAGCCCATTGTTGTAATTAACAAACTGGATAAAGCTGATCAAAGAGCTAATGAAGTTTTAGATGAAACATTTGACTTATTTGTAAGTTTAGATGCAAACGAGGAACAATTAGACTTTCCAGTTATGTACGCAAGTGGAAGATCTGGATGGGCAGATAAAGAAGTAGATGGACCAAGAGAAAATCTTCACCCATTATTAGATTTAATCATAGAACATGTTAAGCCGGCAGATCTTGATAAAACTAAACCTTTCGCAATGCTATCTACTTTATTATACGCAGATAGTTTCTTAGGTAGAAGTTTAGTTGGAAAAATATCTCAAGGAACAGCAAAAGCTAACCAGCCTATTAAAGCAATAAATCTTAAAGGTGAGAAAGTTGATGAAGGTAGATTAACTAAAATTTTTAGATACGAGGGAACTAAAAAAGTACCCATTGAAGTTGGTGAAGCAGGAGATATTGTTGTAATTGCAGGTTTAGAAAAAGCTAATGTAGCAGATACAATTTGCGATCTTGAAGTAAACGATCCACTTCCAGCAACTCCAATAGATCCTCCAACAATGTCTATTACTATAAGTGTGAATAGTTCACCTTTAGCTGGGACAGAAGGTAAAAAATTAACAAGTACTCAAATCAGAGATAGACTGGTTACTGAAGCACAAAATAATGTTGGAATTTCTTTTTCTCAAAATGCAAACGTAGATGCTTTTGTAATTAGTGGTCGTGGTGAGCTTATGCTTGAAATTCTACTGACACAAATGAGACGTGAAGGTTTTGAAATGACTGTAAGTCCTCCAAAAGTTTTGTACCAAAAAGATGAAAATGGTAACAGACTAGAACCAATTGAAGAGATTACTGTTGATGTAGATGAAGAGTTTTCATCAAAGATTATTGACTCAATGAATAGAAGAAAAGGTAAATTACTTGATCTTAAAGATACAGGAAAAGATAAAAAAAGATTAATCTTTCATGCACCAACAAGAGGCTTGATGGGTTACACAAGTAGATTTTTAACTTTAACAAAAGGAACAGGTGTAATTAATAGAATCTTCCATGGTTATGGAAAATTTGAAGGTGAAATGGATGGCAGAAAAAATGGTGCTTTAATTTCAATGGCAAACGGAAAAGCTGTTGCATTTGCAATATTTAACTTGCAGGCAAGAGGTGAAATGTTTGTAACTCATAATGATCCCGTTTATGAAGGAATGATTGTCGGATTAGCCCCAAAACCAGGTGATATGATTATTAATGTGATGAAAGGTAAGCAGTTAACGAATATGAGAACTCAAGGAACTGATGAAAATGTTGTGCTTACACCGGTAAGACAAATGTCAATTGCTGAACAATTAAGTATGCTAAATACTGATGAAGCTTTGGAGATTACTCCAAAATCTCTTAGATTAAGAAAAGCCATTCTAAATCCTAATGACAGAAAAAAGAATGAGAAATCTGGAACACCTCTTTAATTAAAAGTTTTTCCAACAAGATATAATCCTAAAGCAACTGAAGGTCCTATTCCAAAAGCAAATAATAAAGTTCCAACTCCAACTGTTCCACCTAAATACCACCCAATAGACATCACTGTTATTTCAAGAAAAGCTCTTACAGTTGCAATGGGTAAGTTAGTTTTTTTTTGTAAACCAACCATTAGTCCATCTCTTGGTCCTGCACCTAAGTTTGCAACAAGATAAATCCCCCCACCAAGACCAACCGTAAGTACAGCAATTGTTGCTAAAATTAATTGATTTAAATAATTTTCAGGAGTTGGTATAAATTTTATGCAGACATCGATCATTAAACCAATAATTATTGCATTTAAAATTGTTCCAATTCCAGGTTTTTGTTTAAGTGGTAACCAAAGAAACAAAACTCCAATACTAATTAATACTGTTATTATTCCAATTGAAAGATCAACATTCAATGCAATACCTTGTGCAAGAATAGACCAAGGGGAAGCCCCCGCAAAAGAAACTATTAATAATCCCTCACCTAGACCAAATAAAACTAATCCAAGACACAAAAAAAAGAAAGTTGAAATTTTTGGTTTAAGATTTAATGGTTTTTCAGAACTCCAATATACTTTAGGAATATTTTTAATTTTCAAGAACATATTTTCAATAAATTACTTCTTTTAAAATTAAAGTCTATTATTGTTACTCCTTTATGAAAAAATTTTTTATATTAATATTTTTCTTAGTATATTCACTCAGCTCTAATGCTCATATGGCGCATTATAATAAATTTAATAAAATTGAAATGGAGATTTTAAAAGATGGTGAAGTTATTGGTTATAATTATTATTTTTTTAAAAAGGATGGAGATAAGACAACCGTTACAAATCAAATTAAATTTACAGTGAAATTATTTGGTGCAACAATTTTTGAAATTGAAGGGTATGGAGAAGAAAAGTATATTAAAGATCAATTAATTTCTTTTAATTCCAAAACACTTCAAAATGATAAAAAAAAATATGTAAATTTAGAATTTAATAAACAAACAAATAAATTTGATATTCAGGGTTCTTCCTATAGTGGTATAGCATCAATAAATAACGTAGTTGGAAACTGGTGGAGCCATAAAATTTTACAAACTGATAGTCAAATTAGTCCAATATCAGGTAGCATCAAAGAACAAGTGGTAACCTTTGTTGCTAAAGAAAAAATTGAACTCTATGGTAAAACCTATGACGTGGATCATTTTAAATTAACCTCAAAAGACATGTCTTTACCAAAAGATAAAAGACTTAATTTTGATATATGGTTTGATAAAAAAAATTCATTAATTTTAAAGGTTACTTATTCTAGATTAGGAAATTGGGAATATAAGGTTAAAAAGTTCGAATAAAACTATTTATTTATTTTATTAAAAAGATCTTGAGCACTTATCCATCCCGACTCTAGTCTAGGTCCAACAAACCAATCTGCACAAACTCCTAGGTTTAAGAAAGAATTCCAATAACTTTTAATTCTCAAAGGTTTTGAGTTAGATGAATATTTCCAGCCATGATTTAATGAAAATAAAACTTTAGTTTTTTTGATACCTGTAAGTTTAAAAAACTGCTCAATCATAATCTTTGTGTTCAATTTTTTATTTTCTCGATTTTTATCAATTTTTTTATTTGCCCATGAGTAAGAGCTCTGCAAAGTCCAAAGATCATTTTTACTTTTAAATCTCATTTTACTATTTTCATTTCCAGCCCAACCTAAAATTTTATCATTAAAAAAATAACTACTAACATTAAGTTTACTTTTTTTTGTTGCCATCATGACTGTTATATTTGCATCCATTTTTATTTTTTGATTAATAAATGAATGTTTAATATATTTTTTTGAAAGTTTTTTTAACTGAGGAAATGGACAGGTTAATATCAATGATTTATATAATTTTTTTGATCCATCAGAAAAATATATTTCCCAAACTTTATTTTTTTTAAAAATTTTAATTACTTCACTATTAAAATTGCAGTTGATATCTTTTAATAGATATTTGCTGATTGCGTTGTTACCTTTTTTTCCAATTATTTTAATATGTTTTTTGTCTTCTTTCTTATCAGTATTTAAAAATAAATGCTTTCCTGGCCATTTTTTAACAATTTTTTTAGAAATTAAACTTTTTATAAATTTTTTAAATTGAATACTTTTTGGTGAAATATATTGAACACCATGATCAAAGCTTTCATTCTTATTAAGCTTTTTATTAGACGATCTTCCCCCAACTCCTCTCGCTTTGTCATAAACATCTAATGAATATTTTTTACTGAGAGAATTTGCAATTGTTGCACCAGAAATACCTGAGCCAATAATACAGAAATCCTTCATTTACCCGCAACTACCATGCCTTCTATTAACATCGTTGGAGCATTGGTAGAATATTTAAACTCAAGATCATCAGCCAAAGTAATATTTTTGAATATATCTTTAAAATTTCCAGCAATAGTTATTTCACTTACTGGATATTTAAACACTCCATTTTCAACCATAAACCCTGTGGCACCTACAGAATAATCTCCTGTAACTAAATTACTTCCATGACCGATTGTTTCTGTAATATATAAAGTTCTTTGATTTAATTTTAATAAATCCTTGTAAGAAATGGAACCTTTTTCAAAATATAAATTACTTGTTCCGCCACTTCTACCATTTGACTTAAGGTTTAGCTTTTTTCCATTATAGGTATCTACTAAATAATGTTTTAAAACACCTTGATCTACCAGCTTTAATTCATCAGTTTTCACTCCTTCAGAATCAAAATACCTTGACCCTAACCCTTTAACTATATTAGGTTTATCAAAAATATTTATTGAAGAGGTAAATATTTCCTCATTAATTTTATCTTTTAAAAAAGATGTGCCTCTTGCAATTGAGGAAGCAGATATTGCGCTTGCAAAAGTACTCAATATTCCTTTTGAAATTCTTCTATCAAAGACAATACTAATTTTTTCACTTTCTATTTTTCTTGGATCTAATTTTTGTAGTGTTTTTTTTGCTGCCATTTCACCAATTTGATTAGGTTTTAACATATCATTTAGATGACAAGTGCTGGTAAATTCATAATCTCTTTCCATTTTATTATTAGAATCTTTTGCTACAGCCACACATGATGCTGAAAAAGAAGAAGATTTATAACCATTTAAAAAACCATCACTGCTAGCTAATATAAAATTTGATTTTGACTCAGAGAAACCAGTTTCTGTATTAATAATTTCTTTTTTTTGAAATGCAGCCTCTTCTACTTCTTTTAAATATTCAATTTTTTCATCATTCTCTATATGGTCATCATCATATAAATTTAGATCATTAATTTTATTAGCCAGTAAGTCTTTATCTGGTAATGAATTATATTCATCCTCTGGAGTAATTTTTGTTGTCTCAATACATCTTTCAACCAATGTCTTGATATTTTCTTCAGTAAGATTTGAAGAGGAAATACTTGATTTTTTTTTGCCGATATAAGTTGTAAGACTAACCCCTAGGCTATCTGACCGATCAGATTCGTCTAATTTTTTATTTCTAAAATTTACTGTTTCTGAGATAGAGTGCACCACAGCAGCAGTTGAGTCTGTTGCTCCAAGTTTTTTTGCTAAATCTATACAAAAAGAAGCTGTCTTTTTTAAATAATCTTGATCTTTAACCATATGATTTATAATTGAGTTCCACCAACAGTCATTTTATCAATTAAGATCGATGGTTGTGCCACACCTACTGGAACACCTTGCCCTGCTTTTCCACAAGTTCCAATACCTGGGTCAAGCATCATGTTGTTGCCAACCAATGAAACTTCTTTTAAAATTGAAGGTCCATCACCAATTAACGTTGCCCCCTTAATAGGTGATCCAATTTTACCATTAATAATTTCATAAGCTTCTGTACAGTTAAATACAAATTTTCCTGAAGTAATATCTACTTGCCCACCACCAAAACTTACTGCAAATATTCCTTTATCAACCGATTTAATCATCTCTTCTTGAGAATACTTTCCATTTAACATCATGGTATTTCTCATTCTTGGGAGAACAACATGTTTGTAGCTTTCCCGTCTTCCACTACCTGTTGATCTTGTATTCATCAATCTAGCATTTAGTCGATCTTGCATAAAATTTTTTAATATACCATTTTCTATTAAAACAGTTTTTTCAGTAGGTGTCCCTTCATCATCTATTGTTAAACTTCCTCTTCTATTATGAAGAGTTCCATCATCAACTATAGTAACACCCTCACTAGCAACTCTTTGACCCATTAAATTATGAAAAGCAGATGTTTTTTTTCTGTTAAAGTCACCTTCAAGACCATGCCCTATAGCTTCATGAATTAGTATTGCTGGCCAGCCCGATCCTAAAACAACTTTCATTTCTCCTGCCGGTGCAGGTTTACTTTCAAGATTTACTGAAGCAATTCTAAATGCTTCATCACATACTTTTTTCCAATTATCATCTTTAAGATATTCATCATAAGATTGTCTTCCACCAATTCCATAAACTCCTGTTTCTTTTTTTCCATCTTTCTCAAGCATGACTGAAACATTAAAACGAATTAAAGGCCTAACATCTGTTAACACTTCACCTCCAGATCTTATAATTTCTATAGATTTATGCTCACCTGCAAAACTAGCAGTGACTTGTTTTACCATTCCACCTTTGGCTCTCGTATAGTTATTAACTTCTTTTAAAAGATCCAATTTAGATTGTAGTGATTTTTCTTCTATCGGATTCACATCTTTATAAAATTTTTCATTAGTTTGTGGAATTTCATGATTATAAATACCTTTTTGAGATTTCAATGTTGAGCTTAGATTGCTAGCTGATTGTTTTAATGATTTTTTTGAAATTTCATTTGAATGAGAATAAGCTACTACTTCACCAGTAACCGCCCTTAAGCCATATCCTAGATCAGAACTATAACTAGAACTCTTTATTTTATCATCATCAAGTACAATAGATTCACTTTTAGAGTTTTCTAAGTAAAGCTCACCATCATCACAACTATTTAATGTTTCTGATATAATGCTCTCAGCATCTTTTCTTGATAAATCTGTTTTAGTAAAAAAATCATTCATACATAACAAGTAATAGTTATAATTATTTTTTCAATTGTCGTATTTCGCACATATACAATCTATCGGATTCTATATAATTTTAGGAATAAATTAAAAAAAAGGACAATATAATGAAAAAATTTGATGAATTAATGAACGTTTCTAACGAGATAAAAAATATTTCGGTAGATGAAGCCAAAGAAAAACTAAACGACCCAAATGTTCAATTTATAGACGTAAGAGATAAAAATAGTTTTGAGTCAGAGACTATTGGTAATGCTGTAAATTTAGAAAGAGGCTTATTAGAGTTTTATTTAGCTGATGGTAGTCCTTTAGAAAATGAAATGTTTAAGAAAAATCCTGACAAAGAATATATAGTTTTTTGCGGTCTTGGAGGTCAGAGCACACTAGCAACAAAAACTATGCAGGAAATGGGAATAAAAAATGTGAAAAATATGACTGGTGGAATGACAGCTTGGAAAGATAAAAAATAGATTGTGAAAGTTTATTTTAATAATTCATGTAAAATTTGCCGTGCTGAGATAAATTTGTATAAAAAACAAAATATTAAAGACATAGAATGGGTGGATATTACAAATAATAAATCAGCAGAAATAGAAACTCAAAGAAATGCTAAGAACCTTTTGCGTAGACTTCATATTAAAGATGGGGAGAAAGTAATTGGAGGGGCGGAAGCTTTTTTATTAGTATGGAAAAAAATTCCTAAATATAAGTTTCTTTATAGTTTCTTTAAAACTCCAATAATTTTTACTTTATTTTCATTTTTTTATGAGATTATTGCTTTCTTTTTATTTTTAAAAAATAAGAAACAACTTTTGAAATAAGTTTTTAATGTTGAGATGAGGCACTGAATAAAATATGTTTTACTTATGAAAGTTTTCATACTATTCGTATTTATATTTAGTTTTGTTTCTTCTGCTCAGTCATCTCAGAAAGTTATTTTAAATAATCTTTTTGACCAACTTCAAATTATTGATAATTCAAAAAGTGCTGCTCTATTGGAGCAAAAAATTTGGTCTGTCTGGAATGAACATCCTAGTGATTTTAAATTAACTGAAAAGTTAGAGTTTGGAACAGAGTTAATGCAATATGGTGATTATAATTATGCATTAAAAGTTTTTAATAATATCTTGGAGAATGACCCTAAATGGTCTGAAGCCTGGAATAAAAGAGCAACTGTATATTTTTTAATGAGTCAGTTTAAAAATTCATTAAATGATATTGATAAAGTTTTAGATATAGAGCCTAGACACTTTGGGGCTTTATCAGGACAAGCAAGAATTTTCATAAAACTTCAAGAATATGAAAAAGCAATTAAGAGTATTGAAAGCGCATTAGAATTCTATCCATCATTTAAAAGTCGTGAACTAATACCTGAAATTGAAAGATTGATTAAAGAAGATAGTATCTAATTTAATCTTTTTTAGCTCTTTTTCTTGAAATTAACTGAGTTAACGAGTCAACCATTAGATCTGATGCTTTAAATATTTCATTTGATTTGAATTCATGAGATAAATTTTTCTCAGGATCTGATTTATCTTCAATGACTATTCCTTCATCAGGAGAATTATTTTTTATATAAATTAATAGCAGCCACTCTTCATCAGGTGCTTCATCCCATTTGATAAAGATTTCGCCAGTTTCAAATCTTTGATCAATGCATCTAAAAATAGACATGTGTCTAGTGATGTGCCGTTTATTTAGTTGAAAAACTAAACTACTGGCACTTCTGTAAAAGCTTTCAAGAGAAAGTTCAATTTTCTGCCTCGCAACTTTATGATCTTTCTCTTTTTGAAGTAAAGTATCTCTATCCTCATCACCTTGGATTTTTACTCCTAAAGCTTCTACTCTCTCTCTAATTTTTTGGTCTCTTATAATTCTATATTTATCTTTTAGTTTCTCTATCCTTGCTTGAAGACCAGCATAATCATCTCTTTTTTCTTTTAATGAAATCTTTTCAAGTTTTTCTAATTCTTTAATCTCTCTTATTCTAAATTTTTCTATCTGTTTTTCTAATTGTAATTGTTTTAAAAATTGTTTTTGCCTTTCTGCATGTTCAATTCTAAGTAATGCTTGCTCCTTACGTAAAAATAATTTTATGTCTCTTGCTCTTTCCTTTTCAAGTTTAATTTCTTCTTTTAATGCTTTTTCTTTAAGTTTAGTTTGCTCCTCTTCTTCTTTTACTTTTTGTTTTTGGATTTGTAATTTTTCTTGTTCTTTTTTTTCAATTTCCTCAAGTTGTCTTCTTCTTTTTTCTTCAGCTTTTAAGGTTTTATATTCAAATATTCTATTAGCGATACTGTCAAAAAAAGCTTGAATGTATTTTTCTAAATTAAAATTAATTTTAAAGTTAAATTCTGGTTTTAAAGAATTCTGAAGTGTAACTACTCTTGATATTAAGGTTACTTTTTTTCTAGTGTTAACTTTTTGTTTTTTCTTGTTTGTTTTTATATTTTTACTTATTTTTTTTTTTTATAAATATTTTTTTTTACTTTTAAATTTTTTTTATGATTTTTATTTGTAATTTTTTTAACCTTTTTTTTTATTAAAGGTTTTTTTTTAGCTGAATTTTTTTTTATTTTTTTCATACTTTAAGAAAATTAGATTTATCAATTAATTACTGATAAATATAGTCTCTTGTTTCAAAATGTTGTTAAAAATTTGCTAGCTATATTTAAGCTGCCTTAAGTGATCCTAATGTAAAATTAAGCTTACCAAGATCTTCCTCAAGTTGTTTTTTATCTTTTTCGTTTAAAAGACTAACCGGTGGTATAACATTTTTGTAACAATCGTCTTGATCTGACATAAAAGAATGTAATCCTGATATTAAATTGTATTGGTCAAAAGTACCTCTAACCTTGCATAGTATATCATTTACAGTTTGTTGTTTTTTTTCGTTAAAATCATCGTAAACTTTTCTAGATAAATTAGCAGTTACATTGCAAGTTGCCGTAATTATACCATCACATCCAAGCTCAAGACCCTTTAGGAGTTTTAGTTCTGATCCCGGCATAACAGAGAAATTATCAATCTTTAAATTTTCATATAGGTTATAGGAGCTATCTTTGACACCAACTATTTGTTTTGGAAATTTCTTAACAAGCTCCTCAACACACTCAACACTAAACTTGTAGCCACATAACTTTTCAAAATTGTATAATATAATCTTACTGTCTGGCACAGCTTCAACTACTTTTGAGTAAAATTCTTTTACCTCACTATCACCATACTTATAATAAGCTGGTGGCATTATTAAAAAATCACTAAAGTTTAAAGAGTTAGCTACTTTCATTAAATTTATAGTTTCATTTAAAGAATTTAGCCCAGTTCCAATTAAGT
Organism: Candidatus Pelagibacter sp. PS_34; assembly: GCF_059417845.1. NCBI lineage: Bacteria > Pseudomonadati > Pseudomonadota > Alphaproteobacteria > Candidatus Pelagibacterales > Candidatus Pelagibacteraceae > Candidatus Pelagibacter > Candidatus Pelagibacter sp. PS_34. The sequence goes on from NZ_CM182068.1 coordinate 1,063,864, forward strand.
ATTTTTCTCTATATTTGCTCTTCGATAATTCATTTAAGAGACTAATTTTTTCACTTATAGATATAAGTTGTGCTTGCCCAGTGCTTCCAAAAATAGCAACACCATGACAACCTTGATCAATTATTCTTTCTGCATGATTTATAGTCTTTGCTATATTTAGACTTAAATCATCATTAAAAACTGACATTCCAGCTGCATAAATACCTTTAATTTTACTCATATGCTAAACTTATATAAATAAAAAATTTAGTAAAGATGATAAAGTATTAAATGAAAATTTTAGTAGTACAAAATAAAATGGGAATTGGAGATATGGTAATCTACTTACCTTTTATAGATGCTATTTCAAAAAAATTTAATACACCTGTAAGTATTCTAGCTAAACAAAGTTCAAAAGCAGAACAATTTTTAAGAGATAATAAAAATATTGAAAAAATAATCATTCTTGAACAAGGTAACAATCTCAAGGGTGCTAGACACCAAGGTTTTAGTGGATTTATAAACTTGGCAAAAGAACTTAGAGAACATAACTTTGATAAAATTTTTATTTTTAATTCATCACTTAGATTTTATTTAGTTGCAAAGTTTGCTGGCATTAAAAACATTTATCAATATCCCTTACTTGTAAAAAAAAACCAGCATATAATAGATGCTGCAAAAAAATTTATAGATAAAAAATTAAATTTAATTGTAAAGGATGATCCAAAAATTATTATCAACGATCAATCTGTTCAGGATGCAAAATTAAAATTTAAAATCAACAATGATCAAAAAAATATTTTACTTGGCATGGGTGGATCAGGGCCAACTAAAAGAATTCCAGCTATAACATTTATAAAGCTAATTCGTTTAATCTCTAATGCTTATAAGTGTCGGTTTTTTTTAAGTACCGGCAAAAATAAAGAAGAGCAAGAAATTTTAAAAGAAATGCTTAATACAGAATTTAAAGACAAATGTATTCCTTTAGATGACTTAAGTATAAGAGAAACTTTACCAATAATTAAAAATTGTGATATTTCTATTTGTAATGACTCTAGTTTTAGTCATCTATCGTCAGGACTTGGTATTAAAACAATTGTTTTAATGGCAGACACACCATTAATATATGGGAATTATAGTTCAAAAATGTATCCAATTATCCCAGATGGAGAAAATACAGTAACACATAATACTTTAGGTAAAGAGAAAATTAATCCAGACAAAATTTTTGATCAATTAAAAAAAATTCTTAACTAAGAAATATCTTTTAATACAATCTCTTTAGCTTCATTTACAATCGTCGATAACCTTGCAGTCTCTGGTGAAATATCTGGATGTATCTTTTTCTGAATTTTTATGTATGCATTTTTAACATCATCTTTACTAATATTTTTTTTTATATCTAAATTTAAAATTTTGTAGGCTTCCTCTATAGATATTTTAGAAGAATTTTTAACATTTTGATTTTGGTTAAATGAAAATCTCCCAGAGTTTCTAAGTGTTTGTATAAGTCTGAATAAGCCAATTAATTGAAATATTGAAAACCCTTTTAACTTAACTAAAGCTAAGCTGAGTAATGTTAGAGGAATGCTTAATAAAAACTTGCCAGCAACTACAAATAATACTGCTAAAATTATCAAACCTAAGAAAATTAATTTTCTTAAATTTTTTGATATTTTTTTTGATGAAGTGTTGGCTACTAATTTAAGTAAAAAGTAAGCAATTCCCAAAAAAACTAGTGTATAAATGATAATATTCATATATTTAATTTCTATCCATGAAAATACCACATCTTAAAAAAAAATCAGAAATAAAAAAGTGTCATAATATTAATTGGGAAGATGATTATAGTTGGATACATCAAGGTGACATCCTGGAGGTTTTAAAAGATAGCAAAAAATTAAACCCTGAAGTTAGAAAATATCTTGAAGAAGAAAACTCTTATACTGATTTTCACTTATCAGATACCAAGACCATTCAAAAAAAATTATTTGATGAAATCAAAGGAAGAATAAAATTAGATGATGAGTCTTTACCTTTTAAAGATTTTGATTATGAGTATTGGTCAAAAACAACTACCAAAGGAAATTATTCCATAAAATTAAGGAAAAAAATTGGAACTAATAATATTGAAGAAATTTGGAATGGAGATGAAGAAAAAGAAAAACTAAAAGTAGAATACTTTGGTGTTGGTGATTTGGAGGTTAGTTTTAATGACAAATATTTGGGATATTCTTTAGATACAAAGGGTTCTGAATATTACACAATATATATTAGAGATATAAGTACAAAAAAATTAGTTACTGAAAAGATTGAGGAAACATCAGGTAGTATAACTTTCAGTTTAGATGATCAGTATGTTTTTTATTCAAAACTCGATGAAAATCATAGACCAAGAAAAATTTATAGACACAAATTAGGAACTAAAGTTAGTGAGGATCAATTAATTTTTGAAGAAAAAAGTGAAGCTTTTACGGTTGGAATTGGTTTAAGTGCAGATGATAAATATTTCTTTATCAGCTCTTCAGACCATAATACATCTGAACAATATTACTTTGATGTTAATGAAAAAGATCCCAAACCTAAATTAATAAAAAAAAGACAAAGAGGAATTCTTTATTCTGTTAATTCTTGGGATGGTAAATTTTACAATCATACTAATGAAAATGCTGAAGATTTTAAAGTAGACATTAGTAATAGTTTAGAAAAACCAGACTGGAAAACCTTTATTGCTGCAAAAGATGAGGTTCTAATTGGAGGTTTAACATTTTTAAAAAATTGGATCATTAGATCTGAAACTTCAGATGCTTTAGATAAATTATTTGTAAAAAATATTACAACTGGAATAGAAGAAGAATTAATTTTTTCTGATGAAACTGTATATGTTCCTGGTGCCTCTTTAATGCAAAGAGATAAGAATACAGATGAGATATATATAAGTTATTCTTCACCTAAGACGCAGTCTAGAGTTTATTCTTATAATTTAAGCACAAAAGAAAAAAAATTAGTTAAAGAACAAGAGATCCCATCTGGTCATAATCCTGATGACTACATTGTAGAAAGAGTAGATTGTAAATCACACGATGGAAGACTAGTTCCTCTTACAATTACCAGACATAAAAATACTAAAATGGATGGAAGTGCTCAATTGCTGCTTTATGGTTATGGCTCTTACGGAAGCTCTATGAGCCCTAGTTTTTCTGCTACTAGATTAAGTTTGATTAATAGAGATATCATCTGGGTTACGGCCCATATTAGAGGGGGTATGGAAAGAGGCATGAAGTGGTGGAAAGAAGGAAAGCTGCTAAATAAAAAAAATACTTTTGAAGATTATATTGCTTCTGCAAAATACTTAATTGAAAATAAATATACTTCAAAAAATCAAATAATAGGTATGGGTGGTTCTGCGGGTGGCCTTCTTATGGGTGCCGTAGTTAATCAAGCCCCTGAATTATTTCTAGGAATTATAATGGCAGTACCATTTGTAGACTCTTTGACAACTAATCTAGATCACTCTTTACCTTTAACAGTTGGAGAATTTGATGAGTTTGGAAATGCAAAAGATAAAAAAGATCACTTTGATTATATTTATTCTTATGCTCCCTATAATAATATTAAGAAAATGGATTATCCTCATATGTTGATCACAACAAGTTTAAGCGACAACAGAGTATTGTTTGATGAACCAGCAAAATTTACCGCCAAACTAAGAGAATATAAAACTGATAATAATTTATTACTTTTAAAAACTGAAATGAACGCAGGTCATGGTGGTAAATCAGGTAGAGATGGGGCTATAGAAGAAATTGCACTAGATTATGCATTTGCATTAAAAATTTCTAAAAAAATTTAGTCGTCCTATCTTGAAATTTTTAGCTTAATTCCTAAATATCACATGTAAGTCGCCTAATGGGGCTTACTAAATTAACCTTGCTAACAAAGGAGGAAACTATGACAAGTAGGGATCTATCTATATTTAACACTCTAAGACCTTTTTCAATTGGATTTGACGATATGTTTGACCAATTTGAAAATATGCTGGGAAATGGAGGGTTAACCATGCAGTCCAATTATCCACCGTACAACATTAGAAAAACTGGAAAAGACAACTACGCTATTGAAGTTGCTTTAGCTGGTTTTAATAAAAATGATGTAGAGGTGGAGTTTGAAGACAATTTATTAACTGTAAGAACAAAACAAGTTGATAAATCTGAGGACAAATCTGATGATGGTGAAATTATTCATAAAGGTATTTCACAAAGACAATTTACAAGATCATTTACAATCGCTGAGGATGTGAAAGTTAATGGTGCTGAATTAAAAGATGGTCTTTTAACAATTGCCTGTGAAAGAATTGTACCTGAATATAAAAAGAAAAAACTTATTGAAATAAAATAAGTAAAAACCTTACTTGTGGGGTACATTCCCCACAAGTATTAAGTTTTTTAGAAACAACCGTTTGAAACAAAACCAATCACTATAGAATTAGAATCTACTTCAAATCTTCTTTCGCAAAGTATTCCATATTTTTTGGTGTTGTAAACAAGCTCTAAGTTACCTTTATCATTTTTAAAATCTTCATCTGGCTTACCTAATTCCATTTGCAAATTGCTTGAAGTTTTTCCAATGTATTCACTTAACTTAGCATTTTCTTTTTCAACAATTGCGTCTGTTTTATTTTTGATTGTTTGACAGCCGGCAACAAAAGTTAAAAGAAATAAGCTTATTAAAATAAATTTTAATTTATGCATGCATCAATGATAACACTCAAAATGTGGCTTAAATATAAACTTATAAGTTGAAATATGTTGATAAACTTATATTTTTAAGAGTAATTTCTTAATTAATCTAATATTAGTCCATCTTAATCTTAGGAGGATCAATGTTAGAAAAATATTTCGACTATAAAAAACACAAAACTGATTTTAAAACAGAAGTAATAGCTGGTGTAACAACATTTTTGACAATGGCTTACATTATGTTTTTAAATCCATTTATACTATCAGGTGAGTTTGCTGGACCAGAAAAAGGGTTCTTTGAATTTGGAGCAGTATACACGGCAACAATTGTTGCAACAGCGCTTGCTTGTTTCATAATGGCATTTTATGGAAAAACATGGCCGATAGGTTTGGCACCAGGCATGGGAATTAATGCATTCGTTGCATTTGGTGTTTGTGCTGGAATGGGCTATACGCCTCAAGAAGCTCTAGGGGCCGTACTAGTTGCTGGGGTTTTATTCTTAATCATTTCATTAACGCCTATCAGAGCGTGGTTAATTAATTCAATTCCAAGAAGTTTAAAATTAGGAATTGGCGCCGGTATAGGATTATTCTTAGCAATAATTGGACTTCAGATCATGGAAGTTGTTGTTGATAACCCAGTAACATTAGTTCAATTAGGTGACTTGAGTGATCCACTTGTTCTATTGGGTTGTGCGGCATTTATTTTGATGGTTGTTCTTGAAAAAATGAAAGTTAAGGGAAATATCATCATTGGTATTTTACTATTCAGTATTATTGCATGGGCTACTGGACTTGCTAAATTTAATGGAATTGCAAGCTCACCACCTCCAATGACTTATCTATTTGATTTTGATTTATCAGCAGCATTAACAGCTGGTATGACAACTGTAGTGTTTACTTTATTATTTGTTGATTTCTTTGATACTGCAGGAACATTAACTTCAGTAGCAAACGTTGCTGGTAAGGTTGATAAAAATGGTAAAGTTAAAGACATTGAAAAAGCGATGATGGCTGACAGTGTTGGAACTGTAGCGGGTGCAATGATGGGAACAACAACCGTAACAAGTTATGTTGAGTCTGGTGCTGGTGTAAAAGCTGGTGGGAAAACAGGAATGACCTCTTTAGTAATTGGTCTTCTGTTTTTGGCTTGTATATTCTTTGCTCCTTTAGCAACAAGTTTACCTAAGCAAATTGATGGTGCAGCTTTAGTATTTGTTTCTGTTCTTTTTGTTAGAAACATAACTGATATTGAATGGGATGATATTGGTGAGGCAGCTCCTGCTATTCTTGCTATGATTGCTATGCCGTTAACATATAGTATTAGTAATGGTATTGCTTTAGCATTTGTATCATACGCATTAATCAGATTATTTACTGGTAAGTTTTCCTCAACTTCTCCAGCGATATGGATTATTGCAATCTTGAGTGTTGTTAGTTTTGCAGTTGCTTAAAATGTAATTTTTAGGGCTGGAATTATTCCAGCCCTATTTATTTTTCTTAATTATTTCTTCCATAGACATCTCTTCATAATGTTCAGTAGGCTGAACAATCCATGGGTCTGAATCTAGTTTAACTGGACAAAAATCTGGCTCAAATGTGGATGATTTTTTTTTCCATAAACAGGCTGTTTTAACTTCATTTATATAATCTTTAGTTGGTTCATAATTCTTTAACCATTCAATACTTTTGTTTAAAGTTAATCCTGTGTCAGATAAATCGTCTACTAATAAAACTTTATTAAAGTCTTTATTCTCAGCTAAAGAACTAATTTCTCTTGCAAACATTAATTGACCTTGTTTATCTTCCATTCCCTTTCCTGAATAACTTTGGATCACAATATAAGCTATTGGTAATTTTAAAATTCTAGAGAGGATATCCAATATGGGAGCCGCTCCCCTCATAATTCCAACTAATACAGTAGGTTTGTAATTATTGTATATTTCTATTGCTAGTTTTTCAACAATTTTTGTATACTCATCGAAAGTGATAATTAATTTATCTGCCATAAAATTTTTTATCATATAAATAAAAATAAAAAAGAAATAAAAATTATGAAAATATTTGATTGTTTTATGTTTTATGATGAAGAACTTTTGCTTGATATAAGATTAAATACTTTAGATAAATACGTTGATTTTTTTGTCATAGTCGAAAGTCAATTTTTTCATAATGGTGTAAAAAGACAACTAAAATTCGATATTAATAAATTTAAAAAATTTAAGGAAAAAATTATTTATATCCAACATAAAAATAAACCTAGTAAAATTATTAAATTAGAAAATACTGATAACGAAGGAACAAAATCTTATAAATTGATCTACAATGCACATTTAAGAGAAAATGATCAAAGAAATAATATATCAGAAGGTATCAAGCAAGCAGATGGTAATGACTTAATATTGGTCTCTGATGTAGATGAAATACCAAATTTGAATTCACTAGACTTAACAAAAATCAATAACCAAATTATTATGTTTGAGCAGGAAATATTTTATTATAAATTTAATAGATATCTAAAAAATTTTAAATGGTATGGAACGAAAGCTTGTAAAAAAAGTAAATTACAAAGCCCTCAATGGTTGAGAAATGTTAAAAATAAAAAATACTCTTTCTGGCGTTTAGATACATTTTTTTCTAAAAATAAATATATTAATAAAATATTTATTAAAAATGGTGGTTGGCATTTTTCAAATATCAAAAATGCTATTGATATTGAGTTAAAGTTAAAATCATACTTACATCACCGAGATTATGATGCTGAAGAACTAGGATATGATAAAATCAAAGAATTAATTAACAATAATGAAACAATTTACGATATGTTTGGTGACAAAAAATCAAAAAAGTATGGTGATGATAAAAGACGTAAGCTTGAAAAGTATGACATAAATAAATTACCTCAATTTATTCAGGACAATCAAAATCAACTCAAAACATGGATGGACTAATATGAAAGTATACTGGATAGCATTATATAAAAGAATAAATAATCAGGAAAATTTAAAAAATTACGGTTCAAAAGCTATTGAAATAATAAAAAATTATGGAGGGAAACCCTTAGTAAGAGGTGGAAAATTTGAAACTTTAGAGGGTGAAACTTATCCAAGAACTGTAATCTGGGAATTTCCAAGTCACGAACAAGCTATGAAATGTCACGATTCTAAAGAATATCAAGATAGTTGGGCTTTAGCCAAAGACACTTCAGAACGAAACTTACAAATTATCGAAGGTTTTAGTACTGAATAGGTTCTGGATCTATACTTCTCCAAAGATACCAAGTTGCAACTGAGCAGTATGGAGTAAATCTTTTATTTAATAATTTTACATAAGATTCAGGTGGTAAATATTTTTTCTTATAATTTTTTGAAATTCCTCTTAAAAGACCAATATCTTGTATAGGCCAAATATTTGAGCGGTTATAAGTAAATAATAAAATCATTTCAGCTGACCACCTTCCAATTTGTCTTAACTGAGATAAATAGATAATAGCTTCTTCATCTGACATTTTAGGAATTAATCTAGGGTTAAATGATTTATCTAATATTTGTTTAGCCAAACTTTTTATTCCCCTAACCTTTTGTCCACTTAATCCACAGCTTTTAAGTTGAATAGAAGAAAGTTTAGAAACTGTTTTTGCATTAATCTTATTTTTACATTTCTTTTTAAATTTCAAAAAAACTGAGTTAGCTGCAGCAACACTGATTTGTTGTCCAATGATACTCTTGCATAATGAAAAAAATATATCTTTTCTAGAAGTAAGCACAGCCTCTGAAGGAGATTTGTACCTGCTAATTAATAAGGACATTACTTTATCTTTATTAGATAAATATTTTTTTGCAGTATTCCAATATTTTGGTTTTTTATTCATGTCTAGTTGTTGATGGTATTTTTTGTTTATGATAAATTTCTCTTCTAAAAATTATAAGAGAGGCAAGAACTACAAGTGATGCACCAATTAGTGTTTTTATAGTTGGTATCTCATTCCAAATAAAATAACCAAAAAATATAGCAAATACCAAAGCTAAGTATTTTAAAGGTGCCACCAAAGATACTTCAGAAAGTTTATATGATTGAGTTAAAAATAAATTTGCAGAACCTCCTGTTACTCCAATTAAAGCTAAAAGAATAAAGTCTTGAAAATTTGGCATTTTCCATCCCATTGGAATTGTGGCCAAGCCAGTAATTGAAATAGTAATTGTAAAAAAAATTGAGATAAGCCAAATAGGTTCTGTTGTTGATAGCTTTCTAATTGTGATGGTTACAAAAGCCATTCCAATACAAAATATTAGAGGAAGGAAATAAAGATAATTCATACCCTTAAAGCCAGGCTCAGCAATTATAATAACACCTATAAATCCAATTAAGACAGCTAACCATCTAAAAATACCCACTTTTTCACTTAATAGAAAAATTGATAATACAGTAATAAATAATGGTGCCGCATATGACAAACTAACAACGACTGCTAAAGGAAGTTCTCTTAACGCAACAACTATTGCTATCAAGGCCATTAAACCCATAAGACATCTGAATAAATGTTCTTTTGATCTCTCAGTTGTATAAAAAGTTTTTAATTTACCTTTTGGAATTAAAAAATATGTGGGCAACAGACCAAAAAAACCCCTAAAAAATAAAACTTCCCCAGTTGGATAGTCGCTTGACCATTTTACCAGCAAATCCATAACGGAAAAGGTGCATACAGATAGAAACATGTACAAAAAACCTAATTGATTTTTAGTTAGCATAGCAATAATTTGTAAATCAAATTAAAGTATAATCAATGGAAATAGCAGTATTAGGATTAGGATGTTTTTGGGGACCAGAAATTAAGTTTAGTAAACTTGAAGGAGTTATTAAAACTGAAGTTGGCTATTGTGGAGGTGATAGCAAAACAGTCACGTACAAAGAGGTATGTACTGGCAATACAAATCATGCAGAAGTTGTTAAGTTAGATTTTGATCCTAAAATTATCTCTTATGAAAAGATTTTAGATTTCTTCTTTGAAATTCATGACCCTACAACCTTAAATTCACAAGGACCTGATTTTGGGACGCAATATAGAAGTGAAATATTTTACCTAAGTGACAGACAAAAAGAAATTGCTGAGAGTGTTATAAAAAAAGTAAATTTAAAATTATCAGGAAATGTTGTAACAAAATCTTCTTTATTAAAAAATTATTGTCCAGCAGAAGAATATCATCAGAGATATTTGGAAAAAAGATAATATGTCTTTAGTTGATACAAATTGGTTAGAAGAAAATTTAGATAAAGTAAAAATTATTGATTGCTCATGGCACATGCCTCAGACAGAACGTAATGGTTTTGATGAATATAAAAACAATCATATTAAAAATGCAATTTTTTTTGATTTAGATGAAAATTCAAAAAAAGATATCGATCTACCTCATATGTTAACAGATGCTAAGTCATGGGAAAATATTGTGTCAAGCATGGGAATTGAAAATGATGATCAAATAGTTATCTATGATAATTCAGATGTAATTAGTTCATGTAGATGTTGGTATAATTTTATCTATTTTGGTCACAATCCAGAATTAGTCCATGTATTAGATGGTGGATTAAAAAAATGGATCAAGGAAAATAAAGCAACCACTAGTGATATAATTAAGATTATTCCCTCTAACTATACTGCAAATGAAAAAAAAGAGTTAGTAAAAGATATAAACCAAATTAACAAAAATATTTTAGAAAACAATTTTAATATTATTGATGCAAGAAGTTTAGAAAGATTTGAGGGTAAAGTTCCTGAGCCAAGAAAAGGATTGCGAAGTGGCTCTATCAAAAAATCTTTTTGTCTACCCTTCTCTGAACTTATAAATCAAGATCATACATTTATTAGTAAAGAAAAGATTCATGAAAAGTTTAAATCAACAGGATATGAGATGGGCAAAAACATTGTATTTACATGTGGTTCTGGTGTTACCGCTTCAGTTTTGGCTCTTGCTTATTCCTTAATAGATAATAAATATATGCCTACTATTTACGACGGATCATGGAGTGAATATGGAAAGAATTAAAATATGAAAAGATCTACAAAAATCGGAACTGCAATCCTTGCCTTCTTTTTAATTATTACAATAGTAATTGTTGGAAGAACAATGATAGGAAATCATTTTAAAAAAAAGTTTAGCAAAAGACCTCCTCCAGGAATAATAGTAACTAAAGTTGTAGCAAAAAATTTCTCTCAAAAAGTTTCAACTTATGGAACAGCAATTCCTTTTAGAACTAAATCATACAAAATTGAAAAATATGAAATAGTTAACCCAATAGAATTCAATAGAAAATTGAAAAAAGGTGATTTAATAACAAAATTAAAAACTAGAAATTTAATAGCATCTTTTGATGGAGTGGTGACTAAAAGAGATTTTTCAAATGATATTAAAGTTTCTGAAAGTTCACTTTTAATACAACTAGAAGATACCTCGACAATTTATGTAGATGTAGATATTCCTGAGCTTTACGCAAGTTTTATTAGAGAAAATTTAAATGTTGATGTTAAATTTTCAGGTAATAGTGAAAAAATTTATTCAGGTGTTGTTGACTCAACAGCTGGCAGAATTGATGTGGATACAAGATCGTTAGCTATAAGAATAAAATTAGAAAATGATAATTTTGAAATTTTACCAGGTTCTCTTTTGGAGATTATTGTTAAATATAATGAGAGAAATTCGATGAGTATTCCAGATACAAGCTTAATCATGGAAGGTAACAAAACTTATGTTTATAAAGTTGCAGAAGATAATATTGCTAATAAAGCTGAAATTGTTATTGGAATAAGAGAGTCTGGTTTTATTGAAGTAGTTTCGGGTTTAGCTAATGGAGATAACATTGTAGCTGAGGGTTTAAAAAAAGTTAGACCAAGAGGCGAAATTAAACCAATTAAAAAATAATGTTTATAACTGACGTAAGTATAAGAAGACCAGTTGTTGCTTGGGTAATGTCTCTTATATTAATTGTTTTTGGAATATTTGTTTTTTCACAATTGCCAGTAAGAGAACTGCCTGAGGGCTTACAACCACCTGTAGTTCAAGTTAAAGTAGACTACAAATCCGCATCAGCTCCTATAATTGATCAGGAAGTAACACAAGTAATAGAAGATGTGATAGGTGGAGTAGAAGGAATAAAAAATATTAACTCAACATCAGAAAATGGGAGCAGTTCAATTAATGTTGAATTTAATCCTGATATAGACCTAGATAATGCTGCTAATGATATAAGAGAAAGAGTTGCAAGAGTTGTCGATAGATTGCCAAGTGAAGCAGCAGCACCTCAAATTCTCAAACAATCAGCAGGATTTTCAACCACTATGTGGCTGGCTGTATCTTCTGCAACCTGGAGTGATTTAGAGCTTGGAGATTATGTTGAGAGATATTTAGTAGATCAGTTCTCAAGTGTTAAGAACGTAGGAACTATTAGAACCGGTGGTTTAAGAGATCTAAGTGTAAGAGTTTGGATTGATCCTATTAAACTTGCTGCAAACAATTTAACTATTCAAGAAGTTGAGGGAGCTTTAAGAAAAGAAAATGTAAGTCTGCCAGCAGGAACATTAGAAGCTACCAACATAGATTTGATACTAAATTTAGATAAGTCATATAACGATATAGAAAAATTAAAGACATTACCTATTAAAAAAAACATAAATAATGTTGTAAGACTTTCGGATATTGCCAATATTGAGTTTGGCCCAGTTTCAGAAAAAAATCTTTTTAAGGCCCAAAGTAAAGATGCCTTGAATTTAAAGACAGTTGGAATTGGTATTTACGCAAAAAGTGGCGCTTCAACTGTAGAGCTTTCTAAAGAAATAAATAAAAAAATAGATGAGGTTAAAAAAACATTACCAGATGATTTAAATATAGAAGTAGCTTTTAACAGGGCAACATATGTGGGCACTGCTATCGATGAAGTATACAAAACTTTAATCATCGCTTTTATTCTTGTGGTTATAATTATTTATTTATTCTTAGGTAATATAAAAGCTGTAATTGTACCAGCAGTTGCACTACCTGTAAGCTTAATAGCATCGTTTTTGGGTCTTTATTTGTTTGGTTTATCAATAAACATATTTGTCTTATTAAGTTTTATTTTAGCAATTGGAATAATTACTGACGACTCGGTCATAATGACAGATGCAATTTATAGAAGAATTGAAAATGGAGAGAGCCCATTAGTTGCAGCTTATAAAGGATCAAAACAAATCAGCTTTGCAATCATTGCAACAACTTTAATTCTAGTTGCAGTTTTTATTCCTTTAATTTTCATTGATGGAATTGCAGGAACATTATTTAGAGAAACAGCCATAGCATTATCTGTTTCTGTTGTGGTGTCTTCTTTTGTTGCTCTTACACTATCTCCTATGTTAGCAAGTAAGTTTTTAAAGAAAGAGCCAAAACAAAATTTTATAGTCACTAAATTTGATAAATTTTTTAAATCATTCTTAAAATTTTATGAAGAAACATTGGGGTATTGGCTTAATAAGAAAAAAATCATAATTTCATTTATAGTCTTCACTATTATTATTTCTGGTGTTTTGTTTAATATTACAAAAAAAGAATTATTACCCTTAGAAGATAGAGGTGTTTATCTTGTTCTAGGATTTACAGATGAAGGAAGCTCTTTTGAATATACTGAAAAAAGAGCAGAAGATGTTGAAAAAAGGTTAATTCCTCTTCTTCAAGCTGAGGATAGTCCATACAAAAGATTTATAATGAGAGTGCCAGGCTTTGGTAGCAATAAAAATTCTTTTAATAGCTTTATAATAATTGCATTATTAGATGAATGGGCTGAACGAGATAAAAGTTCACAAACAATAATGAGAGAAGCAATTGGAAAAATTGTGACTGTTCCTGAAACAGTAGCTTTTCCAATATCACCTCAATCTATTAGAGTTTCTAGTTACAATAAACCTGTTCAAATGGTTATATTGGGCAGTACTTATGAGGAGTTAGAGGAAATACAGTCTAAAGTTATCAATAAATTAAGACAAAATAAAAATTTATCTAGAATAGAATCTGACTATTCTAGAGATAAACCAGAAGTTAAATTAGTAATTAACAAAAATAAGGCTAAAGATTTAAGTGTGTCTACAGACTCAATTGGCAAAACCTTAGAAACTCTTTATGGTGGAAAAACTGTAACAAAATTTAATAGACTTGGTAAAGAATACCCAATTATACTTCAACAATACTTGGCAGATAGACGATCGCAAGAAGGCCTTTCTAAAATATTTGTTAGATCTGAAAGCTCTGGTAAACTTATCTCTTTATCAAATTTAGTAGAGTTTAGTGAAATTGGATCTGCAAAAAAATTAGCAAGATATAACAGGCAGAGAGCTGTAACAATATCAGCAAATATATCAGAATCTTATACACTTACAGAAGCAATTGCATATTTAGAAGAAACAATGGAAGAAATTGGCTCCTCTAATCAAATTGCATGGAAAGGTAAATCAGAAGAAATAAAAGAAACTAGTAATGAACTATTTATTATTTTTGGATTAGCATTTCTAACTGCGTACCTAGTAATGGCTGCAACCTTTAATTCATTTATTCATCCATTTATTATTATGTTAACTGTTCCACTTGCTTTGTTTGGAGGCTTGGTCTTTATATTATTCTTGAACAGTTCTATTAATATCTTCTCACAAATAGCGCTTGTCATACTAATTGGAATATCAACTAAAAATAGTATTCTAATTGTTGATTATGCCAATCAGTTAAGAACAGCTGGAAAAAATATAGAAACATCTGTTAAGGAAGCTTGTCAATTAAGATTTAGACCCATAATGATGACGTCAATAAGCACAATGATAGCAATGATGCCTTTGGTCATAGGAAATATTGGACCAGGCGCAGGTGAAGCTTCAAGATTAGCTGTGGGTGCAACTATTCTGGGAGGAATGATTATATCAACATTCTTTACATTATATGTAACGCCAACCATGTATTTGGTATTAGCAAAGAATACGAAACGAATTGATGCTGTTGATATTGAGCTAAAAAAACAACTTCGTTAAAATATAATATATTTATTTTTATTTAATCTTTTCTGGCAATCTTGTAATTGTGATTTGTATTTATTAGATTGTTTTTCTACTTTTTTAGCTAAACCTATAACTTTCTGATTATTCTTATAATCTTTATAACCACCCCACCCTTCATGATACGCTAGATACTGTCTAAAAGCATCTTTCTTAGAAATTTTTAAAAGAGATTCTGTTTTATCGGTATACCAACCAATAAAATCTACACTGTCTTTAAATCTTGTTCTTGTTGCTAATTTATTTCCAGTTTCATTTTTATACTGCTCCCAAGTTCCCTTTACTGCTTGTGAATATCCAAATGAGCTAGAGGGTCTCTTAAATGGTATAATCTTAAATAATTTTTGCCTTGGCGGTTTGGCTAGCCAATCAAAGTCTGATTCCATCTTAATTATAGCTAGCTGAATATAAATTGGGGTTCCCCATTTTTGTTCAGTTTTTTTGGCATGTTTATACCAAAGGTATCTTTCATTAAAAATTGAACAACTATTTGAAGTGTTTTGAGGTATTGAGGAACAGCCAGCAATAAAAATAATTAATAGTATTGAAAAATGATTTCTAAGTTTTGACATTCCTAATTATAATCTTATAGATAAGTATTACTAATATTACACCCACAATATTTCCAAATAAATCACTCATCTCAAATCCACGATTTGGAATAATAATATGAAATAGTTCTAAAAAAATTGATAATAGAAATAAATAAACACTTAAAAAATTAATCTTTTTAGTATTATGAAAAGAAAGTACTCCTAAACTTGTAAGTAAAATAAAAGCATAGAAATGGTTTGATGAAATTATAAAATCTCTGGTAATTTGAGGTTGTGTATAACGACCATTATACAAAAACCATCCAAGAATACTGCCTGGGTATAAATAAAATATTATCAATATGATATTTGAGGAATAAAACCCAATTCTAAAAAAGTTTTTTAACTTATTCATAATAATCTTATTTATTTTATTTCTTTTATCAGTTATCAGAATATATCAAATGGCTCATTTAATTTTAGTAAGACATGGTCAAAGTGAATGGAATCTTGAGAAAAGATTTACAGGCTGGGTTGATGTAGACCTTACAGGGCAAGGTAAATTAGAGGCCTGCAAGGCTGGAGAGTATATTAAGGAAACTAAAATTGATATTGATTATTTTTATTCGTCATTTCAGTTAAGGGCTATCAGCACACTAAAATTTATTCAGGACACATTAAGAGATAAAAGAGAACCAGTTAAAGCCTGGCAATTAAATGAACGACATTATGGAGCTTTAACAGGGCTAAATAAAGATGAAATGAAAGAAAAGCTCGGTGAAGATAAAATACATGCTTTTAGAAGATCTTGGGATATTAAACCAGATCCATTAAGTAGAAACAATCCATATCACCCGTTAAATATAGAGGTTTATAAAAGCATTCCAAAAGAAAATATTCCTGACACCGAGTCCCTTAAAGATACCTACGAAAGAGTAATAAAATTTTATATTGATGAAATTCAAATGAAACTAAAAAATGATAAAAATATTTTAATTTCAGCTCACGGGAATTCTATAAGAGCGTTATGCAAATTTTTATTTAAATTAGACAATCAAAGGATAACATTACTCGAAATACCAACAGGCAATCCACTTTTGATAGATTTAGATTCAAAACAAAATATTAAAGAATGCTCTTATCTAGATCAAAATAGAGCTAAGGACTTGTTAGTTTTTTAATAATTTTTTGTAAATATTGAGATCTGTTAAATGTCTAAAGTCTTCAAAACTCTCAAAACCATATAAATCGTCTTTATCAATTAATTTATTCCAAATATTTGAAATAGAAAAATTACCTACCTCATAAGAATCAAATAAACTCTTGTTTAAGATTTGGCACCCTGTATAAATTAAGTGATTAAGTTCATCTTTTTTTATAATATTTTTTTTAAGATTGAAATCACCCTTCAAATTTTTGTCAAAACTCAAGTTTTCATTAACTAATAAAAGTACATTTTTAACTTTATTTAAAAAATAAAATTTCTCCATATCTTTAATATATTTTTTATAATTCTCATTCCATACGGTGTCTGGATTAAATATCATAAAATCTTTTTCATTAGATGAATTTATTAAATTTAAAATTCCGCCTCCCGTATCTAAAATATTTGGGCCATCATTTATTGTTTTAATTTCTAAATTAAATTTCTTATCTTTAAGAAATTGTTCAATTTTTTCACTTAGGTAAAATGTGTTAATTAAAATTTTATCAATTCCCAAAGAATGTATTAAATTAATACAATTTTCTAATAAAGTTATTTCGTTTATCTTTAGTAGAGGCTTCGGGGTTGTCAGTGTTATTGGGTTTAAGCGCTTACCATATCCAGCGCATAAAATTAATGCAGCTTTAATCTTCATTTCTGATTTCTTATTTTTTTGGAAAAATTAAGCTCTAATAGGCTTTTGAGTTCCGAAAATTTGTTATTGTTGGAAATTCTTAATTCAATTAACTTCCAAGCATAGGGAATTAATTTCAAATATTGCTTTTTCTTATCTCTCATGGCCAATCTTGTGAATATTCCAATGATTTTCATATTTCTTAAAATGGATAATATTTCAAAATCACTTAATAACGTAGCCTTGCTAACTCTTTTTTTATTTAGTTTTAGATAATAACGATAAATTTTATTTTTAAATATTTCATCTGTTCTAAATCTAACATCATCAATTAGGGAAGCTAAATCATAAGCCCTGTTTCCAATTAAAGCATCCTGTGAGTCGATAACTCCTATTTTATTTTTGTACTTCATTAAATTCGATACATGAAAATCTCTATGAACTAAAACTTTTTCTTTTGATTGAAGGTTTGTTAATAAAAACCTAATTTGTTTTTTAATATCAATTTTAAACTTGGTTAGTTTATTTTTTTTTACAAATTTTTTTGCATACCATTCACAAAATAAATTTGCCTCATTGAATAATTTAACATTATCATAAATAGGAATTTTATAAGTTTTACCTTTAAAGTTTTTAGATCGATTTTGTTTAATTTTTTGAAATACTCCAAGTAAATCAATAGATCTTTTATAGAGAGTTTCTTTTTGGTTTTTATTTTTTTTTAATAAACTAAAAACTGAGTCGTCTCCAAAATCTTCAATTTCTATATAACTTTTTTTATAATTTTCACTATAAAGTTTAGGTGCTAAAACTTTATTTTTGATTAGTAAACTATTTATTGCATCATATATTAGCAAATTTTTCTCTTTTTCCTTAGAGGCAAAAACTATGATTGATTTTTTTTTTGATGATGACTTTCTATAAAAAGATCTAAATGATGCGTCACCTTTAATTTTTTTTAATTTATCATTAGTTTGTAACATCTATTATTTATTTTTAACTCCCTTAATTGTTAAATATCTTTTACTTAAATCATCATTGTATTCAAAATGTAAATCAATTTTGGAATCAATAGTTTCTTTTATTTTCTCAGGCCATTCAATTAATGTCACAACCTGTTCTCTATTTTCAAATAAACCAATGTTTTTTATCTCACTATAGTCAGTCAACCTGTACAAATCATAATGCTGTATTATAAAATTTCCAACATCATATTCATTTACCAAATTAAAGGTAGGACTAGTAACTTCAGTTAAATTGGTTTTATTTAATTGTTGAAGATTATTAATGAGGTGTCTTATAAATGTGGTTTTGCCAACACCTATTTCTCCATGAAAATAAGCTACATCTCCTTTTTGTAGTGTTCTTGAAAAACTTTTAGCTAGCTCAGATGTTTTATCTTCTAGGGAGATATCTATTTTTTCGCTATTAGTAGCGATAAGCATCTGGTTTGAATGGACCTTCTGTTTCAACACTTATATAGTCAGCTTGGTCTTTTGATAGTTTCGTAAGTTTGGCACCTACTTTTTTTAAGTGAAGCATTGCCACTTTCTCATCTAATGATTTTGGTAATACATAAACTTTATTTTCATAATTTTTATGATTATGCCAAAGTTCAATTTGTGCCATTACTTGATTTGTAAATGATGCGCTCATTACAAAACTTGGATGTCCAGTTGCGCAACCTAAATTTACTAATCTACCTTTGGCTAAAAGAATAATTCTCTTTCCATCAACTAATTCTATTTCATCAACTTCTGGTTTTACTTCTGTCCATTTATAATTTTTTAAGGCTTCTACTTGAATCTCATTATCGAAGTGTCCAATATTACAAAGGATTGCTCTATCTTTCATATTTCTCATATGATCTGCAGTAACAATGTCTATATTACCTGTAGCAGTAACAACAATATCTGCCTTACTTATAGCTTCATCCATTAAAACTACTTCATAACCTTCCATTGCTGCTTGGAGTGCACAAATTGGATCCGCTTCTGTAACCATCACTCGAGCGCCACTTTGTCTTAAAGATGCAGCACTACCTTTTCCAACATCCCCAAAGCCTGCTACAATTGCAACTTTACCAGACATCATTACATCTGTGGCTCTTCTAATTCCATCTACTAGACTTTCTCTACAACCATATAGGTTATCAAATTTGGATTTTGTAACTGAGTCATTAACATTAATTGCTGGAATCATTAATGTTCCATCTTTTTCCATTTTGTTTAATGCTTTAATTCCAGTCGTTGTTTCTTCTGAAACACCTTTTACTTCCTTTAACAAATCTTTATAATCGCTGTGCATCATTGCAGTCAAATCACCACCATCATCTAATAGCATATTTGCTTTCCAGTCTTTTTTACCTTCTATTGTTTGTCTGATGCACCATACAGCTTCCTCTTCAGTTTCACCTTTCCAAGCAAAAACTGGTATTCCTGCTTTAGCTATTGCTGCAGCAGCATGATCTTGTGTTGAAAAAATATTACAAGAAGACCATCTAACTTCTGCTCCAAGCTCTACTAAAGTTTCAATTAAAACTGCTGTTTGGATTGTCATATGAAGACATCCCAATATTCTTGCTCCTTTTAAGGGTGCTTTTCCTGAGTATTCTTCTCTTAATGCCATTAGACCAGGCATTTCACTTTCAGCTATCAAAATTTCTTTTCTTCCAAAGTCTGCTAACGATATATCTTTAACTTTAAAATCATCCATTGCTCAGTTTTATATAATAAAAATTTAATTAATCAACTTATGATTAAACTTTAGGGAAGACAATCTCAACATTTGCACCTTCTTGCGTTACATTGTTTGAGGCATTAATGGTAGCACTATGGAGTTCAACAAGGTTTTTTACTATATTTAAGCCTAAACCAGAATGCTCACCAAAGGTGTCTGGTCTATTACTATAAAATCTATTAAATATTTTTTTTGTATCTGTTTCCTTAAATCCTTTACCTTCATCAATAACTTTAAAAATAATTTTATCTTTATCTCCCTTGTAAATTTCAACTAAGATTTTTTTGTTATCATCGCTAAATGAAATTGAATTATCTAATAAATTTGCAATAATTTGTTCAATTCTATTTTCTATTCCGTTAATAAAATATTCCTCTTGATCATCTTGATCATTTAACATTATTTTAATCCCTCTTTTTGCTTCATAAATATTATTAAAATCATCTACTACAGATCTTGCAATTAATTTGAGATTAATTTTTTTCATTTTCTCTTTACTTAATGCAACCTCATCTTTTAGTATTTGAGAATAATCAGTGATCAATCTTTCAATTCTTTGAACATCATGATTGAGAATACTAATTAATTTGCTTCTTTGAGATTGATCATCAGTCTCGTTCAATATTTCTGAAGCACTTTTTAATGATGTTAAGGGGTTTCTTATCTCATGAACAAGATCAGTTGAAAAATTTTCTGCATGTGAAATTCTTTTTTGAAGTTCACTTGTCATATCATCTAACGAATTTGACAAAGTTCCTAGCTCGTCATTTCTACTTTTAAGTTCATTAATATTTGTTTTTTTTTTGCTCTTTTCTTTTATAATTTTTGTATATGCTACTAAGTTCTTTATAGGTTTTAGAAAATATCTATTTAAAACAAAAGAGAATATAAATATTACTATAATTATAAATATTGCTGTTCTTAGAATAAATGTTTTTCTTTCATCAATAGCAGATTTTACATCATTAGCATTTTCTGAAATTGCTAGGTATCCAATATTAACTCCATTTAGTGTTATGTTTTTAACTGTTGTTAGTAAAAATTGATCATAGCCTTCCTGTATAAAAGTAAAGGGCTTTCCATAATCTTTTGACCACGAATAATTAGTAAGAACATCTTTGAATGAAACGGTTTTTTCTTTATTTATATTTTTTGTTTCAACAATTTTTTTGCTTTTTTCTTCGTCTAATATTTCAAGCTCGACTATATCTAGTCTACTAGAAAAGGATCTTGGGTCTAAATCTAGGGTATCAGTATCACCTACTAAATTAAATTGATTATCAAATAAGATAACTCTATCTAAGTTTTGAAATAAAAATCTTGTTGAAAATAAAAATTTTCTAATATCTTCTTCCTCAAATTTTATATTTAATCTTAAAATATGCTCAATTGTATTGTTAATTATTTGAATATGTTTGGAGGTTTTATTTTTTATTAAATTAGGTTTTGCATTGCTAATGTAAAGTGCTGTTAAAATTCCTATAATTAAAAAAATAACCAAATTAATGAATAAAAATTTTTTTAATATAGATAAACTTTTTAGAAAATTACTGAACATTAACTAACGTTCCATCTGTATCCACTGCCATATCTTGTTTCTATAGCTGTAAAATCAGGATCAACTTTTTTAAATTTTTTTCTAATTCTTTTAACATGACTATCAATAGTTCTATCTTCAATATCAGTATCTTCTCGATAGGCAATGTCCATAAGCTGAGCTCTTTCTTTTATTATTCCCGGTCTCTTTGCTAATTCTTTAACTATTAAAAATTCTGTAGTAGTTAGTTTATCTGGTAGTTGCTTGTTATCCCATTCACATTCAAGTTGTGAAGGGTCAAGTTTTAGCTTCCCATGTGAAATAATATTTTTTGTGTCTTCAAGATTATTGTTTATATCTTTTTTTCTAAGCTGAACTCTTATTCTTTCTATTAAAACTTTAATGGAAAAACCTCCTGACTTTTTTATAAAATCATCTGCACCCAATTTTAAGCCTAATAATTCATCTATCTCATCATCTTTAGAAGTTAAAAAAATTACAGGCAAGGAAGTTTTTTTTCTTAACTTTTTTAAAAGCTCTTCACCATCCATTTTTGGCATTTTTATATCTATAACAGCAAGGTCTGGTGGATTTCTAGTTAACCCAATTAGAGCACTTTCTCCATCAATATAAGTTTGAACTTTAAAGCCTTCTTTTTCAAGAGCTATACTTATACTTGTGAGTATATTTCTATCGTCATCAATAAGAGCTATTGTTTGAGTTTGCATATTCTACTTTAAAAATACTAAATTGTTCTAATTTAGGCAATGGAGATAAATTAATGAAGTATTCCCCAGTTGTCCCCTGTATTCACGTCTACCGTCAATGGTGTTGAAAAAGTGTGTAAATCACTTTCTGTAACGCTCGTCATTTCATCCTTGATTATTTCAGTTATATTTTTGACTTCTTTTACTGGAACCTCAAAAATTAACTCATCATGAATTTGTAATAATATTTTTGATTTATTATTTTTAATGCTTTCAAATTTTTTATTAAGTCTAATCATTGCAAGTCGCATGATTTCTGATGCTGATCCTTGAATAGGAGCATTAATAGCTGCTCTTTCTTGAAAATTTCTCACATTGAAATTTTTATCATTAATTCCATTAAAGTGAGATCTTCGACCAAAAATATTGGATACATATCCACTTTTTCTGCAAAACTTAATTGTATTATCCATATAAATTTTTATTTCAGGAAATTTTAAAAAATAAGCGTTTAAAAATTCATCTGCTTCATGATTTGAAACATTGATTTGTTTTGCAAGTCCATATTGTGAAATACCATAAATTATTCCAAAATTAATAGCCTTGGCCTTCCTTCTCATGTCTTGGTCTACTTTTTTAATATCAACATTAAATACCTGGCTTGCTGTAAGAGAATGAATATCCTCATTGTTATTAAACGCTTTTTTCAGCTCTTTAACTTCTGCCAAGTCAGCTAAAATTCTCATTTCAATCTGATTATAATCTGCTGATATTAATGTGAAGCCCTTTTCTGCTATAAAAGCTTTTCTTATATCTTTACCATCCTCTGATTTAATAGGAATATTTTGTAGGTTTGGATCACTGGATGCTAATCTTCCTGTTGTTGTTGCTGCCAATAAAAATGATGTGTGAACTCGTTTAGTATTTGGATTAATGTGTTCAGGTAAAGCATCTGAGTATGTGTTTTTAAGTTTGGACACTTGTCTCCAATCTAGAATTAATTTTGGAAATTCATGTCCTTTGAATGCTAAGTCTTCTAACACACTTGCATTTGTGGCAAAACTACCTTTTCTAGTTTTTTTAAGTACAGCAATTTTTAAATCATTATAAATAATTTCACCTAATTGTTTTGGAGATGCAATATTAAATTCTTTTTTTGAAATTTTAAAAACTTCTTTTTCTAGTTTACTTATTTTTTTTTCAAATTTTTCAGACAAAACCTTTAAAAATTTATTATCGATTTTAATTCCTTCAATTTCCATAAATGCTAGTATCTTAATTAAAGGTTTTTCAAAGATTTCATAAATATTAGTTAATTTCTCTAATTTTAAATTTTTACTAAATGTTTTGTATAATCTGTAAGTAATATCAGCATCTTCAGCAGCATACTCCATTGCCTTATCTAGCTCTACATCACTAAAGTTTATTTCTTTTTTACCTGTACCAACAATTTCTTTAAATGAAATTGTTTTATGCTGTAGATGAATCTCAGACAAGGTATCCATATTATGTCTATTTTTTCCAGCATCTAATACATAAGACATCAGCATTGTATCCTCCATTGAATTCATATTTATTCCCTGTTTATACAAGACGATAAAATCAAACTTAATATTTTGACCAATTTTTTTTACACTCTTGTCTTCTAAAAGTGGTTTGAGTTTTTTAATTACAGTTTCTTTTTTTAAACATCCTTTAAACTTATGACCAATTGGAATATAACAAGCCTTGCCAATTTTAGTGCTTAATGAAATTCCCACTAAATCAGTCTGATGTGCGTCTAAAGAACTAGTTTCTGTATCAATTGCTAACTCTCCAGCTTCTTCTGCTTCGTTAATCCACTCATCTATTTCTTTTTCATTTGTAATTAGATGATAATTTTTTTTACTTATATTTTGATGTTTTTTTTCAGGCTTTGTCTCTTTTGCTGTCTCTTCCAACAGTGGTTCTCCGTATGCAGAAATGACAGAACTAAGAAGTCTATTAAACTCCATTTCTCTTAAAAATTTATATAGTTTATCTTTATCAATCTTCTTTAGATGAAATTCCTCTAACTTTCTTTCAACTGGAGCATCCTTCATTAGTGTCACTAATTTTTTGCTAATTATCGCTTTATCTTTGTTCTCTATAAGTGTTTCTCTTCGTTTATTTTGTTTTATTTCTTGAGCGTTATCTAATAATTTTTCTAGGGTTCCATACTTATTAATCAGTTCTGCTGCAGTTTTTACACCTATCCCAGGTACACCTGGAACATTATCGCTACTGTCTCCAGCTAAGGATTGAACATCAATAACTTTTTCTGGGCCCACTCCAAATTTAGTTATTATATCTTCAGGTGTTATAAATTTATTTTTCATAGGATCGAATATACGAACGTCTTTTCTATACAATTGCATTAAGTCTTTATCTGAAGAGACTATTGTCACCTTTGCACCCTTTGCTAAAATTTGTTCTACATAAGTGGCTATTAAATCATCTGCTTCATAATTTGGAAGATCTACAGATGGTAAATTAAAAGCAACTACAGACTTTCTTATGTATTCAAACTGTGGTGCTAAATCATCTGGGGCTTCTGATCTATTAGCTTTATAATCTGAATAAATTTCATTTCTAAAAGTTTTTCTAGCAGCATCAAATATTACAGCAAAGTGTGTTGGTTTTTGAAGATTTTCATTTGATTTTGAATCCTCTAATAGTTTAAATAGCATACTGCAAAATCCACTAACTGCACCTACTGGAAGACCGTCACTTTTTCTAGTTAGGGGTGGTAATGCATAATAAGCTCTAAAAATGTAACCTGAACCATCTATTAAATAAAAATGATCTTTTTTTTTTATTTTATCCATTAAATAATATTATCTTAAATATTTTAAATACTATAAATGTATTACCACGCATGGAGCAAAAAAATATACTTTCTGTTAAAAATTTAAAAAAAATTTATTCAAACAAACAAGCTGGGGACAACCTTGCATTAAACGATTTAAACTTAGACGTGAAAGAAGGAGAAATTTTTGGCCTTCTTGGTCCTAATGGTGCTGGAAAAACAACATTTATAAATATTTTAGCTGGAACAGTGGTAAAAACAGAAGGACAAGTAAGTGTCTGGGGTTTTGACTTAGATAAAAACCCAAGACAAGTTAGAGCTTCAGTTGGAATAGTTCCTCAAGAAGTAAATCTTGATCCATTTTTTAGCCCAAAAAAATTATTAGAATTACAAGCTGGTCTTTATGGAATTAAGGAAAAAGACAGAATTACAGACACAATTCTAAAATTGGTGTCCTTAGAAAAACAAGCTAACAGCTATGCTAGAAGTTTATCTGGTGGAATGAAAAGAAGATTGTTAATGGCTAAAGCTTTAGTTCATCAGCCACCAATAGTTATTCTAGATGAACCTACGGCTGGTGTTGATGTGGAATTAAGACAAAATTTATGGAAAAATGTAAAATTATTAAATGAACTTGGTGTAACAATCATTTTAACAACTCATTACCTTGAGGAGGCTGAGGAAATGTGTGAAAGAATAGCTATTTTAAATAAAGGAAATATTGTTGCTCTAGACAGCACTAAGAATTTATTAGATAGAATTCAAACCAAAAAAGTAACTTTTAAAACCGATATAAAGATAAATATTAACGATGATGATCTAGAATCTTTAAAAATAGTTTCACACTTAGATAACGAAGTTTGTGTTTCTTATGAAAAAAGTAAAATTAATATGGAAGAATTAATTAATTTAATTAAGAAAAATAACGTCAAAATTATAGATATTTCAACTGACGACGGTGATTTAGAGGATGTTTTTTTAAGATTAATAAAAAACTAGATTATCACATTAATAAATAGTAATTTGTGGATATGGATCTATTAAAAACAAATACAATTCAAAAAGTATTAAAAACATTTATTCTAATTTTTATAGGAACAATGGCTTTAACTATTTCAGCTAAATTAAAAATACCATTTTATCCTGTGCCTATGACAATGCAAACTTTTGTAGTTCTTTTTTTAGGAATTGCTTTTGGGTATAAAATTGGCCTGGCATCTGTAGCTGTTTATCTTCTGGAGGGTATTCTGGGTATGCCTGTATTTTCTAACTCACCAGAAAAAGGTATTGGAATAGTTTATTTTACTGGTCCAACAATGGGATATTTAATTGGATTTTTATTTGCTTCTTTTTTTGCAGGCTATTTAAATCTTAATAAAAATATTTTTATAATTTTTGGAAAATTAATATTTTCTGTTTCTGCAATCTATGTATTTGGAGCTATTTGGTTGGGAACTTTAATTGGATGGGATAAACCAATTCTTCAATTAGGAGTGACACCATTTTTATTAGCTGAATTATTTAAAATTTGCTTATTGGCTATATTGGCTAAAAAAATTATCAAATTTAGAAAATTTATCTAGGAGATCTTTTAGATAAAATTCTTTGTAACGTTCTTCTGTGCATTTTAAGTCTTCTAGCAGTCTCAGATACATTTCTATTGCATAGTTCAAAAACTCTATGAATATGTTCCCACTTAACTCTATCAGCTGACATAGGGTTTTCTGGTGGTTCAGCTTTTTTCTCCGGATCGGCTAGTAATGCTTTCTCAACATCATCTGCGTCTGCTGGCTTTGCTAAGTAATCAATTGCACCTTCTTTAATCGCAGCAACAGCCGTTGGAATATTTCCATATCCTGTTAACATTATAATTCTACTGCTTGGATTAGAAATTTGAATTTGCTTTACTACTTCAAGTCCATTTCCATCAGCTAGTCTTAAGTCGACAACTGCAAAAGCTGGTTTTTTCTCTTTAACAGACAGTATTCCTTTTTGTACACCCTCAGCTTGAAAAACCTCAAATCCCTTTTTTTCCATTGCTCTTGCAAGCCTGTCTCTAAAGGGATTGTCATCATCAACAATTAATAAGGATTTATTATCAAAATCACTTAATTTTTTTAAATTAGCTGCTTCAACCATATTATTAATATGGTGCCTTATCTGATAATTTCAACACCCATTATTTGCTTTACATTAATTAAGTATTGCCTTAATTGCATGATTTATATGAAAGTTTTTAAGTATTTAAGAACTTTTTTTTATTAAATTTTTTTTGGAGACATATGAAATGCAAAAATTTAAAACAGTTGATGAGCTTATAAATCAACTAAAACCAGAAAAGCCTATTTATTGTATTAGAAAAAAATCTATACAGTCTGCTACTACTTATTTTAGGAATAAATTTCCTGGTAAAGTTCTATATGCTGTTAAAACTAACTCACATCCTGAGGTTTTAAAAACAATAGTAGAAAGTGGAATTGAAAACTTTGATGTAGCTTCTATTCAAGAAATTAAAGACATAAGAGCTATCTCTTCTGATGCAAAATGCTCATATATGCATACTGTTAAGAGTAGAGAAAGTATTAAGGAAGCTTACTTTAACTACAATATCAAAGCTTTTTCTTTAGATACTAAAGATGAATTAATAAAAATTATTGAAGCAACCAATCAAGCAAAAGATCTTGAACTATTTGTAAGGGTTGCTGTTTCAAATGAGCATGCTGAAATAGATCTATCTAAAAAATTTGGTGTTTTAACCTCTGAAGCTACTGGTTTATTAAGACTAACGAAACAATATGCAAAAAAAATCGGCTTAAGTTTTCACGTTGGCTCTCAATGTATGCACCCAATTTCTTATGCAAAAGGAATTGGAGAGATCGGAAACATAATAAAAAAAACAAAAATTATTCCTGATTACATTAATATTGGTGGTGGATTTCCTGCAATCTATCCAGATTTAGTACCTCAACCTTTAGAAAATTATTTTGAAGAAATAAAAAAAAGTTTAATTAATTTAGAACTAGAAAAACTTCCAGAATTATTATGTGAGCCTGGAAGAGCAATAGTTGCAGAAAGTGGTTCTACAATTGTGAGAGTAAATCTTAGAAAAAAACAAAAACTTTATATAAATGATGGAACATACGGAACTCTTTTTGATGCTGGCACACCAAATATGGTTTACCCATCTCGTTTAATTAAATCTAGCAAGATAATATCAAAAAAATTAACTGCTTTTGATTTTTATGGTCCCACCTGCGATAGCATGGATTACATGAAAGGGCCATTTTTACTTCCAAACAATATTAAAGAAAATGATTATATTGAATTAGGTCAGCTTGGAGCCTACGGTCTAACTTTTAGAACTCAATTTAATGGTTTTTATTCTAATGAGATTTATGAAGTAGAAGATGAGCCAATAATGACCCTGTACGGTAAAGATAGCAATAAAGCTATACTAGTTGCCTAATGTCAAAAAACAAAAATTTAACTCATAATAGTAAAAAAAGCTTCTTACAAAATCCAGTTGAACACATAGATATTACATCGTTTGATGCAAGAAAGATAATTTCCTCAATGGAAAAAATGTCTTTTGTTTCAAGAGAAACAGCAAATGCAGCCAACATTTTTAATGAAATGATTCAAGATAAGGATTGTACAATTTTTTTAACACTTGCTGGTTCAACTTCTGCTGCGGGATGTATGAATATTTATAAAGATTTAGTTAAATATAATATGGTTGATGCAATTATTGCTACAGGGGCTTCAATAGTTGATATGGATTTTTTTGAAGCTTTAGGCTTTAAACATTATCAAGGTTCACAATTTCAAGATGACACTGAATTAAGAAAAAATTATATAGATAGAATTTACGATACATATATTGATGAAGATGAATTACAGGAATGTGATCAAAAAATATGTGAAATAGCAGATACACTTGATCCTAGAAGTTACACATCAAGAGAATTTATTTATGAAATGGGAAAATATTTAAAGAAAAATTCTAAAAAAAAAGATTCTTTAATTGAAACTGCATATGACAATAATGTTCCCATTTTTTGTCCTGCATTTACAGACTCAAGTGCTGGTTTTGGATTGGTCACTCATCAAGAAAATAATCCTAAAAACCATATTACGATAGATTCTATTAGAGAGCTTCGTGAATTAACTGAAATAAAGATTCAATCAAAAGGATCTGGCTTATTTATGATTGGTGGAGGAGTACCTAAAAACTTTGTTCAAGATACTGTTATCTGTGCTGAACTTTTAGGAAAAGAGGTTGAGATGCATAAGTATGCAGTTCAAATTACAGTAGCAGACTCTAGGGATGGTGCTTGCAGCAGCTCTACATTAAAAGAGGCAAGCTCGTGGGGTAAAGTAGATATTGCAAAAGAACAAATGGTTTTTGCAGAAGCAACTAGTGTCCTTCCTTTGATTGCAAGCGATGCTTATCATAAAGGTGACTGGAAAAATAGAACGAGAAAAAACTTCTCAAAAATATTTAAATAAAATTGAAATATCTTTCTAATAAAAATGGTTTTCTAGGAATTGACAATGATGTTAATTTTAAAGAAAAAGTAGTAGTTGTTCCATTTGGTTTAGAAAAAACTGTAAGTTATGGTGGTGGCACTCGTAATGGCCCTAAAGAAATCATCAAAGCATCTCATCAAGTGGAGCTATATGATGAAGAGTTACATTGTGAACCCTATAAAAAAATTGGGATTAAAACTTTAAAACCATTTAAAATTGATAAAGACATTAAAAAAGCTCTTAAAAAAATGTCTGATATAAATCAAGAAATATTAGATAAAAAATTATTTCCAATCACTTTTGGTGGAGAGCACTCAATAACACCTGGATGTATTGCTCCATTTGTAAAAAAATACAAAGATATATGTTTGCTACATTTTGATGCGCATGCAGATTTAAGAGAGAGTTATAATGGTGAAAAATTTTCACATGCTTCAGCTATTAAGAGATGTCTTGATCATAAAAATGTTTCCATAATTTCATTTGGGATCAGAAATATATCTCAAAGTGAAATACCATTCTTAAAAAAAAACTCATCTAGGATTGATATTTTTTGGGCAAAAGACAAAAATAAATGGAACCTAAAAAAATTTAAAAAAATGATAAAGGATAAAACAGTTTATTTAACATTTGATGTTGATGGTTTAGATTCAAGCATAATGCCCGCAACAGGCACACCTGAACCAGGTGGACTATTATGGGATGAAACTTTAGATATCATACGGATAGCTGCTAAAAACTCTAATATTGTTGGTGCAGATATAAATGAACTTTCACCTATAAAAGGTTTTAATTCTTACAATTTTCTTGTAGCAAAACTTGCTTATAAAATATTGTCGTACAAATTTTTATACTAAGCTTTTGAAGCTTTAAAAGTTCCTAATAATAATCTAAATGGAATTAACATTGCTAAAGCAACAAATATTTTAACAGCTAAATCACCTAGAGATAAAGTGACCCATGGTATTCCCGTTGCATAAAATGAAATGGAGAAGAATAAAAATGTGTCAACAGTAGACCCGAGTAACGAGGAAGTTAATGGAGCAACAAACCATTTCTTTTTTCTTAAATAGTCAAAAATTTGAACATCTAACAACTGTGCAACCATAAATGCTATACCTGAACCTATAGCAATTCTAACTGAAATTAAGTCTGCAAAATTTGTTGAAAAGAAAAGAGTAAATACAATCCCTATAATGAAACCAATATAAACAATTTTTCTAGCTACAACCTTGCCATAAGATCTATTTGCCAGATCCGTAATTAAAAAAGCAACTGGATAGCTAAAAGCACCATAAGTTAATATTTCTTCTAAACCATAATAATTGATTGGAAATTGTACTAAATAATTTGAAGTTAAGACAACAACTCCCATTATAAATGAGAGTAGTATAAAAAACTTTTTCATTAAGCTGATTTACTAGGAGATGCTTTTGGTGCTTTTTTAATAAAAGGTGATTTAATTAATATACTTTTTTTTAATTTTTTTAGTCTAGGCGAAATATTTTTATTTTTTACAGTCTTTAAAAACTGATCAAAAGTACCTTTTTTATCAACGCTTCTAACACCGGCATTACTAACTGTTAAAGTTAGGCTTCTTTTCAAAAGTTCACTTGTAAATTTAGCTTTTTTTAAATTAGGTAGAAATCTTCTTTTAGTCTTATTGTTAGCGTGACTAACATTGTGACCTTTCATAGGAATTTTACCAGTTAATTCACATTTTTTAGACATAATATTTAGTGACTATATAAGATGTGTTCATGATCTCGTCAAGTTTATTAGGATCAATTAGTCAGCTTCTTTCCTATTATTTCTTTAAAATTCTTAATACCTTCCTCAATTAATATTTCTTTAAGCTCTTTTTTTATCTTTCCTACAATGTTTGGTCCTTGAAAAACCATTCCTGTATATAACTGAACATAGCTAGCTCCTGCCTGAAATTTTTTATAAGCACTTTCTCCCGAGTCCACACCTCCTACACCTATAATTTCGATCTTACCCTTAAGCAGTTTATAAAACTTACTTATTAGTTTATTAGCCTCTTCCTCTAGTGGCTTGCCTGATAGCCCACCTTTTTGATGCTTTAAAATATTATTCAATTTTTCTCTATTTTTAGCTGTTGTATTTGAAATAATTATTGCACTAACTTTATGTTTAATTAAAATTTTACTTATTAGTTCAATTTGTTCGTCTGAAATATCTGGAGAGATTTTTACTACAATTGGAATTTTTGATTTAAGTTTAACTTTTTCTTTTTCTATTGCATTCAACAATTCATCAAATTTAGTCTCATCATGAAAAGCTCTTAGATTTTCTGTGTTAGGCGAAGAAATATTAACTGTAATATAGTCAGCGATATCATAAAAGTTTCTAAGTCCAATCAAATAATCATTTAATCTATCTTCACTATCTTTATTGGGACCTATGTTGATTCCTAATAAACCTTTATGTGAATTAGATCTAATTCTATGGCTAATATTTTCTGCTCCTAAATTATTAAAACCTAACCTATTTATAAGAGCCTGATCTTCAACTAACCTAAAAACTCTTGGCTTTGGATTTCCATATTGCTCAAGTGGGGTAACCGTTCCTACTTCAACAAAACCAAACCCAAGTTTAAACAGAGGGTTATAAACTTCAGCATTTTTATCAAACCCGGCAGCCATTCCTATTGGATTATCTATATTCTTACCAAATAAATTAGTCTTAAATATTGGATCTCCTTTATTTTGATCAGCTATGTTTGGTAATATGTTTAGTTTTAAAGATTTAATTGCTAAATTATGAGCAGTTTCAGGATCAATTTTGAAAATTAGTGATCTGAATTTTGAAAACATTATTTTATTTTTTCTTTAATTAACTCTTTAGTTTCGTTTACTCCAAAAAAACTTATAAAAAATCCCATTCTTGGTCCATTTTCATCTCCAAAAACAACCTCATAAATTAATTTAAACCAATCACGCAAGTTTTCTGCGTAACCATTTTCTTTTCCCGTTGAATAAATTAATGTCTGAATATCCTCAGGCAACATCTTATCATTGCAGCTATCAAGAGACT
Organism: Candidatus Pelagibacter sp. PS_34; assembly: GCF_059417845.1. NCBI lineage: Bacteria > Pseudomonadati > Pseudomonadota > Alphaproteobacteria > Candidatus Pelagibacterales > Candidatus Pelagibacteraceae > Candidatus Pelagibacter > Candidatus Pelagibacter sp. PS_34. The sequence goes on from NZ_CM182068.1 coordinate 1,096,410, forward strand.
TAACTAATGCCTCTAGTGCTAATTTTTCACTTGCATCCGGTTTTTTATATTTTTTTTGTAATTTTATTACATCATTAAAATACTTAATTGCATAACCAATTAGATTATCAAAAATTGGATGTTCTTTTTCTAAGAGATTTTTTTTATATTTTTTTACAAATTTCCAAAGCAATTCCTTAGAATCTGCATTGCTCGTTTCTACTAAATTTAAAAGCATTGAAAAACTCATAATAGTATCTTCTTTAGGAATTAATCCATTATGCACATGCCAAACAGGATTCATTAATAGCTGCAGCTCATTTTGTGTTTTAGCTTTTTCTATAAAGTCCAAGTACTCATCGACTGTTTTAGGAACTATTTCTTTATATAGTTTTTTTGCTCTTTTGGGATTTTGATACATATACAATGAAAGACTTTCGGGTGATGCATACTCCAGCCACTGATCAATTGTAATTCCATTTCCTTTTGATTTGGATATTTTTTCTCCTTTTTCATCTAAAAAAAGCTCATAAGCAAACCCAGATGGGTTTGTTTTTCCAATTAACTTGATTATTTTTGATGATAATATTGCACTTTCAATTAGATCTTTTCCATACATTTCAAAATCTATATCAAGAGCGTACCATCTCATTGCCCAATCTACTTTCCATTGTAGTTTGCAATTCCCACCGAAGATACTTGCCTCAAGTTTTTTTCCATTATTATCAAATATAATTTTGGATTTTTCTTTTTGTATTTCTAAAACTGGAATTTCTAAAACCTTACCGGTGTCTGGACAAATTGGTAAAAATGGACTGTAAGTTTTTTGTCTTTCTTTTCCTAGTGTTGGAAGAATTATATCCATAATACCTTGATAATTTTCTAGGATTATCTGTAATGTGGGATTAAAAAAACCACCTTTATAAAGAACTGAAGAGCTTTGAAAATTATATTCAAAATTAAATTTATTTAAAAAATCTTTTAACATTTCATTATTATGTTCACCAAAACTTGAAAATTTTTCAAATGGATCTGGCACTTGAGTTAAAGGCTTATGAAGATTGTTATTTAAGAGCTCTTGATTTGGAACATTTTCTGGAACTTTTCTAAAGCCATCCATGTCATCAGAGAAAGTTATGATTTCCGTTGGTATATCGGTGAGTTGTTTTAGAGCATTAACCATCATCGATGTTCTTGCAACTTCACCAAATGTACCTATATGGGGCAGCCCACTTGGACCATAACCAGTTTGTAAAATTATTTTACCTTTTTTATCAATAAAGGACTTTCTTTCACGCAGTAATTTTTTAGCCTCAACAAAGGGCCATGCGTTAGTTTTATCTAAATTATCTTTTTCAATCACTTTGTTTAATAACAAATATCTTATATTTGGTGTTTTTATTAATTCTTATAGAGTTGAAATTTATTTACCATAAAATAATGTTCTTTCAAAATGTCTAATTATAAAACTGTTTTTTTTACCTTGGGTGTTTTGCAAATTATTCTTGGAATTTCCATGATGGTTCCAATTATAGCTCAGTTTATATATTCAGAAATTGACTCCTCTTTTATTGGAGGCTCTATAATTTCTATAATATTTGGTGTTTTATTTTTTTTAACAAATTTAAATCATGATAAAAAATTAAATCTACAACAAGCGTTCTTATTAACTGCTCTTTCTTGGTTAAGTATTGCAATATTTGGTTCTTTACCTTTTATTTTTTCTACCCTAGAGCTTTCAATTACTGACTCTTTCTTTGAAAGTATGTCTGGAATCACTACTACAGGGTCGACAATTATCTCCAACTTAGAGAGTGCTCCTAGATCGATACTTTTGTGGCGCGCAATGCTTCAATGGTTAGGTGGAATTGGTATTATTGTAATGGCAATAACCTTAATGCCAATAATGAATGTTGGTGGAATGCAATTGTTTAAAATTTCAAGTAATGATTCTTCTGAAAAGCTATTACCAAAATCAAAAGAAATTTCACTTAGACTAATTTACGTTTATTTAGGTTTAACCGTCCTTTGCGCTTCTACATATAAAATTTTTGGTATGAGTATTTTTGATAGCTTAACTCATTCAATGACCACGATAGCAACTGGTGGCTTTTCAAATTATAACGAATCTATTGGATATTTTAATAGTCTACCTATCGAAATATCATCCATGGTTTTCATCATATTAGGGAGCTTACCTTTTATTGCTTATATAAAGTTTTTAAATGGAGACAGAAAAATTCTTATCTCTGATGTTCAAATAAAGTCGTTTTTAAAAATTATTATTTTTTCAATTATTATACTTTTTATTTATTTACTTTTTCACAACAAAGATTTTTCTCAAATAAATATTAGGACTATTTGTTTTAATGTTATCTCTATATTAAGTGGAACGGGATATGTTACTGGAGAATTTGATGGATGGGGTAATTTTCCACTCATTTTCTTTCTAACTTTAATGTTCATTGGTGGTTGTGCTGGTTCTACCACATGTGGAATTAAAATTTTTAGAATTCAAATTTTATATCTTTTTATTATTAATCAATTAAAAAGGATTATTTATCCAAAAGGCATATTCATAATAAAATATGATAAAAATAATGTTGATGATAAATTTATGGCTTCCATCATTTCTTTTATCTTTCTTTATTTGGTTATATTTTTTTTAATAACTGCATTTTTATCTTTAAGTGGTCTTGATTTTGTTACTTCAATTTCTGGTGCCGCAACTTCTATCTCAAATGTTGGTCCAGGATTGGGCTCTACAATTGGCCCTAATGGCAATTTTTCAAGCTTACCAGAAATATCTAAATGGATTTTAAGTCTTGGAATGTTATTGGGTAGATTAGAATTATTTGCTATACTTGTATTGTTTCTTCCATCATTTTGGAGAAATTAACTATGATTGAAATTAAAAAAAAATCCTTATCAGAAAATTTTGCTGTCTACTTTGATAAGAGAATGCTTAGAATATTATTATTAGGTGCAATCTCTGGTTTTCCCTGGGTTTTAATTGGAAGCAGCTTAAGTCTATGGCTCAAAGAAGAGGGCTTAAGCAGATCAACAATTGGTTGGGCAGGACTAATATTTGCTGTTTATGCTTTTAATTATTTATGGGCCCCCCTTATTGATAGATTTCAAATACCCTACCTAACAAAAAAACTTGGTCATAGAAGAGGCTGGATAGTTTTAATGCAAATTACTATTTTAACTTGTCTTGTTACTTGGAGTTTCATTAATCCTACCGAAAACCTTGCGCTACTAATTACAGTTGGTTTAATTATTGCTATAGCATCAGCCACACAAGATATTACAGTTGATGCTTTAAGAATTGAACAAATAGGTGAACACGAAAGTAAATCAATGGCTGCTGGCGCTGCTATGGCTGTTGTTGGCTGGTGGAGTGGATACAAATTAGGTGGTGTAATAGCTCTATTTACAGCAGAATATTTAGAGAATATGGGTGTTACAAATTACTGGCAAATTACATTTTTAATTTTAGGAATTCTAGTAATTTTAATGAACATAGGTTTGATGTTTGTTCATGAGCCCCTTTATACTGACAGACAAAAAAAACAAAAAGAAACTGATAAACTTATAGAAAGTAAACTTGGGTCAAAAAATATTATAACTAATTTTATAACATGGATAAGCAGCACATTAGGTGGCCCTATAATAAGCTTTTTTAGGAAAAATGGTTTTACAATTGCTGTTGGAATTTTAAGTTTTATTTTTTTATTTAAGATTGGTGAAGCCTTTCTTGGACGTATGTCGATAGTTTTTTATAAAGAAATAGGCTTCTCTAAAGGTGATATTGCAATTTATTCTAAAACTTTAGGTTGGATTACTACAGTTATGTTTACATTGCTGGGTGGACTTTTTGTAATTAGATCTGGTGTTTTAAAAGCAATGTTTGTTGCAGGAATATTAATGGCTTCAACTAACTTATTATTCACAGTCTTAGCGTGGAGTGATAAATCCGAGTTATTATTCGCAGTAGCTGTCATATTTGATGATATAGCAGCAGCATTTGCAACAGTTGCATTTGTAGCATTTATTTCATTACTAGTAGACCGAACATATACTGCAACCCAATACGCGTTACTTGCATCAATTGGAACTGCAGGTAGAACTACACTTGCATCATCATCTGGAGCGTTAGTAGATTGGCTTAATGGAGATTGGGGAGTATTTTTTATCATTACAGCCATCATGGTAATACCTTCTTTGATTTGTTTATGGCTTATAAAAGATAAATTAAAACTTCATGAAAGATAGTTATTTTTATAAAAAACCATTATCAAATATCTATAAAAAGCCCAATGCATTTTCTGAGGTTACCTCTCAAATTTTGTACGGAGAAAAATTTAAAATTTTATCTAAGAATAAAAATTGGATAAAAATAAAGACTTTATTCGATAATTATACTGGATACATAAAAAATAAAGATTACACAAAAGATCACCAATCAACCCATAAAATATTTACTCTAAAAGCAAATATTTATAATAAACAAAAAAATAAAACAAAAAATTTTTTGCCCTTTGCATCAAGAATTTCAATGATTCATGAAAATAAAAAATTCATAGAGTTTGAAAAAAATAAATGGATTAAAAAAGATAATATAAAAAAAATTAATCATATTGAAAAAGATTATTTAAAAGTATTAAAAATGTTTTTAAAAATTAAATATATATGGGGTGGTAAAACTTATAGAGGTATAGACTGCTCTGCTATTTTACAATTATTTTTTTACTATAATAATAAATTTTATCCACGAGACACAAAAGACCAAATAAAATATTCAGCAAAAAAAAATAGAAGTAAAGTTTTTAAAAAAGGTGATATTATTTTTTGGAAAGGTCATGTTGCTGTCTGTATTAACGCTCAAAAATTAATTCATGCATATGGTCCTGAAAAGAAAGTTTTGATTATGAATATAAAAGAGACAATAAATAGAATTGAAAGAACAGCAAAATTAACTGTAAAAAAAATATCCTCTATAAAATACTAATTTCTTCCAAAATCTGGTTTATTAATATCTTGTTTTAATTTAATTATTTTTTTCCTAACCTTCTTAGTATTAACTAATTTTTTAATAATAGATTTATTATTTTTAAATTGTATATCTCTTTTAAATGAACGTAAATTTTTAATAAACAGATCAATAACTTTTGAAATATTTTTTTGATTATTAAAAAAAATATCTCTCCACATAATTTCATTAGATGCAGCAATTCTTGAAAAATCTCTCAAACCACCAGCACTAAATTTTATTAATTCATATCTTTGTTGTTTTTCAAAGTCTGTAGCTGTTTTAACCAAATTATATGCAATTAAATGAGGCAAATGACTGGTCATAGAAAAAACCGTATCATGTTTTTTTGAGTCCATAATTGCAACTTTTGAACCAATTTTTTTCCAGAACTTGGTAAGTATCAGAAGATGTTTTCTGTTGGTATTTTTTTCTTTTATTAATATGCACCATTTATTAAGGAATAAATTTTTTACTCCATTTTCTGGGCCACTAACTTCTGAACCTGCAATAGGGTGACTGGATGTCCAAAAAATTCCTTTTTTTAATTTTCTTTTAATCAAATCCATAGACTTTTCTTTAGATGATCCAACATCTGTAATAATAGTTTTGGGTAATAAATATCTGTTTATCTTTAAAATTATTTTTTCATATTCTCCTAGTGGAGTACAAAATATTATCAAATCTAAGTTTGGGATAATTTGCTTTAAATCATTTGTAATTTCACATGGTAATTTTAATTTTTTGATTTTTAAAATATTTGATTTTGATTTTTCATAGACAAATATTTTTTTAGCTATTTTTTTTTCAGAAATTGCTCTTAATAATGAAGAACCAATTAAACCACAGCCTATAATTAAAACATTTTTCATAATCAATTAAAGATAGCCTTAATTGTTGTTATGAATCTCATATTCTCTTTTGTTGATCCAATTGTTAATCTTAATTTATTTTTAATATTATACCCATCCTCTGTAGATCTTAATATAATTCCTTTTGACTGCAGTTTGTTAAAAATATAGTTAGCTGAAAATTTACATCTATCAAAATTTAATAGTAAAAAATTAGCCGTTACTTCATTTGAGAAAATTTTTAGTTTTTGTAAAACATTTCTAACTTTATTTGCTTCTCTAATATTGTGTTTCACAGAATTATTAATAAATTTTCTATCTTTTAAAGCTTCTATTGCTGCCATCTGTGCAACTTGATTTACATTAAATGGCGGTCTAATTAAGTTCATTGCAGATATAATTTTTTTTGGCCCATGACCCCAGCCAACTCTTAAGGAGGCCAGTCCATATATTTTTGAAAAAGTTCTTATCACAACAACATTATCTTTATTTTTAAATAAATCTAAACCAGATTTATAATCTTTATTTTTCATATATTCAAAATACGCATCATCTAAAACTAGTAAAATGTTTTTATTTAATTTCTTTCTTAAGTCTATTAATTCTGCTCTAGTTAAGTATGTTCCTGTTGGGTTATTTGGATTAGCAATAAAAACAAGCTTGGTTTTTCTTGTTACTTTCTTAATAATTTCATTTATCGAAACTTTAAAATTTTTTTCCTTAGAAAAAACAACTTTTGCCCCCACTATTTGTGCATATATCCTGTACATTAAAAAGCTATATTGAGGAACAATCACTTCATCAGAAGGTTTTAAGTATAACTGACAAATCATTTGAATAATTTCATCTGACCCTGCACCACAAATTATTCTCTCAAAATCACACTTAAATTTCTTTGAAATTTCTTTTCTTAAGTTTTTTGCTTTACCATCTGGATACCTCGATATTAACAATTTTTTATTCTGTAAAATTTTCTTTACTTTCGGGCTTACACCAAGAGCTGACTCATTTGCTGATAATTTTATAATATTTCGTATTTTTGCTATATTTGACTTACCTGGTTTATAAGCCTCTATTTTGAATTTTTTAAATTTTGGAACTGTCATTATATTAATTTAATTTACCTTATAAATAAAATATTATCCTTTCATATAGAATAAGTCATTTTTTAAAAAAATTGACATAAGAAATGCTATCTAGTACAAAAAATATGCGCTGATTTAACTGAATTGCGAGCGCTTAAAAAAAACCGCTAAATAAGTTTTTTTGTCTCACAATTCAAATTTGGCTAATACTTATGAATATAAATGTGAACATAAAAAATATTATAATTGATAAACCATTAAAATTAGATTGTGGCCAAACTATCAATAATTATTCTCTTGCTTATGAGACTTATGGCTCTCTAAATGAGAATAAAGATAATGCTATTCTTATTTTTCATGCCTTGACTGGTGATCAATTTGTATCTGGAATAAATCCAATTACTAAAAAAGAAGGTTGGTGGTCTTATGCTGTTGGGTCTGGTAAAGCTATTGATACTGATAAATACTTTGTAATTTGTGCTAATGTTATTGGTGGGTGCATGGGTTCATTTGGTCCTAGTGATATTAACCCTGATACCAATAAAAAATATGGCACTACTTTTCCTGTTATTACTATTAATGACATGGTTAACGCGCAATTTAATCTCTTAAATTTTTTTAATATTGAAAAATTATTTGCTGTTATGGGTGGATCAATGGGTGGTATGCAGACACTTCAATTCGTTAATAACTTCCCTGATAAAGCAAAAGTTGCTATTCCAATAGCCTGTACAGCTAGTCATTCGGCACAGAACATTGCTTTTAATGAACTTGGTAGACAATCAATTATGGCTGATGCTAATTGGGAGAACGGTGATTATTCCAATCAAAATAAAAATCCTAATAAAGGATTATCTGTTGCAAGAATGGCTGCGCATATAACTTATTTGTCTAAAAATGGTCTTCAGGAAAAATTTGGAAGGAAGTTACAAGAAAGAGATGATCTGAAATTTGGTTTTGATGCTGACTTTCAAATTGAAAGCTACTTAAGATATCAAGGATCTGTATTTGTTGATAGATTTGACGCCAATAGCTACCTATACATAACAAGAGCAATGGACTATTTTGATCTAGTAAAAGAACATCATGGTAATTTATCTAAAGCATTTGAAAAAACTAAAACTAAGTTTCTTATTATATCTTTTACTTCTGATTGGCTTTACCCAACCTCTGAAAATAAAGAAATTGTTATAGCCTTAAATGCTATAGGTGCTGAGGTCGGATTTGTTGAAATTGAATCTGACAAAGGGCACGATTCATTCCTTTTAAAAGTTCCTAAATTTTTAAATACTCTAGGTGACTATATTAAAACAGCTTATTCTAAAAACTAAACATGAAACAAGAATTTAAAATAATCTCCGATTTAATTGAAAAAAATACTAGAGTTTTAGATGTGGGGTGTGGAGATGGCATATTAATGGAATATCTTAAGTATAATAAAGAAATAGACATAAGAGGAATAGAAATCTCAAAAGATAATGTTCAAAAATGTTTATCAAAAGGACTAACTGTTATCGAAGGTGATGCAGAAAAAGATCTTTTACAATTTCCTGACAGTTCCTTTGATTTCGTTATTTTAAGTCAAACATTACAAGCATTTTTAAATCCTGAAATAGTTATCAAAGAACTATTAAGAGTTGGCAAAAAAGCTATTGTTACAATACCTAATTTTGGTTTTTGGAAGGTTAGACTTCACCTATTAATTAAAGGAACAATGCCAATTACAAAAAATTTACCTGATGAGTGGTACAATACTCCCAACCTTCATATGTGTACTATAAAAGATTTTTATAATTTTTGTGAAAATAGAAAAATTAAATTAGATAAATCATTAGCTCTACATAACGAAAAGATATCTTCTATTAATAGACTTAATCTAAATACTAAAAATTTGTCTGCAGAATTGGGTATTTTTTTAATTGAAAGTTAAATGGAAATTCAAATAATACGTTGTCTACAGGATAATTATTCTTATCTAATTATTGATAAAGCTAAAAATATTGCATGTGTGATTGACCCTAGTGAAGCAAAACCTGTTATCAAATATTTGGAAGATAAAAATATACATTTAAAATATATATTAAATACACATCATCATTATGACCATGTTGGGGGAAATAAAGAATTAAAAGAAAAATATGGAGCTAGTGTTATTGGATACAAAGGAGACAAAGATAGAATTCCAGAAATAGATATACTTGTTGGTGATCAGGACATTTGGCACGAAGAAAATTTCGAGGCTAAAATATTTCATATACCTGGTCATACCGTTGGCCATATATGTTTTTATTTTTATAATGAAGAGTCTGTTTTTACTGGAGACACCCTCTTTTCACTTGGTTGTGGTAAAATTTTTGAAGGAACATACTCACAGATGTATAATTCATTAATGAAAATAAAAGCTCTACCAGAAAAAACTAAGATCTATTGTGGACATGAGTATACCAAACAAAACTCTAAATTTTGTATTGCTCATGACCAAGACAATGAAAGCCTTAAAGTTAAGATTAAACTTATAGATGAAAAATTAGAAAAAAACCTACCTACTATTCCATCTACGATTAAAGAAGAATTAGAGTGCAATATTTTTCTTAGATCGGGTACAGAGGAAAACTTTTCAAAATTGAGAGATTTAAAGGACAATTTTTAGCTTATTCGCGCTTGACTATAATTTGGTCAAGACTATATTGCTGATTATAAAAAACAGATTAAACAATGTCATACGCAATAATACAAACAGGTGGAAAACAGTACAAAGTTAAAGCTGGTGAAATCCTTAAAATTGAAAGATTAGAAGATTCTAAACCTGAAACTAAAATCGAATTTAAAGAAATCCTAGCTTATGGAGATGATAAAACTATTGAAGTTGGTTCTCCAGTAGTTGAAGGTGCAAAAGTTGAAGCCGACCTTGTAGAAAATGGTAAAAATAGAACTATTTTAATATTTAAAAAAAGAAGAAGACAGAATTCAAGAAGAAAAAATGGTCATAGACAACAGTATTCATTAATTAGAATTAGCAAAATTTTTTCAAAAGATGGTAAAGTTTTATCAGAAGCTGAGAAAATGGTAAAACCAACTAAAAAAGTTGAAAAAGTTGAGACTGAAGTAGCAAGCAAATAAATTAGGTAAATTATGGCAACAAAAAAAGCAGGTGGATCATCGAGAAACGGACGAGATAGTGCCGGTCGTAGACTTGGCGTTAAAAAGTATGGTGGTGAAGTAGTAATTCCTGGAAACATAATTGTAAGACAAAGAGGCACAAAAATTTTTCCTGGTGAAAACGTGGGGATGGGTAAAGATCATTCAATTTTTTCTGTTGTTGAAGGAAAAGTTGTTTTCAAAAAGGGTAAATCAGATAGAACATTCGTTTCAGTAAAGCCCAATTAGTAGTACAACTAAAAAACTAAGAGTTGTATTATGAAGTTTCTAGATCAAGTTAAAATTTATGTAAAAGCAGGCAATGGAGGACATGGATCTCCTAGCTTCCGTAGAGAAAAATTTATTGAATACGGCGGACCTGATGGTGGCGATGGAGGTAAAGGTGGCACCATATATCTTAGGTCAGAAAGAAATTTAAATACTCTTATCGATTATAGATTTCAACAACACCATAAAGCAGGAAGAGGAGTTAATGGCTCTGGACAAAATCGTACAGGTCACAGTGGAGAAGATTTAATTTTAAAAGTTCCAATAGGTACGCAAGTTTTTGAAGAAGATAATAAAACCTTAATTTATGATTTTAAAAAAGAAGGTGAAGAATTTATTGTAGCTAATGGTGGTAAAGGTGGTCTAGGAAATACTCGATTTAAAAGTTCCACTAATAGAGCTCCCAAAAAATTTACTAAAGGTGCGCCTGGTGAAGAGTATGTAATCTGGCTTCAGTTAAAAACTATTGCTGATGTTGGTATTGTTGGACTACCTAATGCAGGTAAATCAAGCTTACTAGCTTCCATTACAAATGCGATGCCTAAAATTGCTAACTATAAATTTACAACATTAAATCCAAATCTTGGTGTTGCAAGTTATGATGATAAAGAAATAACTCTAGCTGATATTCCTGGATTGGTTGAAGGTGCGCACGAGGGTGTAGGTCTTGGTATTCAATTTTTAAAACACATAGAAAGATGCAAAACTTTAATGCATTTAATAGATATTACTGATGAGGACCTTGAAAATACGTATAAACAAGTTCGAAATGAGCTGGGGAGTTACAGTAAAGATTTACTAGAAAAAAAAGAGATAATTGTATTAAATAAGACAGACTTATTAGAAGAAGAAGAAGTGAAAGAAATTTTAAAAAATTTTTCTAAAAATAAAGATTCTGAGGTGGTTACACTCTCAACATTAGAAAAAGGCTCAATATCTAGAATTAAAGCTAAATTGCTCTCTTATGTATCTTAAAGATTCTAAAATAATTGTAATTAAGATTGGTTCATCCTTGTTAATAGACGACAAAAAAAAAGTAAGGAGAAAATGGCTTACTGAATTTGCTAAAGATATTCAGGAATTAATAAAACAGAATAAAAAGGTTATTATTGTAAGCTCTGGAGCAATAGCAATGGGTTGCAAAAAACTAAATATTAGCAAAAAAAACCTTAAGATTGATAAAAGTCAGGCTGTTGCTTCTATTGGGCAAATTGAACTAATGAACTTATTTTCAGAAACATTTGTTAAATTAAAAATTAATATTTCTCAAATTCTTCTCACTCTAGAAGATACAGAACAAAGAAGAAGAGCCCTTAACGCAAAAAGAACTTTTGATAATTTATTTAAACTGGGCTTTGTACCAATAGTAAATGAAAATGATACTATCGCTACTTCAGAGATTAAGTATGGTGATAATGACAGATTAGCATCTCGTGTTGCACAAATATCAGGTGCAGACTCCCTTATTTTGCTTTCTGATGTAGATGGTCTTTATACACACAATCCAAAAATATATAAAAATGCAAAATTAATAAAAGAAATAAGAAATATAGATAAAGATATAGAAAAAATAGCGACCAAAAGTATTAGTGAGCATGGAACAGGTGGCATGAAAACTAAAATAGATGCTGCTAAAATCTGTCAATTATCAGGATGCCAGATGGTAATAGCAAATGGCTTGGTTAACCGACCTATTAAAAAAATAACTGAAGAGAATAAATGTACATGGTTTTTACCTAAGGTTTCAAAATTAGATGCTAGAAAAAAATGGATTATCAGCTCTGTTTCACCAAAAGGTGCGCTGATTATTGATGATGGTGCGAAACAAGCACTTTCAAATGGTAAAAGTTTATTAGCAGCAGGAATAAAAAAAGTATCTGGGCGATTTAGTAAGGGAGATCATATTAAAGTTTTAGATAAAAATAATTATGAATGTGCAAGAGGACTTAGCTCTTTTTCATCTAATGAAATAGAAAAAATAATGGGTCACCACTCAAAAGAAATAGAAAAATTACTAGGATATATTTCCAAATCAGAAGTAATTCATAAAGATGATATAGTAGAGGTATAGAATGAGCAGATATATGAGATTAATAGGTCAAAATGCAAGAAAGGCATCACTTGATAAAGTTAATTCAAAAACTAAAAATAAAGTTTTAAAAAAATATGCTTTCTTATTAGGCAAAGAAAAAAAATCTATATTTAAAGCTAATCAAAAAGATATTCAATTTGCTCTAAACAAGGGCCTAAAAAGCAATCTGATAGAAAGATTAACTATTGATGAAAAAAAGCTAATAGGCATAAAAAATTCTATAAATAAAATTGCTAAATTGAAAGATACTGTTGATACTACTTTAGAAAAATGGAGCAGACCAAATGGTTTAACAATTAGCAGAGTATCTATACCTATTGGTGTTATAGGTGTTGTTTATGAAAGCAGACCCAACGTTACATCTGATGTTGCAAGTTTATGCTTTAAATCTGGAAATGCTGTAATTTTAAAGGGTGGCTCTGAAGCTATAAATACTAATAAAATTTTAGCAAAACTATTTCGAAAGTCGCTTAAGGAAACTAGAGTGAATGAAAACTTTATTCAATTTATAGACTCTAAAGACAGAAAAATGGTCGACTTTATGCTTTCAAAAATGAAAGATTATATTGATGTAATAATACCTCGTGGTGGAAAAAATTTAGTAAAAAGAGTTCAACAATTTTCTAACGTCCCTATTATCGGTCACTTGGAAGGTCTTTGTCATACCTTTATTGATAAGGATGCCAATCTAAAGATGGCTACAAACATTACCTATAATGCGAAGCTAAGAAACACTAGTATTTGTGGCGCTACTGAAACAATTTTGATGCATGAAAAAATTGTTAAGAAATTCTGTAACCCAATTTTAAAAAAGTTAGAAGAAAATAACTGCAAAATTTATGGAGATCGTTTTTTGAAAAAATATTACAAGGGAAAGATTTATCCAGCAAAAGAAAAGGATTGGTCTACTGAATATTTATCATCAACAGTGTCAGTAAAAACAGTTAAAGATTGTGACGACGCTATTAGCCATATTAACAAATATGGGACTATGCATACTGACTCTATCATTACTAAAAATAAAAAAACTGCAAATAAATTCTTAAAAAATGTTAAAAGTTCAATAGCAATGCATAACACATCTACTCAATTTGCTGATGGTGGTGAATTCGGTTTTGGTGGTGAGGTTGGCATTTCGACAAATACTTTGCCTCCAAGAGGACCTGTTGGATTAGGGCAGCTCGTTTCATACAAATACGAAATTATTAGTAATGGTAAAACCAGAAAATAACTTAAAACAAAAAAAGACAAAAATTGGAATCTTGGGGGGAACTTTTGATCCTGCTCACAAAGGTCATTTAGAAATTTCTAAACAGGCTAAAAAAATATTAGAATTAAAAAATATTATATGGGCAATTACTAAACAAAACCCATTTAAAAATACAAGTGAAACAGATCTAAAAAATAGAATAAAATTTGCAAAAAAAATTATTGGTAAAAATAATTTTATTAAAGTAAAATTTTATGAGGAAAAAGTTCTCTCCAATAAAACAATTGACCTTATCAATTACTTAAATAAAGATAAAAAATTTGAGATCTATTTTATTATGGGTGCTGACAATCTAATCAATTTTCATAAATGGTATAAATGGAAATCCATTATAAAAAAATGCAATCTACTTGTATTTGATCGACAGGGATATAAAGCTAAATCGCTAAAGTCTGTGACCTATAACGGTGTAAATAAAAATAGATTATCTTTTATTAATTTTAAAAAGGTTAATATTTCATCTTCTCAATTAAGAAAAATTTGATAAGGTTAAATGAATTAATGGAAAAAAACATAGACCTTAAAGATTTAATCCTAAAAACCCTAGATTCTAATAAAGCCCTAGATATTATTTCGATAGATCTTAAAAATAAAAGTTCAATGGCTGACTATATGATTATAGCAAGCGGAACCTCTTCTAGACATATTCAAGCTTTATCTGAAATGGTGCTAGAAAAATTAAAGACCAATGGAATAAAAAATTCTAAGATTGAAGGAAAAGAAAGTGGTGATTGGAAATTAGTTGATGGTATAGATTTGATTGTTCATATATTTCATCCTGATAAAAGAAAATTTTATGAATTAGAAAAAATATGGTCAGAAATCATTCCTAAAGAAAAAGTGATGATATGATTTTGACTAAAAGATTTTTTCTTTTTTTTATAATACTATTATTTACTTTTCAAAAAAGTTTTTCTGAAAACACCGACTTATATAAAAAAATTGATTTGTTTGGTGAGGTTCTTGAGAAAATTAGCAAAGAATACGTTGATGAAGTTGATCAATCAAAAAGTATGGACTCAGCCATAAATGGTTTATTGCAATCTCTTGATCCCTATTCCGCATATATGACACCTGAAAGTTTTGAGGGTATGCAAACTGAAACTAGTGGAGAGTTTGGTGGGCTTGGTATTGAAGTTGGCATGGAAGCAGGTGTTGTAAAAGTAATATCACCAATAGATAATACTCCAGCATCAAAAGCAGGATTAAAAGCTGGTGATTATATTGTAAAAATTAATAATACCCAGGTCCAAGGCAAAACATTAATGCAAGCAGTAGACTTAATGAGGGGACCTGTTGGATCGAGTATTGAAATAACAGTTAGAAGAAGAGGTGTAAAAAAAGCATTAATTTTTAATATAACGAGAGAAGTTATTCAGGTTCAGTCTGTAAAATCTGAACTTATAGATAATAACATTGGCTATATAAGATTAACTTCCTTTAACGAAAATAGCAGTGAACAAATTAAAGATAAAATTAATAAATTAAATAAAAACAAAGATCTAAAGGGTTATATCTTAGATTTAAGAAACAACCCAGGTGGCTTGCTTTCTCAGGCAATTAAAATTTCAGACTTTTTTTTAGAAAATGGTGAGATTGTATCAACAAGAAGTCGACAAGCTTCAGAGAATAGAAAATGGTTTGCTAAAAAAGGTGATCTAACAAATGGTAAAACACTAATTATACTTATTAACTATGGATCAGCTTCAGCATCAGAAATAGTAGCTGGTGCATTAAAAGATCATAAAAGAGCTATTATACTTGGAGAAAATAGTTATGGAAAAGGTTCTGTGCAATCAATAATCCCTTTGAAAAATAGAGGTGCTATTAGATTAACAATTGCAAAATATTATCTCCCTTCAGGAAAATCTATTTCTGAAGTAGGTGTAACACCCGATATAGAAGTTGCAGAAGGTTCGGATGATTTTAAATTTAACTCTGAAACTGATAATCAATTGAATTTTGCAATAAAACTATTCAACGGATAAATGCCAGACAGTAAAGTGAATTTACCCCTTAGAAGCGGGGTTGGAATTGTTGTCCTGAACAAAGATAATAAAGTTTTTGTTGCAAAAAGGATTGATAATCAAAAAAATTTTTGGCAGATGCCCCAAGGTGGTGTTGATAAGGGTGAGGACTATTTAACTGCTGCTTACAGAGAGCTAGAAGAAGAAACTAGTATAAAAAATGTTGAACTAATCAAAGAATGTGATGGATTAATCTCTTATGAATTACCAAAAAACTTACTAGGTATAATTTGGAAAGGTAAATATAGAGGTCAGGAACAAAAGTGGTTTATAATGAGATTTTTAGGACAAGATAATGAGATTGATATTAAAACTAAACACCCTGAATTTTGTGAATGGAAATGGATTGATCTAGAAAATATAACTGACCTAGTTGTAGACTTTAAACTACATGTGTACAAAGATGTTAAAGAAAAAGTAAAAGAAATTCTTAATTAAGAGTTTTTAGCACATCAATTTTTTGATCAACCAAGTATTTATTTTGATCTGTAATGTTGCTATTTTTTGAATTTTCTTCTGCTTGAGCAAGTAGTTCACTAATTTTATCTTTATCAATATCTTTAATGTTAAAAATAGAACTTGTTAGAACTGATAAATTATTATTCTTAAATTCAACAATTCCATCCTCAACATAGTAATTATCCTCGCCTGATTTAGAAAAGATTTTAATAATCCCTGGCTTTAGAAATGAAATAATTGAGATATGGTCCTTTAAAATCCCCATTTCTCCCTCAAAAGCAGGTACAACAACTTCTGTTACATCTTCTTTTGAAAGAAAAGATTTTTCTGGGTTTACAATTTCTATTTTGAACTCTTCACTCATTATGCAGCAGCATCTTTCGCCATTTTTTCTGCTTTTTCTACAGCTTCTTCAATTGTGCCCACCATATAAAATGCAGCTTCTGGTAAATGATCATACTCACCATTACATATTGCAGCAAAACCCTTAATTGTAGATTCTAAATCTACTAATTTTCCTGTAGAACCAGTAAAGACTTCAGCAACAAAGAAAGGTTGTGATAAAAATCTTTGTATTTTACGCGCTCTAGCTACTGTTAATTTATCTTCTTCAGATAATTCATCCATTCCTAAAATCGCTATAATATCCTGCAGAGATTTGTAAGTTTGAAGAATTTTTTGCACTTCTCTTGCAACTCTGTAGTGCTCATCACCAACTATTCTAGGATCTAAAATTCTAGAAGTGGAATCTAGAGGATCAACTGCTGGATAAATTCCAATTTCAGCTATCTGTCTCGATAATACAGTTGTTGCATCTAAGTGAGCAAAAGATGTAGCAGGTGCCGGGTCAGTTAAGTCATCTGCTGGTACATAAATCGCCTGTACAGATGTAATAGAACCCTTGTTAGTAGTCGTAATTCTTTCTTGAAGATTACCCATGTCTGTTGCAAGTGTAGGCTGATATCCCACTGCTGATGGAATTCTTCCTAATAGTGCAGAAACTTCTGAACCTGCTTGAGTAAATCTAAAGATATTATCAACGAAGAATAATACGTCTTGTCCTTCTTGATCTCTAAAATATTCAGCCACAGTTAAACCTGTTAAGGCAACTCTTGCTCTAGCTCCTGGGGGTTCATTCATTTGACCATACACTAATGCAGCTTTTGATCCTGGACCTTCTGGCTTAATAACGCCTGAATCTATCATTTCGTGATAAAGGTCATTTCCTTCTCTAGTTCTTTCTCCAACACCAGCAAACACAGAAAATCCACCATGAGCTTTTGCTACGTTGTTAATTAATTCCATAATAAGTACTGTCTTACCAACACCTGCACCTCCAAATAAACCAATTTTTCCTCCTTTGGCGTATGGTGCTAATAGATCAACTACTTTAATTCCTGTAACTAGAATTTCTGTCTCTGTTGACTGATCACTAAATTCAGGTGCAGCTCTATGAATTGGCCATTTTTCTTTTGTTTTAACTTCACCCTTTTCATCGATAGGTTCACCTATTACATTTATAATTCTTCCTAAAGTTTCCGGACCAACTGGAACTTGTATAGGAGCACCTGTTGCGGTTACTTCGTCTCCTCTTTTTAATCCTTCAGTAGCATCCATTGCAATTGTTCTAACACTTGACTCACCAAGGTGCTGAGCAACTTCTAAAACTAATCTGTTGTCTCCATTTTTACATTCTAATGCTGATAAAATTTCTGGTAGTTCTCCATCAAATTTTACGTCTACTACTGCTCCAATGATCTGTGTGATTTTTCCTTTGCTCATAATTATAAACTTTCCGCTCCTGATATGATTTCAATTAGTTCTTTTGTAATAGCTGCTTGACGACTTCTATTATACTCAATAGTTAGCTTGTCAACCATTTCACCTGCGTTACGGGTTGCATTGTCCATTGCACTCATTCTTGAGCCCTGTTCGCTAGCTGAATTTTCTAACATCGCTTTAAAAATCTGAGTAGATATATTTTTAGGCAGTAAGTTGCTTAAAATTTCATCTTCGTCTGGTTCAAATTCATAATTATCCTCAGAAGAATTTTCTTCTGCTTCAGATGTTTTTAAAGGAATTATTTGTTGTTCTTGAGGTATCTGAGTGATTACATTTTTAAATTTATTATAAAAAATTGTACACACATCAAATTCTTCTTTTTCAAAGTTTTCAATTATCATTTTTCCCACTTTTTCAGCATCTAGATAATTGATAGTTTTTGAATCTTTAAAAGATATTCTCTCTACGATAGCATCTTTATAAACTCTTTTTAATTGATCATAACCTTTAGATCCAACAGTTATAATTTTTAAAGCTTTTCCCTCATCAGATATTTTTTGAAAATATGTTTTGGCTTTTTTAATAATATTTGTATTAAAACCACCACATAGACCACGATCAGATGTTAACACAATACATAAATGCACTTTATCTTCTCCTGTTCCTGAAAGAAGCTTAGGAGCATTTTCCTTATCAGAAATGCCACTAGATAAATTAAGAATAATGTTATTCATTTTTTCAGAATAAGGTCTTCCCTTTTCAGCATTTTCCTGCGCTCTTCTAAGTTTAGCGGCCGCAACCATTTTCATGGCTTTGGTAATTTTTTGTGTAGACTTTACACTCGCTATTCTTTTTTTTAAGTCGTCTAGTGTTGCCATATTTTAAGAATTAAAGTTCTTCTTAAGTTCCATGATAGTATCAACTAATGATTTTTCAGTATCTTCTTCAAGCTTACCTGAACTTAAAACAGATTCTAAAATTTCTGGTTTTTCAGATTTACATTTTTCAATAATCTTAGATTCGAACTCAGCAATATCTTTAAGTTCCACATCATCCAAATAACCTTTAACTCCACAGAAAACTGAAATTACTTGTTCAGCAACTGTCATAGGGGAATATTGTTTTTGTTTTAAAAGTTCAGTTAGTTTTGAACCTCTATTTAAAAGTTTTTGTGTAGATGCATCTAAATCAGATCCAAATTGTGCAAAGGCAGCCATCTCTCTATATTGAGCAAGCTCTAGCTTCATTGAACCAGAAACTTTTTTCATTGCTTTTGTTTGTGCTGCAGATCCAACTCTAGAAACTGATAGACCTACGTTAATCGCTGGTCTAATTCCTTGGTTAAATAATTCTGTTTCAAGAAATATTTGACCATCCGTAATTGAAATAACGTTAGTTGGAATAAAAGCAGATACGTCTCCACCTTGCGTTTCAATTATAGGAAGAGCGGTTAACGAACCTCCACCATGCTCATCACTAAGCTTGGCTGCTCTCTCAAGTAATCTGCTGTGTAAATAAAATACATCTCCCGGATAAGCTTCTCTTCCTGGAGGTCTTCTTAATAAAAGTGACATTTGTCTATAAGCTACAGCCTGTTTAGATAAATCGTCATAAATGATTAATGCATGCATACCATTATCTCTATAATATTCACCCATAGTACAGCCTGTATATGGTGCTAAAAACTGAAGCGGCGCTGCATCTGAAGCAGTAGCAGCAACAATTGTTGTATATTCCATTGCACCAGCTTCTTCTAAAGTTTTTTGAATTTGTCTAACGGTAGATCTTTTTTGACCTATAGCAACATAGATACAATAAAGTTTTTGCTTCTCATCACCAGATTCATTTATTTTTTTCTGGTTAATGATCGCATCGATAGCAACTGCAGTTTTTCCAGTTTGTCTATCCCCAATAATTAATTCACGCTGTCCTCTTCCAACTGGAACTAGACTGTCAATTGATTTTAAGCCTGTTTGCATTGGTTCACTAACAGATTGTCTTGGAATAATTCCAGGAGCTTTTACTTCAACTCTACTTCTTTTAGTTGCTTTATCTAAAGCACCTTTGCCATCAATTGGATTTCCTAATCCATCAACAACTCTTCCTAATAATTCTTTTCCAACAGGTGTATCAACAATACTTCCTGTTCTTTTAACAACGTCACCTTCTTTAATTTTTCTATCGTCTCCGAAAATTACAACTCCAACATTTTCACTTTCTAAGTTTAGAGCCATTCCTTTTGATCCATCAGAAAATTCTACCATCTCTCCAGCTTGAACATTGTCTAATCCGTACACTCTAGCAATACCATCTCCTACTGACAAAACTTGACCAACCTCAGTCACTTCTGCTTTATCGCCAAATTTTTTAATTTGCTCTTTTAATATCTTTGTTACTTCTGATGGGTTTATATCCATTTATGCCTCTATCATCCTATTTTCGATTTGTTGTAATTTATTTTTAATGGAAGTGTCCACCATTGTGCTTCCGACTTGCACAATCAAACCCCCAATTAAACTTGCATCGTGTTTGTAGTTTAATTTTATTTTTGAACTAAAGTTTTTAGTCAATTCTTCTTTTATATTGTTAATTTCATTTTCAGTAAGATCTTTTGCAGAAGTTAATTCTGCTTTTAATTCACCTCTTTTGACTGAACATGTCTCAACAAAGCTTTTTAGAATTTTATCCACATAAAAGAATCTTCTTTTAGATATTAGAAAGCTTAAAAATTTAGTTAATAATTCATTCAATTTATATTGTTCTGAAATTTTACTTAGAGCATTTAATTGGTCTTCTTTGTTATTCGTTGGATCCTTGATTAAAGATTTAAAATCTTCACTTGAAGTAATTAAATTAATAATTGAAGCAGAATGAACCTCGATCTCACTCAAATTATTAGCTTCTACAGCTAATTCATAAAGTGCCAGGGAATATCTACCTGCTGATGTTTCAGAAAAACCTTTATTTTTGCTCAATTTATTGTTCCTTATAAATATTAGAAGATTTATTAAAATTTTGTTTTAATTAACATATGACTCCTAGCTCTTCAAGTCACACATTGTCTAAAAGTCTTGTTTTTTCTTTGTTAATTGAAGTTTATTGGGTCAACATCAACCGTTAGTTTCATTCCAGCTGGAAATTTGAATTTTTCAATGACTTTTGAAAGGGAATTTTGAACCTTGAGAGATTTTCGACCCCTGATCAAAAGTCTTACTCTAAACCTTCTTTTTAATCTAAATATAGGTGCATTTACAGGACCAAGCACTCTACCATCAACAGCACTTTCTATAAAACTTTTAAATTTATAAGCCTCTTTTTCAAGTTCTCTTTCATTATTACCGGTAATTATTAAGGCAATAAATCTTTGAAACGGTGGAAGGTTATTTTCCCTTCTAATTTCAAGTTCTTTATCTAAAAAAATATCAGGATCTTTATTGGTAATGTCTGTTATCATTTTGGTATCTAAATTATAAGTTTGAAAATAAACAGTTGCTGGCTTTCCTGTTCTTCCTGCTCTACCTGAAAGTTGATGATATAATTGTAAATTCTTTTCAGCACCTCTTAGGTCGTGACCTTGTGATGATAAATCGATATCAACAACAACAATACAATTTAAACTTGGAAAGTGAAATCCTTTAGAAATTAATTGAGTTCCAATTAAAATTTGAATTTTATTATCTATAATTTTTTCTAAAACATCTGCTGAACTTTTTTTATTCATTGTATCGCTAGAAAATATAGTTGTTTCCTTGGTGGGAAAAATTTTTTTTACTTCTTCTGATATCCTTTCAACTCCAGGCCCACTAAAAATAAAATCACATTTTCCTTCTTTTGAGCAGTCCCTATTTAGTAAAGTTTTGTATCCACAGTAGTGACATAATAAATTTTGTTTGTTTTTGTGATAAACTAAATTTATTGAACAATTTGGACATGAATAACTAGTAAAACATTTTTTACATAAAACATGGGGTGAAAATCCTCTTCTATTTAAAAAAAATAATACTTGATCTTTTTTTTCAAGATGAAATTTTACTTTCTCGATTGTTTCTTTAGCTATCCAAGATTGAGATTCGAGTTTGGAATTATTTAGATTAATTATTTCATATTTTGGTAAAGATGCATTTAAATATCTTTGATCAAGTTTTGATAAACTATATTTGCCTTTTTTAATATTGTCATAAGTTTCAATAGAGGGTACGGCTGTTATTAAATTGATTGGAATATTTTCAAAGGATGCTCTAGAAATTGCCATATCTCTTGCGTTATAAGTTACTCCCTCATCTTGCTTATAAGATTGATCATGTTCTTCATCAACAATGATTAATCCTAGTTTTTTAAAAGGTAAAAATAATGAAGATCGAGCACCAATTACAACTTTAATTTTATCATTTGCTATTCCACTCCAAATAATTTCTTTATTTTTTTTTGTAATACCTGAGTGCCACACAGCAGGCTTGAAACCAAAAAATTCTATAAATTTATTTTGAAATTGTCCTGTTAATCCGATTTCTGGTAATAGAATTAACCCCTGAAAACCCTTATTAATTATCTCTTTTAAAGCTTCAAAATAGACCATTGTTTTACCTGAGCCTGTAGTACCTTGTAAAACATGAACTCTAAATTTTTGATTTAATACATTCATTTTTTTTAATGAATCTCTTTGCTCTTTAGAAAGTTTTATTTCATTTTCTTTGATATCAATTTTGAATGGCTCATAAGCTTCAATTGGTAACTTTTCTATGGCGCCACTACTTAATAATAACAATTTTAATGCCATACCTTTAGGGGTCATATTGTATTCAGAAAACCAATTTAAGAATTTAATTGTATTTTTCTTTAAGGGTGGAACATCTAATTTTCTTAAAACTTTTTTAATAGCAAAATTTTTGTTTGTTTTTTTTTCAAAATCATCCCATACAACTCCAGTCACCTCTGACTTTCCAAAAGGCACTGCCACGTAGTCTCCAACTTTTAAATTTAAATCTGAATTATAGGTAAATGGATGATTAAAAATATTTGGTATAAGAATCGGTACTTTCATATTTTTATAATATGAAAATACTTTAAGAGTGTATTGCTCTTTTATCTACTGATAAAGCTGCTTCTTTTACAGCTTCTGAGAATGTTGGATGCGCATGACACGTTCTTGCAATATCCTCAGCGCTAGCACCAAACTCCATTGCTACTCCAATTTCTCCAATTAATTCACCTGCATGAGGTCCAATAATATGTGCTCCTAAAACTCTATCTGTTTTTTCATCAGCTAAGATTTTCACAAAACCTTCTGCTTCATCAATTGCTTTAGCTCTTGAATTTGCCATAAATGAAAATTTACCAATTTTATATTTAGTATTTGCTTCTTTTAATTGTTCTTCTGTTTTTCCAATTGAAGCAACCTCTGGTGTTGTATAAACAACTCCAGGAATAATATCATAATTAACATGTCCTGATTGTCCTGCAATATTTTCTGCAACTGCAATACCTTCGTCCTCAGCTTTGTGAGCAAGCATCGGTCCATCAATTACATCTCCAATAGCATATACATTCTCAACATTTGTTTGAAATGTTTTGTCAGTTTTAATTCTTTTCTTTTCATCTAATTCAACACCAATTGCTTCTAAATTTAAGTTAGTTGTATTAGGTTTTCTACCAACAGATATAAGAACTACATCACAATCAAAATCTGCTTTTTTTCCATCTTTATCTGATGTTGAAACTATAGCACCATTAGCATTTTTTTTAATTCCTTCTACTTTTGTCTGCATATGAAAATTAATTCCTTGTTTCTTTAATATTTTCATAAACTCTGTAGATATTTCTCTATCCATACCAGGAGTAATATGCTCTAAAAATTCAACCACATGAACCTCAGCACCTAATCTAGACCAAACAGATCCCATCTCCAACCCTATATAACCACCACCAACTACAACCATTTTTTTTGGCACAGTTTCTAAAGTTAATGCTCCTGTTGAAGATACAATTATTTTTTCATCAAATTCAATACCTGGTAATGCAACTGGAACTGACCCAGTGCTAATAACTGTTTTATCTGTTTCAATTATAGTTTCTTTTTTTTGATCATCTAATATTGAAATTTTATTTGCAGATTTAAAGCTTCCTGTACCCTTAAAGTAAGTGACTTTATTTTTCTTAAATAAAAATTCTACACCTTTAGTCAAAATTGTTACTGCTTTATCCTTATTTTGCATCATTTTTTGAAGATTAAGTTTCACTTCACCCACCTCTATGCCAAGTTTAGAAAAATTTTGCGCCTTATGATAATTTTCAGAAATGTTTAATAAGTTTTTAGAAGGTATACACCCAACATTTAAACAGGTTCCACCTAATGAACCTCTTGATTCTATACATGCAGTTTTAAGCCCCAATTGTGCTAATCTTATTGCACACACATAACCTCCTGGACCACCACCTATTACAACTGCTTGAAATTTATCTGACATTTAAATATTTAAAAATAACCTTCTTGGATCCTCTAAGTTTTCTTTAACCATTTTTAAGAACGATACTGACTCTTTTCCATCTATAATTCTGTGATCATAAGATAAGGCAAGATACATAATGGGTCTAATTTTAATCTCACCATCAACTACTATTGGTCTTTCGACTATATTATGCATACCTAACACACCAGATTGAGGTAAATTTAATATTGGGGTAGACAACATTGAGCCATAAACTCCACCATTACTAATTGTAAAGGTTCCACCTTGAAGGTCTTCTATGGTTATTTTTCCATCTCTTGCTTTTTCAGAAATAGTTTTAATATTTTTTTCAATATCAGCAAATGATAATTGATCAGCATCTCTTAATACTGGTACTACTAATCCCTTTTCCGTTCCTACTGCAAAACTCATGTTATAATAGTTTTTATAAATAATTTCATCTCCATCAATTTCAGCATTAACTGATGGATACATTTTTAGTGCAGCAACACATGCTTTTACAAAAAATGACATGAACCCTAATTTAATGCCATATCTACTTTGAAAATCTTCCTGGTTCTCTTTTCTCATTTCCATTATGCCAGTCATATCAACTTCATTAAAGGTAGTTAATAATGCTGCATTTTCTTGTGCTTGTTTTAATCTTTTTGCAATTGTCTGTCTAAGCCTGGACATCTTAATTCTCTCTTCTTGACCATATTTAATTTTTCTTTCTGACGGCTGTGGATTTTCTCCCATCATACTAATTAAGTCACCTTTAAGGATTCTACCCTCTTTACCAGAGCCACTAACTTTTTTTAAATCAATTTTATTTTCAACTACAATTTTTCTTACTGCTGGTGAAAGTACTTCATTGTTTTGATTTGAAGAATCAGCTTTCTCTTCTTTAACCTCATTGGTTAATATTAAAGGTTCTTCCTCTTCAGGTTCTTTAAAAATTTTAGGAACTTCTTTTTTAATTTCTAAATTAACTACATTATTTTCAGTTCTTTTAGGTTCAATTTTTGTAATTATTTTTTTTTCAGATGGTTGAGTTCCATTTTGACTTATTGTACCAAGAAGAGCTCCTACTTCTACTGTTTCACCATCTTTTGAATTTATTGCAGATAAAACTCCATCTATCGGAGATGGAACTTCTAAATTAACTTTGTCAGTTTCTAGCTCTACAATTGCCTCATCTGCTGCAACTGAATCACCCTCTTTCTTAAGCCATTTTGCAACAGTCGCTTCTGTTATGCTCTCACCCAAGACCGGTACTAAAATTTTTTCACTCATTTTTATTCAAAAACCTTGTTAATAATTTCTTGCTGTTGTGAAATATGTCTTTTTGCAAACCCTGTTGCAGGAGATGCGTCTGGACTTCTTCCTATATAAGAAATTTCCTTATTATTAGCGTTAATAGTTTCTAATGTCCATTGTATATAGTCCCTTACGGAAAACCATGCTCCCATATTTTTTGGTTCTTCCTGGCACCAATAAAATTTAGCATTTTTTGCATACTTTTTGATTTCTCTAACTAAACTTTTTACTGGAAAAGGATAAAGCTGTTCAACTCTGTACAACACTACATCATCTTTCTTAAGTTTTTCTCTCGCTTCTAGTAGATCAAAATAAACTTTTCCTGAACATAGAATTACTTTTTTAATTTTTGAGCTTTCTTTTAATTTTATAAATCCATTTTCTTCATCTAGTGCATGATCCCATAAAATTCTGTGGAAAAATGTATCTTTACCAAAGTCTTCTATATTTGAAACACAATGCTTGTTTCTTAATAAAGATTTTGGTGTCATAATTATTAGAGGTTTTCTAAACTCTCTATGCATTTGACGTCTCAAAGCATGAAAGTAGTTTGCTGGTGTTGTGCAATTTACTATCTGCATATTATCATTAGCACATAGTTGTAAAAACCTTTCTAGTCTTGCTGAAGAGTGTTCTGGTCCTTGACCTTCATAACCATGAGGCAGAAGCATTACTAACCCAGATGCCCTTGTCCATTTTCTTTCTCCTGATGCAATAAATTGATCTATTACTACTTGTGCGCCATTTGCAAAATCACCAAATTGTGCTTCCCACATTGTTAGAGTGTTTGGCTGAACTAAACTATAACCATATTCAAAACCTAAAACTGCTAATTCTGATAAAAAACTATCTACTATTTCGTATCTCATTTGATTTTTTGAAATATTATTTAAAGGTATATATCTGGAGTTATCTTCTTGATTTCTTAGAACTGAGTGTCTTTGACTAAACGTTCCTCTTCCTGAATCTTGTCCAACTAATCTTACTGGATAACCTTCTTCTAGTAATGAGCCAAATGCCAAAGCTTCAGCTGTTGACCAATCTATACCTTTTCCATTTGATACTGATGCTCTTCTAGTATTTAAAATTTTAATTATAGTTTTGTGTAAGTTTAATTCCTCTGGTGTTGAGTTAATCTTTTCTGAAATTTCTAAAAGTTTTTTTTGGTCAAAACCACTTACGCCTCTTTTATCTTTTCCTTTTTCTGGTTTATATCTTGACCAACTTCCCTCATACCATTCAATTTTTGGTTTATAATCTTTCGCATTTTTGTATTGATCATCAAGCAAATTTTTAAAGTCAGATTTAAAATTTTTAAGCTCATCTTCTGAAAGTGTATTTTCATTTACTAATTTGCTTCCATACACTTCTACTGGTGTAGGGTGTGATCTAATTTTTTTATACATTAGTGGCTGAGTAAATGAAGGTTCATCTCCTTCATTATGGCCAAACCTTCTGTAACAGATTATATCAACAACAACGTCTCTGTTAAATTTTAATCTAAATTCCGTTGCAATTCTAGTCGCATAAACAACTGCTTCTGGGTCATCACCGTTTACATGAAGTATTGGGGCATCTACCATTTTTGCAACATCTGATGGATATGGTGATGATCTTGCAAACCTTGGGCTTGTAGTAAAACCTATTTGATTATTAACAATGAAATGAATTGTTCCACCTGTATTATGGCCTGGTAAGCCAGACATGGCAAAACATTCAGCCACAACACCTTGGCCTGCAAATGCTGCATCACCATGTATTAAAATAGGCAAAACTTTATTTCTTTCTTTATCTTCATGAAAAAATTGTTTTCCTCTAGTTTGTCCAAGTACCACAGGGTTGACTGCTTCTAAATGTGAAGGGTTATCTGTAAGACTAACATGCACAGAATTGCCATCAAACTCTCTATTTGATGATGCTCCTAAATGATATTTTACGTCTCCCGCTCCTTCTTCTCCTGTTGTTTGAACGTCTCCAGCAAATTCATTAAATATTCTTTTGTATGATTTTTGTAAAACGTTTGCTAACACATTGAGCCTACCTCTGTGAGACATTCCAATTTTAACTTCTTTAGCTTCTGATTGACCGGCAATTTTAATAATTTGCTCTAAAGCAGGGATTAAGCTTTCTCCTCCATCTAGTCCAAATCTTTTTGTACCAACATATTTTTTATGTAAAAATTTTTCAAATCCTTCAGCTTGAATAAGTTTATTTAAAATAGCTTCTTTACCATTCTTTGTAAATTGAAGAGAGTTTTCATCCTGCTCAATTCTATCTCTAAGCCATTTTCTTTCAGTTGGGTTTGATATATGCATATATTCATAACCAATTGGCCCACAATAAGTTTTGTTTAAAAAACTTAATATTTCTTTTACAGTAGAATGCTCTTTATTTATTACACCATCTAAATAAATTTTCTCATTATAATTTTCTTTTTTGAACCCATAATATTCAGGATGTAATTCTTCTAAATATTCCGTTTTCATCATTCCAAGTGGGTCAAGTTTTGCTAATAAATGTCCCCTTTGTCTATAGGCTCTAATTAATGCAACAGCTCTAATTGAATTAAGATTGCTTTTGATTAAATCTTTTGAATTAACTTTTGCATCATTGCTTCCATTAGAAAGTTTTTTTTCATCTTCTTCAATTTTTTTTTCAATTTCATCAATATCAATTTTTTGTTTTATACCCCATGATGGTCCATTAATTTCCTTGGCAATCATACTTAAATCTTCACCTATACCCTCAAAGTAATGCTGCCAACTTTCAGGGAGATCTTTGTCTTTATTTATAAACTTTAAATACATTTGCTCTATAAATGCACTGTTAGACTTGCTGAGAAACGACGTTTTTTCGAATTCGAGATTTTTTGATGATGACATCTATTTTATTGATATAATATCAGATAAATAATTTTCAATTAGATAATTTATTAAATAATGTTTTGCCTAATTCAGATGGTGATTTTGCAATTGTAATCCCACATTCTTCCATTTTTTTAATCTTATCCTCTGCTCCACCCTTACCACCTGAGATGATGGCTCCAGCATGCCCCATAGTTCTTCCAGGAGGTGCTGTTATTCCAGCTACAAATCCAACCATAGGCTTTTTTATTTTGTGGTTTTTAACAAATTCAGCTGCTTCTTCCTCTGCAGACCCACCAATTTCTCCTATCATAAGAATAGATTCTGTCTCATCATCATTTAAAAATAAATCTAAACAATCAATAAAGTTTGTTCCATTTATTGGATCTCCACCAATACCTATACAAGTAGATTGTCCTAATCCGTTTTCAGTTGTTTGTGCAACTGCCTCATAAGTTAAAGTTCCAGATCTTGAAACAATTCCAACAGAACCTTTCTTGTGAATGTTTCCAGGCATAATTCCAATCTTACATTCATCAGGAGTAATTATTCCAGGACAATTAGGTCCTATCAATCTGCTTTTTGAATTATTTAGCTTTTGTTTTACACGAAGCATATCTTGAATTGGTACACCTTCGGTAATACAAACTATAAGCTCAATGGATGCATCAATTGCTTCTATAATAGCTGCTGCTGCAAATTTTGCTGGCACATAAATCATAGTTGCATCAGCACCAACTTCTTGTTTTGCTTCAGCAACAGTATTAAATACTGGACGGTCAAGATGTTTTTGCCCTCCCTTTTTTGGAGTAACTCCACCCACAAGATTTGTCCCGTATTTTAATGCTTGTTCAGAATGAAAAGTACCATGTGTACCTGTAAAACCTTGGCATATAACTTTGGTGTTTTTATTAATTAAAACTGACATTCTATTTTATAGCCTTAACTATTTTTTTTGCAGCATCATCCAAATTTTCTGCTGAAATTAATTTTAGTCCCGAGTTATCTAAAATTTCTTTTCCTTCTTTAAAGTTTGTTCCCGCAAGTCTAACTACTAATGGAACACTTATATTTATCTCTTTAGCAGCATCAACAACACCTTGAGCAAGAACATCACATCTCATTATTCCGCCAAAAATGTTTATTAATATGCCTTTAACGTTTTTATCTGAAAGAATTATTTTTAACGCAGCAGAAACTTTTTCTTTTGAAGCTCCACCACCAACATCTAGAAAATTTGCTGGCTCTTCACCATATAATTTAATTATATCCATTGTTGCCATTGCAAGACCTGCTCCATTAACCATACAACCAATACTGCCATCTAATTTTATATAAGCAAGATCATGTTTGCTCGCTTCTATTTCTGCTGGATCTTCTTCATTTAAATCCCTAAGCTCGATTATTTCAGGATGTCTAAATAATGCA
The DNA here is from genome assembly GCF_059417845.1 of Candidatus Pelagibacter sp. PS_34. NCBI lineage: Bacteria > Pseudomonadati > Pseudomonadota > Alphaproteobacteria > Candidatus Pelagibacterales > Candidatus Pelagibacteraceae > Candidatus Pelagibacter > Candidatus Pelagibacter sp. PS_34. The sequence goes on from NZ_CM182068.1 coordinate 1,126,474, forward strand.
TTAGAATCAAAATTAACCTTTGCGTCTAAGCAGATTATATTTTTTTCTTTAGTTAATATTAGCGGGTTAACTTCAACCATATTAGCATCCGTGCCTAGAAACATCTTATATACTGATTTAATTAGCGCTATTGCTTGTTTTTTAGCATCATCAGTTAAACTATAAATTTTAATTATTTTTTCACAGTCAGCATCAGAAATTTCATCAGTAATATCTATTTTAGTTGTTATAATTTTTTCTGGAGTTTTTTCTGCAACTTCTTCAATGTCCATTCCACCTTGATCGCTGGAAATAAATACAATTTTTGAACTTGCTCTGTCAATTAAGCAGGATAAATAAAATTCTTTATCTATATTGGAAGATACCTCCACATATAATCTTTTTACCTCTCTGCCTTCAGGGCCAGTTTGGTGTGTTACAAGTGTTTTTCCCAATAATTCTTTTGCAGCAACGCTTAATTCTTCAATAGTATCTAAAATTTTTACACCTCCCGCTTTACCTCTTCCACCAGCATGGATTTGTGCTTTTAATACAAACTTTTCTGTTTTTAATGATTTTGCTTTTTCAATCAACTCATCAACTGTAAAAGCAAAAACTCCTTCAGGAACTACCGCTCCATATTTTTTTAAAATTTTTTTGGCTTGATGCTCGTGGATATTCATTATTATTTAGAAAGATCTGGATCTATTTTAGATGCAGCTTCCCATAATGCTTTCACAGCATCTATTGAGTGCATAAATTCTTTTTTTTCTTTTTCATCCAAATCTATTTGCTCTATTTTTTCAACACCATCTTTACCAATTATTACTGGTACACCAGCATAAACATTGCTAACTCCATATTCACCATTTAAATGAACTGCACATGGAAGTAATTTTTTTTCATCTTTTAAATATGCTTCTGCCATTTGCACTCCTGAAGCTGCTGGTGCATAAAATGCAGAACCTTTTTCTAGATATTTAACGATCTCAGCGCCTCCATCTCTAGTTCTTTGATTAATTTCTTCTAGTCTTTCTGAGGATATTTTTCCTTCTTTGACTAAGTCTAATAATGGTTTACCTAAAACTTTTGTAAATCTTGGTAAAGGAACCATTGTATCTCCATGACCTCCCATAACCATTGCTTCAATTTCTTTTACAGGAACATTTAACTCTAGAGATAAAAATAATTTAAATCTTGAGCTGTCTAAAATTCCTGCCATTCCAACTACTTTGTTTGCTGGTAACCCTGAAAATTTTTGAAAGGCCATCACCATAACGTCTAGTGGATTTGTAATACATATTACAAATGCATTAGGTGCATTTTTTTTAATACCTTCTGCTACTTGTTTAATAATTTTTAAATTAATACCTAATAAATCATCTCTGCTCATTCCTGGTTTTCTTGGTACACCCGCAGTGATTATTATTACATCTGAATCTTTTATATCTTCATAATTATCTGTACCTGAAAATTTTACATTAAAACCATCAACAGAAGAAGATTGCGCTATATCTAAAGCTTTTCCTTTAGCTACGCCACTTGCAACATCAAAAAGTACCACCTCATCAGCTACTTCTTTAGTACCAATTAAATGTGCTAAAGTGCCACCAATTTGACCCGCACCTATTAAAGAAATCTTTTTTTTCATATATACGAGTATCTTTTATTGATAATTAATGAATATTCAACAGAATTTTAAATTATTATCTATTTATCTTCAGTAAGTTTAGAACAGATAGCCATGTCATCAGCGATATATGACCCTTTAAAATGTGATTTATTCTTTTCCCAATTTTTTTTACCATCAGTTATGTAATTATTGAATATCTGTTTTCTATTTTCTTCAGCTTTTTTTTGAGCTTCTTCTAATTTTTTTTCTTCATCGATGACCATTAATTCTACCGACTTAAATAAAAGACTATTTGATATCTCAATAAAATTTTTAGAGCTTAGAGCATCTGTTTTTAAAATAATACCAGATGCATAAGCATAAATTGCACTACATCTATTCAATAAATAAATTTGGGTTGTGGTATTTTCTATATCTTTTTTATCTAAATAATCTTTTAAAGAAGTATTAGAATTAGCACTGGCGAAACTAAAAGAGCTTACTAAAAATGATATAGTGATTAATAAAATTATCTTTTTCATAAATTATATATTAAACTTTTATGGACCATAGGCTACTTTTGGAAGCCATGTAACGATTTGAGGGAAATTAAAAACAATTACCACTGCTATTGCTTGTAAAATAACAAATGGAATTATTCCTCTATAGATGTTTTGTATTGTTATTCCTTGAGGAGCTACACCTTTCATATAAAATAAAGCAAAGCCAACTGGTGGAGTTATAAAAGAAGTTTGTAGAACAACTGCAAACATAACTATAAACCATACCATATCAACACCAAGGTCAACCATAACTGGGGCTAAAAAAGGTAATAGAATTAATGTAATCTCTATCCAGTCTAAAAAGAAGCCTAGTATAAAAGCAATACACAATACAACTATCACAACTCCATTTGGACCATAAGGCAATCCTTTTAAGGCACCTTCTATTAATTCATCTCCACCCAGTCCTCTTAAAACTAAAGCAAACATTGTTGCTCCCACAAATAATGCAAATATATATGATGTTGTATGAGTAGTTTTTCTAATTACACTTTTTAAATCCTTTAAAGAAAGTCTTCCTCTTATTAGAGCTAAAATAGATGCACCTAGCGCACCTACTCCTGATGCCTCTGTTGGGGTTGCTATCCCCATAAAAATACTTCCTAAAACTGCTATTATTAATAAAGCTGGTGGTATAATTGATTTAAATACTCTTAAAATTATATCTAAAGAAACAGGCTCTGCACTTTTAGGAGCTGGTGCAACTTTTGGCTTTAAGTAAGCATAAGCAACAATAAAAATTGTATATAATAAACCAAGCATCAAACCAGGAAATACAGCTCCCATAAATAAATCACCTACAGAAATTCTTACCTGATCACCCATAATTACAAGCATAATGCTAGGAGGTATTAAAATTCCAAGTGTCCCAGTTGCACAAACAACTCCACATGCAAGATCTGGGTTATAATTATTTTTTAACATTAAAGGAACTCCTAAAATTGTAAGTAAAACAACAGATGCTCCTATAATTCCTGTTGAGGCTGCTAATAATACTCCAATAAAAACAACTGCTATCGCCAGTCCACCTCTCATACGACCAAATAATTTTGCTAAGTCTGTCATGAGGTCTTCTGCAATTCCGGATTTATCCATCATTATTCCCATAAAAATAAACATCGGAAGGGCAACTAGTACCCAGTTTGCCATAACACCATACAATCTATAAACTACCATTGAAGAAAATTTCCAATCAACTCCAAAAAAAGTATCCAAATAATTATCAGACAGCATTGCAATTAAAGTAAATAATACCGCTAGACCTCCCATAGTCCACGCAACAGGAAAACCAATAAAAATTAAAATTATGAAACTCAAAAAGAGCAATATGGACATGTAGTATTCTGAAATTAATTCCATCTATTTTAATTTTTCAAACCCTGATCGTATAGTTGCTAGAACCCTAGTTATTCTTGATAATCCAGCTAATAATAATAAAAAGAAACTAAATACCAGAAAGCCTTTTACAATCCATCTTGCAGGTAATCCATTTGCGGAAGTAGATCTCTCATTTGTTTCCCATGATAGCTCAAAAAATGGAACTGAATAAATAAGTACTAAAATGATAAACGGTAAAAACAATAAAAGTATTCCAAAAAATTCAAACCATAACCTTCTTTTATAAGCCATTTTGTCAGTCAAAACGTCCACTCTAACATGTAAATCTACCACGTATGTAGATGACAGGCCAACTAACCAACCCACAGCATAAAGGTGCCATTGCAGTTCTTCTAACTCAATCATGCCACTCTTAAATACATATCTAAGAATTACATTAAGAATAATTACAGCAACTAAAACAACCCATATCCAATTAAATATTTCACCTACACTATTTATAAACCCATCTATTTTTTTTGTAATAGGCAAATGTTTTAGTTGAAGCTTTTTGTCTAAGCTATTTTCTATTTTTGTGAAATCATTTGCCATAAAAATCTGTTTTTATTAAAAAGAAAAGCAGCCGGTAAACCGACTGCTTTTTAACTTTATTATAAACTTTTAAAGTATTAAATACTAAAAGTTTCTAGGTAAATAACCCCATTTTTGCCAAACATCATACTCTTTCATAAATGCTTGTTGAGAGTTCCAAACTTTTTTGAAGTCAGCATCTTTAGCAGATTGTTCTGCCATAACTTTTGCACTAACTTTTTGAAGTTCTCTCAATACGCTATCAGGTAATCTAGCAGCTGTTACACCTTTAGAAGGGAAACTTGCAATTTGTTTTCCTTGTAAAAATTCACCAGTAGTAATGGCTCTCATAGCCGCTGCTGTACAAGCCATCTCAAACAATGCTTGGTCAGCTGGACCTATTTTATTCCATAAGTCTAAATTGACCATAAAGTGAGTAGATGTTGATACTTGGTGCCAACCTGGAAATAGGTTGAACTTAGTAATCTTGTGAAAACCAAGCACTTCATCAATTGCAGGCATTGAATATTCTGTTGCATCTAGAGTTCCTTTTTCTAGAGCAGCAAAAATTTCACCACCAGCCATCAATGTTGCAGATGCTCCTATTTCATTTAAAACCATTCCCCCTAAACCTGAGAAACGAATCTTTAAACCTTTAAGATCATCTAGACTTGTAATTGGGTTTCTATACCAACCAGCAGTTTCGGGTCCAATTGTACTACATAGCAACACTTTGATATTTTGCTTATTATAAATATCATTTGCTAGTTTTGAACCTTCTCCTTCAAACCACCACGCAGCATATTCCCATGGTTCCATTCCAAACGGTACCGCTGCAAATAAAACGGCTGCTGGAATTCTACCTTGGTCATAAGCCATATAGTTGTAAGCTGCAGGCAAATCACCTTTACTAATTGACGGTGAAATTTCTAAAGGAGGAAGAATTTTTCCAGGCTCATAAACCTTTAGCTGTATTCTTCCGTCTGTAGCTTTATCCAAAGTATCTGCTAGACGAGCAATTGGATCTCCAAGTGCTGGCCAACCAGTATTGAAAGTAGACTGTACTTTCCATCTAATTTTTTCTGCTGCACTAACTTGCTGAAATGAAAAAGTCATCATTAGAGCAAAAACAGCAAAAACACTAATAAACGAATTTATTAGAGATTTTGATTTATTGTTTTTCATATTTCCCTCTCTGTTATTTTTTAAGTTGTTTCTTCTTAACGAACAGCATCTCCAACTCATATTAAGATGCTCTCCATGCTTGTCTGTAAAGATCGATCATCTCATTTACAGAAGGCACTCTTGGATTGAGGTTTGGAGCTCCTGAATTTTCTGCATCAGTTGCCATATTTTTTAACTCATCCTCAAAATTTTTTTCATTAATTCCAAAGTCTTTCATTGATGGGACTTCAAAATCTTTATTAATTTTATACAAACCTTTAATTAATTTTTCACAAGCAACATCATCACTATCTTCAGGTAAGGCAAATTCACCTGCACGACTACAATCTGCATATCTACTTTTAGCTTGGTTGATTGAAAATTTTGTTATATCTGGTAATAGCATTGCATTACTTAATCCATGCGGAACTTTAAAATTACTGCCTAATGGTCTGCTCATTCCATGCACTAAACATATGGATGCATTAGAAAATGCCAAACCTCCTAATGTTGCTGCAAGCATTAGTCCTTCTCTGGCTTTCAAATCCTTAGGATCTTTATCCACAGCATATATATTTTTCATAACAAGTCTTATCGTGTCTAGAGCCATTCTATCTGAAAATAATGTAGCTTTTTTACTCACATAAGCTTCTATACCGTGAGTTAAAGTATCAATTGCACTATCAATAGTTAACCTTCTAGGTTTTGATAATGTTAAATCGTAATCAACTATTGCAACAATTGGAACAAATCCTTCTCCTCTACATGAAATTTTTTCACTATTATTTGAGTCAATAATTACCGCATGATGTGTTACTTCCGATCCTGTTCCAGCCGTTGTTGGTATAGCAATTATTGGTAAGCCTTTTTTATCAAACATTGAGGGTGGTTTATAATCTTGAATATTTTTGCTATATTTTGCCATTGCAGCTATTGCTTTTGCTGTATCCATTGGGCTTCCTCCACCAAATCCTATTACCGCATCATTTTTACATTTTTCTAAAAATTCAATGCCCTTTAGAACTACTGTGTCAGTTGGGTCAGGAACTGTATCATCAAATACATCTGACTTTAATCCAGCTTTACTAAGAACTTCTTGTAACTTTTTAACATAACCAAATGCCACCATTTGTTTATCAGTTACAATTAATAATGATTTAATAGATCCTAGAATTTTTATAATTTCAGGTAGTTCATTTAAACTACCTTTTCCAATTTGTAGATATCTTGGTATACAAACACGAACATTTTCTCTTTTAATCAAACGGCCTCTCTCTCTTTCCATCTAATTGGTTTAAGTTGCAATCTAAACCTATGTAATTTTAAGAGTCAACAACTCAAAGCTTTTAAATGATAATATTTTTCTCATTTAAGGAATAAGTGATTGCAAAGAAAAAAAAGCTAGTATAACTTGGCATTAAATATAAAAGGAGTTCCATGAAAAAAATAAGTCATTTTATAGACGGAAAAATATATAGCGATAGTAAATCTAGAATAGGTCCAATTTTTAACCCTGCAATTGGTGAGCAGATAGCAGAAGTTGAATTGGCAAGCAAAGCTACTGTTGAAATGGCAATAGAAAGTTCTGCTAAAGCATTTATAAAATGGTCAAAAACTACTCCAATTACTAGATCAAGAATTTTATCAAAATACAAAGATTTATTAATTAAGAATATGGAAGAAATAGCTGTAATGGTTTCTAAAGAACACGGAAAAACTATTCCTGATGCCAAAGGTTCTATTCAAAGAGGAATTGAAGTTGTTGAGTATGCTACAGGTATTACAGAATCTTTAAAAGGAGATCATTCTGCAAATGTTGGTACTAATGTTGATTCATATAATTTGCGTCAACCTCTTGGTGTTTGTGCTGGTATTACTCCATTTAATTTTCCAGCTATGGTTCCCATGTGGATGTATCCAGTTTCTATAGCGTGTGGAAATACTTTTATATTAAAACCGTCTGAAAAAGACCCAAGTTGCCCAATGAGACTTGCTGAGTTAGCAATTGAAGCTGGTTTACCAGTGGGAGTTTTAAATGTTGTTAACGGTGATAAAGAATCTGTTGATACATTATTAGAAAACAAAGATGTTCAGGCGATTAGTTTTGTAGGTTCAACTCCAATTGCAGAATATGTTTACCACACAGGAACAAAAAATAATAAAAGAGTTCAAGCACTTGGTGGTGCAAAAAACCATATGGTTGTTATGCCTGATGCAGATGTTAATAAAACAACTGATGCCCTTATAGGTTCAGCTTTTGGATCTGCAGGTGAAAGATGTATGGCCATTTCTGTTGCTGTATGTGTTGGAAAGAAGACAGCCGAAAATTTAAAAACTAAATTATTAGAAGAAACTTTAAAGTTAAATGTTGGCCCTTACACAGATGAAAAAAGTGATTTTGGACCATTAAACAACAAGGCTCATTACGAAAAAGTTATGGGATACATCGATACAGGTGAAAAAGAAGGTGCAAAATTACTTTCTGATGGAAGAAATATGAAACTTCAAGGTTATGAAAATGGATACTTTGTGGGTCCAACTATTTTTGAAGATGTAAAGCCAGATATGAAGATATATAAAGAAGAAATTTTTGGTCCAGTTTTAAGTATGATGACAACTGACACTTATGAAGAAGCTTTAAAGTTGGTTAATGATCATGAGTTAGGAAATGGTGCTGCTGTATTTACCAAAAGTGGAATGATAGCAAAACATTTTACTGAAAATGCAAAAATTGGAATGATAGGAGTAAATGTTCCAATCCCAGTACCAGTTGCTTACCATAGTTTTGGGGGCTGGAAACGGTCACTATTCGGAGATCATTCAATGCATGGCCCTGAAGGAGTAAGATTTTATACTAAATTAAAGACTGCTACTGTAACCTGGTCTGAGGACAATAGTGGTCCTGAGTTTACAATTCCTGTCTTGTCATAATTTTTTTAATAAAAAAATTTAAGAATTGTGAGTGAAATAAACAGCAGAACTTCGCCTAGGCGAATATTAAATATTTTAGAAGAAATTTTACTAGATCCAGAAAATTTTACTGCTAAAAAAATAGCTCATAAATTAGATATACCTCTAGCAACAATTTATAGACATATAGGAACTCTGTGTGATGAAAGATTTTTGATTGCCAGCAATTCAAAAAAATATATTCCTGGACCTAAAATTAGAAATATAATCCTACATAGTTTACCTTATGAACCAAACTTTACTCTTAGAAGATCATATTTAAGAAAACTTACAGCAGATATAAAAGAAACAGTCAGCTTATCGGTACCTATTGGAACCAAACTTGTATATTTTGATAGAATTGAGTTTCATTGGCCAATGCAATTAAATCTGGAAGCTGGAGATCATTTACCCTTACATGCTTCAGCTTCTGGAAAACTTTATCTTTCGTCTATTAAAAAAGAAGATGCATTAGAAATTTTTAATAATATTAAAACTCCTGCATCTGCAAAAAATACTATTACTGAAATTTCTCAATTTAAAAAAGAATTAAATAAAATAAAAAAACAGGGTTATGCATTTGATGATGAGGAATGGTTTAATGGAATGGTGGGCTTATCTTTACCTATAACGAATGCAAAAAATGAGTTATGTTTTTGTTTATCTACACACACAGCAAAAAGTCGAAAAAATATTGATGATTTAAAGAAGATTCTACCTTTAATGCTTTCTGCATCAAAAAATTTGAAAAAGGCTTTATTTAAAAATTAGCCGGTGGCTAACATTTTTTTCAATTCAGCTATAGCTTTTGCTGGATTTAATCCCTTTGGGCAAGCATTAGTACAATTCATAATAGTATGGCATCTATAAAGTTTAAGCTCATCAGCTACTTTTTTTAATCTCTCTTTTCTTTCATCGTCTCTACTATCAACTATCCATCTATAAGCTTGAAGCAAAACAGCAGGGCCTAAATACTTATCACCGTTCCACCAATAACTTGGACAAGAAGTAGAGCAGCACGCACACATTATACATTCATATGCACCATCTAATTTTTCCCTATCCTTTTTAGATTGTATAATTTCTGTAGTTTCGACTTTTGTATTTGTTTTCAACCATGGCTCAATTGATTCATACTGTTTGTATAATCCACTTAAATCACCAATTAAATCTTTTTTAACTTTTAAATGAGGTAATGGATAAATATTTATATCACCTTCAATTTCTGAATGAGGTTTTGTGCATGCCAAACCATTTTTACCATCCATATTCATTGCACAAGATCCACAAACACCATGTGCACAAGATCTACGATAAGCTAAAGATGGGTCAATTTCATTTTTTATCTTATTTAAAATATCCAATACTTTTGAAGGACAATTATCCATATCTACTTCATAAGTATCTACTCTTGGGTTTTCTCCATTTGAAGGATCCCATCTGTAAACATTTACTTTTCTAATATTTTTTGATCCAGTTTTATCTTGGTAATAATTACCTTTTTGAACTTCTGAATTTTTAGGTAAGTTTATTTGAACCACTAGTAAACTCTTTCTTGGGGTGGAAAGTATTGAACTTCATTTGTTAAAGTTGTTTTGGTAACTGGTCTGTAACCAATTTTTGTATCTTTTCCATTACACCAAGCAATAGTGTGTTGCATAAATTTTTCATCATCTCTTTTTGGGAAATCTTCTCTTGCATGCGCACCTCTACTCTCTTGTCTATTATAAGCAGAATCTACTGTTGTAATTGCCTGTCTTATCAAGTTATCAAACTCCAATGTTTCTACTAAATCAGTGTTAAAAACAAGTGACTTATCTTTTACAGAAATTGATTGCATTCCATCGTATGCTTTTCTAATATTATCAACGCCCTCTTTAAGAGTTTTTTCTGTTCTAAAAACAGCACACTTTGATTGCATAGTTTTTTGCATTGAAAGTCTAAGTTCTGCAGTACTATTTTCACCATTAGAGTTTCTTAATTTATCAAATCTTTCTATGCATTTTTCTGTTTCAGTCTCTCCTATATCTTCATGTGGAGTTCCTGGTTTTACAAGTTCTGCAGCTCTCTTGGCTGCAGCTCTTCCAAATACGACTAAATCAATTAAAGAATTAGATCCCAATCTATTTGCTCCATGAACAGAAACACAAGCAGCCTCACCAATTGCCATTAATCCTGGAACTGTTTCAGAATCATTTCCTGTTAATACTTCAGCTTTATAGTTTGTTGGGATACCTCCCATATTATAATGAACAGTGGGCACTACGGGTATTGGCTCTTTGGTTACATCAACATTAGCAAATAATCTTGCTGCTTCAGTTATTCCTGGAAGTCTACTTTCAATAATACTTTTGTCTAAATGACTTAAGTGTAAATGAACATGATCCTGTTCTTTACCCACACCTCTTCCTTCATTAATCTCAATTGACATAGATCTACTTACTACATCTCTAGATGCTAAGTCTTTAGCTTTTGGTGCATAACGCTCCATAAATCTTTCACCTTTTGAATTAACTAAATAGCCACCTTCACCTCTAACACCTTCAGAAATTAAAGTTCCATGTCCATAAATTCCTGTTGGATGAAATTGTACAAATTCCATATCTTGTAATGGTAAGCCTGCTCTTAAAACCATTGCATTTCCATCTCCGGTACAAGTGTGTGCTGAAGTTGCAGAATAATAAGCTTTTCCATAACCCCCTGTTGCAATTATTGTGCTGTGCGCTCTAAATCTATGAATTGTTCCATCATTTAAATTCCAAGCAATAAGACCTTTGCATTCACCATCCTTCATTAATAAATCTAAAGCAAAATATTCAATAAAAAATTCAGTGTTATGTTTTAAAGCTTGTCCATAAAGAGTATGAAGTATTGCGTGTCCAGTTCTATCTGCAGCTGCACATGTTCTTTGAACAATTCCATTACCATAATTTTTTGTCATTCCACCAAAAGGTCTTTGGTAAATTTTGCCATCATCAGTTCTGCTAAATGGAACTCCATATTTTTCTAACTCTATAACAGCAGCTGGAGCTTCTTTACAAAGATACTCAATACTATCTTGGTCACCTAACCAGTCAGCACCTTTAACAGTATCATACATATGCCAACGCCAATCATCTTCACCCATATTCCCTAAAGATGCAGAAATTCCTCCTTGAGCAGCTGAGGTATGACTTCTTGTTGGAAATACTTTTGAAATGCAGGCTGTCTTTAAACCAGCTTCACTTAAACCAACAGCAGCTCTTAGACCTGATCCTCCGGCACCAAGTACGATGACATCGTATTCATGGTCTATTATTTTATATGAGCTCATTAGTTTAAATTCAATATTACAGTTATTGTTATAATTGGCATTATTATAGCAAAAATATTAAGTACTTTGTTTGCGGCATTTTTGATTTTTTCATTCTGAATATAATCTTCAAATACCTCGCTAATACTTAGGGCAGAAAAAAAGTAAGCAAATACTAGTGTTAAAGAAACTAAAATTTTAGATGGTTGAGTGGTAAAGAAATTAACAACCTCAATATAATCTTTATCAAAAATTGAAACTAAATTTAGAATAAACCAAATCATTAAAGGTACTAAAATTACTGAACTAATTTTCATGAACAGCCATTTTTTTGTTACAGAGTTCATTTTAAATAAAATTCCTTCCTAATAGATAAAATAGAATTGTAAAAAAAATAGATCCAAAAATTACCAATAAACCTGTAATCTTTGTGGTCTTTAGTTCAAAACCATAACCAAGATCCATTACTAAATGTCTTATTTCACTCAATACCTGAAAGCTAAAAGACCAAGTTAAACAAATAATAATAAATTTTCCAAAAATAGATTGCAAAAATAATTTTGTTAGATCGTAGCTAGATTCTCCTAACAACAAAGAAAATATCCACAAACAAATTACTGTTATTGCAAATATATTAACTATTCCTGTAATCCTATGAGAAATAGAAACCAAAGAAGATATGTGCCATCTATAAATTTGAATGTGTGGTGATAAAGGGTTGTTATTATCCATTATTCTTCCTAATTAAAAGCTCAGCTATTTCTACTGCATTCAGTGCAGCACCTCTTAATAAATTATCTGATACTATCCACATATTGAGTGTATTTTTTTTTGTTTTATCTTCTCTAATCCTGGAAATATAAGTTTCATTTTTACCTTCTGCCTCTAAAGGAGTAATGTAGCCTCCATCTTCTCTTTTATCATACACCTCACATCCCTCTGCACTATCTAATAAAGAGTGTATTGTTTGTAAGCTAAATGGTTTTTCAAATTCAATATTTACAGATTCAGCATGAGAAACTAGCACTGGAATTCTTACGCATGTTGCAGTTAGCTCAATTTTGTCATCTAAAATCTTTTTTGTTTCGTTAACCATCTTTAATTCTTCTTTTGTGTAACCATCATCTGCAAAAACATCTATGTGAGGAATTGCATTAAATGCAATTTGTTTAGTAAAATTTTTAGAATTTATTTTCTTTTTATCTAATGATAATTTAGTTTGTTCAATCAATTCATCCATTGATGCTTTACCACCACCAGATACGGATTGATAAGTTGATATAACTACTCTTTTTATATTAAATTCATCATGTAAGGGTTTTAGAGCTATTACTAATTGTGCTGTAGAACAGTTTGGATTAGCAATAATATTTTTTTTTAAAACATTAATTGCTTCTGGATTCACTTGTGGAACAATTAAAGGTACATCTTGATCCATTCTGAAAAAGCTAGAATTATCAATTACTGTAGTATGTTTTGCTGCTTTTTCTGCATATTTTTCTGATATTTTTCCACCAGCTGCAAAAAAGGTAATTTCAGCTTTTGAGAAATCATAAGTCTCTAAGTTAAAAATCTCATGCTCCTTACCATTAAAATTTACTTTTTGACCAGCACTCCTTGGAGAGGCAACTAAAAATAATTGGTCTATTGAAATTTTTTTCTGCTCTAATACTTCGAGCATTTTTCTTCCAACATTACCTGTGGCTCCTACAATTGCTATATTCATGATATTATTTTACTTTTATACTAGATGAAGGGTAAATCACAAACGTTTCCATTAATGGTATTATCGTTTATTTGAATTTTAAAGCCTTGAGATGCTTCCCAGTGGGATTTCTTTATCATTGCTATGCCTATAACCTTTTGAAAATGAGGTGAATAACAAGCCGATCTTAATTCACCAATTACATTATTATTTTCATCATATATGTTTTTTGATCCAGTAAGACTAATTTCTTTTATATCAATTTTAACTCCCCTTAATTTTTTTTGGGGTCCTTTTAATTTTATTTCTTTCAATTTTTCTTTTCCTAAAAAATTTATATCACTATCTAAGCTAACATATTGATCAAAACCACATTCAAATGGATTGTCGTTATTATCAAAGTCATTACCATAAGATAACAGTGCACTCTCAATTCTCTCTATTAAATTCGGACATCCTGGCCCTACATTAAATTCTTTTCCAACTTCAAAAAGATGGTCATACAATTTTTGTCCTGACTGTGTGTTTTCAACGTATACTTCATATCCTCCTTGTTTAGACCATCCTGACCTAGCTATAAGGTGCTTTGTGCCTTCAAAATCAAAATAATCAAACCCAAAGAATTTTAGCTCAGTAATTTTTTTTCCAAAAACTTTTTCCATTAACGCAAAGGATTTTGGACCTTGTATTGCCATAATATCAACTACTGGTTCTACAATTTTAACATCAAATTTGTGTCCTGATGCTAAGCCTTTGGCAAAAAAGATTACATCCGAATCTGCTATTGATATCCACCATTTATTTTCATCAAGTTTTAAAACAACTGGGTCATTAATTAAATTTCCATTTTCGTCTATTATTGGACAATAATAACATCTGCCTATTTTAGATTTTGATAGATCCCGACATGTCATCAATTGTACTAACTCTGCCGAGTCTTTTCCTGATATTTCTACTTGTCTTTCTGCAGCGACATCCCATATCTGAACATGTTCTTTTAAATGTTTGTAGCTATCCTCTATTGATCCAAATGCAGCAGGTAACAACATATGATTATATATTGTGTATGCTGTAACTCCTTGTTTCTCTATTCTTGAGGTATAAGGAGTACTTCTTAATCTTCTTGATTTTGCTATTGAAAAATTTTTCATTTTTTTAAAAATTCAGAGATCTTTTCTCTCATTTCAAAAGCTTTTTCAAACATAATCATATGTCCACAATTTTTAATTATATGAGTTTTTGAATTAAGAACGAGCTCTGCAAATTTCTTACCTTTTTCAATATTAACCATCTTATCTAGCTCACCAAAGATAAATAATGTCGGACACTTGATTGACTTTAACGTCTCAGATCCATTTTTATAATTATTACATGCTATAAGATCGATAGCTAAAACTTCTCTAATATTTCTTGGAGAATTAATAATTTTTTCCACAGGATTACCTCCAATGAATTTTTTATAATTCTCATAGCTCCATTTCATCATTAACTGAACTGCTTTATCATCTCCATTTTCAGCAAGATCAATTAAATCTTGATTAACAGGCATTCTGTAAGAACCACCTATAAATATTAAATTTTTAACTCTTTTAGAATACCTTAATGAATATTCCAATGCTTCCAAACACCCTTGGGAATGACCTATTATTGTTAATTCAGAAACATTAAGTTTTTTAAAAACTTTTTCTAACCAATCTGAAATTTCTTCTATTGATTTTAAACAATCACCTTCAGAATTTCCATGTCCAGGTAAATCTATTGCTAAAACATTATAATTTTGATTTGATAAATACTGTTCTGTTAAGGACCAAACAATATGTGAGAGACCACTTCCATGCAGCAAAACTATTGTGGATTTTTTTTTATCAATACCTTGGCCTGAATCCGATGCAAAGACTTTTTTGTTGTCTACTTGAAAGATCAACTTAATTCCTTAACTTTCTTTCTAAGTTCAAATTTTTGAATTTTTCCTGTTGAAGTTTTTGGTAAATCACAAAAAATAACACTCTTAGGAAGTTTAAATCCTGCCAATGTTTCTCTACAAAAATCTATTATTTCTTTTTCTGTTGCTGGCTTATCTTTAATTAATTCAACAAAAGCACAAGGTGTTTCTCCCCATTTTTCATCTGGTTTAGCAACTACAGCTGCTAAAGAAACTGAAGGGTGTTTTGCAATTGCATTTTCAATTTCTATTGAAGAAATATTTTCTCCTCCAGAGATAATAATATCTTTAGATCTATCTTGAATTTTTATATATCCATCAGGATGGGTCACAGCTAAATCTCCTGAATGAAACCATCCACCTGCCATTGATTTATCTGTTGCTTCTTTATCCTTGTAATATCCCTTCATTACAATATTCCCTCTAATCATAATTTCACCCATAGTCTTTCCATCTTTAGGTACTGGCTTCATTGTTTCTGGATCCATTACAATAGCACCCTCTGTGTTTGGGTAACGTACACCTTGCCTTGCTTTGATTTCATTCTTTTTATCTTTTTCTAAAGAATTCCAATCATCATTCCACGCACACTGCAACATATGGCCATAAGTTTCTGTTAATCCATAAACATGCATAACCTCAAAGCCAAGATTTTCCATTTTTTCAAAAATAATACTTGGTGGAGGTGCACCTGCAGTTAAAACATTGACTTTTCTTTTTAAGGCTTTTTGATCTTCCTTAGGAGCATTAACAATCATATTTAAAACTATTGGAGCTCCACCAAAATGTGTTACTTCATATTTATCAATTAGTTCAAACATCTTTTTAACATCAATATTTCTTAAACAAATTACTCTTGCGTGCAGCATTGCTAATGTCCAAGGATAACACCAACCATTGCAATGAAACATTGGAACAACACATAAAAAATTTAATTTGTTAGGCATATTCCAAGCTGTAACACTACCTGTTGCCATCAAATATGAGCCTCTGTGATGATAAACTACTCCTTTTGGGTTTCCAGTAGTTCCTGAAGTGTACCCTAATGAAATCGCTTCCCATTCATCTTTTGGTTTTTTCCATTCATAATTTTCATTACCTGTGTTTAAGAAACTTTCATATTCAAGTTCACCTATTTTTTTAAAAGAACTTGTGTCTATGTCCTGGTCGTCAATATCAATAATTGTAATCTTATTTTTAACATTTTTTAAAGCCTTCTCAATTACATCATGAAATTGTCTATCTACAATTAAAACCTTTGCATCACTATGTTGTAAAATATAACTTATAGTATTGGGGTCTAGTCTTGTATTGATTGCATTAATTACTGCCCCCACCATAGGTATTGAATAATGTGCTTCAAAAATTTCTGGTGTATTGAAGGCCATTATAGAAACTGTATCTCCAGTTTTCACACCCAATTTATCTAATGCGCTAGCAAACTTAACACATCTTTTATAAACTTCTTCCCAAGTATACGACCTACTTTCATAAACTAAGGCTTCATAATTTGGATATATATCTTTAGTTCTTTCTAAGAATGTTAAAGGAGAAAGAGGAACATAATTAGCCTCATTTTTATCTAAATTTGTATCGTAATGACTCATATTAACTAAATTTAAAATTCATTATATAGTCACTTCCTGATGTGGCTGTTTTAAAATGACTTTCGGCTCTTGGTAAAACTCTTTTAAAATAAAAATTTGCAGTCTGTATTTTATCTTCATAAAAGTCTTTGTTTTGTTCATAATCTTTAAAACTTACCTCTAAAACTTTTATCCACGCATGTGCTATGGACACAAACCCCAATGCTTTTAAATAGTCATTGCATGCTGCGCTTGCATCGTCTTTTGAGTTTTGCACTTTTTCTTTAATCCAATCAGTAAAAGTAGATAATACCTCTAGATGCGTTTTTAATTCTTTTATAAAAGGTTTTAATTTTTCATTTTCAGTACTGCAATCATTCTTGATCAGTTCCAAATATTTGTCAATTATATCACCATTTTTATTTACCAATTTTCTAAAAACTAAATCAGCTGCTTGGATAGAATTTGTTCCTTCATAAATTGGGGTGATTCTATTATCTCTATACAACTGTTCTATACCTTGATCTTTCGTATAGCCATAACCACCATGAACCTGCATAGCCTCACTGGTTATTTCCATTCCCATATCACTAAACATCGTTTTAACCACAGGTGTCATTAACGACACAAGATCTGAAGCTTCTTGTTTAATTTTTTCATCTGGGTGATAAAGGCTAACTTCTGTTTGTTGAGACAGCCAAAAACATAAAGCTCTTTCGCCTTCAATAATAGATTTCATATTAAGCAAAGATTTTCTAATATCTGCATGTTCAATTATAAAATCTGCTCCATTAGTTGATTTTGTATTATTTGTTTTTCCTTGTTTTCGTTCTTTTGCGTAACTCAAAGAGTTTTGATAGGCAATTTCGGAAATCCCCAAGCCTTGAATTCCTACAACAATTCTCTCTAAATTCATCATAGTAAACATTGCGTTTAAGCCTTTATTCTTCAATCCGATCATATAACCAGTTGCATCATCAAAATTTAATACACATGTAGCAGAACCTTTAATTCCCATTTTACTTTCTATAGACCCTGTAGAAACTCCATTTCTAGCTCCAATAGATCCATCTTCATTTACTAAAAATTTAGGTACTAAGAATAAACTTATTCCTTTTGTGCCTGCTGGTGAGTCAGCTGCTCTTGCAATAACTAAGTGGATAATATTTTCAGTTAAATCTTGATCACCTGATGTAATAAAAATTTTCTGTCCACTTAACTTAAAAGTTCCATCAGATTGCTCAATAGCTTTGGTTTTTAAAAGACCTAAATCAGTTCCACAAACTGGTTCAGTAAGGCACATCGTGCCACTCCATTTTCCTTCAACCATTTTTGGAAGGTATTTTTCTTTTATTTCATCTGTAGCGTGATGAGAAATACAATTATATGCACCAATACTTAACTCACTATAAAGTTTAAATGATAAACTTGCAGATGATAACATTTCGTCAAAAAAAGCACTTACGGTTTTTGGCATTCCTTGTCCTCCATATTTTGGATCACAAGAAAGTGAAGTCCAACCATCTTCTATATATTTAGAATAAGCTTCTTTGTAGCCTGGCGGTGTTCTAACCACACCATTCTCTAGAACTGTTGGATTTTCATCACCTGATTTTGCTAATGGTAATATTAAGTTTTGATTAATCTTGGCTGCTTCTTCTAAAATATCTTTTACTAATTCTGAATTAACCTCTTTATACTTTTCAAGATCATTATAATTTTTATTATTTCTTAATTTATCAAAAAGAAACATCATGTCTTCGACTGGAGCAGTATAATTTGGCATTCCAGAACTCTAGAATAATTATTTAATTATTGCAATTTTGAAATGATTGCATCACCCATAGCTGATGTTGATACTTCTTTTTTTCCCTGAGAAAGAATATCTTTTGTTCTAAGACCATCATTTAAGACATCTTGTACAGCTTTTTCTAAAGCATCAGCTTCACTATCTAAATCTAAAGAGTATCTTAAAGCCATTGCAAAACTTAAAATTGAGGCTATTGGGTTTGCAATTTCTTTTCCAGCAATATCTGGTGCAGAACCATGAATAGGCTCATACATAGCTCTCATTTCTCCATCTTTATTTTTTGCACCTAAAGAAGCAGATGGTAATAAACCTAGAGATCCCGTTAACATTGAGGCTTGATCGGAAAGCATGTCTCCAAATAAATTGTCCGTAACAATTACATCAAACTGCTTTGGGTTTTTTAATAATTGCATTGCACAATTATCAGCAAGCATATGACTTAATTCTACATCTTTATATTCTTTGTCGTGTAGTTCTTGAACTTCTTCTTTCCAAAGTTGTCCTGCTTCCATTACATTTGACTTTTCACATGAAGTAACTCTATTTGATCTCTTTCTTGCTAAATCAAAAGCTACTTTTGCAACTCTAACTATTTCGCTAGTTGTGTAGGAATGGGTATTAATCCCTTTTCTTTCACCATTTTCTATCGGCTTAATTCCTCTTGGTTCACCAAAATAAATTCCACCTGTTAATTCTCTAACTATCATAATATCTAATCCAGACACGATTTCTGGTTTTAAGGTTGAGGCATCAACTAATTGTTCAAAACAAATTGCAGGTCTTAAATTTGCAAATAGTTTTAATTCTTTTCTTAATTTTAATAAGGCTCTTTCAGGCTTTTTTGAAAACTCTAAGTTATCCCATTTTGGTCCACCAACTGCACCTAACATAACAAATTCACTTTCTAGAGCTTTGTAAAAAACTTCATCCGTGATTGGTGTCCCATGCTTGTCATAAGAACAACCTCCAGCTAAATCTTCATCAATTTCAAAATCTAGAGATTTATTTGAATTCAACCATAAAATAACTTTTTTAACTTCTTGAATAACCTCGGGTCCAATACCATCCCCTGGAAGAAGTAAAATTTTTCTTTTTTTAATTTTTATCATTAAATATCCATGGTTTATTATTTTTTAGATTTTCTTCAAAAGTTATAATTTTTTCTTTTTTGGCTAACGATAGTGCAATATCATCAAGTCCTTCTAACAAACATTTTTTCTTAAAAGGATCAATATCAAACTTGATTTCACTATTTCCAAAAATTATTTTTTCTTCATTTAAGTCTATTGAAATTTCTTCTTTTCTTTTTGAATACTCTGATAATTCTTTTATTTTTTCTTCTGGCAGAGTAATTGGTAAAATTCCATTTTTGAAACAGTTGCTGTAAAAAATATCGGCATAACTAGAGCTTATCACACATGTTATTCCAAAATCTAGAAGTGCCCAAGGTGCATGTTCTCTTGATGAGCCACAGCCAAAATTTTTTCCTGCGATTAATATTTTTGATTGATTGTGAGGTTTTTGATTTAGAATAAAATCTTTAATTTCATTTCCATTATCATCGTATCTCATTTCAAAAAATAAGTTTTTTCCTAACCCTGTTCTTTTAATCGTTTTAAGAAATTGTTTTGGAATAATCATATCTGTATCAATATTTACTATTGGTAAATATGCTGGGATACTAGTAAGTGAATTAAATTTTTGCATTTTAGTTTTGATACTTTCTAACATCATCTAAGTTTCCAGAAATTGCAGCTGCAGCTGCCATTCCAGGACTTACTAAATGTGTTCTTCCACCTCTACCTTGTCTTCCTTCAAAGTTTCTGTTTGAAGTTGAGGCGCATCTTTCTCCTGGTTTTAATTTATCAGCATTCATTGCAAGACACATTGAACAGCCAGGCTCTCTCCATTCAAAACCTGAAGCTATAAATATTTTATCTAAACCTTCCTGCTCTGCTTGTTCTTTAACCAAACCTGAGCCCGGAACAACCATTGCATGAACATGGGACGCTTTCTTTTTATCTTTTAATATTTTGGCAGCTTCCCTTAAATCTTCAATTCTACCATTTGTACAACTTCCTATGAAAACCTTATCAATCTTAATATCTGTAGCTAGTGTATCAGCTTTTAAGCCCATATAATTTAATGATCTTTCTAAAGAGTTCTTTTTATCTTCATCTTGTTCATTTTTAGGATTTGGAACTTTGCCATCTATAGTGATTACATCTTGTGGAGAGGTTCCCCAAGTAATCATCGGTAAAATATCTTCTGCAACTAAGTTGATTTCTTTATCAAATTTAGCTCCATCATCAGTTTTTAAACTTTCCCAATATTTCATAGCCTTATCCCAATTTTCATTTTTTGGAGACATCGGTTTACCCTTTAAATATTCAAATATTTTTTCATCAGGAGCAATTAACCCTGCTCTTGCTCCTCCTTCAATAGTCATATTGCAAATAGTCATTCGTTGCTCTACGCTTAAGGATGAAATTAGACTGCCGGCATATTCAATAACTGATCCTGTTCCTCCTGCAGTTCCAATATTTCCTATAATTTGTAAGATTACATCTTTAGAGGTAACTCCAATAGGAAGTTTTCCGTTAACATTGATTCTAAAATTTTTTGCTTTTTTTTGAACTAATGTTTGTGTTGCTAGAACATGTTCTACTTCTGAGGTCCCAATTCCAAATGCCAAAGCACCAAATGCACCATGTGTTGCTGTGTGGCTATCTCCACAAACAATTACTGTACCAGGTTGTGTAAAACCTTGTTCTGGACCAATTATGTGAACAATTCCTTGTCTCTTGTCATTCATTCCTAAATATTGAACTCCAAATTCCTTACAATTGCTTTCTAAGGTATCTACTTGAATTTTAGACTCTGCATCCGCTATTCCTTTAGATCTATCAGTAGTTGGAACATTATGGTCTGCAACCGCTAGTGTTAAGCCAGGTTGTCTAACTTTTCTATTAGAGTTTCTTAATCCTTCAAAAGCTTGTGGGCTTGTTACTTCATGTACTAAATGTCGATCAACAAATAATAGTGCTGTACCATCATCTTGTTGATCTACTAAATGATCATTCCAAATTTTATCGTAAAGAGTTAAAGGCATTGAAAAAAAAATTATTTTTTTTCTTCTGATTTTTCTATTTTTGGTTCTGCTTGAACTTCTGCTTGTTTTACAGGTTCTGCTTGAACTTCTGTTTGTTTTTCTGCTTCTGCAGCTACTGGTGCTAAAGTTTCTTCTGTTACCATTTCTGGTTTAACATCAACTTCTATACCAATTTTTTTTCTAATTTTTTCTGCAATTCTAGCTGATTTACCTGTTCTGTCTCTTAGGTAATATAATTTTGCTCTTCTAACTTTACCATGACGGATAACTGTAATTGTATCTATAACAGTACCATATAGCGGAAATGTTCTTTCAACACCTTCACCAAATGAAATTTTTCTAACTGTGAATGAAGAATTTATATCTCTGTTTTTTCTAGCTATACACACACCTTCAAAATATTGAATTCTATCTTTTTTACCCTCTGTAATTCTAACACCAACTTTTATTACATCTCCTGGAAAAAAATCTGGGATTTTCTTCTCTGATAGTATTTTTTTAACGTTTAGTTGATTTATTTCTTCAATTGTTTTCATATTAGTATTTATCAAATTAATTTTTCTTATATTTTTCCCATAAATCTGGTCTTCGGACGCGTGTTATAGCCTCTGATTGTGATAAACGCCAGTCTTTAATTTTGTTGTGATCTCCTGATAATAGCACTTCTGGAACGCTTTTTTCCTCCCAAATTTGAGGTTTTGTGTATTGAGGATACTCCAAAAGTCCGTTCTCAAAACTCTCATCAGTCTTTGATTGTTCATTTCCCAAGACACCTGGAAGCAATCTTAGAACACTATCTAGTACAACAAATGCTGCTGTTTCACCTCCAGATAAAATAAAATCTCCTATGCTAAGTTCTTCTATATTCCTTGTAGATAACAACCTTTCATCAACACCTTCAAAATGACCACAAATTAAACTAATAGATTTTTCTTTAGACAGTTCTAGTGCTAATTTCTGATCAAGCTTTTTTCCTTTTGGTGATAAATAAAAAATTCTTTCTCCTTCTTTTTTATTTTCATCAAGAGATTTTGCTAAAATATCAGCTTTCAACAACATTCCAGATCCACCTCCAAAAGGAGTGTCGTCTACAGTTTTGTGTTTATCCTCAGCAGCATCTCTAATATTTACAACTTTTAAATCCCAAATTTTATTTGTTAAAGCTTTTCCATATAGCCCTTTATTTAAAGGGCCAGGAAAAAAATCAGGATAGAGTGTGAATATCTGAGCTTGCCACATAAATCCAACTATTTAGCTTCTTCCTTTGGAGCTTCTGCTGCTGGTGCTGCTTCTGCTTTAGGAGCTTCTTCCTTTGGAGCTTCTGCTGCTGGTGCTGCTTCTGCTTTAGGAGCTTCTTCCTTTGGAGCTTCTGCTGCTGGTGCTGCTTCTGCTTTAGGAGCTTCTTCCTTTGGAGCTTCTGCTGCTGGTGCTGCTTCTGCTTTAGGAGCTGCTGCTGGTGCTGCTTCGTCTCCTTCTTTTTTTCTTTCTTTTTTAGGAATAGCTTTACTTGGATTACTACCGTTTGCAGGCATTGCTATAATACCATTTTCACCTAAAATTCTTGCAACTCTAGTAGTTGGTTGAGCACCTTGACCTAACCAATATTTAATTCTTTCTGCTTCTAGTCCTACTCTTTCTTTTTTATCTTTTGGTAAAAGTGGATTAAAGAATCCTACCTTCTCAATAAATCTTCCATCTCTTGCACGACGACTGTCAGCTATAACTACTTTATATACTGGTCTTTTCTTTGTTCCACCTCTTGATAGTCTTATTTTTATCATTTTTTTTCCTTTTTTTATTTAAGTTGATTTAGTAGCTCTGGAGGTATTCCTTTATCAGACATACCCTTCAGGTTTCCTTTTGACATCTTCTTCATCATTTCAGACATCATTTTAAATTGCTTAAGCAATTTATTGATAGTGGCCGCATCTGTTCCAGAGCCATTAGCAATTCTTTTTTTCCTAGAACCATCTATGATTTTAGGATTCCCTCTTTCTTTTTTGGTCATAGACAAAATTATTGCTTCGTTTTGAGTAATAATACTTTCATCAATTCCCGCAGCATCCATCTGTGACTTCATCTTTGAAACACCTGGCATAAATGACATTATTCCTTCTATACCACCCATTTTTTTCATTTGTCTTAGTTGGGATAGATAGTCCTCCATAGAAAATTGTCCCTTTTTCAAATTTTCTTCAGCTTTTTTTAAATTTTCTTCACCAAGATCTTCTGCTGCTTTTTCTACAAGGGAAACAATATCTCCCATTCCTAGTATTCTATTTGCTATTCTATCTGGATGAAAAACTTCTAAGTTTTCTATTTTTTCTCCTACCCCTAAAAACTTAATTGGTACTTGAGAAACATATTTCATACTAAGAGCTGCACCACCTCTTGCATCACCATCAGCTCTAGTTAAAACAATACCTGTTAAGTTTACCGTATTTTTAAATTCTTTTGCAACTTCTGCAGCAACTTGCCCTGTTAAAGAATCTGCAACTAAAAATGTTTCAGTTGGATTGATTATATTCTCTATTTGTTTAATTTCGCTCATCATCTGAAGGTCAATTTGAGTTCTACCAGCTGTATCAAACAATATAATTTCTGCTCCATTTAAGCTTGCAGCACTAACTGCTCTTCTACAAATGTCTGCTGGTAATTGTCCTTCAATTATAGGAAGTGTTAAAATATTATTTTGTTCTCCTAAAGACCTTAATTGTTCTTGGGCAGCAGGCCTGTAAACATCAAGGCTAACCATCATTATCTTTTTCTTTTTATTTTTTTCTAAGTATTTGGCTAATTTTGCTGTTGTTGTAGTTTTACCAGAACCTTGAAGACCAACTAGCATCATTGGAACTGGCGGAACTGCATTTAAATTAATATCTGTGTTGCTTTCGCCTAAAAGGCTTACTAGTTCATCATAAACAATTTTAACAACCATATCTCCTGGTGAAGTTGATCTGATTATCTCTTGACCTAATACTTTAGGTTTAACTTTTGTTATAAAATCTTTAGCTACATCTAAAGAGACATCAGCTTCTAAGAGGGCCTGCCTAATAGCCCTTAAACCCTCATCTACTTGCTTTTCGTCAAGTGAAGGTGCTTTTTTTAAAGAAGAAAAAATTTCTTCGAATTTATTTGTTAAGTTTTCAAACATATTTATTACGCACAGCAGTTTCGCACTAGTGGGCGAATATCGCTGACTAGTGTTGATCTCTTTGTTTCCAAAGACACCACAAATTTAACGTTTTTGTGGAAACGAAATCAACCTATAATAGAGGTTCAAAAAGTCAATAAATAAGTTAAATATCTGTATATGGATATTAAAGCATTTAAAATGGATGGTTTAGGCAATGATTTTGTAATTATTGATCAAAGAAGCCAAGATTTTAATTTAGATAAAGATCAAATAATTAAGATATGTGATCGTAGTTTTATTGGATGCGATCAACTCATCCTAATTAAGAAAAATAAAGAAATAGATGCAAATGTAGAATTTTTTAATTCAGATGGAAGCATATCTGGTGCTTGTGGAAATGGCACTAGGTGTGTTGCAGATCTTCTATCAAAAGAAAGTGGTAAAAAAGAAATAACGCTCTTAACAACTTCTGGCTCACTAAAATCAAAAATTTTAGGAAATAATTTAGTCGAGACTGAAATTGGTATACCAAAAGTTAATTGGCAAGAAATTCCATTAAGTAAGCAGCTAGATACTCAAGACTTAAAAATTGAAATTATAGATAGAAATACTACCAAACATATTGGTGGAATAGCCATAAATGTTGGCAATCCGCACATAATTTTTTTTGTAGATGATATTGAAGCATTTGACTTAAAAAATATTGGTCCGAAAATTGAAAATCATCCTCTATTTCCTGAAAAATGTAATGTGACCCTGGCCAAAGTTATAAATAGAAATTTAATAAAAGTAAAAGTTTGGGAAAGAGGAGCTGGACTTACCAAGGCTTGTGGGACGGCAGCTTGTGCAACAGCTGTTGCAGCTAACATTAATAATCTGGTAGAAAAAACTACAGATATAGAGTTTGCATTAGGTAGTTTAACAATTTCTATTGATGAAAGAAATAGCATTCATATGAAAGGACCTGTGTCTGATATTAAAAATATCAACATTAAGTTGTAATGGGAATTTTTGATAAATTTAAAATTGGTTTTAAGAAAAGTGCTTCTACATTTACATCTGGTTTAAGAGATATAATTGTAAAAAAAGAAATAGATGACAAAACATTAGATCAAATTGAAGAATATTTGATTCAATCAGATGTTGGTCTTGTTGCAGCTGAAGAAATTAAAAAAATTATTGCTCAAGAAAAAATTGACCCCAAAAAAGATATTATGAATGAGGTAAACTTGATTCTTAGAAACTATATAGTTACTTTAATGAAACCTTTGGAAAATGAGAATTTTTTTAATAAAAAAGAAAAACTTAATGCAGTCCTAGTATCGGGAGTTAACGGGGTTGGAAAAACAACAACTATTGGAAAAGTTGGTAAAATTTTAAAATCTAATGGTAATAAAGTTATGTTTTCTGCCTGTGATACGTTTAGAGCAGCTGCTATAGAACAATTAGAAAGTTGGGCTAATAAAATTGATGTGCAAATTACAAAATCTACTCAAGGATCCGACCCGGCATCAGTTGCCTACAAGGCAATAGAAGAGGCATTAAAGAACGATTTTAACCATGTTTTGATCGATACGGCAGGGAGATTACAAAATAAAAAAAATTTAATGGAAGAATACAAAAAAATTGCCCATGTAACAAAAAAAATAGATCCAGATGCTCCTCACGATGTAATCCTAGTGCTTGACGCAACCTCTGGCCAAAATGTTATCAGTCAAGTTGAAGAGTTTAACAAAATTATACCTCTTACTGGTTTGATAATGACAAAATTAGATGGTACTGCAAAAGGAGGAATTTTATTAGCCCTTGCTAAAAAATATAAGCTTCCAATAATTGCTCTTGGACTTGGTGAAAAAGAGGATGATTTACAAATTTTTAATGCAGAAAAATTTGCAGAAGCATTTACTCAAATTAATTGATTAAATTATTCGAAATTAAAGGTTTATAATAATTACATTTATAATTTTCTTTTAATTGTGAGTGACCACAGTTTTTTGCGATCGATGAAATTATAAATTCAAATTTTCCACTAGAAGGATATTGATTTAACTTTTTATTAGTAATATCGAATTGAAAATTTTTATTAATATTTTTAATAGCACTAATCATAACTAATGTATTATTATCTTTTAATAAATAATAAGCAAAATCTTCAGGGAACACTGGAAAATCATACTCTTCTAAAAAAAATTTAGCCTTTGAAGGAAACCACTCGTATGAAATTAGAGGAAGTGAAGTTTTTGTTTTATAGTTATAGATATAAAGATCCTGAGGAAAATCAGTTATATAATTAGATTCTTCCCCTCGTGCTAAAATAGGTTTTTCTCTAGTTTTAAAATAAAGACTAAAATTTTCATCATGTGAATTCATCTGACCTATATGAAAAAAATTATCCGCAGAATAATCTTTTTCATCCGCATAAGTAAAATTAGCTACAAAGATTATAATAAATAAAGTCCTAACAATTTTTTTCATACTTATTGTATAAATATGAAATTTGTAAATTATTTGTTTAGATTGTGGCTTAATTTATTTAAACTTTTCTCTTAACTATATATACCCCACCAAAAACAAGGGCTGTCCCTATATAATGATAATACTCGAGTTGCTCATTAAAGAATAAAACTCCATAAATAGCACTATAAACTGTAAAAATGTAAAGAGTAAATCCAGTTATAGATGCCCCAAGTTTTTTTTGTGCCATTGTATACAAGGTAAAAGCTATAATTCCCGGTGAAATAGCTGCAAATAAAACCCACATAAAAAAATCAGAATTAAATACAGTTCTTACAAAAAAAGCTTCTTCGATTAGATAAAATGGGAGCAAGCTAACCACTCCAAAAAATGCAATCAAAGTAAATCTATCAAAAATTTTTAGATTAGTTTTCCAATAAAATAGATAAATAGAATAAAGAGCCCAACCTATTGCAGAAGCTAGCATCCAGAGGTCACCAATTGTGAATTTAAGACTAATTAATAAAGATAAATCACCTTTAATAATAATGGCAAAAACACCTATTAAACATGAAACTAGTCCAATAATCCTAAGAAGATTGATTTTTTCCTTAAAAAATAAACTTGAGATTATGATTATAAAAATTGGAGAAGAGGAATATATAATTCCCATGTTGGTAACCGTTGTTGTTTGACCAGCTAAAAATGGAAAAGCTCCACAAACTCCACAACCCATCGATCCAATGAAAAATATTCTTTTATATTCTTGTTTTACAAACTTAAAATTTTTTTTTAAAGAACTGTAGGTGAATGGTAGTAATATTAAAAAAACTGCAGTCCATCTCCAAAAAGCTAAAGATATTGGAGGAACATACTCAACCCCACCTCTTGCAACGATTAAGTTGCTAGCCATAAAAATTGGTTGAATAAATAATAATAAGAAAGGTAAATAGCTATTTTTAGAATTATTCACTTAAAAGAAGATTTAATTCTTGTCGAAAAAAGCTTCGTAGAACATCATAAAAATTGCTACTGCCATTAAAATAAACACTGGCAATATATCCCAAAATCCTATCATCGAAGATCTAGTTAAAGTTGTTGCAAGGCCAATAAGAAATAATGTTGCAAGGCCTGACCCGATTAGAGTTGTTATTTTATTTAGCATATTTTTTACAATTTTTTTCTAGCCAGTTGGCTACACCTAGAAATCTTAAATCATCTAGCCTGTCTCCAATTAGCTGTATACCTAATGGTAAATTATTTTCTCCAACAAGTAAAGGTAATGAAATAGATGGTAGACCCATATAAGTCCAAACAGTGCAAAATTCTGGACTTCCAGTACTCTTAAGACCCTTCGGTGCAACTCCTGCTGATGATGGAGTTAACACTCCATGATAATCTTCAAAAACTTCTTTATAAGATTCATAACTTCTCTTCATAAAATCTATCGCTTCAGCATATTCTTTGGCTGAATACTTTAAGCCTCTTTCAATTGCACTAACCATTTCTTTAGAAAGGTGTTTTTTAGATTTTTTATAATAACCTTGAAAATTATTTGCCATATCTGTTTCATGAATTATTTTATGATATTTTGGAATATCATCAAAATAAGAAGGGGTATCAAATACTTCAATATTTTTTTTAAAAGTTTTTAAAAAGAACTCAAAAGATTTTTGTGATTCTTTATCAATATTTTTCCAGTTTTTAGTTTTATAAAAAATAAATTTAGGCTCATATAGTGGTCCTTTTTTACAAACATTTAACATTTCATCTGCCGCATAATGAATAGTTGATGAATCGTATAAATCTTTTTTAATTAATGATTTTGCAAACAGAGCAACATCTTCTACTGTTTTTCCAAATACTCCGATGTGATCTAATTTATCAGATTGTCTCATCACACCACTTCGTGAAATCAATCCATAAGATGGCTTATAACCAACAACTCCACAGTAGGAAGCAGGTCTAATAATTGAGCCATTAGTTTGTGATCCAATTGATAGTGGCGCCATATGTGCTGCTATAGCTGCTGCAGAACCACTTGATGACCCCCCAGGTGTTCTTGAATTATCATGTGGGTTAGTAGTTTTGCCTGGGTGAAAATATGCAAGTTCAGTAGTTACAGTTTTTCCCATTACTATTGCTCCCTCAATCTTAAGTAGATTAACAACTTCAGAATCTTGTGAGCTTGGCATTTTTTTTCTAACAGGAGAGCCACATTCAGTAGGCATTTCAAAAGTACCTATTATATCTTTAACTGCAATTGGTAGGCCGTGCAAAGATCCCAGTGGTTTTCCTGATTTTCTGTATTCATCTGCCTCCGCCGCTTTTTCTAAAAGCTTTTTTTTATCAAAATATTCCCACGCCTTTACATCTTTTTCAAATTTTTCAATTCTCTCAATATATTGATTACAAACTTCCACAGATGAAATCTGACCCGATTTTAGGTGATCAACCAATTTATTAGTTGTTAGAGTAAATATATTTAGCATTTAAAATTATCTAGTTTGCAAATAATGTTTCTGGCAGCCACAAAGCAATACCTGGAAACATATACATAAGAAACATAGCGAATATTACTATTCCTAGGAACGGCATAATTCCTGCAAATATTTCCATCAATTCAACATTCTTCTTTTGAACGCCCTTTAAGTAATAGGCTGACATTGCCATAGGAGGCGTTAAAAATGATGTTTGTAAATTTAAGGCAATTAACATTGCAAAGAAATATGGATTAACATTAAATACTTCAAGTAGGGGTAAAAATATTGGAACAAATATAATTAAAATTTCAGTCCATTCTAATGGCCATCCTAAAAGAAAAATTATTACTTGAGTAATAATTAAAAATTGCCATGTTGATATTTCAATTGATGTAAAAAAATGTTCAAAAATTTCATGACCACCTAAATAAGAAAATACAGAAGAAAAAGTCCAAGAACCAATAAATAACCACATAATCATTGCTGTAGTTTTTGCTGTTAGAAAAACAGACTCTTTAAAGCTTTGCCATTTAAGTGTTTTGTAAAACCAAGATAACAATATAGCACCAAACGCTCCTGCTGCTGCTGCCTCTGCTGGCGTTGCAATACCTGCTAAGATTGTTCCAAGAACCAACATAATTAATCCAAAAAGAGGGACGAAAGAAACTAATACTTCTTTTAAAATTTCAGCTCTTGGCGGAATATCTTCTGCTCTTGGCTTAGGTGCAATTGATGGTTGGAGCCAAGCTCTACCTACTGCATAAGCTATATAAAGTCCTGCAAGTAAAAGTCCTGGAAAAATTGCTGCAGCAAATAATCTCAAAGGAGATAGCTGAGCTATTACCGAATAAACAATTAACATAATACTAGGTGGTATTAAAATACCCAAACATCCACCCGCACAAATTACTCCTGAAGCAAATTTTTTATCATATCCTGCTTTAACCATCGCAGGCCAAGCAAGGAGACCCATTAGGGTTACAACAGCACCAATAATTCCAGTTGCTGTTGAAAATAAAGTACACGTTATTAGAGCAGCTACTGCCATTGAAGCTGGCAATCTGTGAGCCGCAAGTCTTATTGCAAAAAATAATTTTGATACAATTCCGGCTCTTTCAACTAAATATCCCATAAATAAAAATAGCGGGACGGCGGTGAGCACGTTATTGTCCATAACGGTGTATGTATTTTTTACAAATAATGAAAATATCCTATTATCAAATATGTGATCCATTAAAGCAGGATCGTAATAAGCATAATATCCAAAACCTATTCCCATTGCCATCAAGGTGAAGGCAATTGGAAAACCTAATAGCACTGCAAATAAAAACAGCCCCATCATTAAGATGGCGACTTCTGGGTTTGTTAGACTAAATAACATCTTTTTGATCCTCGTCTTGTGCTGTTCTCATTAAGATTTGTTCTGTTTCTTCTGCAACAACCATTCTTGCTGGCCAATGTCCAGTTTTAATACAAATAATTGCTCTAAACACTTCAGCAATTCCCTGAATAACCAAAAAAACTCCCGCAGCTGGTATTAAAGATTTTACCATATAAATATTAATTTGGGCTGGGCTACTCCAACTAGTTTCTTTTATCTTCCAAGCAAGTGCTGCATATTCATACCCATAAAATGCTAAGGCTATTACTCCTGGGAAAAAGAAGATAAAATAAAGCACTAAATCAATCCAACCTTGTGTTCTTGGTTTAAATAATCTGTAAATTACATCCCCTCTAACATGAGATTCTGTTGCTAAACAATAAGCGCCTGACATCATCAATATTGCGCCGTACATCTGCATACTAAAGTCAAAATTCCAAAGTGTTGGCTTATTAAATACGTAGGCCATCATAACTTCATAACAAGTTCCACCCATCAAGATAACAATACACCAAGAAAAAGCCTTACCTATTGAAGTGCTTAAAGTGTCAGCTAATTTTATGTAGGCTCTCATCATGGTTTAAATAGGATACTCTAATTTTGTTAAAAACTGTACTATAAAAAAAAGGGGGCCGAGACCCCCTTTTTAAAATATTAAAAGGTTAATTAGATTTTAACTTTTCCAATTGGACCAAACTCATTTTCATAAGCTAGTTTGTAATTAGGCTGATTCATCAGCAAGTACTTCATTACTTTCTTAGCATATGCTTTTTGAGAGTCGATTACCTTCTTGAAGAATGCATCTTTTGCAGAGAATTCTCCAACAATTTTATCCCAACCTTTTAACTGTTCAGCTAAAATGGCATCAGACGTTTGGTAAACGTTAACCTTATGTGTGTTCATCAAATCAGCTAAACTGTCAGAATATCTAACAAGCGCTTTGAAGTAGTTATCCGTATTCGCAGCATAAGCAGCGTTTTTTAAGATAGCTTGATGAGCAGGTGAAAGGCTGTTCAGTCTCTTCGTGTTCATAGGAATTTCAAACATCTCTTGAGATTGGTGGAAACTTCCTAAGTGATAGTGTTTAGAGACATCTTGCATTCCAAACTGTGAGTCTGATGTTGGGTTGTTAAACTCAGCAGCATCAATCAAACCAGTTTTCATTGCTGGTTGAATCTCACCACCTGGTAATTGTCTTACGACCATTCCCATAGCAGTTAAAACGTTAGTCGCTAGACCAACTGTTCTATACTTCATACCTTTAACATCAGATACTTTAGTTACGTTCTTTTTGAACCAACCAAAAGGTTGTGCTGGCATAGGCATATGAAAGAAACCTGTGTAGTTAAATCCAACACTAGCTACTGCTTCTTCATATAGTTTTCTTCCTCCACCATACTCCATCCATCCCATAACTTCTTGAGATGACATTCCGTATGAAGGACCAGTTCCAAAAAGTGAAGCTGCAGCGTTTTTACCGTACCAATATGCAGTCACCCAGTGACCCATATCAACGATTCCATCACTTACCGCTGCTCCGATTTCTGAAGTTTTAACGATTGCGTTTACAGGCTGAAGATCAATTTTAAGTGATCCACCTGACATATCGCTAACCATGTTACAGTAGTCTTGCGCCATTTCAAAAAAGATGTTTGCGCCTGAAGGCCAAGCAGCTTGCATCTTTAATGTAACGTGTCCGTCTGCAGTTGCAATATTAGGCATTGCTACAGCTGTTGCTGCTGCTGCACCTGTAACTGCTGCTGCTTTAAAGAACTTACGTCTTGAAGGTGTTGTAGCCTTCAAAGATTTTTTATCTTTAATCATTATTTCTCCTCTATTAGTATTTGTTAATTAACAATGTGAACTTAATTATAATTGAGCTTAGGAGTCTAGGGAGAAAATGACGCTTTAATATCATTTTACAATCTGAGATAGAAAAATAATGCTAAATTTAAATCAATTTTTCATCTTCATATACACAACATCTTTCAGCAGGAATATGTAAGCTTATACTGTCTGAAGGTACTTCAGTTTCTCTATTGATTTTAGATTTGATTGTAAGATTTCCAGCTTTAGCCGTTAGAAGTTTATAATTTCCAAGATCTTCTACTTTATCCACCTTTGCAGATAACACATTGTCTTTTTGTTTTTCTGCTAATTTTATATATTCGGATCTTATTCCCAATTTAACATTTTTATTTTTTAACTTTGTTAGATCTGTTGTTGTTTTAATTAAAGTATCATTAATTTTAACACTATTATTAGATGATACTTCTGTTTCAAATAAATTCATTGCAGGAGATCCTATAAAGTATCCAACAAAAGTAGTATTTGGTCTTTCAAACAATTCTTTGGGAGTTCCTGTTTGAACCACTTCACCTTCACTCATAACTATTATATTATCTGCAAAAGTCATCGCTTCATTTTGATCATGGGTTACATAAACTAAAGTTGTTTTATATTGCTCATTTATTTCTTTAAGATTTCTTCTTAATTTAAATTTTAAATCAGGATCTATAACTGTTAATGGCTCGTCCATTAAAACTGCTGCTACATCTTCTCTTACAAGTCCTCTACCAAGAGAAATTAATTGTTTTTGATCGGCAGTAAGTTTTCTAGCAGGCAAATTTAAGAAAGATTTTAAATTTAATGTTTCTGCAACAGAATTAACTCTTTCCTCAACTATTTCTTTAGAAAAATCTCTACATCTAAGTGGAAAAGCTAAATTATCATATACTGTCATAGTATTGTAGATCACTGGAAATTGAAAAACTTGAGCAATATTTCTACTTTCGGTTTTAAGATCTGTAACATCTTTGTCGTCAAATAATATTTTGCCAGATGAAGGCCTTACTAGGCCTGATACAATATTTAACATTGTTGTTTTACCGCATCCAGATGGGCCTAAAATTGCATATCTCTTTCCATCTTCCCAAGTCATTGAAAAAGGGTTTAGTGCATAAGTTGGGTTAGCATCGTTTGGATTATATGAATGGGATATCTTATTTAAATTAATTTTAGACACTACTACCTCCAAATGGAGATGAAGCTAAATTTCCAGTTTCATCAAATGCGTAAGCTTTGTTTGATCTAAAATTAATTTTAACTTTATCGTGGATTTTAAAATCCATAACTTTTTCTATACTGGTTATAATTTTTGCATTTCCTCTAGTAAGATGGAGTAAAGTTTCTGAACCACTAATTTCTGCAAGCTCTACTTCAAACTCAAACCCATTATCATTTAATTCAACATCTGATGCTCTTATACCAAAATTAAAATTTTTATCTTTTATTTTAGATAGATGATGTGGAATATCTATTTCAATATCTTCAAATTTTATTTTATTAGAATCTATGTCAGCTTTTAAAATGTTCATTGGTGGGTCATTTGAAATAGCTGCAACCTTTAGATTTTTAGGGTTTTCAAATATTTCTTTTGCAGCGCCCACTTGGAGCACTCTACCCTCATCAAGAACAATGACTTCACCATTAAGTTCCATTGCTTCTCTAGGATCCGTTGTTGAAAAAACTACAATACTCTCTTCTGATAGGCCATTAATGAATATGTTTTTAAACTCTTCACGCAACTGCTCTCTTAACTTGTAATCTAAATTAACTAATGGTTCATCTAATAATAAAATTTTAGCATTTTTTACCAGTGATCTTGCAACTGAAACTCTTTGTTGTTGACCACCTGATAATTCTTGAATTTTTCTTTTTTCATAGCCTTCTAATCCTACTAATTTTAAAGAATTAAAAACTTCATCATTAATCTTTTGAGAATCTAAACCTCTCTGTTTTAATGGAAAGGCTATATTTTCAAAAACATTTAAGTGAGGGTAGTTAATGAATTGCTGATAAACCATAGCAATATTTCTTTCCCATACTGGTATCTCTAAAAAATTCTTACCTTCAAATTTAATTGTTCCACTATCTGGCATAAGTAGTCCAGCTATTGTTTTTAATAAGGTCGTTTTCCCAGAAAGTGTTCTTCCTAAAATCGTATATAATTTTCCCTTTTCAAAGTTAAAAGAGATTTTTCTTAACTGTAGCTCTTCAGTTAATTTGTATGATAAATTTTCTCCAACTAAATTCATTATTTAATTGCTCCAGACAAATTTCCTTTTGACAAATATCTTTCAACAATAAATGCAACTACAATTAATGGTGCAACAGAAACTAATGCTGAAGCAGATAAACTCCACCATGGTGTAATTGAAGAATTTAAGGCAACTATTTTAACTGGTAATAATTGTACTTCAGTAAAAGTTAGAATAAATGCAAAGAAGAAATCGATCCATCCAAATATTATACAAAACATTCCAGCAACAATTAAACCTGGTATTGAATTTGGTAATACAACTTTAAAAAATGCTTGGTAAGGATTACATCCATCTATTAATGCTGTTTCATCTATTTCTCTCGGTACCTTATTAAAGAAATCAACCATAATCCAAACTGCTATAGGCATTAACAAAACGATATAAACAACTATCAGCCCAATTAGACTATCTAATAAATTGACCGCTCCTAAAAATAAGAAGAAAGGTATTGATAAAACAATTGGTGGCATAATTCTTTGAGAAATAAAAAAGAAAGTAATGTCGTTATTTTTTATTGGACCTGCTTTAAAAGTATATCTTGAGAGAGCATAGGCAGATAATGTTCCAAGTATTATACTAATTAAACTTGCAGTACACGTTACAAACAAGCTATTAAAATACGGCTCAACGATATCTACTCCTCCTTGTGCTGGTGATTTAATTAAAACTCTCCAACCTTCTAGGTTTGGTTCAAAATCAACCCATGGAATATAAGTAACACCTCCATTAACTGAATTAAAATCTTTGAAAGAAGTTGTAAGTGCCCAAAGAAAAGGCGCCACCACAAATACTGTCCAAATAGTTATAAAAAAATATTTTAAAAATGTGTATAATTTTCCCATATCTAATCTTTGAGTAATAATTTGGTTAATACTTTTGCTATAACAGTTAAACTTATGATCATTATTATTAGATAAGTGAATGACATGGAGGCCGCATAGCCCATTTGAAACTCTCTCAAGCCTTTAATAAAAATATAGAAACTTGATGTTTCAGTTGATGTCCCAGGTCCACCTGAGGTTAACACATAAACTGTATCCATTATCTTTGAGGCTTCAATCAATCTAATAATAATTGCACCGATAGATATAGGTGCCATTAATGGAAATGTTACATAGATAAATTTTCTGACTGGGCTAGCTCCATCAATTGCAGCTGCTAAAAATGGTTCCTTTGGAAGTGATAAAAGGCCTGCTAACAATAGTAAAAACATAAAAGGTGTCCACTGCCAAACCTCAACAATAATTACAGTAAATTTAGCTAAAGTAGGGTCTGTGAGCCATTTTGGTGAAAGACCAAAGTTACCCAGAATATCATTTACAGGACCTAGAGATTCATGAAAAAAAGTTCTCCAAATAACAGTCATGATAACTGGTGTGGTCATCATAGGTATTAAAAATAATACTCTAAAAAACCTTTGAAACTTAATTTCCTTCCAGACCATGTGTGCTAATGCAAAACCAATTACATATTGAAGAACAACAGTTGTTACTGACAAAAAACTTAATCTAAAAAATGATTCCCAGAACCTTGGGTCATCTGTAAATAATCTTATATAGTTTTCAAGGCCTATAAAATTTAAACCATTATAACTATTCCACCCTGATAAACTTAAACGAACTACAAATATTATCGGGAAAATTAAGATACCTATAAGAACAAATAAACCAGGAAATAGAAAAATGTATTTATGTTTAAAGTTCATGACTTTGAATTTTGATTGTATTGTAAGTATGAGTATATGGCCACTTAATTAAAAGTGGCCATATAAATTTATTTTTATAACTTGTTGTCTTCCATTTTGACACCAACAGCATAATCCTCTTGTACTGCTGATTTACCAACTCTTTTGACAATTGCTTCCCACTCTTTAGCAACTTCATCCAAAGCTTCTTGAGGAGATAGCTGACCAGCTAAAGCCTTAGAAGTTCCAGTTGCAACTGCACTAGTGAATTCAAACACACCACGAACTCTTAAAGGGAAAACTCTATTTTTACTTTTTTCCATGTCTTTAAGTGTTTTAGTGTATGATTCCGCAATCTCTTTATCCCAACCCATAGTCTCTGTGTAAAGTTTTGGATCAAAATCAGAGTTTTTAAATGGATTTACTCCAAAGTTACCAATAGCTAAGTCAGCTTGGTGGTTTGCTCCGTTAGAAAAGAAACATAGATAGTCAAACGCCATCTCTTGTACTTTACTTTTCTTAGCAACACCTACTGCCCAACCCCATACGATGTACGGTGCTTGGTTATATTTGTTATCCCATTTTCCAGATACTCTGTTCCAAACTTTATCTGCGCCTGGAAGGGGAGCTGTACCTACTTTATTTTTAATAGGACTGTCATCTTGCATCGCTGCAATAAAAGCATCATCCCATGAAAAACTAAATAGAGTTTGTCCACCACCAAATGATCCAATTTCATCACCTAGTCCAAAGTTAATTCCTCCTGGAGGAACATACTTAGTAGCTTCTACCCAGTCAGTTAAAGCTTCAACAAACCCTGGATTGTTAACATTTGGTTTCATAGTTTCTAAATCAAAAAAGAAACCACCTGGAGTTCTAGGGTTTTTAGCATACGCCACTGATCTACTGAAAAAAGCTGCAAACATTAAGTCGTCTT
This sequence comes from Candidatus Pelagibacter sp. PS_34, assembly GCF_059417845.1. Taxonomy (NCBI): domain Bacteria; kingdom Pseudomonadati; phylum Pseudomonadota; class Alphaproteobacteria; order Candidatus Pelagibacterales; family Candidatus Pelagibacteraceae; genus Candidatus Pelagibacter; species Candidatus Pelagibacter sp. PS_34. The sequence goes on from NZ_CM182068.1 coordinate 1,164,274, forward strand.
TTTTCATAACTTCAGCTGAACCGTATTCTTTTTCTCCATCTCCATCCCAGTCCCAACCGTTAAAGTATTTGGCCATTTCGCCATATTCTTTCCAAGTTGTAGGAACTTTTAACTCTTTACCAGTGTCTGCTTTGTATTTTTTTTGCATTTCAGGATTATCTATTACGTCTTTTCTGTATTTTAGATAATGTCTGTCTCCATCAACTGGATATTGGTACATAGTTCCATCCCAAGAAGAAACACCCACATGAGATTTTGTAACGTCTTTCATCTCTTTTGTGTTCATGTATTTTTTTGGAACTGGTGCTAAATATTGTCTCCAGTCATTTATAAAGTTAGAAAAGCCAAATACGATATCGTATGGAGCTTGACCAGCTTTAAAAGGAACCATAGCTTTTGCATACAAATCACCTGCAGGTGTATGTGTTACATCAACTGTTGCGCCTGTTAGTTTTGCAAACTGTTCAGCATGAAGAGCTGTAGGCTGTCCAATTACTGGAACTGCGTGCGTATTTATTTTTAGAGTTTTTCCTTTGTAGTTCTTTTTTGAAATCTCTTCATAAGAACAGTCACCAGAAATATCTCCTGTTGCTTTGATATGTGGAAATTGATCACTCCACTTATCTGCATAAGCTGGACTAAATATCAGAATTCCTGATATCATAGCACTTAAGCAAGTTTTTATTATTTTCATTACTCTCTCCTTTTTTTATTATTATGGAACTAAAACAGCTCTTCCCTTAACTTTACCCTCGTTAAGATCATGAAGTGCTTTATTAGCATCGCCTAATTTATACTCTTGCATAGAAAGCGTAACTAACCCTTTGTTAGCTAACTCCATCAGTTCATATAACTCAGACCACGTTCCCACTAAATTTCCAACAATTGTTTTTTCTGAAATAATTACATCGACAGCTAGAACTCTGATTTCTTCACCATAGCCAACGATATAATAGTATCCACTTCCTGCTGTCATTTTGATACCCATTGCAGTGGATCCTTTTTCACCAACAAAATCGATTACAGCTTCACCACCTTTACCTTTGGTAAGTTCTAAAACTCTTTCAACTTCATTGCCATCAATCAAAACTCCTTCATCACCACCAAGTGACATCGCATGTTTTAATGCTTCAGCAGATTTTTCAACAATAATAATATTTGCAGCACACATTGCTTTCAAACATTGAATTGCTATATGACCCAGTCCACCAGCTCCAATAATTACACAAGTCTGACCTGGTAATAAATGTCTAGTAGCTTTTTTAACAACTCTATAAGCGGTAAGCCCTGCATCAGAAAATGGTGCAACATCTTTTGGCGCTAATATTGTTGGTAGTTTAATTAAGTTACGAACACTAGTTTTAAGCAGTTCAGCATATCCACCTTCTTTAATGTTTAGTCCTGGAAAGGCACCTTCTTCGGCATGCTGATCTAAGCCTCTACGACAGCTTAAACAAGTTCCATCTGTTCCAGAAATGATTGGGTGCAAAATTACTGGATCACCCTTTTTAAATCCAACGACATCCTTGCCCACTTCTTCAACCCAACCTGCATTTTCATGACCCATAACCATGGGTAATAAATCTCCTTTAGGATCTTGAATATGTTCCCATACACCTTCGATAATGTGTAAATCAGTTCTACAAACTCCTGCAGCACCAATTTTAACAATAACATCTGACGATTTTTCTAATTTTGGATCTGGCATTTCTTGCTCGGTCACCCAAACTTTTTCATCCATTTTTGGATTATATTTATGTAGAACTTGTGCTTTCATAATTACTCTCTATTTTTTTTGTTAGTTAATTTTTTTAATAACAAACCCTATCCAATATTCAGGTCAACTAAGAGTCAACTGCACAAAAAAGTGTTCAAAAAGTTAACAAAATACAACTTCTGGTTGGTTGTTCATTTTTAATTATGTCCTAAAATAAGAAATGCCAAATTTAACATCTGTTGAAAAAGAATTCTCTAACCTCACTAAGAAAAGAGGTTTTTTATCTTCTTTGATTGATAAAGATATAGCTGATAGCTGGAAGAGATGTATTTCAACAGGATTGGATCCGCTTAAAAAACCAAAGAGAACCATTCTTTCTTCTAAAGAGCTTGATGAGCTTAAAGAAAAAAATGAATATATTAGAAGACTGATAAACCCTGAGCTTGAACTTCTATATTCACAAATAGCTGGAACAAACTTTATGGTAGCATATTCTGACAGCACTGGCTCAGTTATGGATACTATTTACGATAAAACCTGTCTTAAAACTGATGTTGGAAAAATTGTAATACCAGGTTCAATTTGGAGAGAAGAAATTGGAGGTACTAATGGATTAGGACAGGTTGTAACTCTCAATAAAGACTCCATAGTTTCAGGTAAAGAGCATTTTTTTGAGTCACATGGAAAATTATCTTGCTTTGCAAGTCCAATACTAAATCATGAAGGTAAAACAATAGGTATAATAGATGCTTCTACTGATGTGCATTCAAGAGAGCAGCACACACTAGCGCTAGTTAAGCTTGCTACAAAAAGCATCGAAACAAAATTATTCATAAATCAATTTAGAGATGAATTAATTTTATCTTTCCATCCACGCCAAGAATATCTTAGTACTAATAGTGTTGGTTTGCTTGCAATTAATGGTGATGGATTTGTTGTTGGTTCTAATTCAAACGCACGAATAATGCTACATGGACTAGCACCATTAAAGAATGAGAATTTTAATAATATTTTTACAACTTCATTTTCTTCAATAGCAAATGAACTTTTACAAAATAAAATCCTAAAAATTTCTGATCATTTAGGTTCGTCTGTCTTTATAATAAAAAGTCAAAATTTTAAGAAAAAAATATCCAAAGAAACAGGAATAAAAACTTATGCGTGCAATAACTGTCAAGGTTCTAAGTTTAAGGAAGAAAGATGTGTTTTAATTAAATCTGCATTTATAGAAACTGGAAATATTAGTGCAGCTTCCAGAAAACTTGGTGTATCAAGAACCACAATTTACAAACATCTAAAATAAAATTAATTTTTATAATTTCTTATTAAGAAAAATAGGTAGGAAAAGAAAGAAGTTAATAAAAAAAATATCATAGCAAATCTAAAGCCTGAAATTTCTGAATAGCCTAAGTTCATTGTGAGATCAATAATAACACCAATGATCCATTGAAGCGCAAATGCTCCAATAAAAAGAAGCAGATTAAATGATGTCAGTGCTTTTCCTGCATTTGAAAGTGAAAAAGCCATACCTACTGCTGGTTGGGTTAAGGATAAAAAAACAGAACTTACAGCAAAAAAAGCCCAGTGATATGCTCCTGCTTTAGGTCCAAGATAAATTATAAAAGCCAGAACAATTAAATTTAACGGTGCACCAAACTTCAATAATCTTATCGCATCTGAAACATTTTTTGAAATTTTAGGAACTAAATAGCCCCAAGATAGGAATGATATTAAGAGAGAAAAATAAATTAAGAAAAGACCATTTGCACTTTGTTCGGGTGTATATCCTGAAACTTTAATCATCCATGGTCCTGCCCAAAGTGTCTGAATAGCAAACAATCCACCATAATTAAAAAATCCCATTGGAACTAAGCTTTTAAAAAAACTATTGTTCCAAATTTCTTTTAAAGAACCATTATCATTTGAGTTACTTTGAATATTTGCTTTATTCCAATTAGGTATAAAAAAAATAATTAAGATAATACAAAATATGGTTAATAGAGCTAAAGTGATAAAAATCATTCTCCATCCAATTATCGGTAAAAAAAATTGTACAGGCAAACTAGAAGAGAGCATTCCAATTGCGCCCACCATTAACATCCATGAATTTGCTCTTTGTTGCGTTTCATCTTGATACCAAATTCTATATGCAGTAAGCGGCCCCATCAAACAAGCGCCTACGCCTATTCCAATTAAAATTCTTGATATTAAAAGAGTAATAAAATTTTCTGATAAAGAAAATGAAATCATACCCAATACAGCTATAAGTAAAAAATATGATACTATTTTTTTTGGTCCCTTATTATCTAATAAATAACCTAATGGAATTTGAACAGCAGCAAAACCTAAAAAATATCCACCTCCCAAAAGTCCTAAGTCACCAGCTGATAAATCAAACTCTGATATAAGATTAGGTGAAATAGTTGCAGTGATTGCTCTTAGTAAATTAGAGATATAATAACTGAGAGCAAATACTAAAAATATAGTTATCGCTTTTTGTTTTGGTAAAATAACTTTATTCATAATTAAAAATTATAAAGAAATTAATTTACTTTATTTTTGCAATTTCCTGTTTTGAAAAACTCATCAATATTGTCTATGGCTAGATTGGCCATAGCAATTCTTGTGTGCTTAGTGGCACTTCCAAGGTGAGGCAAAATAAAAACACTTTTAATCTTCAGATAGCCTGGATTTAAATTTGGTTCACCCTTATAAACATCAAGTCCTGCTGCATAAATTTTTCTTCTGTTTAATGCATCTATTAAAGCTTCATCTTCAACAATGTCTCCACGAGCCACATTTGTTATAACCGCACCTGTTGGAAAATATTCTAATGTTTCTTTATTAATTAAATTTTCTGTTTCTTTTGTTGCGGGGCAACAAATTGACAATACATCTGAAACTCCAAAAAGACTTTTAATGCTATCATGATAAATGGCACCTTGTTCTTTTTCGTCACTTAGTTTTGATCTGTTGTGATAGTGAATAATCATTCCTAAAGATTTTGCAATTTTTGCAATCTTTTGACCTATTCTCCCCATTCCTAAAATTCCAAGCCTCGTACCAGTTAACTGTTTTCCTATCAAATAATCTGCAGACCATTTCCAGCTACTTTCTTTTGCAGCCTGAACACCCTCTGGAACTCTTCTACATGCTCCAAGAATTAATAAAATTCCAATCTCAGCTGTGGCATCAGATAAAACTTCTGGTGTATTAGTTACAGCTATTCCTCTTTTTTTTGCTGCTTCTAAATCAATGTTCCCAAATCCAACTGCAAAATTAGAAATTACCTTAATACTGTCTGGAAGTTTGTTTATGGTCTCTTCATCCATTTTATCAGTTAAAGAAGTTAATATTGCATCATGACCTTCACTTAATTCGATAAGCTTTGATTGAGAATATAATTCATCATTGCCATTAAATTTTGCATCAAATATTTTTGAAGCTTTGTCTTCAGATTCTTTTAACAATCTTCGTGTAATTAGAATTTTTTTCATAGTTAATTTTTTTGTAATATTTTTGGTTTTGGACCACCAGTATACCAATCTAATATCTCAATGGTATGTAAAATTGGAGTTTTCGTTCCATTAGAAATTTGAGTAATACAACCAATATTTCCAGTTGATATAAAATCTGGTTTCAAACTTTCAATATTTTTTACTTTTTTACTTAATAATTCTTTGGCAATTTCAGTTTGCAAAATATTATAAGTTCCAGCAGATCCACAGCAGATGTGGCCTTCTGGAATTTCCATAATTTCATTATTTGTTTTTGAAAGTAATGACATGGGTTGACTGTGTACTTTTTGTCCATGTTGCATTGAACATGCAGAATGATAAGCAATTTTGTACTTCTTATCTTTTACTTTAAAATTTAATTTTAAATTAGTATCTAAATATTCAGAAACATCTTTTGTTAAATCAGAAATCACTTTTGCTTTCTTTTTCATTTCTTCATCATCTTTAAAAATGAAACCATAGTCTTTCATGGTAGTTCCACAGCCAGAAGTATTTGATAAAATAGCGTCTAAATTTCCTTTTTGATGTTCGTCATACCAAGTATTAATATTATTTCTAAAATCTTGGTGCGCGTCATCTTCTTTTCCCAAATGATGATTTAATGATCCACAACATCTGATCTTTTTAGGCACAACCACTTCAACTCCATGTCTATTTAAAAGTCTGATTGTTGCCTCATTAATTTGAGGAGAAATTTCTTTTTGAACACATCCAGTTAAAAGAGCAACTCTTGCAATTTTATTTTTCCCACTTACAGAATAAATTTCTTTTTGTTTTATAGTTTTTTTTGGAAAACTTGTCGGCATCAAATTCATCATATCTTTTATTTTTAATGGCATTAAAAATTTAAAAGGTTTAGCTAATTTAACCATATAACTTGCTAATCTAAAGTATCCTGTGTTTGGTAACACTACTGATAAAAAATTTCTAATTGTTCTATCAAAAAAAGATCTTTCATAGTTTTTTTCAATATATTTTTTACCATGATCAATGATGTGCATATAATTTACTCCAGCAGGACAAGTGGTCATGCAGCTATAGCAAGACAAACATCTATCTATATGTTTTACAGTTTTTGCTGTTGGCTTTTTTTGATTTTCCAACATATCTTTAATCAAATAAATTCTTCCTCGCGGTCCATCTAATTCGTCACCAAATATTTGATGGGTTGGACAAGTTGCATTACAAAAACCACAATGAACACACTTTTTAAAAATTTTTTCTGTTGCAGCGTTGTCACTGTCTTTTAATTGTTTTTCAGTAAAGTTTGTTTGCATTAAATTCCTCTATACATTTTTCCAGGATTAAAAATTCTTTTAGGATCAAAACTTTTTTTGATCTTTTCTGATATTAAAAGTCTTATATCGTCTACTGTAAAAATTGTTTCTTCGTAATCATATTCATCCGATGTCTTTATGATAGTTAAATAACCACCTAATTCTTTGGTCAATTTTTTAATATCACTAACCTTAGAGTTCTTTTTTGATTGAACCTCTATCCAATATAATGAGCCACACCAATCAATGTAATATTTATACTTATTACCTAAGAATTGCATCAACTTAGGGCCTTTCGAAGGAGGCACTACTACTCTTAAAAGGTTATTCTTTGTTGATTTGAATATTTCAAGATTATTTATTTTTTTCCAAAAAGGTGTTGATTGATGAACATCTAAAACTGTTGTATTCAGCTTACTAAGCTCCAGTTCATTTGTTAAAGCTTTTAATTTTTCATCTATTGAAATTTTATCTCCTTCTATTCTTAGTGCTAAAAATGAACCTTTGTATTTTAAGTCATTAAATTTAAAGACCATCTCTTTGTTTTGGTCATAATTTTCATCTTTGGGTTCTTCAGGAATATAAACAGCTCCAGAGACTTCGCTACTTGAACTAGATATCTTATCAAATAAATTTTTAACTAATTTTTTATCATCAGTATGTATAGTAATTGTATTAGATAATTTTTTTTTAGGTAGAACCTTCAATGTTATTTCAGTTAAAGCAACTAAAGTTCCAAAAGATCCTGTTACTAGTTTTGATAGGTCATAACCTGTAACATTTTTTACAACTGTCCCACCTGATTTAATTATATCTCCTTTACCATTCACACCTCTAAAACCTAATATGTGATCTCTTAAACTTCCTACTTTAAATCTTCGAGAGCCAGCAAAGTTACAAGCTAAATGGCCTGCAATGGTGCCCTTATTTGATTTTCCATTTTCAATAAATCCAAAATCAATAGGCTCAAAAGCTAGTTCTTGATTGTTTTTTTCTAACTCCTTTTCAACTAACTCTAATGGCGTGTTAGCTTTAACCTTAATATATAGTTCTTCAGGCAAATACTCAATTACACCTGACAACTTAGACATAGATAGTTTTTTTGCAGATTGAATGTTGTTACCAATAAAATTTTTTGAACCTGTGCCAATTATTTCTGTTGGTTGGTTTTTTTTGTAAAGTTCCTGAACTAGATTTGAAACTTGCAGCTCATCTTCTGGATAATAAGTATTATTAGAATCTTGGAAGATCTGGGAATTTTTCTTCATTTCTGTGGACATGTACCCTTCCTTCCTCTGCACATTTTCTTAATATTGGATAAACTTTTCCTGGGTTTAGTAAATTTTTTTCATCAAGCGATTTTTTAATATCTAATTGTTGTTGAATATCTGTATTATTAAACATCTCACACATTAGTTCTCTTTTTTCTACTCCTACCCCATGCTCTCCAGTGATCACTCCCCCTAATCTAACGCACGTCTTTAGTATCTCAGCTCCAAATTCCTCTGTTTTTCGCAGTTGTTCTTTATCACTTCCATCAAACATTATTAATGGATGTAAATTTCCATCTCCTGCATGAAAACAATTTGCTACAGGTAATTTGTATTTTTCAGAAAGTCTTTTTATTTCAAGTAAAGCTTCCGCAAGTTTTCCTCTTGGTATGGATCCGTCCATACAATAATAATCTGGTGCCATAGCTCCACATGCTGGAAATGCTGCTTTTCTACCTGCCCAAAATGATAGTCTTTCTTTTTCATTTTTACTCAATTTTAAACTTGAGCAATTATTTTTTTCACAAATACTTCTGACTTGTTTTAATAATTCATCTACCTCAGATTCGGTTCCATCTAATTCTACAATCAATAAAAGTTCTGCATCTCTTGGATATCCTGCTTTACTAAAATTATCTGTTGCCTCTATCAAAGCTTTATCCATTATTTCCATACCTGCTGGAACAATTCCACTTGAAATTATTTCCGATGCTGCATTTCCACCTTCTTCAATTGTTGGAAAGCCTATTAGTGCTGCTTTAACGACTTGAGGATTTTTTAAAATTTTTACTGTCACTTCAGTAATCACTCCTAATAATCCTTCTGAACCACAAATTAATCCCATTAGATCATACCCTTCTTGATCAAGAGTTTTTCCACCAACTCTACAAACTGTTCCATCCATCATTACCATTTCAACACCTAAAATATTATTAGTTGTCGTTCCATATTTTAGAGAATGGACGCCTCCAGAATTTTCAGCAACATTGCCTCCTATTGAGCATGCAAGCTGACTTGATGGATCTGGCGCATAGTAAAAATTTTTATGCTGTACAGCATGTGTTATTCCTAAATTTGTTACACCAGGTTGGGTTACTACACATTTATTTTCAAAATCAATTTCTATAATTTTATTAAATTTTCCAAGACTTAATAAAATTGCATCATTTAAAGGTAGGGCTCCTCCTGAAAGACCAGTGCCGGCCCCTCTTGGTACAACTTTAATATTTTCTTTATGACAAAATTTTAAAATATTACTTACTTCTTCAGTGTTTTCTGGCATCACAACAGCCAATGGTGTCTGTGTGTAAGCTGCTAATGCATCAGTTTCATATGGTTTAATATCATCTGCATGACTTAAAACATTTTCTGGATTGATAATTTTTGCAAGATTTTTAAAAATATATTCTTTTTTATTAATCGTTGCTTTGTCAATCTTTGGCAGAACTAATTCACTCATTAGTCTTAGCCTAGCATTTTTTTGATATTTTCCAATGCGTTAGATATGTTGTCTTGTGAAGCTGCATAGCTAAATCTTACGTAATCTTGGCAAGTTTTACCAAAAGCTGTTCCTGGAACTATTGCTACCCCTGCTTCATGCATACATTTTTTTGCAAATTCTGAACCATTCATTCCTGTTCCAATAACTTTAGGAAATGCATAAAAGGCTCCTCCTGGTAAACTGCATTCCACACCTGGTAAACTATTTAAACCTTCGTAAATCAATTTCCTTCTTTGATCAAATTTTACCATCATTTCATGGATTGCATCATCTGGTCCATCTAAAGCTGCAATTCCTGCAAACTGTGAGGGAGCATTAACACATGAAACACTATTAATAATTAGTCTGTTTACATGTGGTATTAATTCTTCTGGCCACACACTCCATCCCATTCTCCAACCCGTCATGGCGTAAGCTTTGCTCCAACCATCTAAAACGATTAATCTATCTTGCAGATCGGGGTAATTAAAAAATGTTGGCATTTCCTTTCCATCATAAATTTGTCTACTATAAATTTCATCGCTAAGGATTGCTACATGAGGATGTTTTTTTAACCCTTCTGCTAAAACATCTATTGCAGATTTTTCAACAAAACTTCCCGTTGGATTATTCGGGTTAATTAATATTAGCAATCTAGTTTTATCTGTAATTAAAGATAGAATTTTTTCTGGATCAAATTTTAAATCTTTATCTTCTGTTAAGTCATAAGGAACTGCTGTTGAACCTGTATAATTAATCATTGACTCATATATTGGGAATGCTGGTGTTGGATGTATAATTTCCGCACCTGGTTCACCAAAACATTGTATAGCATAATACATTGTTGGTTTCCCACCTGGCATTATCAATACTCTTTCAGGATCAATATCCTTATTGTAAAGTTTTTTAATTTTTTTAGTAACAGCTTGTCTGCACTCTAAAATTCCATTTGATAAAACATATCCATGATGACCTTCATCTAATGCTTTTTTTGCAGCATCTACTACGTGTTGGGGTGTCTTAAAATCAGGCTGACCTAAACCTAAGTGGATCATTGGTTTGCCTTGTGCTTCTAATTTTTTTGCTTCAGCTAAAACACTAAATGCAGATTCTGTTCCTAGTCTTTGTAAATTTTTTGCTAATTTCATAATAATTAAATTCTAGTGTTAATAATTTATAATTTAATTTATTTTTTATATATATAATTTTGATAAGTAAAAACTATTTTCTATAAACTAATTTTGACGCGTCTAATTCTTTCAAGGTCTTACAACCCATTAATACCATATTTCTATTGATTTCATCATGCATGTTTTGCAATAGACGTTCCACACCTGGTTGACCCCCAGCACTTAAAGCAAATAAAAACATTTTCCCAAAGCTGCATGCTGTTGCACCAGCTGCTAAAGCTTTTAAAACATGAGTTCCACGTCTTACTCCGCCATCTAAAATAATTTCTAATTTATCCCCTACAGCTTCTCTAATTGCATTAACTTGATCAAAGGGTGATCTTGAGCCATCTAATTGTCTGCCCCCATGATTTGAAATCATAATAGCCGTACAGCCTATATCTATTGCTCTTTTTGCATCTTCAATTGACATCACACCTTTAAGTGCAAATGGGCCATTCCATCTTTTTACACAATATTCTGCATCCTTCCAATTCATGGCCGGATCATATTGTTCATTAATATATTCGATGACTGATTTTGAAATATTGGTTCCTTTATCTGTTTTATTTTTAACATTGGATAATTCAAATTTTTTATGAGTAAAATAATTAAATACCCATTCAGGTCGCATGGCAAAACTCATTAAGCTTTGAAGTGTCAATTTTGGAGGAGTAGTAAAACCAGTTCTGTGATCTCTTTCTCTGTTTCCAGCAACTAATGTATCAACTGTCAAACACATACCATTAAAACCAGACACTTTGCATCTATCTATTAGATCGTCAGTAATTGATTGATCTTTGTGAACATATAATTGAAATAACTTTGGTCCATTTGAAATATCAGCAACTTCTTCAATAGTATTATTGGCCATTGAAGACATACTATAAAAGGTCCCAAATTTTTCAGCAGCTCTTGCTGAGGCTTTGTCACCTTCATGATGGTAGAGTCTTTGCATTGCAGTTGGTGAAAGAAAGATTGGCATATCAATTTTTTTTCCAAAAACAGTCGTTGAAAGATCTGGTTTACCAACACTAGCAAGAATATTTGGAATTAAATCACAATCATCGAAAGAATCTGTATTTCTTTTTAAGGTTTTTTCATCATCTGCACCGCCATCAATGTAGTGAAAAATTGGAGAAGGTAATCTTTTTTTTGCTAATTTTCGAAAGTCATTAAAATTATGACAATTCTTTAAGTTCATAACTAAAATTAAAAATTCTTAAGAAGATTAAACATATAACTATTGGCACCAGGATTTTTATCTCCTAAACTTGCATTTGATATATGATTATATGACATTCCGAAATTTGTACTTTCTGAAATTGCATAAGACAATTGCACCTCAGTTTTAAACTCTAAAGCATGACCTAAGTCCTTACCATCACCTTCATGGTAAAATCCTGGAGCAAAACTTGGAGTAAATTTAATTTTGTCTCCCATTGCGTAGTTCCATTCAACGCCTGTATACACATAAGCAGCTGAGTTTTCAGTTATAAATCCTCCCGTAATAGGAGATGCATTTCCAAGGAAAGTATTTCTTTCTAAATTTTCATTTTGGTGTTGAAACCCAACAAGGATAGCTTTTTGTTTATCATCACTGAAATCAAAATTGCCAGTATAAAAATTATATTGATGCTCACTAACATTTTCCTCAGCACTAACAGTCAAAGAAAATAGTGTTAAAATTACTGCTGATAAAATTTTAATATAAAAGTTATTTTTCATTTTTTTTTTGAATTTTTTTATACAGTATCGCACCACCAAAGAAAAATAACAATAATGGTAATAACCATAAAACATAAGTGTTTTTGTTTAATTGAGGATCAAAAATCACCCAATCACCATACTTTTCTCTTAAAAATTGATATATTTGTTTTTCTTTTAATCCTTCGTTAATTTTTCTATCAACAATTAATTTAATACTAGAAGCAAACTCAGATTCAGAATCGTATACTGACTGACCTTGACAAATTAAACAACGAATATTCTTTAAAATTTTATTTTTTAAAATATCATTTGTTTCAGCTGATTTTAACTCTGAAAAGTTTGCAACTACAAATAAGATTATAAATATTTTTAATACTTTCATTTAATAATTAATTTAATTTCATTAACAATTTCTTGATTGATTGGACCAATAAATTTTTTGATTATATTTTTATTTTTATCTATTAAAAAAGTTTCTGGAACTCCATAAGCTCCAAATTCAACTCCTAGAGTTCCATCTTTATCAATTAAAATTCTTGAATATGGATTGCCAAGGTCATTGATAAATTTTTTTGCATTATTAAAATTGTCCCTATAATTTAATCCAATTAGTTTAATTGATTGGTTTTTACTTAGTTGCATTAATAAGGGGTGTTCTGTTCTGCAAGGTACACACCAGGAAGCCCAAATATTTACAATATAAAAGATGTTCTCTTCAAAAATTTTCTCTGAATTTACATAATTGTTTGAATAAAAGTCTTTTGCTTTAAAGGTTGGGATATTTTTTTTCTCATTAACCTTGGGTGTGTAGTTATTTGGAGTATTTAATCCTTTATAAAAAATAACAAAACAAAAGCTTAAAAAAATAACTACAACAAATAAGCTAAACTTATTTTTCATATCTCCTTTTTAAATAAACTCATTAATCCACCAAGACTTAACAATAAAACTGATACCCATATCCAAACCATAAATGGTTTTATTTGATATCTAATATTAAAATATTCATTACCCTTTACAAGGTTCATTACTAAAAACTTATCCTCTAATAGTGTTGTTCTTATATCTGCTTCACTAGTAATAATTATAGGCTGATTATAAATTCTAATCTCAGGTTTTAATTCTATAGTTTTGCCATTTTTGTCTTTTATTTCAAAAGAGGCAATGATGGAGTTAAAATTACTTTCTTTTCTTTCTTCTACCTTTTTAAAAAAAATTTCACCTTTATTATAATCATATCTTTCACCAATTTTTATGTTGGTTATAATTTCTGAGGATAAAATACTATTAAATAGAATGCTTAATATTAATAAACTAAAACCAAAGTGTGAAACAGTTTGAGAAATATTATTAAATTTTTTAATAAATAATTCTTTTAAAGTTGTAAAGAAAAGAAAAAAAGCAGCTGAAATTAAAACTGTATAAAAAAGTAAGTCAGCAGTTAAATTTTTTATAATAAAAAAGGTTAACATTACTGAAATTATAAATGTGATAATTAGTGAGTTCTTATTTTCAATTTTTGATTTAATCCATTTAAGTCTTGGTCCAAGAGACATGAATAATAGAAATGGTATTAAAAAAGGAACAATTAATTTATGATAAAAAGGAGGCCCTACTGATATTTTTTCACTAGATATTACATCTAGAAAAATTGGATATACCGTACCTATTAAAACAACAGCTAAAAAATACATCATAAACCAATTGTTTATTAAGATAGAAGTTTCTCTACTAAGCCAAAAAAAATTATTTGAGCTTTTATTATTTTCTTTGTGAAATATAAAAAATATTCCTAACGATAAGACAATTAGTGCAAATAGAAATATTAATATAAAAATACCTCTTGCAGGGTCATTAGCAAATGTATGTACAGAATTTAATATTCCGGATCTTACTAAAAAAGTTCCACACATACTTAGGGTAAATGTTGTAATAGACAGTATAACCACCCAAGATGTTAGTGATGCTCTTCTTTCTAACACTACAATGCAATGCAACAATGCTGTTAGTGTTAGCCATGGCATTAAAGAAACATTTTCAACTGGGTCCCAAAACCAAAAACCTCCCCATCCTAGTTCGTAATATGCCCAAATTGATCCAAGCATAATTCCAATAGTTAGAAAAATCCAAGAAACTAAAACCCATTTTTTAATATGCTGCCCCCATTCTTTGGTGACATAATTTTGTGTAACTGCAGCAAGGGATGATGAAAATATTATAGAGGTACCAACATACCCTAAATATAAAATTGGGGGATGAATTGCCAAAGCTGGATCTTGTAAAATTGGGTTAAGACCAAGACCTTCATTGGGAATTGGAAATAAATAATTAAAAGGATTAGATGTCATTAATACAAATAAGAAAAACCCAATAATTATTATTTGCTGAAATAATAAAGTTAAAATTCTATATTTTTTAGGCTGCTCTCTTGATTTAATTAAAAACAAAAAAATAAACAAAGTTAATACTAACAACCATAACAATAAACTTCCCTCATGGTTTCCCCAAGTTCCTGAGATTTTATAGAATAATGGTTTAGTTGTGTGAGAATTATTAAAAACTGTCTCATTACTAAAATCTGAATTTATAAAAGATATAATCAAACTCAAAAAACTCACAATTACAAAAACTAACTGTAGAAATGATAGAGATAATATAGTTTGGTTAATTTGCTTATTAGTTTTATTAAAGTCTTTAATCGAAACTCCACAAAGCAATACCGAAAGTAACAACCCTAAAATTAAAGAATAATAACCTATCTGATTAGCTAGCAATTTATTTATCTCCTAAGGCTTCTTTAACTTCTGGGGGCATATAATTTTCATCATGTTTTGCTAAAATTTTAGTAGCTGTAAAATAATTCTTATCTTTTAAAAAACCTTCAGCAACTACTCCTTTTCCTTCGGCAAATAAATTGGGGACTGCCCCTGTATAGACAACATTAATTTCATTTTGAAAGTCAGTAATAACAAAATTAACTTTATCAGAATCTATAAAAATTGATTGTTCTTTAACCATCCCACCCACTCTTATTTTTTTTTTATTTAATTCTATTAAAGATTTTATTTCAGACGGAGACTGAAAATATACAACGTTTTCTTTTAATGATTGTAAAACTAAAAAAACTGTTAAAATTACTGAGGCTAAGATTAAAGCTAAGAATATAAATCGTAATTTAACCTTTTTACCATACATGGTTTATTAGTTAAATATTTGATGTATTGGATAATATTTCTCTATTAATATTTTGTGATCTTGCAGCTCTAGCTTTCTCAACATTTAGAGAACCAAATTTAGAAGCAAATCTTTTTTGCTCTTTTGAAAGTTGTAATTTAGTTACAAAGTACAGGGCTGTAAAACTAATCAATGTAAATGAAAAAGCTGACCAAACGTAAGCTCCATATCCATTCATTGAAATTATTTCATTTATCATAATCTATCTAATCCTTTATTTTTAACTTTTATCAGTTCGGTATTATATTTCATCAAAAAAATGAGTAATGAAAAAAGAGCAAATGCCGCAGTCATAATACCCAATGGGACTAACATTGATGGGTGAATTGCTGTGTTGGTTGATAAAATATTAATTGAAGCTGGTTGATGTAACGTGTTCCACCAGTCTACAGAAAATTTAATGATGGGAACATTTACCACTCCTAAAATTGCAATTAAAGACGTAACCTTTATTACTTGTTCTTTGTCCTCATAAATTCTCCAAGCCAATAAATACATTCCATAAAACAAAGCTAAAATTAACATAGAAGTTATTCTTGCATCCCAAGCCCACCAAGTACCCCAAGTTGGTTTTCCCCAAATTGATCCTGTAACTAATGCTATAATATTAAAGATGAATCCAGAAGGTGCTAAACTTTTAGCAATTAATGCAAAATTTTTATTTTTAAAAACAAAACTTCCAACAGACAAAAAAGCTAAACTTGTAAATATTCCAAGTGATATCCATGCAGCTGGCACATGAACATACATAATTCTTACTGCATCACTTTGTTTATAATCTTCAGGTGAAAGTATAAGCGCTTCTGTTAAACCGATTGTTAAGACAATAATAAATAAAAATAAAACGTACTTTGGTGCTTTAGAGGTTATTGCAAAAATTTTATTAGGTTCAAAATATTTAAACATTTTTAAATTATATATATTAAAAAAAGATAATTTAATTTTTTTTATGGAAGATCATCCTGATCAAGAATGCAGAGGGAGTCAATAATGATAAAAACGTTATTTAACACTCTTGATCAGAACATAAATATAGATAGCAACTATATATGTCGAAGATTTGAATTAATTGTGTTTAAAAAAAGAATTAATTAGAGGGCTTAAAGTAGCTAGAGCCTCTTTTGCCAGAAAAAATCTCTTCAATTAAAGGATGTTTAATTGGATCTTCTGAGTCGTCCATTAATAGATTTTGTTCTGAAACATATGCTTCATATGTAATTTCATCATTTTCGGCTAACAAATGATAAAAAGGCTGATCTTTTCTAGGACGAACATTCTTTGGAATAGATTGATACCATTCTTCAGAATTATTAAATTCGAAATCAACATCATAAATTACACCTCTGAACTCAAAGTGTTTATGTTTTACAATGTCTCCTATTGAAAATTTTGCTTTTTGAATTGCCATTACTATTAATATGGGGGTTTAAGAACAAAAATCAATAAAAAACATTTATATTTTTTTTATTATGTTAATATCTGTCAAGTGAATAAATCTTTTCTTAAATTTGCAACTGACTTTGGGCCTTTAGCCATTTTTTTTTATTATTATTATAATAATGATAAGAATCTAGCAGTTGCGATTCCTCCACTCATAGTTGCAACATTAACTGCGCTAGCTGTTGTTTGGTTTTTTGAAAAAAAAATACCTATGATGCCATTAATAAGTGGTATCTTAATTACATTTTTTGGGGGTCTAACAATTTATTTTGATGATCCAGTTTTTATTTATGTAAAGCCAACGATCATTAATATTTTATTTGCCCTTGCTTTATATTTTGGAAAATATTTTACAAAAGAACCTGTCCTTAAAAAGATTATGGGTAAGTCAATTGCTCTAACTGATATGGGTTGGGAATTATTAAACAAAAGATGGATGTACTTTTTCTTCTTCCTTGCAATCCTTAATGAATGTGTCTGGAGAACGCAAACAGAAGAGTTTTGGGTTAATTTTAAGGTATGGGGCATGTTACCAATAACCCTTGTCTTTACAGCATTTCAAATATCATTGATTAATAAATACAAGCTTGATGAATAGAAACTTAAAGCTAGTTGTAAATAATCCTCACAAACAAATAGAAGAAAGACAATTTTTTGAAAAAAATGAACTTAAAATCATTTTAGATCTATATGCAAAAATGGTCTCTGAAGGATCATGGAAAGACTATGGTCTAAACATTTCTAACAGGCAGGTTAGTTTTAGTGTCTTTAAAAATGCAGCAGAGAATGCTTTGTATAAAATTTGTAAAAACTTTAAACCTAGCAATAAAAATTTAAAGTATTTAATTACAGATTCTAATGGGAAAGTTTTAAAAAATTCCTTTGATCTAGAAATTTTACTTAAAAATACTAATTGGAAGAACCTTAAGAAATAAAAAGACTATCGTCTTTGACCAAATAATCTTAACAACATTATAAACAAATTTATAAAGTCTAGGTAAAGAGTTAAAGCACCCATTACAGCTTTTTTACCCATCAACTCACCCGTATCGCTTGATACATACATGTTTTTAATTTTTTGAGTGTCATAAGCAGTAAGACCTACAAAAATTAAAACACCTAGAATTGAGATTACAAAATCCATCATTGAAGATTTTAAGAACATGTTAACAACTGATGCAACAATAATTCCAATTAAGCCCATCATTAAAAATGATCCTAATTTTGTAAGATCTCTTTTAGTTGTGTAACCATACAAACTCATTGCACCAAAAGTAATAGAGGTAATAAAGAATACTCTAGTGATACTCGCTCCAGTATAAACTAAGAATATTGAGGATAGTGATAACCCCATTAAAGACGCAAAAACCCAAAAAGTTGTTTGAGCAGTTGAAGCTGTCATTTTATTAATTCTAGCACTCATGTAAAAAACTACTCCAAGTGGAGCAAGCATTACAATCCATTTAAAACCTGAAAGAAATATTGTATTTCCTAAGCTTGTTAATGCTGTAATTGATCCATTAGCATCTGTTACTACAGATAGTTTGAAAAATATTAAAGATATAAGTCCTGTTAACAAAATACCAGAAGCCATGTAGTTGTAGACTTTTAGCATGTAGGCTCTTAAGCCCTCATCCATTACTACTGTTGATTGCTGAGCTTCTTTTACTTTATTTAATATGTTTTGCTTATTGAATTCCATGACACATATATAATAGCCTTTTACTATTATTTCAAGATGTCTTAATAAGATTAAATAATTATGAATTATAAAAAATTAGGAAATACAGATTTAAAAGTAAGCACTATTTGTCTCGGTACTATGACTTGGGGTGAACAAAATACCCAAAATGAAGGTTTTGAGCAGATGGATTATGCTTTAGATCAGGGTGTAAACTTTTGGGACACTGCGGAAATTTATTCTGTTCCACCAAGACAAGAAACGTTTGGTCATACTGAGACTATTATTGGTAATTGGTTTGAAAAAACAAAAAAGAGAGACAAAGTAATTTTAGCTTCAAAAGTTTGTGGCCCAATGAGAGAGTATGTAAGAGGTGGTGGAAATCAATTTGGAGAAAAGAATATTACAGAAGCACTTGAAGGAAGTTTAAAAAGATTAAAAACGGATTGTATTGATTTGTACCAATTACATTGGCCAGAAAGAAAAACAAATTTTTTTGGCAAACTAGGTTATGAACATGATGATAGCAATGAGTGGACTAGGTTTGAAGATATTCTAGGAAATTTAAAAAAATTTATTGATCAAGGAAAAATTAAATACGTTGGTGTATCGAATGAAACACCGTGGGGATTATCTAAATATTTAGAGCTTTCAAAAGATAAAAATTTACCAAGAATGCTTTCAGTTCAAAATCCTTATAATTTATTAAATAGAACTTATGAAATTGGACTTGCAGAAATGTCTATTAGGGAGCAAGCCGGATTGCTAGCTTACTCTCCTCTCGCGTGTGGTTATTTATCTGGAAAATACAGAAATAAACAATTGCCAAAAAATTCTAGAATGGAAAGAGATGGTGATTTTTGGTCTAGATATAATAATCAAAATGCTGAAAAAGCTATTGAATTATATTATGAAATATCAAAGAAACACAATCTGGATTTAGCTCAAATGTCTTTAAAATTTTTAGAAATTCAGCCGTTTGTAACATCGGTTATCATTGGTGCAACGACAATGGAACAGTTGAAAACTAATATAGAAAGTATAGGTATAGATTTAAGTGAAGACGTAATTAAAGAAATAAATGAAGTACAAAAAATTTACCCTAACCCATGTCCATAATTAAAAATTTTATAATTCTAATTCTTGTAAGCTTATTTGCTGTTAGCGTAAATTCACAAGAAGTAAAAAAAGTTGGTAAATTTAAAGACTGGGAAACAATTATTATAACTGAACAAACCGGTAAAGTTTGTTTTGCTCAATCAGTTCCTGTGTTGCAGGCCCCAAAATCTAACCCTAGAGAAGCAAGAATGTTTGTTTCATTTAGACCTGCCGAAAAAATAAATGATGAAATAAGCGTTACTGGTGGCTATGAATTTAATAATCAAAACTCAATTATAGCTACTTCAGGTAAATCTAAATACAAATTTGATATTGCTCAAGAAGGTTTTGCTTGGATTGCTGATAACAAACTTGAAAACAAAATGATTAAGACCATGAAGAAAGGATCAAGAATTATGATCACTGGTCATAATCAAAAAGGCTCTCAAACTATAGACCATTATTCATTGTTAGGATTTACGAAAGCCTATAATGCTGCAAAAACTAGCTGCAGTTAATTAAATGAAATCTAAAAAGAAAATTGTACTCGCATATTCTGGCGGACTAGACACTTCTATTATTTTAAAATGGCTTCAAGAAAATTATGATGCAGAAGTTATTTGTTATACTGCAGATGTTGGGCAAGAAATTGATAGAAAAAAAATTATAAAAAATGCCAAAAGACTAGGTGTTAAAAATATCATTATTGAAGATTTAAAAGATACATTTGTAAAAGACTATGTCTTTCCAATGATTAGAGGGCATGCAATTTATGAAGGTGTTTATTTATTGGGTACTTCAATTGCAAGACCTTTAATTGCAAAACGTCAAATTGCTGCCGCTAAAAAATTTGGAGCTTATGCAGTTTCTCATGGTTCAACTGGCAAAGGAAATGATCAAGTGAGATTTGAATTAGGATATCATTACTTTGGTCCAAAAGTAAAAATTATTGCACCATGGAGAATATGGAAATTAAACTCTAGAACAGATTTAATTAAATATGCAAAAAAAAACAATATTCCAATTCCAACAGATAAAAAAGGTGCTCCTCCTTTCTCTATTGATGATAATTTATACCACACATCAACTGAGGGTAAGGTTTTAGAAAACCCAAAAAATTCAGCTCCTGAGTTTCTTTTTCAAAGAACAGTATCTCCTGAAAAAGCACCTAACAAAGCTTCATTTGTAACTATAGGATTTAAAAATGGAGACCCCATAACTGTTAATGGTAAAAAACTATCGCCTGGAAATTTGTTAGAAAAACTTAATAATGTTGCCGGCAAAAATGGAATAGGTAGAGTTGATTTAGTTGAAAACAGATTTATTGGGATTAAATCTAGAGGTGTTTATGAAACGCCTGGTGGAACACTTTTAATGTCAGCGCACAGAGCAATTGAGTCTGTTACTTTGGACAAAGAAACTATGCATAAAAAAGATGAAATTATGCCTAAATATGCTGAACTTATTTACAATGGTTACTGGTACTCAAAAGCAAGATTTAAACTTCAAAAAATTGTCGATCTTAAAAAGAATAAAGTTAATGGCTCTGTTAAGCTTAAATTATACAAAGGCAATATCACTATAATGTCTAGACAGACAAAAAGTAATGCTTACTCAATGAAAAAAGTTTCTTTTGAAGAAAATAAAACCTTTAATAAATCAAATGTAGAAAGATTTATTAACTTTCATAAACAAAAGCTTCGTTCATAAATTAATGAAAATAAAAGTATTTGCTGACACAATTTGTGGGTGGTGTTTTATTGGTCAAACAAGATTAAATAAAGCATTAAAAAATTTTCCTGAAACTAAGTTTGAGATAGAGCATGTTCCATTTCAACTAAATACTGACATGCCTAAAGAAGGAATTGAAAGAAACAAGTACTTAGAAATAAAGTTTGGTGGAAAAGATTTTGCTCAACCAATGTATGATCGAATGACAGAAGAGGCGAATAAAGAAAATCTTAATTTTAATCTAGATAAGATAAAGAAAACACCCAATACTGTATTTTCTCACTTATTAATAAAATTAGCCGAACAATCTAATGTACACAACGAAATTAAAGAAAAAATATATCAATCATACTTTATTGAAGGTCTTGATATTGGAGATAAAGAAATCTTAATTAATATTGGCAAAGAATTTAATATTAATGGAGATACAATCAATAATTTTTTTAATTTAAAAAATATTGAAGAAGTTAATTCATATATTTCAGTCGCAAGAGAGAAAGAAATTAATGGAGTACCCTTCTTTGAAATAGGAACAGATTTTATTTCAGGCGCCCAAAGCTCTGCAAATTTAGAAAGTGTAATAAAGTCCAATTTAAGCTAAAAATTAAAGGACACTTTATCCTTTGCCTTTAACATATAAATATCTATTCTAGCTATATGGAAGCACTAAAAAATTGGATGAAAGATGCCGCTAACATTTTATTTGATGATAGCAAAAATGATCTAAGGTCTTTACCAAGATCTGTTAGATTACAAATTTTATTAGTTCTGAGTTTCGTTTGGACAACTGTTTTTAGTTTATACATATTTTCTTATACAACTTTTGTATTTGGTTGGGCCGGTTTATACGTTGCTCATATTGGATTGATATTTGCAGTTTATATGACATTCAAACATTTTCATAAAGCAGAGGCGCAATCTAGCAGTGTATTCAAAACTAAAAACTTTGATCCATTTAAGATTATGGTTATTGTTTTTGTAATTGTATTCATCTTTGTATTTTCTAAGGGAATAGAAATTTTAACAAGTCCAAACCCTAGCTCTTATTCAATTCCATATGATGGACCAGTAAAATCAGTGTTTGAAAAATGGCTACCATTTAGTAAAGATAAGTAATGGATAAAATAGCAAAAATTTTACAGCTTGCACTAATGTGCATTATTTTAGTGAGCACTGTAATTGCTGTTGGTATGGAAATTAATAATATGTTTCTAAATCAATCTGTAATGCTAGCAGATTTACTTTTAATGTTTCTTTATTTAGAGGTCTTAGCAATGGTTCGTGTTTTTTGGAATCAACAATCAATCAGTATAACTTTACCTCTTTTAATTGCCATCACTGCTCTCGCACGATTTATTATATTACAAGGAAAAGAAATGGATCCATCAGCATTAGTCTATGAAGCTATAGCTATAGTTCTAATTGCATCTGCAATAGTTATTTTAAGATTAAGACACAGTGATAAATTGGGTCTAAAGAAAAGAAAATCTAAATAGTTTAAAATGATTTTTGAAGCTTCAAGGGCTAAAGCCGTTGATAAATTAAATACTTTTGTTGAACAAAATCTTTCAGATTATTCAAAACTAAGAAATTTTGATTTTGGGCCTAGTAATAGATCTAATGTTTCTTGTTTATCCCCCTATATAACTCACGGAATAATTAATGAATTAGAAGTAATTAATAAATCTCTTAAAAAGTTTTCATTTGCAAAAAATGAAAAATTTATTCAGGAAGTTCTTTGGCGTGTTTATTGGAAAGGTTGGCTAGAATTAAGACCTGATGTTTGGTCAGATTACTTAATAGAATTAGATAAAATTAAAAAAGAATTTAAAAACAATCAAAGTTATTTGGATGCAATTGAAGGAAAAACAAATGTAGATTGTTTTAATCAATGGGTAATTGAACTTAAAGAAAGCAATTATCTTCATAACCACACAAGAATGTGGTTTGCTAGCATTTGGATTTTTACACTAGAATTACCATGGCAGTTGGGGGCTGAGTTTTTTATGCAACATCTATATGATGGGGATGCTGCATCAAATACCCTTGGTTGGAGATGGGTTGCTGGCATTCAAACTCAAGGCAAGCATTACCTCGTAAGTGAATGGAATATAAATAAATTTACAAATAATAGATTTAAAAACATAAAACTAAATGAAAATGCCAAACCTATATCCAATGATAAGATATATTCTGTTATTAACAAAAGCTTTAAAAATTCTGAGATTTTGGAAGATAAAACTTTATTAATATTTGAAAATAATATGACATTTGAATTGTCTGATTTTAAAGAACATAAGTTTAAAAAAATTTTGTTAGTCTCAAATAATACAGATAGAACTATCAAATTAAGTGAAAAGGTGTTGAAATTTAAAGCAAATCTTTTAGAGGATCATAAAATAAGATTGAAACAAAAATCAATAAATTGTGAAACTATTAACATTAATGATTTAAAAAATATTACCGAAGAAGTTTATGCGCTTTATCCAACCGTTGGTGAAAATTTAAATTTTATTCAAAATAATCAATTAAAAAATATAAAATTTTTATATAGAAAGTTGGATCAGTTTTCTTGGCAATATTGTAATAAGGGTTTTTTTAATTTTAAAAATTATATTCCAAAAATTATTGCTAATTTTAATTAAAACCAACGTATCATTCCAATTATACCTGCTGTTGCATAAAAAAATTGCAACACAAGTATTCCCTTGTGACCTCCTCTATATGCCCAGATACCAATTAAAATGGCAGACAACAGTAACAAACAAAATCCTAAAAACTCTATTCCAATGTTTAAGGCTACAAACATAGAATAAAGGATTGCCGTAATAACTCCTGCCCATTCAAAAAATTTATTATTCATAATAGCCTTTTAAAATTCTCATAAAGTATCTTAGAATAATTATTCATATCAGGCATATTATTTTTTGCAGCTTGATCAAATTTATCTAAAGCTCCCTCACCTAATTGACTTTCAAGAGCTTTTTTATATTCAGGCACACACCCCCACTCATTAACTGTTGTGTCTTTAATTTCTATATGAAATTGAATTGCATATGCGTGATTTTGGTATTTGAAAATTTGATATTTAGTAATAGGAGATGATGCTAGTAAAGTTACATCCTTATTATTATCTATTCCTTGCACTTCATATGAATGCCACTGCAAACTTTTAATTTGATCTGGAAATTTTGAAAATAAAATATCCTCCTTTTTTTCTTTAGTAAAATTTATATCCATTATTCCAATTTCTGCTGGATTTGATTTAACTACCTTACCACCTATTACCTCACCTAATAACTGACACCCAAGACAAAAACCTAAATAAGGTTTTTTTAAATTAACAACAAATTCTTTAATTGCTTTTTTTTCTTCAATTAGCCATGGATATTCTTGTTCCATAAAAGTATCCATTGGACCACCCATACAAAACATTCCATCAAATTTTCTTAGATCACTTGGGATTTTTTCACCTTCATCTAGCTCTATAGTGGTTAAGTTAAAACCATCAGCTAACATTAAATCTTTGATATAGCCTGGGTCTTCAATCTTTATATGCTGTAAGACAATTATGTTCATTACTATATTTATAGCATTTTAAAATAGTCTACTGAACAATACTTTAAGCTAAAAAGGTTTTTATTCCGTCTAAAATATACTGAACACTTAATCCAACTAGAATAATTGCTATTACTCTTGAAATTACACTAATAACTTTTTTATTTATTATCTGAGAAAATTTTGAAGCAGTAAAAAAAAATATAAAAGTTAAAAGTAAAACTGAAGCCAAAGCAATCATTCCGACAGATTGGTTTGTAAAATTACTTCCCATATCTGAAACAGAAACAATAACAGATGTGATTGCAGCCGGTCCTGCTATAATCGGTGTTGCTAAAGGAAACACACTTACATTTTCAGAATTGAAATCAATGTCATCTTCTTTTCGTTGTTGTCTTTTATCAAACAACATTTCCATCGAAATTATTAATAAAATGATGCCTCCACCAATTGTAAATGCTGGAAAAGATATATTCAAATAACTTAATAAAGTGCTTCCAAGAAATGCAAAGAATAGCAATATGATTGATGCAATTATTGTTGCACTCAATGCAGTTTTAACTCTTTGTTGGCTACTCATATTTTGAGTTACTGCTAAGAATAATGGTGTATTTCCTAGTGGATCAATAACAATAAAATATAAAAAGAAAGTTTGAATAAATATTTCAAGCATTCACTTTTCTAGCATAGTTACCTGGATAAATTCAGCAAATATTAAAACAAATAGTAAATTAAGACGTACCTACTTACTTTTCCAATTGCCACTAAAATAATAAAATCTAAAAATCTAACTCTTAATAAACCTGCAACTAAAGTCAGTGGATCACCTATTATTGGAACCCAAGCAAATAATAATGACCATTTACCAAATTTACTAAACCATTTTGAAGAGTTTTCTATTTGTTTGTCTTTAAACGGAAACCACTTTTTTGTAGTAAGATTTCTTGAATAAAATCCCAAGACCCAGTTAACAACTGATCCCAAAATATTCCCAAAGCTAGCAACAATTAACAATAATAAATTATCAAAATTTGATGTTGCAATTAATCCTGCCAATGTGAGTTCAGATAAAAATGGTAAAATTGTTGCAGCTAAAAAAGATATAGCAAATAAAGATAAGTAAATCACTTAGAGCACTTTTTGGAGCAATACTTTACCTTATCCCAATTAAGCTTCCATTTCTTACGCCAAACAAAAGGTCTTTTACAAACGGGACAAACTTTTGAAGGTAAATTTTCTTTTTTCATTAAATAGTATTTTGTTTAATAAATTTATCAGCTTCAGATAAAATCATTTTCTTTCTTTCATCTTTCATTTTATCAAAAACATAAACCATCATAGACAATCTAGGGTTCTTTAAAAAAAATTTTCTATTTTTATCTATAAACCTCCAATAAAGACCATCCATCGTATTGCACCATTCCCCTTTTTTAAAATCCATCATTTTCATAAAATAACTTGATCCACAAATGTATGGTTTAGTTGCAAAAATACCTCCATCACTAAATAAGCCCATTCCATAAACATTAGGAACCATCACCCAATCAGAAGAATCTACAAACATTTCCATAAACCACTTATAAACAATTGTTGGTTTCACCTCACAAAGGTTCATTATATTTGATAAAATCATCAATCTTTCAATATGGTGAGACCAGCCATGATTAAACGCATTTTTAATTGCATGATCCAATGGAGGCAAACCTGTTGTGCCTTCATACCAAGACTTTTTCATTTTTCTTTCATGGTTGAAAAAATTTTTTGTTTCCATTTCATCAGAGTAACCTTGATAAATTCCACGCATGAACTCTCTCCAGCCTATTATTTGACGAATATAACCTTCAAGTGAGTTCATTCTAATTTTGTGTTTTTTATGAAATTCTAAAATTTTTTGAATGATAATTTCAGGGGTTATCAATCCTAAATTAATATAAGGGCTTAATGCGCTATGAAATAAAATATTGTCTTTTTGATTAACAGCATCTTCATAATCGCCAAATAAATTTGATTTTTCTTTAATAAAAAAATCTAAAAGTTTGACCACATCATTGTATTCTGTTGCTAACCAAAAATCATTTGTGCTACCAGGATGATCTTTAAATAATTTTTCAATAATTGGTTTTAATTTTTTAGTATGATTAGTTTCGTTAATTTTTGGAAATTTTGGTATTGATATGTCTTTTGGTAATTTATTTCTGTTATCTTCATCAAAGCTCCATTTGCCCCCAATAGGGTTTCCATCTGCTCCCATTAATATTCCAGATTTTTTACGAACTTCTTTGTAAAATGTTGCCATAAAAGGCTTTTTTGATTTTAATAAATAATTTTTAAACTCATCTCTTGAGTTTAAAAACATTGGAGTTTTAATAATATTCCAGTTTATTTTTTCTTTTTTTAAGAATTGTGAAATTTTCTTTTCAAAAAATTTATCCTCAACCTCAAAACTTGAAATTTCAGTAATTTTTTTTTGATTAATGATAATTTTTAATTTTTTAAAATAAGTATCTTTAAAACCTTTGTCCTCAATTTTAGAATATTCAAGTTTGTATTTATTTGCTTTAAGCATATCTCCATAAGACCTCATAGAAGAGAGAAATAGCAGTATCTTTTGCTTATGATGCTTTTCATAAGTACATAGTTCATAGTCTTCTGCCATGTAAAAAGAGTGGTCCTTTTTGAAGCGGTCTACGTATTTTAATGGAAATAATTGATTGCCAAGTATAAAAAACAATTTCATAGTTAAATATAACTAAATAAAAATTATATGTCAGAAAAATATCTTATCTTTGGTGCGACAGGTTCTGTGGGTTCCAGCTTAGCTGAACAATTGAAAAATTCAGGAAATGATATTCATCTAATAGCAAGAAATGAAAATGAAGTTAAAACTATTGCAGAAAGATTAGGCTGCACTTATACGGTTGCTGACGTTTTAGAAGAAGGATTTATAGAAAAAGTAAAATCAGACATTAGTGAAATTAAGGGTATCGCTTACTGTGTAGGATCTATTGATTTAAAACCATTAAGGATGGTTACAGAAGCAGATATGAATAAATGTATGAAACTAAACCTTTATTCAGCTATTGAAGCGATAAAAGGATTTCAAGAAAGTTTAAAAAAGAACAAAGGCTCAGTTGTTTTATTTTCAACTGTTGCTGCTCAAAGAGGTTTTACTAATCATACAATTATTGCTTCTGCTAAGGCTGCAGTTGAGGGACTAACTGTTACACTAGCTGCTGAGTTTGCTCCACATATTCGGGTAAATTGTATTGCACCCAGTTTATCAAAATCTAAAATTGCAGAACCAATGTTAAAAAATCCTGCAATTGCAGAAGGAATTGCTAAAGCTCATCCTCTTAAAAGATTGGGTGAAGGAAAAGATTCTGCAGCCCTTGCAAAATTTTTAATTACTGAAGAGAGTTCTTGGATTACTGGACAGATAATAGCTGTTGATGGTGGTAGATCAAAACTTTCTTAAAGTGAAAAAATATTTTTTATTAGTAATTTTTTTTCTTTTATTTGCTTCAAAAAGCTATTCCAATAATTATACATTCACTAAAATTATAGAGTTAGATGAACCTTGGGGATCATCCTTTATTAACAATGATGAAATCATTATTACTGAAAAAAGTGGAAAAATTAAAATTGTTAATATTATTTCAAAAGAAGTTACAGAGATTAAACATAATCTTAATTTTTTAGAAGTCGGCCAAGGTGGGTTATTAGATATTATTCATCAAGATAATGCTCTGTGGATTTCTTATTCAGAAGATAGGGGAAATTTAAAAACAAGCACATCAATTGCAAAAGCACAATTAAACAAACAAGAATTAAATTTTAAAAATATTTTTCAAGCAAACCCTCCTATAGATTCTGGTTATCATTTTGGTTCAAGATTAGCGATTAAAGATAATTATATTTATGCATCAGCTGGTGAAAGAGGCCAAGGTATGATTGCCCAAGATCCCACAAAACATCCTGGTAGTATTATTAGAATTCATACTGATGGTCGTATTCCCAAAGATAACCCAAAGTTTACTGGTAAACCAGATTGGTTGCCTGAAATTTATCAAATAGGTGTTCGTAATCCACAAGGTTTAACACTCTCTGATTATGATGGAAAAATATATTTAAGTAATCATGGAGCAAGAGGTGGTGATTGGTTTGGAGAGGCAAAAAAAGGAGAAAATTATGGATGGAAAATTTTAGGCTGGGGTGGAAAAAATTATTCTGGAATTCCTATTGGCCCAAAATGGAAGCCAGGTTTTACTAAAGCAATTCAATATTGGGTACCTTCCATAGCTACAAGTGCTATTACAATTTACAGAGGAAATGAGTTTAAAGAGTGGAATGGGCATGCACTAGTTACTTCTTTAAAAGATAGATCTTTAAGAAAACTAATATTTAATGATCCAACTAATGTGAAAGAAGATGTTATATTTAAAGATAATGTTGGAAGAATAAGAGATATTCAAGTTCATCCGTCTAATGGTAAAATATTTTTCTTAAGTGAAAATGCTTTATGGTTAATGGAGAGGAATCAACAAAATAAAGTCAAATAAAAAACATTAAAATGTGCAGTAAATAATTATTGCTGAATATGCTAATTATTAATTATAATAATTTAAGAAAGATTCTTTCTAAATCTTTAACAGCTTCATCATTTTCAAATAAAAATATTTTTGCATTCTCTGAATAATATCTTTTAGTTTCTAACATTTTTTTTTCATCTAAATTTGCAATTTCTACAGCCTTTTGTACGTAATCATCTATACAAGTTACTATGGGTGGATCATTAATTTTCATTTGTTTATATGCTCCTAATACGATTCTACTTTTAAGATTTTCAGATGGCATACTAACTGTAGGGGTTCCATACAGCATGGACTCATGAAAACTATTTCCTGCTCCAAAATATAATGTATCCAGCAATACTGAAGACCTTCCACACAATTTAATATAATTTTCAAGGCTCATTTTATTTAAAAAAGTAATTCTCTCATAATTTGATGGAATATTTTTTTTAAATCTATTAAATAGTTTTTTGCTTATTATCTCATCTGCATCTTTAATAAATATAACCTCTGCTTTTTTATCTTCTTTGAGTATTTTACTAATTACCTCATCAAAATGAGGGTGAACTTTTATTAAGTTTTGAGAACAAAAATATTTATTTTTTATGCTCAATTGCTTGTCTATTAGAGTTTTTGGGGATGTGGGTGTATAAAAATACATAGGTAAATAATCTGATAAAATCAATTGTTCTGAAAATCTTTTTTGAGCATTTTGAGTTTCCAATAGTTTGGATGATAAAAAATAATCTATCGAGTCATTGCCTGTTGTAATTGGATGTCCCCATGAAGTAAATTGTGCTTTTGCAAATCTAATATATGAAAGAAAATAAAACTCTGTGGACATTCCTATATCTGGAAAAAAAGCAATGTCTAATTTTTCTTTATTAATTATATCTATTTTTTCTTGAAATTTAGATGGCAAAATAATATTTTTTATATTAAGTGTGTTTTTGAAGTTGTCAAAAAGGATTGATTTCTTTGTGTTCTTTGAATGAAACACACTTACTTCAAATTTAGATTGATCTAACTTGAAAATAATTCCATGATATAATTTGCCAATTGTGTGATTGCTAAAAAATTCAGAAATAAACCCTATTTTTATTTTTTCATTATTATTTTTTTTTACAAAGCTTTGATTTAACTCCGGATATGTTTTTCTATATAAATCTACAATTTTTTTATTTAATTCTATATTTTCATATTGATCATAGGATAAATAGAAGATTGGTGGATTAATTGTATCTTTATCCAAAGTAAGCTTGATGTCACTTTCTTTTATTAATTCATTTAAAGAATTAGAAAACTCTTTTCTCGTTTTGTCTAAATCATTTTGATCTTGAAAAAAAAGGGGATAAAGAAAATCTTTAATAATTTTATATTTTGGTGACAAATTTTTAGAGTAAAAATTATCATTAATATATAATTTAAGTTCTTTTGTTTTATCTAATTTTTTTAAAGCTCTAAATTTTAAAATAAAAATCTGCTTAGAATCTTTTCCAAAATCAATTATTTTATTTAGTGTGTCTTCACATTTTAGATACTTATTATTTTCAAAATAAACTATTGCTAGGTTTTCTAAAATTGAAATTCTATTTGGACTAAGTTCTAGGGCTTTTTCAAATTTTTCTTCTGCTAAAAAAAAATCTTTTTCTTTGTAATGCTCTATGGCTTCTAAAAAAAATTTCTTTGCATCAGTTCCAGACATAAAAATTTATAATAATTTTATATATAATATTTGTATAGCTAATTTTATTGTTTAGATAGTAAGCTCTCTAAAGGTTGAATTTCTCCAACTTTAAAAATAATTGCATCATCTTTTTTAAAACCATATTTTTCTGCACTAGCTTTAAATCTTACTGGTGGTTCCATAATAGGTTCCAGGGATAAAACAAAAGTTCCCCAGTGTGTTCCCATAACCTTTTTACTTCTTAAATCTTGTGCTACATTTAAAGCTTCTTCTGGTGTTGTGTGATAAATTGATTTATCAAACATTGGCTTAAAGTCATAAGCTCCAATATTAATCATTGTTAAATCAATTGGACCATATTTTTTACCTAACTCTTTATAAATATTTCCATAGCCAGTATCGCAAGCAAATAATATTTTTTTACCCTTATATTCAATTAAGAAATTACCCCAGAGTGTTTTATTCATATCCGTTAGGCTTCTTTTAGACCAATGGACAGCTGGGAGTAATGTTACTTTTAGATCTTCATTAACTTTAATTTCTTCGTACCAATCCATTTCATTTACATCGTTAAATTTATTTGTTGTAAAGTAT
Organism: Candidatus Pelagibacter sp. PS_34; assembly: GCF_059417845.1. Lineage (NCBI taxonomy): Bacteria > Pseudomonadati > Pseudomonadota > Alphaproteobacteria > Candidatus Pelagibacterales > Candidatus Pelagibacteraceae > Candidatus Pelagibacter > Candidatus Pelagibacter sp. PS_34. Next base: position 1,196,010 of record NZ_CM182068.1, read on the forward strand.
TTTCCAAGATTTAGTGGTGCTAGAACTTTCGTATTCTTAAACGGATATTTTCTAATGGTGCCCATATCATGATGATCATAATGATTATGTGTTAATAATAATAAATCTGTCTTTGGAATTTCATTTAAATTTAAGGCAGGCTCAGTAAATCTGTCTGGGCCAAAAATTAAAGGTCCCGCATTTTTTGAAAACACTGGGTCAGTTATAATTGTTGTATCTCCAAGTTTAATTAAGTAAGTAGCATGACCAATCCAAGCAATATAATCTTCATTTTTATACTTTTCTAAATCAGATAAAACTTTTTCTTTATCAACAACATGTTCTTTTGGGACGGTCATGTCTATTTTCTTTTTTAATTTAATGAATTGTGTGTAAGAAAACTTCGCTTGACTAGTTCTAACAGGTGATCCTTCTGGATTTCTAAAAGTTCCATCTGGTAAATGATGATAAGGTTTTTTTTCCATAGTAATTATTGGTGAGTTATAAATTATAATTATAATTAGAAAAGTTAAAAATTTTTTCATCTATCTTTTCTTAATTTTACAATCTTTTAAAAATATGACTAAAAACTCCTGACCATAATAATTTATAGTTTTTATCAATTAAAAAATTATAGATATCACTTTTTTCTATTTCTTTTGCGTGAATTTCAACACACACTAATTCTGGTTTAAACTTATCAAAAGATAGTCCCCTTAGAACTTTTAGGTCAGCCCCCTCTACATCAATATCTAAAAGATCAATTTTAGAATCTTTATATTTATCTCTGCTCAGTATTTCATCCAAAGTAAAAGCTTCTATTTCTTTTTCTTTAATCTCGCCTTGGAACACACTTTCTGCTTGCCCCTTTTCTATTGTACTTAACTGACTAAGTTCTTTTTGATAAAATAGTTTTATATTTTTATTTTTATCTGAAATTGCACAATTATAGTTAAGATCTTTTGGTCTCATAAAGTTAAAAAGGTCAATAGAAAATTGACTTGTATCTATGTTAACTCCACTCCAATTCTGCATATGTAATAGGTGAGTATTATTTCTATGTATAGGGTGATAGCAACCAACATCTACATAAAAACCATTTTTTTTATCTTTAAAGTAGTTTAAAATAGCGGTGTCTTCATTATTCATTGCATAAGATTTTTTTTTAATAAAAAATTTATGCTTAATGTAAATACTGTGAAGTATATGAAGTTTTTTGAATATTTTTTTTAACACTTATTTTTGTGATCTTTTAAAGCACTCAATAGTATTTTTTAATAAACAAGCAATAGTCATTGGTCCTACTCCACCTGGAACGGGTGTTAAAGCTCTTGCAACTTTTGAAACTTCTTCAAAAGCAACATCACCAACAATACCGTTTTCAGTTTTATTGATCCCAACATCTATTACAATTGCATCTTTTTTAACCCAATCAGCTTTCACAAGTTCTGGAATACCGACAGCAGCAACGATAATATCTGCCTCCAAGCATTCTGCTTTTAAATCTTTAGTCTTTGAATGAGTAATTGTTACCGTGCAATTTTCTTTTAAAAGTAACTGCGCCATTGGTTTACCGTTTAAATTTGATCTACCAATCATAACAGCTTTTTTTCCACTCAAATTTGGTTCAATTTTTTTGATCATTAAATAACATCCTAAAGGAGTACAAGGAACTGAACTCTCATAACCTGATGAAAGATTTCCAACATTCATTGGGTGAAACCCATCAACATCTTTTCCTGGTAAAATAGTTTCAATCACTTTTTGCTTATCAATATGTTTTGGTAAAGGTAGTTGAACTAAAATTCCCGAAATACTTTCATCTTTATTTAATTCTTCAATTTTATCTAATACTGTTTTTTCTTCCACAGCTTCAGGGTATCTAATTACTTCAGATTTCAACCCTACTTCGTTCGCAGCTTTTTCTTTCATACGAACATAAATTTGACTAGGGGCCATATCCCCAATTAAAATAACTGTAAGTCCTGGAATTTTGTTGTGTTTAGCTTTTAGCTCTACGACCTCTTGTCTTAATTCTTCTCTAAGTTCGGCTGCTATTTTTTTTCCATCTATTAAAATCATGTATTCCCTTAAAAAATCATTGGCGCAATGTACAACTTCATACACATTTCTATAAACCAAATCAATAAAAGTAATATAACTGGTGAAATATCTATTGATCCTAAATTAGGTAAAAAACTTCTTATTTTATTAAGTGCAGGATTTGTTAATCGATAAGTCACCTCTAAAATAGAATAAACAAATCTATTTTGAGTATTTAAAACATTAAATGCAACAAGCCAACTTGTAACTACATTTGCAATTACCACATAAGAATAGAGCTTTAATATTTGAAGAACCAAATAAAAAATTGCTATCATTTTTTCTCGATATAAATTGACTGACTTGGGAATGCAAATGAAGCTTTGTTTCCTTCTACTATTTCTTTAATTGCAATCGCTAATCTTTCTTTAACTAAAAGAGAGTCGCTCCAACTGTTGCTAGCCGTAAAACATCTAACTAATAAATCTATTGAGCTATCAGAAAACTTTTCAATTCTTACCGCAACACCAACACTTTGACTGAAGTCCTCGCTTTTATTAATATAGTTTTCTATTTCTTCTCTTACTTTTTTTAACTGTGCAACAGTGGTATCGTATTGAAGAGTAATGGACCATCTTATTCTCCAATTGGTTGTTTCACTAATATTAACTACTGAGTTTTCAGCAAATTGAAAGTTTGGAATTATTGCTAAAGATTTATCAAATTTTCTAATCACTGTTGATCTAAATCCAATTTTTTCAACAATACCTTCAATTGTTCCTTCAACTAAAATCCAATCTCCAATTTTAAATCTTTTTTCAACTAAAACTAAAATTCCTGATATTAAATTTTTAAATAAGTCTTGCGCACCTAAAGCAACTGCAACACCAAATAAACCCAGTCCAGCAATAATTGGTCCAATTTTTATTCCCCAAAGTTCAAGAACAGCCGCTAAACCTAGAATGAAAATCAAAATTTTTAATGATTTAATAATCCAGCCAATTAACTCTCTAGTTAACATTTTATCTAAACCACTTAAAATATAAGAGATGGGTTCAACAATTTGATGTATCACCCAAAAAATAAAAATAGTTATTAAAGTTCTATTAATTGTATCAATAGCTACTTTGCCATCTTCTCCAAAAGACATGTAATAACTTGCAATAAAAAAACCTAGAACAATGGGAAGAAATCTTGCTGGCCCAACCATTGCATGGACGAAAGTGTCATCTAGTTTATTGGTTGTTCTTTTAGAGATACTTTCTAATCTTTTAATAATTACTTTACTGATAATTCCTCTAAAAATTAAAAAAATAAAAAAAATCCCAATTCCAATTAATATTTGAAAAATATCAATACCGTGAATTCCCTTTGACCAAACTGAAAAAAATAAGTCACTAAAATTGTTAAAAATATCCATAGCTAAATTTTATATAGCAAAAATTCCTCTTCTCCAGGGTTAAAAAGAAAAATTTTTTTCCACTTTATTTCATTAAGAATTGAAGAGGTTTTTTCTCCAATGCACATTAAATTAGTATTCATCCATAGGGTTTCTAACTGATAACTTTTAATTACTTTTAAAAAATTAATCGCACTATTTTGCGAATAAATGTAAGTAATTTCAGGCATTTTTAATTTTAATTTTTCGATAAAGCTTTCATCGTATTTTTCAATTGGGTTAGCTCTGTAATTAATTAATCGTTCTATCGTATACCCACTCGAAATAAGCTCTTTGTCCAAATCACTAGAGATTATTTCTCCACTTATATAAATTAGCTTTCCATCAGAAGGTTTAAAATTTTGTAAGATTAATTCCTTAAGATTACTAACATTTCCTTCGGCTGCAAAAACATTTTGAAAACCAACACTTCTAGCTTTTTTTTCAGTAGCACTTCCAACACAAAAGCATTTTAATTTTTTATCAATGTTCTTTATATCCAAAAATTTAACAGCATTAGTACTGGTAAAAATAATTGCTTTAAACTCCAAATAGTTTGGTGCTTCGTATTTTAAACCTTCAATATTAATTAAAGGTAAATGAGATATTTCATGACCCAATGATTGAAATTTTAATATCATTTCATGACAATCTTCTAGAGGTCTTGTGAATAAAATATGCATATTATTTTTTGTAAGAATTATTAGACATTTTTTTAAGAGTTTTTCCCATCTCTATTCCCAATTCTTCTGCTTTATCTACACTTTCAGATGATTTTAAATAAAATCTTTTACTGCCGTCTAGTGAAAAAAGCTCTACTTCAAGATTAATTTTGTTCCCCTCAATGTTTGCAAATGCTCCTACTGCTGTTTCACAATCTCCTTCTAAAACCTTTAAAACATTTCTTTCAGCTTTTATTGCGCTATGTGTTGATTGATGATCAACTTGTTTTAATAATTCAATTAAACTTTCATCGTTATCTCTACACTGCAAGGCAATAACTCCTTGTCCAGCACAAGGTATAATTTCTGAAGTAGAAAAAGTTTGAGAGATATTTTGATTTAATCCTAAAGAATCGATTCCAGCATAAGATAAGATAATTGCATCATATAAGTTTTCGTTAAGTTTTCTTATCCTTGTATCAACGTTTCCTCTAATTAATTTACAATTAAGATCATCTCTTATTTTTTTAATCTGAAATTCTCTCCTATATGAGGATGTTCCAATAATTGAATTTAAAGCTAAATCTTTTAGATGTTTATTGTCTTTGCTAATTAAAATTTCTCTTGGATCATTTCTTTCTAAAAAACAATCTGTTAACAATCCTTTAGTTTCTTCAGAAGGCATATCTTTTAATGCATGTACCGCTATATCTATTTTTTTTTCTAATAATTCAAACTCTATAGTTTTTGAGAAAAGTCCCTTACCCCCTACTTCTGATAATCTTTTGTCTTGAACTTGATCACCCTTAGTTACAATTTCTTTAATGATTACTTCTTCAATTCCAAAATCTTTTGAATGTTTGAGAATTTTTTCTCTAGCCTTTTCAGCATAGATTAGTGCTAATTTGCTTCCTCTAGAGCCTATAATAATTTTTCTATTTTTCATTTAATTGCTTTATACTTCATACTTATATTGAGAATGTATTATTAATAAAAACTAATTTAATGAATAAAAAACCCATAATCTTAGGAATTGAATCAAGCTGTGATGAAACAGCGGCCTCTATCATAACTGAAAATGAGCAAGGTATGCCAACAATTTTATCAAGTATTGTTTCAAGTCAGGTGGATGTTCATAAAGAGTTTGGCGGTGTTGTGCCAGAACTTGCCGCAAGATCCCATATGGAAAAAATAGATTTAATCACAAAAAAAGTATTTGATGAAAGTGGAGTAAAAATGGAAGAACTGGATGCAATAGCAGCCACAGCAGGACCTGGTCTTATGGTCTGTCTGTCTGTTGGTTTAAGTTTTGGAAAAGCAATGGCCTCCTCGCTAAATAAACCTTTTATAGCTGTTAATCATTTAGAAGGACATGCATTAAGCCCAAAACTAAATTCTGAATTAAATTATCCTTATTTATTACTTTTAATCTCTGGAGGTCACACTCAATTTTTAAGTGTGCAAGGCTTAGGAAATTATAAAAGATTAGGAACAACTATTGATGATGCTGTAGGTGAAGCCTTTGATAAAACAGCAAAATTATTAGGAATAGAATTTCCAGGTGGGCCACAAATTGAAGTGTATGCAAAAAAAGGTGATCCCAATAAATATGAGCTACCAAAGCCAATTTTTCATAAAGGAGGGTGTAATTTATCATTTGCGGGTTTAAAGACTGCTGTTTTAAAAATATCAAAACAAATAAAAACTGAACAAGAAAAATATGATCTTGCAGCATCTTTTCAAAAAACAATTGAAGAAATACTATATAAGAAAAGTAAAATTGCTTTTGAAGAATTTAAAAAAATGAACACAACAATTAAAAATAAATTTGTAGTTGCAGGTGGTGTTGCTGCAAACAAGAGAATTAGAGAAGTTCTAACTAATCTTTGCAAAGAAGAGGAATTTGAAGCAATATTTCCACCTATTAATTTGTGTGGAGATAATGCGGCAATGATTGCAATGGTTGGATTAGAAAAATTTAAGTTAAAACAGTTTAGTGAATTAGATAGTCCTGCAAAACCTAGATGGGCCCTAGATGCAGATGCTGCTTTTTTAAAGGGCGCTGGAGTAAGATTGTAATGCAGTATTGGTTAATGAAATCAGAACCTGATGTTTGGTCAATTGATCAGCAAAAAAAAGCTGGCGCTAAAGGTGCTCCTTGGGATGGAGTAAGAAATTATCAGGCAGCTAAAAATTTAAAAGGAATGAAAAAGGGAGATCTTTGTTTTTTTTATCACTCAAATATAGGCAAAGAAATTGTTGGTATAGTTGAGGTTATTAAAGAAGCTTTTTTAGATGCAACTGACAAAGATGGACGATTTGTAGCTGTTCAAGTAAAGTTTAAAGAAAAATTAAAGAAAAGTGTAACTCTAGAAGAGGTTAAAAAAACCAAGTCTCTTAGCCATTTATCACTTATTAGACAAAGCAGATTATCTGTTATGCCCATAGACTCTAAAAGCTGGAAAATTTTAAATAACATGAGTAGTATTTAAATAAAAAAAATTCATGCCTAAAAAAAAATCAATATCGAAAGCGAAAAAAAAAACTTCTAAAAAAACTAAGGCTAAAAAAAAAGTAAAGCCTTTTAAGAAAAAGGTTTTAAAAAAAATCGAAGAAAAAGAATTAATCATAAAAACTAAACCTGAGTGGGTAAAAAGTGCTCTAGTAAATAAAGCGAAATATCAAAAAAAATACTCAGACTCGATTAAAAAAAATGATGACTTTTGGAAGAATGAGGGGAAAAGAATTACTTGGATTAAACCATACAAAAAAATTAAAAATATAAAATACAGTAAAAAAGAAGTTAAAATTAAATGGTATGAGGATGGCACATTAAATGCTTCTGCCAATTGTATAGACCGTCACCTTAAAGATAAAAAAGATAAAACCGCTATTATTTGGGTGGGTGATGATCCAAAACATACTAAAAAAATTTCGTACAAACAATTACATAATGAAGTTTCTAAAGCTGCAAATGGTTTAAGAAAACTAGGAATTAAAAAAGGTGATCGAGTTACGATTTATTTAACTATGATACCAGAACTTGCGGTAACAATGCTTGCTTGTGCTAGAATTGGTGCGGTTCACTCTATTATTTTTGGTGGTTTTTCAGCAGACTCTATTTCTGGCAGGGTTAATGACTGTGAGTCAGAATACATAATAACTGCTGATGAAGGAGTTAGAGGTGGAAAAACTATTCCATTAAAAAAAATTACAGATGAGGCTTTAAGAAGTTGTCCTAATGTCAAAAAATGTATTGTTGTAAAAAGAACTGGAAATAAAGTTGATTGGGTTAAAGGAAGAGATGTTTGGTTTGACGATTTAATTAAAGATATGTCAACTAAATGTGAGCCTGAGGAAATGAATGCAGAAGACCCTTTATTTATTCTCTACACATCTGGTTCTACTGGAAAACCAAAAGGAGTTTTGCATACAACAGGTGGATATATGGTTTATGCATCTATGACCCATCAATATATTTTTAACTATAAACCAAAAGATGTTTATTGGTGTACTGCTGATATTGGTTGGGTAACGGGTCATAGTTATATTGTTTATGGACCGCTTGCTAATGGCGCAACAACAATAATGTTTGAAGGAATTCCAACCTATCCAGACAGCTCAAGGTGGTGGCAAATTATTGATAAATATAAAGTTAATATTTTTTATACAGCGCCCACTGCTATTAGAGCTTTAATGAGAGAGGGTGATAAGCCTGTTAAGAAAACCTCAAGAAAATCTTTAAAATTATTAGGAACTGTTGGTGAACCCATTAATCCTGAAGCTTGGATGTGGTATTATAAAACAGTTGGAAATTCTAAATGTCCAATTGTTGATACATGGTGGCAAACCGAAACCGGTGGAATTTTAATTAGCCCTCAAACAGGAGCTATGAATTTAAAACCTGGTTCTGCGAGTAAACCTTTTTATGGAATTAAGCCCTCTATAGTTGATAAAGATGGTAAAGAAATCAAAGGAGCTGGTGAAGGTAGGTTGTGCATTTCTCAATCTTGGCCTGGACAAATGAGAACTGTTTATGGTGATCATCAAAGATTTATTGATACTTATTTTTCTCAGTTCGATGGAAAATATTTCACAGGTGATGGTGCTAAAAGAGATAAGGATGGCTACTACTGGATAACCGGCCGTGTAGATGATGTAATTATTGTCTCTGGTCATAACCTTGGAACTGCCGAAATAGAAAGCGCTTTTGTTGCTCATCCAAAAGTTGCTGAAGCTGCTGTGGTTGGATATCCACATGATATTAAAGGTAACGGCCTATATTGTTATGTAACTCTAAATGTTGGAGAGAAATCAGATTTAGATCTTGAAAGAGATTTAAAGCTTTGGGTAAGAAAACAAATCGGTGCACTAGCGACACCTGACATTATTCATTTCTCACCTGGTCTTCCAAAAACAAGGTCTGGAAAAATTATGAGAAGAATTTTAAGAAAAATTGCAGCTAATGAACATGACCAATTAGGGGATACTACAACTTTAGCTGATCCAAGCGTTGTGCAAAGCTTAGTTGATAATAGAAAAAATATTTAAAATTCTATTAATTTCTCAAATTCTTTTTTAATAATATCCCATTTCAATATCATAGAATTCAATACGATTTTTCGATCTAAAATTTTAAGCTCTTCAGCTATTGGTGCCCATTTGTATAATGACAAAGCACTAGGATTAAAGGGTAAATCTTTATAATAAATTTCCCAGTTTATATTTTGAAGTCTTTCATTAAAAGTTTTTTTTGCTTCCTCAATAATATCAAGTGGCATCTTATTAGAAATCTCATCATCTAAAATTTTAGAAAAAATCTCTTTAGACTGGTCAACGTTTTGAAAATTAAAGTTAACTTTTAAATAAGAAAACGTAAATAACATCAAATCTTGTAAGGCTACAGAATAAATATTCCATTTGGCAATATTAAGGGAAGACATGAACACATCATTATCAAAGTGAAGAACATACCTTGTTCCCATCCTGGTTTTTAAATAACTATATAAAGTTACTTGTGTTACCCAAGCAGATTTTGTTTGAATAAAGTGTTCAAGCTCATCTAAATTCTTAATTTTTTTCTTTGGAATAAAAGCCCTAAACATGGCAAACAAATAAACTTTAAAATCATCAAACGATATGTCTTTCCAGGAGAGTTTATATTTTTGCATAAAAATTCATATATGCTCATTATACCTTAAAAAGGTAGGTAAATAAGCACCTAATATGAACAATTTTAAGTCTTTTAAAAACTTACAGAATGGTTATGGTTTAGGGTAGTTATAACTAAAAATAGAGAGGTATAAATGTCAAACGCAACAAAACACTGGGAAAAGACTAGATCATTGTTATTCGTAACACTGGCTATTTGGTTTGTTTTCTCAATCGGCATCTTCCTTTTTGCAGCTGAAATGAATGAGGTTACAGGACCTTTCGGTTATCCATGGACATACTGGTTTACATGTCAAGGATCTCTTGGAATTTTTGTAATTTTATGTTTCTGGTTTGCTAATAGGCAAGAGAAAATCGATGAAGAATTCGGCTTCAACGAAAAAGGAGATCAATAATGATTAAAGGTAAATTTATAGACAATTTGCCAAAAGTTTACGGAATCTATACAGGAGGTTTTATAGGTTTCATAATCTTAATGGCAATTGGTGAGCAGATGGGTATGACTGCTAAAGCAATAGGTGTTGCTTTTGTAGCCTTTACAATATTCATCTATGCACTGATCGGTTATCTATCAAGAACAGCTCAAGCAGACGCATATTACGTGGCTGGAAGACAAGTGCCCACTGTATTCAATGGAATGGCGACGGCGGCAGACTGGATGTCTGGTGCTTCATTCGTTGCAATGGCAGGTGGTATTTACTTCAAAGGCTATGGATATATGGCTCTACTTGTCGGTTGGACTGGTGGTTACATATTAGTTGCAACTTTATTAGCACCATACTTAAGAAAATTTGGATGTTACACAGTTCCAGATTTTGTGGGTACAAGATACGGTGGTAACTTAGCAAGGTTCTGTGCTGTAGTAGTTTTGACTGTTGCTTCATTCACTTATGTGACTGCTCAGATTAATGCTACGGGTACTATTGCATCTGTTGCTCTAGATATCGACTTTAAATATGCTGTATATATTGGACTAATAAGTATTTTACTTTGTTCAATGTTAGGGGGTATGAGAGCGGTAACTTGGACACAGGTTGCACAATATATCGTGCTAATTATAGCTTACATGCTTCCAATTTTTTGGATCAGTAACAAAATGGGTGCGGGTTTCTTCCCTCACTTTATGTTAGCTGACGAGGTAGCTAGAATTGGTGAGTTAGAACAACAGTTTGGGTTTATTAAAAACTCTGCTGCTGATCTAGCAACGGTACCTAAAGGGTTAGCTGGAATAACTAAAGCACACTCTGCAGTAAATGCAACGCCTTGGGCGTTTATTTCATTAGCATTGGCGATGATGATGGGAACAGCATCATTACCACACGTGATGATGAGATACTTTACTACTCCAAGCGTTAAAGCAGCTAGAAAATCAGTTGGTTGGTCATTATTCTTTATCTTCCTTCTGTATTCTTCTGCGCCAATGTTAGCAACGCTATCAAAACTATCATTGATTGATCCGACATTACCAACTGGTATTATTGGTAAATCATTTGCTGAAGTTCAATCTTTAGATTGGTTCCAAAACTGGAATAGTGCAAACTTGATGTTTATCAGCGACTTTAACGGCAATGGAACTCTTGAACTTAATGAGTTTTTCATGGGCGGTAAAGCTGTTGTGTTAGCAACTCCAGAAATAGCTGGATTACCATATGTAATCTCAGGACTGGTTGCTGCTGGAGGTATGGCTGCTGCCATGTCAACAGCTGATGGTTTGATTCTAGCAATTGCTAATGCGATCTCTCATGATGTTTATTACAAAATGATTGATCCAAAAGCGGAAACTGCAAAAAGACTACTTGTTGCAAGGGTATTACTTGTAGTAATTGGTTTTGCTGGAGCAACTATTGCTGCAATGGAGATCCAAGGTATTTTAGGTTCAGTTATCTGGGCTTTTGACTTTGCGATGTCTGGTTTGTTCTTCCCACTTGTACTAGGTGTATGGTGGAAGAGAGCTAACAAAGAAGGTGCAGTTGCTGGTATGGTTTTAGGTCTTGGTTCTGCTATTTGGTACCTTGTATGGGTAAGAAATGGTGGAAGTGGGTTCTTAGGACTTACTCAGTTAACATTTGGTATCTTCGGAGCAGCTGTTAGTTGTGTATCAATGGTGGTAGTAAGTTTAATGACTTCTGCACCTGATGCTTCAATCCAAAAAATGGTTGATGAAGTTCGTATACCAAGTGGTAAAACTGTCACTGGTAAATAGAGCTTAAATCTTGATTCTAGGGGCGATTAATTTCGCCCCTTTTAATTCAATAAGTTTTCAAATATAAATTTCTAAATGTCTGCCAACTTTCATCCTCTAGTTTATTTTATAGATTATCTACTTGGAGTTATCATGTGGACTTTAATAGGAAGAGTTGCGATGAATATTTTTCAAAAAGAAGATTCTGAATTTTTTTTTATGAAGATATTTGTAAAATATACCAATCCATTAATAAAAATTTTTAAGCCAATAACCCCTTCTTTCATCATAGGACCTCTGATTCCATTATATGTTGCTTGGTTTTTTTATATGATTAGATTTTACTTTATGCCCTGGGTCTTAGGTTATTCTGTAATGGGAATGTTATCATTTCCTCTAGAAAGTGAAATTTCTAAGCAAATTTATCAATTATTTAATTCAATTAAATTTTAAAAATTGATACTAGTAGAATTACCAATCAATGAAAAAAATACAAATATCTCCTTCAATTTTATCTGCTGACTTTAGTCAATTAGGAAATGAAATAAAAAGACTTGAAGAAGGTGGTGCAGATATGATCCATGTGGATGTGATGGATGGTCATTTTGTTCCTAATTTAACCATGGGTCCACCTATCATAAAATCATTAAGAAAATTTACAAAACTACCATTTGATGTTCATTTAATGATTTCACCCGTGCATAAATATATTAAAGATTATGCAGACGCAGGTGCAGATATTATTACTATACACCCAGAAGCAACTGAAAATTTAGCAGTCTCTATTGACCATATTAAAAGTTTAGGAAAAAAAGTAGGGGTTTCTTTAAATCCAGAAAGTAAAATTAATTTAATAACTGACTTATTAAATGAGATAGATTTAGTTCTAATTATGAGCGTAAACCCTGGATTTGGAGGACAAAAGTTTATGCCAGAAGTTTTAGAAAAAATTAAAGAATTAAAAAAAATAAGAGATCAAAAGAATATAGATTTTGATATCGAGATTGATGGTGGGATCAATTTTGACAATAATAAACTAGCAATAGAAGCTGGTGCAAATATTTTAGTTTCTGGGACAACTATATTTAAAAATAACAATGGAGATATAAAAAAAAATATAGACCTTTTAAAATCAAGTTAGAATAATGATTTTAAACAATTCATTTAGACTTATTAAAAAAAAAATTCGTCACTTTTATTTAAACTCCTATCTATATAATAAAAAAATTACACCCTCTTCTATTGAGTTACTAGAATATCAGCCAAGCCCTAACTTGTTAGATGGCCTTATAAAATATGATAAAAAAAAGATTAACATAGAAAATTATTCGTTAAATGAAATTTGGGATAATCCAAATTTAAAAGAAAAAGACCAACAAAATTTAAACAGTTTTTTTTGGCTATTTAGCCTAGATCTTAGATCTTCAAAAAAAGATACTCAAAATGTCATTAATCAATGGATTAATACAAATGACAGGTACAACTCTAAAAATTGGAAAATTGATATAATTGGAAAAAGAATAATAGCCTGGATTTCAAATTCTAGGCTTACCTATGAAGATGGTAATATACATTATAAAGACAAGTTTAACGGCACTATAAAGAAGCAGATCAATCACCTTATTAATGAAATTGAAATCTCTGAATTAATCGATAATAAGATTATAGGGTGTGCAGCTATCATTTTAACTGGTCTATCGTACCCTCAAAATAATAATTATTTAAATACTGGGTTAAGTTTACTAAAAAAATTAGCCAAATATTCATTAGATAATGATGGCTTTCCAAAATCAAGAAATATTAGACAGTTAAGTTTTTACTTAAAATATTTTATATTAATTAGGGAATGGTTCAAAGAATCTCAAAATGAAATACCAGATTTTATAAATGAAAATATATATTATTTAGGTCAGGCTTATGCTTTTATTTGGCAAAACAATAAAATAGATTTTCTCTTTAATGGTAATCATAAAACAAATAATCATAATTTTGATCTTTATTTAAAAAGACTTGGATATAATTTTAAAAATCAAAATAATGAGCTGGGTGGCTATGTGGTCCTTAATAGTAAAAAAAATTCTTTAATAATGGATGTTGGATCGAGCCCAAATAAAAAATTATCTTCAGATTATCAAGCTGGTGCTTTATCTTTTGAGATTATATCAAATAGTAAAAAATTAATTAGTAATTGTGGTTATTTTCAAAAAATTGATCATCAATTAAATGAGATATCTAAGTCAAGCGCAGTCCATAGCACACTAATTATAGATGACAAGTCCTCTTGTAATTTTAGCAAAGTAAGAGGTAAAAAACCTAAAATTAATCAAGAATTAAGAATATTAAAAAAAAAAGTAGTATTTGAAAAAAATTATTGGAAAATTAATGCTTCTCATGATGGCTATTTAAAACCACATGGTATTGTTCATGATCGAGAAATAGAATTTTACCCAGAACAATTAAAATTCATTGGCCATGATAAAATTATTTCTAACAAGGGTATTAAAAACTTAAAATTTGATATTAGATTTCACTTGGAGCCAAATATTCGATTAATGAAAACTCAAGATGAAAAATCAATACTTATTGATCTTGATGGAGAAGGTTGGAAATTTAGCTCAGAAAATTCTAAAATAAATATTGAAGAAGGGTTATATTTTGGAGAAAAAAATTCTTTTACAAATAATCAAAATATATTTATTTCAGGAATGACTAATGAAGAAAATCAAACTATAAGATGGGAAATCACAAAATTATAATGAAAAAAATAAAAAAAGCTCTTATTTCAGTATCTGATAAAAAAGATTTAGGCAGTCTTTTAAAAGTTTTAGCGAAATACAAAATTGAATTAATTAGCTCTGGAGGCACCTTTAAAGAAATAAAGAAACTTAAATTTAAATGCCAAGAAGTTTCAGAGTATACTGGTTCACCAGAAATTCTTGGTGGAAGAGTTAAAACACTACACCCAAAAATTCATGCTGGTATATTAAGTAAAAGAAACGACAAATCTCACACTAAAGAACTAAAAGCTAATCAATATGATGAAATTGACCTTGTTATTGTTAACTTTTATCCTTTTGAAAAAACTTTAGATCAAACAACCAATCATTCAAAAATAATAGAGAATATTGATGTTGGAGGTCCCACTATGGTTAGGGCAGCTGCCAAAAACTATAACGATGTTACTGTTATTACATCCTCAGATCAATATGAAACCCTAATTAATGAATTAGAAAATAATAAAGGATCAACATCTATTGAATTTAGAGAAAAGATGTCTTTAGAGGCCTTTTCTGAAACAGCTTATTATGATGCTGTAATTTCTAACTATTTTAATAAAATTAAAAAAAACAATTTTCCCAAAAAAAAAATTATTTATGGAAATTTAATTGAAAAATTAAGGTATGGTGAAAATCCACATCAAGAAGCTGCAATTTATTCTAAATCTCAAAATCTTAATATTAAACAAATTCATGGTAAGCAGTTAAGTTATAATAATTATAATGATATTTTTTCTGCATTAACAATATCAAAATCTTTACCAAAAAACTCCGGAACCGTTATAGTTAAACACGCTAATCCTTGTGGTGTTTCGATTAATAAAAATAGTTTAAAAAGTTATAAATTGGCTCTTGCTTCTGATCCAGTTAGCGCTTTTGGAGGAATAGTTTCTTGTAATTTCAAAATAAATAAAACTCTAGCATTGGAGCTTAATAAAATTTTCTTAGAGGTTATCATTGCTAATGGTTTTCAAGCTGATGCTTTAATAATTTTAAAAAAGAAAAAAAATATAAGAATTATTGATGCATCGGAATTTATGATGAAAGATTTAATTAGATTTGGCTCTGTGAATGAATCTATATTAACACAATCTGAGGATTTAAAAGTTTTTGAACCTAAAGATTTCAAAGTAGTTTCAAAACTAAGACCAAATAAATCTCAATTAAAAAATTTAATTTTTGCATTTAATGTTTGTAGATATGTAAAATCAAATGCAATTGTTCTTGCAAGCCAAGAAGCAACCGTTGGTATTGGCTCAGGGCAACCTAGTAGACTTGATAGCTGTCAAATTGCTATAGATAAAATGAATAAATTTCAAAACTTAAAAGAAGATATTATGGCAGCTTCTGACGCATTTTTTCCATTCGTTGATGGTATTGAAAAATTAGTACAATCAGGAGTTTCAGCTGTAATACAGCCTTCTGGATCAATTAGAGATAAGGAGATAATAAAATTTGCAAACCAAACTGGTACTATTTTAGTTTTCTCTAAAACAAGACATTTTAGACATTAAAAATTTGATCAATTTTTGCTGCTAAAATAAAATCATTTTCTGACAGTCCTTCAATAGCATGAGTAGTAATTACAATTTTAGCATATCCCCAACCAAAAGAAATATCTGGATGATGATTTTCATTTTCCGATATTTCACTAACTTTATTTATAAAATTTTGACTATTAACAAAATTCTTAAAAGTAAAATTTTTCTCTAAATAATATATTTCTTTTGTATTTTTTTTAACATCCCAACCATCAACTTTTTTTTGATATTTATGAATTTCACTAATATCAAAAGGTAAAATTCCACCCTCACATGGTACACATTTCTTATTAAGTAAATCACTCATTGATTAATATGTTTTAAAATTTTGGAGCGGGTCAAGGGAATCGAACCCTCTACCTAATCGTTGGCAACGATTCGCTCTACCAATGAGCTAGACCCGCTTATAAAAGACACTATAAATAGATGGTTTTTTTAGTTCAATCAATAATAAAGTGTTTCATTGGTATATAGATTTTCAAAAATTTGCTAAAAGAAAGAATGAAAAAACAAGATTTACCAAAAACTATCCCTGTATTTCCATTAAGTAACTTTATTATATTTCCTCATACAACAGTTCCATTAAATATATTTGAACCAAGATATATTGAAATGATTAATGATAGTATGAAAACAAACAAGATGATTGGTTTGATTCAACCAAAAAATAATGATGATAGTTCAATCCCTGGTCTTCATAAGGTTGGCTGTTTAGGTAAAATAACCAATTTTAAAGATACATCAGATGGCAGATATATGATTGATCTAAATGGTATAACGCGGTTTGAAGTAACTAAAGAAATTAAAAGTTCAAAACCTTATCGTATTTGCGAAACTACTTATGATAATTTTGAGCTAGATTTAACTTCTGAAAAAAAGAAATTAAAATTTTCTGATCTAGAGCCAATATTTAAAGATTTAAAATTATTATTTGAAAAAAAAGGATATATTATAAATTGGAAATCTTTAGAGAAACAAGATTTGAATGAAACGATAAATGCTCTAGCAATGGCATCTCCTTTTTCACTAGAAGAGAAACAAATTTTATTAGAAAGTAAAAATTTAGAAGCAAGAAAAGATAAAATTTCTGAAATACTGAGTACTTACAGTTTTGATGATTTTCACAATACAACTATTCAGTAGACTTAAAAATTTATTCCTGCATCAGCTAGTTTAATAAAATAATTATTTAGATTTTTATTTTTTCCAATGTTTTTAATAATTTTGCTAAAGCTTTTATTTTGAACTTTTTTATCTAAATTAAAAGATTCATAAATTAAGTCTATGGCTTTAGAAAAAACAAAATTTTTATCTTTTGTTTTTTTTTCAAATTCATCAAATATCCGTGAATCTAACTGCATACCTAATTCAATTTTGTCTTCAATAATTTTAGTTAGAATTCTAAGATCTCGTATAGTCATATTAAATCCTTGTCCTGCTAATGGGTGCACTCTGTGAAGCATGTCTCCAAAAGCTAAGATATTTTTATGATAATAGTTTCTTAAATTTGAAGAACTCAAATCGAAACTATTTAATTTATCAATTTTATTAATTAGATATTTGGGGTTATTTTTATTAATTAAATCTATTACATCGCTATTATCAAATTTTTTATTCTTAATATCCATTGAATATACTACAGATGTTTCGGTGTTAGAGATTGGCAAAAATGCAATTGGACCTTGCTTTGTAAAAATTTGAGTTGCTGTATTATTCTCTATTTTTTTATGTTTTAAAATAGTGGTATAAGCAAGATTATAATAATTTTTACTAATTTTTTTAGTGAAGTACTTTTTAGCTAAAAAATTATTTGCATCACAATTTATTATTAAATCATATCCTTTTTTATTTAAAAACTCCTCATTTATATTTTTGCTTAATATTATTTTTTTAAAAAATTTATTTTTAATAAGGTTACTATTTAACGATTTTAGAAGCTCATCATTTTTTATAATATAAAATAGATCATTTTTATCATTTTCAAATTTTAATAAATTTTCTGTTTCAATTTTATCAGTATAAATTTCTATTCTATTTATTTTCCAGTAATTATTTTTTGAAATTTGAAAAATTTTTTCTTTGAAAAATTCAAAATTACTTTTGGATATTCCTATTGTTCTATTGGAGGAAAAATTACTATTTCTACTTTTATAATAATAATGAACATTTATTTTTTTATTTATAAGGCTTTTAGCTAAAGATAGAGCAGTTAGACCTTCACCAATAATACAAACATTCATAATAATTTTAATTTTAACAATAAAAATTAGATGATACAAAGTGATTAATTAGACTCATTTATTTATGGAATTTAAAAAATTAGCCAACAATACAATTAATTTCGGTATAAACAGAATTATAGAAACTGCTGGAATTGCTTTTGTTATAATTGGTCTTCTTTTGTTGGTTTCCCTTGCAACTTTTTCTCCCGATGACCCTAATTTTATTTTCCCAGATAATACAGAAATTAAAAATTTGCTTGGTTTTAATGGAAGTTACACAGCTGATCTTTTTTTTCAAACCTTTGGACTCATTTCTTTATTAATTCCATTTACACTCATATTTACTGGCATAAATATAGTTCTGAATAAGAAAATTTTTTTGATTTTTGAAAGTATTTTTTATTCAGTTCTTTATTCTTCATTTGGTTCTCTATTTTTTTCTTTTTTTTACCCTACTGCCTTCAACCTTTATATTAATGGAAATGGTGGTTTTATTGGAAAATATTTAGAAACAACTTTTTTAACTTCTTTAATTAATATTAATTCTCAAATTTTTTATTACTTTTTAATTTTAATTATTTTAATTTTATTTTTAATTAGTATCCATTTTAAAGTTATTTATTTTTATAAATTAATAAAAAAACTTTTTAAATTAATCTTTATAAAAAAAGAAAAGAGTTATACTAATGAAAATGAGATAATTAATGAATTTATACCACAAGAAGAAATTACAAATTTAATTCAAGAAGATTTACCTTTTATAAAAAGTGAAAATAAATCTCCAAGTAAAAAAATTCGCTTTAAACTACCTACTATCGACTTACTCAAAATCCCAACACAAAAAGATAGGGAAAAACTAAAAGATGAAGATTATATTGATAGTGAGTTTTTAGAAAAAATCTTATTAGATTTTGGGGTTAGTGGGGATATAAAGAAGGTTAGTCATGGCCCTGTAGTAACACTCAATGAATTTGAGCCAGCAGCAGGTGTTAAAGTATCAAAAATTATCAATCTCTCAGATGATATTGCTCGAAATACTAGCTCTGAATCTGCACGAATTGCTACTATTCCAGGACGTAGCACCATCGGTATAGAGCTTCCAAATTCTAGTCGTGAGAATGTTTATTTAAGTGAAATACTCTCTAACTCTGATTTTAATAAAAAAGATATTCGATTACCAATTGCACTTGGCAAGAACATCTCTGGTGTTCCTATTGTTGGAGACTTAGCTTCTATGCCTCACTTATTAATTGCTGGAACTACTGGATCAGGTAAATCTGTTTGTATAAATACTATTATCTTGTCTTTACTCTACAGGCACACACCTGACAAATGTAAGTTCATACTCATCGATCCTAAAATGCTTGAACTATCAACCTATGAAGGCATACCTCACTTATTATGTCCTGTGATTACTGAGGCAAAAAAAGCTGCTTCTGTCTTGGGTTGGGTTGTTAAAGAGATGGAAAATAGATACCGACTTATGACCAAAGAAGGAGTTCGTAATATTGATGGTTATAATGCTAAGCATACTTTGGCTATGCCCTATATTGTTGTTGTAGTAGATGAAATGTCTGACCTAATGCTTGTGGCTGGTAAAGAGATAGAAAATTATATTCAAAAATTATCACAAATGGCAAGAGCTGCTGGAATTCACATTATAATGGCCACTCAAAGACCAAGTGTTGATGTTATTACGGGAACTATTAAAGCAAATTTTCCAACAAGAATATCTTTTCAAGTAACTTCAAAAATAGATAGTAGAACAATTTTAGGTGAACAGGGCGCCGAACAATTACTTGGAAAGGGAGATATGCTTTATATGTCTTCTGCTAATCGAATAGTTAGAATTCATGCTCCATTTGTGTCAGAAAGTGAAATTGAAAAAGTTAATAATTATTTAAGAAGTCAAGCAGAGCCAGATTATATAGATGAAATCTTAAATTTTGCTGATGAGAAAGAATTGAGTGGAGAAGCTTCTGGCTCAGGGGATAAAGATGAGTTGTACCAGGCTGCACTTGATATTATTAGATCTGAGGGCAAAGCATCTACCTCGTTTTTACAAAGAAAATTACAAATAGGGTATAATAGAGCTGCAAGAATTATTGATATGATGGAAGCTGACGGGGTTGTGAGTAAAGCTAATCATGTTGGTAAAAGAGATGTGCTTTAATGCTTAGAATAATAATCATCTTATTGTTTTTCAATTTTTATCTTCCAGCAAACTCATCCCCAAAAGATAAAATAATTTCTCAAATGAAACTTACTAATAATTTAAGTTTTAATTTCAAACAAACCATTAATGATAAGAGTGAAGTTGGAAAATGTATCATTGAATATCCTAAAAAAATTTTTTGTAAGTACAGTAATCCTAATAAAAAAAATTTAGTATCAAATGGAAAATCTTTAGTTATTAAAACCATTAACAAGGGAAGTTATTATCGTTACCCTCTAAACAAAACTCCTTTAGAATTTTTACTAGATAAAGAATATCTAATTTCTAAAATAGAAGAACTTGAGCCAAGAGATATTGATAATAAGTATTTAAATTTTAAAATTTTTGAGAATAATAATGAAATTAATATTTTTTTTGATAAGAAAGATTTAAATTTAATTGGATGGCAAACTGAAGATATTTATCAAAATTTATCAATAACATTTATTTCTTCTGTTAAAAAAAACCAAGAGATAGATGAAAAGATTTTTAAATTACCTGAATATAATTAATCATCTAATTAAAGTTTCAGACTTAAAATTTTTCATACCTCTAGCTAGGTAATTTTTTAACGCATTTTTGTGATCTAGAGAACAAGTGTGAAGCCAAACTCTTACACCACCCATATTAAATGAGCACTTAATTGCCTCACTTAATAAATATCCTCCTAATTTTTTTCCAAAATATTCTTCTAAAATTCCAAAATAAGCAATTTCGGCTTCTTTATTTTGTTTGTTAAATATCAATTCAAAATAACCAGCTATTTCACCTTTATCTTTAAGAATGTATGTAAATAACTGATCATTAGAAACATAATCTGTCCAATTTAAGTCTGTCCAAATAAGTCTATCAATCCATTGACAATTCTTACCAATAGATTTGTAAAAAAATTTATTTAATTGAAAATCTTTTGGTTCTACAAGCTCTACGGAATAATTCTCTGCGGGCCTCTTAACTTCTTTTAATTCATCTAGAGATCTTATCTCTAAATAACTTCGATAAATTTTTTCTGTCACTCAACCATTTTTCCAACTTTTTCTCCTCCAAATAAATGGAAGTGTAAATGTGGAACCTCTTGACCGCCGTCTTCACTCAAATTTGTTAAAGCTCTATAACCTTTACCTGTGTCTGTTGAGATGCTTAATATTTTGGAAACTTCTGTAATAGCTTTGCTTAATGCAACTATCTCTTGATCTGAGGCTCTAGCATTAAAATCATCTAAATTAATGTACTCACCTTTTGGAATAACTAGTGCATGTATTTTTTTTTGAGGATTTATATCATGAAAAGAAAGAACATGTTCATTTTCAAATATTTTTTTACAAGGAATTTCTTTTCTCAAAATTTTTGCAAAAATATTATTTTTGTCGTAACTCATTATCTATTATTCTTTTCTTCAATACCTGATTGTTTTTTTCTGTCTTCCAACTCTTTTAAGACGTCTTCAAATTTAATATTGGCTGCCTCAAGTGTAACTAATATATGATATATTGTATCTGCTGCTTCGTGAACTATATTAGATTTATCATTTAGGGCTTCTTTCAGTTCATCAAATTCTTCTTCCATTTTATCTATACATTTAGAAAGACCACCTGATAATAATGATGAAGTATAAGATTTATCTTCATCCTTATTTTTTCTGTCTCTAATTGTATTTACTAAATTTAATAGATTTTCTGACATCTCTAAATCCTAACGGGAATTCCTTTTGAATTCAAATATTGTTTAGCTTCATTAATTGAATGTGTTCCGTAATGAAAGATTGAAGCTGCTAGTACAGCGCTAGCATTGCCAAGCCTTATGCCATCTACAAGGTGATCCAGGTTACCTACTCCGCCAGAAGCAATCACTGGTATATTAACTGTTGAAGATATTTTAAACATTAAATCATTATCATAACCAATTTGGGTGCCATCTCTGTCCATAGAAGTAACTAATAATTCTCCTGCACCATTATCTTCCATTTTTTTTGCAAATTCTATTGCATCTATATTTGTGTTGTTTCTACCACCATGAGTAAAAACTTCCCATTTATTACCATTTTTTTTAGCATCTATTGCAACAACAATGCACTGTGATCCAAATTTTTTTGAACTTTCAATTATCATTTCAGGGTTTTGAACTGCCGCAGTATTGATTGAAACTTTATCTGCGCCACAATTTAATAATTTATTAATATCTTCAACTCCTCTAACCCCACCCCCAACCGTTAACGGCACAAAACATTTTTTAGACGTTCTTTCAACCACATCATATATTGTGTTTCTATTTTCATTGGAAGCAGTAATGTCTAAAAAACAAATCTCATCAGCACCACCATCACTATAAATTTTAGCTTGCTCAACTGGATCACCAGCATCCTTTAAATCTACAAAGTTAATTCCTTTAACAACTCTCCCATTTTTAACATCTAAACAGGGTATAATTCTATTTTTAAGCATCTAATTCTTTTACTAATTCTTCCAATTTAATATCACCATCATAAATAGCCTTACCAACTATTATTCCTTCAATATTTCTTAAACCTTTTGCTTTTTTAATGTCGTCAATTGAAGACACCCCTCCTGAAATAATTACCGGGCAATTAGATACATTTGCAATATTGGTTGTTTCTTCAAAATTAGGACTTTCTTTAGTGCCATCTCTATTTATGTCTGTATAGATTAATCTACTTGCACCATAATCGTTTACTTCTTTTAAAAAATCTAAAGTCAATTGATTAGAATTTTCCTTCCATCCTGAGACTGACAAGTATCCATCTTTAGCATCTAGACCTAAGGCAATTTTGTTTGGAAATTTTTGACATGCTTCTTTTAAAAAATTTTTATCTTTTATAGCTGCGCTTCCTAAAATAACTTTTTCAACTCCTGCATTTATATATTTTTCAATACTATCAATGCTTCTAACACCTCCACCTACTTCAATTTTTAAATCAAATTTATGAACTATTTCTTTAATAATATCCAGGTTAACTGTCTCTCCCGTTAAGGCGCCATCTAAATCAACAATGTGTAAATTTTTAAAGCCATGATCTTTGTATTTACTAGCTTGATCAACTGGTGATATTTCATATTCAGTTTTATTATTAAAGTCCCCTTTAATTAATCTTACACATTTCTTATCTTTAATATCTATAGCTGGAAATATTTTCATATTTATAAATTTAAAAAATTTTCTATAATTTTAAGTCCTAATTTATCACTCTTTTCAGGGTGAAACTGGGTTCCAAAGATGTTTTCTTTTTCAACTGAACAAACAATATTTGATGAATAATTTGTTGCTGATGAAATTACACTTTTATCATCTGGAATAAATTCGTAGCTGTGTACAAAATACATATGTGACTTATTTTCTATATCCTCAAAAATCTTACTTTTTTTAACAATATTAATTTCATTCCAACCAATGTGTGGAAGTTTGAATTTATTATTTTGATTATTAATCTTTGAAACTTTACCTGAAATCCAACCAAGTCCTTTTGTTTCAATTTCTTCATATCCAAGATCTGCAAACATCTGTAAACCAACACAAATTCCAAGAAGAGGTTTTTTATTAGTGATTGTAAACTCATTTAGTGTCTCTACTAGACCGTTTATGCTGTTTAATGCATCAACACAGCTCTTAAACGATCCCTGTCCCGGCAATACTACCTTGTCACTTGATCTAATCTTATTTAAGTCTGATGTTACCTCAATATTTACTTTATCTTTAGCGACTTCTTTAAAGGAATTTATTACAGAGCTGATATTTCCTGAGTTATAATCAACAATTGTGACATTCATTAAACTTATAATGAGCCTTTAGTTGATGGAATGCTCTTCTTATTTCTAGGGTCTATCTCTAAAGCTGTTCTTAATGACCTTGCTAGAGCCTTATAACAAGACTCAATTATATGATGACTATTATCTCCATAAATATTTTCCATGTGCAAAGTTATTCCTGCTGATTGAGAGAAAGCTTGAAACCATTCTTTAAAAAGTTCTGTGTCCATCTCTCCAAGTCTTTCTACTTTTAATTTAACTTTCCATATTAAATAAGGTCTATTTGAAACATCAATTGCAACTCTTGTTAATGTTTCATCCATTGGAATCATTGCATGAGCGTATCTTTTAATTCCTTTAAAATCTTTCAATGCTTTTTTTAAAGCTTCACCTATAGCAATTCCAGTATCTTCTGTTGTGTGGTGAAGATCTATATGAGTGTCACCTTTTGCTTTAACTTTTAAATCAATCAGTGAATGCTTTGATAATTGTTCAAGCATATGATCTAAAAAACCTATCCCGGTATCAATTTTATATTGACCTTTTCCATCAATATTAATTTCAACACTAATGCTGGTTTCTTTTGTTTTTCTGGAAACTTTTCCAATTCTGTTCATAATATATAATATGTATATAGGGATTAATTAACTATATCAATATTTGCAATCTGCTACTTGAAGAATAAGAATTAATATCCATTTATAATCTATGACTACAATAGTACTTATTAGAAAAAACAATGAAGTGGTGGTTGCAGGAGATGGCCAGGTTAGTATGGGCAATACCGTTATAAAAAGTACTGCTGCAAAAGTTAGAAAAATTGAAAAAAGAAATGTAATAGCTGGTTTTGCTGGATCAACTGCAGATGCTTTAACTTTGTTTGAAAGACTAGAAGCAAAACTTGAAAAACATGCTGGTAATCTTCCAAGAGCAGCTGTTGAGTTAGCAAAAGACTGGAGAACTGACAAATACTTGAGAAGACTTGAAGCTTTAATGGCTATTGGCGATAAAGAGAATAGCTTTATAATCTCAGGAACGGGTGATGTGTTAGAACCTGAGGGTGATGCCATAGGTATAGGATCAGGTGGAAATTATGCTTTGGCTGCTGCTAAAGTTTTATTAGATACAGATTTGAGTGCTGAAGAGGTTGCTAAAAAAGCAATTCAAGTTGCATCTGAAATTTGTGTATTCACTAATAATAATATTAAAATTGAAAAAATTTAATGGAAGACACAAACGTTACACCTTTCCCAAAAGAAAAAACTGAAAAGAAAGATAACTCTTTAGTCAGTTCTTTATCACCTAGAGAAATAGTTTCTGAATTAGACAGGTATGTTGTTGGACAAAATAAAGCTAAAAAGGCAGTGGCTATTGCTTTAAGAAATAGGTGGAGAAGACAAGCTTTAAAAGGTGAAATGAAGAATGAAGTTTTACCTAAAAATATTTTAATGATTGGGCCAACTGGAGTTGGTAAGACAGAAATTTCTAGAAGACTATCTAAGTTAGCTGAAGCTCCTTTTGTAAAGGTGGAGGCTACAAGATTTACTGAAGTTGGATATGTTGGAAGAGATGTTGAACAAATCATAAGAGATCTTCTTGAAATTGCAATTGCAATGGAGAAAGTAAAAAAAAGAAAAGAAGTTCATACGAAGGCACAAAAATTAGCAGAAGAAAAAGTTTTGGATGCTCTAGTTGGAAATAAAGCAAGTCTTGCTACTAGAGAAAGTTTTAGAAAAAGATTAAGAAATGGTGATTTAGATGACAACGAAATTGAAATTGAAGTAAATAATAGTGGCTCTCAAGCTGCATTTGAAATTCCTGGAATGCCTGGAGCAAACATTGGAATGATAAATATTGGAGAGATGATGGGAAAATCTGTTGGTAATAAACAGAAAAAGAAGAAAATGACTGTCAAAGAATCTCATGAAATTTTAATTAATGATGAAGCTGACAAGCTAATAGAAGATGATAAAATTATAAAATCAGCAAAAGATTCAACAGAAAATAATGGGATAGTTTTTTTAGATGAAATAGATAAAATTTCAGGAAGAACAGATAGATCTGGTGGAGATGTTTCTAGAGAAGGAGTACAAAGGGATTTACTTCCTCTAATTGAAGGAACAACAGTAAGTACAAAGTACGGTACAATTAAAACTGATCATATCTTATTTATTGCATCTGGAGCCTTCCAGCTTGCTAAACCTTCAGACTTACTTCCAGAATTACAAGGTAGACTGCCAATAAGAGTTGAACTTGAAGCTTTAACCAGTGATGACTTTAAAAGAATTCTTAAAGAACCAGACTATAGTTTGATAAAACAATATGTTGCTCTTTTAAAAACAGAAAACGTTGAGCTAGAATTTTCTGATGATGGTATCGATGCAATTGCCAATATAGCTTCGGAAGTTAATAACACTGTAGAAAATATTGGTGCTAGAAGACTTCATACTATTATAGAAAGAATATTAGATGATATTAGTTTTACTGCAACAGATAGGGCTGGTGAAAAAATTATAATAGATTCTAATTATGTAAAACAAAATCTAGATGAGCTTGTTAAGGATACAGATTTATCTAAATTTATTCTTTAAATTTGTTTTTATTTTTAAGATAAATATAAAAAGCTCCACTACCACCATCTTCAATTTTAGCATCTGTTGTTTCAATAATAAATTGAGTTAAACTTTTATTTTTTTCAATAAACTCTGGAACTGAATACTTTAGTATGCTCAAATCTTTTGAGAGATAAGGGTTTTCTATATTTTTAGATCTTAGTCCTTTGCCTGTAATCACTATTATTTTAGTAACATTTTCATCAAAACATTTTTGAATAAATTGTTCTGTGGCCTTATTTGCTTCTTCAATAGTGTAACCATGCAGATCTATTTTCTTTATCTTTTCATATCTTATATTTTTTTTAAGAATAAAATCTTTATTGGGAATTTTCTCTTTAGTGTTTAAAAAGTTTTCCCAGTCCTGTTTATTTTTGTCTGGGTTATTTATATCTTTTTGTTTTACTGAATTTTTATTAAGAATTTTTTTTTTATTGCTTAGGAAATTTTCCCAATCTTCTTTATCTTTGTCTGTTATCTTCTTAATCAATTAGGTAATAGTATTAATTAATAACCAATTTGGATTTGATGATTTAATGTCTTTTGAAAAAACCCAAGTATCATAAACAGTTTTTATTTTCTCACTATCCCCTGATACAATATTTTTATCTTTATCTTTTATACATGTTATAATTTCACTAACAAAATCTACCGTAACTTCTAAGCTATCTTCAATTTTTTTATGCGTTTTAATTACAGCTGACTTAATCCCTATAAAAGTTATTTCAGCAAAATGACCTTTGTTAGCTCTATCTTCAAGCGCCTCTTTAAACTGATCATAAATTTTTTTACTTAAAAGCGGTTTACTTGCTATCAGCTTATTATCACTATCACTAAAATCTGTAATAATTGTTTCATAAGCAATTTTTGCACCTTTTAAAAATTCTTTTTGTGACGCTTCATCAAAATTTTCACTAATTGGTTTTGGAGTTATGTTTGTTTTTTGAAATTCCTTTTCAAATTGTGATGGAATTTTCCCTTCGAAACCAGTTTTTTTACCAAGTATTCCTCTTAGACGAAGAAAAATAAAACCAGCAATCATTGCTAAAAGAATAATATCAATGTACTCAAAACTATAACTCATAATTTAATAATATTTACTATGTTGATTAATTACAACTAGCAATTTAGACTAAGGACAAATGAACACATTTTTATTATTATTAGTTGGTATTCCGATCGTTGAGATTTATTTGTTTATCAAGCTGGGTTCTCAAATTGGAGCTTTTAACACCATTTTACTTATCTTTATTACGGCTTTTTTTGGGGTTGTCTACGCCAGATATGAGGGCTTTAACACTCTTAAGTCTGGAATGTCTCAAATGGTAAAAAATGAATTGCCAGTTTATGAAATTATTTCTGGTGCAGCTTTAGCGTTTGCAGCATTACTTTTGATTTTACCTGGTTTTGCTACAGACTTCTTGGGTTTATTAATAATATTTCCACCAACAAGAAAATTGATATTTAAAAAAGTATCAATTAAACAAAAGCCCATAAATAAAAAACAAGATTTTATTAATGGTGAATTTGAAGATATAGATGATGAAAATGACAGAAAACTTTAAAATATTAGCTGAGTTTGTAAAAGATATTTCAAGCGAAACAGCTGACATTGAAACTTATATTTTTGTTAAAGAGCAAATTTCAAAATACCACCTCAACATTGAAATAAATTCCAAACCATTAAAAAATAAAATGATAGAAGTTAACACTACTTTAAAATTCAATGATAAAGAATTAAGTGAAAAAAAATCTTATTTCGAAATAATTTACACTTCTATCGTTAAAATTGATGATGCTATAAATGATAAAAAAGATTTAGAAAAAATTATATTATGCGATGTTCAAAATAAAATTTACCCCAATCTGGAAAAGGCATTTCTAAATTTAATTCATAATTCTGGATTTCCAGAAGTAACCATAGATAAAAAAATAGATTTCACAGAGCTATACAAACAAAGAGCTAATTAAAAAAATTTTTCTTCAAACTGCTTTTTAGATATTCTTTATGTAACTTAAGCTCTTCCTCAGTTGGCTTAATAACTTTTTTATAATACTGATTAACACTGTTTGCATTTATTATCATTTTTTCATTATCTTCATTTTTAAAATTTAATGTGGGCTCTTTTTGGTCTAATAAATTAATATAAACTTTGGCTAATAAATCACAGTCTATAAGAGCGGTATGTTGTGTTCTTTTTGAATTATCTACTCTGTATCTTTTGCACAATGCATCAAGGCTTATAGGAGAGCCTGGAAATTTATCCCTAGCTAAAGCAAGTGTGTCTACAACATTTTTACTGTCTAATTTTTCCTTACCTAGTAATGCTAATTCGTTATTTAAGTGAGATAAATCAAATTCGGCATTATGTATTACAAGTCTCTTATTTTCTATGAAACCCAAAAACTCATCCACTATATCTCCAAACTTTTTGTGAGTAGATAAAAATTCATCTGTATAACCATGAACTTCTAGGGCTTTTTCAGAAACTTTTCTTTCAGGATTAAGATAGCAGTGAAATCTATTTTTGGTTGGTATCAAATTTTCTAACTCGATACATCCAATTTCTACAATTCTATGTCCATCTCTAACAGATAGTCCTGTTGTTTCAGTGTCTAGTATCACTTCTTTCATTTTATATAATTTCTTTTAGTATTTTTTTTACACTTTTCTTAACAAGCTTATTGGTAAAATTATTTTTAATAACATGATTGGCTTTTTTCTTTTTATAACTTAGTGGTAACTGTATTTTTTTAAATTGATTATATAAATTTAAATTAAAATTGTCTCTTTTTTTTAATCTTTTTATAATTTCACTTTTTTTTGACTGAACAAAAACTATTATATCTGTTTTTTGGTTTAATTTATTTTCTAATAAAAGAGGAATATCTAAAATTATAGCTTTTCTTTTTTTATTTTTTTTTAAAAAGATAGTTAATTTCTTTCTAACTTCTGGATGAATAATTTTAGTAATTTTTTTTAAATTTTTTTCACTGTCCTCTATTGCTTTTATAATTTGTATTTTGTTTGCTGGAAATACTGAAAAATATTTAGGTAAATATTTTTTTAATTTTCTAAAACAATTTTTGTTTTTTTTATATATGCTTGCTACTTCTTGATCTGCATTAAAAACTGGATAACCAAAAAGTTTAGCAATATGACTTTTTCCAGAACCAATATCTCCTACAACAGCAATTTTAATCATACATCTAAAAGATTAATTGTTTCATTGTCTACTTCTGGAACAACTTTATGCCAGATAAAAAAGGCTTTTTGAGCCTGATAAACAAACATCATTTTACCATTTTTTGTTATACCGCCATACTTTTTTGCATTTTTTAAAAAGTTTGTTTCTGGTGGATTATAAATTACATCATAAAAAAATTTATCTTTGCTTATTTGTTGATAATTAATATTAATTTCATCTTCTTTTTTTAATCCAATGCTTGTTGCGTTTATGATTATATCAAAATCTAAAGTTTCTCCCCATTTAATTAATTCTATTTCTGGAAAATTTTCTTTTAGTACTTTTGCTTTTAATTCTGTTCGATTACTTAAATAAATTTTTTCAATTTGCATTTTTTTAAGCGCAATAATAATTGAGGGAACAACCCCACCCGCCCCAAGTATTAGAGCTTTTTTATTTTTAGTTCCTTGTTCTGTTTTTTCTAAACTAAGTTTAAAACCTTCAATATCAGTATTGTCACCTAAAATTTTATCATTTTTTTTATAGATTGTGTTCACTGATTGAGAAATTTTTGCTTCTTCACTTAATTCATCTAAAAAAGGTATAACCGTTTTTTTAAATGGTACTGTTACATTTATTCCGTGAAGTTTTTCTTCTCTCATATTAAAAATTAAATCTTTTATCTCATTATTATTTAAAAGCTTTTTTTCATAGGTTGCATTAACTTTATATTTTTTTATCCAATAGTTATGTAGTTTTGGTGACAAGCTATGATTAATTGGATTTCCTATAACTAAAAAGGTTTTTTTCATTTTATAATTTTAAGATATTCTTTAATTTTTTTGACTGGAAGACCCATGATTGTATCTTCATCTCCTTCTATCTTTGAAAATAAATTTCTTCCTTCTCCTTCAATTTGATAAACATTGTAAGCATAGAGATCCTTATCAGAAATTTTTTTCAAGTATTTCTCTAGTTCTGAAAAAGTCATATTTTTCATGGTTAATGAAGCTTTATCGGTGTAATTCCATATCATCGATCCACCCCTTGATATACAAACTGAACTTATCAATTGATGAGTTTTTCCATTCATCCTTTTAAGTATTTCTAGGGCCTCTACTCTATCGTTTGGCTTTGATATTATTTCACCTTCTAAATCTATTACACTATCTGCTCCAAGAACTATTTCTTCTATAAATTTTTGGCTAATTTTATTAGCTTTTAATTCTGCTAAGTTTTTTGAAATAATTGTTGGAGTTGCTTTTTCTTTTAACAAACTTTCTTTAACGCTATCCTCATCCGCATTGGATGGCTCCACCCTAAATTGAATATTATTTTCTTCTAAAATTTTTTTTCTCACACCACTTTTAGATGCAAGTATTATTTCTTTAACCATTATTTTTTTTTATTTCATATATTTTAATTATTGATGCTGCAGTTTCTTCTACTGATTTTCTAGTAACATCAATTGTTGGCCATTTATATTTGGTAAATGTTTTTTTAGCTTCGTTAATTTCTTTTTCAATCTTGCTAATATTTGTATAATTTGTGTTTTCTTTTTCTTTAAGCGCATTCATCCTATTTTTTCTGATATCAACTAATCTCTGAGGTTCTGTTGTTAGGCCAACTACACAAGAAAGATTGGGATTCTTTTTTAAGCTTTCTGGTATTGATTGCTCATTTACCAAAGGAATATTTAAAGTTTTATAACCTCTGTTAGCAAGATAAATTGATGTTGGCGTTTTACTTGTTCTGCTTACTCCCAATAATATTAAATCTGCTTTATCTACATCTTCAACAAGGTTCCCATCATCATGGGCCATGGTAAATTGGATGGCCTCTATTCTTTCATAATACTCTTCATTTAAAGCATGTTGCCCGCTTGGAACGTGAGATGCTTTTTGATTTAAAAGTTTGGAGAAGTTCATAATTAAATTTCCCAAAACACTGAAGCACGGAATCTTTTTTTCATTCCCCTTATTTGCTAAAAATTTTGCAAGTGAAGTATCAACAATTGTATATAAAATTATTGAATTATCGTTTTTTTTTGCCTCATCCATTATTTTAGAAACTTGATTTTCCGTTCTTGTAAAAAAATAAGACTTAACATCATATTCTATGTTTTTGAATTGAGCTTTAATCGCTAGAAAAACTCTATCTAGAGTTTCACCTGTGGAGTCAGAAATAAGGTATATTTGATATGTATTACTCATGAATAAAATGTTGGTAATTAAGTATTATTTTTATCATTTTTGAAAATAATCTTTTTTGTTATTTTTCTCTGTAAAAACTTACTTTTATAAACATAAATAAACATGTTAATTATTAATATACATTTTATCTAATAATATTAAATAAACCCTTAGATTTAAAATTATATAACAGTTCTATAAATTATTAATTGTTGATAAATCGTGTATAAAAACTGAAAAACAATTAATTACCATTATTCACATACTATATAACTAATACTATAATTAAATATTTACTTATTATTATGACACCCATCCAAGAAACCATAATAAACAAAAAAACTAATAATTCTCCAATATGGTTAATGAGACAAGCAGGTAGATATTTACCAGAGTTTAGAGAAATTAGAAAATTAAATCCAGATTTTATAAATTTATGTTTAAATGAAAACCTATCTTCAGAAATAACCTTACAACCTCTTAAAAGATTCGATCTAGATGCTGCTATAATTTTTTCAGATATTTTAATGATTCCATATGGATTAAACCAAGAGGTAAAATTTGAAAAAAATTTTGGTCCAAAACTGGGTTCATTAGATTTAAAAAAAATATCTAAGATTGATGAAATTGATTTTATAGAAAAATTATATCCAGTTTATAAATCAATCAAAAAAGTTAGTGAAGACAATTTAATAAAAAATAAAAATTTAATAGGATTTGTGGGTGCACCATGGACACTGTTAGTTTATATGATTAATAAACATTCCCCAAAAAAAGAATTAGTAAAAGATTTTTTTAAAGATGAATTTTTAATAAATAGAATTTTAATAATTTTAGAAAAATTTTTGAAATTACATATTGACCAACAAATTAAAAATGGTGCTACAGTAATTCAAATTTTTGACAGTTGGGCTGGTCTCTTAGAAGAAAAAGACCTACCAAACTATGTGTATGTGCCAACACTAAATTTAGTGAATTATATTAAATCATTAAATATTCCTGTAATTTGTTTTCCAAGAGGAATAAAAAATTATAAAAATTATTGTGATATTGTTAAACCTGATGCAGTTAATATTGACTATGATGTTGATCCTGTTTCAATATGTAGAGAAATAAAAATACCAGTTCAAGGAGGTCTTGATCCTAAAGTTTTATTAACGGATAAAGAAAATTTGAAAAAAGAGACTTTGAAGTATTTAAACACCTTTAAAGATCATCCCTATATATTTAATTTGGGTCATGGGGTGTTGCCTGAAACCAATCCAGATATGGTAGAGTATTTGGTTAAAACAGTGAAAGATTATTAAATGAAAAAAGCAGTAATTTTATTTAACCTTGGTGGTCCTGATAAAATTGAAAATGTAGAGCCGTTTTTATTTAACTTATTTAATGATCCTGCAATTTTAAATTTACCAACTATATTAAGATACCCTTTGGCAAAACTGATATCTAACAGAAGAGCACCCGTTGCTAAAAAGATCTATGAAGAGCTTGGTGGTTCCTCACCGATACTAAAATTAACCAAAGAACAATCAGAAGCACTTGAAACAAAATTAAACCAAACCGAAACCGATAATGAATATAAATGTTTTATTGTAATGAGGTGTTGGAACCCTAGAGCAAATGATGTGATCAAAGATGTTCAATTATTTAATCCCGAAGAAGTTATTTTAATGCCCCTTTATCCACAATATTCTGCCGCAACCTCCGGGTCTTCAATTAAAGAATGGAAAGATGTCTGTAAAAAAAATAACTACAAAGTTAAAACAAGCACAATTTGTTGTTACCCTACAGATCAAAATTTTATCAACGCTCACACAAAAGAAATAGTAAAAAAAATTAAGGATCTTAAAAATATTAAACTAATATTTTCTGCTCATGGCCTGCCAGAAAAAAACATTAAAAAAGGAGATCCATATCAATGGCAAGTAGAACAATCTGTTAAAAAAATAGTTGAGAATTTGAACATTGAGAACTTGGATTGGATATTAAGTTATCAAAGTAGAGTTGGTCCACTGAAATGGATAGGACCATCCACAGAAGATATAATTGTTGAAAATTCTAAACTTGGCAAGCACATTGTTTTAGTCCCTATCGCATTTGTTTCTGAACACTCAGAAACATTGGTTGAACTAGATATAGAATATAAGGAGATAGCAGATGCTAATGGATGCAAAAATTATACACGTGTTCCAGCTCTTGGCACTAATGAGGATTTTATTAAAGCAATGTCGGAATTAATAATAAAAAAAAATGAATATAAATTAAATGAAAATCTTTATCCTCCAAAAATTCAGTGTCCTTCAAATTTCAAAAAGTGTCCTTGTTTAAATTATGAATAGTTATTTACTGTTTAAAAGTCTTCATCTGATAGCTGTAATTTCTTGGATGGCTGGCCTTTTATATCTTCCAAGAATTTTTGTTTACCATGTTGAAAATATTGATCATAAAATTTCATCCTCAATATTTAAAATAATGGAAAGAAAATTATTTTATTTCATCATGATGCCAGCAATGATTTTATCTTGGATCTTTGGATTAATATTAATCTCAGTTATTGGACTTGAGACCATCTTAACGCTTTGGTTAAAACTAAAATTAATATTAATAACTTTTTTGACAATTTATCATTTCTATTTAGGTAAATTGCTCAATGATTTTAAACTAGATCAAAATACTAAATCCTCTAAATTTTTTAGAATAATTAATGAAGTGCCAACAATATTGCTTATTTTGGTTGTTTTTATTGTTATATTTAAACCGATCTAGACTTGAAATACTCGTTAGAGCATATATATTCAAACCACCCAATAACCTAAATCACAATCCCTCAACATGAATATTCAAGAACTAAAACTAAAATCATCTGAACAATTAATAGCTCAAGCAGAAAAGCTGGGGATTGAAAATGCTAGCACACTTAGAAAACAAGAAATTTTATTTGCGATACTAAAAAAAGTTGCAGAAAAAGAGGAGATAACCGGAGCTGGTGTTTTACAATTATTACAAGATGGATTTGGTTTTTTAAGAGCAATGGAATCAAACTATTTAGCTGGACCAGACGACATCTATGTTAGTCCAAGTCAAATTAGAAAATTTGGTTTAAGAACAGGAGACACAGTCGAGGGTCCTGTTAGAGCGCCTAAAGAGGGAGAAAGATATTTTGCATTATTACAAGTAGAAAAAATAAATTTTGAAGAACCAGAAAAAGCTCGTCACAAAATTGCATTTGACAATTTAACTCCACTCTACCCAAACAAACAAATGGTGATGGAGGTTGAGACAACCAAGATTGAAAAAAAACCAGACTTAACTCCAAGATTAATTGACCTTGTGAGTCCAATTGGGAAAGGTCAAAGATCAATAATTATATCTCCTCCTAAAGCGGGTAAGACAATGATTTTACAAAGTATTGCAAACTCAATTGCAAAAAACTATCCAGAAAGTTACTTGATGGTTTTATTGATTGATGAAAGACCAGAAGAAGTAACGGATATGAAAAGAACGGTTAAGGGTGAGGTTATCAGTTCTACTTTTGATGAGCCTGCATCAAGACACGTTGCTGTAGCTGAAATGGTAATTGAAAAAGCAAAAAGATTAACCGAGCACAAAAAAGACGTAGTAATTTTATTAGACTCAATAACAAGATTGGGTAGAGCCTATAATGCTGTGATACCAAGTTCTGGAAAAGTATTAACGGGTGGTGTTGATGCAAATGCATTACAAAGACCCAAAAGATTTTTTGGTGCTGCAAGAAATATTGAAGAAGGCGGATCTTTAACAATCATCTCAACTGCACTAATTGATACAGGATCAAGAATGGACGAAGTTATTTTCGAAGAATTTAAAGGAACGGGAAATAGTGAAACAGTTCTTGATAGAAAGATTGCCGAGAGAAGAATTTATCCTGCAATTGATATAACAAAATCTGGTACAAGAAGAGAAGAATTACTTTTTGATAAAGATGACCTCTCAAAAATGAATGTGCTAAGAAGAATTATTAGTCCAATGGGAACAATGGATGCTATTGAATTTATTAATTCAAAACTTAAAGAAACAAAAAGTAATGCAGATTTCTTTAGCTCAATGAATAAACCAGCTTAGTAAACTATATATAACCCAACTGAGTCATTTCTTTTTTGAATTCAGTTTCGATATTTCTAACTGTTTCCGCATTTAATCTGTCCTTCCAATTACCAACAAGACCCTTGTTAAAAAACAATATTCTTTTACCATCTTTAGCTTTGACGCTTTCTTGAAAACCCCGTTGCTTTTCTACTGATGACATATCCCTAAAAGAAGTTGACTCTAAACAATTATTTAAACGATCTTCGCTTACGTTTAGTGGAAAAAAATTATTTAGAAAATTTATAATTCTTAAAGTAGTTTCTTTTTTTTTAAGGACCAAATCTTCGTATTTAACTAATAGAATATTTTTTTTAAAACTAAGCCAGCTGTTATAATTGTCCGACCAAGAACCCAAAAAAGTCGTTATTTCATTATCAATATTTTTTCTTGCAATTGTTTGAGCATACTTGTTAAATAAGATATCTTTAGTCTCCTCGATAGACAAATCAAAGTGTTTTGAAGCGCTACAAAGAACATCTCTAGGGTCTCTTA
This sequence comes from Candidatus Pelagibacter sp. PS_34, assembly GCF_059417845.1. NCBI lineage: Bacteria > Pseudomonadati > Pseudomonadota > Alphaproteobacteria > Candidatus Pelagibacterales > Candidatus Pelagibacteraceae > Candidatus Pelagibacter > Candidatus Pelagibacter sp. PS_34. Next base: position 1,232,614 of record NZ_CM182068.1, read on the forward strand.
CTATATAAATTGCACCAGCTGTAAGTTTTGTATTAGTAAACAAGTTATTATAAACACTACAATTTGCGTTATGTGTTTTGAGCAACTTAAATTTTCCATTTTTTAATAATCTTCTTTGAGCCCCTATCCAGTGTTTACTGACCTCTTTGACATCAATTCTTTCTGTAGTTAAATTCTCAAAAAATCTTTTTTGTGAAAAGTTTGGAATAAGACTTAGGTGTTTCACGTCTAAAACTCCATTTTCAGAGGCTATAAGAGAGCACAAGATTGATCGCAGCAATGTGTTTCCACTTTTCGGGTATGAAGCAATCCATATAATCATGATTTTAACTATTTATAACAATATTTTAAATTATAAAAATTATAATTAAGATTTTTACATAAATTCAAAATTAAAGTTATAATAGTTCATATGACAATTTATGCTTTATCAACCGGTCCAGGTATTTCAGGCATAGCCATAATTAGAGTTTCAGGCGAAGATACAAAAAAAATAATAAGGTTATTGACCAATGAGAGTTTACCAAAAGCAAGAGTGGCCACATTAAAAAAGATCAATAAAATTAACACTTCTGAACTTATAGATGAAGGTATAATATTATGGTTTCCTGGGCCTGAGAGCTACACAGGTGAGGATATGGCAGAATTCCATGTACATGGTAGTAAAGCTGTAATTGACGCTCTACACTCATCTATTTCTCAAATTGAAAATTGCCGTTTAGCAGAACCTGGTGAGTTCACAAAGCTTGCATTTCAAAATGGAAAAATAAATTTGCTTAAAGCTGAAAGTATAGCAGATTTAATTTCAGCAGAGACTGAAATTCAAAGGCAACAAGCGGTGAAAATAATGAATGGAAAATCTGCAGATAAATTTAATAGTTTAAGAGAAAAACTTTTAAAAATTTTATCTCACGTTGAAGCAAAAATAGATTTTCCAGATGAAGACCTGCCTGAAGATATTTTGAAAAATATTAAAAAAATTTCCAATGAAGTAATTTTAAATATAAAAAAAATTTTAGATGATCAGAAAGTTGGTGAAAGAATTAGAGAAGGCTTTAAGATTGCAATCGTAGGACCAACCAACGCTGGAAAGTCTAGTTTACTAAATCACCTTTCTAATCGAGATGTAGCAATCGTTTCAGAAATTGCTGGAACTACAAGAGATGTGATCGAGACGCATTTAAATATTGATGGTTATCCAGTTGTTGTTTCTGATACTGCAGGAATTAGAGACTCTAAAAATGAAATAGAAAAAAAAGGAATAAAGTTAGCACTTGATAAAGCAGAAAATGCAGACTTAAAGTTGATCGTTATAGACGCTAAAAACATTGATTTTAAAGGAGTTTTGAAGGAATTAATGGATGAAAATGCAATTCTTGTAGTTAATAAATCTGATCTTTTAAAAGAAGATTTAAATTTTGAAATAAAAAATTATGAACATGTTTTAATTTCAGTAAAAAACAATCTCAACGTAGAAGGTTTAATTTTAAAAATTAAAAATAAATTGAAAAATAAATTTATCACCAGTGAAGATATTTTAATTACCCGTGCAAGACACAGACAACATCTTGAACAAAGCTTAAATTATTTGAAAAACTTTGAAGAAAAAAATGAAGCAGAGGATTTTGATAAAGCTGCAGAAGATCTTCGTTTAGCCACACGACACTTAGGAATGATAGTTGGAAAAGTAGATGTTGAAGAGATATTAGGTAGTATTTTCAATGATTTTTGCATTGGCAAATAATCAACATTTAAGGGGTTTTTTAGCCTATTTTCTCTATTTTAGTTGATAGCTATAACTAATTCTTCAATTTTAATCATAAAAATGTAGTCTTAATTAACTTAAGAAATATTTATTAAAAAAATACTGTCTGCTTGTAAATATTTATATCAGTTATAAATTTAACTTATGAAAAATGATTTATCATTTGAGGTAGTAGTTATTGGAGGAGGACATGCTGGCTGTGAAGCTGCTGCAGCGTCTGCTCGTCTTGGTGTTAACACTGCCCTATTTACACACAAAATTGAGACCATAGGAGAGATGTCTTGTAACCCAGCGATAGGTGGTCTTGGTAAAGGTCACCTTGTTAGAGAGATAGATGCCCTAGACGGTGTGATGGGAGAGGTTGCTGATAAATCAGGTATACAATTTAGATTATTAAATAGAAGCAGAGGGCCAGCGGTTCAAGGACCTAGAACGCAATCAGACAGATCATTATACCGTAAATATATGCAAGAAAAATTACTAAACTACTGTAATTTAAGCATTTTTTCTGATCCCGTAATAAGATTTATTTTTAATAAAAATACTATAAGTGGTTTTGAAACAAAGTCAGGAAAAAAAATTTTATGTAACAAGCTAATCTTAACAACGGGCACATTTTTAAATGGTTTGATTCATATTGGTGATGAGAGAACACCAGCTGGAAGGTTTAATGAAAAGCCTTCAACAGGATTAAGTGAGCAACTTGAAAAGTATGATTTCAAAATAGGAAGACTTAAGACAGGAACACCACCAAGACTAGATGCCAGAACAATTAAGTATGACAATTTAGAAGAACAGTTTGCAGATGAGGATCCTTACTTTTTTTCTTTCTTAACTAAAAAAAATTTAAATAAGCAAGTTTCATGTCGGATGACTTATACGAATGAAAAAGTTCATAAGATAATCCAAAAAAATTTAAAAAGAAGCGCGATGTATTCAGGTAGCATACAGGGGGTTGGTCCACGATATTGTCCTTCAATAGAGGATAAGATAGTAAAGTTTGCAGATAAGGATCGTCATCAGATATATTTAGAGCCTGAGGGCCTAAATGACCACACAATATACCCTAATGGAATATCTACATCTTTACCTGAAGATGTTCAGCGAGAAATTTGTAATAATATCAATGGTTTAGAAAATGTTGAGATAATTAGACCAGGATATGCCATAGAATATGACTATATTGACCCCAGGGAGCTATTTTTAACTCTTGAAACTAAAAAAATTCAAAATTTATATCTTGCTGGACAAATAAATGGGACGACTGGTTATGAAGAAGCTGCAGCTCAAGGATTAATTGCTGGAATTAATGCTGCGTTATCATTTAAGAAAGAAGAACCATTTATTTTAGATAGATCAGATGCATACATTGGAGTTATGATAGATGATTTGGTAACAAAGGGTGTTGCAGAGCCTTACAGAATGTTCACTTCAAGAGCAGAATATAGATTAAGTCTCAGAGCAGATAATGCCGATCAAAGGTTAACAAATAAAGGAATTGAAATTGGATTAATATCAAAACAAAGAGAAGATATTTTTAAAGATAAAGAACATAAATTAGGGATAATATCCAAAATAATGTCTGAATCATCAATATCTCCAACAAAAATAAAAAATTTTGATATTAAAATTGCAAAAGATGGTATTATAAGGAAATCAAATGAAATATTAACTCAAAAAGGTGTTAATATGAAAAAAATAAGAGAAATTTGGCCTGAAATTCCTTATTTTGATAAAAAAATAGACGAGCAAATTGAAATAAATGCTCATTATAGAGGTTATCTTAAAAAACAAAAAGCAGATATATTAGCATTTAAAAGAGACGAAAACTTAGTTATACCTGAAAATGTTAATTATGATGATCTTTCTGGACTATCAAATGAGGTAAAAGCCAAATTTAAACAAATAAAACCAAAAACTATGGGACAAGCACTGAGAATTGATGGAATAACTCCTGCAGCTGTATATATTTTGTTGTCACATGTAAAAAGAAAGTCTATTAAGCTAATAGCTTAATGGAAGAAATTTTTAAAAAATATTCACTACTAAAATACCAAAATGTTCCACGTGAAACATTAATTGAGTTTGAGCTATTTATATCCATGCTACAGCTGGGAAATGATAAAATTAATATAATAAGTAAAGAAACTGCCAAAAATGAAGTTATTAGAGCTCGTCATATAATTGATTCAGCGCAAATTATTGAATTTGTTGATTTAAATAGTAATATTATAACAGATATAGGTTCAGGTGGAGGTATGCCAGGTATAATTATATCAATTATGATCAAAAATCGAAAAAATTTAGCCAAAGTTCATTTATATGAAAAAAGTCACCATAAAAGTTCTTTTTTAAGAAAAGTATCTAGAGATTTAAAATTAAATACTGAAGTTATGCAAGAAAATATTTTTGAGGCACAAAATTTAGACTCGGGTACAATAATGGCAAGAGCTTTTAAACCTTTGCCAATAATTTTAGATTTAGTTTATAAAAATTTTTGCAGTTATAAAAATTTAATTGTATTCATGGGAAAAAACGGAGAAAAAATTTTAGAAGAAACTTTAATGAATTGGGATTTTGATTTTGAAAAAAAAAAAAGTATTACGAGCGAAGATTCATTTTTATTAAATGTAAAAAACATTAAAAAAAAAAATTAAAAAACTAAATGCAAATTATTTCTGTCATAAATCAGAAGGGTGGGGTTGGAAAAACAACAACAGTAATTAATCTTGCAGCAGGTTTAGCCCAACAAGAGAAAAAAGTTTTAGTAATCGACCTTGATCCACAAGGAAACGCTACTACTGGACTGGGTCTATCTAATTTAGAAAGTTCAACTGAAACTATTTATGGAGTGTTGAATGGTTCGAAGGTGATTTCTGATGTTATTAAGAAAACGGAGTTCAAAAATTTAGATATCATTACTTCGAATGTTGATTTATCTGGGCTTGAGGTTGAGACAGCTGATGATAGCATGAGAGCCTTCATTTTAAAACGCGAATTAACCGCTTATTTAAATGATTCTAGAGCTACTTACGATTATGTACTTATAGACTGTCCACCGTCGTTAAGCTTGCTTACGGTTATGGCCCTAGTGTCTTCTCACTCACTATTAGTGCCGTTACAGACTGAATTTTTTGCTTTAGAGGGTTTAACGCAGCTAATGAAAACTATAGAACGGATAAAAGTTAATTTAAACCCTGAATTAAAAATTAGAGGCATACTTTTAACAATGTTTGATAAAAGAAATAAGCTATCCACACAAGTTGAAAAAGAAGCAAGAGACTATTTTAATGAAAAAGTTTATCTAACAGTGATTCCAAGAAATGTTAGACTGTCTGAGGCACCATCTCATGGCATGCCAGTTTTAATGTATGATAAATCTTGTCCCGGTAGTAAATCATATTTTAACTTTACAGATGAATTTATTAATCAAGAACAAAAAATAGGGAGCGCCGCATAATGGATGCAAATAAAATAAAAAAAGGCCTAGGTAGAGGTTTGTCATCTTTAATAGGTGAAACAAAAGCAGAAATAAATATCAATAAAGTTTCAATATCTGATCTCGTAAGTAATAAATTTCAGCCAAGAAAAACATTTGATGAGGAAAGTTTACAGGATTTAACTAACTCAATAAAAGAGAGGGGTATTATTCAGCCAATTATTGTCAGAAAGTCTAGTGAAGATAACTCAAAGTATGAGATAATTGCAGGTGAGAGAAGGTGGTTGTCAGCACAAAAAGCAGGGCTACACGAAGTTCCAGTGGTTATAACGAACGTAGACGATTTAAAATCTTTAGAATTTGCAATTATTGAAAATGTTCAAAGAAATGATTTAAATGCAATAGAAGAAGCACAAGGTTATCAGCGTCTTATTGAAGAGTTTTCATATGATCAAGGAAAAGTAGCGCAATTTATTGGAAAAAGTAGAAGCCATATTGCTAATTGCTTGAGATTACTTAACCTTCCACAAGCAGTTTTAAAGTTAATTCAAACGCAAAGATTATCAGCAGGACATGCAAAAATTTTAGTAGGTCTGGATAATGCAGAGTTTGTTGCAAATAAAATAATTGAAAAAAATCTCTCAGTTAGACAGTCAGAAAATTTTGTTAAAATATTTAAAACTAAAAAGCACTCTCTTAAAACATCTAAGGATATTAACCTACAAGTCTTGGAGAACTCAATTAGAGAAAAAATTGGTCTTAATGTTTTAATTAAAAATAAAAAAAATAATTCAGGATCTTTATTATTAGAATATAAAGATCTAGATCAGTTGAATAAAATAATTGAAATTATAAAATCTAATTATTAGTTTTTTTTGAATTATTAATTATAAAATCTGCCAATATATTTTTTGCAAGCGCTGAGTTTTTTTTAACTAAAAGTTCAATTTCATTAGTTTTATAAATTAACTGTTCTAATCCATCTTTTTTCCAAGATCTTATTTGTTGAATGACAAGAGGTTTGTCTTTCCAAAAAATTGGTGGTTTACAAGCAGAAATTGCTTGTTCAATATTATCTTTTTCATCAACTAATTCATAAATTTTAACTAGTCTTTTTAGTTTAGCTAATAATGTTCTAATAATTATGATATTATCTTCGTCTGAATAGTTGTTTTCACCTAAAATAGTGACTGTTTTCCTAGTATTTTTAGCTAACGAGTGATCTACGAGTTCTGAAGCACTATAATTGTCTGCAAGGTTAGTTAGCTTAATTATTTCTTCAATGTTTAAATTTTTTTTATTTAATGAAAAATTTTCAATTTTTTCTAATTCATTATTTAGATTTTTTCTGTCACCCCTGCTTCTTTCTATTAGGACATTAATTAATTGCTGAGATATTGGAATTTTTTTGTTTCTAAAAAAAAGACTAATAATTGAATTTAAAGTTTGGTTGTTATCTTCATAAAATGGGATACATACAATTGATTTTTGTTTTTCGAAGAGTTTTCGTAAAGTTGATTTTTTTTCTAGATTTTTTGAATTTAAAATAAATTGAATATCTTCAGTTTTCTTTTCTATTAACTCTTCAATGATTTCTCTAATTTTGTCTGATACTCTATTTATGATTATAAGCTTTTCGTTATCAAAAAATGACTTTGTAAAAATATTATTATAAAAATCATCTATATTGTCTAATATTTCTTTTTCCTCATACCTATGAATCTTATTTTGATATTTTTTTTCAAAAAAATTTTTGATTGTATCTTCTTTTAAACCCTCATTATCTCCATAAAAAAGATAAAAATTATAATTTTCTAATTTTAATTTATTTAGTTCAAATGATTTTAAAATCATCCCCTATGTCCTTAAATAAATAAAAATCTTTTTTGATATTTCATTAATTAAATTTATTTCAACATTTTTTTGGTATTGAGAAAGATCAAATTTACTTTGGGTATTATTATAAGTAAAACTTGAATTAAATTCTTTTTGCTTAATGATTGTGTCATCATCGGTAAGAGAAAAATTTACTATAATAGAGGATCTATAGACTGAGGGATTTCCAGTTTTGTCCTTTGAAATAACATCTATCTTTTTTGAGCTTTTTAATATTAAGGCGTATCCAGACGTTGAATTTTTATCCTCTTTGATTCCTAAAGAAGACACAATCATTTTATTTATTTTTTGATCTCCATTAAGAGTGATGACATTTATTTGTTGTTTTAAATCATTTTTTTTTAGATAAAGAGGCTCATAACCGCAACTCCAAAAAAAACAAAGTAACAATAATAAAGTAATTTTTTTTAACATTATTTTAAAATTAAGTTTATTAATTTATCCTTTATAAAGATAGTTTTAATAACAATTTTTTCTTCTATAAATCTTTGCAGTTCTTTTGTTTTTTTAATTTCTTCAATTAAATCTGACTCTTTAATATTTTTTTTCATTAAAATTAAACCTCTTTTTTTTCCATTAATTTGTATAACTATCTTGCATAGATTACTTTGAAGATATTTATCTTTAATTTCAGGCCATAAGTAATTTTTATTAGTGGTAATTTCTTCCAAACATTCGCTTGCAAGATGTGGTGTAATAGGAAGCATTATAGTTAGAATTTTTATATAGTTAACCATTAAGTTTTTATTAAACGACTTCCCCTCTAATATTTTATTAAAAAAAGTATAGATTTCATGTAAATTTGCGATGATAACATTATAGCTAAACTTATTTAAGCTAACGTTAATTTTATTTATTGTTTGATTAGTAAACTCTTCTATAGATTCACTAAAAGTTTGAACTTCTTTTTGCGACTGTTGAGAACTAAGAACTATTTTTTTATGTAATATCCAAAATTTTTGTATGAATTTGTATGATGCAATCATTCCTTGGTCTGACCATTGTACATCCTTTTCTGGTGGACTGTCAGATAGGATAAATAATCTAACTGCATCTGCCCCATAATCTTTAATCATTTGCTCTGGATCAATGGTATTTTTTTTGGATTTAGACATTGATTCTGAGGGACCAACTTTTATTTTTTCTGATATATTTATTTTACTAAAAAAATCTTTTCCATTTTCAGAAAAAACTTCATCTGGGCTTAACCATTTATTATTTTGATCTTTATACGTTTCATGGCAAACCATTCCTTGAGTAAATAAACCTTTAAATGGTTCTTTAACTTTAATTTTATCAATTTTATAATCTAGTGCTCTTGTAAAAAATCGTGAATATAAAAGATGCAATATAGCATGTTCGACTCCACCTATGTACTGATCAACAGGCATCCAATAATTAACTTCATCTATATCAAAACCTAAATCTTCATTTTTAGGTGAACAAAATCTTAAAAAATACCAGGAGGAATCTACAAACGTATCAAGCGTATCCGTCTCTAGTATACATTCCTCACCATCAATAATAATTTTCCTCCAATTTTCTTGGTGATCTAATGGATTGCCATTGGTATTAAGGTTTATGTTTTCAGGTAATTTAATTGGGAGTTTTTCTAAAGGAACTTTAATAATTTCATTATTTTTCTTGTAAGCAATTGGAATAGGGCAACCCCAATATCGCTGTCTAGAAACTCCCCAGTCTTTTAATCTAAAATTTATTTTTTTTTTCCTATTTTTCTCTCCTCTAATATTTTAATAGTTTCAATAATTGATTGTTCAGGAACTTTTAGGCCATCTAAAAATTTAGAGTTAAAGATAACCCCTGGCCCTGTATAAGCTTCTTTTGAAACTTTAAAATCATTTCCTTTATCATTAGGTTTAACTACAGAAATGACATCTAAATTATATTTTAAAGCAAAATCTAAATCTCTCTGGTCATGAGCGGGACAACCAAATACTGCACCAAATCCATAATCCATTAAAACAAAATTTGCAAAATAAACGGGAACTTTTTTATTATCATCAAGAGGGTTTATTGCAGTTAAATCAGTTTTAAATCCAATTTTTTCAGCTTGTGCGATAGACTCTTCCGTCGTACCTGTTTTTGAACAAGCGGCTTTAAAATTAATAAATTCTTCATTATTTTCATATAGTTTTGATATTGGATGATCAACTGATACAGCTAAAAATGAAAAACCAAATAAAGTATCTGGTCTAGTTGTAAAGCAGCTAATGCTTTTAACGTTTGGATTACCCTCAACTTTAAAATCTATTTCACAACCAAAAGATTTACCAATCCAATTCTTTTGCATAACTTTTACTTTATTAGGCCATTCATCGAGCTGATCGAGACCTTTAAGTAGATCGTCTGAAAATTTTGATATATTGAAAAACCATTGACTAAGCTTTTTCCTTTCAACCGGGGCACCCGATCTCCAGCCCTTTCCATCTATTACTTGTTCATTTGCAAGCACTGTTTGATCAACTGGGTCCCAGTTAACATAATTTTCTTTTCTGTAAACTAAACCTTTATCATAGAGCTCTAAGAAAAATCGTTGTTGATGTTTATAATAATCTGGGGAACAGGTAGATATTTCTCTATCCCAATCAATCGAAAGACCTAATTTCTTAAGCTGATTTTTCATTGCTAAAATATTTTTTTCAGTCCAATCTTTAGGATCTAAATTATTTTGACGGGCTGCATTCTCTGCTGGCATACCAAATGAGTCCCAACCCATTGGATGTAATACATTAAACCCCTGAAGAGCTTTGTATCGCGCTAGAACATCACCTATTGTATAATTTCTAACATGACCCATATGAATCTTTCCAGAAGGATAAGGAAACATTTCTAAGCAATAAAATTTTTTTTTATTAGGGTCTATTTTGGCCTTAAAGGATTTATTAAGATCCCAATAATCTTGCCATTTTTTTTCTGTAGTTTTAAAATTATATCTCATTTGTCAATCTTATCAGGGATTTTTTATGAGGATTGTAATATAAAATTAACCATCTTTTTTCTTAGCTACATTTTTTTTAATAGCTGCTGCTTTTTTAAGTATAGCAATTTTAATTTCTTGACTTGTACCAGTATCAGTTTTTAAAATTTTACAATTTTGACTTGTATCACAAATCTTTTTATAAACTTTAACAGATAGTCCATCTGGTCTTATTTCATTTGATAAAAATTGAACTGAAATTTTGACTGACTGATTTTGGGTCGTATCTTCAGAATACCAATCTGTAATTATAATTCCTCCACCATAATCAGCATTAACTAATGGAACAAAATCCAATACTTCCATAGTTGCTCGCCACATTTCATTTGATGAAGCAAAATCAAAACTGCCAGATTTTGGACCTCCGAATTTAAAAGTAGCACCACGCCCCTCTTCAATATTTTTTTTTACTTTATCTTTGACATTTATTGGATTCTTTCTTGCATCAGTTTTTTTAAAAGCTAAAGGACCACATGAAGCAATGAAGAAAAATAAAATAAAAAAGGTGAAAAATTTATTGAAATGACTTTTGTTGAGGATTTTCATGGTATAATTTAATGAAATAGCATAATTTTGCTAAAAATATACATAAGAATCTGTAAAATATAGAAATATCAGTCAATAATATCAGTAAAATCAATGAAAAATTGATATGTTGTATAAATATCACAAAATAAAAAAAATTAGGGAAAGAATTCAATTTAAAAGGAATTTTACAGCACACCCTGTAAATAAGCTTATTGATTAATCAATAAATAACAAACAAAGGAAAAATATGAATAACTTAAAAAAAATAGGTTTATCTGCATTAGCTGGATCGTTAGTAGCGATTTCTGCAAATGCTGCTGAAATATCTGTAAGCGGTTCAGTAGAACTAACTTACACAGACACAGGTGGAACTACTGGAAATGAAGTAACTGGTAACTCATTTGGTGCTAACAGTGGTTTAACTTTTACAGGATCTGGAGATGTTGGATTCGGTACTGTATCAATGACTAGAGCGATTAACGACACTAATACTGGTTGGGGATCTGCTTTCCAAACATTAGACATGGGTGACATGGGTACACTTTCATTCGATTCTACTGGTGGTGCTTTAGTTGGTGTTACAGCCAATGATGACTTACTACCAACAGCATATGAAGAATCATGGACTGGTGTTTCAGGTTCAGGTATCGCAGGTGTAGGTTCAACTAACGTAATTGGTTACTCAAATACGTTTGCTGGCGTTAGCATATCAGCTGGTTACACAAATGGTGAAGGTGCTACAGCAACTGGTGAAAGTGCTTCATCTGGTGCAGGTGCACACGGTTCAACAAGAGATGTCTATCTTTCTATGAGCCCAATCGATGGTCTAACTATTGGTGCAGGTCAAGCTGTTAATTCAGCAACTGACATAAGCACAACTTCAACTGATACAGTCAATACAGTAGCTCATGTTGTTTATACTATGGGTCCGGTATCAGCTGGTTACAGAATGGGTGAATCAGAAGATGGTACTGCAGGTGCTGCAAGCCACTCGATTACTGGTTGGTCTGTTGCGTTTAACGTAAATGACAACTTTGCTATATCTTACGGTGAGCAAGAAAATGAGCAAAACGCTATTGCTGCAACTGCAGCTGTAGCTGAGGATGTTACTGGTTTAAGCGCTGCTTACACAATGGGTGCTGCTTCAGTAAGATTTAATCACAGTGAATCATCAAACGATAACTTCGTTGCATCTGTTGATGATGAAACAACTGAAATTAGTTTAGCATTATCATTCTAATTTGAATTGCTAAGAATTATGAAACGGCCCCTATTTTTAGGGGCCGTTTTTTTTATGATGATAAAGAATCTAGTTTATCAAAAAAATCTATAAGAAAAGGTGCATAATTTGCATTAGAGGATATAGAAGTTTTATAAAGAGGCTTTCTTGCTTGAGCTACACTAACTGTCTTTATTGCTCTTTTTGACTTATAAAACTCTAAACATTGACTTTCCCACTTAATGCCACAAAACTCAATTAAGTTTTTTATTTCAATATCAGGATTAGTGATAATATTTTCGTAACTACAATTGTAAACGAAATTGGGAAGCTTCTTTTTCCAAAAATCCATTAAGTTTTTGTAGTTCTTATAATAATTTAAAATGTCGGTTGTGTTGTAGGTCCAATTTTGATTTTCATCGAAAATATTTTTATATAATGACAAACAATTATCCTTAGCTTCCCTTTCACAATGAACAATTTTAGCATTAGGAAAAAATATTTTTATAAAACCAATCCATCTAAAATTTAATGGAGCCTTGTCAGTTACAATTTGTTCTTGAGTTTTAAATTCATTCACTAGCGCTAAATAATCTTTAGATATTTTTTGGAATAAATCCATATTGCCGGAGCTAGCCAAATTGGGTAATTTAAATTTACCTTCAATATAAAAGCTTTTTCTCATTAGTTTTTCTAAAAAATCTAATTCTCCAGCACCATAAACCCTTGTATGTGAAGAAAGTATTTGTTCAATTAAGCTTGTGCCTGATCTAGGTAAGCCGACAATAAAAATGATTTGTTTCTCTTTGTTATTTTCTTCTTCAATTTTTTTAAAATTAAAATCTTTAAAAGTATTTAAAATATTTGTGAATAATTGATCGTCAATACCAGTGTTGTATTTATGTGTTTTATTTTTTAATTTATTGCCACTTTCAAGATAAAAAAAAGATTTTTTATAGTCTTTTAAATCTTCAAAAGCTTTTCCAAGAGCGAAATTTAAATTTATTTCGGACTCATCATTAAGATTAGGATCTTTAATTTTTTCTAACATATTTTTTAAATGAGGATTATTTTGATCGTATTTTATAAATCTGCTTATCATTCTATCAACAATATGCATATTAGGATCAATTCTTAAAACCTCTTCGAAGGCAGATTTAGCTTCACTAAAATTCCCTAAACTTTGATAGACTAAACCCAAATTATAATGAATGATTAATGAGTTATTATTTAATTTTAAACCTCTTTTATATAAAGCAATAGACTCATCAAATTGATTTAATTGAAATTTTAAACTTCCATAATTAACAATTGCATTAATATAATTTGAATTTTTATTTAAAATTTTTTCATATAAATTTTTAGCTTCTTCAAATCTTGAAAGATCTTTATAAACATTAGCTAAATTATTCATGCCAGCTAGATTATTTTCATCTAATTGAATAACATGTAAAAAAACTTTTACAGCAACATTTAAATCACCCATTTTATGATGTGATGAACCAAGTAAATTTAAAATAAATATATTTTTTGGTTGCTTTTTTAAAAGTAAATTAACTTGTTGTATTACAAAAGGATAGTTACCAGCATTGTAATGATTAAATAACTGTTCTACTTTTTTTTTGAATTTTTCAAAGTTTTGATTCATTTTTTTATACTTGTTTTAATATAAGAAATTGATGCAAATCCAAAGCAATTTAAAATTTTGATTCTATTAATATTATTTTTTCTAATTCCACCTAGTGCCACAACATCGCCAGGAAATAATTTAGAATGAATATTGAATTTAATGATATTTAAGAATTTATTTGTTTTTTCAACCTTAAAGAGGGGAGATAAAAAAATTATTTGTACACCCTGTTTTATCTTTTCATTAATTTCTTTTAAATTATGTGCAGAACCAAGAATTGGTATCCCTTTATTTTTTAATTTTTTGACTGATATATCTTTATTAAATGAAGGTATATAAGCTCCATCAAGTCGTAATTTAATTGTTAGATTTACATTATTAGCTAAAAAAAACTTTTTACCTATTTTCTTACAAAATTTTTTTATTTCAAAGATTTTTTTTTCATTATTTTTTTCTTTATAATTTCTGTAGATAATAATAATATTAGAGTCTATTTTAATTAAATGATCCCTATTAAAATCATCTATAAAATAAAATCCCTGTAAAGCATTTATATGAATCATAGTTTAATTAACTTAAATAAAATACAGCAAGAAATATATTTAAAAATAAGTGAAACAAAAAACACAATTAAGATACCCAAAATAATTGCTGTAAGCAAAACTTTTTCAATAGATAAAATATTACCTATCATTAATAGTGGTCATATTGATTTTGGAGAAAATAAAGTTCAAGAAGCAGTTAATAAATGGGAAACAATAAAAAATAATCAAAATCAAATCAGTCTTCACATGATCGGCAAGCTTCAAAAAAATAAAGTAAAATATGCTGTAAAATTGTTTGATTATATTCATTCATTGGACAATATAAAGTTGGCAGAAGCGATTGCTAATGAAGAAATTAAACAAAATAAAAAGACGAAAATATTTATTCAGATTAATATTGGTAATGAAAACCAAAAAAATGGAATAATTATTGATGAATTAAATAGTTTCTATGATTTTTGTATAAATAATTTAAAGCTTAATATAATAGGTTTTATGTGTATACCTCCAAGTGATAAAGATAGCTCGCATTATTTTAATGAAATGAAGATCATAACCAATACATTTAAAATGAAAGAGCTCAGCATGGGCATGTCAGGTGATTATCTAAAAGCATTAACATATGGGTCAACTTTTTTAAGAATAGGATCTAAAATTTTTGGAGAAAGAAATTAACCTATTTTAATTTTAGTATTTTTATCTATTAATTTTAATAATATTTCAAAATCTTTTTTTTTAAGAGCAACACATCCTGCTGTGGGTTTGTAATTCTTTGTTAAATGAATAAATACAGCACTTCCTTTGCCTGGTATTTTTTTTTCATTGTGACTAATAGTAATTAAATAATCATATGTATGATCTTTCCTATAAAATAATTCTTTTGATTTTTTATTTGATGTATGAATTTCTTCATTATATTTTTTGTGTGTAGGATCATCACACCAAGCCATATTTATTTTTATATTTTTTTTATAGATTTTGCACTTTGGAATACCAACACGATCTTTTCTAAAATATAATTTTCTTAATTTAAATAACCCTTTAGGAGTTGTGTAATCACCTTCTTTTTTGCTGTAATTTATGCCTTTTTTACCAACACAACACCTTAATTTAAAATCATCAATTATAAGAGTGTTTTTATTTGGTACATGAATTATCATAAGTAATATTAAATATAATTATGCAAAATGTTTTTATTATAAATTTTAATTCACTATATGAAATTTTAGATGAGATAAAAGAAAATTTATCTTTTAAAATTATAAAATTTGAGAATAAAGAATATTTTAAAAAGAAACTTGATCTAAATAAAATAGATTGTTTGATAATTTCAAAAACTGATCATAAATTATTACTAAATGATAATATAACTGATAAAAATTTTTTAGATTTAAATGATTTGCCCTTATCTTTAAAAAAATTATTAGAGGTAATCAATATTAAATTAATCAAATTAAAATTCAATCAACAGTCTAATGTTATTATTAAAGGCTATGAATTAAATTTAAATTCTAAATTTATTTCTAAAGGTATCTTGAGTTTAAAGTTAACAGAAAAAGAAATTGAAATTATTTTATATTTAAATAATACAAAAATTAAACACAATGTTGTAGATTTACAAAAAAATATATGGGGTTACTCAGCAGATATGGAAACCCATACTGTAGAAACACATATATATAGATTGCGAAAAAAAATAAGTGATTTATTTGACGATGAAAAATTTATATTAAGCCATAAAAATGGTTATTTTATTGACTAAAATAGCTTAATCTAGTCTAGCACCAACTTTTTGGATTATCTTTGAAGACATCTCAGTTCCTTTTTCGAGACATTCTTTTGTTGAAACATCATTAATTAGTCCATGAAGAAAACCAGCTGCAAAGAGGTCTCCTGCACCTGTTAAGTCTACAATTTTTAAATCAGGTTTACTTTGACACTCTGCAATTTCTTTATTTTTGATAGCAATGCTTCCTTTTTCACCACGCGTGACGATTAAAAGCTTTCCTAGTTGTTTTCCAAATTCAATAACATCTTCAAAGTTTTTAGCATCAATTAATGCTCTGATTTCTTGTTCATTTGCAAAAGTAATATCAAGTTTATTTTTAACTAAATCTAAAAAGTCACTTTTATGTCTCTCCACACAAAATTGATCTGATAAAGACATTGCTTTAGTATTAGAGAGTGACATCGCCTTATTGAAGGCAGTCTTCGGTTCTCCCTCATCCCATAAATATCCTTCTAAAAATATCATTTCACTTTCTTTTACAGCTTTTTCATTAATATCATTTTGGTTAATTTTTCCTGCAATTCCTAAAAACGTAACCATAGTTCTTTCTGCATCAGGCGTGATCAAGATTAAACAAGTCCCAGTTGGTGAAACTTCCTCTTTTTTATTATAAAAATATTGAACTTTTTCTTTAGTCAGACCTTCTTCGTATTTTTTTCCCAATTCATCAGCATTAATCTTACCTACAAACCCAACATCATTTCCCAATTGAGACAGGCCAACAATAGAATTTGCAACAGATCCACCAGAAACTGTTTCTTCAATTTTAAGAGTTGATAAAAGTTTTTTAAACTCACTTTCATCAACTAATTTCATTGTGCTTTTTGTTAATTGATTATTTACCAGATATTGATCGTCAACTTTGCAAATAACATCCACAATTGCATTACCAATTCCTATTATTTTCATATTAAACTTTTTTTATTTTAACTGGATTTTTTCGATTAGGATAACAAGTCGTACAAATTTTACAAGTCAAACCATAACATTCCCTGGCTTTACAAAATTCCCTTCCATAATAAATTATTTGTAAGTGTAATTTACTCCATGTTTTTTCTGGAAATATTCTTTTTAAATCTTTTTCAGTTTGAATCACATTTTTGCCATTCGTTAAACCCCATCTTTGAGCTAATCGATGTATGTGAGTATCAACGGCAAAAGCTGGAATTCCAAAACCTTGAGACATAACCACACTTGCAGTTTTATGACCTACACCAGGCAGTTTTTCGAGCTCTTCAAAGCTTTTAGGTACTTTACCTCCATGTTTTTCTATAAGCTGTTTAGACATTAAATAGATGCTTTTTGCTTTAACTCGAAAGAGACCAATACTTTTAATTAATTTTTCTATTCGTTTTTTGCCTAATTTTACAAAATGCTCTGGTCTATTATATTTTGGATATATATTTCTAGTTACATTGTTAACATTTAGATCAGTACATTGTGCTGATAAAAGAACTGACATTAAGAGGGTAAAGTTACTAGTATGATCTAGTGGAATAGGGGTTGTTGGATAAAGTTTATTTAAAATTTTTAGTATTTTTTTAGCTTTTTCTTTTTCATCCATTATTTAAAGTTCAATAAATCTCTCATTGAATAAAGTCCTGGTTTTTTGTTAATCAACCATTTTGCAGCAGTTAGAGCCCCATCTGAATAAAGCGCTCTATCAAAAGCCTCATGATTTAATTTTATTATTTCTTTCCCACTAGAAAATGTAACTTCATGTTCACCAATAATTTCACCTTTTCTAATTGAATTAAAATTAATTTTTTTTCCATATGGAAAAGATTTTTTATTAAAAAATTTTTTACCCATTAAGTTATAAAGATTTTTATTTTTCCCATCTGCAATTCCTTTTCCCAGCATTAAAGCTGTTCCTGATGGGTAATCTTTTTTGTGTTTGTGATGAACTTCAAAAACTTTGCTTAAATATTCATCATTTAATGATTTTGAGGCAATTTCAGTTAAATACATTAATAAATTAACACCAAGGCTCATATTACCAGCTTTTAATATGGGGATTTTTTTAGACAATTTTTTAATTAGAACTTCTTCTTTTTGGGTAAATCCAGTTGTTCCAATTACTACTCTTTTTTTTAACTTAGATGCAATTTTTAAAATATCTAAAGTACAGTTTGGAACTGTAAAATCTATTATTACATCAGTCTTTTTAAAAGCTTCTTCAGTATTTACATCAATTTTGATACCAGCAATTTTTTTACTGATGGCTTTATTTTCGGTAAGAG
Source organism: Candidatus Pelagibacter sp. PS_34 (assembly GCF_059417845.1). Lineage (NCBI taxonomy): Bacteria > Pseudomonadati > Pseudomonadota > Alphaproteobacteria > Candidatus Pelagibacterales > Candidatus Pelagibacteraceae > Candidatus Pelagibacter > Candidatus Pelagibacter sp. PS_34. The sequence continues at coordinate 1,250,666 of NZ_CM182068.1, forward strand.
AAACTAATCTAAAGTTTTTATTTTTTTTTGATGACTTAATAAGTTGTTGACCCATTCTCCCTAGACAACCAGAAATAGCTAAATTAATTTTTTTCATCTAGGAAAATATTAACCTTTTTTACTTAATTAGTCTTTAGTTTTTCCAAAAACTCTTAGCTTTTTGAAAGAATTGTTTGATACTTGGATTGGACTTTTCGTTTTCAATTTCTCTAAATTTTTCAAGTAACGCTTTTTGTTCTTTATTTAAAGAAATAGGAACTTCAGTATTTACTTGGACATAAAGGTCTCCATTTCCACTACCTCTCATATAGGGCATGCCTTTACCCTTTAATCTAAATTGTTTTCCATTTTGAGTTCCATCAGGTATTTTAATTTTAGCTTTTCCACCATCAATTGTTGGTATCTCTATTGTGGTTCCTAATGCTGCATCAGCAATGGATATTGGAAATTCAAAAAATAGGTTTTCATCAGATCTTTTAAATAAATCATGTGAATGTACATTTACAAAAAGATAAAGATCACCGCTTGCCCCACCTTTGGATCCTGCTTCACCTTTGCCAGCCAATCTAATTCTAGTTCCATCATCAACACCTTTGGGTATTGTTACTGATATTTTTTTTGAAGCCTGTTTGTTGCCTTGACCATTACAATCTGTGCATGGGTTTGTTATTTCTTCACCAGAGCCTGCACATTGAGGACAAGTTTGTTGAACAGTAAAAAAACCTTGGTTAGATCTTACTTTACCATTTCCACCACAAACGGTACATCTGTCTGGAGAATGACCAGGTTTAGAGCCATTACCCCTACAAGTATTACATTTTTCTGTAGTTGAGAATTTTATATCTTGTTTTTTACCCTCATATGCTTCTTCAAGGGTAATAGATAAATCATATCGAAGATCAGAACCTCTATTATTGGTTTTTCTTCTTCCCCTTGATTGTCCACCACCAAAATCTCCAAAAAAATCTTCAAATATATCTGAAAAATCAGCTCCACCAAAACCACCACCAAAGCCTCCTCCTTGTCTACCTCCACCACCCTCAAAGGCAGCGTGGCCAAAGTTATCATAGTTTTGTTTTTTTTCTTTATCTGAAAGGATACCGTAAGCTTCACCAGCTTCTTTAAATTTATCTTCTGAGGCTTTATCACCTGGGTTTTTATCTGGGTGATATTTTACAGCTAATTTACGATAAGCGGATTTTAATTCTTCAGGGCTTGCACTTTTGCTAACCCCTAAGACGTCATAAAAATCTCTTTTAGCCATAAGTTACTTTAAGATGATAGTTGCTGTAAGTCTTAGGCGCTTTTTTCTTTATCTTCTTCTTTGCCTTCTTTGCTTTCTTCCTTAACTTCTTCAAAGTCAGCATCAACTACATTATCGTCTTTTTTTCCTTCATCATTTTTATCACCTTCTTTTGGTGAGCCTTCTTTTTTTTCTTGAGATTTATAAATTGCTTCACCTAATTTCATAGAGGCTTGAACTAAAGTTTCAGTTTTCTTTTTAATTTCTTCGGTATCAGTTCCTTTAATAGTTTCTTTTAAGTCAGTTGAGGCATCTTCAATTGCTTTTTTATCAGCATCAGAAACTTTGGCCCCATGCTCTTTTAGATTTTTTTCAGTAGAGTGTAAAAGAGTGTCTGCTTGATTTCTAACATCAACAGATTCTCTTTTCTTTTTGTCCTCTTCTTTATTTGCTTCAGCATCTTTTACCATTTTTTCAATCTCTTCATCACTTAAGCCACCAGAGGCCTGGATTTGGATTTTTTGTTCTTTTCCAGTTCCTTTATCTTTAGCAGAAACACTCACAATTCCATTTGCATCAATATCAAAAGTTACTTCTATTTGAGGCACTCCTCTTGGAGCAGGTGCAATTCCAACTAGCTCAAAATTTCCTAACATTTTGTTGTCAGATGCCATTTCTCTTTCACCTTGAAGCACTCTGATTGATACAGCAGGTTGGTTGTCATCAGCTGTTGAAAATACTTGGCTTTTTTTTGTTGGTATTGTTGTATTTTTTTCAATTAATTTTGTTGAAACTCCACCTAATGTTTCAATTCCAAGCGATAAAGGTGTTACATCTAAAAGAAGGACATCTTTAACGTCTCCTTGAAGAACACCAGCTTGGATTGCAGCACCCATTGCAACAACTTCATCAGGGTTTACACTTTTATTGGGTTCTTTACCAAAAAAGCTCTTAACTTCAGATAGAACTTTAGGCATTCTTGTCATTCCACCAACCATTACAATTTCATCAATTTCACTTGCAGTAAGCCCTGCATCTTTAAGAGCGGTTTTACATGGTGGTAATGTTCTTGAGATTAAATCTTCAACCAAAGCTTCTAATTTTGCTCTAGTCATTTTTAGATTGATATGTTTTGGACCAGTTTTATCAGCTGTTATAAAGGGTAAATTAACATCTGTTTGCTCTGCAGAAGATAATTCAATTTTTGCTTTTTCAGCAGCCTCTTTTAATCTTTGAAGAGCCAATTTATCTGATCTTAAATCAATTCCAGAATCTTTTTTAAATTCACCAATTAAATAATCAACGATTGTATTGTCAAAGTCTTCACCACCTAAAAATGTATCTCCATTTGTAGATTTAACTTCAAATACACCATCACCCAACTCAAGGATAGAAACATCAAAAGTTCCACCACCTAAGTCATAAACAGCTATTTTTTTATTTTGTTTTTTATCTAAACCGTAAGCAAGAGAAGCGGCTGTTGGTTCGTTAATAATTCTTAAAACTTCAAGGCCAGCAATTTTACCAGCATCTTTTGTTGCCTGTCTTTGAGCATCATTAAAATATGCAGGAACCGTAATTACAGCTTTCGTTACTTCTTGGCCTAAATATTTTTCAGCTGTTTCTTTCATCTTTTGAAGAATAAAAGCTGAAATTTGAGAAGGTGAATATTTTTCCCCTTTAGCCTCAATCCAAGCATCTCCTTTTTCTGAATTCACAATTTTAAAAGGCGCAGCTGCAATATCTTTTTTTACAGTAGGGTCTTCAAAGCTTCTTCCGATTAATCTTTTTACGGCAAAAATAGTATTTTCAGGGTTAGTAACAGCTTGTCTTTTTGCAGGTTGACCTACGAGTTTTTCCCCATCCTCAGTAAAAGCTACAACTGAAGGAGTTGTTCTTGCACCCTCAGCATTTTCTAAAACCTTAGGCTGACTACCTTCCATGATAGACACGCATGAATTTGTTGTTCCTAAATCTATTCCTATAATTTTGCTCATAATTTAATTCCTTTCCTTCATATAAGTGTTAATTTTCAATCTACAAGTTCTTACAATCATAATTAATTGTCTGAATTTTCTTAATTTTCCTCGCTTTTTTGATCATCTGGAGTTTTAGTTTTTTTTGAAACTCCAACTAATGCTGGCCTTAAAAGTCTATCTTTCATCATAAAACCTTTTTGAATTTCTTGAACTATTGTTCCAGGTTCTTTTTGATCATCATCAATTTCCATCATAGCTTGGTGTTGATTGGGATCCAATTTTTTACCAATAGAAACAACAGGTGTAATTCCATTTTTTGAAAAAATTGATACCATATCTTTACTAATAATTTCAAAATGCTCTAAAGTTTTTTTTAAAGCTTCGGTATCTTTTAATACTTCATCACTTTCTAAAATTTGTTTTGATCTCTCAAGATTATCAATTAAATTTAAAGCTTCTTTTGCAAAAGAAAATCCACCATAATCAAAAGCATCATCTTTTTCTTTTTCAAATCTTCTTCTTTGATTTTCCATTTCAGCAAAAGTTCTAGTAAGCTTATCTTCTAACTCCTTAATTTTTTCTTCAGGTGTAATCTCTTTTGCCTCTTCTGTTTTATCAGTTGAAATTTCTTGTTCTACTTGTTTTTGCTCATCAGCTTCATTCTCTTTAATTTCTTCATTTTGGTTTTCAGAATTAATGTTTTGATCTTTTTCCATGACAACTTATATGGTATGAAATTTGATAATTGCTAGATGTTAAAGAATAAAATTATAAAATTGTTGATAGGCACTAATAATAAAGGAAAATTAAAAGAAATTAAGGATTTATTGCCTAAAAATGTTGAAATATACTCTCCACAGGACTTTAAAATAAAAAGCCCTCCTGAAAATGGCAAGACATTTAAGGAAAACTCTTTAATCAAAGCTAAATTTTTTTCTAAAAAATCAAAAATGACATGTCTGTCTGATGACTCAGGTTTAGAAATAGATATTTTAGATGGAGATCCTGGAATTTATTCAGCTAGATGGGGAGGTAAAAAAGGTGATTTTAAAAAAGCAATGTATAGAGTTTTTAAGGAGTTAGATAAAAAAGACAAAAATTGGCGAGAGAAAAAAATTAAGGCCAGGTTTATTTGTGCTCTAACCATTTATAATAAAAATAAAGAAATAATAAATTCTATTGGAAAGGTTGAGGGTTTTATTTCACCAGTTATAAAAGGTAAAAATGGTTTTGGTTATGATCCTATTTTCATACCACTTGGAAAAAAAATTACATTTGCTGAAATGAGAGCATCACAGAAATATAAAATAGATCATAGATTTAAAGCTTTTAAAAAAATTAAAAAACTTTTTTAAACTCTCCATCTTCAGCTTTATAAAAATTTAAAATATGATTAATTTTATTGTTTTTAATTTCAAAAACTCCAACCTTTCCTTTAAACAAAGTTTTTTTGGTAAACATTTTTTTATCAATAACAGATTCGTTTTGAAGAATTAAATAATATACAAGCCCAACCAAGTCATAACTTAAAAATGACAATTGGTTAGGGTATTGATTATATTTTTCAAAATATTCATTAGAAAATTCATCATAATTATCTTTATTTGCAGAGGGAAAATACAAGGGTTGTGAGCTTGTCTCTTTTAAAAGAGATTCATCAAACCATTGATTAAGAGTAATAAAATATTTTTCTTTAGGAGTTATATCCGTATAAAGCAGGGAAGTTGTTACACTTTTTAAACTTTCATCAAAATCAGAAATTACCACTGAGTCAAATTTTACACTACCAAGAGTATCTCTCTTTTTTAACCTTTCAATTAAGAGCTCTTTATTGCTTTGTTCCGATTTCTCTAGTCTATTTATTTCATCTTCAAGGTTTTGTTTTCTAATTTCATAACGTGTAATTTTTTCAATTTGTTTGGTAAGTTTAGTTGGGTCAGTATTATAAATATAATTTTCTAATATTTTTATTTTAGAATTAGAAATAGCTTTTTCAATTTCATTTTTAAAACTTATATCTGGAGTAAGAAAGATAGTTTTTTTTATTTCGTTTAATTCTATAAACTTCTTAATTGCATTTAGTTGTGAAGTTGCATTAATTCCAGCGTTAATAATGTTTTTAGAAAAATTATCATTTTTATTCGTTAGAGCCAAGAATGTTAATTCACTTAACTCACCTAGGTAAATTAGATTTTCGTTAAAAACTGGACCAACAACAATTTTTATTCCTGAATTAGCCAACTCTTTGGCTGCCACTAAAGTTACCTCAGGGTTTGATTGTGTATCTTTTGGTATAATCTCAATTGATGCATTGTTTATTGTGTTAATTGCAAGACGTGTAGATTTAATTATAGATTGTCCTATTTCAGAGTTCTTTCCAGTTAAAGGGACAAGAAGACCAATCCTAATTTTCTCATTTGCCAAGAGTGCTACTGGAGTAATTAAGAAACCAAAAGCTAAAAAAAGTATAATTTTAATAATTTTGTTCATTTTAATGTTATTATTATAACTATTATAATTTGATGATTCTACATACTGAAAATATAAATAATAAAGTTAAAAGTGGACTTTATATTGTATCTACTCCTATTGGGAATTTAAGCGACATCACTTTAAGAGCCCTAGAAGTATTAAAAAAATCGGATTATGTACTGTGTGAGGATACACGTATTTCAAAAAATTTATTAGAACGGTATGAAATTAAATCAAAACTTATTGCAAATCATAAATTTAATGAAAAAAAAAATTTATCGAAAGTAATTGATATTTTAAAATCAGGATCGGTCGTTTCTTTGATTTCTGACGCTGGAACTCCATCTATCTCAGATCCAGGAGCTATATTAGTCAATGAATGTGCTATTAACGAAATAGATATCTTTCCAATTCCAGGTGCGTCAGCTGTTTCTTCTGCAGTTTCCATAAGTGGATTTAATGAAAAATATTTTTTTTATGGTTTTTTTCCAGATAAAAATAGCAAATTAAAAGAAGATTTCGAAAGGCTTGCAAATTTAGAGGGCTGTATTGTTTTTTTTATTTCTCCACGAAAATTTAATAGATCGATAAAAGATTTAAAACGTTACTTTTCAAATAGAAAAATTTTGGTTTGTAGAGAAATGACGAAATTTTATGAGGAATATATAAGAACAGATGTGGAGACACTTGAACCATTTAAATCTGATCCCAAAGGAGAGTTAACAATTGTTATTTCTGAAAAGGTAAAAGAAAAAAATTCATCGATAATATTAAAAGAATCTGATAAAATAATTATTCAAAAATTAATTAAAAAACTAAGCATAAAAGATATTACAGATTTAATTAGCCAAAATACGAATGTATCAAAAAAAGAAATTTACAATTATTGTCTAAAAATAAAAAATGAAAAATAAAATATTTTTAATAAGTTTAATTTTTTTAATCTTAACAGGATGTGTTGGGATTAGCTCAAAAGGAGTTTTTGGAACAGGTGTTAGTATTGCGTTTGATCCAAGATCTTTAGGAACCCAAATAGACGATTCTGTGATGCAAAAAAGTTTAGGTGCAAGATTAGCCCTAAGAGACAAGAGCTATATCTTAGCTGTTAGCACAAAAGTTTTAGATGGAAAAATTTTTGTAACAGGAAAAGTAGATGATCCTGAAGAAAAACTTCAAATTACTAAACTTGCATGGGAAACAAAAGGTGTTAGGTCAGTTAAAAACGATATTAAAATAAAAGAAGATTTTAATTTTAAACAATCAGCTAAAGATTTGTTAATTACATCCCAACTTCGTACTGCTTTAATATTTAACAAAAAAATTAAAGCAACCAATTATCAAATTGATACTTATAAGAAAAAAATATTTATTTATGGGATTTCTTTAACCGCAGAAGAAAGAAAAAAAGTAATAAATGAAGCAAAAGAAATACTAGATGTAGAAGATGTTATTGCAAGTATTGTCTTGGTTGAAGATTTAAGAATTCAAAAAAATTAACTTTTTTTATAATCAATTACATCAGCAGAGTAGGCAGCTACTGATGCTAAATTTATGATTTCTGAAGTAGATGACCTTAAAGGAGCTATTTCAATGGGTTGACCCAATCCAATTAAAAGAGGGCCAATAACTTTTGTATCACCTAAGCTTTTCATCATTTTATAAGAGATAGCAGCACTGTGTTGGCCCGGCATTATTAATATATTTGCATTTCCTACAATACTTGAGAAAGGATATAATTCTTTGTATTCTTCATTTAAGGCAACATCTGGCTGCATGTCCCCATCAAAATCAAAATCTACATTTTTATCTTTTAAAATTTCAACAGCTTTTTTTATATGTTTAGTTCTACTTGTTAGAGGTTGACCAAAAGTAGAGTGAGAAACAAAAGCAACTTTTGGAACAAAGCCAAACATTTTAACTACTCTAGCTGATGAAATTGCAATTTCTGCAAGCTCCTCTGAACTTGGATATTCATTTACACTCGTGTCTCCAACAAAAATAGTTTTTCCTTTAGCAACAACCATATTTAATCCAAACATGATTTCACCTGGTCTAGCATCTACAACTTGTGTAACTTTATCAAAAGAAGCTCCAAATCTTCTAGTATTTCCAGTGACAGCACCATCTGCATCACCACAAGCAACCATACAAGATGCCCATACAACCCTATCATTTCTAACTAATCTATCACAATCTCTTTCCAAAAGACCTTTCTCTCTTTGCAATTTTTCAAATAAAAAGTTTACGTACTTCTCTCTTTTTGTTGTGTCTTCAGAATTAACTATTTCGATATCAAAATTTTTATTGTAGCCAATTTCTTTTATTCTTTCTTTAATTTTATTTTTTTTACCAATTAAAATTGGTGTACCTAATTTAGAATTTTTAAATGCAATTGCCGCCTTAAGAGTGTTTTCGTCTTCTCCATCCGCAAAAACAATTCTCTTTTGATTTTTTTTGATATGAGAGTTAATACCTTGCATAATAGTTACTGAGGGATCTAGCCTTTGTTTGAGTTGGTCTCTATAAGCCTCAAAATCTTTTATAGGTTTTTTTGCAACACCACTATCCATAGCAGCCTTTGCAACTGCTGCAGGAATTACACTAATCAGTCTTGGATCAAACGTGGATGGAATTATATAATCTTTTCCATATTTAGGACGATCTCCTCCCATTGCGGCAACAACTTCATCTGGAACATCTTCTCTTGCTAATTTTGCAATTGCGTTTGCAGCTGCAACCTTCATTTCTTCATTAATAGTTGTAGCTCTTACGTCTAATGCTCCTCTAAAAATATAAGGAAAACCAATTAAATTGTTTACTTGATTGGGATAATCAGATCTTCCAGTTGCAATAATGGCATCATCTCTAACTTCCATTATTTCTTCAGGTGTTATTTCAGGATCAGGGTTTGCGCAGGCAAAAATTATTGGGTTCTTAGCCATAGTTTTTACTAACTCTTTTTTCAAAGCTCCTTTGGCAGATAATCCTAAAAATACGTCAGCTCCATTTATAGCTTCTTCTAAAGTTCTTTTTTTAGTTTCTACTGCATGGGCAGATTTCCACTGGTCCATTCCCTCAGTTCTACCTCTATAGACCACTCCTTTACGGTCAAGCATGATTACATTTTCACCAGGTACGCCACTATTTTTAAATAAATTTGTACAAGCAATTGCTGATGCACCTGCTCCATTTACAACAACTTTAATGTCTTTTATTGATTTACCACTAATATCTAGAGCGTTAATTAATGCAGCTGTAGTTATAATTGCTGTTCCATGTTGATCATCATGAAAAACTGGAATATCTAAAATTTCCTTTAATTTTTCTTCAATTATAAAACAATCAGGAGATGCGATATCTTCTAAGTTAATACCACCAAAACTGCATGCAAAGTTTTTAATACTATTAATAATTTCATCGGAATCTTGAGAGTTAATTTCTAAGTCAATAGAATCTATATCAGCAAATCTTTTAAATAAAACTGCCTTTCCCTCCATGACAGGTTTAGATGCAAGTGCTCCTAAATTACCCATTCCTAAAATAGCTGATCCATTACTTATCACTGCAACTAAATTTCCTTTAGATGTATAATCGTACGCTGTCTCTGGATCGTCAGCGATTGCTTGAACTGGGACTGCAACACCAGGAGAATAAGCTAATGCCAAATCCCTCTTAGTTGTCATTGGTTTTGAAGAATTTATTTCTATTTTTCCTGGCTTATTTAAGCTGTGGAATTCTAGAGCTTCTTTATCAGTATAATGATCTATTTTAGTTTTTTTCATTTATGTTAATTAGATATACAAATGGAGCAAATTTAAGACTAATATGATTTATGAACCTTATTAAGTCAACAAGCACGTTTAGCTTTTTTACAATAATTAGTAGGTTACTGGGCTATTTAAGAGATATTTTAATAGCAGTATTCCTTGGAACTGGAATTTTGGCAGATGCTTTCTTTGTGGCGTTTAGAATTCCTAATACTTTTAGAAGATTATTTTCTGAAGGAACATTTAATGCAGCTTTTGTTCCAAGCTACTCATCATTATTGAATAATAAAAAAAAAGCACAAAACTTTGCTAATAGTATTTTTAATCTACTCACCCTAGGCCTAATAGTTTTAGTTCTGATTATAGAGATATTGATGCCTTTATTTGTTTATCTAATTGCACCAGGTTTTGAAGGCGATTATGAAAAAATGGAACTAGCTATAACCTTAACAAGAATTACTTTACCATTTTTAATTTTCATAAGTTTGGCATCATTTTTTTCTGCAATTTTAAATTCACATAATAAATTTGCAATAGCGTCCGCCGCTCCAATTATTTTAAATATACTTTTAATTGGAGTTTTGTTATTTGCAAAAATATTAGACGATAATCTTGTTTATTATTTATCTTATGCAGTAACCATTTCAGGTGTTGTACAATTTATTTTTCTATACTTTTTTGTAAAAAAAAATTTTTCACCTAAGATTAAATTTAAAATTAACATTGATAAAAAAATTAAAAACTTTTTTAAAAAACTGTTACCTAGTATTTTTTCATCAGGTGTTACTCAAATAAATATTTTAGTAGGAACAATTATTGCATCTTTTCAAGCTGGTGCGGTTTCATATCTTTATTATGCTGATAGAGTTTATCAAATAAATTTAGCCATTGCTGGAATTGCAATTGGTACAGTTATTTTACCCCAACTATCCAAATATGTTAAAAGTCAAAATAAAAATAAAATAAATTTAATTCAAAATAAAGCTTTAGAACTTAGTCTATTCCTGAGTATCCCAGCGACAGTTGCATTATTAATTGCCTCAGAAGAGATTATTTCTTCATTATTTGGCTATGGTTCCTTTGATGAGTTAAGTGTTAAGAATTCAGCAAAAGCGCTATTTTATTTTGCAATTGGTTTGCCTGCTTTTTCATTAATAAAAGTTTTTTCGACATTTTTTTTTGCGAGACATAATACAAAAATACCATTTTATATTTCATTATTATCTGTTTTATTAAATATATTTATAAGTGTTATCTTTTTTAAACAAATTGGTTTTATAATCATACCAATCGCAACTACCATTTCATCTTGGTTTAATGCATTGCTATTGTTTATCTTTTTAAAAAAAGAAAGTTTTTTCAATTTTAATCTTATCTTTATAGATAGATTAATTAAAATTTTAACAACATCAGTGATTATGGGAATATTTTTTAATTATATAATTTATTTTTTTAATAATGAATTGTCCTATCAAGAAAATTTTAAAGTGATCTATTTGCTGGGTGCTGTTATTGCTGGTCTTATATTTTATTTCTTCGTTGCAGTTTTAATCAAGGCTTTTAAAAGAACAGATATTAATTTAAACTATTGATATGATTAAAAAAATTTTTTCTGGAGTACAACCTACTGGTAACCTACATTTAGGAAACTATCTTGGAGCAATTAAAAATTTTGTAAAACTCCAAAATGAAAAAGAAAATGAGTGTATTTTTTGTGTAGTTGACCTTCATGCAATTACGGTAAAACAAGATCCTAAGGAACTAAAAAAGAATATAAGAGAAACTGCAGCAACATTTATTGCAAGTGGAATAGATCCTAACAAAAGTATAATTTTTAATCAATCAATGGTTCCAGCTCACTCTGAAGCTGCATGGATATTAAGTTGTGTTTCAAGAATTGGTTGGCTTAATAGAATGACTCAGTTTAAGGAAAAAGCTGGAAAAGATAAGGAAAAAGCTAGCATTGGGCTTTACTCCTATCCTGTATTAATGGCTGCTGATATCCTGCTGTATGACGCAACCCATGTTCCTGTTGGTGATGATCAAAAACAACACTTAGAACTTTGTAGAGATATAGCACAAAAATTTAATAACGATTTTAATGCAACAGATTTTTTAAAAGTTCCAGAGCCCTTAATACAGAAAGAGTTTTCTAGAATAATGAGTCTTAAAGATGGTTTAAAAAAAATGAGCAAATCAGATCCTTCAGATTTGAGCAGAATTAATCTTACAGATAATAACGAAGAGATATTAAATAAAATTAAAAAAGCAAAAACGGATCCTTTGCCACTTCCTTCAGATATTAAAGATTTAAACGAAAGACCAGAAGCTGAAAATTTATTAGGAATTTATTCAAGTTTAAAAAATCAAAATTTAGAAAAATCTATTATCGAATTTAAAGGAAAAAATTTTTCAGAGTTTAAGGAAAAGTTATCAGAGACTTTAATTGAAACAATTGATCCAATTTCAAAAGAAATAAAAAAATTATTAAATGATGAAAGTTATTTAGATAAAATTCTTTTAGAAGGCGCAAATAAAGCTAATAAAATTGCTTCAAAAAAAATAAAAGAAATTAAAGATTTAGTAGGTTTTTAATAAGATTATATTAATTAGTTTAAATTTTCTCAGTAATCACTATATATAAAAAGATGTTTATTCAAACTGAAGTAACGCCAAACCCTAATTCACTAAAGTTTTTGCCTGGAAAAACAGTTTCCAATAATGGCTCATTTGAAGTGATAAAAAAAGAAGAAACAGATAACGAATTAGTAAGAAATATTTTATCAATTAATGGGGTAACAGGCGTATTTTTAGGAGAAGATTTTATATCTATAAATAAAAATGAAGAAGTAATTTGGGAAGATATTAAACATATAGCTATTTCACTGATTAATGATTTTTATTCTACAGGAAAAGAATTTGTAATTGCCAATGAGTTACTTGGAGAAAAAAAAGAGGAACACACTGAAATCGAAAAGCAAATTATAAGTATCTTAGAATCAAAGATTAGACCTGCTGTTGCAAAAGATGGTGGTGATATTAAATTTAAAGAATTTAAAGATGGAATTGTTAAGGTAGAATTGCAAGGAAGCTGTTCTGGCTGTCCCAGCTCGACAATGACCTTAAAACAAGGAGTGCAAAATCTTTTGTGTCACTATTTGCCTGAGGTTAAAGAAGTGGTTGCAATATAGTTATGAGAAAAAAAATAATTATTAGAAAAAAACTTACATCGTTTTTTGAAACTGCAAAAGATTTAAAAAAAAAAAATAAACTAAAAGCACAAAAAAGTGGACTAGATAATCTTTCAAGAACTTTTTTATCAAGTTTAATCATTATATCAATTTTTTTTATAGCTCCATTAGTCATTAATCTTACAAAAGAAAAAATGATATTTTCTAAGGACTATGAAAATAATTCAAAGAATAATTTAAAAAAATTATTAGAAAATAAAACAACAAAACTAGATGAGCAATTAAATAAAAAGTTTTTATATGAAGATGTTTTAACATTCGATGAGCAGCCATCAGAAGCCATACTATTAAGTGCTGCAACAATTGAAGAACTTTTTAAATCAACAGATTATAATTTAAAAGATGTTAGAGAAAATAAATTAGTAAAGCCTATAAATTTAGATCTATTACCAAAAGAAATTGGAAAAATAGAAAATACTAAAAAAAGAAAAGACTTATTCATTCAGATAATTTTGCCTTTAATCATTGATGAAAACAATAGTATTAAACTAGATAGAATAAAGCTCTTTAGTATTTTAAATAAAAGCAAAAACACAAAGACAGAACAAGAGTGGTTAAACATAAAATTTAAACAATATGGAGTTGTAAATAAAGATTTATCAACATTGAAAATTAGAATGGATGAAGTGCCTGTTTCAATGGCAATTGCACAAGCTGCAAAGGAAACTGGTTGGGGAACATCAAGGTTTGCTCAAGAGGGAAATGCATTGTTTGGTCAGTGGACGTGGAGTGGTAAAGGAATAAAACCAGCCGATGCAGAAGATGACAGTACACATAAAGTTATGAGATTTAAGGTTTTGCAGGCGTCCGTAAAAGCTTATCAAAGAAATTTAAACACACACTCGTCTTATAAAGATTTCAGAAGTGCAAGAGCAGAATTGAGAGATGAAGGAAAAGAATTAGACAGCATGTTTCTTACTGAATACTTAGACAAATATGCAGAGACTGGAAAAGAGTATGTTAAAATTTTACAACAAATTATTAGACAAAATGATTTAACAGATTTTGATGATGCAAAGTTATTACCATCTAGCAAAGATTTAGAAAGTTTAATTTAATTTTGATTCACTGAAAATTGAACGCCGAACCATCTCCATATTCCATCATCATTAAGTGAACAATTAACTCTACCTCTTCTGAATGTAAATTTTTCTCTAAAATTTATGTTTAGTATATTTTTATTAAAAGTAATATTTGACCTATCCCATCCACTACCTTCATCAGAGAAACAATTAATATTTTCTATATTTTTTTGATTTTCAAAAAATTCAACAGATAGTTTTGGTGGATTGTTATTGATAATATACTTGTCTTCAGGGTTTAAAGATTTGTACTGAAGTGGACCAAGATTAATTAAAAATTTGAATCTTTCTAAGTCACCATATTTCTCATTAATTGGGAATCTGGGTAATTCATGGGGATCTTTATTAATATCAATGACACCAGAATGTTGTCCAAAAGCAAAATCAAAATTTTTGGAAATAAAATCTTTAATAGTTTTGCTATACTCACCAAATGGGTATGAAAAAAAAATTGGGTTATAACCTAAGTTCTGATTAAAAATTTCAATTGAAGTATTAATATCAGCCAAAAAATTTTTCGTTTCTAGATCAACTAGGTAATTATGAGAATGTGAATGATTGCCAATGTAAGCATATGGCTCTTTTTCTACTTCTTGTATTTGTTGCCAACTCATATAGCCAGTTTTACCTACGGTTTCAGTTGAAACAAATAAAATAAAAGGAATTTTCTCTCTTTTCAAATATGGCCACGCAATTTTATAAAAAGATAAGAACGCATCATCTACAGTGATAAGTATTTCTTTTTTATTTTTTGGAAAATTAAATTCTTTTTGTAAATATTGTGGATCAAAAAATTTATAATTTGAGGTATTGATTATAGACATTTGTTCTTTGAAAATATCCATTTGTACATTTGTTGAAGGATACTTATTTTCATCAAATCGGTGATACATCAAAGAAAGAATGCCACTATCTTCAGAATAATATTTGATATTATTTTCTTCTGCTTTAGAATTGATAGCAAATAACATTATTATAATGAAAAATTTAATAGTAGATGCCACAAGAGATAAAATTTTTTTAACACTCATAGTTAGTGAAAATATTTATACTTGTACTCATGAAAATAGTAAAATTAATTTTGAAAAATTAATGATCTTAATTAATGATTTTTTAAAGGTAAATTCCTCTACTTTAGATCAAATTGATATTATTTATGTTAATAGAGGACCTGGTAGTTTTGCAGGAATTAGAAATTCATTAGCGACAATTAAAGCTTTATTTCTAACAAAAAAAATCAATTATTATTGTTTTAGTTTTGAAGATTTTAAAGGATTTAAAGAAGTTAAGTATGAAGAAGTCCCTAGTTTATGTGAAAAATTTAAAATTAAAAAGAATTTGATTAATCCTATTTATTTAAGTTAAAATTAAAAAATGTCAGAAAATATTGAACAAAAATGTTTAGCTAAAGGAGTTAAACTAACGGATCAAAGAAAAATTATCGCAAAAGTAATGTCAGAGTCTAATGACCATCCAGATGTAGATGAACTATATAATAGAGTTTCAAAGATTGATCCAAAAATAAGTATTGCCACAGTATATAGAACAGTAAAACTTTTTGAGGAGTCTGGAATTTTAGCTAAACATGATTTTAAAGGAGGCAAAGCTAGATACGAGGAATTAAATGAAGGACATCATGATCATTTAATTGATGTTAAATCAGGAGAAATTATTGAATTTGTGGATGAAGAGATAGAAAAGCTACAAGAAAAAATTGCTGATAAATACGGTTATCGATTGGTTGATCACAAATTAGAATTATATGGGGTTAAAAAAAAATCCTAACACAATGTTAAAAAAAATTTTTATTAAAACTTTCGGTTGTCAAATGAATGAATACGATTCAAATCGTATATTTGATACTGTAAAAAAAATAGGCTTTGAAAAAACTGAAAAATATGAGGATGCAAATTGTTATCTTTTAAACACCTGTCATATTCGTGATAAAGCAAAAGAAAAGGTTTACCATGAAATAGGAAGAGTCAAAAAAATTTTTAGAGAGAAAAAAAAACCAATTGTAATTGTTGCTGGTTGTGTCGCTCAAGCTGAAAATCAAGAAATGTTAAAAAGAGAACCTTATATTGATATTGTAATTGGTCCACAGTCTTACCATAAAATAAATGAGGCAATATTAAATCATTTAAAAAACAAAAAAAAAGAGGAAGAAACAGAATTTGATACAATTTCTAAATTTAATTATTTAAGTCAGATTAAAAATAAAGACAGTAAAGTCTCTTCATTTTTAACAATCCAAGAAGGTTGTGATAAATTCTGTCATTTTTGTGTAGTGCCTTATACTCGTGGACCAGAATACTCCAGGCCTTTTGACCAAATCATAAATGAAGCAAAAGAATTGGTTCAAAGTGGTGCAAAAGAAATTATCTTGTTAGGTCAAAATGTAAACGCATACAGTTATGATGAGGAAGGTAAAGAATATAGACTATCAGATTTGCTAATCAAACTTGATAGCTTTGATAAACTTGAAAGAATTCGATACACAACATCTCATCCTAAGGATATGACAGATGATTTGATTAACGTTTATAAGACATCATCTAAACTGATGCCTCTTGTACATTTACCAGTACAAAGTGGATCAAATAAAATTTTAAATCTAATGAATAGAAAACACACCATTGAAGAATACCTGCTAGTTTATGAAAAACTTAGGAAAATTAACCCAAAAATTGAGTTTTCTAGTGACTTTATTATTGGATACCCAGAAGAAGATGAGCAAGATTTTAAAATGACAATGGAACTAATTGAAAAAATAAAATTTATCAACTCTTATTCGTTTATTTTTAGCCCAAGACCAGGAACCGTTGCTGCAAATTTAACACTCGTGGATCAAAAAAAATCTAAACAAAGATTAGAGATAATTCAGGAGAAATTATTTAATAACCAAATACAAAAAAATAAATCTCTAGAAAATAAAATTTTAAATGTTCTAGTAGAAAATAAAATGAAAGACGGGATTAAGTTATTTGGAAGAACAGAATATATGACATCAGTAATTTTTGATGGCAATATAGAAAATATTGGAAAACTTGTGCAAGTCGAAATAACAAGTAGTAATCAAAATAGTCTTTTTGGAAAATTAACTGAAAGCTCTAAAAAAAAGGTAGCTTAAAATTGAATAATACAGTTTCAAAAAAAATTAATTCAACATTAAAATTTGTATACTCTGATAATAACTCTTTAAGCGTTATCTTTCATGATAATGATTTATTAATGGGAGTTGTTGGTGAGTTTAATGAAAATTTAAAAGAACTTGAAAAAATTACTAATACAAATCTTTATTCAAGGGGAAATTCTATTTTAATAAAATCAACCTCAGAACAAAACGAAATTACAAAAAATGCTATTCAATTTCTTGCAAATCAATTTATTAATAATGGCAGTATTGAGAAAAAAGATATAATCTCATCTATAGATAAATTTATGATTGAAGAAAAAGTAAAAAATCAAAATGTTTCTGACATAATTAAAACACCAAAAAAATCTGTTATCCCTAGATCAGAGAGGCAAAAAGAATATGTTAGAGCTTTAAGACAAAGTGATATTGTCATATCCGCAGGCCCTGCAGGGACAGGTAAAACTTTTTTAGCAGTAGCAGTTGGATTAACTATGTTGCTTGATAAAAAGATTGAAAGAATTATTCTATCAAGACCAGCAGTAGAAGCTGGTGAGAGACTTGGTTTTTTACCAGGAGATATGAAGGAGAAAGTAGATCCTTATTTAAGGCCTCTATATGATTCTCTCTATGATTTATTTGATTTTGAAAAAATACAGAGAATGATTGAAATTGGTGATATTGAAATAGCACCACTTGCTTTCATGAGAGGAAGAACGTTAAAGAATTCTTTTGCAATTTTAGATGAAGCCCAAAATGCAACAGATACTCAAATTAAGATGTTTTTAACACGTATAGGTGAGAATTCTAAAATTGTTATAAATGGTGATCCTTCTCAAATAGATTTACCAAATAAAAACATGTCAGGCCTAAGTAGATCTAAGAAATTACTTGGACACTTAAAAGAAATTTCAGTTGTAGATTTTGATCATTCAGATGTGGTGAGACATCCTTTGGTATCTAAGATTGTAAAAGCGTACTCTGACCAAGAAAATGATTAAAATTGATGTAGTTTCGGAGTGCACTCTCTGGAGCAAAAAAATCAAAAGAAATAAAACTTTTTTTAATTCTATTCTAAAATTTTTTCCAAAAAAGTATAAATTTATAGGTAAAAAAATAAATCTTACAATTTTACTTTCAAATAATAAGAATATTAAAAAGCTAAATAAAGATTTTAGAAATAAAAATAAACCTACAGATGTATTATCATTTCCATTTGAAAAAAAATTTAACCCAAAAAAATCAAATTATCTTGGTGATATAGTAATTAGCTATGAGTTTATGAATAAACCAAAAAATATAAGCATTTTAGAGTTTAAACAAAAAGTCATTAAAATTTTTATTCATGGATTTCTTCATTTATTAGGACACGATCATATAAAACTAAAAGACTTTAAAAAAATGATTAAAGAAGAAGATTTAATTTATAAATTCATTAAAACAAAAGTTGCTTAACTTGCTTAAAAAAAATTTTTTAAATATATTATATGTATTTTTTTTAGGTGCGATCAGCTCTTACAGCTTGCCACCTTATAATTATTTTATAATTAATTTTTTTACTTTTTCGTTATTCTTTATTTTTCTTTTTACACAAAAAAAAACTAATCAAAATAATAAGTCTTTCTTTAAATATGGATGGTTTTTTGGTTTTGGTTATTTTTTATGTAGTTTATATTGGATTGCAATTTCATTAACTTTTGATGAAAGCTTTAAATTTTTAATACCAATAGCTATAATTTTATTTCCTGCTTTTCTTGCATTATTTTATGGATTTATAACTTATTTGTTTTCTGTTTTTTATTCTAGAGATGTTGTTAGTACATTTTTTATTTTTTCAATTTTATTTGGATCTATTGAATTTATTAGAGGGTCCATTCTTACTGGTTTTCCATGGAATTTAATTGCTTTTAGTTTTTCAGAAAGTATTTATTTTATTCAAATTCTTTCAGTAATTGGGACTTATTCTTTCAATTTAATTTGTATATCTTTGTTTACTGTTCCAGCTGTATTTATCTTAAGAAAAACCAGAAAAGAAATTATTGTCTTTTTTTTCTTTATAATAATTTCTGTAGGTTTTTTAGTTTTTGGCAATTTAAAATATAATCAATTTAATACTATAGCTGATATTAAAAATAATTTTACAATAAGAGCTGTATCACCCAATATTAGTTTAGATCGATTTTATTCAAAGCAGGATGAATTAAAGATAATACAAGAATTAATTACCTTGAGTAATCCAGAAAAAAAAGAGCCAATGATTTTTTTATGGCCTGAAGGAATTATTCCAGACAGTTATTTAAGAGATATGGATATATATAAGGAATTATTTTCAAATAGCTTTTCGAGTGATGATTTAATTATCATGGGTTTAAATAGTATAAAGACTGAAAATAGTGAAAATTTATTTTTTAATTCAATGGCGATTTTTAACAATAAATTGGATTTAATTCATAGTTATAACAAAATTAATTTAGTGCCATTTGGAGAGTTTACTCCATTTGAATCATTTCTTGGTTTAATAGGACTTAAAACAGTAACCAATGATTACCAATCTTTTTCAAAAGGTGAGAACCAAAAAGCACTTTTAATAAAAAATGACAAGATAGAATTAAAATTACTTCCCTTAATTTGTTATGAAATTATTTATTCAAATAGACTATTTAAAGACAAAAATTTTGATTATATAATTAATATTTCAGAAGACGGGTGGTTTGGAAATTCTATTGGCCCAAAGCAACATTTTGCACACAGTATCTTTAGATCAATTGAAAGTGGAAAATATGTAATTAGATCAGCAAACAATGGAATATCTGCCATTGTTAATCCAATAGGTATTATAGAAAAAAAAGTTGAGTTTGGCACTACTGGATATGTTGATTTTAAAGAGAGTAAAATCCTTAAATCTACACCTTATATGAATTATGGGGATAAGATATTTTTTATACTTATTTTATTATATATTTTTTTAATTTTTTCATTTAAGAAAATTACACATGAGTAATTTAAAAAATTTTTTATTTACAAGCGAGTCTGTTTCTGAAGGACATCCAGACAAAGTGTCAGATCGTATTTCTGATATGGTTGTGGATAGCTTTCTTTCAGGTGATCCTTTTTCAAGAGTAGCATGTGAAACTTTAACCACTACAAATAAAGTTGTTTTAGCTGGAGAAGTAAGAGGACCGAGCATCAAAGAAGAAGATCTTATTCAAAAAGTAAGAGAATGCATTAAGGATATTGGGTACGATCAAGATGGTTTTTCTTGGAGAGAAGCTACAAAAATAGAAAGCCACCTTCACGCACAATCTGCTGATATAGCCATGGGTGTGGACTCATCAAGTAATAAAGATGAGGGAGCAGGTGACCAAGGAATAATGTTTGGTTATGCCTGTAACGAAACTGAAGAATTAATGCCAGCACCAATTCATTATTCTCATAAGATTTTGAGATTAATGGCGGAAGATCGAAAATCTGGAAAATTAAAAAATATTGAGCCAGATTCAAAAAGTCAAGTCACGTTTGAGTATGTAGATGGAAAACCAACCAAAGTAAAATCAGTTGTTATATCTTCACAACACTCAGCAGATGTAGATCAAGCAAAAGTTAGAGAATTATTAAAACCTTATTTATTAAAATCAATTCCAGAAAAGTTTTTGAAAGATTTTAATGAAGAGGAATTATATATAAATCCAACTGGAAATTTTGTAATTGGTGGCCCAGATGGTGATTGTGGTTTAACAGGTAGAAAAATTATTGTAGATACTTATGGTGGAGCAGCACCTCATGGTGGAGGAGCTTTCTCTGGTAAAGATCCAACTAAAGTTGATAGATCAGCTGCTTATGCAGCAAGATATATTGCTAAAAACATTGTTGCATCTAACATTGCTGAAAAATGTTTAATTCAACTAGCATACGCAATTGGAGTTTCTAAACCTTTATCAATTTATGTAGATTTATTTGATAATGATTTAGAAAAAAATAAATTTGTAACAGAAAAGATCTCAGAAAATTTTGATTTAAGCCCAAGAGGTATAAGAGAAATGCTTGGCTTAAATAAACCTATTTATGAAAAAACAGCAGCTTATGGTCATTTTGGAAGAGTGCCTGAAGCTAACGGCTCATTTTCATGGGAAAAAACTGATAAAAAAGACGTTTTTTCTAAATAGTTGCTATTGAATTAAAAAAAAATCTTTATATATTGCCCTTACATTATTGAAATTACAGAATGGGCTTTAGCCCATTTTTTTTTGGAGCTAATAAACTTATGTTAAATAGAAGATCAGATAAATTAGAATTATTAAGAATTGCTGAAGCAGTTGCTTTAGAAAAGTCTATAGATAAAGAATTAATTATAGATTCCATGGAAACTGGAATTGCAAAAGCTGCCAAATCAAAATTTGGACAGGACAATGAAATTAAAGTTTTAATAGACAGAGAAAGTGGTGATATTGGAATTTTCAGAAAATTAATTGTTGTAGAAAAGCCAGAAAATACAAATACAGAAATTAATCTTCAAGATGCAATCATTTTAAATGAAGTCAACAAAGATAAAAAAATTGGTGACGAAATTTTACAACCGCTTCCCTCTTTTGATTTCGGAAGAATAGCTGCGCAAACAGCAAAACAAGTTATTAGTTTTAATGTAAGAGAAGCAGAACGTGAAAGACAATACAATGATTTTATAGATAAAAAAGACTCAATTCTAAGTGGAATTGTTAAACGTCTAGAGTTTGGAAATGTGATAGTTGATTTAGGTAGAACTGAAGCAATTATTCAAAAAAATGAAATGATCCCTAGAGAAAACATTAAAGCTGGAGATAGAGTTAAAGCTTACTGTTATGATGTTAAAAGAGAAGCTAGAGGACAACAAATATTTTTATCAAGAGCACATCCAAAATTTATGGAAAAATTATTTGTTCAAGAGGTTCCTGAAATTTATGATGGTTTAATTGAAATTAAATCATCAGCAAGAGATCCTGGAAGTAGAGCAAAAATCTGTGTTAAAGCAGTTGATACTTCATTAGATCCAGTAGGAGCTTGTGTTGGAATGAGAGGATCAAGAGTCCAAGCAGTGGTTAACGAATTACAAGGTGAAAAAATTGATATTGTTAATTGGTCTGAAGATCCAGCAATAGTAGTTTCAAATGCATTGTCACCGGCTGAAGTTCAAAGAGTGAACGTTGATAGTGTTGCAAAAAAATTAGATGTAATTTTAACAGAAGAAAATTTAAGTAAAGCAATCGGTCGTAGAGGTCAAAACGTAAGACTTGCTACTAAATTATTAAATTACGAAATTAATATAATGACTGACGCAGAAGATTCAGAAAGAAGACAATCTGAATTTAAAGAAAAAACTGAAAACTTTGTTAAAAATTTAGAGCTGGATGAAACATTAGGACAATTACTTGTTGCTGAAGGTTTTTCTTCAATCTCAGATATTAAAGATAGTTCACCAGAAAATTTAATGAAAATTGAAGGTATAGAGGAAGACACTGCCAAGGCTTTGATTGAAAGAGCAAAAGAGTTTTACCAAAAAGATCAAGAAGATATTACTCAAAGAATTAAAGATTTGGGACTTCAAGATGATCTTATAAATCACAAAGGACTGACCCCTGGAATGTTAGTTACTTTAGGAGAGCAAAAGATTTTAAAATTAGAAGATTTTGCAGACCTTGCCTCTGATGAATTAACAGGTGGTTATGATGTTGTGAAAGGTGAAAGAATTAAGATTCAAGGATACCTTGAAGATTTTGCTTTATCAAAAACAGAAGCGGATGAATTAATTATGTCTGCAAGAAGCATAATTTACAAAGATTGAGTAATGAAATATGGAAAACAAAAAAACAAAATTAACACTGTCTGGCATAGCCAAGAAATCGATAGAGAATATAGAGTTAGCAAAAACTCAAAGTAAAAATTCCGTTGTAATTGAAAAAAAGCCCAGCAAATTCGCACCTAGAAGTAACTTTACTAGACCTGCTAGTGTTAGGTCAAAACCAGCAGTATCAACAACAAGTAGTTTCCCTCCAAGAACCACATCAGCACCTAAACCGGCTTCTCCAATAACTAATGATTATGAAAAACGTAAGTTAGCTGAACAAAGAGCAACTAGAAGATTGAAAGGGGATACAGGTAAACCTGAAACTAAAAAAAGAGAATTAAAATTAACAGTATCAAGAGCTTTAAGTGATGAGATTGAAGCAAGATCAAGAAGTATGGCTTCGCTTAAAAGAGCAAAATTAAAAGAAAATAGAGAACTTACTAAAGAGGAAATTCAAGAAAGCTTAAAGCCTGTAAAAAGAGATGTAAATATTCCTGAAGCAATAACAGTGAGAGAACTATCTAACAGAATGGCTGAGCAATCAAGCAATGTAATCAAACATTTATTTGGAATGGGTGTTACGGTTACTATCAATCAAACATTAGCTGCAGATACTGCTGAATACTTAGTAAAAGAATTTGGCCACAATCCGATTAGAGAAACAAAAGCAGAAGAAATTATTCAAAAAATAAAAGAGTCTAGATCTGAAAATTTAAAGAATAGACCACCAATCGTAACTGTGATGGGCCACGTCGATCATGGAAAGACCTCGGTATTGGATGTTTTAAGAAGTGCGAATGTTGTCTCTGGTGAATTTGGTGGAATAACACAACACATTGGAGCTTACCAAATACAACATGAATCTAATAAACTGACTTTTATTGATACACCAGGTCATGCTGCATTTACAGAAATGAGAGCTAGAGGATCAAAATTAACAGACGTTGTAGTATTAGTAGTTGCTGCGGATGATGGTGTTAAACCTCAAACAATTGAATCTATAAAACATGCAAAAGCTGCGAACGTTCCAATAGTTGTAGCAATTAACAAGTGTGATCTACCTGAGGCAGATCCACAAAAAATAAAGAACCAACTTTTAGAATACGAACTTATTGCAGAAGATCTATCGGGAGATACTTTAATGGTTGAAATTTCTGCAAAAAATAAAAAAAATTTAGATAAGTTAGTAGAGTCGATTGTTCTACAAGCAGAAATTTTAGACTTAAAAACTGACTTTGAATCTAAAGCTACAGGAATTGTTTTAGAATCTAAAATTGATATTGGCAGAGGAGCTGTTGCAACAGTTGTGGTTACATCTGGAACAATTAAAAAAGGTGATTTCTTTGTTAGTGGATTAAAATGGGGAAAAGTAAGAGCTTTAATTAATGATAAAGGAGAAAATGTTAATGAAGCACCACCATCAATGCCAGTTGAAATTCTTGGAATTAATGGAGCGGCTAAATCTGGAGATGATTTTATTGTACTAGATTCAGAAAAAGAGGCAAAAACATTAAGTCATAATAGAGCAGAAGAAAGCAAAACTGGTGGAAGTCCTTTAACTTTTGCTACTCAAGACTCAGCTTTTGCTGATAAGTCAGCTGCAGAATTAAATATTATCGTAAAATCAGATGTTCATGGATCTGCAGAGGCAATCAAAAGTGCAATTAATCAAATTACCCATGATGAAGTAAAACCTAAAATAATTTTATCTGATATTGGAATGGTAACAGAAACAGATGTAACTTTAGCAAAAGCATCTAACGCTGCACTAATCGCATTCAATGTTAAACCAAGTAAGGAAGCAAAAAAATTAGCAGAAAATGAAAAAATTGTAATCTCTTCTTATAATATTATTTATGAAGTTTTGGATTATATTAAATTAAGAATGTCAGGACTTCTTGCTCCAGATGTTCAGGAAAAAATTATTGGTACAGCTCAAATTTTAGAAATTTTTAAAGTTTCAGGTACAGGAAAAGTTGCAGGCTCAAAAGTAACTGAAGGTGAAATAACTAGTGGCGCAAGTGCTAGGGTAGTAAGAGATGGAGCAATTATTTATACGGGTAAAATAAGTACTATTTTTAGAGAAAAAGATCAGGCAAAACAGGTTAGTAATGGCCAAGAGTGTGGAATAACGCTTAAGGACTTTATCGATTTCCAGAAAAACGATACAATAGAGGCCTTTAGTACGACTACAACGGATAGAACAGTATAATGGCTGATAGAATAGGAAAACCAGTATCACAGAGACAATTGCGTGTTGGAGAGATGATTAGGCAATCTTTAGGCATGATTTTTGCCAGAAATGAAGCTAAGGTCCCAAATTTAGAAACTAACACTATAACGGTTACTGAAGTAAAAATGAGTCAAGACCTTAAAATTGCAAAAGCTTACGTATTACCATTAGGTGGTAAAGATTCGGAGTTAGTTATTAAAAAATTAAAAGAATATTCTTTCTTAATTAGAAAAGCTTTATCTAAAAAAATAATTATGAAATATTTACCAAAAATACTTTTTGCTAAAGACGACTCATTTGAGTACGCAGAAAAAATAGAAAACTTAATAAAACAAACAAATAAATAGGAAAATAAATAGTATGACGAAAAAAGCAGAAGAATTAAAAATGCACGAGAAGGACACTGGTTCTTCAGAAGTACAAATTGCATTATTAACAGGAAAAATTGAAACTCTTTCAGCACACATTAAACAATTCAAAAAAGATAAACACTCTTCAGTTGGATTATTAAGAGCAGTAAATAGAAGAAAAAAATTGTTAGAATATTTAAAGAAAAATAAATTTGATTCTTACAAAAATGTATTAACTCAATTAAATTTAAGAAAATAGACAGAAGGAAACGGAAAATAGATGTTCAAAGTATACAAGAAGGAAATTGAAGTAGCAGGTAAGAAGATAAGTTTAGAAACAGGTAAAGTAGCAAGACAAGCAGACGGAGCAATCATTGCTTCATGTGGTGAAACAGTTATTTTAGCAACAGTAGTAGGAGCCAAAAAAGTAAATCCAGATATGGATTATTTTCCTCTGTCTGTAAATTACCAAGAAAAATATTATGCAGGTGGTAAAATTCCTGGTGGATATTTTAAAAGAGAAGCAAGACCAACTGAAAGTGAACAATTGATTTCAAGATTAATTGATAGACCCATCAGACCTTTGTTTCCAAGTGAATTCAAAAACGAAGTTCAGTTGTTACCAACTGTAATTTCATATGATAAAGACAACCAACCAGATATTTTAGCAATTACAGCTTCATCAGCTGCATTAGCCATTTCAGGAATGCCATTTATGGGACCTGTAGGTGCTTCAAGAGTTGGTTTAGTTGATGGAAAATACATATTAAACCCATCAAAAGCTGAGTTAGAAAACTCTACTTTAGATTTAGTTGTAGCTGGTACTAAAGATGCTGTGCTGATGGTTGAGTCAGAAACGTCAGGTTTAACAGAAGAAGTAATGTTAGATGCAGTTAAGTTTGGTCACGAAGGTTTTGTTCCAGTAATTGAAATGATCGAGGAACTTGCAAAAGAATGCAGGAAACCAGAATGGACTGTTGAGAAAAAAGATTTATCGGAAGTTAAGAAAAAACTTGAAGAAAACTTTACAGAAGATTTAACTAAAGCTTTTGCAACAATAGACAAACAAGAACGATCAAATCAAATTTCAGAAATTTCTGATAAAGCAAAACAACTTTTTGCAGAGGATGAAAATTATTCTGATTTTAACGTTAATGATGAATTAAAGAATCTTGAAAAGAAAATTGTTAGAACTGACATTCTTAAAAATAAAAAAAGAATTGATGGCAGAGGTTTAGCTGATGTAAGAGCTATTGAGTGTGAGGTTGGTGTTTTACCAAGAACTCACGGATCAGCTCTATTTACTAGAGGTGAAACACAAGCGATTGTAGTTACCACTTTAGGTACATCTGATGATGAACAAAGATTGGAAAGTTTAGATGGACAGCATAGAGAAAGATTTATGCTTCATTACAACTTCCCTCCTTTCTCAGTTGGTGAAACTGGAAGAATTGGAACTGGAAGACGTGAAGTTGGTCATGGAAAATTAGCATGGAGAGCAATTAACTCTTCATTACCTCCAAAGGAAGAGTTTCCATATACTTTCAGAATAGTGTCAGAAATTACAGAATCCAATGGTTCTTCATCAATGGCAAGTGTTTGTGGTGCATCTCTTGCACTTATGGATGCTGGAGTGCCAATTAAAGAGCCAGTTGCAGGTATTGCAATGGGGTTAATTAAAGAAGGCGATGACTTTAGTGTCTTGTCAGATATTTTAGGTGATGAAGATCACCTAGGAGATATGGATTTTAAGGTTGCCGGAACTAAAGATGGAATTACTTCGCTTCAAATGGATATTAAAATTACAGGTATCACATTTGAAATCATGGAGCAGGCCTTAAAACAAGCAAAAGAAGGAAGAATTCATATCTTAGGTGAAATGAACAAAGCTTTAAGTGAATCAAGAGCTGATGTTGGTGAACACACTCCAAAAATGGAACAAATTACTGTTGATAAAAAAGATATTGCAGCTGTAATTGGAAAAGGTGGAGCAACGATTAGAGAAATTGTTGAAAAATCAGGTGCTAAACTAGATGTGAACGATGAAGGTGTGGTAACTGTTGCTGCTCCGGACGAAGAGTCTAGAAACATTGCTATGCAAATGATCAAAGACATCACAGCAAAAGCTGAACTAAATAAAATTTACTCAGGTAAAGTAATGAAGATTATGGAGTTTGGAGCATTTGTAAATTTCTTAGGCAAACAAGATGGTCTTGTTCACATTTCAGAACTTGCTACTAAAAGAGTAGAAAAAGTTACTGATATTGTTAAAGAAGGTGATGAAGTAAAAGTTAAAGTGATTGGTTTCGATAGAGGTAAAGTTAAACTTTCTATGAAACAAGCTGCTGAATAATTTTTAAATTAAAATTCTAAACCCCTGGAATGAAAGTTCTGGGGGTTTTTTTTTATGGGGCTTTTATTAAAAACCTTACACACTCTTTTGTTTTGCTGGAAAGTATTCTACTTCTGAAAAACGATCTGTCGGAAAAATCCAATAAAACTCAAGGGTTTCTTTTCCATTATTTTTTAATGCATGTTCAGCATTTCCAGCTATATAAACTACATCGCCCTTTTTAATTGTCTCAAATTCACCTGATTTATTTAATATTCCTGTACCACTGGTAACTACATATATTTCCGCTGGTGAGTGATAATGAAGGGTTAAATCTCCACCAGGCGCTATTTCAGCAAAACCAAGGGATAAACCAGAACTACCATCAAAATCTGCATCAATTAAAAATTTCCACCTTACTCCAGGATACTTTTCAGTTGATGACCATTCTTGACTTAAAACAGAAGCAAGATTTTTTACAAAAATCATTCAAAATCTTAGCTTATGTCTTATTTTTTTTAAATATAAATTATTAAGTCTAAAAAATTCTTCCAAATTTTTTTAACTAAATTTAACTATATTTTAGGTAATATTTTTAGGATCTGGCATTCCAACCTTGTTATATCCAGCATCTACGTAATGAATTTCACCAGTAACACCATTTGCAAGGTCGCTTAATAGATATAATGCTGAATTTCCAACATCATGAATATCTACGTTTCTTTTAAGGAAAGAATGATCTTCATTCCACTTGTATAAGAATTTTGCATCTCCAATAGCAGAAGCTGCTAAAGTCTTAATGGGTCCAGCACTTATAGCATTCACTCTCATGCCTTTAGCACCTAAATCTCTTGCAAGGTACTTAACACTTGCCTCAAGAGCTGATTTACAAACACCCATTACGTTATAATTTGGAATAGCTTTAGTAGATTCGTAAGTTAAGGTTAACATGCTTCCACCTTCTTTCATTATTTTAGATGCTTCTTTTGCAACTTCTGTAAATGAAAAACATGAGATTAACATACTTCTTAAAAAGTTTTCTCTAGTAGTGTTTAAATACTCACCTGATAATTCTGATTTATCTGAAAACGCAACTGCGTGAACCACAAAATCTATTTGTCCCCATTCAGATTTAATATCTTCAAAAAGTTTTATTACTTCTTCTTTATTCTCAACATCACAACTAAATGTAGCTTTTGAATTTAATTTTTCTGCTAAAGGGATTACTCTTTTCTTTAATGCTTCACCAAGATAAGTGAATGCAAGTTCTGCTCCAGCTTCTGCAAGTTTCTGCGAAATACCCCAAGCGATAGACCTTTCATTGGCAACGCCCATGATTAATCCTCTTTTGCCTTTCATTAAACTCATTTAAACCTTTTCAAAAATTAAAGTTGCATTTGTTCCGCCAAAACCAAAGCTGTTAGACATAACAGAGTTTAATTTAACATCTGTTTCAGTTTTAGTAACGATTGGGAATTTTTTTGCTTCATCATCCATTTCAGTGATGTTAGCTGAAGCTGTGATAAAATTATTTTTCATCATGATTAAACTATAAATTGCCTCATGAACTGAAGCAGCACCTAGTGGGTGACCAGAAAGGGATTTAGTAGAACTTATTTTTGGTACCTCAGCACCAAATGCTTCTCCAACACCTCTAAGTTCTGTTATATCTCCAACAGGAGTTGAAGTTCCGTGAGTGTTTAAGTAGTCCATTTTATTCTTAGCAGTTGCTAAAGCCATTTTCATACATCTAACAGCACCTTCACCAGATGGGGCTACCATATCATACCCGTCAGAAGTCGCGCCATAGCCTGTTAATTCAGCATATATGTTTGCACCTCTTGCTTTTGCATGCTCGTATTCCTCAAGCACCAAAACTCCACCACCACCTGCTATTACAAAGCCATCTCTAGTCTTATCATAAGCTCTAGAAGCAGTTTCAGGCGCATCATTGTATTTAGAAGATAATGCAGTCATCGCATCAAACATTGCAGTCATTGCCCAGTGTAATTCTTCACTACCACCTGCAAACACAACGTCTTGTTTACCCATTTGAATTAATTCACTTGCATGACCGATACAGTGTCCGCTGGTTGCACACGCAGAACTCATCGTATAATTAACTCCTTTAATTTTAAAAGGTACAGCAAGAGTTGCTGAAGATGTACTAGCCATAGTTCTTGGAACAATAAATGGTCCCATTAACTTTGGAGTTTTGGCTCTAGTCTTATCAACTGATAAAACAACATTCTCTATTGAAGGACCCCCAGAACCCATAACTATTCCAGTTTTAAAATTACTTATATCCTTATCCTCTAATCCTGAATCCTTAATAGCTTCTTTCATTGCAATGTAATTATATGCAGATCCAGAGCCCATAAATCTGATAGTTTTTCTATCGACATGATCTTCAAGTTTAATATTTGGTTTGCCATGAATGTGGCTTCTTAAATTATGCTCTTTATATTCCTCGCAAAAAGATATTCCAGATTTTGAATTTAAAAGAGATTGATAAACTTCTTCTTGATTATTCCCCAAACAAGAAACAACTCCCAAACCTGTAACTACTACTCTTCTCATTATTTAAATAACCCCACTTTTAAACTTTCTGCTGAATATATTTTCTTGTCATCGGCAAATACTAAACCATTTGCCAAACCGACTGTTGTTCCACCTGGTGCCATAATTTTTTTCATATCAATTTCATATCTTACATTTTTAACATTTTGTAAAACTTCACCAGTGAATTTTACTGTACTCACGCCTAAAGCTCTCCCTTTGCCTGGATTGCCAAGCCAACCAAGATAAAAACCAACTAACTGCCACATAGCATCCAAGCCAAGACAACCTGGCATAACAGGGTCTCCTTTAAAGTGACAATCAAAAAACCAAAGGTCTTTTTTGATATCAAGCTCCGCTTTTAAAGAGCCTTTGCTAAAAGCACCATTGTCCTCGTTGATTTCTGTTATTCTATCAAACATGAGCATTGGTGGAAGCGGTAATTTTGCATTGCCTGGGCCAAAAAGTTCGCCATTTCCGCAGCTTATTAGCTCATCATATGTGAATGAGTTTTTTTTCATAAATTTCAGTCCCTTAATACTTGATTTATGATGATTATAATATAGAAATAGTTTAGAATTATTATAAACAACAATGAATAATATTAATATATACAAAGAAAAACTGAGAGAATCTGGCTTAAGACCAACTAGACAAAGGTTAAAAATCTGTGAAGTATTGTTTTCACCTGAAAAAACTTTTCATTTTACGATAAATGATTTGACCAAAATTATTGAAGAAAAGTTGAGTGAAAAAATTTCCCTAGCAACAGTTTATAATACAATTCATGCTTTTAAGAAAAAAGGATACTTAAAAGAAATTTCAATTAATAGTGATAAAAGTTATTTTGACACTAACGTAACTGAACACCATCACTTTTTTGACGAAGATACAAATGAGTTGATTGATTGTAGCAACGAAGAAATTGATTCAGTGAATATAAAAAGAAATATCACAGGAAAAAAAATAAAATCAGTAGAAGTATTGATTAAAGTTGCAACTGATAATCAAACTCAAAAATAATTCAATAATTTCAATAATTTAATAATTACATTAAAATAATTCTAAACTGTTGACTTACAGTTTAGAATGATTATATGTACACCATAATCATTAAGGAGAAAAATATGTCATTAAAAGGAAGTAAAACAGAAGAAAACTTAAAGGATGCATTTGCAGGTGAGAGCCAAGCAAACAGACGTTATTTATATTTTGCTCAAAAAGCAGATATCGAAGGCTATAACGATGTAGCATCTGTATTTAGATCTACAGCCGAAGGTGAAACAGGTCATGCACATGGACACCTTGAGTATCTTGAAGAAGTTGGAGATCCAGCAACGGGACTACCAATTGGTGAGACTAAAGCAAATTTAGCTTCAGCAGTACAAGGTGAAACTCATGAATATACAGACATGTACCCAGGTATGGCAAAAACAGCTAGAGAAGAAGGTTTTCCAGAAATAGCTGATTGGTTTGAAACTTTAGCAAAAGCTGAAAAATCACACGCAGGTAAATTCCAAAAAACATTAGAATCTATTGCGTAAATAAAACTTAATTTATGGTGGGGTTTTCCCCCACCATTAAATCCTAAAATTTTAAATATGAGTAAAGAAGGCAGTATAGACGCACCCATTAGACACCCAATCAATTTTGAGCATCCAGATTTTTTAGATCCTAAAAAATTAGATGACGAAATGAGAAGAGCATTCGATATCTGCCATGGATGTAGAAGATGTTTTAATTTATGTGACTCGTTTCCAAAATTATTTGACATGATAGATGAGTCAGAAAACGAGGATGTAGAAAGTTTAAAAAGTGAACAGTTTGAACCTGTAGTAGATGCTTGCACATTGTGTGATATGTGTTTTATGACCAAGTGTCCTTATGTACCGCCACATGATTTTGATTTAGACTTTCCTCACTTAATGTTGAGATACAGAACAGCTCAAAAAAAATTAAATAAATTACCTGCAGTACCGGCACAATTAGCTCGAATTGATAGAAATGCAAAAATTGGTGTAATGTTATCATCACTTATAAACTGGGCATCAAGCATTAAAAATACATTTTTTAGAAAAATATTAGAATTAGTTGCTGGAATTGATATGAGGGTTAAGCTTCCAACCTACAATTCAGAAACATTTACAAAATATTTTAAAAAAAATAATATTCCAGTAAACAGTGAAGCTCCATCTAAAGATAGAAAAGTTGTAATTTATTCAACATGCTTTGTTAATTTTAATAAAAAAGACACTGGTGTAGCTGCATTAAAAGTTTTAAAAAAAAATGGAGTAGAGGTTCAAGAGGCTTACCCAGGTTGTTGTGGAATGCCTTATCTCGAGCAAGCAGATTTACCAAAAGTTGTGGAGCAAGCTAAAAAAGTTTCCAAAGATTTATTAGAGTGGGTAGATAAGGGTTATCAAATTATTACTCTAACAGCCAGCTGTGGTCTAATGTTAAAATTTGAATGGCCATTGCTATTACCAAACGATGAAAATATTAAAAGACTTTCAAAAAGTGTTAGTGATATAGATGAGTATATCGTTGATATAGCACAAAACGAAGGCTTAGCAGAGGGCTTACAAGAAATTGATGGCGGGGTTACAGTTCACAACGCTTGTCATGCAAGAGCACAAAATATGGGTATTAAATCTAGAGATATGCTTAAATTCATTCCTAATATAAAAATGGATGTTGTTGAAAGATGTGCTGGTCACGGAGGAACTTTTGGTGTGATGAAGGAAACTCACGATCTAGCTATAAAAGTTGGAACACCAACAGCAAAACAAATTAAAAATAAAAATAATAAATACATGGCTTCAGATTGTCCTTTGGCAGGTAAGCATTTGAAACAATTAGAAACAGACACAAATATTTCAAATGATGAGGCACTTCATCCTATCGAATTAATGGCAAAAAGTTATAGATTGTAATTATGAGTAAAGAAAAAAGACTAATAGAAAAAGAAGACTTACTACCATCTGATGTTTACGCAAAAAGTAGAAAACAAATCAGAAAAGATTTAGTTGAGTTTAAAAAAGATAGAAGAATAGCACTTGGTCCTTATGCTACTTTTTATTTTGAAAGTTTTGAAACTATGGTTGCCCAAGTTCAAGAAATGCTTCACATCGAAAAAGGTGGAGATGAGCAATTAAAAGATGAATTAATAGCCTACAATCCCTTAGTACCAAGTGGAAAAGAACTTATAGCAACATTAATGTTTGAAATTGATAATCCAATTTCAAGAGCTAAATTTTTAGGTAAAGTTGGAGGTATCGAAGAAAAGGTATTTATGAAAATTAATAATGAAATTGTTAAAGCAGTTCCAGAAGCAGATGTTGACAGAACATCAGCAGAAGGAAAAGCTTCTTCAGTACAGTTTATCCATTTCAAATTAAATGATGATCAAATTTCTAAATTTAAATCAGATAGTGCAACTATTGAACTTGGGATTGATCATAAAGAGTATACTCACACAACAAAACTATCAGAAAATAGCATTAAATCGCTATGTGATGATTTTATCTAATAGAACCCCAGATATTTTCAGTTTTGACCCAGCCTGAATAATCTTCAGTTTTTACGTTACACCATATATTTTCACATTTTTTTAAGATTAATAGTCTTCCCTTTTCTAGTTTGGCTATTGGTTTTGAAAAGTTAGATGGTTTTTTATATAAAATTTTATCTTCTAAAATAATAATAGAATTTGATTTTTTAATCTGAGAAATGTGGATCCATCCACTATTATTTTTTAAATCTACAATTCTCCTAAAATTTTCTTTTTGATCTATTTGTTTTATCGGTAAATTTATTTTTTTATAAATATATTTGATTTTTGAATCAAAACTTGGTCCATATCGAACATTTACTTTACTTTTTTTTAAAGAAAGAAACTTTTCTTCTGCCATTGAAAATTGACCAAATAAAACTGATAGACACAAAAACCAGATAGCTATTTTTTTTATCATTTACAAAAACAGTTTTTTCTTTTTTTAAATTTAACTTTTCTAAAATTTAATTGTAATAAATCTAAGATAAAAATATATCCATCAAGACTTTTTCCAATACCAAGTATTTTCTTTAAAACTTCATTTGCTTGTATTGTTCCAATTATACCAGCAACAGTGCCAAGAATACCTTCTGACTCGCAATTTAATAAGTCATCTGAAATATCAGAGTCTTGAAAAAAACATCTTAAACATGGAATTTTTTTATTTTTAAAATTAAAAGTAAATATATGACCGTCAAATTTACTTATGGCTCCGGTTACAAGTATTTTTTTAAATTTATAACAAAAATCATTTAATAAAAATTTTGTTGAAAAATTATCAGAACCGTCAACTATATAATCATAATCTTTTATAATTTTCTTAAAGTTATTTTTATCAAGTCTTATTTTGTAAATTTTAATTTTAATACTTGGGTTTATTTTTTTAATTTTAACCCTTGCTACTTGAACTTTAAATTTTCCTATATCGCTGGTGTTATAAAGACTTTGTCTGTGCAGATTAGATAAACTAACTTTATCATCATCAACTATACCTATCGAACCAACCCCAGCTCTTGCAAGAAATTCTGCAACAGGAGATCCTAAACCACCCATTCCAACAATTAAAACTTTTGAAGATATAATTTTTTTTTGTCCAATAGTGCCAATATCTTTTAGTACTATTTGTCTTGAGTATCTTTCTATTGATGCTTTTTTTAATTGGCTATTCATTTACCTGTTGAGCCAAATCCACCGTCACCTCGCAATGTATCAGGTAAATTATCTGTTTCTTCAAACTCCATCTTAATTACAGGCATTAAGACCATTTGTGCTATTCTATCTTTATTGTTGATAAGGAAATCTTCTTTACCATGATTAAAAAGTATAACTTTAATTTCCCCTCTATAATCACTATCAATTGTCCCCGGAGTGTTTAAAACTGTAATACTTTTTTTAGCAGCCAAACCAGATCGAGGACGAATTTGAACTTCATAATCCTCTGAAAATGCCATTGAAAGCCCTGTAGGAACCAAATATGAGCTATTAGGTGCTATTCTAATAGGCTCCTCTATAAAAGCCATCAAATCCATACCTGAAGCACCATCTGTTTTGTAAGCAGGTAATTCTACTTTAGGATTTAATTTTTTGATTAATACTTTAGCCACTGAATTTTAATTTAATCGTTTTATAACTCTATCTACTATTTCATCAGAAATTTCAGATTTACTTTTTATTGTAAGCCTTTCATCATCCATATTTTTATCTTTATAATAAATCGAAACTTCATTAAAACTAGAGTCAAATCCAATTGCTTTATTGGAAACATCATTTGCAATTATCCAATCACAGTTTTTTTCATCTAATTTTTTTTTTGCATTTTCTTCTATATTATTAGTTTCTGCAGCAAATCCAATTACCAACTTTGGTCTAAGAGAATTATGTTTTGATACATAATTTAAAATATCAATATTTTTTTCTAGTTCTAGATTTAATTTTTCTTGCTTTTTAATTTTGCTATTACTTATTTCTTTAACTTTAAAGTCAGCAACAGCTGCTGAAAAAATTGCTACATCTGTTGGTAAATTATTTTGTGCAGCTTTAAACATTTCGTCTGCAGTTTCTACTTTAATTAAGTTTATATTGTTGCCTACTTCTAAATTTGTAGGTCCAGAAATTAAAGTGGTTTGAAATCCTTTTTTAGCAAATGCTTTTGCTAAAGCATAACCTTGTTTTCCAGAAGATTTATTTGTTATAAATCTTACAGGGTCAATATATTCATTAGTTGGTCCAGCCGTTACTAAGGCTTTTAATTTATAATTTTTACTTAATTCACTAAAGTATAAATTAATTTCTTGAACAATATTATCTGGTTCAGTCATTTTCCCTTCACCAAATTCTCCACAGGCCATATCTCCAATTTCAGGACCTATAATTTTATAACCAAATGATTTTAATTTTTTAAGGTTTTCTTTCGTCGATGGATGGTTCCACATTCTAACATTCATTGCTGGTGTTAAAAAAATATCTTTATCTGAAGCCAAAATTACAGTTGAAGCAAGATCATCTGAAGACCCTGTGCTTAATTTTGAGATTGTATTAGCGGTAGCTGGAGCTACAACAATTAAGTCTGCCCATCTAGATAGTGAAATATGATCCATTTCAGCCTCATTTTCAGGGCTAAATAAATCGTCATAAACTTTTTCTTGAGATAGTGAGGCAACGGACAAAGGAGTTACAAATTCTTTAGCACTTTTAGTAAGAATAGTTTTAACCTTTGCACCTAATTTTTTTAATGATCTGATTAATTCTAAACTTTTGTAAGCAGATATGCCACCACATATTATTAAAAGTATTTTTCTTTCAGATATATTATTCATTGTGAGAATTAAAATACTACTAGACCAAAAATTACAAGCAGTAATAAACCAACAATAGACTGATTTCTAAAGGCAGTCATTTCAGATCTCTTTTCATTTAAGGCTGTAAATGAATTTGAATTTTGGGGGATCTGTCCACTTGCTAAAAATGATAAAGCTTGATTGGCTTTATCCATAATCTCTGGAAAATCAGGCAATCTTTTAATTACCTCAGTAGTACTTTTTAAACTTTCATTTAAGGTATTAATTGGATCTTTTGTTTCTCTTAACCAACTTTCTAAAACTGGTTTTGAAGTTTCCCATATATTGGTATTAGGGTTAAGTTTTCTCGCAACACCCTCAACCACTACCATTGTTTTTTGTAACATTAATAATTGAGGTTGAGTTTGCATATTAAATTTTTCAGTAACTTCAAAAAGTTGTTTTAATAATTTTCCCCCAGAAATATCTTTTACAGATTGACCAAAAATTGGTTCACCAATTGATCTTAATGCTTGTGCTAAATCATTAACAGGCACATCTTTAGGAACTAGACCAGCAACCAAATGTACCTCAGCAACTTTTTTGTAGTCTCTTTGAATAAATCCAAATAAAATTTCAGCTAAAAATCTTTTGCTAAGATTGTCTAATCTTCCCATTATTCCAAAATCTATAGGAACAATTTGCCCATTATCGTCAATAAATATGTTTCCTTGATGCATATCAGCATGAAAAAAACCGTCTCTAACAGCATGTCTTAAAAAATGCTGAATTACATCAGAGGCTATTCTCTTAGTATCTATATTTCTTTTTTGTAAATTTTCTGTTTCACGAATAGAAACGCCTTCTACCCAATCAAGTGTCATGACATTTTCGCTTGTAAAATTCCAATAAATAGCAGGAACTCTAAAACCTGCATCATTCTTTGTATTTTCGGCATATTCATTTGCAGCTGCTGCTTCAAATCTTAAATCCATTTCTAAATTAGTTATTTCTTTAAGAAGAAAAACTACTTCTACCAATTTCAGCCTTTTTGTTTTTTTTATAAATGACTCAACCATAAAAGCAAAAAGCATCAAAGCATCTATCTCTTCATTAAATACTTTTTTTATATTTGGTCTTAAAATTTTAATAGCAACATCTTTTATGGTTCCATTGTCATTTATTTTTGCTTTATGAACCTGTGCTATTGAAGCTGCTGCAACTGGTTCACTTAAATCAATGATTGAATTGAAAGTATCATCTCCTAGGTCTTTTTTAATTATTGCCTTTGCTTCAGTTAAAGTAAAAGCGGGCAATCTATCTTGTAAGCCCTCTAACTGTTTTGCTAAATCATCTCCGATAATATCAGGTCTAGTAACCAAAAATTGTCCTAACTTAATAAATGTAGTTCCCATTGATTGTAGCGACTTAGAAAGTTTTGCTCCTTCATTTTCGTTTAAATTATTTTTATTAGGTGGAGAAAAAGAAAATGAAAGTATTTGGAAGAGAATCTTAATTGCTAATGGTGGTTTTTTAAATTTAGAAAGAATAGTTAATATATCAGAACGAGCTAATTTTCTTCCTAATTTAAATAAGATGAATATTTTTTTTAACATTAGATTTTCCAGCCTGAATGAATAGCTACAATTCCACCTGATAAGTTTCTATAACTGCAGTTAACAAATTTATTTTTATTCATTAAATCAATTAACTCTTCTTGATTAATAAACTCTTCAATACTTTTAACCAGATATTCATAAGGTTCTTTTTGTCCAACTATAGCTTTTCCAACTAAAGGAATAAGTTTTGAATAATTTTTATATATAAAGTCTAAATTAGAGTTTTGAATTTTAGAAAATTCTAAACATAAGTAACGACCTCCTGGTTTTAAAACTCTATAAGCTTCTGATAAAGCTTTATTTAGATCTTTAGTATTTCGTAGTCCAAAACTAATTGTATAATAATCACAAGAATTATCTTTAATAGGCAACTTTTCAGCTGGAGCAATTATCCAATTGATATTTTTATAAGTATTTAACTTTTCTTTGCCTTTACCAATCATCCCTTTATTTGGATCAACGCAAAATATTTCACCATTTTTATCAGTTGCATCTAAAAAAAGTTTACCAAGATCTCCAGTTCCGCAGGCGACATCAATTAAAGTTTTATTATTTGAAGGGTTCATCCAACTTAATAGATCTTTTTTCCAAATTCTATGAACACCCAATGACATAAAGTCATTCATTAAATCATATTTGTCATAGACATTATCAAAGACACTTTGGACAAGGCCCTTTTTGTTTTGGAGATATTGCTGCATATTAAATTTATTATTTATTGATAATATAGTCTCAAATGCCAGAATTACCAGAAGTAGAAATAGTCAAACAATCGCTATCTAAAAAATTAGAGCATAAAAAAATCAAAAAAATAATAATTACGAATAGAAATTTAAGGTTTAAAATTCCTTTAAAATTTGAAGAATTATTAAAAAATAAAATTATTAAAAAAGTAACTAGATTTTCAAAGTATTTGATCTTGAATTTTTCTGATCAATCTTTTTGTTTAATTCATTTAGGGATGTCTGGAACTGTTCATTTAATAAAAAAAAAAATATTAGTAAGTTTACTAATACTAGTTTTTATAATTCACCAAGCCTACCAAAAAAACATAATCATGTTGAAATTCATTTTAAAGGTTTAAGAGTTATATACAATGATCCTAGAAGATTTGGATTTTTTAAATTTATAGAAAACAAGAAGGAGCTTGAAAAAAGATTTAGTCATTTAGGACCTGAACCATTTTTTAAAAATTTTAACTTAGAATATTTAATTGGTTATTTCACAAATAAAAAAAAGGATATAAAAAGTTTCTTATTAGATCAAAAATTTGTATCAGGAATTGGAAATATTTATGCTAGTGAAATTTTATTTTTATGCAAAATTAATCCAATTACCTATGCATCAAAGTTAACCAAGCAAGATTGCAAAAAAATTATTACTTATTCAAAAAGTGTACTTAATAGGGCCGTTAAAAAAGGAGGGTCAAGTATTCGAGATTTTAAAAACATCACTGGAAAAAGTGGAAATTTCCAAAAAGAATTTAGGGTTTATCAAAGAGAAAATCTAAGCTGCTTAAGAACTAAATGTAATGGGAAAATTCAGAAAATAATTATATCTAATAGGTCAACATTCTTTTGTAATACATGCCAAAAATAGGGAATTATTCTATTGACCAGTATAAATTCTCAAGCTATACCACTGCGCTTATGGCAAACACAAAATCAGCAATTAAAAGAATTAGAAGAATTGCTACACAAACATTGGTTAATAAGGCTCGTAAGAGCAAGTACAGAAATGCTATAAAAAAAATGAACCTTCTTCTGGTAGAAAAGAAAAAAGATGAAGCTCTAAAATTCTTGCCAAAGTTGAACTCTGAGTTAATGAAAGTTGCAAAAACTGGAATTATAAAGAAAGCAAATGCTTCAAGAAACATTTCGAGAATAACAAAGAAAATTTCAGGCTTATAATAAATTTATACGACTATTTTAAATTTCAACTAATAATACTTACATCATATAAGAAATCAAATTTTTAGATTAACTATATATAGATTTAGTAAAACAATAAGAAACATAATTTATAAATCACACAATCATAGATTTTAAATTTGTAAAACTTAATCGTTCAATCAAACAACACTGTGGCAAAATAATTTTTAAGATTTAAAACAGACCACCTCTTGGTTGTAATATTATATCAGCTTAGAGAGAATATTCCCGTTTGAAATGAATCACCTATAGATTTAATTTATTTTTATTTTTACTAAATTATTTATTGCAAATATTAATTTTATTTATTTTTGCTTTTACAAAATTATTTATTGCAAAAAAATTATTTTGCTTCTAACTGACCTTATTCCTACAAATTTTT